>JAHJME010000035.1 GCA_018821435.1 Alphaproteobacteria bacterium
CGGCGACGGGGGCCGGAGCCGCGGCGGCCTCGGCCCGAGCGCGGGCCTGGCGGTCGGCTTCGGCCTGCGCCTGCTGAGCGCGGGCGGTCTCGATCACCCGTTGGCGCGCGGCGCGTTCTTCGGGCGAAAGGCCGTCGTTCGGCTGTGCGGCGGGGCGTTGACCCTGCTGCGGCGCGGCGGGACGCGGCGCAGGGTCGAACCCGCGGTTCTCACGAGCGGACGGCGCGGCCAGATTGCCGCTGGGCGCCCCGTGCTGCCGGGCGCGCTTGGTCTCGACGACCACCGTCTTCGTCCGGCCGTGGCTGAAGCTCTGCTTCACCGTGCCCGAGCTGACCGACCCGCCGGTGCGGGGTTTCAGGGTCAGGGGCTTACGGCCGTTGTTGTTCTCGTCGCTCATTCGCTCGCTTTACTCGTCGACCGGGCGGATCCCAGCCTTGATCCCTTAAACATCGCCCGCCTGAAACCACGAGGGCCTCAAACAAGGACGGGCGGAAAGCCTTATGGCTCCCGCTTCGCCTCGACAGGCTCCTCGCGCCAATCCTCAGGAAGGAGCGGACTGAATCCCGTCAGGCGTCGGACATCTTCGGCCCAATGCCCGGCGGCTCGCCCCGCAAGGAAGGCGGTGTGTATCACATTCTCGGCGCCTAAGGCCAAACTCAATTCGGCGCCGGTGAACAGGCCGATCAGGCCCGGCGGACGGGCCTGTTTCCGGGCCAAGGCCCACAGTTTTCGCCGTCCGTCGGCGGCCCCATCCGAGGCTTCGATCAGCCATGCGGTCTTGCCGGCGGCAATCGCGGCGTGAACCTTTTCGAACCCCGAAGTAAGGTCGCCGCCGCGCCGCGCAAGGCCCAGCGCCGACAAAAGACGAGTCTTGAGAAGGGTTTCCACCTGGTCGGCAAGCTCGGCCGAGGCGGTCACCTTGGCCTTGGCGGATCGGGCGAACAGACCCTTCTTCGCCGCGGTGGTGACCGACACACGGTCGGCCGCGACCCACATCCCACGGCCGGGCAGCTTGCGCGCCAGATCCGGGACGGCCTGACCGTCGGGACCCGTCACGAAACGGATCAGCCGCGCCTCCTCCATCACCTCGCCGGATACGATATCGCGCCGTTCGCGCGATGCCTCGGCGAGGGTCGAATGGGGCCTAGCGGCTGGGAGCTCCATGACGGGACACCTACCCGACCTTAAGCGTCTTGAGCTTCGCCGGCGGCTTGCGCCTCGGCGATGTGCTCTTCGGTGGGTTCGGCGTCGGCGGCGGCTTCGAGCGGCTCTTCAGCCAGCTCTTCCTCGACCACTTCCGGTTCCGGCGGCGCCTCGACCCAGCCCATCACCACGCGGGCGCGCATGATCAGCAGTTCGGCGTCGGCCGGCTCCAGATTGTAGGACTCCAGGATGCCCGGCTCGCGCACGCGCTCGCCGTTCTTGCTTTCGAACCAACCGCGCAGGTCGTCGGGCACCAGGCCGGCCAGATCCTCGACGGTCTTCACGTCGCCGGCGCCCAGGGCCACCGCCATGGGCAGGGTGATGCCTTCGATCTCAAGGATGGCGTCGTCGACGCCCAGCGCCTTGCGCTTGCCGTCGAGTTCCGCGGCTTCCTTGTCCAGGAATTCCTGGGCGCGGGCCTGGATCTCGGCGCCGGTGTCCTCGTCGAAGCCCTCGATCGAGGCAACTTCCGAGACGTCCACGTAGGCCACGTCCTCGACCGTGGCGAAGCCTTCGGTGACAAGCAGCTGGGCGATGACCTCGTCCACGTCCAGGGCTTCCTGGAACAGGGCCGTGCGCTCGGTGAACTCGCGCTGGCGGCGCTCGCTCTCCTGGCTCTCGGTCATGATGTCGATCTGCCAGCCGGTCAGCTGCGAGGCGAGGCGGACGTTCTGGCCGCGGCGGCCGATGGCCAGCGACAGCTGCTCGTCGGGCACGACCACTTCGACGCGCTCGTCCTCTTCGTCCATCACCACCTTGGACACTTCGGCCGGGGCCAGGGCGTTCACGATGAATGTCGCCTCGTCCTGGCTCCACTGGATGATGTCGATCTTCTCGCCCTGCAGCTCGGCGACCACCGCCTGCACGCGCGAACCGCGCATGCCGACGCAGGCGCCGACGGGATCGATGGAGCTGTCGTTGGAAATCACCGCCATCTTGGCGCGGCTGCCCGGGTCGCGGGCCACGGCGCGGATCTCGATGACCCCGTCGTAGACTTCCGGCACTTCCTGGGCGAACAGCTTGGCCATGAAGCCGCCGTGCGCGCGGCTGAGCAGGATCTGCGGACCCTTGGCCTCGCGACGGACGTCGTAGATGTAGCAGCGGATCCGGTCGCCGATGTTGAAGTTCTCGCGCGGGATCGACTGGTCGCGGCGCATGATGCCTTCGCCGCGGCCCAGGTCGACGACGACGTTGCCGTACTCGACCCGCTTGACCGTGCCGTTGACGATCTCGCCGACGCGATCCTTGTACTCTTCGAACTGGCGCTCGCGCTCGGCGTCGCGGACCTTACCCATCACCACCTGGCGGGCCATCTGGGTCTGGACGCGGCCGAACTCGAAGGGCGGCAGCAGTTCTTCGTAGGTGTCGCCGATGGCGGCGGCCTTCTCGCGACGCTTGGCGTCGGTCAGGCGCATGATGCCCGGCGGTTCCTCGACGGGCAGCTCATTGCCTTCCTCGTCGACGCCGCCGCCGAAGACGGCGTCGTCGGCCACGACGGTGATCACGCGCTTGATCGTGGTCTCGCCGGTCTTGGGATCGATGTGGACCCGGATGTCGTGCTCGGCGCCGTAGCGCGAGCGCGCGCCCTTCTGGATCGCTTCTTCGATCGCCTCGATGACGATCTCCTTGTCGATCGACTTCTCGCGGGCCACGGCCTCGGCGATCTGCAGAAGTTCAAGCCGGTTGGCGGAAATGCCGGTCAGGCTCATGGGAATTTCCCTCTACTCGGTCGTCTGTTGTTCGGATGCGATGCGGGCGGCGCGACTTTCGGCCCCCCGCTTCATGAGTTGGTCGTTCAGCACCAGCTTGGCCTCGATGACCCAGGCGAAGGGGATCATGGCGGTCGCCTCTTCCCCCTCGAGATCGATGCCGATCTGGTCGCCCTCGACGCCGGCCAGCACGCCGCGGAAGCGCTTGCGCCCCTCGGCCAGGCGGTCCAGTTCCAGCTTCACCTCGAAGCCTTCGTGGGCCACGAAGTCGGCCATGCGGGTCAGCGGCCGGTCGATCCCGGGCGACGAGACCTCCAGCAGATATTCCCCGCTGATCGGGTCGGCGGCGTCCATGACCTCGGAGATGGCGCGCGACAGGCGCGCGCAATCCTCGACGTTCATGTCCCCGTCCGAAGGCCGTTCCGCCATGATCTGCAGCTTGCGGCGCTCCAGCCCGCCCATCAGGCGCAGGCGCACGATGGCGTATCCCACGGCGTCCGCGACGGGGTCCAGCAGCTCCAAAAGCTTGAGATCTTCAGTGGTCTTCCCACGCACGGGAACCCAGGCCTCCGGCAAAGAAAAAAGCGGTCGGGCCGGAGCCCGCCGCTCGTAGGCGCCATACAGCGCTAACGGACGATGTTGAGGCATATATAGCGACGGGAGAGGTCCTTGTCAGCCCCGATGAATCGGCGGGCGCGGCCGTCTTCGAACCTTGCCTTGACTCTCACGAGGCGCGAGGCGGAGCTTCGTCGCGATGGGGCGCGACGTAAGGAACCAGCCATGGGCATTCTCGACAACATCCTCGGCGCCGCCGGCGGTGGCGGTGCAGCTTCGGCGATCACCGACCTGCTGAAGAACCAGCAAGGCGGCCTCGGCGGGCTCGTCCAGGCGTTCGAAGCGAACGGCCTCGGCGACCTGGCGCAATCCTGGGTCGGCAAGGGCGAGAACCTGCCGATCTCCGCCGCCCAGATCGAAAGCGTCCTGGGGTCCGGCCCGATCGCCGATATCGCCAGCAAGCTCGGGATCGACCCAAAACAGGCGGCGAGCCATCTCTCCGATCTGTTGCCGCAGATGATCGACCGGATGACCCCGGACGGTCAGACGCCGTCCGGCGCCCTGGGCGACCTGCTGGGCAAATTCAAACTCTGACCGACATCACGCCGAGGCGCGCCCGGCATGCGGCGTCGGGACGCCTCGGCCTTTACTCGGGCCGGGACTTCGCCCAGAGAGCGCACCTTCCTTTTGTGTGTCTTTGAAAGACCTCCCATGGACCTCTCCAAGATTCCCGTCGGCGTGAACCCGCCGTATGACGTCAACGCCGTGATCGAGATCCCGCAGGGCGGCGAGCCGGTGAAGTACGAGCTGGACAAGGAGTCCGGCGCGATCTTCGTCGACCGCTTCCTGCACACGGCGATGTTCTATCCCGGCAACTACGGCTTCATCCCGCACACCCTGGCCGACGACGGCGACCCGATGGACATCATCGTGGTGGGTCCGACCCCGGTCGTGCCGGGCGCGATCATCCGCGCGCGGCCCGTGGGCGCCCTGATCATGCGCGACGAGGCCGGCGGCGACGAAAAGATCCTGGCCGTGCCGGTGGACGCCCTGCATCCGTTTTACGCGGGCGTGGACAGCTGGCGCTCGCTGCCGGCCATCCTGACCGAGCAGATCGCCCACTTCTTCAAGCACTACAAGGACTTGGAGAAGGGCAAGAGCGTCGACATCATCCGCTGGGCCGACCCGGAGGAAGCCGCCGACCTGATCCGGCAGTCGATCGAGGCCCACAACGTCAAGGCGGCCGGCTAGAGCCATCGGCGGTTCGCGCGTGCCGGGATCGAACCAGCCCAAGCGCCGAATGGTCTAGGCGCGCACGAAGTCGAGGAACACCGGGGCGCAGTCGCCCAGGCGCTTTTCCTCATAGCGGGTGGTGATGTGGTCGGCCGGCGGAACCCGCCAGTCGTCCGCACGCCCCGCCGCCCAGGCGAACGCCGGGTTGGCGACGACCCGCTCCAGGGCGGAATCCACATAGCTGGCCACATCGCTGGCGAAGCGCAGGCGGCCGCCCGGGCGCAGCGTCCGGGCCAGCTCGGCCACCAGCTCCGGCTGGACCAGGCGGCGCTTCTGCTGGCGGGTCTTGGGCCAGGGGTCCGGGAACAGGATGAAGACGCGGGCCAGGCTCGCGTCCGGCAGGCGAGCGATCAGCTCTCGCACGTCGTTGTCGTGCAGGCGGATGTTACCCAGGCCCTGCTCGTCGATATGCCGCACGGCGCTGGCCACGCCGTTGACGAACGGCTCGGCCCCCAGGATCAGGACGTCGGGCGCGCGGGCCGCCTGGGCGGCCATGTGTTCGCCGCCGCCGAAACCGATCTCCAGCCACACCTCGCGCGCGCCGGGCATCAGCGCGGCGGGATCGACCGGGCCGGCCGGAATGCGCAACTGGGGTAGCCGCGACTCCATCAGTGCGGCTTGGCGCGGCTTGATCGGCCGCGACTTCAGGCGGCCGAAGGAGCGGAGCAGGGGATGGGCGTCGGACATGGCGGCGCTCTAACGCACTGGCGCGACAAGGGGAATTGCTATGCAGTCGCCGGCCCGGCCCAGAGAGGCCGTATCTGTGGGGAGTTGTCGTTTGAGACCGGTTCTATTCATCGTGGCGGGGGCCGCCCTGCTGCTGGGCGGCGCGGCCCAGGCCCAACCCAAGGTTCCACCCGTCATCGCGGCCGCGGTCGCCGACGCGGGTCGGCCCGCCATCGACACCTTCCGCGACGACCGCCGCAAGCCGGCCGAGACCGTGGCGTTCGCCGGCGTCCGCGAGGGCATGAGCGTCGCCGAGCTGATCCCCGGTAACGGCTACTACACCCGCATCCTGTCGAAGGTCGTGGGACCCAAGGGCCACGTCTACACCGTGCCGTTCTCCGAGCCCCGGGCGTCCTATTCCAAGGCCATCGCCGCCGACCCGGCCTACGCCAACGTGACGCTGCTGAGCGGCGCGCCGCTGTCGATCCCCGTGCCGCAGCCGGTGGACCTGGTCTGGACCACCCAGAATTATCACGACATCCGCCAGGGCCGGGCCCTGCTCAACAAGGCGGTGTTCGACGCGCTGAAGCCGGGCGGGATCTATTTCGTGGTCGACCATTCCGCCGTCGCGGGCGCGGACGAGGGCGTGCTGCTGTCGCTGCACCGGATCGACGAAGCGTTGGTCAAGCGCGAGGTGTTGGCGGCCGGCTTCGTGCTGGACGCCGAGAGCGACCTGCTCCGCAATCCCTCGGACAAGCGCAATCAGATGGTGTTCGACCGCGAGGTGAACCGCAACACCGACCAGTTCGTTCTCAAGTTCCGGAAGCCCGCGCAATGACGCGTCACATCGCCCGCATCCTGGCCATCGCCCTGGCCATCACGGCCGTCGCCGGGGCCGCCACGGCCCAGACCGCCAAGGCCCCGTCGATGGCGGAAAAGCTCAAGACGGCCGAAGCCGCCCGCGCCCTTGCGGAGGTCAAGCTGGCCAGCGAGATCGAACGCTCGGACGCCCAGGTCTACCTGATGCGTCTGGAGCTCTCGGTGACGAAGCGGCAGCTGGCCCAGGCGCTCGCCAAGTGCGGCGAGGCCTGCGCGGAAAAGAAGCCCTAGGCGAGCTTCTTCAGCTCGTCGGCGAGGTCGGTCTTCTCCCAGGAGAAACCGCCCTCGTTGTCGGGCTGGCGGCCGAAGTGGCCGTACGCCGACGTCCGGGCGTAGATCGGACGGTTCAGCTGCAGGTGCTCGCGGATGGCCCGCGGCGTGGCGCCGCCGATCATCTCGGGCAGCATCAGCTCCAGCTTGGCCGGATCGACTTCGCCGGTGCCGTGCAGGTCGACGTAGAAGCTCAGCGGGTTGGCGACGCCGATGGCGTAGCTGATCTGGATCGTGCACTTGCGCGCCAGGCCCGAGGCCACGACGTTCTTGGCCAGGTAGCGGCAGGCGTAGGCGGCCGAGCGGTCGACCTTGGTAGGGTCCTTGCCCGAGAACGCGCCGCCGCCGTGCGGGCTGGCGCCGCCGTAGGTGTCGACGATGATCTTGCGGCCCGTCAGGCCCGCGTCGCCGTCCGGCCCGCCGATCTCGAACCGGCCGGTCGGGTTGATGTGCCACTTGGTCTTCTTGGTGATCAGGCCCGCTGGGACCACGCCCTCGACGTACGGCCGGATCACGGCTTCCAGGCGCTTGGGCGTGGCGATGTGCAGGCCGATGCGCTTCTTGTGCTGGGTCGAGACGACGATCTGCAGGATCTCGACCGGACGGCCGTCCTCGTAGCGCACCGTCACCTGGCTCTTGGCGTCGGGCTCCAGCACCGCGCACTCACCCGAGTGACGGACCTCGGCCAGCTTCTTCAGGATGTCGTGGCTGTACTGCAGCGTGGCCGGCATCAGCGCCGGGGTCTCGTCGCAGGCGTAGCCAAACATGATGCCCTGGTCGCCGGCGCCTTCGTCCTTCTTGTCGGACGCGTCCACGCCCTGGGCGATGTGGGCCGACTGTTCGTGCAGGTGGCAGGCGTATTTCGCCTTGTTCCAGTGGAAGCCCTTCTGCTCGTAGCCGATGTCCTTGATCGCGGCCCGGACCTTGGGCTCCAGCGACCGGACGATCTCCTTGGTCAGGGCCTTGTTCTCGGCCTTGGACGCGCCCGGCTTGCCGGCGCGGACTTCGCCCGCCAGCACGATGCGGTTGGTGGTCACCAGGGTTTCGCAGGCGACGCGGGCCTCGGGTTCGACGCTGAGGAATGCGTCGACCACGGTGTCCGAGATCCGGTCCGCGACCTTGTCGGGATGGCCTTCGGACACGCTTTCGCTGGTGAAGATATAGCTGGAACGGCTCAAAGCTAAGCTCCGAAGATTGGGAACGGCGCGGATGGCGGCCGGCGAGTAAGCCGCACGCCTATAAAGAAATCCTTATGTGGCGCCAAGGCTAGGTATCCTATTCGGCGAGCGGGCGGGGCCGTCGCCGCCGGCCGGCGAGCCACGCGAGGGCGGAAAGCGCCAGCAATCCGGCGAACGGACCGTCGCCGAAGCGGCTGTACAGCGTGGGCGCGGCGGGGGCGGGCAGCCGCGCGTCGATCACGCCGAACTGGCCCAGGCCCAGCGTCGCGCCCGGCAGGACGCGCCCCTGGGCGTCGATCACCGCCGAGACGCCCGTAGGCGTCGAGCGCACGATCGGCAGGCCCTGCTCGATGGCCCTGTAGCTGGCGATGTTCAGGTGCTGCCACGGCCCGCTGGTGCGGCCGAACCAGGCATCGTTGGAGACGTTCAGGATCCACGCCGCCCGCTCGCCGCCCGATCCCAGCCCCGGGAACAGCGCCTCGTAGCAGATCAGCGGTTGCACGGCGGGCATGCCCGGGACCACCAGCGGCCGGGACGGCGGCCCTGCGGTGAAGTCCTCTTCCATGTGCACCAGGCTGCGGATGCCCAGGCGCCCGGCGATGTCTCCCAGCGGCATGAACTCGCCGAACGGGACCAGCCGGTGCTTGTCGTAATAGCCGCCGACCCGGAGCGCCTGCGCGTCGCGGCGGAAGGCCACCAGGGTGTTGAAGTAGCGATAGCCGCCCTTGCCGTCCGGTTCGGCCCGGTTGGCGCCCATCAGCAGGGTCTGGCCGGGCTGGATGGCGTCGCGCAGGCGCGGCGCATAGGGCGAACCCGCCGCGATGATCTCATCGATCACCGCCGGCAAGGCGCCCTCGGGCCAGATCACCACGTCGGGCCGCCGCGTCCCGGGTCGCGCCGTGAGCTCCTCGTAAGCCGAGAACACCAGGTCCAGGTTCTCGGGCTTCCACTTGTCCTTCTGGTCGATATTGGCCTGGACCACGCGGATGATCGGCGCGTCCTTGGCGTAGGTCTCCTGCGCCGCGGCGGCCAGGCGACCGGCGCCGCCGGCGTAGAGCGCGGTCAGGCCGATGCCGGCGGCGACCATCACGCCGGCCTGGGCCAGGCGACGCACCGGCAGCATCAGGATCGCCGGCGCGGCGGCCAGCGCCAGAGTGATCCAGCTCAGGCCGTACGCGCCCACCACGGCGGCGGCCTGCGACGGCGCGCTGCCCGCCCGCCAGCTCTCGCCCACCAGGTTCCAGGGAAATCCCGTCAGGACATGGCCGCGCAGCCATTCGGCGGCGGCGAACACGCCCGCGAAGACCAGGACCTTCCACGCGCTGCGCGGCCGCAGCGCCCGATAGGCCAGGGCGGCCAAGCCCCAGAACAGGGCCAGCCCCCCGCCCATCAGCACGATGGCGAAGGGCGCCATCCAGCCATACAGCGCCACGTCCACGAGGAACGGCTCGCCGATCCACCACGTGGAAATCCCGAAGTAGCCGAGGCCCGCCAGCCAGCCGAGGAAGAAGGCCTGGCGCAGCGGCTTGGGCGCCTGGATCGTCTCCAGCCGCAGCAGGATCAGGCTGAACCCCAGCAGGCCGGGCAGCAGGCCGAACGGCGGATGGACCAGCCCGGCGGCCAGCCCCCCCGCCAGCGCGGTCAGCGGCGCATACCAGCGGGGTCGCGCCACTCAGGCCTCGGCGGCGGTTTCGGCGGCGGTCGGCCGCCGGCGCACGCGCACCCGCTTCACCCGGCGGGGATCGGCGGCCAGCACTTCCAGCAGATAGCCGTCGGGATGCAGGATCCGCTCGCGCTTCTGCGGCACCCGGCCGGCCAGGGCGTTCACCAGCCCGGCGACCGTCTCGATCTCCTCGTCCAGATCCTCGGGCGCCAGGTCGGCGCCGTCGCCGATGGCATGCTCCAGCTCCTCCAGCGGCGCGCGGCCATCCACGATCCAGCCCTCGTCGTCGGTGACGATCGGCAGGTAGGCCTGATCGCCCTCATCGTCGTGCTCGTCGTCGATGGCGCCCACCAGGGTCTCCAGCAGGTCCTCCAGGGTGACCAGGCCGTCCACGCCGCCGAACTCGTCGATCACCAGGGCCATGTGGATGCGCTTGGCGCGCATGTTGGTCAGCAGCTGGGCGGCCGCCATCGACGGCGGCACATACAGCACCTCGCGCACCAGGTGGTGGCGGCCCGACAGGATGTGGTCGTCCGGCTTCGGCTGGCGGGTCTTGCGGGCCAGCAGCTTGAAGACGTCCTTCACGTGGACCACGCCCACCGGCTCGTCCAGGTTCTCCTTGTAGACCGGCATCCGCGAATGCTCGGCCTCCACGAAGCGCGCCACGATGTCGGCGAAGGTCGAGCTGCGCTCGACGCCGACGATGTCGCCGCGGGGCTTCATCACGTCCTCGACGCGAAGATCCTGGAAGGCGCGGGCCTGGTTGACCAGCTCGCCCCCCGACTCCGTCAGGGGCTCGGGGGACTCGTCGGCCGCCGCCTCGGCGGTGCGTCGGAAGAAGTCGAATAGGCCGAGGAGCCCGCGCCGCTGACGCGGGCTCTTTCGACTAGGAGGTTCGGGGTCGTTCATGCTCTCCCTCGCCGGCCGCATAGGGGTCTGGAATACCCAGCCCGGCCAGCACCGCACGCTCAAGACCTTCCATGGTCTCGGCGTCATCATCGCCGATGTGATCGTATCCGAGAAGATGCAACACGCCATGGACGGTCAAGTGCTGCAAATGATGGCTTAGCGGCTTGCCCTGTTCGACCGCTTCGCGCGCGCAGACGCCATAGGCCAGGGCCACGTCGCCCAGGTGATCCTCGGGGTTCGGCGGCGCCGGAAACGACAGGACGTTGGTGGCGGTGTCCTTGTCTCGGAACCGGGCGTTCAACTCGCGCACGCTCTCGTCGTCGGTCAACAACAGGGTCACGCCGCCCGTCAAGTCCTCGCTGGCCAGCGCCGCCGCCGCCGCGATGCGCACCAGGGCCTCGGCGTCCGGCAGGGCGTCCGTCCAGGCGGCGTCTTCGACCTCGATGTCGATCAAACCGTCCGCCCGTGCTTGGCCGCGTCGGCGTCGTAGGCGCGGACGATCCGCTCCACCAGCGGGTGGCGGACCACGTCCTCGGCCGAGAATCGGGTGACGCCGATGCCCTTCACGCCCTCCAGAAGTCCCACGGCGTGGGCCAAGCCGGAATCGCGGGGGTTGGGAAGGTCGATCTGGGTCGGGTCGCCGGTGACCGCCATGCGCGCGCCCTCGCCCAGGCGCGTCAGCACCATCTTCATCTGGGCGCGGCTGGCGTTCTGGGCCTCGTCGACGATGACGAAGGCGTGGCTCAGCGTCCGGCCGCGCAGGAAGGCGATGGGCGCGACCTCGATCTCGCCCTTCTCACGCCGGCGGCGCAGCTGTTCGGCGCCCAGGATGTCGGTCAGCGCCTCCCAGACGGGCGCCATATAGGGGTCGACCTTTTCGTTCATGTCGCCCGGCAGGAAGCCCAGGCGCTCGCCGGCCTCCACCGCCGGCCGCGCCACGATCAGCCGGTCCACCGCGCCACGCAGCAGCATCCCCGCGCCGTGGGCCACGGCCAGGAAGGTCTTGCCGGTGCCGGCCGGTCCCAGGCCGAACACCAGGTCGCACTGGCTCAGCGCGTCGAGATACTTCGCCTGGGTGGGCGTCTTGGGCGCCACCTGACCGCGCTTGCCCACCGGCAGGATCGAGCCCGGGCTGGTCGAGCCCACGCTCCCGCCGCCACCGCCCCGCGCCTGGCCGATGGCCACGCGCACGTCGGCCTCGCCGATCTCCAGGCCCTGGTCGGCGCGCTCGGCGATGGCGAGCACGGTCTTCTTGGCCTGCCCCCGCGACTTGGCGTCGCCCGATATGGAGACGCCGCCGCCGGGGGTTTCCACCAGGACGCCGAAGGCGTCCTCGATCAGGGCGGCATGACGGCTGTTGGCGCCGGCGACCGCGCGGACGGCATCGTCGGACAGGGCGATGAACTCAGGGGCTCGGCTCAAGCGGCTTCCATTTCCAGCACGCCGCCCAGACTGTTCTGAGCGACGCTTTCGATCTTCACCGGAACGATCTGACCCAGCATCCGATCCGGGGCGGTGACATAGACCGCCTGTAGATAGGGGCTCTTGCCGATGAGTTGACCCGGGTGGCGGCCGGGTTTCTCGAACAGCACGTTCAGGGTGCGGCCCGCCTGGGCCTGGTTGAACGCCATCCGCTGCTCGTCCAGCAGGGCGTTCAGGCGCGCCAGCCGCTCGGCCTTCACCTCTTCGGCGACCTGGCCGGGCATGGCCGCGGCCGGGGTGCCGGGGCGGCGGGAATATTTGAACGAGAAACAGCTGGCGTAGTCGACCTCGCGAACCAGCTGCAGCGTCGCCTCGAAGTCGACGTCGCGCTCGCCCGGGAAGCCCACGATGAAGTCGCCCGAGATGGCGATGTCGGGCCGGCTCAAGCGCACCTTCTCGATCACCCGCAGATAGCTTTCGGCGGTGTGGGCGCGGTTCATCGCCTTGAGAATCTTGTCCGAGCCCGCCTGCACCGGCAGATGCAGATAGGGCATCAGCGCCTCGAGTTCCCCGTGCGCGGCGATCAAGGCGTCGTCCATGTCGCGCGGGTGGCTGGTGGTGTAGCGGATGCGATCCAGGCCGGGGATCTTGGCCAGGCGGCAGACCAGGCCGGACAGGCCGGTCCCCTCGCCGTTCTCGCCGTCATAGGCGTTGACGTTCTGGCCCAGCAGAGTGACCTCGCGAACGCCCTTCTCGGCCAGGCTGCGCGCCTCGGCCTCGATGTCGGCGGCCGGCCGCGACCACTCGCCGCCGCGCGTATAGGGCACCACGCAGAAGGTGCAGAACTTGTCGCAACCCTCCTGCACGGTCAGGAACGCCGAGACGCCCGTCGGCCGGCGCTCAGCCGTCAGGGCGTCGAACTTGGCGTCCGGCGCGAAGTCGGCCGACAGCCGCTCGCCCCGCGCCCGGTGCGTGCGGGCGATCAACTCGGGAAGCTGGTGATAGGCCTGCGGGCCAACGACCAGGTCGACGGCCGGCTGGCGGCGCATGATCTCCTCGCCCTCGGCCTGGGCGACGCAGCCGGCCACGGCGATGGTCATCCGCGAGCCGCCGTCGGCGAGGCGGTCGTCGCGCATCTCCCTGAGCTTGCCCAGCTCGGAATAGACCTTCTCGGTGGCCTTCTCGCGGATGTGGCAGGTGTTCAGCACCACCAGGTCGGCGCCGGCCGGATCGTCCGTCATCCCATAGCCCAGCGGCGCAAGCACGTCGGCCATGCGCTCGCTGTCGTAGACGTTCATCTGACAGCCGTACGTCTTGATGTAGAGGCGCTTGGTCGGCGCTGGCCCGGACATGGCAGGCGTTATGGGGTTGGGGAGAGGCTCGCGCAAGTTTCCCTCCCTTGATGGGGAGGGACAGACGGCGAAGCCGTCAGGGTGAGGAGATGTGTGCCAGAGTGCGGGCGCGGGAGCTTGAGCCCGGCTCCCTCACCCTGCTCGCTGCGCGAGCGGTCCCTCCCCATCAAGGGAGGGAAGTCACTCGTCGATCGGCATCCCGTAGAGTTCCAGCCGGTGATCCACCAGGCGGTAGCCCAGCTTCTTGGCGATCGCGACCTGCAGGGCCTCGATCTCCTCGTCGACGAACTCCACCACCTTGCCGGTCTTCATGTCGATCAGATGGTCGTGGTGGTCGTCGGAGTGTTCCTCGTACCGCGAGCGGCCGTCGCGGAAGTCCAGGCGATCGATGATCCCCGCCTCCTCGAACAGGCGCACGGTGCGATAGACGGTGGCGATGGAGATGTGCGGGTCCACGGCGTGGGCGCGGCGATGCAACTCCTCCACGTCCGGGTGGTCAGAAGCCGACGACAGCACGCGCGCGATGACGCGGCGCTGCTCGGTCATGCGCATGTTCTTCTCGAGGCAAAGTTTCTCGATGCGGTCCGACACAGGGGCCTCTCTCGTTTGTGTTGAGGATAGGTCTAGTCAGGTCCGGATGTAAGGTCGAGACGCATGACGAGCGCGTCCGCACGTCCATTCGCGCCGCGATCGTAATAGGCGCGCCGCAAGCCCGCCCGCGCGAAGCCCAGGCGCTCGTAGAGGGCCAAGGCGCCGTCGTTGGCGACATCCACCTCCAGGAACATCGCCTGGGCGCCCGCCTCCCGCGCCACGCCGATCGCGGCGGTCATCAGCGCCTGGCCGATGCCTTGGCGCCGCGCCCAGGGCGCCACGCCCACGGTCAGGATCTCGGCTTCCCCGGCCATGGTGCGGCAGATCAGGACGCCCGCCGGATCCTCGGCGCGGACCAGGAAGCCGAACACGCCGATGCCCTCCAGCAGGTCCTCGAAGTCGGTCTCGTCCCAGGGGGTGTCGAAGGCCTGGGCGTGGGCCGAGGCCATGTCCGGCGCGTCGGCGGCGATCGCGGCGGTCAGCTTCACAGGCTGATCCCGCCGGGCAGCTTCGCGTCGGGCGCGCGCAGGTAGAGGGGCCGGATCGGCGTCGGCGCACTCGCGGCGGCCAGGCGGGCGACGGCGCGGGCGTCGCAGCCCTCGGGCGTCAGGATCCTGGCCCCCGGCGCGGCGTCGCCGAGCAGATGCGCGCCGGATCCCACCAAGGTCAGGGGCCGGCCCATGGCCAGCTCGGCCAGCCGCGCGGCGGCGGTGCCGATCGGCAGAACGTCGGCCGCCATCAGGGCCTCGCCGTCCTCGAAGATCTGCAGATAGATCTGGTCGCGCCGCGCATCGATTGCCGCCGCCACCAGGCCGGACGCCTCGGCCGCCAACGCCTCCAGCGCACCGACGCCGACGGCGGGGATGCCCAGCGCCGAGCCCAGGCCCTTGGCGAACGCCACGCCGACCCGCAGGCCGGTGAACGACCCCGGGCCGACGGTCGCGCCGATGCGGTTCAGCCTGGAAAACGGAAGGCCGGCTCTGGCCATCACCGCCTGGGCCATCGGGGCCAGCCGTTCCTGGTGGCCGCGCGCCATCGCCTCGGAGGCATGGGTCAGCACGGTCTCGCCATCGAGTACGGCGACCGAGCAGGCGTTGAGGCAGGTGTCGAGTCCGAGGACGATCATCGGCTCTCGGGTAGCCGGTTCGAGGCCGAGCTTAAAGGGCCTGTTCGACGGCGGTCACTTCCGGAACGTAGTGCTTGAGCATGTTCTCCACGCCGGCCTTGAGCGTTGCCGAGGACGACGGGCAGCCCGAGCAGGCGCCGCGCATGTTCAGCCAGACGACCCCGGTCTCGACGTCGAAGCGGTTGAACAGGATGTCGCCGCCGTCCTGGGCCACGGCCGGGCGGATGCGGGTGTCCAGCAGGTCCTTGATCTCGGCGACGATCTGGGCGGTCTCGCCCTCGTAGACGCCCTCGTCATGGCCGCCGGCCTCGCTGTCGCCCGCGTCGGCGAACAGGGGCTGGCCCGAGGTGAAGTGGTCCATGATCGCGGCCAGGATCGGCGCCTTCAGCAGCGGCCAGTCCACCGATTCGTGCTTGCCCACGGTGATGAAGTCCGGGCCGTAGAACACCCGGTTCACGCCGGTGACCTCGAACAGCTCGGCCGCCAGCGCCGAGGCGGCGGCTTCTTCCGGCGTCCGGAAATCGCGCGTGCCTTCGCCCAGCACGGCCTTGCCGGGCAGGAACTTCAGGACCTCGGGGTTCGGCGTGGCTTCGGTCTGGATGAACATGGAAGGAGATGTGGCGCTGTGGCCGCCCGGAAGCAATAGCGACATAAATTCCAACGGCGCGTGGGGCATGATCCAGGCAGGGACGCCGACATTATCCGTTGGAGCCCCTCATGACGCCAATACGCCTGACCCTCGCCACGGCCGCGGCCCTCCTCATCGGGCACGGCGCCCGCGCGGCGCCGACGGCCAGCGGAGCCATCGTCGACGCCTTCCGGACAATCTGCGCCACCGACGACCCGACCCCCGAAGCCACGCTCGCCAGGGCCGAAAGCCTGGGATGGCGCAGGTCCGGGCCGGACGCCCCTCCGGACTTCGACCCCAAGAGCCAGCGGCTGGCGCCGACCGGCGCGGGCGGCCTGATCCTCGGCGCCCAGGCCGAAACGACCACGACCGTGCGCGTCGACAGTTGCGGGGTTTCTGCCCCGGTCCCGGTGCATGGCCTCGCCGAGGCGACCGAGGCTTGGCTGGGAAGCCAGCCGATCTTCGCCATGCGCCACTCGGCCAGCTTCTCGGCGGTTCGGATCGACGGCGCCCTGCGGCCGGCCGTCGGACTGGATCAAGACCAGATCCAGGCGGCCCGTCGCGACGGCCGCCTCTACAGCCTCATGGTGCTGGACGATGAAACCGGCGCGACCGGCAAGGGACGCGCCACCCTGGCGCTGCTCAGGATCGAGCCCGAACCCGGCCCTTAGGCCAGGTCCGCGATCTCGTCGTCGGTGAGGTCGCCGGGGACGATGGTGATCGGGACCTTGCGGCTGCCCCACTTCACCCCCTCCTTGGCGATGGCGCTGACCAGCGGCCCCGGGCCGCGCCCGCCGACCGCGGCGGCCAGCACCATGATCTTGATGTCCGGGTCGTCGCTCAACACCTGCTTCAGGGCCGCGCGGGCGGAATCGGCTTCCTTGATCAGGAATTCCGGCGGCAGGCCGGTCTCGGCCTGGACGAACTCGGCGCTCGCCTGCAGTGAGGCCTCGGCCTCCTGCCGCTGCTGGCGGGCGATCTCCTCGCGGACGCCGGACCAGTGCTCGAAGACCGCTGGCTCGATCACCTTGAGCAGGGCGACATAGCCGCCGGTCGAGCGCGCACGACGGCAGGCGAAGCGCAGCGCCACCTGGAACTCCGCCGTCTCGTCGGCCACCACGAGGAACTTGCGCCGGGTGCTCATGATCCGAGCGTGGCCCGGCGCAACATCATCCGCAAGTCAGCCGGCCCAGAAGCCGACCAGCTTCTTCACCTCGGCCACTGTCGGCGCCGCCAGTTCGCGGGCCCGCAGCGCGCCGTCGCCCAGCACCCGGTCGATCTCGGCGGGGTCGGACAGCAGCCGGCGCATCTCGCCGCCGATCGGGCCCATGACCGACACGGCCAGGTCGGCGAGCTTGGGCTTGAACGCGCCGAAGCCCTGGCCGGCGTATTCGGTCAGCACGGCGGCCTCGGTGCTGCCGGACAGCGCCGCGTAGATGGCCACCAGGTTCTTGGCCTCGGCGCGGCCCTCCAGCCCCTCGGCCGTTTCCGGCAGCGGGTCGGCATCGGTGCGCGCTTTGCGGACCTTCTGGGCGATCGCGTCGGCGTCGTCGGTCAGGTTGATGCGCGAGTTGTCCGACGGGTCGGACTTGCTCATCTTGGCCGTCCCGTCCCGCAGGCTCATCACCCGCGCGCCCGGCCCCTGGGTCAGGGGTTCCGGGAGGGGGAAGAAGCCCGGCGCGGAGAAGTCGTTGTTGAACTTCTGGGCGATGTCGCGCGTGAGTTCCAGATGCTGCCGCTGGTCATCGCCCACGGGGACCTTGGTCGCCTTGTAGGCCAGGATGTCGGCCGCCTGGAGCACCGGGTAGGTATAGAGCCCGACGCTCTCGCGCTCCTTGTGCTTGCCGGCCTTGTCCTTGAACTGGGTCATCCGGTCCAGCCAGCCCAGGCGGGCGACGCAGTTGAACACCCAGGCCAGCTCGGCGTGCTCGGGCACCGCCGACTGGGCGAAGATGGTGGCGACCTTGGGGTCGAGGCCGGTCGCCAGATAGGCCGCGGCGATCTCGCGGACCTGGTTCTTCAGCTTCGACGGCTCCTGCCACGCGGTGATGGCGTGCATGTCGGCGACGAAGATGTAGGTCGGGATCTCGTGCTGCAGGCGCGCGAACTTCACCAGGGCGCCCAGGTAGTTGCCCAGGTGCAGGTCGCCGGTCGGCTGGACGCCGGACAGCACACGTTCGGGGCCCGCGTACGGGGTCGGAGCTTGGTCGGTCATGATGTGAGGCTTCTCGAAGAACTGGCAGGCGGGCGCAAGCCCGGTTTCGCGGGGGTCAGCGGGTCAGCGCCATCGCCAAGTGAGACGTTCGAAAGCCATGCCGATGCCGATACCGCCGCCAGCGCGTCAGGGCAAGTCGGCCGACGGTGCGGCCACGTCGCCCTTTCGCCGGCGGAAGGCGGCCTTGGCCTCGGCCGGTGTGACCCCGCCGAACGCGAACAGCAGCGCCGGATAGAGCGCCGCGCCGGCGATGCAGACCAGGATGACGGTGATCTCCTTCGCCCCGCCGCCGCCGGTCAAGGCCGCCACCGGCCGCTCCAGCAGATCGCGGAAGTGCGAGGCCAGCGCCGCCGCGGCGCCCAGGCCGATGCTGGCCAGGGTGACCCGGATCACCTTGCCCGTCGCGCGCGCCGAGGGGGTCCAGATCGACTTTGCCCGCAGGTAGACCAGCATCTGGATCACCGTGATCCACGAGGCCGCCGCCGTGGCGAAGGCGATGCCCTGGAAGCCCAGGGTGAAGAACAGCGCCACGCCCAGAGCGATGTTCACCCCCACCGAGATCAGCGAATAGATCATGGGGTTCTTGGTGTCGCCGCGGGCGAAGAACGCCGGCTGCAGGATCTTGATCAGCACGAACGCGGGCACGCCCCAGCCGTAGTGGAACAGCAGCTTGGCCGAATCCAGCGCATCCTTGCTGGTGAACGCGGCCCGGGCGAAGAAGCCGTCGGTCAGGTAGAACGGCATGCCCATCAGCGCCGCCGCCGCCGGCAGGCTCAGCGCCAGGCCGAACACCACCGCCTGGTCCATGGCGGCCTGGGCGTCGCCCTTGTCTTCGACCTGCAAGGCCGTGGAGAGCCGGGGCAGCAAGGCCACGCCGATCGCCACGCCCACTAGGCTCAAGGGCAATTGGTAGAACCGCTCGGCCACGTTCAGCCACACCCGCATCCCCGCCACCTGGCTGGCCAGCATCGCCGAGATGAACAGGTTGATCTGGGTGGCGCTGGACGCGATCACGCCGGGCACCATGCGGCGCACCAGCGCCTTGATCTCCGGCGTCAGCTTCAGGTGGCGCGGATGGATCCGCGCGCCGCTGCGACGCGCGCCCCACCAGCAGAGCGCCGCCTGGCTGACCCCCGCCACGACCACGCCCCAGGACGCGGCGTAGGCGGCCTGGGTCGGGTCCTTCTGCGGCAGCACCACCGCCAGCATCACCACGTTCAGGACCGTGGGATAGAACCCGTAGACGATGAAGCGCCCCCGCGCCTGCAGCGTGCCGGCGAACAGCGCCGCGATCACCATGCAGGGCAGATAGGGCATGGTGATCTGAGTCAAGATCACCGCCAGCTTGAACTTAGCCGGGTCCTCCAGGAAGCCATAGCTGTAGACCGTCATGATCCACGGCATGGCCAGCTGGCAGGCGATGGTGATCGCCACGGTCGCCGCCGCCATGGTCGCCAGGGCGTCGGCGGCGAAGCGGTCGGCGGCCTCCTTGCCGTCCGATACCAGGCGCTTGGCGTAGTCGGGCACGAAGGCGGCGGCGAACGCGCCCTCGGCGAACATTCGGCGGAACAGGTTCGGGAAGGTCAGCGCCGTGTAGTAGGCGTCGGCGGCGATGGTCTGGCTGGCGCCCAGCTTGGCGGTGATCACCAGGTCGCGCGCCAACCCCAAGAACCGGCTGACCAGCGTCAGGCCCGAAAAGATCGCCGACGACCGGATCAGCCCGCCCTGTTTGGCGGGAGGCTTGGCGTCGCTCTTGGGCTTGGTCACGGGGCCTTGGTCGGCTGCGTCGGGAGGCGCGTCAACCTAGCCGCTGGCCGCGCCGCGGGCGTGTGGAATCTTGGTGCAGGATCGTCGCGCTTCGTTAGGGTTCTAACGAACACGCTTGGGAGGGCGTCATGGCATTGCAGGTTATCGGCTCGGGCCTCGGCCGCACGGGCACGCTGTCCACGAAGCTGGCGCTGGAGGCCCTGGGCTTCGGCCCCACCCACCACATGGTCGAGGTGTTCATGCACCCCGACAGCGTGCCCCTCTGGGTCGAGGCGGGGAACGGCCGGCCGGACTGGGATGCGATCTTCGCCGGCTACGGCTCGATGGTCGACCACCCGGGCTGCTGCTACTGGCGCGAGCTGATGGATTACTATCCGGACGCCAAGGTGCTCCACACCGTGCGCGACCCCGACAAGTGGTTCGACTCCACCCAGGCGACGATCTTCAACCCCGAGCGGCCCGCGCCGCCGGAGGGCACGCCCATCCGGCCGTTCTTCGACTGGCTCAACGGCTGGTACGGGGGCGACATGCACGATCGCGGCTTCATGACCGACTTCTTCCGCCGCCACACCGAGGCGGTGGTGGCCGGCGTGCCCAAGGATCGCCTGCTGGTGTTCCAGGTCTCGGACGGCTGGGCGCCGCTCTGCGAGTTCCTGGGCGCGCCCGTGCCCGACGCGCCGTTCCCGCGTGAGAACAGCAGCGAACAGTTCAAGGTCAACCTGACCGGCACGCGCGAACCGGCGGCCCTGCGGGCGATGCTGGAGGCGGCGAAGCCGGTCTAGTTCGGCTTGCGCTTGCCCTTGGGCGGACCCTTGCGCGGCGGACCATCGCTGCGCGGGCCGTTGCTGCGGGGTCCATCGCTGCGGGGACCGGCGGGATTGTAAGGCGGGCGCGGGCCGTCGGCGCGGGGACCGCCCGGCTTCGGACCACCGGGACCGCCCGGAGGCCGGGGACCCAGGCCACGATCGGCGCGCGACGGCGGCGCGGCGCCCGGCGAGCTGGCCGGGTTGATGCGGATCTCGCCGGCGTCCGACGCCGACTTGATCGATTCCAGGAAGCGCGGCTCGGCCTCGCGGGTGATCTCGAACTTGGTCTCGTGATCGAAGATCCGGATGACGCCGATGTCCTTCTTGGTCACGTGACCCAGGCGGCAGATCAGCGGCACCAGCCACTTGGGGTCGGCATTCTTCGAACGGCCGACCGGCAGGCGGAACCAGGCGGCGTCGCTGCCGGCCCCCGGCAGGTCCGGGCGCGGACCACGGTCCAGGCGCGGCGCGCGCGGCTCCCGATCCCGGCCGCGATCCTGGCCCCGGTCCGAGGGACCCCGGTGGTCGGGCACGTCGCCGAACATCTCTTCCGGCGCGGGCAGGCGCGAGCGGTGCAGGCGGATCAGCGCGGCGGCCACAGCCTGGGGCGTGCGATCGGCCAGCAGGCGCTCGGCCAGCTCCAGCTCCTCGGGCGAGGCCGGCTCGTTCAGCAGCGGGTCTTCCAGCATCCGCGTCTGGTCCTTGGCGCGGATTTCCTCGGCCAGGGGGGGGCCGGACCATTCCACGTCGAGGTTGGCGGTGGCGAACAGGCGCTCGGCGGGGCGGCGCTTGGTGTAGGGCACGATCACGACCGAGACGCCCTTGCGTCCGGCGCGACCGGTCCGGCCGCTGCGGTGGAGCAGGCCGGCGGTGTTGGTCGGCAGGTCGGCGTGGATGACCAGGCCCAGCTCGGGCAGGTCGAGGCCACGGGCGGCGACGTCGGTGGCGATACAGGCCTTCGCATGGCCGTCGCGCAGCGACTGGAGCGCATCCGAGCGCTCCTTCTGCGACAGCTCGCCGGACAGCTGGACAACCGAGAAGCCGCGTTCGCGCAGGCTGCCGTAGAGGTGGCGGACCCGTTCGCGGGTGGCGCAGAAGATCAGCGAGCCGGGGCTCTCGAAGTAGCGCAGCAGGTTGACCACCGCGTTCTCGATCTCGTTCGGCGCCACGCGGACCGCGCGGTACTCGATGTCGCCGTGGGCCTCGTCGCGCCGCAGCGTGTCGATCCGCACCGCGTCCTTCTGATAGCGCTTGGCCAGCGCCGCGATGTCCTTGGCGATGGTGGCGGAGAACAGGAACGTGCGGCGTTCCTTCGGCGTGGAGTCGAGGATTTCCTCGAGGTCCTCGCGGAAGCCCATGTCCAGCATCTCGTCGGCTTCATCCAGCACCACGACCCTGAGGGCCGTCAGGTCCAGGTTGCCGCGCTCGATGTGGTCGCGCAGGCGGCCCGGGGTGCCGACCACGATGTGCGCGCCGGCGGACAGGGCCCGCTGCTCCTGCCGCGCATCCATGCCGCCGACGCAGGTGACGATACGGGCGCCGGCCGGGGCGTACAGCCAGGTCAGTTCCCGGCTGACCTGCATGGCCAGCTCGCGGGTGGGGGCGATGGCCAGGAACAACGGCGCCTCGGCCCGCCCGAACCGCTCCTCGTCACCCAGCAGCGGGGCCGCGGCCGCCAGGCCGAACGCCACCGTCTTGCCCGAGCCGGTCTGCGCCGAGACCAGCAGGTCGCGGTTGGGCTCGGCGGCCAGCACGGCCTCCTGGACGGGGGTCGGCTCGAGATAGCCTTGGGCGCCGAGCGCCTTGGCGAGCGCCGGATGGGTGGGCGGGAATGGCATGGGAAGTCCTTAGTCGCGCTTCACGCGCGAAACGGCGGCTCTTGGACGCCTCCTCGCGCCAAAACGCAAGTTCAATCGTCAGCGTGCGACGCTGGCGCGCGCTCGGGACAGGTTGCCGCGGCGGCCTTGGCCGGCTTCCGCTTCGCTGTCGTTGAGCGCCGAAAGCAGCGCCGCCTTCAGCGCATTGCCCTTCCGGGCGTCGGTGATCTTTTGCCCGTCCTTGCCCACCACATAGAAGGCGTCGACGGCGCGCTCGCCGTAGCCGTCGATGTGCGCGGAGGTGATTTCCAGCCCGGCATCCGACAGCGTGCGGGCCAGGGCGGCCAGCAGGCCGGGCCGGTCGCGGCCCGAGGCCTCCACCACCGTCGAGGTCTCCGAGGCGTCGTTGTCCAGCATCACCGCCGTGGTGATCGCGAAGGCGGCCGCGCGTCCCAGGTCCTGGCGGCGGGGCTCCCGGCCATGGGGCTCGCCCCGCGCGGCGCCGGCCAGGCTGTCGGCCAGTCGCGTCAGCACCCGCGCATCGGTGTCGCCGAACGGCTGGCCGGTGACGTCCTGGACATAAAATACGTCCAGCGCCTGGCCCCTGTTCGAGGTGAAGACCCGCGCCCCGACGATATTGGCGCCCGCCGCGGTGATCGCCTCGGCCAGGTCCACGAACAGGCGCGGCCGGTCGGTGGCGGCGACGGCGACTTCGGAGGCGTTGAGATCGTTGCGGATCCGGCATTCCGCCGCCCCGCCCGCGCCACCGGCCGCCGCGGCGGCGAGGCGCGCGTGGATCTGCACCTCCTCGTCGGTGAAGGCGGTGAAATAGGCGTCCTCCATGGCGTCGCCCCAGGTCTCGGCGCCGGGCTGGGCCTTGGCCAGGCGGACGCGGGCGTCGTAGGCGGCGTTCTCCTGGTAGCGGCGCAGCGCCGCGGCGCCGTCCGACCCGCGGCCGCCCCGGAACACGGCCTCGGTGGCGGTGTACAGCTCCCGCATGAGCTGACCCTTCCAGCCGTTCCAGACCCCCGGGCCCACGGCCCGGATGTCGGCGACGGTCAGCACCAGCAGCAGGCGCAGCCGCTCCGGCGTCTGCACGATCTGGGCGAAGTCCGACACGGTGCGCGGGTCCGAGATGTCGCGCTTCTGCGCGTAGTCGCTCATCACCAGGTGATGCTCGACCAGCCAGTCGACCAGCTCGATCTTCGACCGCTCAATGCCCAGCCGCTCGCAGGCCTGGCGCGCGGCGCGGGCCCCGGCCACCTCCTGGCCGCCCGCCCCGCCCTTGCCGGTGTCATGCAGCAGCATGGCCAGGAACAGCGCCTCGCGGTCGACGATCAGCGGCATCACCTGGGTGGCCAGCGGATGGTCTTCAGCCATCCGTCCCGCCGCGATGTCGGCGATGACGCCGACCGCGCGCAGCGTGTGCTCGTCCACCGTGTACGAGTGGTACATGTTGAACTGCATCTGGGCGACGATGCGCCCGTATTCCGGTAGATAGCGGCCCAGCACGCCTGCCTCGGTCATCAGGGTCAGGGTCGTGCGCGGATCGCGGCCCCGGGCCAGGATATCCAGGAACACCTTGGCCGCGTGACGGTCGCGCCGCACCGCCGAGGTGATCAGTTGGATCGACCGCGAGGCCGCGGTGAAGGCGTCCGGGTGCAGGTCCAGGTTCCGCTGGTCGGCGATCCGGAACAGCCGCAGCAGGTTGATGGGATCGTGCTCGAAGATGTCGGGATCGACGTCCAGGCGTCCGCCGATCTCGTGGAAGCCCGGCTCGGCCAGCGGCTTGCGCTTCACGCTGCGGCCCGGGATGAACCGGCTGATCCCCTTGGGCGCCAGCTTCACCTGGTCGGCTTCCAGCTTGGCGGCGAACACCCGGGTCAGGGCGCCCACATCCTTGGCGATCAGGAAGTAGCGCCGCATGAACCGCTCGACCGCCGGCGCGTCGCCCCGATCGCCATAGCCCATCCGCCGCGCGATCTCGGGCTGCAGGTCGAACGTCAGCCGCTCTTCCGGCCGGCCGGTGGTGAAGTGCAGGTGGCTGCGCACCGCCCACAGGAAGTCGAACGCCTGGATGAACGCCCGGACCTCGCGGCGCGCGAACATCTCCAGCTGCAGCACCTTCTCGATCGACTGACCGGGGTGCAGGTACTGGGCGATCCAGAACAGGGTGTTCAGGTCGCGAAGTCCGCCCTTACCCTCCTTGATGTTCGGCTCGACCATATAGCGGCTGGCGCCGGCGCGGGCATGGCGCTCGTCGCGCTCCTTGAGCTTGGCGGCGACGAACTCGGCGCCGGTGCCCCGGACGACCTCCGCCTGGAACCGCCGGACCAGCTCGTCGGCGAGCTGCTCGTCGCCGGTCAGGCGCCGCGCCTCCAGGATCGTGGTGCGGATCGTGAAGTCCTCGCGGGAGAGCTTGATGCACTCCTCGACCGTCCGCGAGGCGTGGCCGACTTTGAAGCCCAGGTCCCACAGGGCGTAGAGCATGAACTCGATCACGCTCTCGGTGTGGGCGGTCTGCTTGTAGGGCCGCACGAACAGCAGATCGATGTCGGAATAGGGCGCCAGCGTCCCGCGCCCGTAGCCGCCGACGGCCATCAGCGCCAGGCGCTCGCCCTCGGTCGGATTGCGCGCCCGGAAGACGTGGACGGTGGTGAAATCCCAGAGCGCGGTGATCACCTCGTCGGTGACGCCGGACAACAGGCGCGCGGTCTCGATGCCGCCGGCGCCGTTCTCCAGCCGCTCCTTGGCGATCATCCGGCCGCGGAACAGCGCCGCCTTGAGCACTTCCAGCGCCGCCTTCCGCTGCGCGGCCTGGTCGCCCAGGTTGTCCAGCGCTGCACCGGACAGCTGGGCGCGCAGCCGCACGCCGTCGACGACGTATTCCAGGCGGGTGGGTTTCAGACGGGTGACCATGGCGGAATACGCATATAGGCGACTTCGTTAACGCGCGCAGGAGGTTCCGGCTTTTCCTGGCGTCGAGCGCCCGCTATGCCCGCGCCCCGCGTGCGAGAGTTGGCGTAACCCCATGGGAAGAGGATCGTATCGCGGCGGCTCCACGCCGGTTGGCTGGAACGCCAACAGCTATGTCGCGCCCAAGCTCACCGGCCGCACCCGCAACGGCAAGGCGCTGATCAAGGACCTGACCGCGCGGACCGCCCAGAGCCGCGCCGAACAGGCCGGTCAGGACGAACGCGCGCGCAAACGCCACGGCCTGGCGCCGGCGAAGGCCAAACCGGTCTCGGCCCAGCCTCTGGCCGTCAGCACCGGCAAGTCCAGCATCGCCAACGCCGCCCGCAAGCGATTGAAGGCCAAGGCTGGGTCGGCGTTCACGGTGACGGTGGTGAAGCGGAAACGGGCGAAGCGCCTGAAATAACTACGCGATTAGCCCATCAACCCCTTGAGCCGATAAAGCGCATCCATCGCTTCGCGCGGGCTCATGCCGTCGACGTCCAGGACCTGCAGCGCCTCCTCGACCTTGCTCGGGCCGAACTTGGCCTCCGGCTCTGCGACGGCGGCGAACAGGGGCAGGTCGTCGAGATTGGCGGGGCCGGCGGCTTCGCGCTCCAGGCGTTCCAGCACCTGGCGCGCACGGCTGACCACGGGGCCGGGCACGCCGGCCAGCTTGGCCACCTGAACGCCGTAGGAGCGGTCGGCCGGACCGGGGCCAGCCTCGTGCAGGAAGATCAGGTCGCCGTTCCACTCCTTGGCCTTGAGGCTCAGGTTAGACACGTAGGACAGCCGCCCCTCCAGCACCGCCAGCTCGTGATAGTGCGTGGCGAACAGCGCCCGGCAGCGGTTGGTCTCGTGCAGCGCCTCGGCGCAGGCCCAGGCGATGGCCAAGCCGTCGTAGGTGGCCGTGCCCCGGCCGATCTCGTCCAGGATCACCAGGCTGCGCGGGGTCGCCTGGCTGAGGATCGCGGCGGTCTCCACCATCTCCATCATGAAGGTCGAGCGGCCTCGGGCCAGGTCGTCGCCCGCGCCAACGCGGCTGAACAGGCGGTCCACGACGCCGAGACGCAGGCGTCTCGCCGGCACGAAACATCCTGACTGGGCGAGGACCGCCAGCAAAGCATTCTGGCGCAGGAAGGTCGACTTACCGGCCATGTTCGGCCCGGTGACCAGCGACAGGCGGGCCCCGCCGACGCCCGCCCCGTCCAGCCGGCAATCGTTGGGGGTGAACGCCTGTCCGGCCCGGCGCACGGCGGCCTCGACCACCGGATGACGCGCGGCCTCGGCCTCGAACGCCGTGGAGCGGTCCACGACCGGCCGCGTCGCGCCCACGTCGTCGGCCCATTCGGCCAGCGCCGAGGCCACGTCCAGGGTCGCGGCGGCCATGGCGGCGGCCTGGATCGCCTGGGCCACCTCGGTCGCGGCGCCGCGCCAGGCCTCGAAGGTGTCCAGCTCGATGGCCAGCGCCCGCTCGGCCGCCTGGGCGATCTTCGCGTCCAGCTCGGCCAACTCCACCGTCGTGAAGCGGACCTGGTTGGCCAGGGTCTGGCGGTGGATGAAGGTGGCGTTCAGCGGCGCCGTCATCAGCGGCTCGGCCGCCTTGGCGGTAGTCTCGACGAAATAGCCGAGGACGGCGTTGTGCCGGACCTTCAACGCCACGCCGCTCTCGCCGGCCAACCGCGCCTCCAACGCCAGGATCACGCGCCGGCTGTCGTCGCGCAG
This sequence comes from Alphaproteobacteria bacterium, assembly GCA_018821435.1. GTDB lineage: Bacteria > Pseudomonadota > Alphaproteobacteria > Caulobacterales > Caulobacteraceae > Phenylobacterium. The sequence continues at coordinate 26,727 of JAHJME010000035.1, forward strand.
CGCCCGCGCCTGGTCCAGTTCGGGCCGCACCCCATCGGCCACGAAGCCGCCGTCACGGGTCAGCGCCGGCAGGTCCGGCCCCAGGCCCTTTGCCAGCAGGTCGCGGAATTCGGCCAGGTCGGGGGCGTTAGCCAGATGCAGGGCCGACAGCGCCTGGGCCGTCTCGGCCGGCAGGGTCAGCAGCGGGTCCTTGGTGTCGGTGAACAGCTGGCAGACCGCCCCGCCGGTGTTCAGCCCGTCGCGCAGGGCGCCCAGATCGCGCGGGCCGCCCCGGCCCAGCGCCAGGCGGCTGAGCGCGCGGGCCATATCGGGCAGGCCCTTTAGCACCTCGCGCAGCTTCTGGCGCTGGGGCCGGCGCTCGCAGAACCAGGCCACCGCGTCCAGCCGAGCGTCGATGGCGGCGGGGTCCAGCAGCGGCCGCGCCAGCCGGGACGCCAACATCCGCGCGCCGGGCGCGGTCACCGTGCGGTCGATGGCCGACAGCAGCGAACCGTCGCGGGCGCCGGACGTCGACTTCTCGATCTCCAGGCTGGTCCGCGTCGCGGGGTCGATGACCATGACGTCGGCCTCGCCTGCGCGGCGCGGCGCCGAGAGGGCCGGCGTGCGGCCGGCCTGGGTCGTCTCCAGGTGGGCGGCGATCAGGCCCAGGGCCGAAATCTCGGCGCCCGAGAGCTGGCCGAAGCCGTCCAGGGTGTCGACGCCATACAGCCGCTTCAGCCGCGTTTCGGACGCACCGGGCTCGGCCAGGGCGCTGGGCATCGGCTGAACGAAACCGCCAGCCTGCTTCAGGGCGTCCGACACCGCCTGGTCGGCGAACAGCCGGTCGGGGACCAGGATCTCCGACGGCCCAAGCGCGGCTAGGGTCGAGGCAAGGCCCGACACGCTGATCGACAGGCACTCGACCTCGCCGGTAGAGAGTTCGACGCAGGCCACCGCCGCCGCCCCGGCCCGCACCGACACCGCCGCCAGGCGGTTCGCGCCACGGGCGTCCAACAAGCCGTCCTCGGTCAGCGTGCCGGGCGTCACCACGCGGGTCACGTCGCGGCGCACCACCGCCTTGTGCCCGCCCCGGCGCTTGGCTTCGGCCGCGTCCTCCAGCTGGTCGCACAGCGCCACCTTGAACCCGGCCCGCACCAACTTGGCGAGGTAGGCCTCCATCGCGTGGGCCGGCACCCCCGCCATCGGGATGGGGGCGCCGCCGTGCTGGCCGCGCGCCGTCAGGGTTATACCCAGCACAGCTGAGGCTTTCTGCGCGTCCTCGAAGAACAGCTCGTAGAAGTCGCCCATGCGGAAGAACACAAGCGCGTCGGGCTGGCGGGCCTTGGCGTCGAAGTATTGCGCCATCACCGGCGTGGCGCCGGCGGCGGGATCGGGCGTCGCTGTGGAAACCTGGGCGTTCATGAAGCGGCAGACGTTAACGGCCGCATTCGAGTCCCGCACCCCCTTGAACCGCGTCATCCGAGCGCCAAGCTGTGGATAGATGGCCCACGACAGCATCGATACGCGGTTTGTGCTCTTCCCCGCCGGCCCGGCGGACGCGGAAGCGCTGGGGCAGGCGCACGTCACGTCCTGGCGCGAAACCTATCGCGGCCTGTTGCCCGACGCCTATCTGGCCCGGATGTCGGCGGACAGCCACACCCGCCGCTTCGCCCGCGCCCTGCTGCATCCCGGCCCCCGGGACGTCACCCTGGCGGCCGCCGACCGCGCCGGGATCGTCGGCTATGCCCAGGGCGGGCCCTCGCGTCGGGGTCACCCCGAGGAAGCGGAGGTGGCGACGCTCTATCTGCTGAAGAGCGCCCAGAACCGGGGCGTCGGGACCCGCCTGCTGACCGAGACGGCGCGCGCGCTGGCGGCCAATGGCGCGACGGCGCTGATGGTGTCGGTGTTGCGGGACAACGTGGCGGCACGGGGATTCTACGAGCACCTGGGCGGCGTCGCAGAACCGTCGCGCCTGGAGCCCGGTCCCGGCGGCGGTCTCCTGCACGAGGTGGCGTATCGGTGGCCGGATATCCGGACGCTGATCGGCTGAATCGCCCCTCCCTCGTCGCGCAGACGACGAGCTAGGAGCGGGTCCTACGCCAACACCGCCGGCGCCGAGGTCAGCGAGACGAACACGTCCTCCAGGTCCGGGTCCTCGGTGGAGATGTCCTTGATGTGCAGGCCGGCGGCGCGGATGGCGGCCAGGACCTGCTCCACGCTGGACTGCCCCGTGCGGTAGGTCACCGAGAACCCGCCCGCCTTCGTCAGCTTGGTCTCGAAGCCCGCCAGGGTCGGCGCCGCTTCGAGCGGCTCGTCCGGCGTCACCAGCACCATGCGCGTATCCATCCGGCGCAGCAGGGTCGTGGTCGGCTCGCAGGCCACCACCTGGCCGCGGTTGATGATGGCGATCTGGTCGCACAGCTCCTGGGCTTCTTCCAGGTAGTGGGTGGTCAGCACGATGGTCACACCCTTGCGGTTCAGCTCCAGCACATAGTTCCAGAGCTGCTTGCGCAGTTCGACGTCCACGCCGGCGGTGGGCTCGTCCAGGATCAGCACCGGCGGGTTGTGCACCATGGCCTTGGCCACCATCAGCCGGCGCTTCATGCCGCCGGAGAGCTGGCGGACATAGGCCGAGGCCTTGTCCGCCAGGCCCAGGGCGGCCAGCAGTTCGTCGGTGCGGCGCTCGGCCTTGGGCACAGCGTACATGCCGGCGGCCACGTCCAGCGCCTCGCGCGGCGTGAAGAAGGGGTCGGCGGCGATCTCCTGCGGCACCACGCCGATCGCCGCGCGGGCGTCGCGCGGCGTCTTGTCGATGTCGCGGCCCCAGATCGAGACCGTGCCGGAGGTCTTCTGGCAGAGGCCCGCCAGGATATTGATGAAGGTCGACTTGCCCGCGCCGTTCGGCCCCAGCAGGCCGAAGATCGATCCGCGCGGTATCACCAGGTCCAGACCCTTCAGGGCCTGCATTTCCGGCGTGGTCTTGGTGGCGGCGTAGGTCTTGACCAGGCCCTTGGCCTCGATCGCGTATTCCGGAAGGTCCATGGGGTCCTAAACTTTAGACGGGCGGTCGTTGACGACGAAACCCACGCTCGCATACCTAGGGCCGCGCCGCCCCTCAGCCAAGCCGGGCGGCCCTAAAGGTATCGAAGAACATGGCCCGTAAAGCTGCCGCCAAGCCCGAGCCCGCGCCCGCCAAGCCGGCGCTGACCGTGGACGCCAACCCACCTGAGGTGATCATCGTACGCACCGGCCGCATCGCCTGCGACGGCGTCGGCGGGGCGCTCGGCCATCCGCGCGTCTGGCTGGAGATGGGCGAGGCCACCTTCGTCGAGTGCCCCTACTGCGACCGCCGCTTCCAACTGGCCGTCGGCAGCGAAGGTCCGGAGGACGAGTACCTGGCCCCCGGCGTATATGAAGGCCCGCACGGGCACTGAATTCGATGGCCACCGCCCTGGACGCGGATCCCGCCACCCTGGACCCGCAGGAGACCGCGTTCGTCGCGGCCATTCGAACCTACGGCTGGTTCGTCACCCACGTGGGCGCCGGCGACGGAGCGCCTGGCTTTTCCTATACGACCGGCTTCCAGCTCACGCTGGGCGCACCCGAGATCATGATCCAGTCCTTGCGTCCCGACCTGGCCCATCAGGTGCTCCGGGACATCTTTGAAGACATCAAGGCAGGACGATCGCCGCCCATCAGGACGCCGACGGACCAAGTGTTCGCCAACTTGAGCGCCTGCCTCCTCCCGGTCGACAAGGCGCATTATGCCGAGCACCTGGGCTGGAACCGGTGGTTCTACGCCGGGGATGACTTCGAATGCCTGCAACTGGTCTGGCCCGACCGCGCCGGCGTCTTTCCCTGGGAGCCGGGGTTCACCGAGGCCATGCGCGGCGACCAGACCGATCTCACCGCGCGCGGATGGCCCGCGGAGCTTCTCGGCTAGCCTAAACCCGCAGCGGCATCAGGATGTACTGCACATCCGCGTCGCCCGGATCGAGCACCAGGGCCGGGTCGTTGGGGCCGCCGAAGCGGAGCTCCATCGTGCCGCCGGAGATCTGGTCGGTGATATCCATCAGGTAGCGGGCGTTGAACGACAGCTCGAAGGGCTCGCCGTCGTAGTCGATCTCCAGCTCTTCCACCGCCTGGCCGGCTTCCATGTTGCGGACGGTCAGCACCACGCGGCCCGACTCGATCGCCATGCGCACCGATCGGCTCTTCTCGGCCGAGATCGTCGCCACCCGGTCCACGGCCTGGGCGAACACCTTGGCGTCGACCATGACCGTGCGGTTGTTGTCCTTGGGGATCACCCGGCCGTAGTCCGGGAAGTTGCCGTCGATGACCTTGGAGGTCAGCGCCGCGCCGCCCAGCTCCAGCCGCACCTTCTGGGGGCTGATCTGAAGATCGACCGACTCACCCGCGTCCTCGAGCAGCCGGCGGATCTCGCCGATGGTCTTGCGGGGGATGATGACGCCCGGCGTCCCGGCCGCGCCCTCGGGCGCCGGCATGTCGGCCAAGGCCAGGCGCGAGCCGTCGGTGGCCACGGCGCGCAGGCGGGCGGCGCCGTCGATGATCACGGTGTGGACGTACAGGCCGTTCAGATAATAGCGCGTCTCTTCCGCCGAGATCGCGAAGCGGGTCTTGTCGATCAGCCGGATCAGGTCGTTGACGTCGACGGTCATCTTGCCGGCGAAGCCTTCGGCCGACATCACCGGGAAGTCGCCGGCCGGCAGGACCGGCAGGTTGAAGCGCGATCGGCCGGCGGCGACGGTCAGCCGCGGATCCTCGCCGGTGAAGCTCAACGAGACGTCGGCGCCCTCCGGCAGCTTGCGGACGATCTCGTACAGCGTGTGCGCCGGCGCGGTGATCTGGCCGGGCTGGTCCACCTGGGCCAGCGCCTCGTCGATGATCTCCATATCGAGATCGGTCGCCGAGAACGTCAGCCGGTCCCGTTCCGCCGACAGCAGCACGTTCGACAGGATCGGAATGGTGTTGCGGCGCTCCACCGCGCTCTGGACGTGGCCAAGCGCCTTGAGCAACGCGGCGCGTTCAATGGTCAGCTTCATGTCGGTCCCGGCTCGCCAATCATGCGCCTGCTAGCGAATCACGCCGCCCAGCGCACGCCCCGAAGGGAGGGGACTTCGGACATTAGCGATTTAATAACCGCGATAAAGAGCCCCGCGGCGTCACCCACAGCAAAACGCCTCGCGGAGACCGCGAGGCGCGTTGCAAAGGCGCCCGATGCGGGTCGTCAGGCGCGGGTGTCGACCGAACCGCCACCGGCGTCGCCGCCGCCTTCGCCATCGGCATCGGCATCGGCATAGGGATTGGCCGCCGGAGCCGCCGACGCGCCCTTGGCGGCCACGACCACCATGGCCGGGCGAACCAGCCGGCCCAGCAACTCGTAGCCGGGCTGCATCACCTGGATCACGCCGCCCGGGGGCACGTCCTCGCCGGGCTGTTCCATCATCGCCTGGTGCTTGTGCGGGTCGAACTTCTCGCCCTTGGCCGGCTCGATACGCTTCAGGCCGTTGCGGTCGAAGGCGCCCTGCAGCTCCTTGGCGGTCATCTCGACGCCGACGATGAAGTTCTTCATCGGCCCGTCCACCTCGGTCGGCGCCGCGGCCAGCGCCCGGTCGAAGATGTCGGCGGCGCCCAGCAGGTCGCGGGCGAACTTGGTGATCGCATAGGCGCGCGCGTCGTTCATCTCGCGCTCGGCGCGGCGCTTGGTGTTCTCCGCGTCGGCGGCGTAGCGGAGCACCTGCTCCTTCAGCGACTGGATCTCGGCCAGCAGCCGGTCGATGTTGGCGTTGCCTTCGTCGCCATCCGCTTCGAAATCGGCGGGCGTGTGATCTTCGGACATAGCTCTCGTTCGGTCCTTACGCGTTCATCACCTGGCCAAGCACGCGGGCGGTGTAGTCCACCAACGGAATGATCCGGGCATAGTTCAGTCGGGCCGGGCCGATCACGCCGATCGCGCCCACGACCTTCTGCGAGCCCGTCATATAGGGCGCCGCGATCACAGCGGAACCGGAAAGGGAAAAGAGTCGCGTCTCGGCGCCGATGAAAATTCGCACGCCCTGGCCGTCGCGAACCCCGTCCAGCAGGCCGATCAACTGTTCCTTCTGCTCCAGGTCCTCGAACAGCGAGCGCACCCGCTCCATGTCCTCGGCCGCCCCGCTATCCTCCAGCAGGTTGGCCCGGCCCCGCACGATCAGGGCCCGATCCTCGGCCTCGCCGCCGCCCCAGGCGGCCAGGCCGTGCTCGACCAGGCGGGCGGCGGTGGCGTCCAGGTCGCGCCGCGCCAGGTCCAGCTCGACGCGCAGATCGGTCTTGGTCTCCATCAGGGTCCGCCCGCGCATGCGGGCGTTCAGGAAGTTGGACGCCTCCTGCAGCGCCGAGGGCGTGACGCCCATGGGTAGGCGGATCAGCCGGTTCTCTACGACGCCGTCGTCGAAGACCATGATCGCCAGGGTGCGGTCGCCCGACAACGGCACGAATTCCACATGGCTGACGCCCGCGTCGCGGATCGGCGTGACGACGATGCCCGCCCCGCCGGCTAGGCCGGACAGGATCTTCGACGCCTCGTTCAGCGCGTCCTCGTAGTTGCGGCCGTGGGCCAGCAGGCGCGCCTCGATCGAGCGCCGCTCCTCGTCGCCGACGTCGCCCACCTCCATCAGCCCGTCCACGAACAGCCTGAGCCCCGCATGGGTCGGCAGCCGCCCGGCGCTGACGTGCGGCGCGCCCAGCAGGCCAAGCTGGGTCAGATCCTGCATGGTGTTGCGGATCGAGGCCGGCGACAGCGACAGGCCGCCCTTGGAGAGTGTGCGCGACCCGACCGGCTCGCCGGTCTCCAGATAGCTTTCCACGATGCGGCGGAAAATCTCGCGCGCCCTGGAGTCCATGTCAGTGAGCGTCGGCCCACGGGAGAAGAGGGGAGGCGTCACGGCGAACGGCGGGGGGCCATGGACGGGATCATCGCGATCTAGGATAAGCCCGGCCTTCGGCGGCGCAAGCCGCACCCTTCCGAGTTCCCAACATGCGCCCCTCCGAACGCACCCCCGACCTGCTGCGCACCATCAAGCTGGAGACCGGCGTCACCCGCTACGCCGAAGGTTCGTGCCTGATCACCGCCGGCCACACCAAGGTGCTGGTGACCGCCAGCCTGGAGGAAGGCGTCCCCGGATTCCTGCGCGGCAAGGGCCAGGGCTGGGTCACCGCCGAGTACGGCATGCTGCCCCGCGCCACCCACACGCGCGGCCGCCGCGAGGCCGCCGCCGGCAAGCAGTCGGGCCGCACCCAGGAAATCCAGCGCCTGATCGGCCGCTCCCTGCGCGCCGTCACCGACATGAAGGCCCTGGGCGAGCGCCAGATCACGGTCGACTGCGACGTGCTGCAGGCCGACGGGGGCACGCGCACCGCCTCGATCACCGGCGCCTGGGTCGCTCTGCGGCTGGCGACAAAGTACCTGCTGGACGAGGGCGTGATCACCACCGACCCGATCCTGGATCAGGTGGCGGCGGTGAGCTGCGGGATCTTCAACGGCGTGCCGGTGCTGGACCTCGACTACGAGGAGGATTCCAACGCCGAGGCCGACTCGAACTTCGTGCTGACCGGGTCGGGGGCCATCGTCGAGGTCCAGGCGACCGGCGAGAAGCGCGGCTTCAGCCAGGCGGAATTCGACGAACTGTTCTCGCTGGCCCGCAAGGGCATCGGCGAACTGTGCGAGATGCAGCGCGCCGCGACGTCCTAGCCAACGCCTCCGATGCAGAATCGAAACGGCGCCGCCCAGCCAAGGACGGCGCCGTTTGCGTTCGTGATCCCGGTCTCAGGCTCGCGCCAGAACCGGATGACCTAGCTTTTGTCGATCAGAAGAACACGTTGAAGCGCATGGCCGCAGGCGGCAGGCGCTCGAGTTCGCGCGCCAGGGGGGCGAACATCGCGTCGAGGAATTTTTCGATCCGGGCGACCATCTGCGTCACTCCTTGTGTGCAGTGCAGCGTAGCTCTGCAGATAGGCCTGACCCTCGGCGAAATCAAGTATTTCCCATCTCGATGAAATTATCTGCGCTGCAATGCCGCATCATCCGCATTGCGGTGCAGCAGCGCGGATGAGCCTGAATGGCGCTGAGCCGAGCTCCTAGCCGTCCTCTTCCTCGTCGGGGAAGCCGTCGTCGGGGCCGGCTTCGTAGACCAGCAGGTCGCCCGGCTGGCAGTCCAACTCACGGCACAGCGCGGCCAGGGTGGAGAACCGCACGGCGCGGGCCTTGCCGGTCTTGAGGATCGACAGGTTGGCGATGGTCACGCCGACGCGGTCGGCAAGCTCCGTCAGCGACATGCGCCGCTCTAGGAGAACACGATCGAGGCTTACGCGGATCGGCATCGGCGGCCCTAGATGGTCAGCTCGGCTTCGCGGCGCAGGCGCGCGCCCTCGCGGAACACCTCCGCGAGCACGAAGACCACGAGGACGGAGAACCAGGCGGTGAGGCTCATGGTCGGTTCGATCCGGCCGACGCCGGGCAGCAGCCACGCGCTCACCGCCCAGAAGGCGTAGCGGCCCAGTTCCAGCCCGGCCAGCATCAGACCGATCAGGCGCAGCCGCGCCACATTGTCGGGGTGAAAGGGGTCGCCGGCGGTGAGCGTCGTGAAGATCCGCCGCAGCGAACCGACGATGACCAGGATGCCCCCCAGGTAGAGGGCGGCGGCCAGCAGGCCGCTTGTAATGGAGGACCCCTTGGACGCCAGCTCGCCCAGTGCGCTGTCCCGCGCGGCGGAGGCGGGGTCGTTCCCCAGCTTCAGGTTGGCGAGAAGGTCGGGGTTGAAGCTCAGCAGCAGGGCCGCGAGCGTGAACAGGGAAAGGGCGGCGACGCCAATCCAGAGGGCTGCGAAGACCACGTCGAGGATGATCTTCAGAAAGCTCGAAACCGAACCCGGACCCAAGGCGCGCATGCCGGATTGCTCCCCCGTCTTACTGGTCTTCGTATCTGCTCGTCTGGATCCGCCGCGGCGCCGGCTGCAAGCCGAGGGCCGAGGCGGATCGGACGAACCACATACTCGAACTGGGTCTTAGAGGAAGGCGGCGCGGGCGACGAGGCTCAGGATCGGCGTGGCGGCCAGGACGACGACGAAGAGCATGGCGACGCGGTCGAGTTGGTTCATGGCTTGAGTGAACATGTTTTAGCTCCGTTTGGTTATGCTGCACTGCAGCGTCGGGTGGCTCAGGACCCGTTGTCCTGATGTGATTATCGATACGCCCACATCGATTTTCGATCACGTGAATATCGAGTAACGATATTAAACTTTCGCAATGCAACACGATGGGCCGGGGGTAATGTCCGGTCCGGGCAAACATGGAGTTAACGATGGCCTTGAAGCTGGAGCCTGGGACGCGGCTGGTGGTCGCCACCCACAACCCCGGCAAGGCGCGCGAACTGGCCGAGATCCTGGAGGGCCGGTTCCAGCTGGTCGCCGCCGGGGAACTGGGCCTGCCCGAGCCGGACGAGACCGAGACCACATTCGTCGGCAACGCGCTGCTGAAGGCCCGCGCGGCCGCCGACGCCTCGGGCATGATCGCCCTGGCGGACGACTCCGGCCTGTCGGTAAAGGCGCTGGACGGCGCGCCCGGAATCTTCTCGGCCCGCTGGGCCGGGCCGGAGAAGGACTTCGCCATGGCCATGCGCAAGGTCGAGGAACGGCTGGAGGAAGTCGGCGCCGACGACCTGTCCGCCTGGTTCACCTCGGCGCTCGCGGTCGCCTGGCCGCACGGCCCGGCCGTGGTGGTCGAGGGCGAGGTTCACGGCGTGTTGAGCTTCCCTCCGCGCGGCGACAAGGGCTTCGGCTACGATCCCATCTTCCTGCCGGAAGGCCTGGAGCAGACGTTCGGCGAGATGGCGCCCGAGGCAAAGGACGGCATGAGCCACCGCGCCCGGGCGTTCGTGAAGCTCAAGGCCGCCTTGCTTTGACCGCCCTGGCCCCATTGGGGGTCTACGTCCACTGGCCCTACTGCGCGAAGATCTGCCCCTACTGCGACTTCAACGTCTTCAAGGCCAAGGGCCGTGACGCCGAGGCCGCCGATCTCGCGCGCGCCATCGTCGCCGACCTGGCGGCGCAGCGGGCGCTCACGGGTCCCCGCGACCTGGTGTCGATCTTCTTCGGCGGCGGCACCCCCTCGCTGATGGACCCCGCCTGGGTGGCCGCGATCGTCGGCGCCGCGCGCCGGCTTTGGACGCCGACCGCCGATCTGGAGGTCAGCCTGGAGGCCAACCCCACCGACGCCGAGGCCGGCCGGTTCGCCGCCCTGGCCGACGCCGGGGTGAACCGGCTGTCCCTGGGCCTGCAGGCGCTGGACGACGCGGCGCTCAAGTTCCTGGGCCGCAACCACGACGCCGACGAGGGGCGCCGCGCGGCGCACGCCGCCGCGAAAGCGTTCCCGCGCCTGTCGCTGGACCTGATCTACGCCCTGCCCGGCCAGACGCCGGCCGCCTGGGCGGACGAACTGCGCGCGGCGGTGGCGATCGGCGCCGAGCACGTCTCACCCTACCAACTGACCATCGAGACGGGCACGGCCTTCGACCGCGCCGTGCGGCGGGGGTCCTTCAAGGTCGCCGACGAAGACCTGGGCGCAGAGCTCTACGACACCACCCAGACCACCCTGGAAGCCTTGGGCTTCGAGGCCTACGAGGTCTCCAACCACGCCCGGGGCGAGGCCGCCCGCTCGCGCCACAACCTGGTCTACTGGAAGGGCTGGGACTACGTCGGCGCGGGGCCGGGCGCGCACGGCCGCCTGACGGTCGCCGGCGCGCGGGAAGCCACCAAGGCCGCCGATCGCCCCGCCGACTACATCCGCCGCGTCGCCGAGACCGGGATGGGCTTCGAGGACCGCGAGCGCCTCAGCCCCGTCGAAGCCGCCGAGGAACGCATCCTCAGCGGCCTGCGGATCGCCGACGGCGTGCCGTTCGAAGACGTCGCCGCGCTGGCGCTCCAGGCGGATCATCCGACCGTGCGCCGGATGGTCGAACTAGGCCTGGTGGTCGACGACTCCAGCCGCCTGCGCGCAACAGCCGACGGCCGGCGGGTGCTGGACCGCCTGACGTCCGAGCTGGCGATCAACGGCGGCTAAGCCAGCTCACTACGCCAGCGGCAGCCAGACCTCGAAGCCGCCGGCGCCCGATACGTGGTCGAAGCGTTCCGGGTAGCGCTCGAAGAACGGCGCGTCGGCCAGCTTGACGCCTGCGTTCGGCGCCCACTCGCCCCAGATGGTCCGCCACACCGAGCGGATTTCCGAGATGTGGCCGGGGTGATCCCAGACGATGTAGCGCCGGGCGGGCACCCGCAGGCGGCTGAGCTCGTCCGGCAGGGCGGCGAAGCTCGAGACCTCGACGGCGGCCAAGTAGTCGGTCGTGCGCTCGTCGTCGCCGTTCCAGACGACGCCATACGCGACGCGGCCGTTCGTCTGGCCGGGCACGTTGTCGATCCAGGGGGTGAACCGCTGCCACTGGTTCGGCACGCCGGCCATGACGCCGTCGTAGTAGTGCTCGGCCAGGCCGGCCAGCAGCAGCTGCGGGCCGTCCACCTGGCGCGGCGGGGCGAGGTTCAGGATGCGGGTTTCGTCCAACTTGATGGGCTCCACGAGCGCGAGTTTGCCGATGCAACCTTGGCCGCGCACCTGCTCGGGGGTGACCCCGAACTGCTCGCGAAAGGCGCGGGTGAACGCTTCGTGGGAGCCGTAGCCGGCTTCCAGGGCCACCGTCAGGATATCGGGCGCGCCGCCCGCCAGACCGCGCGCGGCCTCCGAGAGGCGACGGGCCCGGACATAGCGCATGACGGACCGGCCGGTGATCTGGCCGAAGGCGCGGACCATGTGGTGGCGCGACAGGCCTGCGACCTCGGCCACGTCCTCGAGGGCGAAATCCTCGCCGAGGTGGCCTTCCACGAACCAGATCGCCTTCTGTACGGAGTCCATGTGCGAGCCCACGAAACGTAGGTCCTTCTGCGCCCCTGCAACCCTAGGCGCTTGATCGTGGTTGCGTTTGCAATGGTCGCTGAGCTTGCCTTTGCGCGCCAACGCGGCGAACCCTCCCGCCATGGCCCGCGCCCTGCCCACACCTGTCCTCGACGACGCGCCGCTGGCGCCGGGGCTCTATGTCGTGGCCACGCCCATCGGCAACCTGCGCGACATCACGCTCCGCGCCCTCGACGTGCTGAACCAGGCCGACCTGATCCTGGCCGAGGACACGCGGGTCTCGGGCAAGCTGCTCGCGGCCTTCAAGATCAAGGGCAAGATGGAGCGGCACGACGAGCACGCCGCCGAGCGGGTCCGACCCCGGGTGATGGCCGCCCTGGCCGAAGGGCAGCGGGTGGCGATCATCTCCGACGCCGGCACGCCGCTGATCTCCGACCCCGGCTATCGGCTGGTGCGCGAGGCGGCCCAGGCCGGCCACAAGGTTTTCCCGATCCCCGGCGCGTCGGCGGTGCTGGCGGGGCTGTCGGCGGGCGGCCTGCCCACCGACCGTTTCCTTTTCGTGGGTTTCCCGCCGCCCAAGAGCGCCGCGCGGCGCACCTTCCTGGCCGAGTTCGCCGGCATTCGCGCCACCCTGGTGTTCTTCGAGGGCGGCTCGCGCCTGGCCGACAGCCTGGCCGACATGGCCGCTGTTCTGGGCGACCGCGAGGCGGTGGTCTGCCGCGAGCTGACCAAGCTTTACGAGACCTTCTATCGCGGGCCGCTCAGCGTCCTGGCCGCCGATCCCAAGCTGGATGCGCCGAAGGGCGAGATCGTCATCCTGGTCGCGCCGGGCCGCGAGACCGAGGCGACGGCCGCCGACGCCGATACCGCCCTGCTGGACGCCCTGTCCCGCCTGAAGCCCGCCGACGCGGCGGCCGAGGTGGCCAAGGCCCTGGGGCTGTCGCGCCGCGACCTCTACCGCCGGGCGATGGAGCTGCGCCAGGACGGGGAGCCGAGGCGTTGAATTCCCGTACGGCCCGCGGCGCCCAGGCGCGCCTCTCCGGCCGCCGCGCCGAGGCCTGGGCCGCCGCCTGGCTGATGGCCAAGGGCTACCGTATCCTGGGGTTCCGGCTGAAGACGCCCCAGGCCGAGATCGACCTGCTGGCCAAGCGCGGCGACGTGCTGGCGGTGGTCGAGGTGAAGCGCCGGACGACCCTGGAGGTGGCGCTGGAGACCGTCACCTTCGACCAGCGCGACCGCCTGCGTCGCGCTGGCGCCGCGCTTGCAGCGAACCGGCCAGGCCTTTCGAGGTGTGCCGTCCGGCTGGATCTGCTGGCCCTCGCGCCCGGACGGCTTCCTAGGCATATTCCCGACGCCTGGAAGGGCGGTTGAGGCACGGATGGACCGCGACGAAGCCGAAAGCATCCTCTCGGAAGCGGGGGGCGTTCCCGAAGGCGACTTCCCGTTGCTGGAGGCCGCCATCGCCTGCGCGATCCATGAGGACCCGGCCCGCGATCCCGGCTCGGCCCGCGAGGTCGCCGCCATCGCCGTGGACCGCCTGTCAGAGCGGCTGAAGCGCGAGAGCCCGGAGGAGGCGCTGGCCGAGACCATGGCCGGCGACCTGGGCCTGTCCGGCGACCTGTTCACCGTGGAAGACCCCGAGAACGCCGACGTCATCTCGGTGGCGGGGCGACGCAAGGGCCTGGCCGTCACCGTGGGCCTGTTCTACCTGCACGCCGCGCGCCGCTGCGGCCTGACCCTCAAGGGCGTCGACTTCCCCGGCCATTTCCTGCTGCGGATCGAGACCGACGAGGGCCCGCTGGCGCTGGACCCGTTCTCGGAGGGCCGCGTGGTGCTGCCGTCCGAATTGACCCGGCGCGCCCTGCACGCGGGCCTGACCCCCAACGTCGCCGACCGCCTGGACCGGCTGATGGCGCCGGTCAGCGACCGGGCCGTGCTGCTGCGGCTGCAGAACATCGTCTACGCCAACGCCACGGCGTACGGCGACTTCGCCCGCGCCGAGCGCGCCGCCCTGCGCCGCGCCCTGCTGGATCCCACCGACCACCGCCCCTGGCTGGACGTCGCCGCCGCCCGCGAGGGCCAGGGCGCCCTGGCCGGCGCGCTGGAGGCCCTGCAGCGCGCCACCGCCCTGGACGGCGGCGCCGCCCTCGCGGCCCGCGCCCAGCGCGAACGGGTCAGGTTGCGCCTCAACTAGCGAGCGCTGCGACGAGCGCAGGTTGCATCGGCGCGCGTTCGCCGTTCACATGGCGCCGAATCGCAAGTGGAGCGCCCGGCGGCCGAAGATGGTCTTCAGTTCGATCATCTTCATCTTCTACTTCCTGCCGATTTTCCTGCTCGGCTACTACCTCTCGGGCTGGCGCCCGGCCGTGCTGCTGGCCGGCAGCGTCGCCTTCTACGTCTGGGGCGAAGGTCCCTACATCTTCCTGCTGGCCGCCCTGATCGCGGCGAACTACGCGGGCTCCCGCGTGCTGGCCGGCGCGGAAAGTCAGGGGCGACGGCGGGCGATCCTCACCGGCCTGATCGTCCTCGACCTGGGGGTGCTGGGGGTCTTCAAGTACGCGGGCTTCCTGGCGCACAACCTGAACGCCCTGGGCCTGCATCTGCCCGAGCTGAAGCTGGCCCTGCCGCTGGGCATCTCGTTCTTCACCTTCCAGCTCATCAGCTATGTGGCCGACGTCTACTGGCGACGCGTCGCGGTCGAGCCCAGCCTGACCCGCTTCGCCGCCTACATCCTGATGTTCCCGCACCTGATCGCCGGGCCGATCGTGCGCTTCGCCAACATCGCCGAGGAGCTGCACGCAGACCGCCGCAAGAGCGGCCGGATCGGCCTGGGCTTCCAGTATTTCATCGTCGGCCTCTGCCAGAAGGTGCTGGTGGCCAACAGCGTGGCGCCCCTGGCCGACCATGCGTTCGGCCTGGGCGGGGCGCTGGATCAGGCGACGGCGTGGCTGGGCGCCCTGGCCTATGCGCTGCAGATCTACTTCGACTTCTGCGGCTACTCGAACATGGCGATCGGCCTGGCCTTCATGCTGGGCTTCACCTTCCCGAAGAACTTCGACCACCCCTATGCCTCGCGCTCGATCACAGAGTTCTGGCGGCGATGGCACATCTCGCTGTCGTCGTGGTTCCGCGACTACGTCTACATCCCGCTGGGCGGCAACCGGGCGGGGTCGGCCAAGACGGTGCGCAATCTGCTGGTCGTGTTCCTGCTGACCGGCGTCTGGCACGGCGCGGCTTGGACGTTCGTGGTCTGGGGCCTCTACCACGGCGCCTTCCTGCTGATCGAACGCTTCGGCCTGGCCCGCCTGCTGGCGCTGGCGCCGCGGTTCGTGGGCCACGCCTACGCGCTGCTGGTGGTGCTGGTCGGCTGGGTGCTGTTCCGGGCCGACACCCTGCCCCACGCGCTGGACTACCTGGCGGTGATGGCGAACCCGGCGACGGCCGCCGCCCCGCCCATCTCCACGCGCATCCTGCTGAACGCCCAGACCCTGGCGGCCCTGGCCGCCGGCATGGTCTTCGCCGTCCCGACCCTGCCGTGGTTGCTGGAGCGCCTGCGCACGCCTCGGCTGGCGCCGGCCCACACCCTGGAGGCGCGGCTGGACACCCAGGGCGTCCACGTCCTGGCCACCGCGGCGCTGATCCTGGGCCTGCTGCTCAGCATCGCCCTCCTGGCGGGCACGACCCTCAACCCCTTCCTGTACTTCCGGTTCTGATGACCGATCCCCTGCGCGCACATTGGGGACGGCTGATCGGCGCCACGCTGGTGGTGATCGCGGGCGCGTTCGTGCTGCCGCACGTCGTCCCCGTCCCGACCCTGCTGGAGAACCGCCGCCTGGCCGAGGCGCCGGCCTTGCCCGCCGACCTGAGCGGGCTCACCGCCTACCGCAGGGCGACCGACGCCTATGTGGCCGACCATTTCCCGCCCCGCACCCACCTGATCGGCGCGCTGAACACCCTGCGCCTGTGGCTCGGCGTCAGCGGGTCGTCCCGGGTGATCGTCGGCCACGACAGCTGGCTGTTCAGCGACAACGGCTCACATCTCAGCGCGGCGCGCGGCGACCCGGCGATGTCCAACGCCGAGGCCCGCGCATGGCTGGGCGGCCTGGCCAGCCGGACCGAGGCGCTCAAGGCCGAAGGCCGCACCTATGTCGTCCTGGTGGCCCCGGTGAAGGAGACGGTCTACCCCGGCGCCGCGCCCGACTGGTTCGCGCTGGATTTCAACCGCCGCGCCGCGATGCTGAACCGCCTGGCCGCGGCCTCCGGCGCCGGCGACCTGATCTATCCGCAGGAAGCTCTGGCTCAGCAGGCCCGGTGGGGCCTGCGCGTCTACGACCGCTATGACAGCCACTGGAGCGGCCTGGGCGCCTATCAGGCCTATGTGGCCCTCATGCGCCGGCTGGAGCGGCAGGGCGTGACCGAAGGTCCGCGGCCGCTGGAAAGCTTCGCCGAACGCACCGACATGCCCGACAGCGCCAAGGCCCACGACCTGGCGCTAATGCTGGGCGCGGGCAGCTTCGTGAAGGTGCGGTTCCCCGAGTTCACCGACCCGGCGGCGGTGGAGCGACTGCGCATCGCCTACCTGGACCCCGCCCGGCGCGACTGGACGGGACTGCGGGTGATCGACACCGGCCAGACGGGCAAGCCGGTCCTGCTGATCACGGTGGATTCGTTTTCCAATGCGCTACTGCCGTTCCTTTACGGCCACTTCAGCCGCATCGTGACGGCCCACAACGACCAGGGGGTCTGGCGCCGCGACCTGATCGACCGGTTCCAGCCGGACGTGGTGGCCATCGAGACGCTGGAGAACGGCGCGGCGCTGATCATGGGCGACACGGCGGCGCCATCGGCCGACGCCCGGGCCCGGATCGCCCGGGCCGTGGCCCGCCGACGGGCCTATGCGGTGGTTCCACCCCACGACGTGTACGGCGGGGAGCGCCGGATGGTCGAGGGCGGCGAGGGCGACGACAAGCTCAAGGGCTCGCGCCGGGCGGACGACATCCAGGGGCGGCCCGGGAACGACAGCATCTCCGGGCTGGGCGGCGACGATATCCTGCGGGGCGGCCGCGGCCGCGACACCCTGGATGGCGGGCCCGGAAACGACTGGCTGTCCGGCGGGCGCGACGCCGACATCCTGCGGGGTGGGCCGGGCGCCGACGTCTTCAACAGCTTCGAAGAGGCGGGCGTCGATCAGGTCATGGACTTCAACGCCGCCGACGGCGACCGCGTCGAGATCGCGGCGGGCGCGGCCTACACGGTGCGCCAAGTGGGGCCGGACGTGGTGGTCACGCTGCGGGACGCCAGCCTGATCCTGCGCGGCGTCGCGCTGATCGACCTGCCGAACGGCTGGATCCGAAACAAATAGGCCGGCTGGCGCTCGACGCCGCGACCCCCTATGTCGGCTGAGCTTCAAGCCAAGGAACACCCGCATGTCTCTGAAGGTCGCTGTCCAGATGGACCCTATCGAGGGGATCAACATCGAGGGCGACACCACCTTCCTGATGATGGAGACGGCCCAGGCGCGCGGCCATTCCCTGTTCGTCTACACCACCAACACCCTGGCCATGGACGAGGGCCGGGTGTTCGCCACCGGCCGCGACGTGGCGGTCCAGCGGGTGAAGGGCGACCACGCCACCCTGAGCGAGCCGCGCCGGGTGGAGCTGACCGAGTTCGACGTCATCCTGCTGCGCCAGGATCCGCCGTTCGACATGCACTACATCGACACCACCTTCTTCCTAGAGGTCGTGCACCCGAAGACCCTGGTGGTGAACAATCCGGTCGAGGTGCGCAACGCGCCCGAGAAGCTGTTCGTCACCAAGTTCCCGGGCCTGCAGCCGCCCACCCTGATCACCTGGGACAAGGCCGAGATCCTGGATTTCCGCGCACGTCACGGCGACTTGGTGATGAAGCCGCTGAACGGCCGGGGCGGCTCGGGTGTCACCCGCCACCTCAAGGACGACCCCAACCTGGACACCCTGCTGGAGCTGCACGCCGAGCTGGGCCGCGAGCCGGTGATCGTGCAGAAGTTCCTGCCCTCGGTGACCAAGGGCGACAAGCGCATCCTGCTGATCGACGGCGAGCCGGTGGGCGCCATCAACCGCGTGCCGGCCAAGGGCCAGATCCGGTCCAACCTCGCCGTGGGCGGCGAGGCTCAGCCGGTGGAGCTGACCGCCCGCGACCGCGAGATCTGCGCCGCCATCGGGCCGGAGCTGAAGGCGCGCGGCCTGATCTTCGTCGGCATCGACGTGATCGGCGAGTGGCTCACCGAGATCAACGTGACCTCGCCCACCGGCGCCGTGGCGCTGAAGCGTTTCACCGGAATCGACGCCACCGAGGTGATGTGGCAACGGATTGAGGCACTTCGGGCCCAGGCTTAGAGTGTCGCGCAAGAGACGTCCGGAAGTTACGGAAGTGTCTCACTTTCCCCCTAGGTTCATTTTTTGTTCTTGATCTGAGCTTGGCCTCGTGCTGGGTTGTGGATAACTTCGGCCGAACCACAAGGGGTTGAGCGATGGCGGCGCGCGTGGTGACCCTGGCCTTCCGGGGCGTCGAGGCTGTGCGCGTCGATGTCCAGGTTCAGTTCACCAGCGGCGAGCAGAAATTCTTCCTGGTCGGCATGGGCGACAAGGCGGTGTCCGAGAGCCGGGAACGGGTGCGCGGCGCCTTCCAGGGCATGGGCTTGGCCCTGCCGTCGCGGCGGATCATCGCCAACCTGGCGCCCGCCGACCTGCCCAAGGAGGGCAGCCACTACGACCTGCCCATCGCTCTGGCGATCATGGCCGGCATGGGCATCATTCCGCCTGACGCGCTTGAGGGTTGGGCCGCCGTGGGCGAGCTGGCCCTGGACGGGCGGATCACGCCGGTGACCGGAGCGCTCCCCGCCGCCGTGGCCGCGGGCGGCCTGGGGTTGGGCCTGATCTGTCCCGAGGCCTGCGGACCCGAGGCCGCCTGGGCCGGCGACACCCGCGTGCTGGCGGCCCCGTCGCTGATCGCCCTGGTGAACCACTTCCGCGGGACTCAGATCCTGTCGCAGCCCAAGGCCGGCGACATGCTGGACGGCGAGCGCGTCCCCGACCTGCGCGACGTGAAGGGCCAGGAGAACGCCAAGCGGGCGCTGGAGATCGCCGCGGCCGGCGGCCACAACCTGTGCTTTGTCGGCCCGCCGGGCTCGGGCAAGTCGATGATGGCGGCGCGGCTGCCGGGCCTGCTGCCGCCCCTGACGCCGGGCGAGCTGCTCGAGACCTCGATGATCCATTCGGTCGCCGGCCTGATCGCCAAGGGCCAGCTCAGCCGCGCCCGGCCGTTCCGCACGCCGCATCACTCCGCCAGCATGGCGGCGCTGACCGGCGGCGGGCTGAAGGCCAAGCCGGGCGAGGTCAGCCTGGCGCACAACGGCGTCCTGTTCCTGGACGAACTGCCGGAGTTCGGGGCCCAGGCTCTGGACAGCCTGCGCCAGCCCATCGAGACCGGCGAGGTGGTCGTGGCCCGGGCCAACGCCCACATCCGCTATCCCGCCCGCTTCCAGCTGGTGGCGGCGATGAACCCCTGCCGCTGCGGGCACGGCGGCGCCGGCCGGGGCGCCTGCGGGCGCGCGCCGCGCTGCCAGACCGACTACCAAAGCCGCATCTCGGGTCCGCTGATGGACCGCATCGACCTGCAGGTCGAGGTGCCGCCGGTCACCGCCGCCGACATGGCCCTGCCCGCGCCGGCCGAGGGCACGGCCCAGGCTTCGGCCCGCGTGCTCACCGCCCGGGCGATGCAGGCCGAGCGGGCGGCGGGAACGGACGGCGCGCCGCTGAACGCCCTGGCGGAGGGCGACTTCCTGGAGACCATCGTCGATCTGGATCCGCCGGCTCGCGCGCTGCTGGCCAAGGCGGCGGAGCTGGGCGGCCTCTCGGCGCGCGGCTGGACCCGCACCCTGCGCCTGGCCCGCACCATCGCGGATCTGGAGGGTTCAGGCCCGGTGCGGCGCGTCCATGTGGCCGAGGCGCTGATCTATCGCCGCGTGGCGCCGGGGACGTCGTTGGGTTCGAGCGCGTCGATCTCAGCGTAGCGTTTCGGGGCGGTCAGCGAGCCGTATGCGATGGCGGCGATCACCATGTAGCTCCAGATGATGCCGGCGGTTTGATAGGCCCAACCGCTGACGCCCGCGTCTAGCGCGCGCGCAATGTGAGTGAGGACACCCAGTAGCTGAAAGCCGGCGGCGAAGAGTGGCCAGAAGCGTTCGCTACGCAGGGCAAGCACGACCAGGATGCCCAGCAGACAGGCGTCGATTATCAGGACGGGCCATTGGATGTCTTCGCTATGCGAGCGGAACACCACAAGCGTAAGCGCCCAGGCGGCCAGGTAGACACCGGCGGCCAGACGCTCCTGATCACGGCCCCGCCAGACGGCCAGCACGCAGGTGGCGATCACGGCCGAGGGCCAGACCCAAGGGGGTAGCTGATACAAATCTGAGCCCTCGGTCACCCGAGAGCTCAGTCTGGCAGAGGCGCTCCGTAGTTGGAACCTCCAGCGACTCGCCGCGAAGACGAGCCGCCATCGTCGGGGCTTTTAGGATGCGATACGCAGGTTGCGCATGCGGACCCGCTCGGTCTCCATGCCCTGCGGCGGCGGCTTATCTCCACCTTCGCCGGCCATCTTCACCGCGCCCAGGCCGATCTGGCCCTGAACGACGCTGAGTTCCTTGTGGGTCTCGACGATGGCCCGGCGGGCTTCGGCGAGGGCCATGATGGCCTGGCTGGCGCGTTCGACCGCATCCTGACCGATCAGCGCCGAGGCGCCGGCGGCCTTGCGAAGGTTGGGCATGACGCCCGCCAGCATCGCGGTTTTCGAGAGGGCCATGTCGATCGCGGATTCGGCTTCGAAGAGGGCGCCAGCGACTTGTTCGGCGGCCATACGGCGTTCTTTGAGCATGAGTTCTCTCCATGCGCGGCGTGGATCACGGCGCGCCGATAATTGTTTCAGAACAGGGTTTCTTGGCCGTTCAGGCCTTTAGTAAATTCGCCGCCAGATCGTTCAGATAGTGGAGCCCGGCCAACATCCCCCCGAAGGCGAGGGCGGTGACGAGGGCAATCCCCACGATCGCGCCGATCCTGAGCGCGGGGCTCAGGTCGTTTCTGCGGCTCCAAGCTCCGGCTCGCCCTTGAAGTTCTCGTCCAGGAGAACCCAGGTCAGGCAGAGGATTTCGCGGAGCACCATTTCCGGCGGCTTGAAGGGCGCCAGTTTCCGGGTAGCCGAAACCAGGTGCCGCGCCATGTCCGCCTGCGTCGACGTCGCCGCCAGATCGACGAGCTGCCGCTCGAGCTGCGTCCAGGAGAAGCCGGGAAGAAGTTCCTCCCGCTTCGCCAGAGCCGGCCAACGCGCTTCGAAGTCGTCGATCTCCCGGCGAAGGCGGAGCGCCCTCCCAATCACCGCTCTGTTCTCGAAGTTCGGTTGCTGACCCATCGGACGCCCCATCTGTTGCCGGCTCATCGAGCCAGTTCGGGGCGGGCCTGTCTGTCCTGATCGCGTCCTGTCCTGACGCGATCAGGACAGGTTTCACCTCGACGTCGCGCAGAATCTTCGCCGCCTTGAAGCGGTCGTCGACGCCCAGCTTGCGGCGGGCGCGGTCGCAGTAGGTGTCGACGGAGGTCTTCGACATGCCCAGTTCACGGGCAATCTGCTTGGAGCTCAGATGCTGGTCCACGAGGCGCAAACAATCGCGCTCTCGTTGCGTCAAAAGCTCCACAGGGTTCATGACGCCCCCCAAAGCGCACTACGGACCACTCGCCCTAGTAAACGACGGGTTTCGCCCCGCGTCTACTTTACCGGCGGGAAAAGGCCGCTTCGCGTTGTTTTGTAGCAGCCGGCGGCCCGAGCTTGACCGACCGTTAAGTCGTTGGCCCTAAGCCTTCCGCGTCATGCGCAGACCCTCTCGCCCCCTATCCGAGCGCCGGCCCAACCGCGCCCAGATCAGCGCGGAACAGCTCGCCTCGCTCAGCCATGAATTCCGCACGCCCCTGAACGGCGTGCTGGGAATGGCCCGCCTTCTCGAAGGCACGAAGCTCACCGCCGAGCAGAAGTCCTATGTCGCGGCGCTCCACGACAGCGGCCAACACCTGTTGACCCTGGTCAACGACGTCCTCGACTACGCCAAGCTGGGCGCGGGTCGTGTCGAGCTGCATCCCGCGCCGATGGAGGTGGAGAGCCTGCTGCGCGGCGTGTCCGAGCTGCTGTCGCCCCGCGCGCGCGAAAAAGGCATCGAGATCGCCTGGGCGGCGCCCGCGACGCCGGCCGCGGTCCAGGCCGACGAGGGCCGCCTGCGCCAGATCCTGCTCAATTTCGCAGGCAACGCCGTGAAGTTCACCGAGACGGGCGGCGTGCTTATCGCCGCCTCGGTCCCGAAGCCCGGCCGCCTGCGCCTGCGGGTCGAGGACACCGGCCCCGGGGTCTCCCAGTCCGACCGCGAACGGATCTTCGAGGAATTCGCCCAGGCCGAGGCCGCGCACGCCGACCTGGGCGGCGCGGGCCTGGGCCTGGCCATCGCGCGCCGGCTGGCGCACGCCATGGGCGGCGAGGTCGGTGTCGACACCGCGCCCGGCGGCGGCGCCTGTTTCTGGTTCGAGGCTTCCTTCCCGGCCGTCACGGCGGCGGTCCCCGCCCGCGCCCTCGAGGGCCGCATCATCGGCGTCGCCTCGCCCAACCCCATCGTCCGCGAGGCCGCCCGGCTGCAGATCGAGGCCTGTGGTGGCGAGATGGTCGCCACTTCCGCCCTGCCCGAGGCCATCGCCCGCACCAAGCCGGGCGACGTGATCCTGGTCGACGCCGCGCTGGCGACACCCAACGGCACGCTGCGCCCGCCGCTGCAACGCCACGCCATCGTGCTGCTGGCGCCGGACGAGCGCGACCGCATCGCCCGATACCGCCGCGCGGGCTTCGCCGGCTATCTGATCAAGCCGCTGCGCCGCGCCTCGCTGGCCGAGCGGGTGTTGATCGCCGCCGGCGCCGTCGCCGATCCCACCCAGCCGCTGCAGGTGGACGAACGCGCCACCAGCGCCGCCGCGCCCGGCGCACGGATCCTGCTGGTCGAGGACAATCCGATCAACGCCCTGCTGGCCCGCGCCCTGCTGGCCCGCGAGGGCTGCGAGGTCGAGCACGCCATCGGCGGGACCGAGGCCCTGGCCGCCGTCGAGGTCGAGGCTTACGACCTGATCCTGATGGATATGCGAATGCCCGGCCTGAACGGCGAGCAGACCGCCCGCAAGATGCGCGAGAATGGCGTGAAGACCCCGATCGTGGCGCTCACCGCCAACGCCTTCGAGGACGACCGTCACGCCTGCCTGGCCGCCGGCATGGATGACTTCCTGGTCAAGCCGCTGTCGCCCGACGCGCTTCGCGCCGCCCTCACCCGCTGGACCGGGCCCGCCTTTACGAAGCCTGCGGCGCGCGCCAAGTTCGGCTGATCCCGAGGGGCTTGTCGCCCGGAGATCAGAATGTCCGAAAAGCCCGCGGCCAAGCGCAAGCGCACCGCCATGGATGTGGTTCGCTCGCTGCGTCAGCCCAAGGTCGCGGTGATGCTGGCGCTGGGCTTCAGTTCGGGCCTGCCGTTCCTGCTGACCGCCGGCACGTTCGGCTACTGGCTGCGCGACGAAGGCACGACCCTCAAGGCCATCGGCTTCATCTCCTGGGTCGGGATGGCCTATGTCCTGAAGCCCATCTGGGCGCCGATCGTCGATCGCGTGGACGTGCCGATCTTCGGGCGCCTCGGACGCCGGCGCGGCTGGATGCTGCTGTCGCAGCTGGTCGTCGCCTTCGGGCTGATCGCGATGGCCGTGTCAGGCCCCGCCGATCTCACCAAGATCGGCGCGTTCGCCCTGCTGGTCGCCCTGGCCTCCGCCACCCAGGACATCGTCGTGGACGCCTGGCGGATCGAGGCCTCGTCCGATCCCGAGGAGATCGGCCTCCTCGCCTCGGCCTACTCCATGGGCTACCGCGTCGCCATCATCGTCGCCGACGCGGCCATCATCGCCTATGCCGCGCATCTCGGCTGGCCCCAGTCCTATGTCGCGATGGCGGTGCTGATGGGGATCGGCGTGGCCGCCAGCTTCTTCGCCATGGAACCGGCGAAGGCCGACGCCGTGATGCAGGCGAAGGCGCCGCTGTGGACGCCGCGCGGCTTCTTCGACGCGGTGGTCGGCCCGTTCATCGACTTCTTCGCCACCCACAAGACGCTGGGCTTCCTGATGCTGGCGGCCATCGCGGCCTACCGGCTGCCCGACTACCTGATGGGGCCGATGTACAACCCCTACTACCACGATCTGGGCCTGACGAAGGACACGGTGGCGGTGGTTCGGGCCGCCACCGGCCTGCCCGGCGCCTTCATCGGCATCGCCGTCTCGGGGCTGTGCGCGGTGCGGTTCGGCCTCTTCCCGACCCTGATCGTCGGCTCGGTGTTGCAGGGCGTGGGCACGGCGGCCTTCGCCCTTCTGACCCTGTCGCACGACATACCGATCTTCACGGCGGTGATGGCGCTGGACAACTTCGCCCAGGCCTTCGCCGGCGTGGCCCTGGTGGCCTACATGTCCAGTCTCACCGGGCTGGGCTACACGGCCACCCAGTACGCCCTGCTGTCCTCGACCTATGCCTTCCTTGGCAAGTTCCTGAAGGGCTTCTCCGGCGCGGCGGTCGACGGCCTCGCCCAGACCCAGGGGCTGATGGGCGCCTACGCCACCTCCTGGATCGTCACCGGCCTGACGGCGATCCCGCCGATCCTGCTGTTCCTGCTGTTGGCCCGCTATCAGCGCCGCCGCGACGAGGCCGCGGCAACGGTCGCGGATTAGTCCAGGCAGACCACCTGGGCGACCTGCAGCTCGCGGCGCAGGTTGTCGGCCACGTAGAAGTAGTTCTGCGGCGTGATGGATTCGCCCAATGCCGTCGCGTCGGCGCGGCGGTTGCTCGTGGCCAGCGTCGCGCGCACGACCTCCGGCGCGGTGGTGTAGATCCGGCCCCGGCGGGGGCTTTCGGCGATGGTCACGCCCAGCACCCGGCCCTGGGCGTCCAGCGCCGGGGCGCCGGACAGTCCGCCCAGCGTGCCCTCCAGGCCCTCCGTCCGACCTGTCTCGGCCCAGACCAGCACCGGTTCGGTGCGCGCGCCATGCCCCCTGACGACCAGGTTCTCCCGGCCCAGCAGCCGCGAGCTGGCTTCGCCCGGCTCGCCCTGCGGGAAGCCCGGATGGAACGCCCGTTGCCCGCGCCGCAGCGGTTCGGCCAGGCCCAGCGGCAGCGGCGCGGCGCCGCCCTCGGTGAACAGCAACGCCGCCTCGCCGCGCGGATCGACGCGGACGTTCACCGCCACGCCCGTCCCCGGACCGACCACGATGGCCACGCGACGGCAGCCGTCCACCACATGGCGCGCGGTCAGCCAGACCCCGGCCCGGGCGATGGAAAAGGCCGTGCCCGCGGCCGGTCCCGTCTTGGCGGGCACGTCCACCACCACCGAGGGATCGAACGGCGAGGCCGGCCCCAGGGCCTCGCCCAGCGGGTCGGCGCCCTTGGGCGGCGGCGGCGGCGCGTCGGTGCGCTCGTCCCGTCCCAGGGCGGCGAACAGCAGCACCACCACGATCGCGGCGTAGACCACCCAATCCGGCAGCCGTGGGAACTTCATCCTAGCTACGGGCGGCCGCGATGATCATGGCGGTGGCGATCTTGGCGCCCACCAGCAGGGCCGCGGCCGACATCTCGCCGTCCTGGATGCGCTTGGGCAGGCCCCGCAGCAGCATGTCCACCAGCCGGAAGACCAGGAGCTGGACCACGACCGTGACCGCGCCCCAGAGCCCGATCTCGATGACGTTGGTCGACGCCCTGAGCGACGCCGCCAGCGGGATCGCCAGGCCCAGCAGCACCCCGCCCAGCGACACCGCCGCGGCCGTGTTGCCCTCCCGGATCAGGGTGATCTCCTTGTGCGGCGTCAGCAGCACATAGAGCGCGGCCGCCGCGAACAGGATGATCACCGTGACCCCGGCGTGGGCCAGGAAGACCGGGAACCCGGCGGCGAAAGCCTGAATCTCAGGCGATGGTGTGGGCATGCAAAACGTCCCCCAAAACTGCGGGGCGCATCGTTAGCACGGCGCCGCTTCTATTCCGAAACGGCCACCTTGCGACGCGCGCTGGCCCGCTGCTTCTCGCTCTCGCTCTTGAGCTGGCCGCAGGCGGCGAGGATGTCGCGGCCGCGCGGCGTGCGGATCGGCGAGGCATAGCCGCCGTTGTTCAGGATCGCGGCGAACGCCTCGATGGTCGACCAGGACGAGCAGACATAGTCCGTGCCCGGCCACGGGTTGAACGGGATCAGGTTGATCTTGGCCGGAATGCCCTTGAGCAGCTGAACCAGCGCCTTGGCCTCGGCCGGGCTGTCGTTGACGCCCTTCAGCATCACATATTCGAACGTCACCCGGTTGGCGTTCGACAGGCCCGGATAGGCCCGGATGCCGGCCATCAGCTGGTCCAGCGGGTACTTCTTGTTGAGCGGCACCAGCTTTTCGCGCAGCGCGTCGTTGGTGGCGTGCAGCGAGATGGCCAGGCCCGCCCGGGTCTTCTCGCCCAGCGCGTGGAGCTGGGGCACGACGCCCGAGGTCGAGACCGTGATCCGCCGGCGCGAGATCGCGATGCCCTCGTTGTCGGCGATGATGTCGATGGCCTGGGCGACGTTGTCCAGATTGTAGAGCGGCTCGCCCATGCCCATGAAGACGATGTTGGTGAGCTTGCGGTCCTCTTTCGGCGAGGGCCATTCGCCCAGGTCGTCGCGGGCCACCTGCACCTGGGCCACGATCTCGGCGGCGGTCAGGTTGCGCACCAGCGCCTGGGTGCCCGTGTGGCAGAACGTGCAGTTCAGCGTGCAGCCCACCTGCGAGCTCACGCACAAAGCCCCGGCCCGGCCGACGTCGGGGATGTAGACGGTCTCGACCTCGATGCCCGGGCTCATCCGGATCAGGTATTTGCGGGTGCCGTCCTTGGAGACCTGCCGCTCGACGATGTGCGGGCGGGCCAGGCTGAACGTCGCGGCCAGCGCGGCGCGGGTGTCCTTGGCCACGTCGGTCATCTGGGCGAAGTCGGTGACGCCGTAGTGATGGATCCAGCGCCAGAGCTGGGTAGCGCGCATCTTGGCCTTGGCCGCGGGCACGATGCCGGCGTCGACCAGCGCGGCCGCCAGCTCCGTCCGGTCGAGGCCGGTCAGGTTGGGCGGCGCAACGGGTTTGGCCGCCGCGCGGCTGAGATCGAGGGTCACGCCCAAGGCGTTCAATTCCTTCTGGAGAGCGGCGAATATAGGGGAGGCGCCGCGTTCGACCAAATCACCGGTCGCCTTGACGACAGGTTGAGGCCGGAGGCCTATCGTCGCGCCATGCGCCAGTTGCTGCTCGCCGCCGTTCTCGCCAGCCTCGCCACGACCGCCGCCGCCGCCGATCCGCGCGAGTTCTGCGCCGAGCGGCCGGGCAAGGCGACGCCGCCCTGCATCCTGGACGCCGGCCGCTTCCAGCTCGAAACCGGCCTGGCCGACGCCGTGTTCCTGCGCGGGCGGGCGGGCCATGAAGACACCTACACGCTGGGCGCCAGCGAGGTTCGGTTCGGCGTCTCGTCGCGCACCGAGATCGAGGCCGGCTGGTCGCCGCTGATTGTCGACCATCAACGCGGCGCGGGCCGCACCACCGGGGTCGGCGACGCGATGCTTGGCGTGCGGACCGCCCTCACCGACCCGGACGCGGACGGGCCGGCCGCTTCGATCCAGGGCTTCGTCACCGCGCCCACGGCCACCCACGGCCTGGGCGCCGGCGGCTGGACGGGCGGGCTGCGGCTGCCCCTGGCCATGCCGCTGGGACACGACCTGGACCTGGGCGCCACCCCTGAGGTCGACCTTGTCCGCGACGCCGACGGCCACGGGACACACCTGGCGCTGCAGGCCGCGGCGGGCCTGAGCCACGGCTTCGGCGCCCTGACCGCCGGGGCCGAGCTATGGGGCCAGGTGGACGACGATCCCGCCCATCGCGCCTGGCAGGCCAGCGCCGACCTGACCGCCGCCCTGATGATCGGCAAGAACGCCCAGATCGATGCGGGCGTGAACCTGGGCCTGACCCACGCCACGCCCGACGTTGAAATCTACGCAGGCGTCGCGCGTCGCTTCTGAGGTCAGGGCGCGCTTGCGTTCAAACGCCCGTTCGGATTTGGCCTTCCGCCGTCCCGGTCGCTGGGCTAGCGTCCCGCCGCAATTCGAGAACCGGGAGACACGTCCATGAAAGCCCTTCTGAGCAAGGCCGTCGGCGGCCCTGAGACCCTGGTGCTGGAGGACGTCGCGTCTCCCGAGGCCAAGCCCGGCCAGGCCGTGGTTTCGGTTAAGGCGATCGGCGTCAACTTCCCCGACGTGCTGATCATCGAGGACAAGTACCAGTTCAAGCCCGAGCGCCCGTTCTCGCCCGGCGGCGAGATCAGCGGCGTCGTCAAGTCGGTGGGCGAGGGCGTGACCCATGTGAAGCCGGGCGACCGGGTGCTGGGCAACACCGGCTGGGGCGGCATGGCCGAGGAACTGGCGCTGGACGCCAGCCGGCTGGTGAAGATTCCCGACTCGATGCCCTTCGACGACGCCGCCGCCTTCATCATGACCTATGGCACCAGCTGGCACGCCCTGAAGGACCGCGCGAACCTGCAGGCCGGACAGTCGATGCTGGTGCTGGGCGCCGCCGGCGGCGTCGGTCTCGCGGCCGTCGAGCTGGGCAAGGCCATGGGCGCGAACGTCATCGCCGCCGCCTCCAGCCAGGAGAAGGTCGACCTCTGCCTCAGCCGCGGCGCGACCTCGGGCGTCGTCTATCCGAAGGGCCCCTTCGACAAGGAGGGCCAGAAGGCCCTGGGCGCGCTGTTCAAGGACGCCACCGGCCCGAACGGCGCCGACGTGATCTATGACGGCATCGGCGACGCCTACGCAGAACCCGCGCTGCGCTCCATCGCCTGGGAAGGCAAGTACCTCGTGGTCGGCTTCGCGGCCGGCGAGATCCCGAAGATCCCGCTGAACCTGGCCCTGCTGAAGGGTTGCGAGATCGTCGGCGTGTTCTGGGGCGCCTGGGTGGCCAAGAACCCCAAGCGGCACCAGGAAAGCGTCGCCGAGCTGATGCAGATGTACGCCGACGGCAAGATCAAGCCGCACGTCTCCGAGACCTTCGCCCTGGCCGACGCCGCCAAGGCCATCGCCCACCTCGCCAGCCGCAAGGCCATGGGCAAGGTGGTGGTGACCGTCTGATTGCCGCACCCTTCTCCCCTTGCGGGAGAAGGTGGCTCGCAACGCGAGACGGATGAGGGGTCGCGCTAACCTTTCAGCCGCGGTGGCGCGTCAGCGCCGCGATATCGACCGCGAACCACACGAATAGGCCTTGCCGCTCGTAAGGCCCGTGGAAGCCGGAACCCGTTCGTGTGGTTCGTGGTCAAACAAGCCCGCCCGAGGCGCGCACTGAGCCGGACAGGCCGGCGCGACCCCTCATCCGTCACCCTTCGGGCGACACCTTCTCCCGCAAGGGGAGAAGGACGTCCCTGACCTCACGGCGTCGGCCCGCTGGCGCCGCCCCCGAAGTCGAAGCCCTGGTCGCGCGGCTTGCCGCCGCCCAGGGTCCAGACGATGCCGATCTGAACGCCCCGGGTGTCGATGGTCTGGCGGATACGGCGTTGCAGGATCGGAGTGTACACCACCTCCTCCAGGGTGAATGTGTCCAGCACGTCCTGGAAGGTCACCAGACCCGAGATCCGGTCGTTGAACTTGTGGCGATAGCCGATGTTCAGCATGCCCGCCGGCTTGATGTAGCCCTGCGCGGTCAGGCGCCGGGCGTTGGCGAACCCGTTCACCTGGATCAGGTCATCCGGGGTCACCTGCCAGCTTAGACTGGCACGGCCCGCCACAGTGACCGTAGAGCGCTTGTGCGCGAGGCCTTGGGCCGAGCCGTCCAGCTCGTTCCAGTAGAGGTTGCCGCTGACGTTGTAGGTGAGCTTCGCGGACAACCGGCCATTGGCCACCAGCTCCAGTCCGCCGGCCCGTGTCTGGGCGACGTTCTCGCGGGTGATCTCGAACACGCCGCCGCCGATGTCGCGGGTGACGTCGGACAGCACCTTGTCGTTCTCGCGGTAGTACAGCGTCGCCAGATAGTTGGCCGGGCTCTTCCGGTACTGCCAGCCCAGCTCGTACGACCGCGTCTGCTGCGGCTTCAGGTCGGGATTGCCCGTCCGATAGGTCACAGGGTCGATCAGGAACGGGAAGGGATTGTAGAAATCCGGATCCGGTCGCTGCACCCGCTGGCTGTAGCTGGCGGTGAAGGTCTGGGCGTCGCTCGCCTTCCACGACATGTGCAAGCTGGGATAGGCGCGCAGGTCGTTGTTGTCGTCCCCCCGGCCCAGGGTGACCTGGGTCAGGTCGATCCGGGCGTCCTCCAGGCGCAGGCCGGCCAGCACCGTGACCTCGCCGATCGGCCGCTCGTAGGTGACGTAGGCCTGGCTGAGCAACTGCTCGAACTTGAATTCGCTGCTGAGCGCGGGGTCGGGGATCGACGCCGGCGCGCTCGGCCCGCGGAAGCCGCGGTTGTTCTGGCTGTTGTCGTCGCGCTGGAGGTCGAAGCCCAGCTTGAGCTTCGAGCCGTCTGCGAAAGGCCGGACATAGTCGCCCTTCAGCTGAACCTGCTGGTAGTCGTTGTAGGTCAACTGGTCGTCGAAGGCGCCTGGAAGCACCGGCAGGCGCCCGACCGTCGCGCCCGTGCGCCGCCGGTCGAAGTCGGTCGCCTCGTAGCTCAGGCTCACCGAAACCTCGTGACCCTCGCCGTCCAGCTTGCGGCGCAGGCCGGCGGTCAGCTCGCGGTTGAACCGCCTTTGATCCGCGCTGACGCTGCGGTCGTAGACCTGGACCAGCGCGCCGGACGCATCCTCGCGCCGGGTCTGGTTCAGGATGTCGATATCGAAGCGAAGGCGCTGCACCCGCAGCTCGGCGTTCAGCCGGGTGTCGGCGTCCAGGTCGTAGTCGGCGCTCACCCGTCCGCCGACCAGATCCAGAACGGCGTGATTGACGCCGTCGATCCGGGAACCGCTGAGCGCGCCCGTCGACGGATCGAACTGCGTGCGTACGTCGTGGCTCGGCTGCTTCTGCGGGTCGTGGCGCAGGAAGGCGTCGGCGGTGATCGACAGTTTCTCGCCATTGTAGCCGGTGCTGGCATTGGCGAAGACCCGCTCGCTGGTGCCGACCGTCAGCCGGGCCGACGCGGTCTGTCCGACGCCCTTCGCCTTCTTGGTGATCAGGTTGATGACACCCGCGGTCCCGTCGGCGCTGAACTCGGCCGAGGGATTGGTGATCACCTCGACGCGATCGATACGCTCGGCCGGCAGGGCCTGCAGCGCCTGGCCCTTGCCCTCGCCGCGGAACTGGCCGGAGGGCTTGCCGTCGATCAGGATGGTGACGTTCGGATCGCCGCGCAGAGCCACGTTGCCGTTCACGTCAACCTCGACGGACGGCACGTTGCGAAGGGCGTCGCCGATCGAACCACTTTGTGCCTGCAGATCGCTGGCGACGCTGTAGCTGCGGCGGTCGATGGAGGTCTGCACGGCCGGCGCCTGGCCTGTCACGACGATCTCGCCGACCGTGCCGGCGGGCGGCTTCGCCTCGGGCTTTTGCGGCGCGGGGACCTGCGCCATCGCCTGCGCCGGAACCATGGCGACCGCCGCCAGCCAGATCAGCCTGTGATGCACGAACGCCTCCCGACATGAACACAAAGTCACTGGCCACGGCGGCCAGGGTCGGTGAGGATACAGCTGTACTTTCGTCCAAAATACACGTGTATTTTCGGTAACGCGGAGGACCGGGCT
Source organism: Alphaproteobacteria bacterium (assembly GCA_018821435.1). Lineage (GTDB taxonomy): Bacteria > Pseudomonadota > Alphaproteobacteria > Caulobacterales > Caulobacteraceae > Phenylobacterium. Next base: position 58,515 of record JAHJME010000035.1, read on the forward strand.
TGGCTGTGAAGATCTCGGGGGCCGAGAGTCAGATCATGGAGGCGCTGTGGCGGGAGGGGCCGCTGACGCCCGACGGAATCGTGGCCGAGGTGGGCGACGCCCACGGCTGGGCGCCCGGCACCGTGAAGACCCTGATCACCCGCCTGCTGCGCAAGAAGGCCATCGACGGTCGGCGAGAAACCGGAGGCTATCTTTATCGGCCCCTGCTCAGCCGCACCGACTACGTACAGTCCGAGAGCCAGAACCTGGTCGATCGCCTGTTCGACGGCGAGGTCGCCCCCCTGGTCGCCCACTTCGCCGAGCACCGGGCGCTGACGCCGAAGGACATTTCGCTGCTCAAGAAGCTGATCTCGGACCTCGAAGATGAGTGAGGCGCTGAACCCCTTCCTGCTGGCGAACCTCGCCGCCGCCGTCGCGGTGGTGGTGGTCCTGGCGCTGCGGTTGCCCGCCCGCCGGCTGTTCGGGGCCCGGATCGCCTACGGCCTCTGGCTGCTGGTCCCCATGGCGGCGCTCGCCACGCTGCTGCCGGCCCGGGTGGAAACGGTGCGTGTCGCGGCGATGAGCGAGGTGGCGGAGCCGATCATGCGCGCCTCCACGACCGCGCCGGCGGTCGCCCTTGCCGTCGCCGTCGATCTTGGTCCGCTGCTGCTGGCGCTGTGGCTCGGCGGCGCCGCGCTCAGCCTGGGCTGGCTGGCCTGGCGTCAGGCGCAGTTCGGCCGTGCGGTGCGCGAAGGTCTGGCGGGCCCCGCGGTCGTCGGCGTCCTGAAGCCCCGGATCGTCACCCCCGACGACTTCGACCACCGCTACACCCCGCGCGAGCGGTTCGTGGTGCTGGCCCACGAGGAAACCCACATCGCCCGCCACGACTCGCGGATCAACGCCCTGGTGGCGGCGGCGCGCTGCGTGAACTGGTTCAATCCGCTGCTCCATGTGCTGGCCCGCTGCCTGCGGATGGACCAGGAGCTGGCCTGCGACGCCCAGGTGGTCGCGGCCCACCCCACGGCGCGCCGTTCGTACGCCGAGGCGATGCTGAAGGCGCAGCTGGCGGCCCGCCCGCTGCCGCTGGGCTGCTATTGGCTGGCGGAGGCGCCGCATCCGCTGGCCGAGCGCATCCGCCTGCTCTCGCGCTGCACGCCGGGCCCGGCCCAGCGCGCGCTGGGCGTCGCGGTGCTGGCCCTCCTGGCCGCCGCAGCCATCGGCGCGACCTGGGCCGCGAAGCCGGCGCAGGTAACGTTCGTGCAGACGCCGACGCCGCAGCTGGCCTTGCCGGGCGCCTTGACCGCCCCGGCGCCTGCCACGCCCGCGCCGATCCATCAGGTGAGGTCCGTCACCGGCGCGCCGCCGCCTGAGACCACCCCGGCCGAACCGCCCGCCGACCCGGTCATCGCGATGACCCAGGCCCAGGTCGACGCGGACGCCGCCCCCATGCTCGCCGAAACCGATGGCGTCCGCGGCGCCGTCGAGCGACCGCCGCACGTTCCGCGCCTGCCGCGCGAGCGCCGCATCTACGCCATCGCCAACCGCTCGTCGGTCGAGCCGGGGTCGGCGGTGCGCGTGGTGGCCAGCGCCTTCGACCGCGAAGGCCGCGCGCTGATGGCCGACCTCACCTCGTTCGGCTCGCAACATTACTACCGCACCGGATCTTACGTGACCTCGGGCAGCAAGCAGGCGGTGTTCACCGCCGTCGTGCAGCGCGGCGACCGGCTGTGGGTCACCGTCAGCCTGAATCGCCGCTTCGAGGGCGACGAAGTCGGCACGATCGAGATGAGGTCCGGCGAGACGCGCAACATCGCCCTGCCCAACGGCCAGGTGGTCACCGTCACGCCCACCCTGCGGCCCGAGACCGCCGAGGAGGCCGCCGGCGCCCACGAGGCGCTCCGCCGGGTCGACGTCGATCTTGATCGCTCCAGCCGGGAAGCCTGGGAGGCGCTGCGGCGGCGCTGATCCGGGTTGCCGCCCGGCGCCCACGCCCCTACTGATCGGCGATAACCAACCAGAGGGGAAGCGGCATGGCGGGCAGGCTCGAAGGCAAGGTCGCGGTGATCACAGGCGGGGTTTCGGGCATCGGCCTGGGGACCGTCGAGCTGTTCGTGGCCGAGGGCGCCAACGTCATCGCCGCCGACATCCAGGACGAGAAGGGCGCCATGCTGGAGAAGCGGTTCCCCGACCGCGTCCGCTACGCCCACTGCGACGTGACCAAGGAGGCCGAGATCAAGGCGGCCATGGACCTGGCGGCCAGTGAGTTCGGCGGCCTGGATATCCTGTTCAACAACGCCGGCATCTCGGACGGCATGCGGGTGCTGGAGGAGATCGAGGCCGAGACCTGGACCTGGATCTACGACGTCCTGGTGCGCGGCCCGGCGCTGGGCATGAAGCACGCCGTGCCGCTGATGCTGGCGCGCGGCGGCGGCTCCATCGTCAACACCGCCTCTATCGCCGGCCTGCAGGCCGGCTGGGGCCCCATCGCCTATTCCTCGGCCAAGGCCGCGGTGATCCACATGAGCCGGGTGGCCGCCGCCCAGCTTTCGCCGCGCAAGATCCGCGTCAACGCCATCTGCCCCGGCCTGATCGCCACCTCGATCTTCGGCGCTTCGCTGGGCCTGCCCCGCGCGGTGGCCGACCAAATGGCCGCCCGCGTCGCCGACAACGCCGCCAAGGTTCAGCCGGTGCCCAAGGCCGGCCTGCCCGACGACATCGCCCAGGCGGCGCTCTACCTGGCCTCCGACGCCTCGGCCTTCGTCAGCGGCACGCACCTGGTCGTCGACGGCGGCATCACCGTTGGCTCGCGCCACGCCTGGGACCAGTCCGGCCCCTCGCCCTTCGCCGAGCTGTTCGGGGAATTCTCGGCGCCCCAGCCCGGCCAGTCGTGAGCGGACCAACCGCGAGGCTCTCGCCCAACCTCGAGGGCGCGGTCTGGATGCTGGCCTCGGCGGTGGCGTTCACGGCCATGACCGTGCTGATCAAGTACCTCGGCGACTATCCGCCGGCGCTGCAGACTTTCTACCGCCAGGCCGCCGGTTTCGCGGTGCTGCTGCCGCTGATCCTGCGCCAGGGCCGCAAGGCGTTCGCCACCACCCGGCCCGGCATCCTGTTCTTCCGCTCGGCGGCGGGAACCGTCGGCCTGATGCTGTCGATCTACGCCTATCAGGAGATGCCGCTGGCCGACGCCAACGCGCTCTCGTTCACCCGCACCCTGTGGCTGGTCCCGCTGGCGGCCTTCGTGGTGCGCGAGAAGGTCGGGCCGTTGCGGATCTTCGCCGCCCTGGTCGGTTTCGCAGGCGTCCTGCTGATGGTGCGGCCCGGCGCCGATGGCCATTTCGCCCTGGGCCTGCCGGCGCTGGGCATGCTGCTGGCGTCGTTCCTCTTCGCGCTCACCATCACCGGCATGAAGGTGATGACCCGCGACCACGCGCCGACGGTGCTGCTGGTCTGGGCCGTGACCCTGGGTCTGATCTTCGCGATCCCCGGCGGCGTCCTGGACTGGCGCGTCCCGGCGCCCCGGGACTTCGTCCTGCTGTGCCTGATGGGCGTTCTGGGGACGATCACCCAGGGCTGCTACATCAAGGGCATGCAGCGGGGCGACGCCGCCGCCATGGCGCCCATCGACTACACCCGCCTGGTCTTCGCCACCGCCGCGGGGATCCTGCTGTTCCATGAGGTCCCGTCCGTCTGGACCCTGGCCGGCGCCGGCGTCGTGGTCGCGTCGACCCTCTTCATCACCTTCCGCGAACAACAGCTGGCGCGGTCGGCGAAGCTTAGCGCTGTACCGGAGGTCGACGGCTAACCATCGCGCATCCGGTCGATGTCGCGCTGCGCCGCCAGCTTGTGCTTGGGCTTCAGGTTGCGGCCCAGCAGAGCCAGCAAGGCGGTGAAGACCGCCGCGTCGTCGGTGTAGCCCAGGCCGGCGATGAAGTCGGGGACCGCGTCGATGGGCATGACGAAATAGGCCAGCGCCGCCAGCATCATGCCCTTGGCCGCCAGCGGGGTGTCGTCATCCTTGGCGCAGTACCAGACCGACAGCGCCTCCTTGGCGAAGGGGACCTTGGCCACGACCCGGCGCATCTTGGGCCAGAAGCCCTGCTCCACCCGCTGCTCGTTCAGCTTCATGACGGCGGGCACGAGGGCGCGGCCGGGGGCGATCTCCGCCTCCGGATCGAAGGTGACGTCGGGTGACGCTTTTTTGCGGACGCTCATCGGGCTAAGGCTTCGCCGAAATTACTCACGCCATCATATGGGAGCGAAGCGTCCATGGAACTCAATTCATCCGTTGCGGCGGTGGTTACGGGCGGCGCCTCGGGCCTCGGCGAGGCGACGGTTCGCGCCCTGGCGGCCAAGGGCGTCAAGGTCGCCATCTTCGACATGAACGAAACCAAGGGCGAAGCCGTTGCCAAAGAGGTCGGCGGCGTCTTCTGCAAGGTGAACGTGACGTCCGACGAGGAAGTCGACGCGGCGTTCGCCAAGGCCCGCGCGGCCCACGGCCAGGAGCGCATCCTGGTGAACTGCGCCGGCACCGGCAACGCCATCAAGACCGCCGGCCGCGACAAGGCTACCGGCGAGACCAAACACTTCCCGCTCGATGCGTTCAACTGGATCATCCAGATCAACCTGGTCGGCACGTTCCGCTGCATCGCCAAGTCGGCGAAGGGCATGCTGGACCTGGAGCCCGTCGACGGCGAGCGCGGCGCGATCGTCAACACCGCCTCCGTCGCGGCCGAAGACGGCCAGATGGGCCAGGCGGCCTATTCGGCGTCCAAGGGCGGCGTGGTCGGCATGACCCTGCCCATCGCCCGCGACCTGGCCGGCGACGGCATCCGGGTGAACTGCATCCTGCCGGGCATCTTCAACACCCCGCTGATGAACGCCGCCCCGCCGCAGGTGAAGGAAGCCCTGGCCGCCTCGGTGCCGTTCCCGAAGCGTCTCGGCAACGCCGAGGATTACGCCTCGCTGGCGCTGCAGATGATCACCAACGGCTATTTCAACGGCGAAGACGTCCGCCTCGACGGCGCCATCCGCATGGCGCCGCGGTAAGAACGACGAGAAGCCTTCTCCCCTTTCGGGAGAAGGTGGCCGGCGCGAGCCGGTCGGATGAGGGGTCGCACGGAGCCATCCGTCGCGACCCTTCTTCGTTTGGGGGAAGAGGTTGGCGCAACCCGTCATCCGTCAGCCTTCGGCTGACACCTTCTCCCGCAGGGGGAGAAGGACGCTAGTATCGTCTCCGCCGCGTCGGGCGGCTGCTTCCGACCAATCCCCCAAGCACGCCCCGGATCAGCTCGCGGCCGACCTGGCTGCCCAGGGTGCGGAGCATCGACTTGGCGAAGGCCTCGCCCATGCTCTGGCGGTTGGAGGCGCGAGCCTTGGGCGCCGGCTGGCCCGAGGCGTCGTCGCCGGCCCAGGGGCCGCCGTGCGGCTTGGGCTCGGGCGCGGCCTGCGGCGCGGGTTCCGGCTCGGCCTTCTTCTGCAGCATCTCGTAGGCGGACTCGCGGTCCACCGCCGTGTCGTAGATCCCGCGCACCGGGCTGGCGGCCATCACCCCGGCCCGTTCGGCCGGCAGCAGCGGGCCCAGCCGCGAGGCCGGCGGTCGGATCAGGGTCTTCTGCACCACGGTGGGCGCGCCCTTCTCGTCCAGCACCGAGACCAGCGCCTCGCCGACGCCCAGGCCCTGGATGGCCTCGGCCGTGTCGAACGCCGGATTGGTGCGGAAGCTCTCCGCGGCGGCGCGCAGGCCCTTCTGGTCGGCGGGGGTGTAGGCGCGCAGCGCGTGCTGGATGCGGTTGCCCAGCTGGCCCAGCACCGTGTCCGGGATATCCGCGGGGTTCTGGGTGACGAAATAGATACCCACGCCCTTCGAGCGGACCAGGCGGACGACCTGCTCCACCTTTTCCAGCAACGACTTGGGCGCGTCGCGGAACAGCAGGTGGGCCTCGTCGAAGAAGAAGGCCAGGCGCGGCTTCTCCGGATCGCCCACCTCGGGCAGTTCCTCGAACAGCTCGCTCATCAGCCACAGCAGGAACGTCGCGTAGAGCCGCGGGCTGGCGATCAGCTTGTTGGCCGCCAGGATGTTCACATAGCCCTTGCCCGAGGGGTCGGTGCGCATGATGTCGGCCAGCGCCAGCGCCGGTTCGCCGAAGATGTGGGTCCCGCCCTCGGTCTCCAGGACCAGCAGGTTGCGCTGGATGGTGGCGATGGTGGTGGGCGAGATGTTGCCGTACTTGGCCGACAGCTCCTTGGCGTTGTTCGACGCATAGGTCAGGGCCGCCTGCAGGTCCTTGAGGTCCAGCAGCAGCAGGCCCTCCTCGTCGGCGGCCTTGAACACCACCATCAGGACGCCTTCCTGGACGTCGTTCAGCTCCAGCATCCGGGAGATCAGCAGGGGCCCCATCTCCGAGATGGTGGCGCGGATCGGGTGGCCGGCCTCGCCGAACAGGTCCCAGAATACGGTGGGCGCGGCGGTCGGGGTCAGCGTCAGGTTCATGCCCTGGGCGCGGGCCAGCATCTTCTCGTTCGGCGCGCCGACGGCGGCGATGCCGGACAGGTCGCCCTTCACGTCGGCGGCGAAGACCGGAACGCCCGCGTCCGACAGGCCCTGGGCCAGGATCTGCAGGGTCACCGTCTTGCCGGTGCCCGTGGCGCCCGCCACCAGGCCGTGCCGGTTGGCCCGGTTCAGCAGCAGCAGCTCCGGATGATCGGAAAACCCGATCAGGACACCGTTGTCGGCCATGGTTCGCTCCTTGTGCTGAACACCTTCACTAAGCATCGCGGGCGGCGCGCACAAAGGCTCTTGTCGGCGCCGGGCGACATCGCCGCGAACGATCCGCGACGGATTGGCGACGATCCTTGCCGAAAATCCGGCGAATAGCGGCAAATCCGCTCCCAATCGGTTAGGAAGCGGGGTAGAGCACGCCCGATTTGACGGCGGCGCCGACGCCGCCGACATTGCCCGCCCGAGCCTCTCCCGAAAGCGCGCATGCCCCCCACCGCCGCCGATCCGGTCTCGCGAAACGCCCTGGTTATCCTGGCGACCGTCGCGGGCGGAGTTGTCCTCTACCTCCTGTCCGACATCCTGACGCCGCTGGCGCTGGCCCTGTTCCTGGCCGTGATGATCGACGGGTTCGCCCGCGTGCTGCAGACGCGGCTGCCCCAGGTCCCCGCCCCCGCCTCCGTACCGCTCGCGATCATCCTGTCCGTGGTGATCTTCGGCGGCGCGGCGTTCTTCATCGCCGACAACGCCAGCAGTTTCGCCGCCCAGCTGGTCACCTACGCCCCCAAGCTGAACGGCCTGATCGCCCGGATCGCGGGGATGTTCGGCATGGACGTGCCGCCGACTCTGACCCAGCTGGTCCAGCGCCTGGATCCCGCGAGCCACCTGGGCCAGGTGGCGCGGGGTTTGCAGAGTTTCGTCTCTACCGCCGCGTTCGTCCTGGTCTATCTCGGCTTCATCCTGGCCTCGCGGAAGGGCTGGGAGCGCAAGGCGGTCAACCTGTTCGCCAACCGCGAGGAGCGCCAGGACGCGGTCGCCGCCTTCCTGCGGATCCGCAACGGCGTCGAGCAGTACCTGTGGGTCCAGACGGTCACCGGCCTGATGATTGCGGTGGCGTCATGGCTGGCCATGGTGGCGGTCGGCCTCGACAACGCGCTGTTCTGGGCGATCCTGATCTTCATCGCCTCCTACATCCCCGTCGTCGGGGGGATCGTCGCGGTGGCGCTGCCGCCGATCTTCGCCCTGGTCCAGTTCGAGGGTCTCTGGCAGGCGCTGGTGCTGTTCGGGGTGCTGCAGGCGATCGGCATGTTCGTCGGCAATGTGGTCCAGCCCCGGATGCAGGGCCGCAGCCTCAACATGGACCCCATCGTCTTGCTGCTGGCGCTGGCGTTCTGGAGCGTGCTCTGGGGCCTGCCGGGCGCTTTCCTGTCCACGCCGCTGACCACCGTGATGATGGTGATCCTGGTGCAGTTCCAGGGCACCCGCTGGATCGCCGTGCTGCTGTCGGCCGACGGCGACCCCGGACAGATGAAGGGCTCGCCGCCCGCGGTCCACGACCACGGACCCGCCGCGCCGCCCCCGAAACCGGCCGCCAAGCCGCCCGCGAAACGCCGCCCCAAAACTTGAGACATGGGACTTAAACAGTGACCCACCTCTCCCTATCTAATGTTGGTCGGACGACACATTCGTCCGGCAGGTGCGTCCGTCCTCCAACCCCACGGACGCAGCGAGCACTGAGCTTCCCGCCGCTCCCCCTCGGCGGAAGCCCGCGGCGCCGGACTCTCTCCTCCGGCGCCGTACTCGCCTCCGGCCCGGTCCTTTCCCCCGAGGATCTCGCCGTTCCGGCCGAGGAGCCGCGGTCATGAGCCGCGCTCCCCGTGCCGGATTGGGCTTGGCCCGATCCCTCCAGAACGAACTCAAGGACGACGCCTCCGCGCTGGGCGTGAAGGCGTTCGCCAAGCAGGCCGCCGAGGACGCGCAGCCGGACGAGTTGCCCGAGCTGTCGCCCGCCGACCTGGCGAAGAACCTCGCCGACTTCTGGCGCTACGCCGAGCGCCGCCGCGGACGTGGCCCGCAGATGCGGATCACCCCGGCCCTGGGCGCCAAGCTGGACCGCCTGGAGATCGTCCAGGACGACGCGCCGTTCCTCGTGGACAGCGTCATGGGCGAGATCGCCGACCAGGGCCTGTCGGTCCGCGCGATGTTCCACCCGATGGTCGAGATCCAGCGCGACCGCTCCGGCGTCCGCGGCGACGTCGGCGCGCTGCGCAAGGAATCGATGATCGAGGTGTTCCTCGAGGACATCGGCCGCGACCGCGAACAGGCGCTGGTCGAGGGGATCAAGGCGACGCTGGCCGACGTGCGCGCGGCGGTCGACGACTTCCCGGCCATGCTGGACCTGCTGGCCGCGACCACGGACGAACTGCGCACCTCGGGCAAGGCCGGCGGCGAGGAGACCGAGTTCCTGGAGTGGATCCGCGCCCACTTCGTGTTCCTGGGCGCCCGGGTCTATGAATATCCCCGCCTGAAGAACGGCGCCTATGCGCCGGAAGAGCCGCTGTACCAGCCCAAGGACGGCCTGGGCGTGCTGCGCGACCCCGAGCGCACCGTCCTGCGCAAGGCCAACGAGCCCGCCGTGCTGATGGGCCAGGCCGAGGACCGCATCGTCCGCGACCCGGCGCTGACCATCGCCAAGTCGAACGTGAAGAGCCGCGTCCACCGTCGCGGCTACATGGATTACGTGGGCATCAAGCGCTATGGCGCCGATGGCCTGCCGTCCGGCGAGGTCCGCTTCGTGGGCCTGTTCACCGCCGAGGCCTACGACGAGCCCGCCAGCTTCGTACCGCTGATCCGCCAGAAGGTGGCCCGGGTGATGAAGCGCGCCGGCGCCGCGCCCGGCAGCTACAACGAGAAGCGCCTCAAGAACATTCTCGACAACCACCCCCGCGACGAGCTCTTCCAGATCCCGGAAGACGAGCTGCTGGAGACGGCCCAGGGCATCCTGCACCTGGCCGACCGGCCGCGTGTCCGCGTGTTCGAGCGCCGCGATCCGTTCGACCGCTTCGTCTCGGTGCTGCTGTTCGTCCCGCGCGACCGCTACGACAGCGACCTGCGCAAGCGCGCGGGCGAGATCCTGGCGGCGGCCTACGGCGGCCGGATGTCGGCCTACTATCCCAGCTTCAACGACACCCCGCTGGCCCGCGTCCACTTCATCATCGGCCTGGATCGGGGCGACGTGCGCAAGCCCGACCTGCGCAAGGTCGAGGCTGAGATCACCGAGGCCGCCCGCACCTGGGAAGACAGGTTCGACGCCGCCGTGCGCGGCAGCGGCCGCGATCCCGACGCCGTGTCGGCCACCGTCGCCGGCTATCGCGACGCCTTCCCCGCCGGCTACCGCGACCGCTTCGACGCCGCCGAGGCCCTGGCCGACGTGGCCGAGATCGAGGCGTTCGGCGCCGACCAGACGCTGCGCGCCCGGGCCTATCGCACCGCCGCCGACGGCCCGCTGCACTTCCGGGTCAAGCTCTACCGCAAGGGCGAACCCGCCGCCCTGGCCGACGTCCTGCCGATCCTCGAGAACATGGGCCTCAAGGCCATGGCCGAGGCAGGCTTCCAGGTTACGCCCGAGGGCCGTGATCCGGTCTGGGTCCATGACTTCGAGATCGAGGACCCGCGCGGCGGCAATCTGGTCTTCGACGAGATCCGCGATGTCTTCGAGGACGCCCTGGTCGCCGTCTGGACGGGCCGCACCGAGAACGACGGCTTCAACCGCCTGGTGATGGAGCTGGCCATCCCGTGGCGCGACGCCGCGCTTGTCCGCGCCCTGGGACGCTACAGGCAACAGTCCGGCCTGGACCCGTCTCAGCGGGTGCAGGAGCAGGCGCTGTCGAACCATCCGGGCGTGACCCGACTGATCCTCGACCTGTTCCGCATCAAGTTCGACCCGGCCATCGCCGTCGACATCGAGGCCCGCCAGGCCCAGGCCGGCGCGGTGATGGACGAGATCGTCGAGGCGCTGCAGCTGGTCGAGAGCCTGGACGACGACCGCGTCCTGCGCCGCCTGGCCCTGCTGGTCGCGGCCATCCAGCGCACCAATTTCTACCAGCGCGCGCCCGACGGATCGGTGAAGCCGTACATCTCGTTCAAGGTCGCCTCCGGCGCCCTGGCCGACCTGCCGGCGCCCAAGCCGTTCCGCGAGATCTTCGTTTGGTCGACCCAGGTGGAAGGCATCCACCTGCGCTTCGGCCCCGTCGCGCGCGGCGGCCTGCGCTGGTCCGACCGGCGCGACGACTTCCGCACCGAGGTGCTGGGGCTGGTGAAGGCCCAGCAGGTCAAGAACGCGGTGATCGTGCCCGTGGGCTCCAAGGGCGGCTTCTATCCGAAGCAGTTGCCGAAGGGCTCGCCCGACGCCATCCGCGCCGAGGCGATCAGCGCCTACAAGACCTTCCTGTTCGGCCTGCTGGACCTCACCGACAACCTGGACGCCAAGGGCAAGATCATCAGGCCCGAGGGCGTGGTGGTCCACGATGGCGACGACCCGTATCTGGTCGTGGCCGCCGACAAGGGCACGGCCACCTTCTCCGACATCGCCAACGGCGTGGCCGAATCCTACGGCTTCTGGCTGGGCGACGCCTTCGCCTCGGGCGGCTCGGTCGGCTACGACCACAAGGTCATGGGCATCACCGCCCGCGGCGCCTGGGAAGCGGTCAAGCGCCACTTCCGCGAGATGGGCAAGGACATCCAGTCCGAGCCCTTCACCGTCGTCGGCTGCGGCGACATGTCGGGCGACGTGTTCGGCAACGGCATGCTGCTGTCGCGCCAGACCAAGCTGCTGGCGGCCTTCGACCACCGCGACATCTTCCTCGATCCCGACCCGGACACGGCCAAGAGCTACGCCGAGCGCGAGCGGATGTTCGCCCTGCCTCGCTCGTCCTGGGCCGACTACGACAAGAAGAAGATCAGCAAGGGCGGCGGCGTCTTCTCCCGCAGCCTGAAGTCGATCCCGTTGACCGCCGAAGTGCGCAAGTTCCTCGGGACCGAGGCCGAGGCCCTGTCCCCGGCCGAGCTGATCAACCTGATCCTCAAGGCCCCCGCCGAACTGCTCTACCTTGGCGGCATCGGCACCTATGTGAAGGCCAAGACCGAGTCCAACATGGACGCCGGCGACAAGGCCAACGACGCTGTGCGGGTCAACGGCTCGGACCTGCGGGTCAAGGTCGTGGGCGAAGGCGCGAACCTGGGCCTGACCCAGGCGGGCCGCATCGAGTTCGCCGAGCACGGGGGCCGGATCGAGACCGACGCCATCGACAATTCGGCCGGCGTCGACAGCTCGGACCACGAGGTGAACATCAAGATCACCACCGGCATCCTGGAGCGTCAGGGCAAGCTCACGCGCGCCCAGCGTAACAAGCTGCTGCCGTCGATGACCGACGACGTGGCCAAGCACGTGCTGATCCACAACTACGACCAGACCCTGGCGCTCTCGCTGCTGGAGCTGGACACGGTGGGCGAGCTGGAGCCGCACGCCCGGTTCATGACCGAGCTGGAACAGGCCGGGCGCCTGGACCGCGCGGTCGAGGGCCTGCCCGACGCCCTGGTGGTCTCGGAGCGACTGAAGGCCGGCAAGGGGCTCTATCGCCCCGAACTGGCCGTGCTCCTGGCCTACGGCAAGCTGGAGCTGAAGCGCGAGATCGTCGCCGGCCACGCCCCCGACGATCCGTTCTTCGAGAGCCGGCTGGAGGACTACTTCCCCAAGCCGCTGCGCAAGTACAAGGACGCCATCCGCCAGCACCGCCTGCGGCCCGAGATCATCGCCACCGTGGTCGCCAACGACATCATCAATCGCTGCGGCCCCAGCTTCCCGTCCCGGACCATGACCTCGGCGGGCTGCGATGTGGTGGCGTTCACCGCCGGCTACGAGGCGGCCAAGCAGGCGCTCGATTTCGAGAAGCTTTGGGCCCAAGTCGAGGCGCTGGATCTCAAGATCCCGGCGTCGGGACAGATGGCGCTGTTCCGTCGCCTGGTCACCGGGCTGCGCGGCGCCACCTTCTGGCTGGCGCGTCGCGCGGGCCGCGAGGGCCTGAGCGTCGCTCAGCTCACCGCCCGCTATGCCCCCGGCTTCAAGAACCTGCACGCGCTGCTGCCCGAGATCCTGTCGAAGGCCGAACGCGCCGGAGTCGACCGCCAGGTCGATCGCCTGACCGAGGCCGGCGCCCCGCCGGCCATGGCCCAGGCCGCCGCCGTGCTGGGTCCCCTGACCAACGCCGCCGACCTGGTGGACCTGGCCGAGGCGTCCAGCTGGCCGTTGCCCAATGTGGCGCGTCTCTACTACGCCACCGGCGCCGCCTTCGCCTTCGACCGCCTGCGGGCGGCGGCGGGCGAGTTCCGGGCCGGCGACATCTTCGAGCGGACCGCGCTTCGGCGCCTGATCGAGGACCTGCTGGCCGAACAGGCCCAGCTCACCCGCGCGATCATGGCCTTCGCCGGCGGCGCCCAGGCCGGCGAGGACGACGCCCACGCCAAGAACGCGGTCTCGGCCTGGGTGGCGCTCCGGCCCGATCAGGCCCGCGCCGCGACGCGGACGGTGGAGGAGATCGAGCTGGGCGGCGGCGCCTGGACGTTCGCCAAGCTGACGATCGCCAACGCCGCCCTGCGCGAACTGGCGGCGGAGGCGGGCAGCGGGCGCAAGCGGAAGGGCTAGGTCCCGAGCGTGAACGGCACCGTGCGGCGCTCGTGCTGGGGCACGCTGAGCCGCCGGTCCACCGGCGGGAAGGCGCGCTGGGCGCAGTCGTCGCGCTCGCAAATCCGGCAGCTCACGCCGATCGGCGCCGCAGGCCCCTTCAGGTCCAGGCCCTCGGAATAGACCAGCTCGTGGGCGTGGGCGATTTCGCAGCCCAGGCCCAGGACGTAGCGCCGGTCGGGGGCCAGATAGCTCTCGGATCGCTTCACCACCGCGCGCGCCACGCAGAGGTAACGGTCGCCGTCCGGCATCGAGGCCACCTGCACCAGGAAGCGGTCCGGCGACGCCACGGCGTCGTGGACGTTCCACAGCGGACACGCCCCGCCGAACCGGGCGAAGCGGAAGCGGGTGGCGCTGTGGCGCTTGGTGATGTTGCCCGCGTAGTCCAGCCGCACGAAATAGAACGGCACGCCTCGCTGGCCGGGCCGCTGCAGGGTGGAGAGCCGGTGGCAGACCTGCTCCAGGCTGGCCCCGAAGTGCGCCGCCAGCTGCTCCACGTCGTGCCGCTGTTCCCGGGCCGCGGCGGCGAAGCGGCGGTAGGGGGTCAGCAGGGCGCCGGCCGCGTAGTTGCCCAGCCCGATGCGGCAGACGTCCACCGCCTCCGAGCTCTTGAACCGCGCCTGGTCCAGCTCGGCCTCGATGATGTCGGAGAGGTTGGCCACCGCCACGTGGTAGGCTAGCTGGAACGCCCGGGTCGCCGCCGGCTGCGACACGTTCAGCCACAACTCGTGCGAGACGGGATCGTAGCGGCGCATCACGTCGCCCAGCGGCGCATAGCGCACCCGCACCCCCAACCGCTCGCGCAGGTACATCTCCAGCAGCATGTCGGCCGAGGCCGGCTGGTCCAGGCCGATCTCCTGGGCCAGGTCCTCGGCGGCCCGATCCAGGGCGTCGATGTAGTTGTCCTTGAAGTGGAAGAAGTCGCGGACCTCCTCGTAGGGCAGCAGCGAACTGGCCGACATGGCCTCGTCCAGGGCCACCGCCTGCTCGGTCAGCTTCAGGCGTTCGCCCAGCCGGTGATTGGCGCGGTGCAGGTCCAGGAACCGGCGCGCGAGGCCCGGCGACTGCTGGGCCACCTGGCGCAGTTCGCTGAGCGGGATCGGCAGCTCGGCGGACCCGCTCTCGGCCACCGCTTCGCGCAGGTCGGCCAGCAGGCGCTGGTCGTCGTCCGCCTCGAAGGTCTCGGCGGGCACGCCGAACGTCTCGATCAGCCCCATCAACACCCGGTCGGTGACCGGCCGCTGGTTCGCCTCGATCTGCGAAAGATAGCTCACCGAGATGCCCAGCCGGCGGGCGCAGCCTTCCAGCCGCCACCCCTGCCGGGCGCGCAAGCTGCGCACCTTCGGTCCGACAAAAAGCTTGTATCGCATTTTACAATTTCACAAATGCGGTCGCGGCGAGAGCCAACTCTTCGCACGATGTCATTTGAGCTGCGAGTGAAAACAGCGCCATTTCGCCGGCAAGTGTTCCGGAGCGTTACCCCGTAAGCCCCGTACAACTTCACTGTCTTGTGTGGATCGACGGTCCCAAAGGGATGGAAACCATGACCAGCATCAGCATGACCCGCGAGAACATCCACCATCTGCCCCGGCTCGGCATGTCGGGCGCCATGCGGCTGTTCGGGCTCACCGCCCGCGCGTTGCGCTTCTATGAGGAGAAGGGGCTGGTCGAGGCCCGCCGCGACCGCCTCAACGCCCGCTATTACGACCCTATCGCCCGCCAGCGGCTGGAATGGATCGCCCGCCTGCGCAAGGCCGGCGTCTCCCTGCCCGACATCGAGGATGTGCTGGGCGCCGACGAAAGCGGCCGCGGCCAGGAATGCGCCATGCGCAAGCTGGAAGACCGCCGCGCGGCCCTGAAGGCCGAGCTCGGCCAGCTGGACGAGGTCCTGACCGAACTCCAGGCCCCGCCCCGCAGCGACGGCGCAGCCCGCCGCCTGGGACGGCCGGCTTAAGCCTTCTCCCCTTGCGGGAGAAGGCCGCGATGCCTAGTGCCGGAACACCCGCACGCCGGTGAACACCATGGCCAGGCCTCGTTCGTCCGCCGCCTCGATCACCTTGGCGTCGCCGATGGAGCCGCCCGGCTGGATCACCGCCGTGCAGCCCGCGTCCGCCGCCTGGATCAGGCCGTCCGGGAACGGGAAGAACGCTTCCGACGCACAGGCCGAGCCCTTCAGATCCAGCCCGAAGTCGGCGGCGCGCAGCGCGGCGATCCGCGCCGAGTCCTTGCGGTTCATCTGGCCGGCGCCGACGCCCAGGGTCTGGCCGCCGCGCGCATAGACGATGGCGTTCGACTTCACGTGCTTGGCGATGGTGAAGGCGAACAGCATATCCCGCACCTCCGCGTCGCTCGGCGCGCGCTTGGTCACGACCTTGAGGTCGGCCGGCGTCAGGCGCGTCACGTCGCGGCTCTGCACCAGGAAGCCGCCCGCCACCGACTTGAATGTCGGCCCCGCGACCGTGGGGTCGGGCAGGCCGCCGGTGACCAGCAGGCGCACGTTCTTCTTCTTGCGGAACAGCTCGACCGCCGCCTCGTCGGCGTCCGGCGCGATCACCACCTCGGTGAAGACATCGAGGATCTTGGCCGCCGTCGCCGCGTCCAGCTTGGTGTTCAAGGCGACGATACCGCCGAACGCGCTGGTGGGATCACAGGCCAGCGCCCGGTCGTAGGCCTCGGCCAGCGAGCCGCCGGTGGCCACGCCGCAGGGGTTGGCGTGCTTGATGATCGCGCAGGCCGGGCCATCGGCCGGGTCGAACTCGGCGATCAGCTCGAACGCCGCGTCGGTGTCGTTGATGTTGTTGTAGCTGAGCTCCTTGCCCTGGAGCTGCCGGGCCGTCGCCACGCCGGTGCGCGGGTCGGGGAAGCGATAGAAGGCCGCCGACTGGTGCGGGTTTTCGCCGTAGCGCATGGTCTGGACCAGCTCGCCCGCGAACGACAGGCGCTTGGGCGCCGCCTCGCCCAGGGCCCCGGCGAACCAGGTCGAGATCGCCGCGTCATAGGCCGCCGTCCGGCCATAGGCCCGCGCCGCCAGGGTCTTGCGTAGCGTGAGCGAGGTCGCCCCGCCGTCGGCCAGTTCCGCCAGCACCTCGGTCATGTCGCCGATGTCGGTGCAGATCGCCACATAGCCGTGGTTCTTGGCCGCCGAGCGGATCATCGCCGGGCCGCCGATGTCGATATTCTCGACAGAGGTGTCGTAGTCGGCGCCCGCCGCCACGGTCTGCTCGAACGGGTAGAGGTTGACGTAGACCAGGTCGATCGCGCCGATCCCGTGCTCGTCCATCGCCTGCTTGTGGGCCGGCGCGTCGCGCACGCCCAGCAGGCCGCCATGGACGATGGGGTGCAGGGTCTTCACCCGCCCGTCCATCATCTCCGGGAAGCCGGTCAGGTCCGAGATGTCCTTCACCGCCAGGCCGGCGTCGGCGATGGCCTTGCGGGTGCCGCCGGTGGAGACCAGCTCCACGCCCAGGGCCGACAGGTGCCTGGCGGCCTCGATCAGGCCGGTCTTGTCCGACACCGAGATCAGGGCGCGGCGGACGGTGACCTTGTCGGGGGCGGGCGGGAAATCGGGGGCTGCGGGCACGGCATTCTCCTCAGACGTTGGAAGGAAAAATGCCCAGGCGCGCGGCGGATGAGATCCCGCGCTCCCCGGTGGTCGCCCACCTTCAGTCGCCAGTCACGCGGAATGGCGCCGAACTACGCCGGGTCCTTGGGCGCGTCAATCTGATGACGCGCGGGCGCGAGCTTCCACCGCACCCGGGCGCCGGAATCGGCGCGTCGCTGGCCGCGCAGCACCAGCTGCACGCCACGGCCACCGATCAGCGGCTCCAGGGCGATCTCCAGCGCGTCGTTGCGCAGGATCCAGCCGGCCCCGGCGCTCGCCGGCCGCAGCAGCACGCTGCGCCGATCCTGAGAGACCAGCGCCTGCACGCCGTGATGCAGCGGGAAGCGGATGGCGTAGGAAACGAAGTGCCGGCCGTCAGGCCCCTGGGCCTTGGCGGTGGGCGTCAGCCGGTCCTCACCGCGCAGCTCGCCGGCGTCGAGATCCAGGTACAGCCGGCGCTGGTGCATCAGGCCGTAGGGCTTCATCCAGCCGTGGTGGGCCAGGTCCAGCCACACCGCCCCCGGCGCCGCGTGCCGCTGGACCTCGACCACCAGCCCGGTGTCGGCCAGCCGCGAGCCCAGCACCGTGGCGGGAAAGCCGGTCAGCACCGAGGTCAGCCCATCCTCGCCGACCTCGGCGGTGGAGGCGGTCGCCATCCGCCGCCCGACCCCGGCGTCGATCAGCCGGCGGCCGCCCACCAGCACCTGGATCGCCAGCGGCTGGTCGCAGGCCCGGCCGCTCCACGCCCCGGCGGCGGGCGGCGCCACGTCGGCGATCACCTGCAGGGCATGGGCGTCCATCCGCTGGTAGCCGCCCAGGTCCAGGGCCGTGGCCCGATCGCCGGTCTCGTCCTGCGCGCGGGCGGCGGCGACGTAAGCCGCCGTGCGCGCCGAACCGCCCTGGAACGCCGCCAGCGCCCCGTCGTCCAGGGTGAAGAACCGCACCGCCGCCGCCAGCTGGTCGATGGCGCGCTGCACCGTGTCCGGCGCCGCCAGGCCCCGCTGCACCATGGCCTCGTCCAGGGTCTGCAGGTCGAACAGCAACTCAAGCGCCAGGTCCGGGCGGCGCGAGGCGTGACCGCCGTCCGGACCGATCGTCACCGCCAGTGCGCGGCCCAGCCGGCCCAGCGCCCGGTCCAGCAGCCGCTTGCCCGCCGGGCCCCGCAGCGCCGCGCCGGCGACG
>JAHJME010000036.1 GCA_018821435.1 Alphaproteobacteria bacterium
ACATGGAGAGCGCCGAGATGCGGCTCTACGATCTCTACGAACGCCTGGACGACCAGGTCCTGGACGAAGACTTCGCCCTGGCCCCGTTCCAGGAGGTCATCGCCCACCTCCACCGCGAACTGGGCCTCAGCCCGCCGGACGTCGGTGACGACGATGAGGACGATCCGGACGACGACGATCCGGATGAAGAGGTTGAGGTCATGGACGAGGCCCCGCCGCCCGATCCCGCGCCCGCTACGGCTGACGGACCTCGCCCACCTCCCTAATTCTCGTCATCCCCGGGCTTGTCCCGGGGACCCAGACGCACCGAGGAATCGCCAGCTCGCGAGGCCGCGCCGCCGCGCGCCCTTCTGCGACGCCTGCGTGTCTGGATGGCCGGGACAAGCCCGGCCATGACGAGCAAAAGGGGGAGGCGCGTCAGCGCCCAAGATTCATAAGCGAACCCCGCGCACCCGCGCCGACGGCGCGAAGCGGCTTTACGCCACCCGCACCCGCGCCGTGCTCTCCGGCAGGTCGGTCCCGAAGGCGCGCTGGTAGAACTCGGCCACGGTGCCGCGCTCCAGCTCGTCGCACTTGTTCAGGAACGTCATCCGGAACGCCAGGCCGATGTCGCCGCCGAAGATCTCGGCGTTCTGGGCCCAGGTGATCACCGTCCGCGGGCTCATGACGGTCGAGATGTCGCCGTTCATGAAGGCGTTCCGGGTCATGTCGGCCACGCGCACCATGGCGTTGATCGTCCGCTTGCCCTCGGCCGTCTGGTAGGACGGGCTCTTGGCCAGCACGATGTCGGCTTCCACGTCGTGGCTGAGGTAGTTCAGCGTGGTGACGATCGACCAGCGGTCCATCTGGCCTTGGTTGATCTGCTGGGTGCCGTGGTACAGCCCCGTCGTGTCGCCCAGGCCGATGGTGTTGGTGGTCGAGAACAGCCGGAACCACTTGTTCGGCTGGATCACCCGGTTCTGGTCCAGCAGGGTCAGCTTGCCCTGCGCCTCCAGCACGCGCTGGATCACGAACATCACGTCCGGACGGCCCGCGTCATATTCGTCGAACACCAGGGCGATGGGCCGCTGGATCGCCCAGGGCAGCATGCCTTCGCGGAATTCGGTGACCTGCTTGCCGTCCTTCAGGACGATGGCGTCCTTGCCGACCAGATCGATCCGGCTGACGTGGCTGTCCAGGTTCACCCGGATCAGCGGCCAGTTCAGGTGGGCCGCCACCTGCTCGATGTGCGTCGACTTGCCCGTGCCGTGATAGCCCTGGACCATCACGCGACGGTCGTGGGCAAAGCCCGCGAGGATCGCCCGCGTGGTCTCGGGGTCGAACTTGTAGGCCGGATCGATGTCCGGCACGTGGCTGTCACGCTCGCTGAAGGCCGGGGCCTTCATGTCGATGTCGACCCCAAAGGTCTCGCGCACGTCGACCTGCCGGTCCGGCGTGAGCATGATCAGCTTGTCTTCGGTGATGTCGAAAGCGGCCATGTCCGGTCGATTACAAGCTTGCCGTTGCGGACGCAAACAGGTGTTTTGTCCAAAGTTCGCGGAGGAACGACGATGCTGATGGAAGCGCAAAGCGCCTATCGCACGATCAAGGTCCAGTCCCAGGAAACCGGCTTCGGCGCCGAGGTCACGGGCGTGGACCTGTCGAAGCCCCTGCCGCCGGCGGTTCTGGCCGAGGTGAAGGACGCCTGGGCCCGCCACGCGGTGCTGGCGTTTCCCGACCAGCCGCTGACCCTGGACCAGCTCGAGGCCTTCACCCTGCAGATCGGCCCGTTCGGCCACGACCCCTATGTCGAGCCCATGCCCGGCCATCCCAATGTGCTGGAGGTGCGCCGCGAGCCGGACGAGAAGGTCACCCCCTTCGGCGGCAACTGGCACTCCGACTGGAGCTTCCAGGCGACCCCGCCCGCCGCCACCATCCTGCGGTCCGAGACCATTCCCCCGGTGGGTGGCGACACCCTCTACGCCGACGCGTCGCGGGCCTACGACGAACTCTCCGAGGCGATGAAGGACCGGCTGGCCCCGCTCCGCGCCATCCACTCCGCCAGCCGCGCCTATGGCCCCAACAGCGCCTACGCCCGCGAACTGCATCTGCGCGCCATGCCGATCATCGTCAGCCCAGAGGCGGACAAGACGTGCGTCCACCCGCTGGTTCGCACCCATCCCGTGACCGGCCGCAAGGCGCTGTTCGTCTCGCCGGTCTATACCGTGGGGATCGAGGGCATGGCCCCCAACGACGCCGACCCGCTGCTGGCCGAGCTGCACAAGCACATCGTTCAGGACCGCTTCGTCTACCGTCACCACTGGCGCGAAGGCATGGTCGTGATCTGGGACAACCGCTGCACCATGCACAACGCCCTGGGCGGCTACGACGGCCACCGCCGCGTGATGCACCGCACCACCGTGGCGGGGGAAACCCCCACCTAGTCTTCGTAGCGCACCCTCAGCATCAGCAGGCCCACGAAACTAAGCGCCGCGGCGCCGGCGAGGTAGGCGCCAACGGGCGGGAGCCCGCCGCCGTTCGCCAGCGACTGGGCGATGACCGGGGTCAACCCACCGCCGATGATCCCGCCGATGTTGAACACCATCGAGGCGCCCGTATAGCGCACCCGCGGCGGGAACAGGCTGGGCAGGAACGCGCCCAACGGGCCGTAGACGAAGCCCATGACGAACAGCGCCAGCGAAAGCCAGGCCCAGACCATCATGAGCGAGCCGGCGCCCATCATCGACGCCATCACTGCGCCAACGCCCACGGTGGCCGCGCAGCCCCCCATCAGCACGCGCCGCGAACTGCTGGCGTCGGCGGCATAGCCGGCCGCGATGATGCCGGCCGCCATGAACAGGATGGCGCCAAGCTGGACCTTCAGGAACGTCTCGCGGCTGTGGCCCAGGACGGTCGTCCCGTAGCCGAGGGCGAAGGCCGTCGAGATGTAGAACACGGCGAAGCAGGCCACCGCCGCCAGGGTCCCGCCGATCAGTGCGCCGGGGTGGCGCCGGACGACCTCGGCGAGGGGAACATGGCTGGTCTCGGACTGCGCCAGCACCTTCTGGAACGCCGGAGTCTCGCCGATCCGCAGGCGGACCCACAGGCCCAGGCCCACGAGGATCGCGCTCGCCAGGAACGGCAGGCGCCAGCCCCAGGCCAGGAACTGGTCCTGCGAGAGGAAGACGCCCAGGATCAGGAACAGGCCGTTGGCGGCGATGAAGCCCACCGGCGCCCCCAGCTGCGGGAACATCCCGAACCGCGCCCGCCAGCCGGGCGGGGCGTTCTCCACCGCCAGCAACGCCGCGCCGCCCCACTCGCCGCCCAGGCCGAAGCCCTGGCCGAACCGCAGCACGCACAACAGGAACGGCGCCACCCAGCCCACCATGGCGTAGGTGGGCAGGAAGGCGATCAGCAGCGTCGAGGCGCCCATCATCATCAGCGAGGCGACCAAGGTCGACTTGCGCCCGATCCGGTCGCCGAAGTGCCCGAAGAACGCCGCTCCCACCGGCCGCGCGAAGAACGCCACCGCGAAGGTCGCATAGCTCTGCAGCAGCTGGGCGCTGTCCGACGATTTCGGGAAGAACAGGCTGGGGAACACCAGCGAGGCCGCCGTGGCGTAGATGTAGAAGTCGTAGAACTCGACGGCCGTGCCGACGAGGCTGGCCGCGAGGACGCGACGGTTCGAGGCGCTGCCCGCGCCGGTGGCTTGACCGTTCATGGTGTTCCGCTTCGCGCCCACAGGGCTTGCGGTCAAGCCGGATGGCGTTCGGGCCGGTTTGCCACTACCTCGGGGACATGACCGCGCAGATCGATCCCTTCTACGCCATCTCCGTCAGCGGGCTGGCCCATCGGCTCAAGGCCGAGGGCCGCTCGATCATCCACATGGAGTTCGGCCAGCCCTCGACCGGGGCGCCCAAGGCCGCCATCGCCGCCGCGCACAAGGTGCTGGACGCCGAGGCCATGGGCTATTGGGAGAGCGCGCCGCTCAAGGCCCGCATCTGCCGCCACTACGCCGAGACCTATGGCGTGACGGTGGAGCCTGGCCAGATCACCCTGACCTGCGGCGCGTCGCCCGCGCTGGTGCTGGCGCTGTCGGCCACGTTCAGCCCCGGCGACGTGATCGCCATGGCCCGGCCCGGCTACGTCGCCTACCGCAACAACGTCAAAGCTCTGCACATGGTCCCGCTGGAGATCGCCTGCGGGGCCGAGACCCGCTACCAGCTCACCGCCGACATGCTGGCGGCCATCGAACCGGCGCCCGCCGGCGTGATCCTGGCCAGCCCCGCCAATCCCACCGGCACGGTGATCCCCGGCCCCGAACTGGAAGCCATCGCCAAGGTCTGCCGAGAGCGCGGCATCCGCATCATCTCCGACGAGATCTATCACGGCCTCAGCTACGCCGAGCCGACACACTCGATGCTGGAGTACGAGCCCCAGACCATCGTCGTGAACAGCTTCTCCAAATACTTCAGCATGGCGGGCTGGCGCCTCGGCTGGCTGATCGTGCCGAAGGCCGAGGCGTCGCGGGCCGTCGCCTACATGGGCGCGCTGTTCCTGACCGCGCCGTCGCTTGCCCAGCACGCGGCCCTGGTGGCCATGGACAGCCGCGACGAGTTGGAGGGCCACCTCGCCACCTACCGCCGCAACCGCGAACTGATGCTGGAGGCCTTGCCGGCCCTGGGCCTCGACAAGATCGCGCCCCCGGACGGCGCCTTCTACATCTACGCCGACGTGGGCCGGCTGACCGACGACAGCCTGTCGTTCTGCAAGCAGCTTCTGCAGGACACCGGCGTCGCGACCGCCCCCGGCATCGACTTCGATCCCGTCGACGGCCGCCGGTTCATCCGCATGAGCTTCGCCGTCTCCACGCCCGAGATCGAAGAGGCGATCCGCCGCCTCACGCCCTGGTTCGAACAGGCGCGGGCGCGGGCGGCCTAGGGGCGGCGGTAAACCGTCCCGTCCTTCATCACGAAGCTGACGTCCTTCAGCGCGGTGATGTCCCTGGTCGGATCGCCGGTCACCGCGACCAGGTCGGCGAGCTGGCCGGGGGCCACCTTGCCCAGCCTGTCGTCCAGCTTCAGCAGCCGGGCGTTCACCGCGGTCGCCGCGGTCAGGGCGTCGACGGGGGTCATCCCAGCCTTCACCATCCAGTCCAGCTCGCGCCAGCTCTGGCCGTGCGGGAAAACACCGACATCGCTGCCGGCGCCCACGATCACGCCCAGCTTGAGGGCCAGCTTCACGGTCTCGGCGGCGCGCGCCATGGCCGGCGAGGGCGGGCCGCCGGGCGTGTAGCGACCGCCGTACGCGGATGTCGCCGCCACCGCCTCCAGCGTCGGGATCAGCGCCGCGCCCCTGGCCTTCATCAGCTTCAGCGTCGCCTCCGACGCCTCATAGCCGTGCTCGATGGTGTCGACGCCGGCGGCCACGGCGCGGCGGATGCCCTCGTCGCCTGCCGCATGCGCCGCGACCGGCCGGCCCAGGTCGTGGGCCGTGGCGACCAGCACCTCCAGTTCGCGTTGGGTGAAGGCGGGCTTCACCGAGCCGTCCGCCCCCAGGCGATAGTCGGCATAGACCTTGATCCAGTCGGCGCCCAACGCGGCCTGCTCGCGCACCGCGGCCGCGATCTCGACCTCGCCCGACACCTCCTGCGCGCCCTGCGGCAGGTCCATGTCCGACCGGAACCCCTTGCGCGGGCCATAGGCGCCCTTGGCCACGATGGCGCGGGTGGTGACCAGCAGGCGCGGCCCGGCGATGGTCCCGTCGGCGATGGCCTTCTTCAGCGAGACGTCGGCGTCGCCCGCGCCCTCGGTGCCCAGCTCTCGCTCGGTGGTGTACCCGGACATCAAGGTCCGCGTCGCATCGCGCCCGGCCCGCAGCGTCCGATAGAACGGCGCCTCCTTGAGGACCTGATCGTCCCAGGAGGCCTCGTTGTAGGGATGCAGCAGCAGGTGCGAGTGCATCTCGATCAGGCCGGGGATCAGGGTGGTCCCGGGCAGGGCGACGACCTCCGCGCCGTCCGCCAAGACTTGAGCCTTCGGCCCCACGGCGACGATCTTCTGACCCTCGACCCGCACGACCCAGCCGACCTGCGGCGACCCCTGTCCGGCGGTCCACACGGCGTCGGGCTGCAGCAGATAGTTGGCGGCCTGCGCCTGTCCGCCTGCGATGACGGCCGTCAGGAGCGCCAGTAGGGTCTTCTGCAACGTGATCGACTTTCGACGAGGGGTGAATGACCCCATGGTGATCGAAACCCTCGCTGGCGTCTCCGTCCACGTTTACGGCGCCGCGTGACGAAGCCGGCTTGACCTCCCCAAGGTCGCCGGGGTCTTTCGCGGGCGTTGCTTCACGGAGACGACCCCATGCAGACCCGCAAGCTCGGCCAGTTCGACGTCTCGGCCATCGGCCTTGGGTGCATGAGCCTCAGCCACGCCTACGGTTCGCCGCCGCCACGGGCGCAGGCGGAAGCGGTGCTGTTGGGGGCGCTGGACGCCGGCTACACCTTCTTCGACACGGCTGCGGTCTACGGCGTCGGTCACAACGAGCGGCTGGTGGGCGAGGTGCTGGGCCCGCATCGCGACAAGTTCGTCCTGGCGTCCAAGTGCGGCCTGACCAACGGCGAGGAGCGCGAGCTGAACGGCAGCCCGGAACGCCTGAAGAAGACCTGCGAAGAGAGCCTTGCCCGCCTGAACGTCGACGTCATCGACCTCTACTATCTGCACCGCTGGGACCAGCGGGTGCCGATCGAGGACAGCGTCGGCGCGCTGGCCGAGCTGGTGAAGGAGGGCAAGATCCGCAGCATCGGCCTGTCGGAGGTCTCGGCGCCGACCCTTCGCCGCGCGCACGCCGTCCACCCGATCACCGCGCTGCAGACCGAGTATTCCCCCTGGACCCGCAATCCCGAGATCGCCGTGCTGGACGCCTGCCGCGAGCTGGGCGTGGCGTTCGTGGCCTTCTCGCCGGTGGGCCGAGGCTTCCTGGCCGGCGGCGCGCAGGATCCCGCGGCGTTCGAGGACCACGACATCCGCAAGAACATGCCGCGTTTCCAGGGCGACGCCTTCGCCGCCAACCAGAAGCTCTACGCCGCCTTCAAGGCCATCGCCGACGAGGCGGGCTGCACGCCCGCCCAGCTGTGCATGGCGTGGCTGCTGCAGAAGGACGAGATCATCATCCCGATCCCTGGCACCGCCAGCCCCGACCACATGCGTGAGGACGCCGGCGCGGCGGACGTCACCCTGTCGGCCGAGATCATGGCAAAGGTCGACGCCACGGTGAACGGCCGGACGGTCAGCGGGTCTCGCTACTCGCCGGCGCTGCAGGCCGTCGTCGACACCGAGAAGATGCCGACCGAGGCCTAGATCCGTCGTTCCAGGCCTTCCCAGAAGGGCTCGCGCAGCTTCCGCTTGAAGATCTTGCCCGAGTCCTCGCGGGGCAGCTCGGCGGCCAGGTCCACGCGGCGAGGCATCTTGTAGCCGGCGATGTGCTCGCGAAGGTAGGCCTTCACCGACGCCTCGGTGACATCCGCCCCCTCGCTGGGCTGGACGACGGCGCAGACGCCCTCGCCGAACTCCTCGTCGGGGATGCCGAAGACGGCGCAGTCGGCGATGCCGGGCATCTTCAACAGCTCGGCCTCGATCTCGGCCGGATAGATGTTCACCCCGCCCGAGATGATCATGTCCTTGGCCCGGTCGCAGAGGTAGAGGAACCCGTCCTTGTCGAGGTAGCCGATGTCGCCGGGCGCGATCAGCCCGGCCTTCTCGCTGTCGCGGCGCTTCTGGTCGTCGCCGTGATAGGTGAAGTCGGCCATGCCGCGCGTGCGGACGACCACCTCCCCGACCTCGCCGGTCGGCAGCGACTGGCCCTCGGCGTCGATGATCAGCAGGTCGGTCTGCGGCCAGGGTTTGCCAACGGTGCCGGGGTGGCCGAGCCAGTCCTCGGATGTGCAGAAGGTAACCGCCGAGACCTCGGTCGAGCCGTAGTATTCGTTGATCACCGGTCCCCACCATTCGATCATCGCGCGCTTGATCGGCGGCGGGCAGGGCGCCGCCGCGTGCACGACGAACCTCAGCGACGACAGGTCGTACTTCGCCTTGATCGCCTCCGGCAGCTTCAGCAGCCGGTGGAACATGATCGGCACCATGTGCAGATGCGTGACCCTGTGGCGCTGGATCATCGCCAGCAGTTCCTCGGGCTCGAACCGGGGTTGCAGGATCACCGTCCCGCCCAGGCGCGCGGCGGTCAGGCCGTAGGCGTTGGGCGCCGAGTGGTACATCGGGCCGGTGACCACGGTGACCATGTCGCCGGGCGGGCCATGGCCCATGAAGCCGAACGCCTGCCCGATGATCATGGCGGTGGTCATGGCCTGTTCGGCGCTGGGCGGGGCGCGCCGCACGCCCTTGGGGCGACCCGTGGTGCCGGACGTGTAGATCACGGTGCCGGGCGCCTCGGCCGCGCTGGGCGGACGGGGTTCGAACCCCTCCAGCCATGATGACCAGTCCAGCATGCCGGGCGGCGTGGGCGCCGCGTCGATGCCGTACGCCTCGGCGATCTCCGGCGGGGTCGGCACGACGAGCACCGGCACGCCCGCGGGCAACGCGTCGCGGATCGGCGGGATCAGGTCGGCGTGGATGACGATGGCCTTGGCGCCGGAATTTTCGAACAGATAGGCGGCCTCGTCGGGCGTGTAGTGCCAGTTCACCGGGGTCGGATAGGCGCCCAGCAGGCCCGCCGCGGCGCTGGCCTCGAAGAAAGGCAGGTCGTTGCGCAGGTAGAGCGCCACCATGTCACCCGGGCCGATGCCCAGGCTGGCCAGTCCCGCCGCCGCCCGCGCGGCCCGCTCGCCCAGGGTCTCGACGTCGAGGCACCGGGTTCCGCTGATCAGTCCGCCCATGGTCGTCCCCCTACCGCAGCGGCGCGGGGAACTTCGGCAGGCTGTCGAAGTCCTCGGGCACATGTTCCAGGATCACACGCGCTTTGGTCGCTTTCGCCAGGGCCTCGACCTTATCCATGCTGGCCAGGGTCTGGGCGCGGTCCGCGTTGAAGCGTGGGACCCGGCGTTCGGGCCGGCTCTGGGCGAGGTGCCACATGTCGCCGGTCAGCAGGACCGGGCCCGCCCCCTTCAGCTTCACCAGCAGAACGGTGTGCCCCGGCGTGTGGCCGGGCGCCTGGACGATGGTTACCGAGCCGTCGCCGAACACGTCGTAGTCGGCGTCGCCCTCGATCAGCACCGTCTTGGCCGTCTCCAGCGCCGCGTAGGCGGCGAAGCCCTGGGCGTTGGCGCGGGCGGGGGCGCGGAAGGCGTAGGCGCGCTCGTCGGCGTCCACGATCCAGGTCGAGCCGGCGAACAGGCCGGCGTTGCCGATGTGGTCGAAGTGGCTGTGCGAGATTGACAGGTACTCGATGTCGGCGGGCGTCAGGTCCAGTTGCTTGAGCTGGTCGGTCAGCTTGTGGGTGACGACGATCCCGCCCGGCGCCGTGTGGTTCGGCCGGTCGGCGATGGTCTGCGGCACGCCCGTATCCCAGATCAGGTCGCCCTTGGGATGGCGGATCAGATAGCAGGGCACGACCATGGTCGCCGTCTTGCCCTTGTAGGCGCCGTCGTCCGCGTAGGCGTCGGCGTTCTCCGTGGTCAGCCGGCCGCAGTCCATGGCGTACAGCTCGACACCCTTAGGCGGGGCCTTGGCCGCCGTCGCGGCGCCCGCGCCGAACAGCAGGGCGGCCGCCACTGCGGGGGCCAGCAGGCGCAGCGTCATCGCGTTTCCTCAGGGCTTGTTCTCGTTGGGCCGAAGCGTGGCCTGCAAGCGCCGCGGAGTCACGCCGTCGATTCAGATTGACCATCCGCCGTTCGGCGATATTGTATGAGTGTATGCATACACAGGATCAATTGCTGGGCGACATCCGGATCGAGGGCAACGGCGTCCCGATCTATGTGCAGCTCCGCGACCAGGTCCTGCGGGCCATCGGCGCGGGCGCGCTCAAGCCCGGCGACCAGATGCCGACCATGCGCCAGGTGGCGGTGGCGTTTCGGATCGACCTGAACACCGTCCGCCACGCCTACGACGAGCTGGAGCGGGCCGGGGCGCTGGTGCTGGTTCGGGGCCGGGGCAGCTTCGTCGCCGAGCCGCCGGCCGGTCTGCAGGGACCCGACCATGACGCCGAGGCCGAGCGGCTCGCCCGCCAGGCCCTGGCCGCCGCCGCCGCCGCCGGGGTCGATCCCCTGGTGCTGGCCAACAAGATCACGGCGCTGGCCGCCGCGAAGGAGGACCGCCGATGATGAATCTCAGCCCCAGTCTGAACTTGAAAGACGTGAATCCGCTCGCCCTGGTGCTCTCGACCCTCGCGGGCGTCGTCGGCGCCGTCGTGGCCGCGCAGGCCGGCGAGGGGCCCCTGCTGTGGGCCGGCCTCGCGGTCATCGCGCTGGGCGTCCTGATCCCCTTCACGATGAAGATGGCCAACCAGTGGGAGCGGGCGGTGGTGCTGCGCCTCGGCCGGCTGGACCGGATCGCCGGACCCGGCCTGTTCGTCATCATCCCGGTGATCGACCAGGTCGCCTACTGGATCGACCAGCGCATCCAGACCACCGAGTTCAACGCCCAGCAGGCGCTGTCCAAGGACACCGTGCCGGTCAACATCGACGCGGTGATCTTCTGGCAGGTGCACGACACCGAGCGCGCCGCCCTGGAGATCCACGACTATCGCCGCGCCATCCAGCAGGTGGCGGAGACCTCGCTGCGCGAGATCGTCGGCTCGTCGATGCTGTCCACCCTGCTGGCCGAGCGGACCAAGGGCGACGAGGTGCTGCGCGAGGTGATCGGGCGCAAGACCGGCGACTGGGGTATCTCGGTGATCTCGGTGGAAATCCGCGACATCGGCGTGCCGGCCGGCCTGCAGGACGCCATGAGCCGCCAAGCCCAGGCTGAACGCGAGCGGCTGGCGCGGGTGGCCCTGGCCCAGGCGGAGCAGGAGGTCGCCATCAAATTCGTGGAGGCCGCCGACATCTACGCCCGCTCGCCCGCGGCCCTGCAACTGCGCGCCATGAACATCATCTACGAGACGGCCAAGGAGGGCGGCGCGACGATCCTCATGCCCACCTCGATGGTCGACGCGATGAATCCCGGCGGCATCCTGGGCCTGGCGCAACTCGCCCAGACCTCCGCCCAACCGAAGACCTGAGGAGGCGACGATGGGAGCTGTCCTGAGACGCTGGATCCTGGCGCTTTCGATCGCGGCGCTGGCCATGAGCGCCGTGCTGGTCCAGGCCGCGAAGGCGCAGGGGGTCGCGGGCGATTGGGTGGGGACCATGACCACCCAGAACACGGGAGCGCTCACCCTGGCTCTGCATCTCAAGGCGGTGGCGGCCGGCTACGAAGGTACGCTCGACACCATCGAACTGGGATCGAAGGGCGTGGCCGTGAAGGTCGTCACGGCGACACCGGATAAACTGGCCCTTGAAATCCCGTCTGTTCGCGGACGCTTCGAGGGGAGCTGGGACGCGGCCGCTAGGCAATGGTCCGGAACCTGGACCACGGGTTCGGGCCAGGGCTATCCGGTGCGTTTCGTAAGCGGCCTGCCGCCGCCGCCTGTACGGGTGGAAGGGTTGGACGGCGACTGGCAGGGGGCGCTGAACGGCGGACCGGCCGGCCTGCTCCGGCTCGCGATCCACATCCGCACGGGCGCGGATGGGACCTACGCTACGCTCGACAGCATCGATCAGGGCGTCAACGGCGTCCCCATCATGGCCAGCCGCGCGGGTCGCGAGGTCACCTTTGACATGCGCGCGCTGCGGGCCACGTTCGTCGCCGATCTCTCGGAGGACGGCTCACGGCTGCAGGGCGAGTTCTCGCAGGGTGGTGCGCTGATGCCGCTGGTCATGACCCGCAGCGCCGATGGACCGTCGGCGCTGGCCGTCGCGCCGACGATTTCCCCGCCGCCAACCACCTGGAGCGTCCCCGACGAGGCCACGATCCGCGCCCTGTTGGCTCGGCGCATCGAGGTGGAGCACCGCGGCGTGGGCATGGTCGTGGGCACGATCTCGCCCAAGGGCCGCCGGATTGTGGCCTATGGCGGGCTCGACGCCGGCGGCCCGCCCGTTACCGGCGCCACGCTGTTCGAGATCGGATCGATCACCAAGATCTTCACCAGCCTGCTGCTGGAGGACATGGTCCTGAAAGGCGAGGTCGGACTGGACGACCCGGTGTCGAAATACCTGCCGGCCGACGTCCGGGTTCCGACCCGCAACGGCAAGGCGATCACCCTGCGCCAGCTCGCTACCCACACCTCGGGCCTGCCGCGCGACTTCACCCACATCAAGGCCCAGCGGCTGGAGGACATCTACGCCGGCGCCGACGAGGCCCAGCTCTATAAGCTGCTGAACAGCTACGAACTGTCCCGCGACCCCGGCGCAGAGTGGAGCTACTCCAATCTCGGCGTGGGCCTGTTGGGCGTGGCGCTGAGCCGGCGGACCGGCGAGGACCTGCCGACCCTGATCCGCCAGCGCATAACCGGGCCGCTCAAGATGCCGGCCACGACGATGGACGTGACCGCCATCCCCAAGGGCCGACTGGCGATCGGGCATGACGCCGACCTGCGCCCGACCGCGCCGTTTCCGATGGGACCGGCGGTCGCCGGGGCTGGCGCGATCCGATCATCCGCCGATGAGATGCTGAACCTGCTGGAAGCTGAGCTGGGCTATCGCCGCTCGCCGCTGGCCGCCGCCATGTCCGGCATGCTCAGCGAGGATCGCCCTGGCATGGCCGGGATGCGCCAGGCGCTCGGCTGGATGACGCTGGACACGCCCAGTGGCCGGATCGTCACCCACTCCGGCGGCACAATCGGCCAACGCGCCTTCACCGCCTTCAATCCCACGACCCGGCAGGGCGTCGTGGTGCTGTCCAATTCGGAAGGCGTCGCCGGCGCCGACGACATCGGCCTGTTCGTGATCGCCGGCGTGCCCGTGCGGCCCTTGCCGCCCGCGCCCCCGCCGCGCGATCCGCGCCAGCCGCGCCCCGAGGTCGCCCTGACGGCCGAGGCGGCCGCGCCCTACCTCGGACGTTACCGCTTCAGCCGCAGCATCACCACGGTGGTCGGGTATGAGGCGGGACGTCTCACGCTGCAGTCCATCGCGGCGGATAAGGCCGGCCCCGCCGTACCGCTGGTCTTCCATGGCGGCGGCGCCTTCTCGCTGACCATGGGCGACGCGGATCTGGCATTCCAACTGGACGCCGCCGGCCATGCCGCGATGCTGGTGTTCCGGGGCGCGGCCGGGGAATTCCAGTCGCTGCGAACGCCGGGCTAGGCCAGCCCGGCCTTGCGCAGCGACTGGTATGAGCGGATCACCCGCTGCAGACGGTTCTCGCCCGAGCGGTCGCCGTTGTTGGCGTCGGGGTGCAGGCGGCGCACCAGTTCGGTGTAGCGGGCGCGGATCTTGGCGGTGTCGGCGTTCTCGTCCAGGTCCAGGTCGGCCAGGGCATTGCGTTCG
The DNA here is from genome assembly GCA_018821435.1 of Alphaproteobacteria bacterium. Lineage (GTDB taxonomy): Bacteria > Pseudomonadota > Alphaproteobacteria > Caulobacterales > Caulobacteraceae > Phenylobacterium. The sequence continues at coordinate 13,457 of JAHJME010000036.1, forward strand.
ATCTTGCCCAGCTTGCGCCGTTCGGGCTCGGCCTTGCGCGCGTTCTGACCGCCGCCGCCGAACATGCTGAAGGGGTCGCGGTATCCCTGGCCCGTGCCGAACTTGGCGGTGAAGGCGGCGGCCTCGCGGCTCATGCGGCCGGCCTTCATCTCCCAGGTAGGACGACCGCCGGTCATCATCTCTTCCTGCTGGCGGCGGCGAACCTCGCCCTCGGGCAGGCCTGCGAAGAAGTTCCAGTTGCGATTGTACTCGGCCGCATGCGGCTGACAGAACCAGTAGTGCTCGTTCAGCATGTCCCGGGCCTTGGGCGCACGCGCGCTCGCCACCCGCAGACAGTCGGGATGGTCGCAGGCCCGTTCCCCGGGCTTAAGGGCGTTGACGTCGTGCTCGGCCGCGTCCTTTTCGGACGGCGGTCGGACACGGATATCCACGAATCTAGGCTTGTATTGAAACGCGCCGGCCATGGGCCAAGTATGGAGCGGAGAAACTTCCCTGCAAGAATTGAAGATGCGGCCGATGGGCGCCATATTTGAAACGATCCAAAACAAGCTGACCGCGGCCTTCCAGCCCACGCGACTGGAGATCGAGGACGACTCCGGCCGCCACGCGGGCCACTCCGGCGCGCGGGAGGGCGGCGAGAGCCATTTCAACGTGACGATCGAGTCGCCTGCGTTCGCGGGGACGGCGCGAGTCGCCCGCCAGCGGCTGATCCACCAGGCGCTGGCCGAGGAGTTGGCCGGGCCGGTGCACGCGCTGTCGATCAAGGCGCTGGCGCCCGGCGAGGGCTGACTTAAGTTCATCTCCGCATTGGCGGGGACCGGACTATCGCTTCTCGGCGACCGGGCCGCCAACGATGCGAACGAAAAGAAAGCCTGGGTCCCCGCATTCGCGGGGATGAGTAGGTGAATTGGGAGAGACGGGTTGCGGACAACCATCACCGTCAACGGCGAGGCGCGGTCGCTCGACCTCGATCCGCGCACGACGCTACTCGACACCCTGCGCGAACATCTGAAGCTGACGGGCGCCAAGAAGGGCTGCGACCACGGCCAGTGCGGGGCCTGCACGGTGCTGGTGAACGGCGTGCGGATCAATTCCTGCCTGTCGCTGGCGGTGGCCCATGACGGCGACGAGGTGGTCTCGATCGAGGGCGTGGGGACGGTGGAGACGCTGCACCCGGTGCAGCAGGCGTTCCTGACCCATGACGCTTTCCAATGCGGCTACTGCACGCCGGGCCAGATCTGCTCGACCCTGGGCATGTTGGACGAACTGGCGGCCGGTTGGCCCAGCCAGGAAACGGCGCCCGGCGCCGCGCCCGTCTTCAACGACGCCGAGATCCGCGAGCGGATGAGCGGGAACATCTGCCGCTGCTCGGCCTATCCCCAGATCGTGGCGGCCATCAAGGACGCCCGGGAGGCCATGGCATGAAGGCCTTCACCTACGAACGGGCCAGCGACGCCAAGGCCGCGGTCAGGGCGGCGGCGGAGACGCCCGGCGCGCGGTTTATCGCCGGCGGCACCAACCTGTTGGACCTGATGAAGCTGGAGATCGAACAGCCGCAGCATCTGATCGACGTCAGCCGCCTGCCGATGGCTGGAATCGAGGAAACGGCCACGGGCGGCCTGCGCCTCGGCGCCGCGGCGACCAACAGCGCGGTGTCGGCCGATGAGCGGGTGCGCGCGCGCTATCCGGTGCTGTCCGAAGCGATCCTGGCGGGCGGTTCGCCGCAGCTGCGCAACAAGGCCAGCGTCGCGGGCAATCTGCTGCAGCGGACCCGGTGCGCCTATTTCTACGACACCTCCAAGCCCTGCAATAAGCGCCAGTCGGGCTCGGGCTGCGGGGCGCTGGAGGGGCTGAACCGCAACGCCGCGATCTTCGGCGCCAGCGACGCCTGCATCGCCACCCACACCTCGGACATGGCCGTGGCCCTGACCGCCCTCTGCGCCGACATCGAGACGCTGACGCCTTCGGGCGACGCGCGGCGGTTCCCGCTGGCCGACCTGCACCGGCTTCCGGGCGAGACTCCACACATCGAAACGCACCTGATCGCCGGCGAGTTGATCACCGCCGTCGTGCTGCCGCCGCCTCCGCCGGGCGCACAGGCCTATCGCAAGGTCCGCGACCGGGCGTCCTACGCCGGCGGGCTGGCCAGCGTGGCCGTGGCCGGCGGACAGGTCGCGCTGGGGATGGTGGCCCACAAGCCTTGGCGGGCCGAGGCGGCCGAGGCGGCGCTGTCGTCGGGCGCTTCGGCGTCGGAGGCCATCGCCCAGGAATTGGCGGGCGCTAGCCCCCTGGGGCGCAACGACTTCAAGATTCCACTGGTGGCGCGGCTGGCGACGGCGGTGATCACGGACGTGGCAGGGAGAGCGGCATGAGTTCGGTCAACGACTGGGCGGCGCCCAATCCCGTCACGACCAACCGCTCTGGCATCATCGGCAAGCCTGTCGACCGCTATGAGGGGCCGCTCAAGGTCACCGGCACGGCGCCCTATGCCTATGAGGTGCAACCGCCGTCGCCGCCGGCGTATGGGGTGATGGTGGGGGCAAGCATCGCCGTCGGCCGGATCGCCGCCGTCGACACCGCCGAGGCCGAGGCCGCGCCCGGCGTCCTGACCGTCTGGACGCACCTGAACGTCCCCGCGCAGCCCGCGCGGGGCACCAAGGCCCACCCGCGCAGCACTCAGGGCTCGAAGCCAGCGTTCGAGAGCGACCGGGTGACCTATTGGGGCCAGCCCGTGGCGCTGGTGGTGGCCGACACGCTGGAGAACGCGGTGGCCGCCTCGCACCTGGTGCGGCTGACCTATGAGGCGGAAACGCCCGACGTGGACTTCCGCGCCCGTCTCGCCGACGCGGGCCAGCCGCTCGGGGAGCAGGACATGGAAGTCGGCGACTTCGACGGAGGTTTCGCCGCATCCGCCGTCAAGCTGGACGAGACCTGGGTCACGCCGATCCAGAACCACTGCCAGATGGAACCCTGCGCTTCCGTGGTCTGGTGGGAGGGCGACAAGTGCGTGGCCCATACCTCGATCCAGATGGTGAAGCCGGCCCAGCACGGCCTGGCCGAGACCCTGGGCATCGACCGCGACGCCGTCCACCTGCTGACCCGCTACATCGGCGGCGGCTTCGGCGGCAAGGGCCAGACCTACGACGACCTGACCCTGGCGGCCCTGGCCGCGCGGGCCCTGGGGCGGCCGGTGAAGGTGGCCTTCACGCGCCAGCAGATGATGCACGGCACGATTCACCGGCCGGCGACGGTGATGCGGGTGCGGCTGGGGGCCGAGAAGGACGGGCGGCTGAACGCCTTCTCGATCATGACCTGGACGCACTGCCACAAGGAGGGCTCGTTCACGGAGCACGCCTCGAACTTCGCCCGTGCGCTCTACGCCGCGCCAAACCGGCTGACGGGCCACCGGCTGATCAAGCTGGACCTGCCTCACGCCGGGCCGATGCGGGCGCCGGGCGAGGCGTCGGGCACCATGAGCCTGGAATGCGCCATGGACGAGCTGGCGGAACAACTCGGCCTGGACCCCGTGGAACTGCGGATCCGCAACGAGCCGCCGGTCGACCCGGAGAACGGGCGGCCGTTCTCGCAGCGCCAGCTGGTGCGCTGCCTGAAGGAGGGCGCGCAGTTGTTCGGCTGGGACCGGCGTCTGCCGACGCCCGGTCTGGTGCGCGACGGCCGCTGGCTGGTGGGCATGGGCATGGCCGCCGCGATCCGAGGCAACTTCCTGCTGCCCGCCAAGTGCAGCTTTTCGGTGGACGCCGATGGCGTGATCACCGTCCGCCAGGGCATGACCGACATCGGCACAGGCACCTACACCGTGCTGGCGCAGATCGCCGCCGAGACCCTGGGCGTCACCCTGGGCGAGGTGCGGGTGGAGATCGGCGATTCGGAACTGCCGCCCGCGCCCGGCTCCGGCGGGCAATTCGGAGCGGCCTCGGCCGGCTCGGCGGCGCTGGCGGCGGGAATGAACCTGCGCAGGGCCATCGCCGAACTGGCCACCGGTGATCCGAACTCGCCGCTCTACGGCGACGACCCGACGCTGGTGACCTTCCAGGACGGCGTCGTCGCCATCGAGAACAAGTCCGAGACGCTGGCGACGCTGATTCGTCGGGCCGCGCCGGCGGGCCTGACGATTGAAGGCGACAGCCGCCCGGCGGCCGACATGCGCGAGTGGAGCACCCAGACCTATGGCAGCCACTATTGCGAGGTGGGCGTCGACACGGTCACCGGCGAGGTGCGCGTGCGCCGGATGCTGGGCGTGTTCGCCGCGGGCCGGATCCTCAACTACAAGACCGCCCGCAGCCAGCTCACCGGCGGGATGATCTGGGGCGTCGGCTCGGCCCTGACCGAGGGCAATGTCGTGGATCCCCGCTATGGCTCGCTGATCAACCAGGATCTGGCGCAGTACTTGGTGCCCGTGCAGGCCGACATCGGCGAGTTGGACGCCATCATGCTGGACGAGGTGGACGACAAGGCCAACCCGATGGGGGTCAAGGGCGTGGGCGAACTGGGTAATTCCGGCGCGGGGGCGGCGGTGGCCAACGCCATCTACAACGCCTGTGGGGTCCGGGTGCGCGATTACCCGATCACGCCCGACAAGCTCCTGGCCGGGCTCATCGCCAAAGGCCTGTAGATCCCTGCCAAAAACGCAGGACTATTCTGCGCAAACGGTAACTACAAGGCGGCGCAGCTTCGCCTTATCTCCCCTTCGCCGACGCAGCGTCGGCGGAAGGACGACAAGCCGTGAAACTTCTACTGGCGATGACGACACTCGCAGGCTCGGTGAGCCTGCTGGTCAGCGACTGGGCCGGCCAAGCCTTTCCGTATCTCTAGAGCTTAGAGTCTAGCGCGCTTTGAGCTCGCCCAGCACGCGCGCCAGATCGCCCTCGCGGAAGGGCTTCTGAAGCACCGGCGAGCCACGATCCACCTCACGAAGACCCGCGTCGCCGTAACCGGTGGCGAACGCGAACGGGGCGCCCTTGGCCCGCAACAGGTCGGCTAGCGGGAAGATGGGCTGACCGCCCAGGTTCACGTCCAGCACGGCGCAGTCCAGCTCGGCTCGATTCGCCAGCTCGATCGCTTCGTCCAGCCGCGAGGCAGGCCCCACGACGGTGCAGCCGAGGTCGCTGAGCATGTCCTCGATCAGCATGGACACCATCATCTCGTCCTCGACGACGAGAACGCGCAGGCCTTGCAGGCTCGCCTGAGTGGTCATTCCATGAACTCCAACACGATCGCCAGCGTCATCCGGCTTCGGCTATTCACGCTTGTCTAGTTGAACACGCGCTGAATGTCGCGGGGCGTGTGTGACGGTCGCTCGTTGCGTGCATTGTCCCGTCGTCCCGCGCTCCGGTAATCCGAGTCCAAACGGCGCAAGCTTGGCCTTGGTTCCCTGTGCGGACCGGTCGCATGGGGTGCGACCCCCCGTCTTCGTGCTTTTGAAACTACTCGAGCCCAGACTCGTACGTCTGGATGAGGGCTGATCCGATGTTCGACTTCACCGTGAGGGCCCGCAGCGGCCACTGGGTTCTCCAGGACGCCGAGGCCGGCGACCTGGGCGCCTACGACACGCGCGATGAAGCGTTGGCGGCCGCGGGCGACTGGGTCCGGCTGATCGAGATGCCCTGGCCCGTGCTGGTCTGCGACGCCGACGGCGAGTGGGACCAAACCGTCGTCGAGCCGACCTGCCTGCACTGATACGTTCTCCTCATCCCCGCGCATGCGGGGACCCAGACTTCCTCTCTTCGCGGTCGACAGCGCACGCCAGCGTAGCCTGGGTCCCCGCATGCGCGAGGATGAGGGCGGTGAGATGGGCGCGCCCACTGAACATTACGCGCCGTTAAAGTATTAAGTCCCCGTAATATCCTTAAATCGCTGTCATTACTCCCTATTCACGGGTTTTCGCCCGTGCTGCCGAGTATTCGTTTCCTTGCCGGCGGACAACACCGCCGGAGCACAGACCGCTCCGAAGGAAACGACCATGAACAACCTGACCAACCGCATCTCCAGTCTCGCCATGCTGGCCCTGGCCGCGCTCCCCATCGCATCCCTGCCGGCCTCGGCCCTGGCCGCCCCGGCCGCCGCCGTGAAGGTCGCCGACATCAACCTGCTCAGCCCCGAGGGCATGGCCACCTTCGCCAAGCGCGCCGACTACGCCGCCCGCGACTACTGCCGTGACGAACGCGCCCTCTCCGCCGCCGCGACCTGCCGCGCCGGCGTGAAGGAAGAACTCTCCGAAAAAGTGACGTCGCTCCGCTCGGCCCAGCTCGAGCAGGCGTCCAAGACCTTCGCCGCCCGCTAGCTCTCCCTTCGAAAGCGGACGTGCGAAAGGGCCCGCGGCCTCCCCCAGCCGCGGGCCTGATCGCTCTTACCTAAGGACCGGCATCTAGGCCGCGTCGACCAGGACCACTTCGGAGTCCTCCAGGGCCGTGACCCGCAGGATCTCCTCGTCCTTCACCGCCGCGCCGTCCCGGGCGCCCAGGCGGACCCCATTGACCTCGACCGCGCCGTGCGCCGCCACCAGATAGGCGTGGCGATCCTTGCCCAGCACATATTCCGTGGTCTCGCCGGCCTTCAGGGTCGCGCCCGCCACCCGGCCATTCGTCCGGATGGGCAGAGCGTCCAGGTCGCCGGGCACCCCGCTGGCCAGGGTCACGAACTTCCCGGCCCGATCGCCCTTGGGGAAGGGCTTGGCGCCCCAGCTGGGCGCGCCGCCCCGGTCGGAGGGCTCGATCCAGATCTGGAACAGCGTCGTGGGCTCAGACTCCATGTTGTATTCCGCGTGGCGGATGCCGGAGCCCGCGCTCATGACCTGGACGTCGCCGGCTTCGGTGCGGCCTTCGTTGCCCAAGCTGTCCTTGTGGGTGATCGCGCCCTTCCGGACATAGGTGATGATCTCCATGTCGGCGTGGGGGTGCGGCGGGAAGCCGGAATTGGGAGCGATCTCGTCGTCGTTCCACACCCGGATCGGGCCCCAGCCCATGTTTTGCGGGTCGTAGTAGTTGGCGAACGAGAAGTGGTGACGGGCCTTGAGCCAGCCGTGGTCCGCGCCGCCCAGCCGGGCGAAAGGTCGGTGGTCGATCATCTGAGGTCTCCCTTTGGCGCAGGTCGCCGCGCCGTTCGAGGTGGAAGATAATGATTTCAGATCAGCGATAAATCGGTCGGGATGCAGAAGATTATATCCACATGGGAATGAATGGGCGGGAGCTGACGCGCCTCTGTTCGATCCCTTCAGCCTCGGTTCATTACGGCGACGCTTCATTGCGCTCACAACCGGCTGCGGAGGCCCCTCGATGATCAAGACGTTTTGCATGACCGCCCTGGCGGCGCTCGCGGTGACAAGCGCCGCCCAGGCCCAGCCGTTCCGCGGCGGGTCGGCGACGCTGTACGACCAGCCCAACTTCCAGGGCAATTCGGTCACCATCACCCAATCCGCGCCCGACCTGGGCAAGTGGCGCTTCAACGACCGCGCCCAGAGCGCGCGGTTCGAGGGTCGGTGGCTGATCTGCGAGCACGACAACTTCAAAGGCCGCTGCCAGGAGGTGAACGGCCCTGTGCCCAATCTCCACACCCTGGGTCTGATGGCGCAGGTGTCGTCGATCGAGCCGGCCGGGCGTCCGGGCGGCGGGCCTGGCGGCGGGCCTGGCGGTCCTGGCCCCGGACCCGGCGGTCCCGGCCCCGGCTTCCCGGGCGGGCCCGGCGCGCGCGGCATCGACGGAACGACCACCGTGTTCTTCCCGCGCCCGACCCTGGGCGGCGTGGATGTCGCGGCCGGCGGCCGCGCGGCCGACCAGTACTGCCGCCGGCAGAACCTGGGCTCGGCCGTCTGGTTCGACTCCAGCCAGCGCGCCAATCAGGCGGTGGGTCCGGACGGCCAGATGATCGGCCGCTCGACCGTCCTTCGCGATCTGCTCTGCCGGAAGTATTGACCCGAACCCGAGCGCCTGCCCCTCTCACCCTCGGATTCGGGAGGGGCGGATGCTTCGGGTGCTTGGAATTTCGATCGCGGCGGTGGGTCTGATGGCGGCGGCGCCGGCCGATTGGCGGCCGCTGGATCCTGAGAACACGCTGGTCATCGAGAGCACCAAGGGCCGCATCGTCGTCGAACTGCGGCCCGAGTTCGCGCCCAAGGGGGTGGAGCGGATCAAGCTGCTGGCGCGCGAAGGCGTCTACAGCGGCCTGCAGTTCCACCGGGTGATCGACGGCTTCGTCGCCCAGACCGGCAATCCCAACAACCGCGACGGCGGGGTCTCGGTCCATCCGGACCTGGCGCCGGAGTTCAGCTTCCGCGTCGCTCCAGATCTCGCGACCGTCGTCAACGCCCGCAGCGACGCCCGCGAAGGCTTCGTCGGCGCGACACCGTTCCAGGCGACCTCGGCCGCCGAGCAATCGTCCACCGATCCCAGGTTGCGCGGCTGGGGCGCCTATTGCCCGGGCGTGATGGGCATGGGCCGCCAGGCCGAGCCGGGTACCGCCAACAGCGAGATCTTCTTCATGCGCGGGCCCGCGCGCCGCCTGGACCACGAGTACACGGTCGTCGGCCGGGTGGTCTCAGGCTCGCAGGCGGTGAACGCCGTGGCGGTGGGCGAGCCGCCCAAGGTTCCGGACCTGATGCTGAAGGTACGGATGCTGGCCGACATTCCCGAGGCGGAACGGCCGAAGCTGGAGGTGATGGACACGCGCGGTCCGGCGTTCCAGGCGCGGCTTGCCGCCGCCAAGCGGGAAAAGGGCGCCGCCTTCACGGTCTGCGACGTGGAGATCCCGATCCGCACACGGTGAAGCTCCTGCGACGATGCGCCCAATTGTTGGGCACAACCTGAGGCCGTACATCCCCGTCACGGGAACAGGTCGCAGTATGCGCTTTGAAGTTGTTGAAGAAGCGGACGAGTGGATCGTCCGCAGCGAGGGGTGCGAACTTGGCCGCTATGCGGACCAGGATGCCGCCTTGCATGACGTCGCCGAGCGGCTGCGCGAGGCTGACGCATCGGCGCCTGCCGCGCTCTCGATGCGCTATCAGAGCCGCACCGGCTGAGCTAAGCGCTTGCCGCGGGCCCGCCGCGCGGGCCACATCGCCTCCGAACTCCGGAGCGCGCCGACCTTGAAACTCCTGAAATCACTCAGCGTCCAGGTGCTGATCGCGCTGGCGGTCGGCCTCGCGGTCGGCGCGGTGGCCGCGGTCTATGGCGGCGACGGCGCGCCCAAGGTGATCGAGGGCGTCGAGGCGTTGGGCGGGCTGTGGCTGAATGCACTGCGGATGACCGTGGTGCCGCTGATCTTCGCCGTGCTGGTGACCGGCATCGCCCAGGTCTCCGACGCCGCCGCCACCGGCCGTCTCGCCATGCGCGCGGTGATCTGGTTCGTAGCTCTTCTGCTGGTCTCCGCCGTGACGTCGGTGCTGCTGGTCAACGGCGTGCTAGCCGTCTGGCCGGTGGGCGAGGCGGCTGCCACGGCGCTGCGGGCCGGCGCCCAGGCGCCGCCGGCCGGCGTGGCCATCGCCCCGGACTTCGTGGCCTGGGTGAAGAGCCTCGCGCCCTCAAACCCGATCAAGGCCGCCGCCGAGGACGCGATCCTGCCGGTGGTGGTGTTCGCCGTCTTCACCGGCTTTGCCCTGACGCGGCTGCCGGATGAACGCGGCCGCACCCTGCTCGAGGTCTTCCAGGCGCTGGGCGAGGCGATGATCATCATCGTGCGCTGGGTGCTGCTGGCCGCGCCGATCGGCGTCTTTGCGCTGGGGCTGGGCGTCGGACTGCGCGCCGGCGTCGGCGCGGCGGGGGTGCTGGGCCACTACATCGTCGTCGCCTCGCTGGCCGGCCTGGTGATCGCGATCCTGGCGTATGTGCTGGCCGTCACGATTGGCCGGGTGCCGCTGGGCCGCTGGGCGCGGGCGACCTCGCCGGTGCTGGCGACGGCGTTCGCCACCCAGTCCTCGCTGGCCTGCCTGCCGGCGATGATCGAGCGTTCCCGCGACGATCTGGGTGTGCCCCAGCGCATCGCCAACCTGGTGCTGCCCCTGGCGGTGGCCGTGTTCCGGATGACCAGCCCGGCGGTGAACCTGGCCGTCTGCGTCTTCGTGGCCCACGTCTATGGGCTGCACCCGTCGATGCTGCAGTACGTCGGCGCGGTGTTCGTGGCCCTGGCGGTCAGCGTCGGATCGGTGGGCCTGCCGGGGCAGGTGTCGTTCATCGTCAGCGTGGCCCCCATCTGCATCGCGCTGGGCCTGCCGATCGAACTGCTGCCGATCCTGCTGGCGGTGGAGGTGGCGCCCGACATCTTCCGCACCCTTGGCAATGTCAGCGGCGACATGGCGGTGACGGCGATCCTGGCGCGTGACGAACCCCAGGCCGAGCCGGCTACCCAAGCTTGAGCGACTCCGGCATGGTCCCCGCCGCATGACCAACGAACCCTTCTTTCGAAAAGACGGCGACCTGTTCGTCCCCACCAGCGCCGGCATCGGCCCCTGGGACAAGAACTCGCTCCACGGCCGGGTGATCATCGGCCTGCTGGGCGCGGAGATCGAACGACGGCACGGCTCGCCCGAGTACATGCCCGCCCGCCTGACGGTGGACATGTACAAGCTGCCCGACCTGTCGCCGGTCGAGGTGGTGACCCGGATCGTCAAGGACGGCTACCGCATCAAGGTGATCGACGCCGAGTTCATCTCGGGCGGCGTCAGCGCCGGGCGCGCCACCTGCCAGCTGCTGCGCAAGACCGAGAACCCGCCCGGCAATGTCTGGAAGCGCGAGCCCTGGGGCGCGCCGCATCCGGACGACACCCCGGTCGCCGAAGGGCCCATGGGCGGCATGTGGAAGATGCGGCCGATCTCCGGGACCATGCGCGGCTTCGAGCCCCGCCGCACCTGGATGGCCGAGGTGCGTGAGGTGGTGGGCGGCGATCCCCTGACCCCGTTCGTCCGCGTCGCCGTCGCCGCCGACTTCGCCAGCCCCTTCGCTCACGTCGGCGACCAGGGGCTGGGCTACATCAACACCGACGTCACCATGTACCTGCACCGCGAACCGGTCGGCGAATGGATCGGCTTCGAGAGCCTGACCCACGGCGCCACCGATGGCGTGGCGGTCGGTGACTGCCTGCTGCACGACGAAGACGGCCATATCGGCTCGGCGAGTTGCACGGCGCTGGCGCAGAAGCGGAAGCTGTAGGAATCTAGTGCTTCAACTCGATCGTGAGCTTGATCCTGCGATCCTTGGCCAGGCTGGTGAGGTCCTTCCCCCGCTCATAACCGAGGGCGAAGCTGTAGGTTTTGGTCGGCTCGAACGTGAGCTTCACGGTCGCCAGGTCGGCGTCGCCGCCACTGCCTTTCCTGATGTCCTCCCGGCGGGCATAGGCGGCTGACGCCTTCATCTTCCAGTCGCCGTACTTGAACGGCGGGCGGACGATCAGTGTCGCGTCCAGGTCCACACCGAGGCGGGCATACTTCGACGTCTTGATCAGCGCCTTCTTCTCCCAGGGATCATCGACATAGGAGTAGTCGGCAACGGCCTTGGCCGTCCAAACGAAGCTCACCTCGGTCGGATCGTCGCCGCTGCCGATGGCCGGGATCGTGTTGCCCGGAAGCGGCAGCAGGGGTTGAAGCGAGAGCTGCACGAACGAGGCGTCGGACTCGAACTTGTCGTCCGTCTCCTGGCGGACGCTGATCGAATAGAAGGTCGAGAAGGTGCGGATGTCGGCGGGCTGCGCCTTCGGATCGCCCGTGCGCAGCACCAGATAGCCGTTGTGGGCGATCCCGGCGGACAGGGTGTTCACATAGCTGTCGTCGGCCGTGTCCTTGCCGCCCTGGCGCTTGTAGGCGACGAACGGGATGAGGTTGGCCTGCGCGAGACTCCAGCGCCGGAAGGCGTTTGGCTCGCCGCCACGCAGGAACGGAAAGGCAAAGCCCGCCGTGACGTCGGTGGCATAGGTAGTCGCCTTCCCGGCCTTGTCGTCGGTGAAGCCGAGTTCGCCGGCTTTCTGATCGTCGGATCCGCCCTTTCCGAGATCTTCCGCGCCCTTCGCGACGGTCCAGGTTCCCTTGCCGATCAGTTGGCGGGGCGGCACGGCGGGCGCCTCGGGCGCACCGGTGGCTGATTTGCAGTAGAAATCGAACCCGCTGTCCTTCCCGAGGAAGATGTGCGCCAGCACCGGCTCGAGATCGGCCGTGGTGGCCGCGCCACCGTCGCGCCGTCGGATGCTTAGTCCGTTCGCGTCGTAGTTCACCGTGTAGGGTTTGCCTTGTTCGTACGGCAGCCCCATCCAATCGGCGACTGAACGCCCCGTACCGAACAGCGTGGCTCGATTTGTCGACGCCGCGGGTATCGCGCCTGGATTTAGCCCGGCGCGCGCTATCTTCGCGATCAACTCGCCATTGGTCAGCGGCTTATCGTCGACGGACCACTCCGGCACGATGGGATAGTCCTTTTCGAGAGCCTTCCGCACCTCGGCCGGGGCAATCCGGCCCGCGGGTGTAAATCCGGCGAAGGCGACGCCGGTTATGGGGCGGCAACTGGCTGCGGTCTTCTCTACGATCGTCTGGGCCGCTCCCGACGACGCGCAGGATGACGCCGCGACGAAGGCGGCGAAGGCGGCAGGCGCAAGGCAAGCTCGATCGGGTAGGCTGCGGGACCTCACGTCAGACCTTCAGCGCGAGCAGGCGCTCTTCAACGGCGAAGACGAGGTCCTCGAACTTTTTCGTGAGCATGTCGGCGAGCGAGAGGGGCGGGTTCTCAACGAAGTTCACGATCAGGCCGTGAACACGCGCGAGGAGGTCCTGAAGGACGCCGAGATAACGAACGGCCGCCTGCTGGTTGGGCAGCACCCTGTTGATCGGCGTGACCATCATCGGCGGCTTCGCGGAATGCGAAGCCTTCTGCGCGGCGCCTAGAACCGACTCCACCGCGATCTCCCAGATCTCCTGCGGCGTGTATCGCGTCGGCAAGAATAGCTCATTGTCGTGCGCCATCTCGTGTCCCCAGAACGATGATTAACAAGCGTTACCATAAGCCCTCCGTAGAGCAAGCATGAGATGTGTTGATCAAAGATCGCGCGCCAGAGTAGCGAATCCGGGGCGTGCGGAGGTCTTGGCGACGCGGGGCTGAACTGGTCTAGAGAAGCATGTTCGCGCCGACGCCCCGCCGGGAGGTCCAGGACCTCCGTTTGTCCAAGATCCGCGAAGTCGCCAACGCCGGGATGGGGCGGGACGACATCCTGACCTTCTGGTTCGGCGAGGGGGATCGGCCGACCCCGCAGTTCATCCGCAAGGCCGCGTCCGACGCCCTGCTGGCGGGCCGCACCTATTACACGCACAACCTGGGCCGGCCCGAACTGCGTGAGACGCTGTCGCGCTACCTGACCGGCCTGCATGGCGTGCCGATCGGCGCAGAGCGGATCGCGGTGACCAGCGCCGGCGTCAGCGCCCTGATGCTGGCGTCGCAACTTGTGCTGTCCCCGGGCGACCGGACGGTGGTGGTCGGGCCGATCTGGCCCAACGTGGTCGAGATCCCCAAGATCCTGTCCAGCACGGTCGAGGTCGTGCCGGTCGAGGCCGCGCAGGGCCGCTGGCGCCTGGACCTGGACCGGTTGATGGCGGCGCTGACGCCTGAGACCAAGGCGCTGATCCTGAACTCGCCCAACAACCCCAGCGGCTGGATGCTTCCCGCCGAGGATCGCGCGGCAATCCTGGAACGCTGCCGGAAGTACGGGATCTGGCTGATCGGCGACGACGTCTACGAGCGGGTCACCTTCGACCGGCCCTCGGCGCCGTCGTTCCTGCCGCTGGCCACGCCGGAGGACCGGGTGATCAGCACCAACAGCTTCTCCAAGTCCTGGCGGATGACCGGCTGGCGCCTGGGCTGGATGGTGGTCCCGCCGGCGCTGATGGACGGCCTGGGGGTGCTGATCGAGTACAACACCTCCTGCGCGCCGGACTTCATTCAGGAAGGCGCGCGGGTGGCGGTCGAACAGGGCGAGCCGGTGGTGGCCGAGCTGCGCGCGGAGTTGGTCGCGGCCCGCGATCAGGTGGTGGGGACGCTGCGGACGCTGCCGGGGATCGAAGCGCCCATGCCGGACGGCGGGCTTTACGCTTTCTTCCGGGTGGACGGCTGCACGGACTCCCTGGCGCTGGCCAAGGACCTGATCGCCAGGGCCGGGCTGGGCCTGGCGCCGGGGTCGGCCTTCGGACCGGAAGGCGAGGGCTGGCTGCGCTGGTGCTTCGCGGCGCGGCCCGAGAAGAACGCCGCCGGCCTGGAGCGCTTGGCCGGCTACCTGAAGAGCCGGTAGGCGACGACCGCCAGCGCGACGATCTGCACCCCGACGATCACCCACAGCGAGGTGCGGAAAGGCTCCTTGCGGGTCTTGTGGCGCAGGGCCTGCTGCGCGACCAGGGCGCCGGGCGACCCGCCGAACGCCGCGAGCATCAGTAAACGCCGCTCTGGAATCCGCCAGCCGCGCCGCGCCGCCGCCCGCTTGTCGAAGGCAAAGGCCGCGATGGTGGCCGCATTGACGGCAAGGAGATAGATCGCGACGAGGCCGAGCATCGCCTTAGCTTGCGTGCCCCAGGAACGGGGAAGGCAAGGCTAGTTCGGCGAAACCGGCGGCGTCTCGGCGGGGGCCGCCTCGGGCGCGGCCGGTTCTTCGTTCACCCGAAACGTCGCGCCCATCAGCTTGGCGCGGTTCTCCAGCGACGCCGAGACGCTCTCGCAGCGGGCCGGCAGGGACCAGCTCATCCACTCCTGGGCCTTGCGGGCCTTGGTGACGTCCGGGCCGGTGTTCCAGATCTGGCGGCCCAGGCGCACGGCGTTCGCGCCGATGGTGTTGATCGGGCGGACCGAGGCTTTCTCGGCGGCGGTCAGGGTCGACTGGAAGGTCTTGAGCTGCGCCTTCCCGTCCTTTTGCATCTGGGCATAGACCTTAAGGTCGTCGGCCAGATTGGTTCCGGGTTTGCGGAACTGGGTCTCGATGCGGGTGACCTCCGGCATCATCTCGTCGTGCATGTCGATGTAGCCGCGCAGCGCGCCGTAGCACCAGGCGACGAACTGATAGTCGTCGCGCGGCGCGCCGGCGGGCAGGCGGTCTTCCGCCGCGGCGACGGCGCTGGGCGCCTCGGCCGGCGCGCCTCCGGCGTCCGGAGTTTGGGCGAACAGGGCGAGAGCGATGGCGAGAGCGGTCATTCAAAACCTTGTGGTGTGCAATTTTGTCAGCTTCGCGCCCGATCCGAACCGGGACGCCTATTCGACGAGGCCGTACCCGCCGCCGCCAGGCGTCTCGATCTCGATCAGGTCGCCAAGCTCCACCGTAACGGAGAAGCAGCCAGGAAGTTCAGTAGCGGCGCCCGAAGTTGCGATCAAACGTTGCCGTCCGGCCGATCCCGGTCCGCCGCCGGCCAGTCCCTGGGGCGCGTTCTCGCGGCGGGAGGAGAGCAGGGCGGCCTCCATCGGCGCCAGGAAGCGGATGCGCCGGAGCGCCCCATCGCCCCCCCGCCGCGCGCCGGCGCCGCCCGAGTTCGCCCGCACGCCGAACGCTTCCACACGCACGGGGAAGCGCCGCTCCAAGATCTCGGGGTCGGTGAGGCGCGAGTTAGTCATGTGGGTGTGGATGGCGCTGGCGCCGTCGTGCGTGGCCGTCGCGCCGGCGCCGCCGCAGATGGTCTCGTAGTACTGCCGGACCTCGTCGCCGAATGTGAAATTGTTCATCGAGCCCTGGCTGTTGGCCATCACGCCCAGCGCCGCATACAGCGCATCGACCACGTGCTGGCTGGTCTCGACGTTGCCCGCGACCACGGCGGCCGGCGGGTGCGGGGCCAGCATCGAGCCGTCGCGGGTCAGGATCTTTAGCGGCTTCAGGCACCCGGCGTTCAGCGGGATGTCGTCGTCCACCAGGGTGCGGAAGACGTAGAGGGCCGCCGCGTCGACGATAGCCGAGGGGGCGTTGAAGTTAGAGTCGAGCTGGTCGGCCGATCCGGTGAAGTCCAGCACGGCTTCGCGGGCCGCCGCGTCCACGGTGGTGCGCACGACGATCTCGCCGCCGCCGTCCATCGGCACACGGGCCTCGCCATCCGAGAGCTTGCCCACCGCACGGCGCACGGCCTCGGCGGCGTTGTCCTGGACGAAGCCCATGTAGCGGGCGACGGCCTGGGCCCCATAGGTGCGGATCATCTCCGCCACCGCGCCGGCGCCGGCCTGGCAGGAGGCGACCTGGGCCTTGAGGTCGGCAAGGTTGCGGTCCGGCGCGCGGGCAGGCCAGCGTCCGGTCGCCAGCGCGGCGCGGGTCTCGGCGTCCAGGAACCGGCCGTCGCGCATGATCGGCACGGCATCCAGCATGACGCCTTCCTCGTCGATGGTGTGCGAGAACGGCGGCATTGAGCCCGGCTGGATGCCGCCCACATCGGCGTGGTGACCGCGCGCGGCCACGTAGAAGCTGGGCCCCAAAGAGCGGTTGGGGGCGTCGCCCTGGTCCATGAACACCGGCATGACCACGGTGATGTCCGGCAGGTGCGTGCCGCCCGCGTAGGGGTTGTTCAGCGCGAAAGCCTGGCCAGGCTTCAGGTCTGGGTGGCGGTCGCGGACGGCGCGGACGGACGCGCCCATCGAGCCCAGGTGCACCGGCATGTGCGGGGCGTTGGCCACCAGCCCGCCGTCGGCGTCGAACAGGGCGCAGGAGAAGTCGAGCCGCTCCTTGATGTTCACTGAATGCGCGGTGCGTTCCAGCGCCGCGCCCATGGCCTCCGCCACGCCCATGAAGCGGCGGTTGAACAGTTCGAGAGTGACCGGGTCGGGCTTGTCCAGGGCGATGGTCTGGCGGGCGACAGCGCCGGCGCGGGTGAGGCGGATCAGGCCGTTGGCGTCCGCGGCCGCGCGCCAGCCCGGCAGGACCGCGATCTGGGTATCGGCGCGGACCACCAGGGCGGGGCCATCGATCTGGCTGAGCGTTTCGGCCGCCACGACCGGCGCGTCATGCCAGGCGCCGAGGGCGAACATCCTCACCGCCTCATCCCCGCGCATGCGGGGACCCAGGCTTGCTTTGCTGTGATCCTGCGTCGCCGCGCGGGAAGGGAAGTCTGGGTCCCCGCCTTCGCGGGGATGAGGAATATTTGAGGCCGCGTTGGAAATCGCCTCCGCCTCGACCGCCGCGATCAGGATCGGACGGTCGGGTTCGATGAAGCCGAACAGGCGTTGGTGGCTGGCTTCGAAGGTGGCTCTCGCGGCGTCGACATCGCTCAGCGCTACCGGCAGCTCAGCGTCGGCGCCGTCGTAGCGGAGGCGGAGCGTTCGGCGGATGTCCGACGCCTCGGCGCCCTGGGCGGCCATGTCCGCGCGGACACCGGTGTCCAGGGTCTCGAGCGCAGCGCGGGCAGCGTCCAGCCCGGACTCCAACGGGGCTTCGATCCCCGCCTGCCGCAGCGCCGTCACCTGCGCCTGCCCGATGCCCCAGGCCGACAGCACGCTGCCGTACTTCGGGCACAGCACCTGTTCGACGCCCAGAGCCTCGGCGGTCTGGCAAGCGACCTGTCCCGCTGCGCCGCCAAAGGCCACCAGGGCGTGTTCGCGCGGGTCGAAGCCGCGTTCGGTGGAGATGCGGCGGACGGCCTGGGCCATCTGCTCGACGGCCACCGCGACGAATCCTTCGGCGGCCGCCTCGACGCTGCCCGCGCCCATGGCCCGCGCCAGGGCCTCCAGGCGCACGCGGCTGGCGGCGGGGTCCAGCGCCGCGTCGCCCTTCGGCCCGAACACCGCCGGGAAGAAGCGCGGATCCAGGCGACCCAGCACCAGGTTGGCGTCGGTGACCGCCGCCGGGCCGCCTCGCCCGTAGCAGGCGGGACCCGGATCGGCGCCGGCGCTGGCCGGGCCGGCGCGGGCGCGCATGCCGTCGAAGGTCAGCACCGAGCCGCCGCCGGCCGCCACGGTCTCCACGTCCAGCATCGGGCTGCGCAGCCTCACGCCGGCGACCCTGGCGGTGTCGCGCCGCTCCAATGTTCCGGCGAAGCGGCAGACATCCGTGGACGTGCCGCCCATGTCGAAGCCCAGCACGGCGTCCGCGCCGGCCTCGGCCGCCGTGCGCGCCACGCCGACGACGCCACCGGCGGGACCCGAGACCACGGCGTCGCGGCCCCGGAACGCCTCGGCCCGCACCAGGCCGCCGGCCGAGGTCATGAAGTAGAGCGGCGCGCCCGCCACCGCGTCGGCAACCCGGCGGACATAGGCCTGCAGCACCGGCGTCAGGTAGGCGTCGGCGACGGTGGTCTCGGCGCGCGGGATGAACCGGGGCAGGGGCGAGACCTCGGAACTCAGCGCCACGAAGGCGAAGCCGGCCGCCCGGGCGATCTCGCCGGCTTGCCATTCGTGCGCTGGATTGAGGTCGGCGTGCAGGAAGGCGATGGCGACCGAGGTGAATCCCTCGGCGACGGCGGCCTGCAGCTTCGCGCGCAGCGCGTCCTGGTCCAGCGGCCGCACGACCGCTCCGTCGGCGGCCAGCCGCTCGGCGGCCTCGACCACGCCGGCGTGGAGCGGCGGCGGCTTGTCGATGTTCAGCGCGAACAGGTCCGGCCGCGCCTGGTCGCCGATCAGCAGGGCGTCGGCGAACCCCTCGGTGGTGACGAACAGCGTCTTGGCGCCCGCCCGCTCCAGCAGGGCGTTGGTGGCGACCGTGGTGCCCATCTTGATCGCCGTGACGCAGGCGGCCGGGAACGGCGCCCCCGGCGCCGCGCCCAGGATCCGCCGCATCGCCTCGACAGCGGCGTCCGGGTAGGCCGGCGAGGCCGACAACAGCTTCGCTGACACCTCGGCGCCATCGTCCGCGCGGCCGATCACATCGGTGAAAGTACCCCCGCGATCGATCCAGAAGGAGAACAGTCTGTCCAAAACTTAACCTCTGCGCGTGATTGTCACGCATTCGCCGCGGTCGTAAGGTATGCCATAGCGAAATGAGCTTCTGGCGCAAAATAGCCGGCCTGGCGGCGCGCAAGGTCGATGAGGCAGAATGCGATGTCTGCCCGCCCGGCCTGCCGGGCGAAGATCCTGCGTTCTCGACGGCCGTGACGGCGCTGGGCGCCAAGCTGGCCAAGGCCGACGGCGAGGCCCAGGCCGCCGAATACGCCGCTTTCCATAATGTCTTCCACGCCGACCCGGCCAGCGAAGGCAACATCCGCCGCCTGTACCAGCTAGCCCGCCAGACCACCCGCGGGTTCGAAGGGTATGCGCGCCGGCTGAAGAAGCGCTACGGCGCCTGCCCGCAACTGCTGGAGGATGTGCTGGACGGCCTCTTCCACATCGCGGGGTCGGATGGCGTGGTGACCGGCGACGAGCTGGTCTACCTGGAGCGGGTCTCCGAACTGTTCGGACTGTCGCCGCTGACGTTCCGCCGGCTGAAGGCGACCCACCTGGGCGCGGCCAACGACGACCCCTATTTGATCCTGGGCGTCGCGCCCGACGCCGCCGACGAGATCGTGCGGTCCGCCTGGCGCGCCCAACTCTCCGAATCCCACCCCGACCGCGCCCGCGCCCGTGGGCTGCCGAACGAGTTCGTCGAGGTGGCCGAGGCCAAGGCCGCGGCGATCAACGCGGCCTATGACCAGATCGCGCGCGAGCGGAAATCGCTGGCGCTCGAAGGTGCGGCATGAGGGCCTGTCGTCGCATTCCCGACGCATCTACGGTTGACGTTGGGAACCAGTGTGCTGACATTGATCTTTCACGGAACGCTGCTGGCGCCCGCTGAGGAGCTGACATGGTAAAGGACTTCGCCGCGAACCAGGGCTCTGCCCTACGCAGCCTGGCCGCCGTCGCCGCGACCCTGGCCACGGCCGGCGCTGTGGTGATCGGGGCCGTTCTCGCCGTCTTCGCGGCCGCCACGGTGGCGGTGATCGCCATCATGGCCTCCGTCCTTCTGGGCTTCGCCGCCCTGGCCATGCGCGCCCGCCGCAAGGTGCGCGCCCGTCACCGCGACGACGGCGTCATCGAAGCCCGCCACCTGGGCGGCCATCACTGGGTCGCCACCGGCTGGAACGAGCGGCGCTAAGCCTACACGCGCAGCTGCTCATCCCCGCGAATGCGGGGACCCAGACATCCCTTCGTCCAGACGTCCTTCGCAACGCGCCGACAGGCGCCTGGGCATGATCAAGCCAAGCTCCCCCGCATGCGCGGGGTTGAACCTGTCCCCGCTCACCTCTACCGTCTTTCAAACATTTGTTGGGAGAGAACGGCATGACCATCGGCGTGATCGCGAAGCTGCCTATTCAAGAGGGCAAGACGGCGGAATTCGAGGCCTTCTTCACCGAGCTCGCCGCCCAGGTCCGCGCCAATGAGCCGGGCAACATCGCCTACCAACTCACCAAGAGCCGCACCGAGCCGGGCGTCTACAAGGTGCTGGAACTCTACAAGGACCAGGACGCGCTGACCCATCACGGCGGCACCGACTACTTCAAGGCGGCAGGTCCGAAGTTCGCGGGCGTGCTCGCGGGCCGTCCCGAGATCGAATACCTCGACGGCGTGGGCTGACCGGCCATGGATCTGGATTTCTCCCCCGAGGACCTGGCGTTCGGCGCGGAGGTTCGCGCCTTCATCGCCGAGGCGTTCGACGATGAGATGCGCGCCAAGCTGGCGCAATCGAAGAACCACCACCTCGACAAGGAGAGCCAGATCCGCTGGCTGAAACGCCTGGGCGAGAAGGGCTGGATCGCGCCCGACTGGCCCGTGGAGTACGGGGGCACGGGCTGGAGCCTGGGCAAGAAATACGTCTACGACATGGAGATGGCGCTGGCCGGCGTGCCGCCGACGTCGAACATGGGCCTGCGCATGTGCGCCCCCGTGGTGATGGCCTTCGGCACGCCCGAGCAGAAGGCCCAGCACCTGCCCAAGATCCTCACCAGCGACGTCTGGTGGTGCCAGGGCTATTCCGAGCCGGGGTCCGGCTCGGACCTGGCCTCGCTGGCGCTGAAGGCGGAGCTGGACGGGGAGCACTACGTCCTGAACGGCTCGAAGACCTGGACGACGCTCGCCCAGTGGGCCGACTGGATGTTCTGCCTGGTGCGGACCAGCCAGGAGGACATCCGCCAGAAGGGCATCAGCTTCCTGCTGATCGACATGAAAACGCCAGGCATCAGCATCCGGCCGATCGTCACGCTCGATGGCCCGCCCGAGGGCGAACAAGAGATCAACGAGACGTTCTTCGACAACGTCCGCGTGCCGGTGGGCAACCGGATCGGCAAGGAAGGCGAGGGCTGGACCTACGCCAAGTATCTGCTGCAGTTCGAGCGCGGCAACGCCTATGCGCCGGGCCTCCAGGCCCAGCTCAAGAAGGTGCGCAAGATCGCCAACGTCGAGCGGTCGGACGGCGGCGGCGCGATGATGAGCGATCCCGATTTCCGCAAGAAGCTCGCCGAGGTCGAGATCAAGGTCGAGGCGCTGAACGCCACCGAACTTCGGATCTTCGCCGGGCGGGCCAGCGGCGACGCCATGGGCGCCGTCTCGTCCATGCTGAAGCTGGAAGGCAGCCAGATGCAGCAGGCGATCACCGAACTGGCCCTGGAGGCCGCCGGCGTCTACGCCCAGCCCTTCGTGCAGGACACCTGGAGCCACTTGAAGGGCGAGGGCGCAAACTACTTCCGCGCCGGCCAGGACTATTCGGCGACTGTCGCGCCCATGTACTTCAACTACCGCAAGACCTCGATCTACGCCGGCTCGAACGAGATCCAGCACAACATCATGGCGAAGATGGTCTTAGGCCTGTAGCAGGGCGTTTCACCGAACTTCGACCAGTTTCGGGGATCCGGCTCCGAAGCGCCATGGGGCCGAAGCCCGAGTGCGACCATGCCGCCGAAGCCCTGGACATCGCCTTCCGCGGCAAGGGAATCGATCACTTGGCGGCCGTTGAGGCCTCAGGCGCTTTCACGGCAGGGCGGGCGTTCTCGTCTTCGATCGGCGGGTCGAATTTGACGCCCGCGTAGCCGGCGTCGGCGACGCGGTTGATCCGCCGTCGATAGCGAGGCTGTCCGCCGTTATACACCAGGTACCGCGTCTTGCCGTGCTCACGACCCTCGATGTTGGAGTTGTAGCCGGTGAACCAGGACTTGGCTTTGCGCATCAACACGAGCGAGTACATGCTCTTCACGTGCTCGGACCAGTCCGTCTGGGCCTCCTGAGTGGCCTCGAATGTGCGGACATTGTGCTCCTGAGCGTACTGGATCAGCCCCGTGCACCACTCGACCATGAGCTCGATCCCGCGCGGATAGTTGGCAGAGGCCGACGCGCTCTGGGGGCCCGTGGCGATCAGCAGGTTCGGAAACCCGTTCGCGAGCATGCCGAGATAAGTTGACGGGCCATCGCGCCAGTCGTCGCGCAGCCGGCGCCCGCCCGCACCCCTGATGTCGACGCGATCGAAGCCGCCCAGGATCGCGTCGAAGCCCGTCGCGAAGACGATGATATCGAACTCGAAAGCTTCGGCCGCGGTCTCGACGCCCGTCTCGGTCACGCGTTGGATCGGCGTCTCGCTGAGGTCGACCAGCCGGACGTGCGGCAGGTTGTAGACTTCGTAGTATTTGGACTCGAGCGGGACGCGCTGGACGCCGAAGCCGTGGTCTTTCGGGATGAGCTTCTCGGCGACCTGCGGATCGTTGACCCGGCGGCGAATCCGCTCGGCGATATAGGTGCTCAGCTCGGCGTTGGCCGCATCGTCGGTGAAGATCTCGCGATAGTTCCCCATCCAGATCCCGAAGCCGGGCGCGTCATAGAGGCTGTCCCAGAACGCGCGGCGCTGCTCGGGCGTCACGTCGTAGAATCCTTCGACGGGAGACTCGTGCACGAAGCCGCCGGGGGAGCGGTCGCAGATCTCGAAGATCTCGTCGTACCTCGAGCGGATGTCGGTCATTTCCGCTTCGGAGATGGGACCGTTGCCGAGGGGCGCGGCCCAGTTCGGGCGCCGCTGGAAGACGGTCAGTTCCGCGACCTCGTTGGCGATGGCCGATATTACCTGGATACCCGTCGCGCCCGTGCCGATGACGGCGACGCGCTTGCCGGCGAGGTCCACCGGCTGGTGCGGCCAGGCGTGGGTGTGGAACATCTGGCCCTTGAACCTGTCCAGCCCTTCCAGGCGTGGCTGGGTCGGAACGGACAGCAGGCCCAGCGCCAGGACGAGGTAGCGGCACCGCAACTCGCGGCCGTCCTCACCGGTGACGGTCCACAGGCCCTCGGCGTCGTCGAAGATCGTGGACGCCACCCGGAAGCCGAAGGTCATGTGGCGGCGAAGATCGAACTTGTCGGCGACGAAATTCAGATACCGGAGGTTCTCGGGCTGCGGCGAAAACCTTTCCTTCCAGTGCCACTCGTCGAGCACCTCGCGAGAGAACGAATAGCCATACGAGACGCTCTCGGAGTCGAAGCGGGCGCCCGGATAGCGGTTGTTGTACCAGGTGCCCCCTAGATCGGCGGCCGCCTCCAGGACAATGGCGTTCAGTCCCAGGTCGAGCAGGCGCTTCAGCTGATAGATGCCCGTGACGCCCGCACCGATGATGATGGCGTCCCGGAATTCACCGGTTTCGGTCTTGCTCGCGGGCATGATGCCTCCTCCATTTCGATGCGGATCTGCAGCGCTCTTCAGCGCTTTCGGAGGGCGAGGTCGGACCCTTGAGTCCCACGCCAGCCGTCCCGTCACCGTCCGCGGCCCCACCTCGATGTTGACCCAGGGGTCGAACGCAAGGTAGCAAACGACTGAATGAAACGATTGCATTAGTCAATCGATTTGGCGCAATGGGTGGAGCTTGGCGGCACGGGACGCGCGACGCCGGCGCCCGGACGCGGGAGGGATCAGGGATGACGCGGACTGACGTTCCGGCCCGGCGCGCGCCGCCCGCCTATCGCGACCCGATCCGCTTCCATGCCGCGCGGACGCCCGACAAACGCGCGATCGTCGACCTCGCCAGCGGCCGGTCGGCGACCTATGCCGATATCGATCGTCGGGTCGACGGGCTGGCGCGCCATCTGCGGGCTTGCGGCCTGGTCGCGGGCGATCGCGTGGCGATCCTGGCGCGGAACGGTCCGGCGTTTTTCGAACTCCAGTTCGCCGCGAGCCGGGTCGGGGTCGCGCTGGCGCCGCTGAATGTGCGGCTGGCGGTCGATGAGCTGGCGTTCATCCTGGCCGACTGCGCGCCGGCGATGCTGGTCTACGACACGGCGTTCGAGGCGGTGGCCGCGACGCTGGCGCAGCGTTGCGACCTGCCGCGGCGACTGGCGATCGCCTACGACGATGAGGCCTGCGACTACGAGCGGGCGATCGCGACGCCCGGCCCGGCCGTCGCGGACTACCCGGCCACCCACGATGGCGTCTGCCTCATCATCTATACCTCCGGCACGACAGGGCGGCCCAAGGGCGCGCTGATCACCCACGGGGTGATGTTCTGGCAGGCGGTGAACGCGACCGGACCCTGCGGCCTGACCAGCCGCACGGTCGAGCTGGTGATGCTGCCGCTGTTCCACATCGCCGGGATCAATGCGAACGCGAACCCGACCTTGCGGCTGGGCGGCACGGTCTTGATCCAGCGTAGCTTCGACGCGGGGGAGACCCTGAGGCTGCTGTCCGACGGCGCGCTTGGGGTCAACAGCCTGACGGGCGTCACCGCGCAGTACCAGTTCATGGCGGAGCACGAGGATTTCGCCGGGGCAGACCTCAGCCGGCTCACCTACGCGGGCGTCGGTGGGTCGCCGACGCCCGCGCCGTTGCTCAAGGCCTATGCGGACCGCGACGTGCCACTGTGCGAGGGGTTCGGCATGACCGAGGCGGGGCCGGGCGTTTGCACGCTGGGGACCGCGGACCTGGCGCGCAAGCGCGGCTCGGTCGGCAAGCCCCTTATGCACGTCGATATCCGGCTGGTGGCGTCCGGGAGCGACGCGCCCGAGGGCGAGATCGGGGAGCTGTGGCTGCGCGCGCCGAACATCGTGCCGGGATATTGGAACAACTCCGCGGCCGACGCAGCGGCGTTTGTCGGAGACTGGTTCCGCACCGGCGACCTTGCGCGTCAGGACGCGGAGGGGTTCCTCTATATCGTCGACCGGCTGAAGGACATGTACATTTCCGGCGGAGAGAACGTGTATCCGGCCGAGGTCGAGCGCGTATTGCACCTGCTCCCGCAGGTCGCCGAGGCCGCTGTCGTCGGGGTCCCGGACGCGCGGTGGGGCGAGACCGGCCGCGCCTTCATCGTGCCGCGGACGGGGCAGCGGCTCTCGGCCGAGGATGTGCTGCGCCACTGCGACGCGCACCTGGCCAGGTTCAAGCGCCCGGCCGTGGTGTCGATCGTCGATCAACTGCCGCGCAACGCATCCGGCAAGGTGCTGAAGGGCCTGCTGCGCGCGATGGCCTGACCCCGCCGGTCAGCCCGTCGTGGCGGCCGTGTCCGGCGCCTCGAGCAGGCCGCAGGTCGTTGCGATGATCGTCTCGATCGCGCCGGGGCTCTTCCAGAAGCCGGACTCCCCGCCCGGCGCCTCGCGCGCGGACTCCCGCGCCGCCATGGTCGCCATGATGTAGATGTACATCAGCACCACGCGGTCCCGCGCCGTCTCGGCCGGCATATGGGCAAGGAAGCCGCGGATGTGATCGACGCAGCGCATGTAGCCGGCCGCGTGCTGGCTGTTGTCGAGCGCCGTCAGGACCAGGTCGCGGTGGTTGATCTGCAGCGCCATGATGAAGCGCATCTGCCCGCCGGCGCTCCCGGCGTCCTCCAGCGACACCTCGGATTCGATGAGCAGGCGGACGATGTCGCCGAGCCGCGCGGGTCCGCCCTGGGCCTCCAGGATCTCCAGGCGCCGCAGCCGGGCCTTATCGCTGCGGATGGCGCAGTCGATGATCAATTCCTGGATCAGCGCGTCCTTCGATCCGAAGTAGTAATGCAGCGACGCGCCGTTCTTCATCTTCGCGGCGGAGACGATGTCGCGCACCGACACGCCGTCGATGCCGCGCTCGGAGAACAGCCTGAGCGCCGTCTCCTTGATGCGGGCGCGCGAGGTTTCCGAACTCGGCGACGCGGGGGCGACACTGGAGCGCGCGATGCGTACGATGGCTTCCGGCGGCCCGTCCGACGCTGGTCCCTGGTCCTTCAAGTCGTCCAAATCCAAGTCACCCGGCTCGAGTCATTGCGGGGGCATTCGAAGCCCGCCATCGAGCCTGATTACCTCGCCGTTCAGCAGTGGATGGAGGATAGTCGAAACGACGAGTTGGCCAAACTCGGCCGGCTCGCCGAGACGTGGCGGGAAGAGGGGCAGGAGACCGGTCACCACCTCCTTCGACCGCTCGGGCAGGTCGTTGACCATCGGCGTCGAAAACACCCCCGGCGCGATCGCCATGACGCGAATGCCGAAGCGGGCCAGTTCGCGGGCGAGCGGAAGCGTCATCGACGCCACCGCGCCTTTCGAGGCCGCATAGGCGACCTGGCCGACCATGCCGTCATAGGCCGCGATCGAACTGGTGTTGACGATCACGCCCCGCCCGCCCTCGGCGTTGGGTTCGGCGCGGCGCATCTGGTCGGCCGCGGCGCGGGCGCAGGCGAACGTGCCGACGAGGTTCACATCGACGATGCGCCGGAACGCGTCGGCGGTCAGGCCGCCGTCCCGGGAGAACAGCAATCCAGCGCCGATGACGCCGGCGCAGTTCACGTGGATCCGGCACAGCCCCACGCGCTGTTCATGCGCGGCGAAGGCGCGTTCCACCGAGGCGGCGTCCGTGACGTCGGTGGGGATGGCCGTGACGCCAGCTTCGGCCTCCAGGCGCGCGCAAGCCTCGGGCAGGTCGAGCACCGTGACCGGCAGGCCGGCGCTGGCGAGCGCGGACGCCGTCGCTCGCCCGAGGCCGGAGGCGCCACCTGACACCACGGCGGATCCGTTGGAGAATAGAGCGGACAGGGCGGACACGCTGACAGGCCTCCAGATGTCTGTTTAAGTCGATCGCATTGAACGATCAGCTTAGTTTGCGTATCGCGGCCTCGCAACCTGCCGCGGCGTGCTTGACCAAAAAGGGGAAACGAATGCGGGCCTTTGACGGAAAGGTGGTCCTGGTCACCGGGGCGGCCGGGGATATCGGAGCCGCCGCCGCGGCGGCGTTCGCGCGCGACGGCGCCGACGTGGTGGTCACCGACCGGCGTGGCGACGCGCTGGAAGCCGTCGCGGACGCGCTGCGCGAGGCCGGCGGCGGTGTGCTGGCGCACGCCTGCGACCAGTCGGATCCCACAGCCGTCGATGGCCTGTTCGCGGCGATCCGGAACCGGTTCGGCCGACTGGACGCGGCGTTCCTCAACGCGGGCTACGGCCGGTATGGGCCGCTCATCGACATGCCGTTCGACCAGTGGCGCAAGCACGTGGACGTCAACCTGAACGGCGGCTTCCTGATGGCCCAGGGCGCCGCGCGCGCCATGCGCGACGCTGGACGCGGCGGGGCGATCCTGTTCACCGCGTCGACGGCGGCGACCCACATCTGCGACCTCCTGGGCGCCTACGCGTCGTCGAAGGCGGGCGTGCGGATGCTGGCGAAGTCGTTGGCGTCCGAACTGGGCGTCTGGCGTATCCGGGTGAACCTGGTGCTGCCCGGCGTGATCGAGACGGCGATGACCAAGTCGCTGATCGACGATCCCGCGGTCCGCGCCGACGCGATTTCGAACACGCCCGTGGGCCGCCTGGGCAAGCCCGAGGATATCGCAAGGCTCGCCGTGTTCCTCTGCGGCGACCAGGCCGGTTATGTCACCGGGGCCGAGGTGCTGGCCGACGGCGGCCAGACCCTACACGGCTATCCCCGCTGGTTCAGCGCCGACTACGCCAAGGCCGGCGCGGCGTGGGCGCCGCACACCCAGCCGCACGCCGTGTAGCGCCACGGCCGGGCCGCCAGCGGGACGGTCGAAGAAGCCGAGTTTCTGCAAGGTTTGGCCGCGCTGGCGCAGGGGCTTCCGTCCTAGGGTCGCTCACACCCACGCGCGGTCCATGAGCGAGGCGGCGGCGGGGTGCGGTTGGAAAGGCGGACGCGATGGCGATCTATCTCCTCGGCGGGCATCAAAGTGACTTCGCGCGCGTCTGGTCGCGCGAGGGCCTCGACATTTCGGACATCCTCCGCGAGGGCGTCCTCGGCGCGCTGACGGCCTGCAAGCTCGACCCGTCCGACATCGACGCCGTGCATGTGGGCAACGCGTTCGGCGAGCTTTACCGGGGGCAGGGCCACCTGGCCGCGATGGTCTCGCAGGTCGTGCCCGAGCTGCACGGCGTCCCGGCCATGCGCCACGAGGCGGCCTGCGCCTCGTCGTCGATCGCCGTCCTGGCCGCGACGGCCGAGATCGAAGCCGGACGCTACGACTGCGTCCTCGTGGTGGGCGTCGAAGAAGAGAAGAACCTGTCGGGCGACGCGGCCTCCATCGTCCAGAACGCCGCGTCCTGGCAGGGGCGCGAAGGCCTGGAGTGTCGGTTCATGTGGCCGGCGGTCTTCGGCCGCCTCACGCAGGAATACGCCGAGCGCTACGGCTTCGATCGCCGCCATCTCAGCCGCATCGCCGAGATCAACCTGACCAACGCCAAGCGCAATCCCCTGGCGCAGACGCGGGCGTGGACCTTCGCGCCGGAGAGCTTCACCGAGGATGATGAGGCCAACCCGATGATCGAGCCCGGCACCCGCCGGCTCGACTGCACCCAGATCACGGACGGCGCCTGCGCCGTCGTGCTGTGTTCGGAGCGCTTCATGGCGCGCTATGCCGCGACCCGTGGCGTGTCCGCATCGGACTTCCCGCAGATCCTGGGCTGGGGCCACGCCAACGCCGGCATCCGGTTCCTGGACAAGTTGGAGCGCTCGCGGGGCCAGGACTACATCTTCCCCCACGTGCGCGGCGCGATCACCGACGCCTGGCGCCGGGCGGGGATCGAGGGTCCGGACGATCTGGACGGCGTCGAGACGCACGACTGCTTCACGTCCACGGAGTACATGGCCATCGACCATTTCGGCCTGACCGAGCCCGGCCAGTCCTGGCGGGCGGTGGAGGACGGGACGATCGAGGTGGGCGGTCGTTGCCCGGTCAACGCCTCGGGTGGCCTCATCGGCATCGGCCATCCCGTGGGCGCCACCGGAGCGCGGATGCTGCTGGACGCCGGCCGGCAGGTGACCGGAACGGCGGGCGATTCCCAGGTGGAGGGCGCGCGCACCTACCAGACGCTGAACATTGGCGGCTCGTTGGGCACGGTGGTCAGCTTCGTCGTCGGCCGCGCCTGAGCGGCCGCGACGGGCTCAGGCCAGGGCGCGCACGAGGTCGAGGGTCTCGCCGGCCAGACGCAGCCGGTCGCCGTCGTCGGTCATGACCGCGTCGGTGGCGCTGACGGCGATCCCGAGGTCGGCGATCGCGGCGGTCTCGCCGACGTCGATGGTGTCGATCACAAGTCCGGACAGCAGCCCTTGGTAATGGCGCGCGACGGCGGTCGCCGAGGGCGTCACTCCGAGTTCGGCCATGAGCTTGGCCGCCGGCCCCTTCAGCGCCGCGCCGCCGATGATGGGCGAGACGGCGACGATCGGGGCCGCGACCCGCTCCAGCGCCGATCGCACGCCGGGCACGGCCAGGATCGGGTCGACGCTCAGATAGGGGTTCGACGGGCAGATGATGACGCCGGCCAGATCCTGCCGCGACAGGGCCTGCGCCAGGGCGTCCGAGGGCGAGGCCTGGGCGGCGCCTTCGAAGTGGATGGCCCGGACCACGGGCCGGCATTGTTCGCCGACGAAGTAGCGCTGAAACGGCAGCCGTCCGACGTCGGTGTCCATCACCGTGCGAACGGGCTGGTCCGACATCGGGACGATCGCGTGGCTGAGGCCCAGGGCCGCGCCGAGTGTCGCGGTGATCCGCGACAGGGTCTCGCCGTCGCGCAGTCTCTGGGTGCGCAGAACATGCATGGCCAGGTCGGTGTCGCCCAGATTGAACCAGGTCTCGCCGCCCAGGCGGCCCAGCGCGCTCATGAACGCCCAGGTTTCGCCGGCGAGGCCCCAGCCACGGACCCGATCCGAGAGCCTGGCCAAGGTGTAGACCACGGTGTCGATGTCCGGCGAGACGTGGAGCCCCAGGTGCTCGAAGTCGTCGCCGGTGTTTACGGCGATGGTCAGGCGGTCCGGCGGCAGGAGGCGCGCGAGGCCGAAGGCCAGCTTCGCGCCGCCTACGCCGCCACAAAGCGCCAGGATGTGGCCCGTCATCGGAAGAGATCCTTGTCCAGGGGGCGCAGCAGCTCGGCGATGCCCTCGTTGGGGTCGGGGTCGTAGGCGGCGCCGCTGACGATGGCGACCGGCGTGCCCTCGGCCGCCTCGCCGATCGCCAGGGACGCGGCGGCGGCGATCTCGTCGGCCACGCCGATCACGGTGGCCTGCAGTTCCCGGCCGAACAGATCGGATTCGCCACGGCGGTCGCGCAGCGGCTTCAGGCCCGAGACGCCGATCGCCGTGCCGACAGTGCCCATCCGCCAGGCCCGGCCAAGGCTATCGGAGATGACGACGGCCAGCCGGACCCCGAATTCCGCCTCCAGGGCAAGGCGCAGGCGGGCGGCGCTGGCGTCGGGATTAGCCGGCCACAGCAGGACATTGTCGGCGCTGGTCTCCGCGACGTTGGAGGCGTCGATCCCCGCGTTGGCCAGCACGTGGCCCGTTCGGTGCCGGGTGATGATGACGCCCGGCACGACCCGCATGAGCTCGGCGGCCTCGGCCATGATCAACTCGACGACGGCGGGGTCCTTCTGCGCGGTCGCCGCGGCGGCGCGAGCGGCCGCGCCCGGCGTCACGGCGCCGAGCGACACCGTGCGATCCTCGACCTTGGACACCACCTTCTGGGCGAACACGACGACGTCGCCGTCCGCGAGCTGACCGCGCTGGACCCGGATCGCCGCGGCGACGAGGCCGGCCAGGTCCTGTCCTGCCTGGAAGAGCGGCAGGCCCTCGATGGGGGTTATGGTGATCTGCCGCGTCTGGCGGACGGCGGTTGCGCTTCCGGCTGTCTGGGTCGCCTCGTCGTCGTGCGCCATGGAAGCTTTCGTCGAAGGGGTGGTGGGCCTGGACGGCGCGGCGCGCCCGGCCGAAGGCCCCTTAGATTGTCGGCGCAAGGCGCGTCGCGCTCAGCCATTCCCTCCATTCATGCCGCAGAAGGCCACCAGGCCGCCGCATCGGAGGCGATCACATTTTGGTACGTCTCTTCAAAAATGGCGCGGGACTGGTACGATCATTCAAAATCTCGCGCAATAAGCGAGAGCAGTGGAGGATGCCATCCATGGATGAGCTGTTGGTCTGCAAGCACAGCGCCTTGGCGAGTTGCGCAGGGGCGCTCGTCTCCGCGCTGGAACAGCGGGGGCACGACTGGGCCGACGTTCGGGCGGGCTCGAAGCTGGCCGACCCCCGCACGATGGCCGAAGGGGCTCGCGTTCCGCAGGAACATCTGCGGTTTCTCTGGAAGCGTTCGGCGGAACTGACGCGGGACGAAGGGTTTCCGCTGGTCGCGGCCGGCTTTCTCCGACCCCAGACGCTTCACGCCTTGGGCTTCAGCCTGCTGGCGGCCTCCAGCCTGCATGAGGTCTGCGAGACCTATCAGCGGCACTTCCACGTGGTCTCGACCGCGGCGGCCATCGACATTCACCGGACGCCGCGCACCTATGAAATCAAGTCCGTCTGCCACCCGCTGGTCAACGTGGAGGGCTTCGAACTCTTTCTGGGGTTCATCGTCCCGCTCTTCGCCTCTCTGACGCGCGAGAGAGTCACGCCGCTGCGCGTATGCCTCCGTCGGACGCTGAATTCGCGCGCCGTCATCGAGCGCTACAACACCTTCTTCGGCGTCAGGGTCGAGTTCGGTGCGGAGGAGAACCTGGTGGTCTTCGATCGCGCCGTGATGTCAGCCCCGCTCGGATCGGGAAACACCAGCGTGCGCGCGGCGATGGAGACGATCATCGGCCAGTACCTCACCGAGGTGGGCAGCGGTGAATTCCGGACGATGGTGAGGGCGCAGATCCTGAGCCAGCTTCAGAGCGGCGCGGTGTCGGAAGACGCCGTATCGCGCGGCCTGAACATGAGCACGTCGACCCTGGCGCGGCGCCTGCGGGGTGAAGGGCTCAACTTCCGTGAGCTGCTCCAGGAGACGCAGAAGAGCCTGGCGCTGCAGTACCTCCAGGACGCCAGGCTCTCCATCAGCGAGATCGGCTTCCGTCTCGGCTTCGAGGACCTGAGTTCGCTGTCGCGTTCGTTCCGGCGCTGGACAGGGCTTTCGCCGCGCGAGTGGCGCCGCCGGCATGTCCGCGACGGCGCGATGACCGCCCTGGCGGCCTGAGCGCTAGATATAGCTTCGCCGGCTGGTGATCGCGTCCAGCTCCCACCGGAAGCCGGCGGCCGAGGCCGTCACCTCGTCGGGCCGGGCGCCGATCGCCACCAGCCTGACCAGCCGTCCGGCCAGCATGGCCTGGCACAGCAGGGCGTCCACCGGCCGGACATCGAAGCCCGCGGCGCGTAGGGCCGCCGTCCACATGGCGTTCTGCTCGCCGATGGCCCGCCAGGCGTGTCCCGTGAGGGCCGGATCGCGACTGGCGTGCGCCCAGGCGACCAACGCGGCCAAGGCCTCGGGCCGCCGGACACCGGCCTCTGCCTCGAGGTGAGACATCATACGGGCAAGCACGCCGTCGAGGTCGTGTGGCGCCGTGTCCCGGGCGAAGGTGTCGAGCAGGCGGTCGTTGGCCGCGTCCAGCAGTCGACCCAGGGCCAGGCCGAGAATCCGCTCGATACTCGCGAAGTGGTAGGCCGGCGCCGAAGCCGTCAGCCCGGTGCGTTCGGACAGGGTTCGGTAGGACAGGGCCGCGGGGCCATCGAGGGCGACGATCTCGACAGCGGCCTCCAGGATGGCTTCCTGCGTCCGCCGCGCCTTCGCCCCTGTCCGTGGCCGCGCGACGGTGGCCTCGGCGGCCAGGTCGCGAGGCGCCCAGGAGGTTAGGGGATCTGCGACGCCGTCCAGCACGTCGGCCAGCGCGCGCGGGTCGAGGCCTAGCGCCACGATCATCAGCATCAGGCCCGCGGTGGTATGGATGGCGCTCTGGATCACCGGCGCCGGGTCCGCGACCCCGATCGCGTGCGCCACGTCCGCGAGAACCTCCTCGAACGCGGCGTACCAGGCCCGCGCGGTCGCGCGACCCTCGGTCGACCGCGCGAGCTCGAGCATGACTTCGCACCACGCCAGCGTTCCCTCGCGATTGCGGCCCGCGCCCGCCCAGAGGAGGCGTCTGACAAAGGCGCGGAAGTCAGGTTCGCGGCGCTGACCCAGCTGGATCTCGCGGGCCGCGCGCCGCACGGCGTCCGTGTAGGAGTCGAGCAGGCGCTTGGAAGCGAGGGCGAGGATTTCGTCCTTCGAGCTGTAGTAGTAGGTCGTGGCCGCCAGGGAGACCTGGGCCGTGCGCGCCACGTCGCGATGGGTGATCGCGCGCAACCCGCCGGTGGCCAACAGCCGGATCGCCGCATCGGCGATCTGGGTCTTGCGGGCCCGAGGTTCCACTTGAGCGGTCGGCTGCGACTGCGGAGGCATCCGGTGTTGTCTTCACAGTTGAGGGCGAATGCCAGCGTTTCCCGGACTCGGCGGCAATCTAACCCCGTTCGGCTCGCATTTGCCGAGGCCAGGACCGACGCCTGTCTGGGACGTCCCCGGAACGGCTGGCGGACGCCGCGGTTCAGCCCACGACAGACATCGATTCAAGTGCGAACGCGCGCATCCGATCGTAGTTCGCCTTGCCGTTCGGAAACCGCTCGAGCGAGGCCTTGGGGAAGACCCGCTTGGGGGTCTTGTAGTCGGCCAGCCGCGACCGGACGAACTCACGCAGGGCCTGCTCGTCGAACGCGGCCCCCTCGCGCCAGGCCACGACGCCAATGACCGCCTGACCCCAGCGTTCGTCCGGTACGCCGACGACCGTGGCGTCCTCGACGCCCGCGTATTCCTTGAGCGCCTCCTCGACCTCCTCGGCGAAGACCTTCTCGCCGCCGGTGTTGATGCAGGCCGAGTTCCGGCCGAGCAGCGTCACCCGTCCGTCCGCCTCGACGCGGCACATGTCGCCGGTGATCACGTAGCGGACCCCGTCGATGGCGCGGAAGGTTTCGGCGGTCTTCTTCTCGTCCTTGTAGTACCCGAGCGGCATGATGCCGGAGCGGGCGATAAAGCCCACGCGTCCGGAGCCCGGCTCGACCTCCTGGTCGTTTTCGTCGAACACCTTGCACTCGGGTCCGACGCGGAAGTCGAGCGTGGCGCCCGCGCCGGTGTCCCGGCTACTGACGGTGGACGCGAAGGCGGGGGCCTCGCTGGAAGCCAGGGCGTCGACGAACGTCGTCCCCGGCAGATGGCGCAGCATGGCTTCCTTGACGGGGGTCGACCACATGACGCCGGACGAGATGATCATGCTCAGGCTGTCGGCGTCGTACCGGCCCGGCGCATCCTCCAGGGCCTGCAGCAACGGCTTGGCGAAGGTGTCGCCCACGATGGCCATGTTGGTCACGCCGTGACGGGCCACGGCCGCCCAGACGTCTTCCGCGCGGAAGCCGCCTTCGGATGGCGTGGTGACCACGGCGCCGCCGCCCAACAGCGCGATGAGCGCCGTCCCCATTCCGGTGAGGTGCATCAGCGGCGGGGTCGGCAGCTGCACGATCTTCACGCCGCGCTCCCGGGCGTAGGCCAGGAATTCGTCGACGTCGCGGGGCGGCCCGCCGTTCGCGTCGATGAGGCCCGCCAGCTGGGCGCGCAGCATCAGGTCGTGGGTCCAGATGACGCCCTTCGGCATACCGGTCGTGCCGCCGGTGTAGACGAGGATCGGGTCGTCGCCGTCGCGCGCGATATCCAGCGGCGTCCCCGGCCCATTGGCCGCGAGCGTCTCATAGGCGACCGCATATCCAGCCGCCGGCTGTTCGCCGACCTCGATCCACAGGGCGACGTTCGGGCAGCTCTCGCGGACCGCCTCGACCAGGGGCCGGAACTCGGTCGCATAGGCCACGACGCCGGCGTCCGAATTGTCGAGGATGTAGGCCAGCTCCTGGGCGCGATAGCGGTAGTTGATGTTGACGTGGGTGAAGCGCCCCTTCAGCGCCGCCACCAGCAGCTCCAGGTACTCAGGGCGGTTGCGCATGTAGAACGCGATCTTCACGCCGGGCGCGACGCCGCGATCATGCAGGTTGCGGGCGATGTTGTTGCTGCGGCGGGTGAGGTCGGCCCAGGAGACGATGCGGTCGCCGTGGATCAGGGCGGGGCGCGAGCGCGGCTCGATCTCGCCCACGCGATCCAGGATGTCGCCCATATGCCACTTCATGCGTTCGCTCCGAATATCGTTGGGCCGTGGGCGAGGGGCCGCGCGGCCGCCCAGCCGGGACTCAGGTGGACGCCAGGGTCGCGGCCAGGGTGACGCGGAGCTCCCGCTTCAACACCTTTCCCGCGCCGCTCAGCGGCAGCGGCGTCTCCGCCAGCGTAACGGAGCGCGGGCATTTGTAGTGCGAAAGGTGCGCGCGGCAGTGCTCGATCAGCTCCTCTGCCGACGCGGCGGCGCCGTCACGCAGCCGCACCACCGCGTGGACACGCTCGCCCCAGTGCGGGTCGGGAAGACCGACCACGGCGTATTCCAGCACGGCCGGATGCCGGGCCAGGACGTCCTCGACCTCGACGGAATAGATGTTCTCGCCGCCGGAGATGATCATGTCCTTCTTGCGATCGACGAGCGTGACGACGCCGTCCTGATCGATGAAGCCCATGTCGCCGGTGTGGAGCCAACCGTCCCGCAGCGTCTCGGCGGTGATCTCGGGCTGATTCCAATAGCCCACCATCAGGCTGTCGCTGGTCATGACGATCTCGCCGATCTCGTCGACGCCCACCTCGGAGCCGTCGTCGGCGAGGATCTTCACATCGACGCCGATCGCGGGCGGGCCGGCCGACTTCAGCTTGCCTGCCAACGGGCCCTCGACCACATGGCGCCACGGCGGCAGGACGCAGATCGAGACCGTCTCGGTCTGTCCGTACGATTGGGCGAACTGGGCGTCGGGGAAGGCCGCCATCGCCCGGCGCAGCAGCGCTTCGGAGATCGGCGACGCGCCGTAGATGATCCGCCGCAGCGACGCCAGGTCATGCCGTTCGAAATCCGGCGCTTCGAGCACCCGGCTGAGCATGGTCGGCACCAGGGCGACGTGGGTGATCCGCTCGCGCTCCATGGCGCGCAGCACCGCCTGTGGTTCGAAGGCGGGCAGGGGGACGTTGGCGCCCGCGTGCATCGCCATGGCCACGGTGTAGGCTAGCGCGCCCACGTGGAAGAGAGGCGCCACATAGAGGAAGCGCATGTCGCGGGTGTCGCCGAGCACGTCGGCGCTCTGATGCACATTGGCGATCAGCGCCGAGCTCGTGTGCATGACCCCCTTCGGCCTGCCGGTAGAGCCGCCGGTGTAGAGTAGGAACGCCACCTCGTCGGCGGCCGGCTCGGGCGGCAACGGGGCCGCCGTCAGCGCCGCGAGCGACTCGGCCCCGTCGCCTGCGGACCCCAGCAGCAGAACGCGGTCCACTGCACCCTCCGCCCGAAGTTCCGCCGCCGCCGCCAGGCTGCCGGCGTCGGCAAGCAGCAGGCGGGCCCCCGCGTCATGGATCAGGGCGGCGATCTCGGTCAGCGAGAGCCGCGTGTTCAGCGGCGCCGCGATGGCGCCGAGGCGCGGGATCGCGAAGAGCGCCTCGATGTAGCTGCCGGAGTTTGCGGCGAGGATCGCCACGCGGTCGCCCGGCCGGACGCCAGCGCCCGCCAGCCGGCCGGCCATCGCCTCGATATTGGCGAGGGTCTCGGCCCAGGTCGCCACGCCGTCGTCGCAGATCGCGGGCCCGCGCGGGTTGATGGCGGCGGCCCGTCGAACGAGCTGGAAGAGATGAGGCCGCGTCATGCTCAGGCCTCGCCGCCATCCACCTTGAGGACCGCGCCCGAAGTGTAGCTGGCCAGGTCGCTCGCGAGGTAGAGCGCCGCGCCGACGACCTCGGTGGGATCGCCGATCCGCCGGGCGGGGTTCGTCATCTGGACCTGCTGCTGGAAGGCGGGCAGATCGACGAAGCCCGCGGTGAGGTCGGTGCGGAAGGTGCCACACTGGATGGCGTTGACGCGGACCTTCGGGCCGTAGCTCCGGGCCAGCCCCCGGGTCAGCGCCTCGACCGCCGCCTTGGCTCCGGCATAGGGTGCGACCGCCGCTGGGGCCAGCACGGCCGCGGTGCTGGAGATGTTGACGATGGCGCCGCCGCCGTTCGTCTTCATCAGCTCGGCGGCAAGCGTCGAGAGGCGGAACACGCTCTTGACGTTGGTGTTGAAGATCGCGTCGTAGCCGGCTTCATCCAGGTCGGTCAGTCGGCGCAGCACGGGCGACATGCCCGCGTTGTTGACCAGCACGTCGAGGCGGCCGAACCGCGCGGCGATGCCTTTCACCAGCTCTTCGCCGGCGGCCCATTGCGAGACGTCGCAGGGGATCGCGACGGCGGTGGCGCCCGCCGCGGTCAGCTCCGCCGTCGTGGCCTCGCAGTCGGACGCCTTGCGGCTGACCACCACGACGGACGCGCCGCGATCGGCGAAGCCCTGGACGATCTGGCGACCCAACCCGCGCGTGGCGCCGGTGACCGCGACGATCTTTCCCGTGAAGTCCCAATCTGGCCTGGTCACTCGCGTCTCCGATCTAACTGGCGACCGCGGGTTCGCGCGGCGCGGGCCGGCCCAGCACCTGGCCGCGTCGGAAAGGCGTCTCGCGGCTCGGCGAGAGCTCCGGCGCGACCAGCGCCGTGGCGCGGCGTTCCTGAGGGGCATCCCCGTAAAGCGTCGTCCGCAGCCGAGGCGTGCGGTTGGCCGCGAGGATCACGGACTCGAGTCGTTCCGGGGTCGCCTCCTGTCCGTGACGCGCGCCCGCCGAGCGGGTGATCGTCTCGTTCATGAGGGTGCCGCCGATGTCGTTCGCGCCCGCCGCCAGACAATAGCCGGCTCCGGCCACGCCCATCTTGACCCAAGACGTCTGGATGTTTGCAAAAGCCGGATGCAGGGCGAGGCGTGCGACCGCGTGCATCAGCACCGCTTCCCGGAACGTCGGGCCGATGCGGCTGCCGCCCTTGCGGAAGATCGGCGCCTCGGCCGCGACGAAGGGCAGGGGCACGAACTCGGTGAAGCCGGACGTCTCGACCTGCAGGTCGCGGAGCTGCAACAGGTGGCGCGCCCAGTGGTGATAGCCGTCGACATGTCCGAACATGATGGTCGCCGTGGACCTCAGCCCGACCTCATGGGCGTCGCGCATCACGGACAGCCATTCGTCCGTCGTCAGCTTGTCGGGGCAGATGATCTGGCGAACCTCGTCGTCGAGGATCTCCGCGGCGGTGCCCGGCAGGCTGCCAAGGCCGGCGTCCTTGAGCCGTCGCAGATACGTCTTCACCGGCAGGCCGAGCGAGGTGGCGCCGTGCATGACCTCCAGCGGGGAGAACGCATGCACGTGGATGCCCGGCGCGGCGCGTCGCACGGCGTCCAGGATCTCGAGATAGGTCTCGCCCGTGAACCCCGGGTGGATGCCCCCCTGCAGGCAGACTTCCGTCGCACCGCGAGACCAGGCTTCCGCCGCCCGCCGCCCGATCTCCGCAAGTTCGACCTCGTAGGGCGCGCCGCGCAGGTCGTCGGCGACCTTGCCCTTCGAGAAGGCGCAGAAGCGGCAGCTGTAGGTGCAGACGTTCGTGTAGTTGATGTTGCGCGTGATCACGTAGGTGACGCGGTCGCCGATCACGTCCGCGCGGATCCGGTCCGCGGCGGCGCACACGGCGCGGAAGTCGTCGCCGCGCGCCGTGAACAGCGTGCCGACGTCGCTCTCCGAGAGGCGCTTGCCTAGCGCGGCGCGGGCGACGATGTCGTGAATTCCGCCTTGGCGCGCCACGACACCGGACGGAGCAGGCGCGCTGACCCATTCGGGCGGTTCAGGCGACACGCCCGTCAGCCAGTCGTCTTCGCGGAGCCAGCCTTCGCCGTCGACGGCGCGCAGGACGCTGGGGGTCATCGCGGGTGCGGTCCAGTCGGCGGCGGCCCGGGCGTAGCGCGGGTAGATCGTCAGGCGCTCGGTGAGGCGGCGACCCATCGCGTCCAGCCGGCCCGCCAGATGGTCCAGATGCGGCCAGGGCGCCTCGGGGTTCACGAAGTCGGGCGTCAGCGGCGAGATGCCGCCCAGGTCGTTGATCCCGGCGTCGATGAGACGGTGAAGATCCTCCGGCGCCAGGTTCGGCGGCGCCTGGACGCCGATCTCGGCGGGCAGCAGGAGACGCGCGGCGGCGATGGTGCGCAGCAACTCGTCCAGCGACGGTTCCGGCGCCTTGGCCATCGCGGTGCCGGGCTTGGCCCGGAACGGCTGGATGATGACTTCCTGGATGTGGCCGTAGCGCCGATGCAGCGCTTCGATCTCCCGCAGGGCCTCCAGCCGCTCATTGAAGGTCTCGCCGATGCCGATCAGCAGGCCGGTCGTGAAAGGAACGCGCGTGCGCCCCGCGGCCTTCAGCGTGGCAAGGCGCACTGCAGGCGCCTTGTCGGGGCAGCCGAAGTGGGGGCCGCCGCGCGCCATCAGACGCTCCGACGCGCTCTCCAGCATCAGGCCCATCGAGGCGGATGCGGGGCGGAGCGCGGCGATATCCTCGTCCGACATCACACCCGGATTGATGTGGGGCAGCAGGCCGGTCTCTTCGTGGACCCGGCGGGCGAGGTGGGCGACGTACGCGAGCGTCGTTGCAAAGCCCATCTCGTCCAGCGCATCCCGCGCTTGGCTCCAGCGCGCCTCCGGCTGGTCGCCGAGCGTGAAGAGCGCTTCGCGGCAGCCGAGCGCCGCGGCCTTCCGGGCGCTGTCCAGCACCTCGACCTCGGTCATGTAGGCCGTCTGCCCGCGCCGGGGCGGGCGGGCGAAGGTGCAATAGCGGCAGACGTCACGGCAAAGGTGGGTGACGGGCAGGAACACCTTCCGCGAGTAGCTGATCCGGGCGCCGTGCATGCGGTCCCGGACCGCGCTCGCGGCGGCCATCAGGTCGTCCAGACTGGCGTTGGAAAGGTCTTCAAGCATGAGCTTTCGCTTCTCGGACACGTGAGGTGCGGGGGACGAGGCGCGGGAATCCTTCGATGCGCGCCAGGCCGTCGATGTCGTCCAGGTCGAAAAACTCGGGCCGCACGGGCTGAGCGACGACGGTGAAGCCGGCCGCGCGGCCGGCGTCCCGATGCGCGATGAAACTGCCCGGGCCGAAGCGGAAGCCGTCGTAGGAGGCGCCGCGCCACGCCAGCGCATTGGTCCCCGCCAGGTGCTGGTCCGGCGCGATGACCATCCGCCCCGGCGCCTCGATCCACGCCAGGAGGCCGTCGACGGCGTCGGCCGTGAGGCGCGGAAGGTCGCCGGGCAGGATGAGGCATGCCGGTCCTAGGGCGATCTGGGGGTCCTGCATCGCCATGCTCAGGCTGCTGTTCAGATCGTGGCCGGGGTCGGTGAGCGTTCGCGCGCCCCGCGCCTGGGCCAGCCGTCCGATCCTGGCGTCCGAGGTCACGACGGCGACGAAGGCGACGCGTCGAGCGCCGCGGGCGGCGGCTATCACCCGGCCCAGCATGTCCAGGACCAGCGCTTCGCGATCCGCGTCGCCCAGCACCGGCCGCAGGCGCGACTTCGCCTCGGCGAGCCGTTTGGCGGGAACGATGACCTGGACGTCCGCCTCGATCATCACCGGCCTCGCGGGATCGACGGCGCGCGCTCAGCCATGGCGGGGGTCGCCCGGCAGGCCTGTCACGCGGATGCCGGCGTGGTCGGCCTTGTACCGGCGGTTGATCTGGATGAGCAGGGAGGTGAGGGCCTCCGCGGCGGCGGCGTTAGCCAGAGGGCCGGCTTCTAGCCCCCGCAGCCCGGCGGCCTCGGCGAGGGCGACCCCCACCGCACGGGCCTCGTTGTCGTCGGAACAGACCAGGACGTCGCAGTCGATAGCCGCGTCGCTGGCCAGCAGGGCCGCGCCGACGTTCTGGAAGGCCGACACCAGGCGCGCGCCGGGGTCGAGGATCGCACGCGCGACCTGCGCCGCGCTGCCTTCAGGCGGCAGCTGGACGGTTCCGACCCGGGGTGGCCGGAGGGGAACGGTGCAGTCCACCACGACCTTGTCGCCGACCAGATCGCGGATCTGATCCAGCACATCCTTCTGCGAGGCGAAGGGAACGGTCACGACGATCACGTCGGCCTCGGCCGCGGCGTCACGATAGGTGGCCGCCGAGGCGCGCTGAGCCGCGCACGCGTCGTTGATCGCCGCAACGGCGGCCTGGGCGCGTTCGGGATCGCGGGACCCGATCACGACCTGCCGGCCGGCCTTCGCCCAGCGGCGCGCCAGACCGGAGCCTAGCGCGCCGGCGCCGCCAAGAATCGCGATCTTCGAGACGTTACTGAGACTTGCCATGGCCGGTCTCTAGAAGCCCGTTCGGACCAGCGGCAAGTTCGCGGCGGCGCGTTTAGAGTTTTGCGCCCATATCGTCAAGTATCCGACGAAAATGGCGCAGTGTATCCAACGATTGTCCGTCACCAGGGGAGGGCGTCGCGGCTATCGTGTCCGCAGTGCTTGGTTTGCTGGTGAAGGAGCCCCTCGTGAACTTGCGAGAGTCAAAGGTCGCGCTGCCGGAAGGCCGACCCGGTCCGTCGGTCCAGGAGGTGCTGGCGCGGGACAGCCGTCCGGCCCCGGACGTGCTGCGTTTCGAGTCGCCCGTGGAGGGGCTGGGCTCCGACGACATCGCGGTCGAACGCTACTTCGACCCGGCTTGGCACGCCCGCGAGATGGATCTGGTCTGGCGCAAGGTCTGGCAGATGGCCTGCCGCGTGGAAGAGCTGCAGAAGACGGGCGACCACGTCGTCTACGAGATCGGCGACGAGTCGGTGATCGTCACCCGCACCGCGTCCGGAGAGATCCGCGCCTACGTCAACGCCTGCCTTCATCGCGGCGTGCAGCTGCGGACCGAGGGCGGCTGCGTCGAGCGTTTCAAGTGTCCGTTCCATGGCTTCACCTGGGATCTGGACGGCAAGCTGTGCCACCTGCCGAGCCCCTGGGACTTCGCGCATGTCGACCCCGAGGCGTTCCGCCTGCCCGAGGTGAAGGTCGGTGTCTGGGGCGGGTTCGTCTTCGTGAACTTCGATCCCGCCTGCGAGCCGCTCGAGTCCTATCTCGAGGTGCTGCCCGAGCACTTCAAGGCGTTCCGTCTCGAGGATCGCTACAAGGCGGCCCACATCTGCAAGGTCCTGCCCTGCAACTGGAAGCTCGCGCTGGAGGCGTTCGTCGAGAGCTTCCACATCCCGGTCGCCCACCCCCAGACCACCAGCTACGTGGCCTGGGACACCACCCAGTACGATGTCTTCCCGGGGGTGCGGCACGTCAACCGGATGATCACCCTGGAAGGGTTCCCCAGCACGGCGGTCGGCGAGGTCGATCCGCAGGAGACCATCCGCCAGATGCAGCGCGACGTGGCGTTCCATGCCAAGTCGCAGATCGAACCCGGCGAGCGCCAGTTCGTCCGCGACCAGTTCGCCGACGCGGCGCGGGAGAAGCTCTCGCGGTCGTCGCGGCGTGATCTGAACGACCAGTCGAACGCCGAGGTCGTCGACGCGATCCAGTACTTCCTGTTCCCGAATCTCGTCCCCTGGGCCGGCCACGGCGCGCCGATCTGCTACCGCTTCCGCCCCTATCGCAACGATCCCGAGCGCTGCGTGATGGAGATCATGCTGCTGTTCTCGAAGGCCGAGGACGGGAGTCATCCGCGGCCCGCGGCGCCGCACTGGCTCGAGGAGCACGAGGGCTGGTCCGACGCGCCCCAACTCGGCTCGGCCGGGTTCGTGGCCGATCAGGACACCGAGAATCTGCGCCGCATCCAAAGAGGGCTGCGTGCGACGCACAAGCCCGGCGTGACGCTCGCCAACTACCAGGAGAGCCGCATCCGCCATTTCCACCACACACTGGATCAATACATGGGAGTGAAGCCGTGAAGCTTGGGTTGGCAGTCGCCTTTGGGAATTCCCCGCAGCGGGACATCGGGTTCCTGAAGGCCGCGGTGCAGGGGATCGAGGAACTGGGCTTCGACTCGGCGTGGTTCCCGGAGCACGTCGTGTTCTTCACGAGCTACGAAAAGTCGAAGTACCCCTACACGGACGACGGCAAGACGCCCTGGGACAAGCCGGACTTCGGTGTCTACGACCCGCTGTTCTCCATCGCTGTGGCCGCCCAGGTCACCACGCGCCTGCGCTTCTCCACCAGCGTGCTGATCCTGCCGCAGCGCCCGGCGCTGCTGACGGCGAAGGAGGTCATGACCCTCGACCATATCTGTGAGGGCCGGTTCGATTTCGGCGTCGGCGGGGGCTGGTCGCGGGAAGAGTACGAAGCCCTGGGCACCCCGTTCGAGCGGCGCGGCAAGCGCTTCGACGAGTACATCAAGGCGATCCGCACGATCTGGACCGAGGACCGGGCGCGTTTCGACGGCGACTTCGTCAAGTTCGAGAACGCGGTCCTGCTGCCGAAGCCGTACACGCCGGGCGGTCCGGCCTTCATCATCGGCGGCGACTCCGAAGCCGCCATGCGCCGTGCGGCGACCCTGGGCGACGGCTGGTATGGCTGGTGGGCGGACTACGAGCTGGCGCCTCATCTGGAC
The DNA here is from genome assembly GCA_018821435.1 of Alphaproteobacteria bacterium. GTDB lineage: Bacteria > Pseudomonadota > Alphaproteobacteria > Caulobacterales > Caulobacteraceae > Phenylobacterium. The sequence continues at coordinate 57,088 of JAHJME010000036.1, forward strand.
AAGCTGCGCGCGGAACTCCGCAAGGCGGGACGCGAGAACGATCCCAAGTTCCAGCTGAAGCTGGGCATCCCCTACTACGGCACGCCCGACCACCTGCACCTCAAGATCGAAGAGGCGAAGCGCGAAGGCGTGCAGGAGTTCGTGATGTCGCTGCCCTTCTCCCAGAAGTCCCTGGACCGGGATCTCGAGACCTGGGCCAAGGCGGCCGGACTGGTCGCGCCGCAGCCGGCCTGAGCCGATGTCCGCCCTGTCGACGGCGCGGGCCCTGATCTCCGCGTTGGATCGCAATGACGCCCACGCCGTCGCCGCGTGTTTCGCGGCGGGCGGCGTGTGGTGGGTCGACTCCGGGCGCGACCGGTCGGCGGGCCGCTTCGGCCACGACCCGGGCGTGGCGCGGGCCTGGCCCCTGCATGGCGGCATGGACGCCCTGGCCAAATGCCGTCTGCTGGAGGGGCTCAGCCGGGCGTTTCCCGCGGGCGTGCGTCAGATCGAGCGTCGCGCGTTCGCGGGCGGCGACGTCGCGGTGGTCGAGGCCGAGGGCGACGGGCTGTACAAGGGCCGACGACCCTACCGGAACCGGTATGCCTTCGTGGTCACCGTGGCGCGGACCGGGGTCACCGACCTTCGGGAGTACATGGACACGGCGCACGCGGCCGACGTGTTCGACGGCGCCAATCTCGACCGTCGCGCGGACGCCGCGCCGATCTCGGCGCCCCGGCCGGTCCCGGCCACCGCCGCGGGCCACGTCGCGCTCGCCTTCATCGATTCCATCAGCGCGGCGGATCCCGAGCGGCTGCGGTCGCTCTGCACGCCCGACGCGACGTGGTGGGCCGATGGGGGAAAGGTGCGGACGGCCGGGCCGGAGGCCGAGGTCGACGGTTCGCCCGACAAGCTGTTCGTCGGGCGGGTCAGCGTCGCCGAACGCGCCAGCCTCGTGGGCGGACTGGCGCGCAAGTTCCCGGCCGGCCTGACCCTGACTCCCCACCGCCTCATCGAGGAGGATGGCATCGGCGACAGCGGGCTGGTCGCGGTGGAAACCGAGGGCTTCGGTCGTCATGTGAGCGGGCGGCTCTATCAGAACCGGTACTGCTGGGTGCTGTCGCTGGCCGGCGGCCGGATCGTCGAGGTGCGCGAGTATTGCGACACCTTCCACGGCTTCGACGTCTTCTATCCCGAGCTGCTCTGAGCGTCGTCGCGTCGAACCTGACTCACAGCCTAGGCGGCCTCGTCCCAAGGGTCTGGCGCCAGTTGCACCAACTGCTTGCCCTCCGACCGGCCGGCCAGCACCCGGGCCAGCGCGGACGGGGCGGATTCGAGGCCATGGCTGATGTCCACGTCCCAGGCGATCTGGCCGGCCAGAGCCCAGTCCGCGAGGCGGGAGGTCGCCTCCTCGTACCGGTCGGCGAAGGCGGAAACCAGCAGCCCTTCAAGGCGCGCCCGCTTCATCAGGATCTGACTGAGGTCGTTGGTGGGCCAGCCACCCGTGGCCTCGTAGCCCGAGATCATGCCGCAGAGAACGATCCGCGCGCCGGGATTGATGAGCTTCAGGACCGTGTCGAGGATGACGCCGCCGGCGTTCTCGAAGTCCACGTCGACGCCGTTCGGGCAGGCCGCCCGCAGCGCCTCCAGGAGATCAGGTCCACGGCGGTCGACCCCGGCGTCGAAGCCGAACCGCGAGACGAGGCGTCGGGCCTTGGCCTCGCCCCCGACGATCCCGATCGTCCGGGCGCCCAGCAGCCGGGCGATCTGGCCGGCGATGGATCCCGTCGCGCCAGCCGCGGCGGACACCACGAACGTCTCCCCGGCGGCCGGCCGGCCGATCTCCGTCACGCCGAAGTAGGCGGTGAGGCCGGTCATTCCCAGGATGCTCGCGTGGGCCGAAAGCGGCATGCCGCGTCGCCTCGGGATAAGCGCGCCGGCCCTGAGGACCGAGCGGTCTGACCAGCTGGCCAACCCGCGAACCATGTCGCCGTCGCGGAAGTCCGGATGGCGCGAGGCCGTCACGCGACCATACACAAAGGCGCGCACCGGCCGTCCCAGCTGGATCGGCATGGCCGCCTGGGCCGTGTCGGACATCCAGAGCCGGTTGGTCGGATCGATCGACAGGTGGATGTGCTCGAGCTCGAACGCACCGTCCTCGAGGGGCGGCAGCGGGACCTCGACCAGGCGGACGTCGGCGTCAGCGACGCGGCCCTCCGGCCGACGATCGAGGACCCATTGACGCGTGGTCCGCATCTAGGCCGACGGCAGGTCTTGCTGCGGCACGCGCAGGATGCGGATCTCCTTCGTGCCGCGGCCGCCCTGGACCATGACCGTGCGCTTGGAGATCTTCCAGCGGCCGCCATCGAAGCGGTGCTCGTCGACGTAACGTCCCCAAAGCTCCATCGTCGCGTCGTCGCGCAACTGGTGCCAGGCGTAGATGTACGAGACGGAACTCGCCGTCTCGGCGCCCGTCCGGGTCACGCGGATGTTCGAGAGGTGATGGCTCAGCGCCCGGAACTTCTTGAGCAGGCCCAGCACCTTGGTGCGAAGGGCCGGGCGCCCCTCGGTTCCGCCGCCTTCCTCGAAGACCACGTCGTCCGTGAAGAGCTCGATCCACTCGTCCAGGCGCTTCTCGTCGAGGAGCGCGCAATAGTCGTAGAGCGTTTCCGTCACCGCCGCGCGCACGTCGTCGTCCGTCATGTCGTCCCCTCCACTCGGCCAGGTCCGCGGGTCTCCAGGTTTAGGCCGGGCCAGAGCCGCGCCTGGGCGCGAGCCAACCCGCCGCGGTCGTCGCCTTGGCGGCGATCGCCCTGAGCCCGGTGTGCAAACCCTAGTGCAGGGTCGCCGGCCTTCGCGGCCCCAATCGTGCGTCGGTCAAGTTTTCGAATGAAGCGGCAGGGTGTGCCCGCTGCCCGCGTCAGCAGAGTGCGCCGGCGACCAGGGGAGAACGTTCGGAATGGTGGATTGGGAGACTTTCAGCGCCGCGCAGGCGCCGCTGTTCGACTATTGCCGGTTCATCGACGAGGGCCGCGTGGATGACTTCGCGGAGATCTTCACCGCGGATGCGATCCTCGAAGAAGGCCCGACCCCGACCCGTGGGCGCGAGGCGATCCGTGCGCTCGCCTCGGCGGTGGTCGCCCGATACCGTTCGACGAGCCACCACCTGTCCAACGTCCGGATGGAGGCGCTCGGTGCGGGCCGTCTTCGTGCGACGTCCTATGTCTATGCCTGGCACGAGCCTGCCGAACCGGGCGAAGACCTGCACATCTGGGCGCGATACATCGACGAACTTCGCCTCGACGACGGCCGCTGGCGGATCGCCCATCGCCGGCTCGAACTGGCGGGCGCGCGGGGCTTGAAGCGCGATCCAGGGTTCGCCTGGGCGCCCCGAGCGGGACGTGCGATGGGCGAGGTCTGACGCGCCGGCCGCGCATCAAAGACCGTATTTCCGCCAAAGGCGGCGCTTCTGCCGAACGGATGGCGTGTTCTGCCGAGCGCATTTCGCCTGTCGGCGCCAGCCTATCAGGATCGCCGGCGCACGTCGGCCCGCTCCGATGACGCTGGCGCCCGGCAAGGGCCACGTTCCCGGTCGGCTCAACACACACGATGCGCACAACAGCATCGGTTCATAAGGGGGGATTGAATGTCTCGATCGAACGCTCGGACCATCAGGCTGGCGCTGCTGGCCGGAGTCGCTAGCGCGGCGGCCGCGCAAGGCGCCTACGCCGCCGACACGACATCGGTGGAAAGCGAGGTCACCGAGGTGATCGTCACCGCCCAGAAGCGGGAGGAGCGCGTGATCGACGTGCCGATCTCCATGACGGCCCTCGGCGGCGAGACGCTGCAGCGCGCGCGGGTGACCGACGTGCAGGGACTGGCTCGCGTCGTTCCCGGCTTCACCTTCGAAGACAGCCTGATCTCTTCCGGCGCGCGGGCTCGCATCCGCGGCATCGGCAGCCCCACCTTCACCAGCGGCGTCGAGACCAGCGTCAGCGTCGCGATCGACGGCGTGGTGACCGGCCCGACCGGTTCGGGCCTGTCCAACATGTTCGACGTCGGCCACGTCGAGGTTCTGCGCGGGCCCCAGGGCACCCTGTTCGGCAAGAACGCCACCGCCGGCGCCGTCGCGGTGGTCTCGCGCGCGCCGACCCGGGACTTCCAGGCCTATCTGAACGTGTCGCAGACCTGGGACGACTTCTCGGACAAGACCAACTTCACGACGACCCGCACCGAGGGCGCCGTCAGCGGCCCGATCACCGAGAACACCCGGGCCCGTTTCGCCTTCTTCACCCGCGTGGACGGCGAAGGCGCCGCCTACAACAACTTCAAGAAGACCGACGAGAACCGCCGCAATCAATGGGGCTCGCGCATCAGCCTGGTCCACGAGGCGGGCCCGCTGACCCTCGACTTCCGGGCGTCCTACGTCGAGACCGCCGACCGCTGTTGCGGTCCGACGTTCCGCGAGGTCGACCCGAGCGCGGTGACCCTCGGGAACGTCCCGCTGCTGCTTCGCCTCGCAGCGGCGAACAACATCATCATTGGACCCAAGAACCGCGACTCCATGGCGTCCGATCGGGTGGGCGAGGAGACCCAGACCATCCACGCCGCGTTGCAGGCCGACTATGACCTGGGCAACGGCTTCTCGATCCGCTCCGTCACCGGCGCACGCAAGTGGAACTCGTACGGTGAGGACGACTCCGAGCGCCTGGCGGTCGACCTCGCCGACGCCACTTTCGGCAACATCACGCTGAACCTGTTCACCCAGGAGTTCCAGCTGCTGTCGCCGCAGGACAAGCCGTTCAAGTACGTCGTCGGCGTCTATTTCTACGACCAGAAGCTCCAGGACGCCTTCGGGGTGGGCGGCGCGCTCGGCACGGCCAACCGGCTGCAGGGCCTGAGCATCGCCACCAGCCTGAACCGCGTGAAGAACTACGCCGCCTTCGCCAACGGGACCTGGCGCTTCGCCGAGTCCTGGGAACTGCTCGGCGGCCTGCGGATCCTGTACGAGGACCAGTCGCTGGAAGGCGTGCGGACCGGAAGCTTCTTCGGCCCCAACCGCCCGTTCAATTCGATCTCGACCGACGACACCAACTGGGTCGGCCGCATGGGCGTTCGCTACAACCCCAACAGCGACACGTCGGTCTTCTTCACCGTCAGCCGCGGTTACAAGGGCGCCGGGCTCAACAATTCCAACAGCGGCCCCTTCTTCTCGCCGGCCAACAACGCGGACCCGATCCTGCGGCCCGAGACGGTGATGAACTACGAACTGGGGACCAAGAACCGCTGGCTGGGCGGTCGCCTGCAGACGAACGTCGTCGCCTACTTCTCCAAGTTCAAGGACTTCCAGACGTCGGCCTTCGACGGCGCGTCCAACACCTTCTCGCTGCGCAACGCCGGTTCGATCGAGATCAAGGGTCTGGAAGTCGACGCCACGGCCCAGCCCTGGCGCGGCGCCAACATCAACCTGGGCGCCGCCTGGACCGACGCCAAGTTCTCGGACTTCCGCGGCGCGCCTTGCACCGCCCTGCAGACGACCCTGCGTCAGTGCCCGATCACCGGCCAGGATCTGTCGGGCCGCAAGGTGGACGGCAATCCCGAGTGGCAGCTCTCGGTGATCGGCCGTCAGGACTTCGACCTCGGCAAGATCCCGGCCTATGCGACCGTGGAATACGCCTGGCGCAGCAAGGTGAACTACAACTCCGACCTGGATCCGATGCTGGTCCAGAAGGGGTACGGGCTGACCAACCTGCGCCTCGGCGGCAACGTGAATGAGCACGTCGAGATCGGGGCCTTCGTCGAGAACCTGTTCAACAAGTCCTACGCGCTCCGGATCTCGCCGGCGCCGCTGCTGCCGGGGGTCACCTCGCAGTATCTCGCGCCCGGCCGGATCTTCGGTGTCGAGCTTCGGTACACCTACTAGCGGTCGTCCTCCCAAACTCCGGCGCGGTTCGCCGCGCCGGACCCTTTTCGACCGTCTCCCGTCCGTCACGAGGTAGCGATGACCATCCAGACCAGGGCCGCGCGGCCCGGCAGGAGCGCAGGCGCGTCCTTGGGCGAGGCCGACTGGCCCAATCCGACATATGCGTGGTGCGTCGTCGGGCTGCTCATGCTGGCGTTCACCAGCTCGTTCATCGACCGCCAGATCCTGACGCTGCTGGTCGGCCCCATCCGCGCCGACCTGGGCATCACCGACACGCAGTTCAGCCTGCTGGTCGGCCTGGCCTTCTCGCTCTTCTACGCCTTCTGGGGGCTGCCGCTGGCTTACGCCGCGGATCGCTACAGCCGTCGTTGGATCATCGCGATCGGGGTCTTCGTCTGGAGCGTGATGACGATCGCCAGCGGCCTGGCCGACAGCTACTGGCACCTGTTCCTGGCGCGCATGGGCGTGGGCATCGGCGAGGCGACGTTGACGCCGGCCGCCGCGTCCCTGATCGCCGACTACTTCTCCCGCGAGAGACGAGGCCGCGCGATGGCGGTCTACGCGACCGGCGTCTACTGGGGCTCGGGCCTGGCCCTGCTGACCGGTGGGGCGGTGCTGAACCTGATCGCGGCGATGCCGTCGCTGTCGTCCTCGGCGTTCGCCGGTTTCGAGCCTTGGCAGATCGTGTTCTTCCTGGTCGGCGCGCCCGGCTTCGTCATCGCCGGCCTTATGCTCCTGATCCGCGAGCCCGTGCGCCGCGGGGCGGTCGGTCCGGTGGACGGCGTGGGTCAGGCGCGGCCCAAGCTGGCGCCGTTCCTGCGCGAGAATGCGCGGACGATCCTGACAATGTTCCTGGGCTTCAGCTTCCTGGGCGTCGTGGTCATCGGTTACCTCACCTGGATACCCGCCATCTTCATGCGCAAGTTCGCCTGGACGGCGGAGGACGTGGGTTTCGCCTTCGGGCTGATCGTCATGCTGTTCGGCACCGGCGGCATCCTGGCCGGCGGCTGGCTGTCCGACCGCCTGATCAAGGCCGGGCGCACCGATGCTCCGATGCGGGCGGGGCTGTACGGGGGCATCGCGACCATCCCGTTCGCCATCGCGGCGCCCCTGATGCCGACGGGCGAGCTTGTGCTGGCCGTGGCGGCCATCGCCTTGTTCCTCGCCACCTCGACCCAGGCGCTGCCGGTCATCGCGATCCAGCTGATGAGCCCCAACGCCCTGCGCGCCCGCCTGGCGTCGATCTACTTCCTCTTCGGCAGCATCCTGATCTTCACCGCCGGACCGTCGATCGTGGCGGCTGTCACCGACTTCGTGTTCCGGGACGACCAGGCCGTCTCCAAATCCCTGGCGATCGTTTGCGCGGTCGCCGCCCCGCTCGGCGTCGCGTGCCTCGCCGTCGGCCTTCAATCGTATCGCACCACCGTGGCGCGCGTCGCAGAATGGGAAATCCAGACATGAAGATCGGCCTGACCGCGCGCTTCGGCGACAAGGACGCCATCGACGTCGGCTATGTGCGGGCGTTCGCGCAGACGGTCGAAGCGGCGGGGTTCGACTCGCTGTGGGTGCCGGAGCACATCGTGTTCTTCAGCAAGTACACGTCCCGCTACCCCTATCATCCGGACGGCGTGCCGCCGTTCGGGACCGATATCGGCCTCTTCGACTCCCTGCTGGTCTTCGCGGCCATGTCGCAGGTCACCACCCGTCTCCGCTTCGCGACCAGCGTAATGGTGCTTCCCGAGCGGCCGGCGCTGCTGACTGCCAAGGAGATCATGACCCTCGATCACCTTACCGAGGGCCGCTACATGCTGGGGGTCGGTTCGGGGTGGTCGTCCGAGGAGTACGAAGCCCTGGGCGTCTCGTTCGCGCGCCGGGGCAAGCGGTTCGACGAATACATCCGCGCGATCCGGACAGCGTGGCGGGAGGACAACGCCAGCTTCCACGGCGAGTTCGTGAACTACGACAACCTGGTCCTTCTGCCCCGGCCCTATACGCCGGGCGGCCCGCCCTTCCTGATCGGCGGTGATTCCGAGCCCGCCATGAAGCGCGCCGTCACCCTGGGCGATGGCTGGTATTCATGGTGGCGCGGCTATGACCTGGAACCGCACATGGACGCGTTCCGGGCCGTCGCCGAGGCGGCCGGGCGGGACATCGACAAGGACTTCCACCTGGTCATCGGCACGCCCCATCGCGGCGAGGCCCCGGACGCCCTGGCCGGCAAGGCCGACGCCATCCGCGCCCAGGGCGCGAAGGAGATGGTCCTGGCCCTCGACATCGGGCGGGCGACGCTCGAGGCCGACGTGCGCCGCTGGGCGGACATCCTGGGCGTGAAAGCTCCCGCCTGATTCCCGCATGGCCAGGCGCCCGGCGCCTGGCCATTCACCCGCAAGAAAAGATCGCAGGTCCGGCGGCGCCGTCGCGCGTCAGGCCGGCGCGCGGATCCTGTCGCCCGACGCCTTCGCGTCCTCGAACGCCGCGAGCAGCTCGATCTGGCGGGCGGCGGCGGTCGCGGCGGCGGCGGCCTTGACGTGGCCGAACCCGCGGATGCTGCGCGGCAGGCGCGCCAGCTCGATCGCCGCATCCGCCTGCGCGGGGGTGAGGTCGGCGCACAGCCTTTCCACCAGGCGTTCGTAGGCCACGATGGCGCGCCGCTCGTCGCGCCGCTCCGGCAACCAGCCGAAGGGATCGAGCGGCGAGCCCCGGAGGCCCTTGAGCCGCGCGAGCAGCCGGAAGGCCGTGAAGATCCACGGACCGAAGCGGATCTTCCTGGGACGCCCTGTCGCCGGATCGCGTGGGGCGAAGAGGGGCGGGGACAGCCACACCGACAGCTTGCCGCCGACGAACTGGCCGGACACCTGCTGGGCGAAGGCGCCGTCCGCGTAAAGCCGGGCCACCTCGTACTCGTCCTTGTACGCCATCAGGTTCGCATAGGTGTCGGCGACGGCGGCGGGGAAGCTCTCGTCCAGACCCGCCCGCTGGGCGGCGGCCCGGGCTTGTTCGACCAGCGCGGTGAAGCGCTGGGCATAGGCCGTGTTCTGGTAGGCGGTCAGATGGTCCGCCCGATGGCCGACCAGCGCCTGTAGCGATTGGGGCTCCGTCAGCTTGCGGACCTCGGTGACCAGCGCGGAGGGGTCGTGGGCGGCCAGCCGCCCCAGGCGAAACGCCAGCAGGTTCTGCTCGACCTTGGCGCCGTTCAGCTCGATCGCGCGCTCGAGGGCCTGGCCGCTGACGGGCAGGTGGCCGAACTGGTAGGCCGCGCCGAGCATGACCAGGTTGGCGTAGATGGCGTCGCCCAGGAAGCGTCGCGCGATCACGCCGGCCTCCAGCGTGCGAACCGCGTCGACGCCGACGATCGCGGCCAGGGCGTTCCGATAAGGTTGGACGTCGAGCCCGGGTTCGCCGCCGATCTGGAAGGCCCCCGGGGGCGCCACCTCGTCGTTCAGCAGGATCGCGGTCCGTCCCTTGCCGGTCGCAGCGATGGCGTCGCTGCTCGCGGCGACCTGACTGTCGCAACCGATCAGCACGTCGGCGCTGGCCTGCGGGATGCGGGGACCGAAGTCGGCCGTGCCCGGCGGACCCACGCGCAGGTGCGAGAAGACCGCTCCGCCCTTCTGGGCGAGGCCCGTCATGTCGTAGGCGGCGAAGCGAAGGCCCTGGAGGTGCGCGGCCATGGCGATCAGCGCGCCGACCGTCACCACGCCCGTGCCGCCCACGCCGGCGACCATGATGTTCGACAGGCCCGGTCGCGCGGGCGTCGTGGGCTCCGGCAGGTCGGTCAGGCGGGCGGTGTCGAACCGCTCCGGGGTCGAGACCTTGATGGATGCGCCGTCGATCTCGACGAACGACGGACAGAAGCCTTCGAGGCAGGAGAAGTCGCGGTTGCAGGCGGACTGGTCGACCTGGCGCTTCAGGCCCAACGCCGTCGGCTTCGGCAGGACCGCGACGCAGTTCGATTTCACCGAGCAGTCGCCGCAACCCTCGCACACCCGCTCGTTGATGATCACCCGCCGGGAGGGCGTCTCCGCCAGGCCGCGCTTGCGTCGGCGGCGAAGCTCGGCCGCGCAGGTCTGGTCATAGATCAGGACGGTGACGCCGGGCGTGTCGCGCAGAGACTTCTGCACGGTGTCCAGCGCGCCGCGGCCATGGACCGCGACGTCCCGGGGCAGCGGCAGGCCGGAGATCCGATCGGGATCCTCGGCGACGACCACGGTGCGTACGACCCGCTCGGCCTGAACCTGGCGGGCGACGTCGCCCACGGTCAGGCCCCCGTCGTGCGGTTGTCCGCCGGTCATGGCGACCGCGTCGTTGAACAGGATCTTGTAGGTGATCGACACGCCGGCGGCGACGGCCGCGCGGATCGCCAGGAGCCCCGAGTGGTTGAACGTCCCGTCGCCCAGGTTCTGGAAGACATGCTCGGTGGCCACGTAGGGGGCCATGCCGATCCAGTTCGCGCCCTCGCCGCCCATCTGGGTCGGGGGCAGCGAGTCGCGATCCATCCAGATCGCCATCGTGTGGCAGCCGATGCCGGTGAAGGCGGTGCTGCCTTCGGGCGTACGCGTCGAGGTGCTGTGCGGGCAACCGGCGCAGAACCAGGGCGTGCGCGCGCCGCGCGCCGCGACGATGCCGGCCGCCCGGCGCTTCTCGGATTTCAGCTGGGAGACGCGCGCGCGCAGGTCGGCGTCGCCGATCCCGAGCGCCGTCAGCCGGTCGCCGATCAGCACCGCCACCTCGTGTGCGTCGAGCACGCCGTGGCTGGGCACGAGCAGCGCGCCGGCGTCGTCCTTTTTGCCGACGATCCGCGGACGCTGGGCCGGCGGCATGTTGAAGAGGGCTTGCGCGGCCTGGGTCTCCAGAAGACCGGCCTTCTCTTCCACGAACAGCAGTTCGCGGCGGCCCGCGGCAAAGGCCTGCATCGCCCGGCTGTCGATCGGAAACGCCTGGCCGATCTTCAGGATCGCCACGGGCGCGCCGGGTTGGGCGACGGACATGCCGAGGAGGCGCAGCGCCTCCATCACGTCCAGGAACGACTTGCCGCTGGTGACGATCCCCAGCGGGGCTGAGGCCGCGGTCCCGACGACGCGGTCAATGCGGTTCGCCTCGGCGAAGCGCTCCATCGCCGGCAGCCGGTAGCGGATGTGCCGGAGCTCGTCGCCCGCCACGTCGAACACCAGCCGGCCGTGCAGGCCGCCCGGAGGTTCCTCGATCACCGGCGTCAGGAACGTGCGCCGGATGGCGTCGAGATCGACGCTGGCCGTCGCCTCCGCGGTCTCGTTCACGCATTTCAGGCCGACCCAGCTGGCCGTCGCCCGCGAGGCCGCCCAGCCGTATAGCCCGAACGAGATGACGTCCTCGAGGTTGGACGGCGCCAGCACCGCGATGCCGTTCGCCGCGAGCGCGGCGTCGCTCTGGTGCGCGACCGTCGACGACTTGCCGGGATGATCGTCGCCGAACGCCAGTAGGACGCCGCCGCGCCGGGCGGCGCCATATCGCGCGCCATGCCGGAACGCGTCGCCCGAGCGGTCGACCCCCGGGCCCTTGCCGTACCAGAGCGAATAGACGCCATCGTAGCGCGCGCCGCCGAACGCCTCAGCCTGCTGCGTCCCAAGCACCGCCGTCGCGGCCAGATCCTCGTTCAGCCCGGGGTGGAAGCGCACGTCGGCTTCCGTCAGCAGGCGCGATTGGCGGGTGAGTTCCGCGTCGAAGCCGCCGAGCGGCGATCCTCGATAGCCCGTGACGTAGCCGGCCGTCCTCAGGCCGGCCGCGCGATCCAGCGCATGCTGTTCCAACATCAGGCGCACCAGCGCCTGCATGCCGGTCATGTAGACCTGGCCTCGCTCGTTCCGGAACGCGTCGCTGAGGCTTGCCTCGGCGAGTTTCATCCGTGTCGGCCCGGAAACGCCGGAAAATGCGGAATGTTTGAAGCGTTGGACATAGTTCTACCGGCCGAGCACCCTCCGCCGCCCCTGCGACTAGCGCTACATAAGGAGGGTCCGGCTGACCGTCTCGGCAGAACCGGGCATTGGCCAAGCACTTCGGCCAAGTCGAAAAAGAATCCGCGATGAAGCGGAAGAATGAATCGGGGGAAGTGCGTGATGCTGAATGTACATGCCGGCGCGAACCACACGATCTTGGCCAGCTGGGTCGGCGCGATCGCGTCTGCGGTCGAGCAGGAAGGCTACGGCTGGACCGACCTCTGCCGGAGCGGCGGCATCGCCGACCCGCGCGACTCCGCGTCCGGCGCCCGCCTGCCGCAGGAGATCATGCGCAGCATCTGGGATCGCGCCGCGCAGCTGACGCAGGATCCGGCCGTGCCGCTCAGGGCCGCCGAACGCCTGAGGCCGCAGGCGCTGCACGCCCTGGGCTACAGCCTGATGGCCGCCTCCAGTCTCGAAGAGGCCTGCCGGATCATGCACCGGCAGTTCCACGTCATATCGACGGCCGCGGCGATGCGCCTGGAAACCACCGCCTCGCACTACACGCTCACGTCGGTCTGCGAGCCGGCGGTGAACAACGAAGGTTTCGAGATGTTCCTCGCCTTCATGAGCGAGATGTTCGGCCTGTTGCAAGCGGATCGGATCACGCCCCTGAAGCTGACCTTGAGACGCTCGGTCGCGTCCCGTGCGGTCTGCGAGCGCTACGACAGTTTCTTCGGCGTGCGCGTCGAGTTCGGCGCGCCGCAGAACATGATCGTCTTCAGCCGAAAGGACATCCTCGCGCCGCTCCACAGCGGCAATCCCACGGTCCGGGCGCTCACGGAAAAGCTGGTGAGCGAATACCTTCAGAGCTTCGGCTCGGGCGAGTTCCGCACCGTCGTCCGTTCGCAGATCCTGAACCTGCTACAGACGGGGGCGGCCTCCGAAGAGGCGGTCGCCCGTTCGCTCAACATGAGCAGTTCGTCGCTGTCGCGCCGGCTGCGCCTGGAAGGCGTGAACTACCGCCAGCTACTGCACGAAACCCAGAAGAGCCTGGCGCTGCAGTATCTCGAGGATGACGACTTATCGATCAGCGAGATCGGGTTTCGCCTTGGCTTCGAGGATCTCAGCTCCCTGTCGCGCTCGTTCCGGCGCTGGACGGGCGTGTCCCCGCGGACCTGGCGCCGCCAGCGACTGAGCTAGGTATCTGGCCCATCGTCGCTGACAATCTTTGCGGCCGCGCCGTCGAGCGCTTTGAGCGCCGCCGCCATCAGGCCACGCACGATATCTCCTGCCGGCTCGACCTTCTCCGTGAACGCGCCCGCGGGCCCGAAGGAAACGATGCCGGCATCGGTGTCCCCGTTTCGATAGACCTGCTCCTTCGTCCGTGAGGACAGGATTAGATCGCCGTAATCGCGATGCGCCTTCGCGACTCCGGCAAGCTCCATCTCCCGGACCTGCACGGCGGCCTCGTTCCGCAAGACGCGCCACGTGCTGAGGTGCGCCATGATCGGCATCGAGGCGTGCTCATCCGACTCGATGATGCGTTGCTTGAGCGCATCGTGAGCCCAGACTTCGGCAGCCGCCATGAACCGGCTCCCCATGACCACGGCGTCGGCGCCCATCGCCAGAGCGGCCGCGATCTGCGCGCCACTTCCGATCCCGCCGCCGATCACCAGGGGCGTTCTCTCGAGCCGCTCGAGGGCGAATGCGCCGTTCACGAAGGCCGACAGTTGGTTGAAGCCCGGGTGGCCACCCTCTTCCATCCCGACAAGCGCCACGGCATCGACGCCCAGGCGTTCGGCCGAGAGGGCGTGGCGAACACTGGGGCACTTGTGAAGCAGCAGCCCACCGCCGTCATGGATCAAGGGTACGATCTGGTCCGGGGAGTTCCCGGCCGACTCGAAGTGTCGAACGCCTTCCTCGAGCGCAATACGAATATGGTCGAGGATCTCCACGTTCTGCGCGGCGCGACTGGCGAAGGTGAGGTTGACCCCGAAGGGCTTGCCGCCGGTGAGTTCCCGGCAAAGGTGCAGGTCCCTCCGGTAGTCCTCCAGGGTGTCGAACGAGCGCGGCGTGATGTAACCCATGCCCCCCGCATTCACGACGGCGGCGACAAGCCGAGCATCGGACAAATGCATCATGCCACCCAGAAGCAGGGGGTGTTCGATGCCGAAAAGCTCGGTGATCCGGGTCTGGATTCGACGTGCCGTCATGGTGCGCTCTGCCCTCTCGCGAGGCGCCTGCCTGATGGCGCCTTCCCCGCTCCGACAATCAAGATTATGTTTGTTGGCGACACAACAAACATAATCCCATCTGAACGGCAAGACCGCCGCGACGCCGAGTTCCGTTGAAAAGCGCGCTTTCAGCGTCGCCCAATGTCGACCGTCCCGGAGCGCGCAAGCCTTCCGCGACTTGCGCGGCCTTGCATCGTAGAAGCAGGCGTGGGTGCGCTTCGGGGCCCTCGGCGCTACTTCAGATGACGGGTAGGAATGCGCGCGACCATCAAAGACGTTTCGGACATGGCCGGCGTGTCGATGAAGACCGTCTCGCGCGTGCTCAACAAGGAAAAGTACGTCTCGGAGAAGACCCGCCTGCGAGTCGAGCATGCGGTGGCCGAACTCAACTTCAAGCCCAGCGTCGCGGCGCGCATCCTGGCGGGCAAGCGCAGCTACCAGATCGCCCTGATCTACGACAACCACAGCCCCCACTACATCCACCAGATCCAGACCGGCGTCTGGGCGCGCTGCATCGAGGAGGGCGTGCGCCTGCTGGCCCAGCCCTCTGACGTGGCCTCACCCATGCTGGGCCGCGAGATCGGCGGCCTGATCGACCAGACCCAGGTGGACGGCGTGATCCTGTCGTCGCCGGTGACCGACGCCGCCGTGGCGCTGGTGGAGCTGGAGAGCCGTGGTGTGCCCTATGTCCGCATCTCGCCCGGCACCGAGCATGAGCGCAGCTCGTCGGTCTCGATGGACGATGTCCAGGCGGCCGACGACATGACCAGCCACCTGATCGCGCTGGGACACAAGCGCATCGGCTTCGTGATCGGCCACACCAACCATACCGCCAGCGACCTGCGGCTCTACGGCTATCGCCGGGCGCTGGACCGGGCAGGCCTGGCGTTCGAGCCGAAGTATGTGCGGCCGGGCGCGTTCGACTTCGCCTCGGGAGAAGCGGCGGCCGACGTCATGCTGGACCTGCCGCAGCCGCCGACCGCGATCTTCGCCAGCAACGACGACATGGCGGCAGGCGTGCTCACCGTCGCCCACCGGCGCGGGCTGGCCGTGCCGGGCGACCTGTCGGTGGCCGGGTTCGACGACACGGCCCTGGCCAGCCAGCTGTGGCCGCCGCTGACCACGGTGCGCCAGCCGACCCGCGAGCTAGCCTATGCGGCCGCCGGCCTGCTGTTCGACGCCCAGGGCGAGGTGGTGCACCGCCGCCTGCCGCACGAACTGGTCATCCGCGGCTCCACCGCCGCGCCGCGCAAGGCCTAGCTGATAAGGAAAGCCGCTGCGGCGGTCGCCAGCGCCAGGGCGACGAGCGTCGCGGCGATGATGACCAGCATCGGCCGCAGGCCCTCCTGGGTCAGCGACTGCATGTTGGAGCGGACGCCGGTGGCGGTCACCGCGCAGGCCAGCAGCGCCGTGCTGGCCTGGACCGAGGCGTCGGCCGCGGCGGCGGGTATCACGCCCAGGGAATTGACCCCGGCCAGGCCGAAGAAGCCGACCACGAACCAGGGCATGACGAAGCTGGAGATCTTCGCGCCGGGCTCGCGAGGGATGAACACGGCCACCGCCAGCATCGCCGGCGCCAGCAGCGCGACGCGGGCCAGCTTCACGATCGTGGCGGTCTCGCCGGCGGCGGGGGAGAAGGCGTAGCCGGCTCCCAGCGTCTGGGCCACATCGTGGATCGAGGCGCCCAGCATGAAGCCCGCCTGCAGGTCGTCGAAGCCGAAGTGGTGCGCCAGGATCGGATACAGCGTCATCGCCACCGCGCTCATGGCCGAGATGCCGACGAGGACCAGGGTGAGCTGAGCCTGGCTGGCGCGGCGCTCGCCCAGCAGGCTGGCGAAGGCCATGGCGGCCGACGCGCCGCAGATCGCGACCGCGCCGCCGCATAGGGCGCCGAACGCAGCGGTGAAGCCCAGGGTCCGCGCCGCCAGGACGCCCACCGCCAGGGTCACGCCCACGATGACGACCACGGCCAGCAGAGCGATGGGGCCCAGCTCGGCGATCTGGGTCAGTGTCACCCGGGCGGCGACGAAGACGATCCCCCAACGCAGCAAGGTGCGCGAGGCCAAGGTCAGGCCGGGGGCGAGCCTGGCGTCGGTCCCCAGGAAGTTCAGCGCCAGGCCGAACAGCAGGCACATCAGCGTCAGCGGCGCGCCGTAGTGGTCCGAGACATAGGCCGCAGCCAGCGTCGCCAGCACCGTGACGGCCAGGCCGGGCAGGTGGTCGCGTACCGTGGCGGTTGGTGAAACGTCGCTTTCACTCACGAAACCGCCCCCGGGTCTGCAGGCCGCTTGCCAAGGCCGCGTCCGCTCGAATATCAATATGACAACGCTATCATATGGCGGCGCCGGGGCAAGAACGCCGGGTTTGGACGGGGAGTTCGCCGTTTGAACCGCTGGACGCTGCGAACAGTCTCAGGGCGGCGACCACGACGATGACAGATCTTCCGGCCCCATCGCCCACCCGTCCGCTCTACGCCGGCGGTCCCGACGTCTCCGCCATCGCCTGGGGCATGTGGCGGTTCGCCGGCGACGATGTCGCGGCCGCTGAGGCGCGGGTCCAGGCGGCGCTCGATGCGGGCGTGACCCTGTTCGACACCGCCGACATCTATGGCCCCGACAACGGCGAGCCGTTCGGCGCGGCCGAGGCCCTGCTGGGCCGAGTGCTGAAGGCGAACCCCGCGCTCGCGAAACGGATGGTGATCGCCACCAAGGGCGGGATCTCCATGGGCGTGCCGTACGATTTGAGCGCCGGCTACCTGACCTCTGCCATCGACGCCTCGCTGTCGCGGATGGGCGTGGACCACGTGGCGCTGTGGCAGATCCATCGGCCCGACATGCTGACGCACCCGTCCGAGATCGGGGCCGCGCTCGCGGCGGCGCACCAGGCCGGCAAGATCGGCGCGGTCGGCGTCTCCAACTTCACCGTCTGGCAGGTCGAGGCCCTGGCGGCGCACCTGCCTATGCCGCTGGTGTCCTGCCAGCCCGAGTTCTCGCCGCTGGCCATCGCGCCGCTCATCGACGGGGTGCTGGACCAGGCGATCGCCCGAGGCATGACCGTGCTGGCCTGGTCGCCCCTGGGCGGCGGGCGGCTCGCCAACCCCACCGACGATCGGACGAACGCGGTGGCCGCCGCGCTGGACGCCAAGGCTGCGGAGGCCGGGGTCAGTCGCGCCGCCGCCGCCTACAGCTGGATCATGGCCCACCCCAGTCGCGCTATCCCCATCGTCGGCACCCAGTCGCCGGCGCGGATCGCCGAGATCCCCGACGCTTTCAAACCCCGCTGGACCCGCGCCGAATGGTACGCGGTCCTGGTCGCTTCAATGGGAGAGCCGCTGCCATGACCCGCCCCACCTGCGAAGTCTCCTGGTTCTCGGCGCTGTGCGACGACGACTACGAGTTCCTGGGCGTGCCCGACCCGATGCTGAAATCCAGCTGGGAGCATTGCCGCGACATCGTCATGCAGTGCGAGGCCGGCGGGTTCGACAACATCCTGCTGCCGTCCGGCTACGAGCTGGGCATCGACACCACGGCCTTCGCCGCCGGGATCGCGCCGATGCTGCGCCGCATGCGCCTGCTGATGGCCGTGCGGATCGGCGAGATGTGGCCGCCGCAGCTGGCCCGCCAGATCGCCACCATCGACCGCATGCTGGGCGGCCGCCTGACCGTGAACATCATCTCGTCCGACATGCCGGGCGAGAAGCTGGCGTCGGCCCCGCGCTATGCGCGCACGGTCGAGGCGATGAGCATCCTGAAGACGATGCTGAACGGCCAGCCGCTGGATCACGACGGCGAGTTCTGGAAGCTGAAGCTGGACCCGCCGCGCGTCACCACGGTGTCGGGCAAGGCCCCGCTGCTCTATTTCGGCGGCCTGTCCGAGGACGCGCGCGAGGCGGCGGCCAAGGGCTGCGACGTCTTTCTGATGTGGCCGGACAAAAAGGAGACCGTCGCCGCGATCATCGCCGACATGACCGCCCGCGCCGCCCGGCATGGCCGCATCCTGAAGTTCGGCTATCGCGCCCACATGATCGTCCGCGACACCGAGGCTGAGGCGCGCGACGCGGCCGCTCGGCTGCTGTCCAAACTGGACGCCGCCACGGGCGAGGCCATCCGCGCCAAGTCGCTGGACTCCACCTCCGCCGGCGTACAGGCCCAGGCGGCGCTGCGCGAGGCGGCCTCGGACGACGGCTATGCGGAGGCCAACCTGTGGACCGGCGTCGGCCGGGCGCGGTCAGGCTGCGGCGCCGCCATCGTCGGCGATCCGGACCAGGTGCTGGCCAAGCTCAACGACTACCGCGACATGGGCATTGAGGCGTTCATCCTCTCCGGCTATCCCCACGCCGCCGAAGCCGATCTCTTCGCGCGCCACGTCCTCCCGAAGCTGGAGCACGGACCGCTGGTGATCTGAGCCCAGTCCTTCAGCGCTCGCAATTCTATGGGGATCTTCCCGCTGTTCGGTCGATCGCCTCAACCACCGCGCCATACAATTGGGGCGGAAGATCATGGCCCACGCCCTCCATCAGCATGAACTCCGCGGCCGGGATCGAAGCGGCCGTGTCCTCGCCACAGGCCGGCGGAAAGAGCGGATCATCGCTACCGTGAATAACGAGCGTTGGTGCGCTCACGGTCGCGAGCCGGCTCCGGCGATCGCCGCCCACGGCGATCGCCCCGATCTGACGGCCGAAGCCATCGCGACCGTTGGCGCGCCGGGCTTCCTCGAGAATGAGGTGACGGGTGGCGGCCTCGTCGAACGGATAGCGGCTGCCGGCGATGCGGCGCGCGAAGGCGAGGCTATGGGCCAGGTATCCTGCTTCATCAGAGACCGGGTCGGGAGCGGGGCTGGTCATCATCGCCATGACGTCGGGCATCGGCGGTGGAAGCATTGGATTGCCGGTGCTCGACATGATCGAGGTCAGCGACGCAACGCGTTCGGGATGCTCACACGCCATGATCTGCGCAATCATGCCGCCCATGGATCGACCGACGACATGGGCTCGGTCGATGGAGAAAGCATCAAGTAGCCCAACCGTATCCGCCGCCATGTCGTGAAGCGTGTACGGGACGTCCGGCGTGCGTCCGGCCATGAGCGCGGCCGCTAGCTCGCCGAAATCCGGCGCGGCGCGGTGACTGATGTGCGTCGAGCCGCCGGCGTCGCGATTGTCGAAACGGATCACATGGTAGCCCCGCGCCGCGAGTGCGAGACAGAAGGGAACGGTCCATCGGACCATCTGCGTCCCCAGTCCGGCGACCAGCAGGATCGGCTCATCGTGGGGCGCCCCGAATGCCTCGCAAGCCAACGCGATACCATTGGTCTCGACACGGTTCATCGTCAGCTGCTCCGGAACTCCGCAAACCGTGCGGGGAAATTCGGAGGGTATTTATCCGGCTAAAAAGTGTCGTCAATATTATCCGGGCAAAAATATAGAACAGTGAAGCGCCGCGCCGGCTCGCCATGCGCCTTCCGGACAGCCGTCGGCCATGACAGGCAAAGGAGAGCGGGCGTTAGTGCCCCATCCCGACCGGTGCTTCGCCGCGCTCGCCGTCCACCAGCTGGATGTTCGGCAGCATCAGGTGGATCCAGCCTAGCGCGAGCAGGTACGACACCGAGGCGAACAGGAAGAGCGGCAGGTAGCCCAGGCCCGCGGCCAGGACCATGCCGGCGATCTTGAGGATCGCCATGCCGCCGATGTTGCCGCTGAACACGCCGAAGCTGGTCATCCGGCCGATCTTGGATTTCGCGGTCACGTCGGTGATCAAGGCGAAAAGGTTGGTCGAGAACCCCTGGTGAGCGGCCAGCACCAACGCCAGCACGCCAGCCGCGGCGAGGGGACTGCCGGCCAGCAGCGCCACCGGCATCGGCAGCACCAGCAGGCCGCTGATCAGCATCGCCGTCTTGCGCACCCGGTTCACCGGTACGCCGCGCGCGAGGAAGTGGGTCGCCAACGTGCCGCTGACCAGCGACCCGAAGGCGGCGCCGGCATAGGCCACGGCCAGATAGGGCGCGAGGCCCAGGCCCGCGAGTCCGAACTGGCGATGCAGGAAGTCAGGCATCCAGAACAGCAGCAGCCACCAAGTGGAATCGCTGAGGAACTTGGCGCCCGCGATGGCCCAGCCGGCCCGCTCGCGCAGGATCGAGCGCGCCGGCGCGGCGCCCACCAGACGCGAGACGGCGACGGTGTCCCCGAAGCGGATCTTCCGCGTGGTCGCCACCCAGACCAGCGACCAGACCACCCCGGCGATCCCGGCCATGACGAAGGCGCCGCGCCAGCCGAAGGGTACGGCGATCAGGGGGATGATGAAGGGCGCGCTGATGGCGCCGAAGCTGGCGATCGCGTTCTGCAGGCCCACGCCGGTGGAGCGCATGTGTGGGGGGAAGATGGTGGCGATGGTCTTGATCGCCGTGGGCGTGACCGCCGCCTCGGTGGCGCCCAAGCCGATGCGGCACAGGGTGAACTGCACCAGCGAATGCGCCCAGCCGTGGAACAGGGCCGCGACGCTCCAGGTGAACACCGCGATGGGGTTCGCCCACTTCACGCCCAGCTTGTCGACCAGGGGACCGGCCCCCAGCAGCGCCACGGCCGTCGCGCCCTGGAACCAGGCGCCCAGCGTGCCGTAGTCGTCGTCCGTCCAGCCCAGCTCGGCGGCCATTTCCGGCTTCAGGACCGAGATGATTTGACGATCGACCAGGGCCAGGATCCCCGACATCGCCAGCAGGGCGAACAGGATCCAGCGCATCCGGAGCGAGGGGAGTTCGCCGTTCGGCGTCGGGGCCTCGGCGGCCGCGTCAGTCGTCAAGCTCGTCTCCCCCGAAACCTCGGACCCGCCGTTGTCTGCGCAACTTTTAGGCTTGCTCCACCGAGCGGTCTGGGAGAATGCTCACAATAAGTCAGCGCTGTCATAATGATTTTGGGAGGGGCGTTTGCCCGAGGTTGTGCGCTACGGCCTGGTCGGCACGGGCATGATGGGTGTCGAGCACCTGAACAACCTTGCGGTCACGCCCGGCGCGGTCGTGACGGCCATCGCCGACCCCGTCGAACGCTCGCTGGGATGGGCGCGCGGCGCCCTCGGCGACAAGGCCGATCAGGCCGCCGCCTTCGCCGACAGCGCCGCCCTGGCCAGGAGCGGCCTGGTCGACGCGGTGATCGTCGCCAGCCCCAACAACACGCACCGGGACGCGCTGGAGCCGCTGTTCGACGCCGGCCTGCCGATCCTCTGCGAGAAGCCGCTGGCGACCACCATCGAAGACGCGCGCTGGATCGTGGAGCGCGCCGCGGGGTCGCCCGCGCCGTTCTGGACGGCGATGGAATACCGCTACATGCCGCCCGCCGCCGCGTTCATCGACGAGGTCCACGGCGGCCGCATCGGGACGCTGCGGATGCTGTCCATCCGCGAACACCGGTTCCCGTTCCTGACCAAGGTGGGCGACTGGAACCGTTTCGCCGTGAACACCGGCGGTACGATGGTCGAAAAGTGCTGTCATTTCTTTGACTTGATGCGCTTCATCACCCGTTCGGACGCGGTGCGCGTCTACTGCTCCGGCGCCATGGATGTGAACCATCTGGACGAGCGCTACGAGGGCCGGGCGCCCGACATCATCGACAACAGTTTCACCACCGTGGATTTCGCCAACGGCGTGCGCGCCATGCTGGACCTCAGCATGTTCGCGGATGGGGCCGAGAACCAGGAAGAGATCACGGCGGTTGGCGATACCGGTCGATTGGATGTTTTAATTCCTACTGGAATGGTAGTATATTCGCCGAGGGTTGGATTTCGCAATCCGAAGCAGGTCGAGAAACGCGTCATCGACGTCGACGCGACCGCGCTGAAGGTCGGATCCCACCACGGCTCGACGTTCTACGAGCACCAACGGTTCAACGCCGCCGTTCGCGGCGCGGGGCCGGTCGAGGTGACGGCGAGGGACGGGCTGATGGCGGTCGCGATCGGGACCGCGGCTGAGATCAGCGCGCGCGAGAAGCGCGTCGTCGAGATGAGCGAACTGGGTTTCTGAACGAAGAGCGAGACGACTGAAAAGCGACTGGTCCTGGCTTCAATATGACAGCGCCA
The DNA here is from genome assembly GCA_018821435.1 of Alphaproteobacteria bacterium. Lineage (GTDB taxonomy): Bacteria > Pseudomonadota > Alphaproteobacteria > Caulobacterales > Caulobacteraceae > Phenylobacterium. Next base: position 79,199 of record JAHJME010000036.1, read on the forward strand.
GACATTTGAATCCGAACACAAAAACAACGACCCCGGGGGGACATATGACGAGGATTGCACTGATCGGCGGAGCTGCGGCGGCGGTTCTGATGCTTGGCGCCCAGCCGGCGCTGGCGCAGACGGTCGGCGAGGCGACCAGCCTGGGCGAGATCGTCGTCACGGCCCAGAAGCGCGAAGAGAAGCTGCAGGAGGTGCCCGCGGCCGTCTCGGTGATCTCGGGCGATGCGCTGGCGGCGCGCGGCTCGGTCAACCTGGAGGGCGCGCAGTACCTCGTGCCCACGCTGAACTTCCGCAAGTCGGGCACGACTATCAACCAGACGCTGTTCCTGCGCGGCGTCGGCACCTCGACCTTCTCCATCGCCGGGGAGCCGTCGATCTCCACCGTCGTCGACGGCGTGGTGTTCAGCCGGGCCGGCGAGGCGTTCAGCGACCTGATCGACGTCGAGCGCATCGAGGTTCTGCGCGGGCCGCAGGGCACGCTGTTCGGCAAGAACACGTCGGCCGGCGTGATCAACATCGTCACCAAGCGGCCGGGCGACACGGCCGGCGGCTACGTCGAGGGCGGCGCGTTCAGCAATGGCGGCGAGTATCGCGTGCGCGCCGGCGTGGATGTCCCGTTCAGCGACACGGTGAAGGGCCGCTTCACCGCCTTCTACGGGACCTATGGCGGCAACCTGCGCAACGTCACCCTGGACAAGCGGGTGAACGGCTACGAGCACTGGGGCGTCCGCGGCGTGATCGTCGCCAACCCCAGCGAGAGTCTGGCGCTGACGATCATCGCCGACTACCGCGAGAGCGACGACGACTGCTGCGCCGAGCTGATCGGCACCGTGCCGACCAACCTGACCGCGACCGTCCTGCCGACCCCGCGCGGCGACCGGACCCGGCGCGTGGCCCAGGACCTGGTCACGGCGACCACGGAGAAGAGCGGCGGCGTCTCGCTGCAGGCCGACTGGAGCGTGGGCGAGCAGACCGTCACCTACATCGGCTCGTACCGCGAGTACGACAACACCGAGATCCGCGACGGCGACTGGCTGCCCCGCGCCTATGTGGGCTTCAACCAGCTCCACGACGTGGGTCCGCAGACCAGCAACACCCTGACCCAGGAACTGCGCCTGACGTCGCCGGCCGACCAGTTCTTCTCATATGTCGTAGGCGCCTACTACTCGCGCGCCGAGACCGAGCGGACGTTCACCCGCAACGACATCGTCTGCACGCTGACGCCGGCGCCGACGGTGATCACGCCCTGTGGCGCGACGGGAACCGTCATCACCCGGCCGACCGGCACGGCCAACTTCGGCTCGGTGTTCAAGAACTACGCGCTGTTCGGCCAGGGCGTGGCGAACCTCAACGACCGCCTGCGCCTGATCGCCGGCCTTCGCTTCACGGCCGACAAGCTGTCGGTCTTCCACAGCCGGGTAACCACGCTGGCCGGGCCCGGCATCCAGCCCAGCTTCGGCCCGTTCGCCGACAGCACCTCGAACGACAACATCTCGGGGAAGGCCGGCGTCCAGTACGATCTGGCCCCGACCTCGACGGCCTACGCCACCTATTCGCGGGGCTACAAGGGTCCGGCCTACAACGTTTTCTACAACCTGACCGCCACCGGCACGAACGTGATCGATGCCGAGACGGCCGACAGCTACGAGGTCGGGCTGAAGAACACGCTGCTGGGCGGCAAGCTGGTCCTCAACCTGGCCGCCTATTACGCGAAGTATCATAACTTCCAGGCGAACAACCCGGACACCGTGGCCGGCGTCCTGGTCACCCGGTTCACCAACGCGGGCACGATCTCGACCCGCGGCGGGGAGCTGGACTTCCTGTTCCGGCCGGCGAGCGACCTGAACATCTCGGGCGGCCTGGCCTACACGGACGCCAAGGTCGACAAGTTCAAGGTTCCGACCAACGGCGTGGTCACCGGCGTCGTGCCCTCGGGCACCCAGCTGGGCTACGCGCCCAAGTGGAAGGGCTCGCTGGCCATCGACTACCGCATCCGCGACGTGGGTCCGGTGGACGTGATCCTGGGCGCCCAGGGCTCCTTCCAGTCGAAGCAGATCGCCCAGTTCGACGCCTCGGCGGTCATCCGCGACGCCACCACGATCGACAGCTACGGCCTCGTCGATCTGTCGGCCGGCATCGCCGATCACGACGACCGCTACCGGCTGATGTTCCAGGTGAAGAACCTCTTCGACACCAGCTTCGCCTCGGCGATCACCAGCGGCGGACCGGGCGGCGCCTACCGCTACCTGATCCCGCGCGAGGCCGATCGCTATTACGGCCTGACCGCGCGGGTGAACTTCTAAGGGCCGCCTCAGTAGTGGTCGGTGAACGGGCCAAGCTGGCACTTGTAGCCTTCGGGCGGCGCGGTGAGCTTGAAGGCGCTGGGCTTGGACCCCTTGGGGTATGAGGCCATCGTCGTCAGCGCCCAGCGGTTGAAGGCGTCGGTGTTCACCTGCGGCCACATGTGGCCGTGGGTGGCGCTGCAGGCCACGTGGACCACGTTCTTCTGGGCGCTGAAGTAGTTGGAGCCGGCCTGGGTTGTGGGCCGGTAGTCCGAGCACAGCACCGTCCCGCAGTTCCAGAGGTCGCGCTCGCCGCCCCAGACCGTGAGCACGATCATCGGCCCGACCGACCGGGGCAGCGGGTAGGGGCCGACCCGGCCCTGGTGGATCTTTGTGGGGGCGGCGGCCACCGCCGTGCGGGCGGCGTCGAAGCTCAGCGCCTTGCCGTCGTCCTGGCTCACGTACCACTCGCCCGAGATCGGCATGCCGCCGGCCCAAAAGTCGGAGCGGAACAGCAGCGCGCGATTGGTCAGGGTGCCGCCCGACGAGATGCCGCCGACGTAGAAGCGGCGGTCGTCCAGCTTGTACTTCGTGCCGACGCACTTGAGCGCGGCGACCAGGAAGCTGGAGTCGGGGCCTTCATCCTGCTTCCACTTGTCGCCATCCGCGCCGCTGGACCGGCCCTCGCGCCAAGGCTTCCAGTTCCAGCCGTTGGCGCCGGGGCCGTTGCAGACCGGGCCGCTGCCGTTCGGATCCTGGTTCGAGCACTGGCGGACCGCGCCCACGACCATGAAGCCGGCGTCGGCCAGCTTGGCGTTGGCGCCGCTGCGCGGGACGTTGAGGTTGGCGTTGGTGGACTCCACCGTGCCGGTCAGCGGGACCCAGACGGGCAGGGGCTTGCTGAGGTCCTTCGGGGGCACGACCACGAACGCGCGCTTCTCGCCCTTGTGCGGGAAGTCGACGTTCAAGCCCTCCTTCACCTGGTAGCCGTCCGGGCATTCGTACTTGGTCGCCGCCACAGCCGGGGCAGCGGCGGCGAGGCCCATCAGCAGGGCGGCGATCTTCAGCGGCGTCATGGTGCGCTCCCTTGGAAGGTCTTCAGCGGCCGTCGACGGAGAAGGCCATCAGGACGTTGCCGTCCGATCCGGTGAGGTCGTTGCCGGCGCTGGCGCCCGACCGCCCGGCATAGCCCGAGTGGACGTAGACCATGCCGCCGGCGACGGTCGGGCCGGCGCCGTCGAACACGCCGCCATAGGCTTTGCGGCCGCCGAGCACGGCGATGGGTTCCGAGCCCGTATCGACGTCCCAGATCACCTGGCCGTCGGTGATGCGATAGGCGCGGAAGTGGCCATCATAGGCGCCGGCGAAGATGACGCCCGGGATGGCGGTGACGGCCTGCGAGATCGCCCCGTGGCACCAGCGCGGACCCCATCGGCACTTCGGCGGCGGCGAGGGCGCGCTCCAGGCGACGGATCCGTCCGCCAGGTTCAGTGCATAGAGGCCGGGCTTGCCCGTCGGCCCGAGGATCACGTCCGAAACGCCGGCGAAGACGCGTTCGCCAACCACCGCCATGCCGAACTCGACGCCGCCCAGGGCGCTGCCGGGGCTGAGCCGCTGCTGCCAGACGATCTTGCCCTGCTGCGCGGGGTCCAGGGCGTGGACGTGGCTGGACTTCTGGCCCACCACCAGCAGCTGTTTGCCGCCCTTGAGGTCCACCAGGATCGGGGAGTTGCCGATGGCGAAGTCCGGCCCCAGCGGCGCGGGGCAGTTGGCGACGGTCGCCCGGTCGCCGTTCGGGCCGCGCCAGCAGCCGTTGATGTAGTTGTCGGCCTCCAGAAGCTGCTTCTTCCAGCGCACCTGGCCGGTGGCCATGTCCATGGCGATCACCGCGTCCGAGCCATCGTAAGGGACGTCGGTGTAGGAGTTCGAGGTGCCGACGTAGATCAGGCCGCGCTTGGCGTCGACGGTCGGGGCCGACCAGACCGAGCCGCCGGAGGGACCCCACATCGGCTTGCCCAGCTTGTTGGTCTTGAAGACCTTGGGCTCCTGGTCGGTGGTGTAGGTCTTCCAGAGAATCCTGCCGGTGGCGGCGTCCAAGGCGACGATCGAGCCGCGGAACTTGCAGCATTCCCAGCGGTCGTCCTGGGCGAACGCCTCGATGCCTGACGAGATCGGGACGAAGACGCGGCCGCCGTGGACGGTGGGCGGGCCGGTCATCTGCAGGCCATCGCTGTCGTCGACGCGGGTTTTCCAAAGCTGCTTGCCGGTGTCGGCGTCCAGGGCCACCGCGCTCTTGGTCCAGTCGGAGAAGAACAGGGCGTGCTTGGCGCCCGCGCCCTTGGGCAGGGCGACGATGGTCACGCTGGAGCGGGTGGCGGCCTCGGCGGCATGGCGCCAGTAGATGCAGCCGGTCCGGGCGTTCAGCATGTAGACCGCGCCGGACATGCTGGTGACGTAGAGGCGCTCGCCCAGGATCGTGGCCTGGCCGTTCTTCGAGCCCGGATAGTTGAAGGCCCACTTCAGCTTCAGCCTCGGCACCTGCGCGGCGGTCAGGCCGGGGTTCGGCTGGAAGCGGGCATTGTCGGGCTTGGGGCTCCAGCCGTTCCAGCGCGCGCCGGCATTCAAGTCGATCGGCGGCGCCGGCTTGTCGCAGGTCGGGCCGTCGAGGGGCAGGTTCGCCGCGCTCGGACCCCAGATCGCCTGCGGGTCGGGGTCGCCGGCGACCTTGGAGACGTAGCGCGCGATGGCGACCATCTCGTTCGGCGCCAGACCCTGCGCCATCGGCGCCATGGCGCCGGTGCGCATGGCGGTCAGGATGAAGGTGGGCGGGTTCTTGGACAGGACATCGCGGCTGGGCGTGCGGTCGCTGGCGTTGTCGTGGCACCCGGCGCAGCGGGCCGCATACAGCGCGGCGCCATCGGGCGCGGCGTCGGTGGCGCGGGCGCTCGAGGCGCCGAACAGCGCCAGGGTCAGAACGGCGGCGAGGATGGCGCGCATGCTCAGACCGGCGCGCCGGCGGCCTGGGTCTCGAAACTGGTTCGACCCCCGGCGATCATGCCGCCGTCGACGACCAGGTCGTGGCAGTTAATGTAGGCGCCCTCGTCCGAAGCCAGGAACAGGGCGGCGGTGGCGATGTCGTGCGGCAGGCCCGAGCGGTGCAGGGGCGTGGCGTTGGCGAGATTGCGGGTCAGCTTCTGCAGCTTGGCGTCGGCATGGGCCGGGTCCAGCCCGGACGCCGCCTTCGAGCCGCCGAAGAAGATCGGCGTGGCGATGGCGCCCGGCGAGATGCAGTTCACCGTCACGCCGAACGGGCCCAGCTCCATCCCGGCCATTTCGGTGGCGCGCTTCACGCCGGCCTTGGCGATGGAATAGAGATAGCCGCCCATGTGGCCGCGCAGCGCCGCCACCGACGAGTTGTTGATGATCGCGCCACGCCCCTGCGCCTTCATGATCGGGGCGGCGTATTTGATGCCGAACAGCACGCTGCCCAGCAGCAGGTCCATGGCGTAGCGGTAGTCCTCGGCGGTGAAGCTGTCCGCGCCGCCGCGGGTCGGCCCGCCGGCGTTGCTGAACAGGCAGTCCAGGCGGCCGAAGGCGTGGGCGGTGGCGTCGATGGCGGCCTTGATCTCGGCTTCCTGGGTGATGTCGGCGGCGATGAAGCGGGCGTTCGGTCCCAGGGCGGCGACCATGGCCTGGCCCTTCTCCGCATTGCGGCCGGCGATCATCACCTGGCAGCCTTCGGCCAGGAACAGCTCTACCGTGGCCTCGCCGATCCCGCTGGTGCCGCCGGTGATCAGGGCGGCCTTTCCGGCCAGACGTCCCGCCATGGTGTCCCTCCTCGACTCGCGGCGTCGGATATCTCGCGCCGGTTGGGGCCACAATGTTCGAGCGACGTCAGACCGGCAACTCAAAAATTGAACACGTCATACGTATTTTTGGCCAATGAGGCATTCCACATGCCGAAAAATGGTCTTGTGGAGGCGGTTTCGTTTGTCGGATAAGAAGGGGCGATGGCCAAGACGCCCGAGAGCGAAACGCGCGCCCGCGGGGCGATGGGACGGCGTGGCCCCACCCGCAAGTTCGAGGCGAAGCGCGCCCTGATCGTCAGCTCGGCCATCGAGCAGATCAACCGGCGGGGCGTGCGCGGCATGACGCTGGGCAGCGTCGCGGCCCAGCTCGGCCTCGTGCCTACGGCGGTCATCTACTACTTCAAGAGCAAGGAGGATCTGGCCAGCGAGGTCTTCCTGCGCGGCATCGGCCGGTTCGACGACATGATCCGCACCGCCGGCGACGTGGCCCAGCCCGACCGCGTCGCCCGCTTTCTGAACGCCTACTTCGACGATCGCGCGCAGATGGCCCTGGGCGAGCGCGAGGGCCTGGCGGTGTTCAACGATGTCCGCGCGCTGAATGCGGGGGCGGTGAACGACGCCTATGTGGAGATGTTCCGGGGCGCCCGGAGCCTGCTGCCCGACGCCGCCGGCCTGCCGCGCCTGCATCGCAACGCCCGCGCCCATCTGCTGCTGTCGGAGATGTTCTGGATCGTCGCCTGGCTGGATCACCAGGTGACGCCTGCGGATTACGGCCGCACGGCGGATCGGATGTCATCGATCCTGGTGGATGGCTTGATGGCGCCGGGCGTGGCCTGGCCCAAGCCGGCGCCTATCGAACTGTTGCCGGCGGACCTGCCGGACGGGGCGCTGTCGGCCGAGCAGTTCCTGCGGGCGGCGACCCAGGTGATCAACGAGGAGGGCTATCACGGCGCCTCGGTCGACCGGATCTCGGCCAAGCTGAACGTCAGCAAAGGCGCCTTCTACCACCACAACGCGACGAAGGATGAGCTGGTGGTGGCGTGCTTCCACCGCACGTTCGAGATCATCTGGCGGGCCATCCGGGCGGCCGAGGCGTCGTCGCGTTCGGGCCTTGAGGTCCTGGTCACCGTCGCCTCGGCCTTGATCGAGCGGCAGATGAGCGGCGACTCGCCCGTGCTGCGCACGTCCGCCCTGACGACCGTGCCGGAAGCCATCCACGCCGAGCTCATCCATGAGCTGGACCGGATATCGTACCGCTTCGCCTCCATCCTCTGCGACGGGGTCAACGACGGCTCGGTGGTCTGCGCGGACGTCAATATCGCCGCCCAGATGATCACCGGGGCGATCAACGCCTCGGCCGAGCTGCACCACTGGGCGCTTGGCCTGACGCCCCAGGCGGGCGTCGACCACTACGTGAAGCCGCTGTTCCAGGGCTTGGCCTCGCCCATCGCCCGCTAGGGCCGACGCATCTCCGAAATTGAATGTAGAGTATGTGCGACGTCGCATGCGAGCGCGGCCGCTCGGGTGTTTGCCGCAACTAGACCGCATGCTCCCAAATCAATCCATCTCCTTAAGTGATTGACATACTGATCGCTCAAAATATTACTGGACCGCAAGTCGCCCCGAAAGAGGGCGGCTGCGCCGACGGCGCGTTGGGGAAACGCACTATTGAGCGGTCGGTCTGACCGCCGAAGGGGGCAATATGAAGCGCAAGGCATTGCTGTTGGTCACCTGTGCGGCGGGCGTACTGGGCGCCGGCCAGACGCTGGCGCAGGCGGGCGTCGACGACCGCGAGGCGGCCGTGCCCACCGCGCAACGGGCCCGGGAGGCGGCCGCCAAGAGCGGCGTGGTGGTCGAGGAACTGGTGGTCACCGCCAAGGAGGCGACCCAGGACCTGCAGACCGTGCCGGTCGCGGTGACCGCCTACACCGCCGAGCAGCGGAACCTGACGGCGCTCAATACCCTGGACGACCTGGTCAATATGACCCCCGGCACGACGATCTCGGCCAACGGGATCAACATGCGCGGCGTCGGTCGCCAGACCAGCGAGACCTCGGCCCTCGGCAGCGATCCGGGCGTCGCCTACTACGTGAACGGCTTCTACAACGTGGTGGCCTCGAACGTCGGCGAGAGCACGCTGTATTCGGAGTCCATCCAGTTCGAGCGCGGGCCGCAGGGCACCCGCTTCGGCCGCAACGCCATCGCCGGCACGGCCAGCCTCTGGGCGCGCCGCCCGACCAAGGAACTCCAGGGCCAGGCGGTCCTGCAGTACGGCGACAACGGCTTCTTCGGCGCCGGCGTGAACGTGGCCGGGCCGATCAACGACCGCTACGGCGTGCGCTTCGGCTGGCAGCATTTCGCCACCGACAAGAGCGTGCAGAAGAACATCTATCCGACGAAGGCCGGGCTGGCGGTCGAGAACAACTACTTCGAATTCCAGATCGAGGGCCGGCCCACCGACAACCTGCATTTCTGGCTGCGCTCGACCACGTTCCAGTTCCAGAGCGACCCCGGCTACTCCGCGCCGCCGGCTTACAACACCACCGCGCCGATGGGCGCGCTGGTCCCCAATCCGACCTTCGCCTACGCCACGCCCGCCCCGACCGACCCGCGGGCGATCAACGTCGACACCAAGGGCGCCGATCGCCTGTCGAACAACATGGTCCACATCCTGAACGCCGACTACGACTTCGGTTCGGTGACGCTGGAGTACGTGGGCGGCTTCGCCCAGTTCGACGCCTACGGCTATTCCGACGGCGATCGCGCGGGCCGGATCAGCTACGTGGCCTGCACCCCGTCGGCGACGGTGACCTGCGCGGCGGGGACTGTCCCGAACTCGGGCTTCCCCAACAACCGGGTGATCTCGACGCGGCAGGTGAACGCCTACGACAACCGCAACCAGTACTTCACCCACGAGCTGCGCCTGCGCGGCAACGACACGGGCAAGGTCGACTGGGTGGTGGGCGCCTTCTACCTGAACAGCAACTACAACGAGTTCTTCCATCAATCGCTGCCGGACGAGGCCGCGCTGGACGCGCCGATCCTCAGCTTCACGACGTTCGCGCCGGCGGCGCCGAACCCGGACCGCGACTTCTACAGCCAGCGCAACATCCGCAAGACCCGCTCGGTCGCGGGCTTCGGCGACGTGATCTACCATCTGAGCGACCGCTGGGACGTGATCGCGGGCCTGCGCTACTCGGTTGAATCCGCGCGGGCGACGACCCAGATCCGCTACGTCTTCTTCAACCCGGCGTTCGTGATGGCGCTGGACTCGACGCCGGCGACGAGCCGCAACCTGTTCAAGCTCCGGAACGAGGAATGGAGCGGGCGGCTGGGCGTGGACTTCCACGCCACCGACGACACGCTGCTGTACGCAAAGTACTCGCGTGGCTTCAAGGCGGGCGGGTTCAACCTCGGCAACGTCACGACGACCACGAACAACGTGACCAAGCCCGAGATCCTCGACTCGTTCGAGTTCGGCCTGAAGCAGCGGTTCGGCAACACGCTGTCGGGCGACGCGACGGTCTTCTACTACGACTACAAGGACCTGCAGATCCCGCTGACGGGGTTCAACCCGACCACGGGCACGACGTTCAGCCAGTTCACCAACGTGGACAAGGCGCGGATCTTCGGCCTGGAGATGCAGGGCACGTGGCGGCCGATCGAGCCGGTGTGGATCAACTTCAACTACACCTACCTGGACGCCGAGAGCCGCAAGTTCTGCTGCGCCGTGGACCTGACCCAGGTCCCGTCGGTTCCGCAGGCGCTGGACGGCAAGCGGCTGCCCCGGACGCCGAAGCACAAGCTGGGCGCGGCCGGCGCCTACACCTTCGACTTCGATCCCGGCTCGCTGATCCTGGGCGCCAACGCCACCTACACCTCCAGCCAGTACCAATCGCCGCTGGAGAACAAGTTCCTCAAGATCCCGGACTTCACCCTTGTCAACGCCTCGGTCACCTGGCGCTCGGCGGACAACCGCTACGATCTGATCGGCCAGGTCTCCAATGTGTTCGACGTGGACCGGGTGACCTCGCTGGAGCTGTTCGGCAACAACACCACGGCGGGCGGGGTGACCGCGTCCAAGCTCTACGGCGCGCCGCGGTTCTGGCAGGTCCAGCTGCGTTACCGCTGGTAGGGGCGATGGCGGGCGTGCGGCCGGTGGTCAGCTTGACCGCCAGGCCAGGGCCCGCGAAGTGAGGACTCTGCCGCAGGCGACGTCTATAGGCCCATGAGCCTCGCTCCGGAGCCCGCGCGCTTGCCCGAGACCGCGCCAGACGACGACCTCCTCAGGCGCCTCCGCGCGCCCCTGACCCGCTACTTCGGCGCGCGGGCGCGCCGGGGCGCGGATGTCGAGGATCTGGTGCAGGAAGTGTTCCTGCGGCTGGTCCAGCGCGTGGGCGACGCGCCTGTAGAGGCCGCCGAGGGCTATGTCTTCGCGATCGCCAACAGCGTGCTGGCCGACAGCTATCGCCGCGCCGCCCGGCAACTGCCCCCCGCGCCCGGAGAGCCAGACCTGCAGTCCTCGCCGGCGCTTACCGAGGATCGGTCGCCGGAGCGCTTTCTGCTGGGGCAGCAGGAACTGGCGGTCGTCGAGCGCGCCTTGCGCGAGCTGCCCGAGCGCACCCGCTTCGCGTTCGCGCTCAACCGCTACGAGGAGCTCAGCTATCAAGAGATCGCGCGTCGCCTGGGCATTTCAGTGAGCGCGGTCGAGAAGCATATGATGCGCGCTCTGGCGCACCTGGCGCGCCGACGGGGGGAAATGTGAACATGTCCCGGCCCTCCCCCGATCTGCACGATATCGCCGCCGACTGGTTCATGCGCAGCCGGGCGTCGGGCTGGGGCCCGCGCGACGCGGCCGAGCTGGACGCCTGGCTCGCCGCCGATCCCCGCCATCGCGGTTGTTTCGACGATGTCGCGGAGGCCTGGCAGGCCAGTGCAGCGGCGGCGGCTTCGCCGGGTATCCGGGCTCTGCGGGCGGACGCGCTGGCGGCGCGGCCGGTACGGGCCGGGCCTGCGCCGTGGATGCGGCTGGCCGCCGGGCTGGCGCTTGTCGTGGTGCTGCTCGCGGGCGGCCTGGGGGCGTTCCATGTCTTCAACGCGCCGCCGGAGGTGCAGGTCTATCGCACCGGCATCGGCGAACGGGCGACGGTGACCCTCGCCGACGGGTCTCAAGCGACGCTCAACACCGCCAGCACCCTGGCCGTCGAATACACGCGGTCCCGCCGTGGCCTGCGCCTCCTGGCGGGCGAGGCCTGGTTCGATGTGGCCAAGAACCCGAAGCGGCCCTTCGTCGTCGTCGCCGGCCGCCATTCGGTGACGGCCACCGGAACGTCCTTCGACGTGCGGCTCGATCCGGATCGCCTGGGCGTCGCGGTGTCGGAAGGGCGCGTGCTGGTGGCGGTGGACGACCGCACGCCGCTGGCGGCGGTGACCGCGGGCCAGCGTGCGGAGGTTCGCGGCGCGGCGGTCCTGGTCGCCCAGGCCGGCCCGATCAGCGGCGACTGGCGCGGCGGCCGGCTGCAGTTCGATACGGTCACCCTGGCCGAGGCGAGCGCCGAGATGAACCGCTATCGGCGCGTGCCCATCGTCCTCGACGACGCCGCCGCCGGGCGCCTGCGGATCAGCGGGGTGTTCGACGCGGGGGACGGGTCCAGCTTCATCGAAGCCCTGCCGCTCACTCACGCGGTCGTGGTCACCCGCACGCCCCAGGCGGTGCGGATCGCCACCCGGCCTGGGAAATAAATCTCGTCCGTTCGGTGAGGTCCCGCGGCAAGTCGGCGTCCTTCAAGAAACTGACATGTTTTCGGGGGACGAGAATGGCGATCGGGATCAGGACTTTGGCGCTCGCGAGCGCGGCGGCGGTTGCGGCCTATGCGGCGCCGGCCTGGGCGCAGGCGGCCACCTTCGACATTCCGGCGCAGGGGCTTGGGCCGGCGCTCCGCCAGTTCGCCGTGCAGTCCGGGCGTGAGGTGATCTTCGATCCCGCCGTGGTCGCGGGCAAGCGCGCCGCCGCGCTCAAGGGTCAGTTCGAGGTCCCGATCGCGCTCGATCAACTGCTCCGCGGATCGGGCTTGCGCGTCCAGGTCGCCGGCCAGGCGCTGGTGATCGCGGCGGGGCCCATCCCCGTCTCCACCGCGCCGCGTCCGGCCGCTGCGGCCGTCGCGCCGGCGCAGAGCGCGCCGCTGCCGGTCGAGGCCGAGCTCGACGAGATCGTGGTGGTCGGCAGCAAGATCGCCGGCGCGGACCTGACGGGCTCGCTGCCGGTGTCGGTGATCGACCAGGCGCAGATCCAGGCGCAGGGACCCGCCAGCACCGGCGAACTGGTGGGCCGCCTGCCGCAGAGCGGGACCCAGGCTTTCAACAGTGGCGTCCAGGGTCCGAACAACGCCCGCGGCGACGTCGCCTCGGCGAACCTGCGAGGCCTCGGGTCCGGCAACACCCTGGTGCTGCTGGATGGCCGGCGCATGGTTCTGCATCCCACCAGCCAGCAGGAAGGCGGGACGGTCCCCGTCCAGATCGTGAACCTCAACGCCATCCCGTCGTCGGCGCTTCGCCGGGTGGAGGTGCTGCGCGACGGCGCCAGCGCGATCTACGGCTCGGACGCGACGGCCGGAGTCCTCAATTTCGTCATCGACCGGGGGTTCGACGGCGCCCAGATCACCGCCCGCTACGGCGCCTCGGAAGGGACCAACCTCGCCGAGCAGAACATCTCGTTCAAGGTGGGAACGTCCCTCAACCAAGGCCGCACCCACGTGGCCATCTTCGGTGAGGTCTTCCACAATTCGGACATGCCCGGCGCGGACCGGGACTATGCCGCGACGGACGATCTCAGCGGCCGGGTGGAGACCCAGTACGCGGGCTTCTTCAACCGGACCCAGAGCCAGTCGCCCTGGGCCACGGCGCGGGTCGGCACGCCGATCACGGGCCTCGGCGCATCGTTCTCGACCTTCTTCGTGCAGCCCTGTTCCTTCGCCGGCTCGCGCGGGGCGACCCAGACGCCGGGCGTCTGCCTGAACGGAAGCTCCTCGACCCTGCCGGCGACCTTGCGCACCGACGAGGGGCCGGTCCGGACGATGATCCCGCGCACCACGCGTGGCAGCGTCATGGGCGCGGTGGATCACGAACTCACCGAGGACATCACCCTCTTCGGCGACCTGCTCTACTATCAGGCCAGCGCCCATGCCGAGCGCGGCGGCAGCACGCTGCTGACCGACGCGCCGCTCGTGGTGTCCCGGAACAATCCCTACAACCCGTTCGGCAACGGACCCGGCCGCCTCGCCGGCTACACCGGTCCTGCCCAGGACGTGACCCTGGTCGGCTACAACGTCCTGGACGTGGGCAACCGCAACTTCGACGTGGACAACCGCCAGTACCGCGGCGTGGTCGGCCTGAAGGGCAAGGTCGGCGGCTGGCGCTGGGAGACCGCCGGCGTGTGGAGCCGGGCGCGGACGACCGACACCGAGCACAACCGGGTCAGCAACACCGCCCTGCAGGCCGCCCTGGCCAGCGCCGACCCCGCCACCGCGTACAATCCGTTCAACGGCGGCGACCTGGCCAACCTCCGGTTCGGGGACGCCACCTTCAACCCCGCCAGCGTCACCGATCGCCTGCGGATCGACGTGACTCGCCGCAGCGTCACCAAGCTGGGCATCCTCAGCGCCGAGGTGTCGAACCCCGCCGCCTTCACCCTCGCGGACCGGGGCATCGGCCTCGCCGCCGGTGTCGAGTGGCGCTACGAGAGCTACGACGATTACCGGGACCCGCGCGTCAACGGCACGATCAACTACGTGACGGCCACCGGCGCGATGACCAGCGACGTGGTGGGCACCAGCCCGACGTTCGACACCCACGGCGATCGCGACGTCCTCTCGGCCTATTCGGAAGTTCGCTCCATGCTGGTGCGGCCCGAGGACGGCGTGCCGTTCATGCAGAGCTTCGAGGTCCAGGCCGCCGCCCGGTTCGAGCGCTACTCCGACACCAAGGACGAGGTGCTGAAGCCGAAGATCGCGGCCAGCTGGGGCGTCAACGACGTTCTCAAGCTGCGGGCGTCCTACTCCGAGGCGTTCCGCGCCCCGAACCTGGAGCAGATCAACGCCGCCCCGGCGGTGCGTGTGCAGCAGAACCAGACCGACCTCTATCGCTGCGCCCTGGCCCAGGGCGCCACGTCCGTCGCCGCGATCAACCGCAGCGCCTGCGCCACCTTCCGCAACGACGTCTCGGAAGCGCGCTCCGGCAACGACCGACTGCAGGCCGAGGACAGCAAGACCCTGAGCTTCGGTCTGGTGCTGACCCCGATCCGCAACCTGGTGCTGACCGCCGATTGGTGGCGCATCAAGCAGACGGGCCTGGTTGGCGTGCTGTCGACCCAGGACCAGATCAACCTGGACGCCATCGGCCGGCTGGGCGGCGGCGGGGCGAACCCGCTGGTCGCTCGCAACGCGGCCAACCTGGTCACCAACGTCCAGGCCATCTTCCAGAACCTGAACGCCCGGACCGTCGAGGCCGCCGACTTCGCGATCAGCTACACGATCCCGACCGAAGCCTATGGCGACTTCCGCCTTAACGCCGACATGTCGGTCTTCGGCAAGTTCTACCAGTCGCCCTCGCCGGAGGCAGCGGCCCTGGTCGCCGCGGGTCTCTCCACCGCCGCCGGCGGGTCGCAGGTCGGTCTGAACGGAAACCCGCGCACCCGGGCCTCGGCCACGCTCATCTGGGCCGCCGGCCCCTGGCAGGTCAGCGGCAGCGGGGTCTACACCTCGCGCATCTACGACACCTCCGCGCTGAACTTCCCGGTGTCGTCCTGGACTACCTTCAACACCTCGGTGCGCTATACCGCGCAGGAGGGCCTGTTCGAGGGGACGTCGGCCCGGCTCGGGATCAACAACATCGCCGACAAGGACCCGCCGCTCGCCAACCAGTTGTTCGGTTTCTACACCAGCCTCTACAGCCCGCGCGGCCGCTTCTGGTACCTCGAAGTCTCGAAGTCCTTCTGACCATGCGGGGGACGGCATCGAAGGTTCTGGCCGGCGCGCTGGCGTCCGTGCTGGCGCTGAGCGGGGTGGCAGCCGCCGCCCCGGCCAAGCCGGCGCCGCGCTACGACTACATCCTCGACTACGACGCGATCCACCATCCGGTGATCGGCCGCAAGGGGATGGTGGTCAGCCAGAACGCGGTGGCGTCCAAGGTCGGCGCCGCGATCCTGGCTCGCGGCGGGAACGCCGTGGACGCCGCGGTCGCCACCGCCCTGGCGCTCTCAGTGACCTTGCCGCAGGCCGGCAATCTGGGCGGCGGCGGCTTCGCCCTGATCTACATCGCGCGCGAGCGCCGCACGGTGGCGCTGGACTACTATCCCCAGGCGCCGGGGGCGACGACCCGCGACCTGCTGCGCGGCGAGGACGGAAAGCTCGACCCTGCCAAGCGCTACTCGCACCTGGGCATCGGCGTGCCCGGGACGATCCTCGGACTGCGCGAGATGCACCTGCGGTACGGCAAGCTGCCGTGGCGCGCCGTGGCGCAGCCGGCCGTCGATCTGGCCGCCAAGGGCATCGTCGTCACCGATGAGCTGGTCTACGGCCTTGGCCTGCAACGCGACGGCCTGACCGCCGACGCCCCAACCCGACGCAGCCTGTTCAGGCCGGACGGTGGGATCTACCGCCCCGGCGAGACGATCCGCCAGCCGGACCTGGCTTGGTCACTGACCCAGGTGCGCGATCACGGGTCCGACGCCTTCTATCACGGCGAGCTGGGACGCCGGGTCGTCGCGGGCGTCCAGGCGGGCGGCGGCGTGCTCAGCCAGGAGGATCTGGCGGCCTATCGCGTCCGCTGGTCGGACCCGGTGGTCTGCGACTACCGCGGCGTCCGGGTGGCCTATGCGCCCCCGCCGTCGGCCGGCGTCCTGCTGTGCGAGCTGATGAACATCCTGGAGCGCTTCCCCATGGCCGAATATGGCCAGAACAGCGTCCAGGGCCTGCACGTCACCGCCGAGGCCATGAAGCTGGTCTTCGCCGACCGCGCCCGGTTCATGGGCGGCTATCCCCAGTACGCGCCGCCGGCCAAGGGTCTCACCAGCAAGGCCTATGCGGCGACGCGCGCGGCGCTGATCGATCCCAACCGCGCCATGTCGGCGGACGCCATGCCGGGCGATCCGCTGCTGTTCGAGAGCCGCGACACCACCCACTTCGCCGTCGCCGACGCCGAGGGCAACGTCGTCACCAACACCTACACCCTGGGCTCGTCCTACGGCGCCCACGTGATGGCGCCGGGCACCGGCTTCTTCCTCAACGACGCAATGGCCAATTTCAACTGGAGCGGCGACGAGCCGGCCAACCAGCCCGAGCCGGGCAAGCGCGTCGTGACCACGATCACCCCGCTGATCGCGTTCCGGGACGGCAAGCCGTGGCTGGCCTCCGGATCACCGGGGGGTACGCGGATCATCTCGGCCATGGCCCAGCTGCTCGTGAACGTCATCGATCACCGGCTGAACATCGCGGAGGCGACGGCGCGGCCGCGGATATTCCAGGCGGCCAGCGACACGCCGGTGGAGTTCGAGCCGGGGTTCTCGCCGGACGTGCTCAGGCTCATGGCGGGGCGGGGGCACAAGACCCGGACGTCGCTGACGATGGGCTCCACACAGTCGATCGTCATCGAAGACGGCGTGATGTACGGCGGCGCCGACACCCGGAGGCCCGACGCCCAAGCCGTGGCCGTGGAATAGGCACCGTTTCGATGCGCGAGGCCTCCGTCACCTTGCCATCGAGGTGAACGCTGCCGTTGGGTCACCATCGGCCGGACTGGCCGCCAAACGAATGGACAAGGCGGCGAAAACGCCACAAGGAGGGCCCGTGGTGACGTTCGCTTCGGCGGGCCGATCCGCTTAGCGCGCCGAAGCCTTCGGGCTTAAACGGGAATGCAGTAGGGGCGACCCGATCTGCGGCTATCCCTGTAACTGTGAGCGGTGAGCGCATGCGACCGGCGGGGGACGTTCCTCCGCCAGCCACTGGGCCTTCGGGCCTGGGAAGGCGAGCGCATGACGCTGTGACCCGCGAGCCAGGAAACCGGTCGGTGCGTGTCGCTCGAGCTGTCGAGGCAGTGGACCTCGTGGCGCGGATCTCCGTCTGAGCGACGACGAGAAGCGGCGGAGGGCCGTTTCGACCGACCGGCGGGAGCTGCCAAGCGTCCACGCCTGCCGGTCAGTCGACCTATGGCGCGATCCGCCGCGGGAGGCCCTCTGCATGTCGTTGGGACGCGGACAGAGGGGGCCTTCATGCCCAGGAACTACCTATTCAGCGCCGGCGTCGCCGCGCTGCTCATCGCCCAACCGGCTTTCGCGGCCGAGGGCGCGGCCATTGACGAGGTGATCGTCACCGGCACCCGCGCCGCGGATGGCGTCGACGCCAGCAAGATCGGCTCGTCCGTGACGGTCATCACCCCGCGGCAGATGGAAGATCGCCAGGTCCGCGTCGTCTCCGACGTGCTGCGCGACGTGCCGGGCTTCGCGGTCAGCCGGACAGGCGCCATCGGCGGCCAGACCCAGATCCGGGTGCGCGGGACCGAGGGCAACCACGTCCTGACCCTGATCGACGGCATCGAGGCGTCCGACCCGTTCTTCGGCGAGTTCGACTTCGCCACCCTGATCAGCGACGACGTGGCCCGCATCGAGATCCTGCGCGGCGCCCAGAGCGCGCTGTACGGCTCTGACGCCATCGCCGGGGTGATCAACTACATCACTCCCACGGCCGCCGAAGCACCCGGCGCGCGGATGCGGGTGGAGTTCGGCTCGCAGGATACCCTTGGCGGTTCGGCCCGCTATGCGGCCGTGTTGGGCCCGCTGGACGTGGTGGTGAACGCCGGCGTCAATCGGACCGGCGGCTACGTCGGCCAGACCCTGCCGGGAGGCACGCGCAAGCTCAGCTCCGAACTGGAATCGTTCTCGGCCAAGGCCGGCTACCAGGTCACCGAGACCCTGAAGCTGCGCGGGGCCCTGCGCTACACGAACACCCACGCCGAGACGAACAGCTCCAGCTTCGGCCGGGGCCAGGTGGACAGCCCCGGGAATTACCTGGACGCGACCAACCTCTACTACTTCCTGGGCGGTGATCTGGCCCTGCTGGACGGCGCCTGGACCCACAGCCTGTCGTACCAGGGCGTCGACGCGGAGCGGAACGGCTATGCCCGCAACGCCCGCTCCAGCGGCGATGACGGCCTGCGCAAGAAGGCCTCGTACGCCACGACATATCGGCTGGAGACCGGCAGCCTGACGCACCGGTTCACCGGCGCGTTCGACTGGGAGAAAGAGACCTACCAGAACACCTCGCCGGCCTCCTCCGGCGCCGACACGACCCGGCGCTCGATCAAGAACAAGGGCTTCGTCGGCCAGTACGACCTGGAGATCGGCGACAACGCCGGCCTGGGCGGCGCGGTGCGCCACGACGACAACGATTTCTTCGACGACGCCACGACGTGGAAGGTCCAGGGCTTTTACCGGTTCGGCGAGATGATCCGGGTCCGCGCGGCCGGCGGCACGGGGATCAAGAACCCGTCGCAGACCGAGCTGTTCGGCTTCAACGCCACCGGCCCGTTCCCCTTCCGCGGCAACCCCAACCTGAAGCCCGAGAAATCCGAGGGCTGGGAAGTCGGAACCGACCTGTCGTTCTGGGATGGCCGCGTCAGCCTGGGCGTAACCTATTTCGACGCCACCCTGAAGAACGAGATCTTCTCGTACTTCGGCGGCGCGGGCCTGCCGGCCGCCTGTCCGGCGCCGCCAGCCGGGACCAGCACCACCTGCAACCGCACCTTCGATTCCAAGCAGAAGGGCGTGGAGCTGTTCGGGACGATCGAGATCACCGACAGCCTCACGGTGTCGGGCGCCTATACCGACCTGAACGCCAAGGAGAACGGCCTGGAGGAGATCCGGCGCGCGCCCGACATCGGCAGCGCCAACATCACCTGGAAGCCGCTGGACGGCCGCGCGACGTTCAATCTGAACGTCCGCTACAACGGTAAGCAGCTGGACTCGAACTTCTCGGGCATCAACCCGCCCTTCCTGGCCTCGCTGCCCGACGTGAAGCCCGCCACCGGCGCCAACGCCGGCAAGGTGGTGCTGCCGGCCTATACGCTGGTCAACCTGGCGGCCAGCTACGACCTTTCCGAGCACGTCGAGGTGTTCGGGCGGGTCGAGAACTTGACGGATGAGGACTACTACGAAGTCTTCGCCTTCCCGACCCAGGGCCGCACGGCCACCGTCGGGGCGCGCATCAAGTTTTGAGGACGAGCCGGGATCGATGAGACGCGCCCTGCGCATCGCCGCGATCGCCATCGCCGCGGCCCTCCCTTCGGGGACGGCCGCGGCGAAACCGCAGCGTATCCTGTCGATGAACCAGTGCACCGACCTGTTGGTTCTGCAGCTTGTGCCCAAGATCCGCGTCGCAGGCGTGACCTACCTCGCCAGGCAGGGTGCGCGGTCGCTGTTCCCCGGCGCCGCCGATGGCATCGCCGTGAACTACGGGACGCCGGAAGACATCATCAAATTCCGTCCCGACCTGATCCTGACCGGCGACTTCTCGCTGGCGGTGACCCGACGCCTCGCCCACGAGGTCGGCGCGCCGCTGGTCGAGGTGAAGAGCGCCCGCACGTTCGACGACGTCCGCGCGGTCTTGCGCCAGATCGGCGAGGCGGTGGGAGAGCCGGCCCGCGCCCAGGCCTTGATCGCCCGGATGGATGTCCAACTCGCCGCACTCGCCGCGCACCGTCCGACCCGGCCGAACCGCATCGTCGCCTGGGACGGCGGCGCGACGGTCCCGGGGACGGAGACCCTCGCCAATCAGATCATCCAGGCGGCCGGCGCCGTGAACATCGCCGCGCGGCCGGGCGTCATCTACACAAGCTTCGGCGTCGAGGAACTGCTGCAGTCGCGGCCCGAGGCGCTGCTCTACGGCGGCGGCGACCGCCCGCTGGTCCAGAACGAGGAGAGCCGCCACCGGGCGATCCGCCAGATGTTCGCCGGCCGGAGGATCTCATACGTCGACGTCGCGTACAGCTGCGGCCTGCCGCAGTCCGCCCAGGCCGCCGTCGATCTGCGCCGCGCCCTGGATGCGCTGCCGCCGGCCGGGAGCCGTCCATGAAGCGCATCGCCGCGCCCATGAACCTGCTGGCCGTTCTGGTGCTGCTGGTGGCCGCCGCGGGCTCGCTGTTCCTCGGCCGTGTCAACATCAGTCCGCATGAGATCCTGGACGGCCTGTTCTCGTCCGACCTGAACCTGGCCCGGCTGGTGGTCGTGGAGCTCCGCCTGCCGCGCACCGTGCTGGCCGTGCTGGTGGGCGCATCGCTGGGACTTTCGGGCGCCGTGCTGCAGGGGCTTCTGCGCAATCCGCTGGCCGAGCCCGGCCTGCTGGGCGTCTCCAGCGGCGCGGCCCTTGGCGCCGTGATCTCGATCTATTTCAGCCTGTCGGCCGCCTTCGCCCTGGCGACGCCGTTGCTGGCTCTGGGCGGCGCGCTGGGGGCCGGCCTGCTCACCTTCACGCTGGGCCGGGGCGGCACGCTCAGCCTGATCCTCGCCGGCTCGGCGGTCTCGGGCCTGATGGCCGCCTTCCTGGCCATGGCGCTCAACTTCGCGCCAAACCCATACGCCGGCTTTGAGATGAGCACCTGGATGCTGGGGTCGCTGTCGCAGAAGAGCTGGGACCACGTCCTGCTGGCGGGGCCGTTCATCCTGGCCGGCCTGGCGATCCTGGCAACCCAGGGCCGCGCCATCGACGCCCTGGCGCTGGGCGAGCAGCAGGCCGAGAGCCTGGGCATCGACCTGGATCGCGCGCGGCTGCTGGCGCTGCTGGGCGTCGGCCTGTCGGTGGGCGCCGCCACCTCGGTGACCGGCTCGGTCGGCTTCATCGGCCTGATCGCACCGCATCTGGTCCGGCCGTTCGTCGGCTACCAGCCCAGCCGGACGCTGCTGCCGTCGGCCCTGTTCGGCGCGGCGCTGCTGCTGCTGGCCGACATCGGCACGCGGGTGCTGCACACCAGTTCGGAACTGCGCCTGGGCGTGATTACCAGCCTGATCGGCACGCCGTTCTTCTTCTGGCTCGTCGTGCGTCTGCGGAAGCTCGCGCCGTGAGCCGGCTGGTGGCTCGCGACGTCACCGTCCGGCGGGGCGGCAGGGCCATTGTCGACAGCGTTTCGGCGACGCTGGAGGCCGGGACGTTCGTGGCGCTGATCGGCGCGAACGGCGCGGGCAAGTCCACGCTGCTGAACGCGCTGGCCGGCTTGCTGCGGCCCGACGCCGGCGTCGTTGCGCTGGATGGCCGCCCGGTGCTGGCCCTCGATCGTCGCGAGTTGGCGCGGCGCCGGGCCTATCTGCCGCAGAGCCTGCGCGCCGAATGGCCGATCTCGGTGGAGCGGCTTGTGGCGCTGGGCCTGACGCCGCAGCTGCCGGCGTTCGGCGGGCTGCCGGGTGGGTTCGAACCGCGACTGACCCAGGCGATCCAGGCCTGCGATCTGGTCGCTCACCGGTTCCAGGCGGCCACGACACTTTCGGGCGGTGAACTGGCCCGCGCCATGCTGGCTCGCGCCCTGATCGGCGACCCCGACGTGCTGCTGGCCGACGAGCCGGTCTCGGACCTGGATCCGCGCCACCGCCTGGACACCGTGGCCCGCCTGCGTCGGCTGGCGGTGGACGACGGTCGGTTGGTGGTCGCCACGATCCATGACCTGACCCTGGCCGCCCGTCACGCCACGCACCTCATGGCGCTGCGCGAAGGCCGGCTCGTCGCCTTCGGGCCGATGGCCGAGATCCTGACCGCCGAACTGTTGCGCGAGGTCTTCGAGGTCGAGGCCCGGGTCTCCGGGGCGGGCGCGGACGCCCTGGTCGACTACGTCGGAACCGTCTGACCGTGGCCGCTGCGCTGATGCTGCAGGGCTGCGGCTCGGACGTTGGCAAGTCCGTGCTAGTCGGGGGGCTCTGCCGCCTGTTCGCCAATCGCGGGCTGGTCGTCCGGCCGTTCAAGCCGCAAAATATGTCGAACAACGCCGCCGTCACCGCCGAGGGGGGCGAGATCGGTCGGGCCCAGGCGTTGCAGGCGCTCGCCTGCCGCACGCCGCCGACCGTCCACATGAACCCGGTGCTGCTGAAGCCGCAGTCGGACGTCGGCGCCCAGTTGGTGGTGCGCGGGAAGGTGGAGGGAACCTGGCAGGCGGCGGCCTATCAGGACCGCAAGGCCTCGCTGCTCCCGACCGTGGTCGAGAGCTTCCAACGCCTATCGGCCGAAGCCGATCTGGTCATGGTCGAAGGCGCGGGCAGCCCGGCCGAGACCAATCTGCGGGCCAACGACATCGCCAACATGGGCTTCGCTCACGCCGCCGACGTGCCGGTGGTGCTGGTGGGCGACATCGACCGAGGCCATGTGATCGCCAGCCTGGTGGGCGCCCACGTGGTGCTGGACGAGGCCGACCGGGATCGCATCAAGGGCTTCCTGATCAACAAGTTTCGCGGCGATCCGCGGCTGTTCGACGAGGGCCGGGCCGAAATCGTGCGGCGCACCGGCTGGGCGGACATGGGCCTGGCCCCATGGCTGACGGCGGCGAGCCGCCTGCCCGCCGAGGACGCCGTGGTGCTGGAGAAGCCCGGCGACCCCGCGCGCCGTCGCGTCACGATCGCCGTGCCGATGCTGTCGCGCATCGCCAACTTTGACGACTTCGACCCTTTGCGCGGCGAGCCGGACGTGGACCTGAGGTTCATTCCGCCGGGCAAGCCGCTGCCCGGCGACGCCGACCTGGTGATCCTACCTGGGACCAAGGCGACCTTGGCCGACCTGGCCTTCCTGCGCGGGCAAGGCTGGGACGTCGATCTGGCAGGCCATGTCCGGCGCGGCGGCCGGGTGCTGGGGATCTGCGGCGGCTACCAGATGCTGGGCGCGCGTATCGCCGATCCGAATGGTGTCGAAGGGCCGCCCGGATCGGCGGCGGGCCTGGGCCTGCTGGAGGTCGAGACGGTGCTGACCGGCGACAAGGTGCTGCGCCCGGTCACCGGCACACTGCACGGCGGCGGCGATTTCCGGGGCTACGAGATCCACGTCGGCCAGACCACCGGCGCCGGCCTCGCCCGGCCGATGCTGACCTTCGCGGACGGAACGCCGGAAGGCGCCGTGTCGGCCGATGGCCGGATCGCGGGCTGCTATGTCCACGGCCTGTTCGCCGCCACGCCCGCCCGCACCGCTATCCTGGGCAGCCTCGGCGCGACCTCGGGCGTCGGGGACTACGACGCGGTGGTGGACGCGGCCCTCGACGATATCGCCGCCGAGCTCGAACACGCCTTCGATATCGCCGCCCTGGCCCGGCTCGCAGGCCTGGAGCGCTTCGGGTGACGACCTAGCCGCGCTGACGGCTAGCGGCCGGTCTCCGGCGGTGGCGCAGGGGCCTCGAATCCATCCGGCAGAAATCCGCGCAGGAGGGCTTCGACCGCGACCGTGACCGGGCCGGAGATCTGGCGCTTGCCCGCCTCCATCTCCAGGACCCGACTGCCGCCGTGGCTCTCGGCGAACCGGAGCGCGCGCGCCAGGTCCGCGGGTGTCCACCCCATGGCTTCACGGGCTTGTCGAAGATGGGCGCCGTTCTCAATCACGATTGCGTCTCTGGAAGCGTGCTGGGCGGACTTCTTACGCCAATGATGCCCAGACCGCACCGGGTGAGTGAACCGTGGGATCGATGGCTGATCCCGGGCCGCGCTCGACCTCGGCTTGACGGCGCCGTCTTGGCCGGCCTCTTGAGGGTCATGATCGTGTGCCCCTGCTGCCGCCGGCGCTCGCTTGGCGGTATGATCGGCCGCGAAGCGGGTGAGTCCCGTGGGGGAATGGGTAAAGCCAGCATGACGTCAGCCGAACCCTGGCGTCTCCTCGTCCGCATCGGCTTGGCCGGCGGCTTGTGGCTCGCCGCGACGGCGGCCTACGCGGAGCCGGCTCATATCCTTCGGTTGCCCGCAGAGCCGGTCGATCGGGCGCTGGTGCGGTTCGGCGTCCAAGCCGGGGTATCGGTCGGCGGGTTCCCGGTCGCCGGCTGTACGGGGGAGAGCCGCCCGGTGATCGGCGTTCTCACCGCCTCGACGGCGCTGCGCCGGTTGCTGCCGCCCGGCTGCACGTTCGAACGGATCGATGAAAAGGCGTTCCGTATCGCGGCGCAAAGGGTCCCACCCGCGCCGCACGTCGCACCGACCCTTGCGCCGGCGCCCACCACCAACGACCTGGACGAGGTGGTCGTGACGGCGGAGAAGCGCCGCGAGCCGCTTCGGGGCAGCCCGTTCGCGGTTAGCGTCGTCACCACCGAGGACCTGGAGCGGCTGGGGGCCAGCGATTTCGCCGACGCCGCCCTGCAGTTCCCCGGGGTCGCGGAGACGAACCTCGGGCCGGGCCGCAACAAGATCTTCATCCGCGGCATCTCGGACGGTGCGTTCACCGGCCGCACGCAGTCGACGGTGGGGCTGTACCTCGACGATGTGCAGATCACCTATAACGCCCCCGATCCCGACCTGCGCCTTGCCGACGTCAAGCAGGTCGAAGTGCTGCGCGGGCCGCAAGGCACGCTCTACGGATCCGGTTCGATCGGCGGCATCGTGCGGATGGTCACCGCCCCGCCCGACCCCACGGCGTTCGCCGCCGCGGCCTCGGTCGAAGGCATGATCAACGAGCACAAGGACCGGTCGTTCAGCATGGAGGCGATGCTGAACGCGCCACTGCTGGAGGGAAAGGCCGCCGTCCGCGCCGTCGTCTATCGCGATGAACTGGCCGGCTACCTCGACAACCCGCGGCTGGGGCTGGAAGACGTCAATCGTGGTCGCCGCACCGGGGGGCGTGTGGCCGCGCGCATCGAGCTGCCGGGCGGCTGGCAGGCGCAGGCGAACGTCGTCCGGCAGGCCCTCAACACATCGGACAGCCAATACACTCAGGGCGGCGCACGCCTCACCCGTGATGCGGCGATCCTCGAACCGCACGACAACGACTTCACCCTGATCGGCGGGACGTTGGCGCATCCGGGTTCGATGGTCGACCTGCGCGTGTCGGCGGCCTACATCGATCACGACCTGACCACCCGCTATGACGCCACGGGCGCGTTCGACCTAGCGCCGGGGGCCCTCGCCGCCTTCGACGAGGCCCAGGTGGTGGAGCTCTGGGTGGGCGAGGCGGTGGCTGCGTCCGCGGGCCAGACCCGACTGCGCTGGCTGGTGGGCCTGTTCGGGTCGCTGACCCACGACACCAGCAGCGGCCTGCTCGACGCCAGGCTCTCCGGCGGCGCATCGCGCTCGGTCTTCCAGCGCCGCGACCGGCTGCAGGAAGCGGCGGTCTTCGGCGAACTGACCTACGATCTCACGCCACGGATTACCGCCACGCTGGGCGGGCGCCTGTTCGCCACGCGCGTCGAAACCCGGTCGGGAGGCTTTGGCCTGGCGCGACCGCCGTTGCCCGACATCCAGGCCCATCTCACCGACGAGGGCTTTGCGCCCAAAGCCCGGCTGAGCTACGCCTTCGCCCCAGGGTTGGTCGCCTATGCCCAGGTCCAGGACGGCTATCGCGCCGGCGGCTTCGACGTGCCGGCTGCGGCGGACGGCGCGACCGCCGAGACCGATGTCGGCAGCTATCGGCCGGATCGTCTCCGCAGTTACGAGGTCGGGGGCGAGGCCACGCTGTTCGACGGCGCCCTGACCGTGCGTGGCGCGCTCTTCACGGCGATCTGGCGCAACGTCCAGACGGACCAGTTCCGCCCCTCGGGGCTGCCGGTGACGCTCAACATCGGCGACGGTTCGAACCGGGGCGTGGAGTTCGAGGCGGTCTGGAAGCCCGATGCTCACTGGCGCTTGAGGGTGAGCGGTCTGGTGGACGAGCCGGAACTGACCCGGACCAGCGACCAGTTCCCGGCGCAGGTCGATATCGGCCTGCCGGGCGTCGCCAAGCACACGGCTGCGGTGGATGTGAGCTACGGCTGGAACCTGCCCCATGATCTCAAGGCCGAGGTCTCGGCCCAGGCGTCCTATGTCGGCCGGTCGTTCCTCACGTTCGACGGCGGGGCGGCCACGGCGATGGGCGACTACGGGCAGGGGCGGATCGCGGCTACTGTAAAGGGCGCTCGCTGGCAGGCGCAGGCCTACGTGGCCAACGTGACCGACGAGGAGGGCAACACCTTCGCCTACGGCAATCCGTTCAGTCGCATGCGCGCGCGCCAAGCCACGCCGCTGCCGCCACGCACCTTCGGGCTTGCGTTGCGCCGCAGCTTCTAATTGAACAGGGGTGATGACGGACGCCCGATCCGCGCTGCTGGCGGCTTATCTCGAGCGTCGCGAGGACCTCGTGCGGTTCTTCGCCATGCGCTTGAAGTCGCCGGCCGCGGGCGAGGACTTGGTGCAGGACATCTATCTGCGGATCGCCGCGGTGGAGCCGGGCGTCGATGTGCGCAACGCCGCCGGTTATCTGTACCGCCTGGGTTCCAACCTGATGCTGGACAAGATCCGCGGCGAGCGGCGCAGCGCGGCGCGCGACCACGACTGGCGCGACAGCCACCGGACGGTCGTCGGGGCGGACGAGGTCTCCGAGGAGCCGCCGGCCGACGCGACCGTGGCGGCCCGTCAGCGGCTGGAGGCCGTTGTCGCCGTCCTGAAGGAGTTGCCCGATCAGACCCAGCGGGTGTTCCGGATGCACAAGTTCGACGGCCTGAGCCATACCGAGGTCGCCCAGACGCTGGGGATCTCGCGCAGCGCCGTGGAAAAGCATTGCATGGCCGCGCTGAAGCGCCTGGCGGAGCGGCTCCGATGATGCGCCTGGAGGTGTTCGGGACGCGGTGGCGTCATGTGTGCGAGGGCTGGCGCGATCGGGCGCCGAGGACAGTGGGTCGATGAGCGGCGAGCGGGATCAGCAAAGACCGATGGAGGCGGCCGACGCGGCCGTCCATTGGTTCGCGCGCCTGCAGGACGAGGCGGTGACCGGCGACGATTGGCTGGCGTTCGAACAATGGCTGGCGGCGGACCCGGCGCATGCGGCGGCTTATGAGCGGCTGGAAGGGCTGTGGGTCGATCTCGACGACCTGGGCGAGGGCGTCGCCGCCGCGATGGATGCGCCGGTGTCGCTGGCGGCGCATCGCGCTGTGCGGGCGGGGCAGGGTCTCTCGCGCCGTGGCTGGCTGGCGGCGGGCGCGGGCCTCGCGGCCAGCATCGCCGTCGGCGTCGGCGTGGCCAATTGGCCCATGA
This sequence comes from Alphaproteobacteria bacterium, assembly GCA_018821435.1. GTDB lineage: Bacteria > Pseudomonadota > Alphaproteobacteria > Caulobacterales > Caulobacteraceae > Phenylobacterium. The sequence goes on from JAHJME010000036.1 coordinate 106,504, forward strand.
CCCCCGTCGATACCTATGCCACCGCGCCGGGCCAGACCCGCCAGCTCACGCTGGCCGATGGCAGCAAGGTGTGGATGAACGCCGGGTCGCGTCTGGATGTGCGCTTCGAACGCCGAGCCCGTCGGGTCGAGATGGCCGAGGGCGAGGCCGCGTTCGATGTCACCCACGATCCGCAGCGCCCGTTCCTGATCGCCACCGGCGACCGTGAGGTCCGGGTCGTGGGCACCGAGTTCAATCTCCGCCAGCGGGCGGACGACTTCGCCTTGACCGTACGTCGCGGGGTCGTCGAGGTTCGTCCGGACGGGGCGGCGGACGCGAAGCCCACGCGGGTGGCGGCCGGCCAGCAGTTGACCCACAAGCGCGGGACGACGGTCGGGACCCTCAGTGCGACGACCCCTGACGCGGCTTTCGCCTGGACGCGTGGTCAGCTTGTCTACACCGATGCGACACTGAGCGAAGTCGCCGCGGACCTGTCCCGCAGCCTCGGGACGCCGGTCAGGGTGGCGGACGCCGCCACGGGCCGGATGCGGTTCACGGGCGTCCTGACGCTGGACGACAAGGATGTCGTGCTGCGGCGGCTGGAGGCCTTCGCCCCGGTCCGCGCCGAACGCGGGCCGACGGGCGTGACCCTGCGCCGACGCTGAGAGTCGCCGCGCGAGACCCGCGCATTTTCCTCTGAGGCGCTCTCCGCGCGGCGGCGTCGTGGAGGTATGCGGATGGGATTCCTCTTCAACCACGACCAGGTTCATCAGGTCGCGCACAGCCTGCCGATCGCCCTGGCGTTGGCCCGGGGCGGGACGGGCGCGGAGATCGTGGTCGCCACGACCAACCCCCGCCTGAGCGCCGAGGTAATCCGCCTGGGCGAGGGCCTGATCGGCCCGGCCATCCGCCTGGTGGAACTGGGCCTGAAGCGGCGGAGCAGCCGGCTGGCCAAGGGCGCGCTGGAGGCGATGGTCCCGGCTACCAAGCTGCTGATCTATGGCGACAACCTGGACTTCTTCCGCAGCCTCGACGTGCTGGTGGTCGCCGAAAAAACCTCCCTGATCCTCAAGACCCGCCACGGACTGAAGGATCTGAAGATCGTCCACACCCGCCACGGGGCGGGTGATCGCGCCATCGGCTTCGACAAGGCCAGCGCCGGCTTCGATCACGTCCTGGTTTCCGGGCGAAAGATCCGCGACCGGCTGGTCGCCGAGGCGGGGGTCGATCCCGCCAGCATCTCCGTCGTGGGCTATCCCAAGTTCGACATGTCCGCGGGTCCCGGCCACGTGCGGCCGCTGATCGACGACGGGCGGCCGGTGGTGCTCTACAATCCCCACGTCTCGCCGCACCTGTCGTCGTGGTACGCGGCGGGCCGTCAGGTGCTGGACTGGTTCGTCGAGCACGACGACCACCACCTGATCTTCGCGCCACACGTGATGCTGTTCGAGCGGCCGTTCGTGCTGACGATCGACAAGCTGCGGGTGGATCGCCCCGGCCGGATCGAGGAGCGCTACCTGCGCGCGCCCAATATCCATATCGACCTGGGCAGCAGGGCCTCGACCACCATGGCCTACACCAATCGGGCCGATATCTACCTCGGGGACGCGTCGAGCCAGGTCTACGAGTTTCTGCTGAAACCCCGCCCTTGCGTGTTCCTGAATCCACACCGGCTTCCCTGGAAGGGCGACCCGAACTTCGCGCACTGGCAGGCGGGGCCGGTGATCGAAGACGTCGAAGAGCTGGGCGCGGCGCTGGCGCAGGCCCAGGCCAGCCACGCGACGACGCACCGTCCCATCCAACAGGCGATGTTCGACGCCAGTTTCGACCTGACCGAGGAGCCCTCGGCGATCCGCGCGGCGCGTGCGGTGGCCGTCTTCGCGGGACTGTCGGCGCCGGGCTTGGCTGCCCCGCCGCAGGATACCCGGCGCGTCGCCCATGGCTGAGGCGCCGGGGGGCGGGGTTGTCGGCCGCATCTATGGAAATCTCGGACGCCTGCTGGGCGGCAAGGCGGCGGCGGGCCTCATCAGCCTGGCCTATATCGCCATCGCCGCCCGCGACCTGGGACCCGCCGACTACGGCGTGCTGATCCTGGTCCACACCTACGTGATGACCGTCGGCGGGATCATCGAGTTTCCCGGCTGGCACGCGGTGGTGCGCTATGGCGCCCAGGCGATGGAAGCCGGCGACCGGCCGCGGGTGACCCGGCTGCTGGTGTTCGCCGGGGTTGTTGAGATGACGGCCGGCGTGCTCGCGGTCGGGGCCGCCGCGTTGCTGGCGCCGTGGCTGGGGCCCAGACTGGGTTGGTCGCCCGCCGCCGTCGCCTTCGCGCTGCCCTACAGCCTGGCCGTGCTCGCCTCGATCCGGGCGACGCCAGCCGGCTATCTCCAGCTCATGGGCCGGTTCGACCTGCTGGGCGCGCACAATGTCGTCGCGCCACTGACGCGCCTGGCCGGGGCCGCGATCGCCATCTGGACGCACGCCGGCCTGCACGGCTTCCTGGTGGCGTGGCTGGTCGCCGCGCTGGCCGAATGGGCCGTCATGTGGGCGCTGGGCGCCTGGGTCGCATGGGGCCGGGTGGCGTGGGCCGACCTGTCGTCGGGCCTGAAGGGCGTGCCGGCGGAGAATCCCGGCCTGTGGCGCTTCATGTGGGGTGCGAACGCCGACGTCACCCTGTCCGAGTTCGCCGGCCGCGCCACGCCGCTGGCGGTGGGCTGGATCCTGGGGCCGGCCGCTGCGGGCCTCTACGCCGTGGCGCAACGGGCGACAGCGGTGATCTCGCAGCCGGCCCTGGTGCTGGGCCAGGCCGCCTATGCCGAGCTGGCCCGGCTGGCCGCCGCGGGCCATCGCGGCGCACGCATTCGCGCCGCCCTCGGTCCGGCGATCGGCATCGCGGTGCTGGCGGCGGTTCCGGTCTGTGTCGTCATCGCGATGTTCGGTCCCCGGATCGCGACCGCCATCGCCGGGCCGGCGTTTGCCGGCGCGGCCGGGGTGATGCTCTGGCTGATGCTGGCGCGCGCGATCCTGCTCGCCGCCCCGCCGCTCAGCGCGGCGCTGACCGCCCTGGGACGGCCTGGCTTATCGGTGCGGGCCAACCTGATCAGTGGCGTGGGCCTTCTGGTGTTGTTGCCTCCGTTGCTGAGCGGTCTGGGCCTGGCGGGCGCGGGCTGCCATGCCATCGTTCAGGCTGTCGTCGGCGTCAGCCTGTTGACCGTCGCCGTGCGGGACGAGACCCGGGTCGCCGACCCCCGGATCGCGGAGGCGCGCGCCTGATGCGGATCGCCTATGTCATCAATTCGGTCGAGGGCGGCGGCGCGGCGCTGCCGGTTCCAGCGGTGGCCAGGGTGCTGCAAGGTTGTGGCGCGGAGGTGGAGATCTACGCCCTGACCCGCCGCGACGGTCGCGCGATCGCCGCGATGGAGGCGGCCGGACTGCACGTCCACGTGCGAGCCGGTGGCGAGAAGGACCATCTGGAAGCCTTCCGCTGGCTCGAGGCCCGGATGGCGCAGGCGCGGCCGGACCTGATCTGGACCTCGCTGACGCGGGCCACGCTGCTGGGCCAGCAGGTGGGTCGGCGCCTGCGGATCCCGGTGGTCAGCTGGCAGCACGCGGCCTTCCTCAAACCGGCGAACCGCATTCTGCTTCGCGCCTTCCAGCACCTGTCGGCGCTCTGGATCGCCGACTCCCACAGCGTCGCGGCGCTCACCCGCCAGCGGCTGGCCGTGCCGTCGGAGCGGCTGACCACCTGGGCCCTGTTCGCGGCCGAACCGGACGCCCCCCAGGCCACGCCCTGGCGACCGGGCGAGACGTTGAAGCTGGGCGCGCTGGGCCGGCTGCACCCCGTGAAGGGCCATGATGTCCTGATCGCCGCCCTCGCACGGTTGCGGGCGCAAGGGTTCCGGCCGCATGCGCCGTTCGAGGTCCGCATCGCGGGGGAGGGCGCGGAACGCGGCGCCCTGGAAGCTTCGCTGGCGGCGGCGGGCCTCGACAATGTGCGGCTGACCGGCTTCGAGCCCCGGCCCCAGGAGTTCCTCGCCGACCTTCACCTGTTTCTCCAGCCGTCGCGGTCCGAGGGCCTTTGCATCGCGGTCCACGAGGCCATGCAGGCCGGCCTGCCCACCCTTGTCTCCGCGGTTGGCGAGTTGCCCTACAGCGTGCGCGACGGCGAGACGGGCCTAGTCGTGCCGCCGGACGACGCGGACGCGCTGGCGCAGGCGTTGAGCTGGCTCCTCTCCCACCCGGAAAGGCTGGCCGACATGGGTGCGGCGGCGCGGGCGCGGGTGCTGGACCGGTTCGGCGGCGCCTCGTTCGTGCAGACCGGCGCGGAGATCATGGCCCGCCTGCCGGTCAGGCCCGCCAGCGACCCAGCAACCGACCCAGGTCGATCGCGAGCCCGCCAGGCGAGCGGTCTATCCGCTTGACGTCGATCAGGGTGAGGTCCCCACACGCCGACAGGGTGTGCAGCCCGTCCGCATAGATCCCGACCGTCGCAGGCGGCGCTAGCGCCGGTCCCGCCTCGCCCACGAAGCGGTCCGGCATCAGCTCGTGAATCCGCAGCAGCCGGATCGCGCCGCCATAGGTCGCGGTGCAGTCCTGAACCGGCAAGGTGAGCACGCCATCGTCGAGAAACGGCGTGCCGCCCGGCCGACTGCTGGCCCGGTCGGTTCGCACCGGATTGCCGGGATGGACCCGCCAGGGGCCGGTCAGCGCTTCCGCGTGGGCCAGGTGCAAGCGGCCCTGCTTCTGGACCTGCGACCCGGACGGCGAATAGGCCAGCCACCAGAGGCCGCCATGCCGGAAGGGCGTGGCGTCCACCGCCGGGGTGTCGAGGTCCAGCCGCGCGGCGGGCTCCCAGCGATCCGGGAACGCCGCCGCACGATAGAGGGTTACCGCGCCGGATCGATGCGCCTCCGGCATCATCCAGGTCTCGCCGTCCGCCTCAAGCACGAACGGGTAGGAGAGGTGCCACGGCTCGCGCAACACGGTCTCGCGCGACAGCAGCGTCAAGCCGGCGTCGAACGTCAGGACGTCGATGACGCCGTGCCGGGTGCGATAGTCGTAGGCCTCGGCGAAGACGTGCAGCCGGCCATCCCGCCATATCCCGAACGGATCGGCGAGGAAGGTGAAGGGCGGCTCTTCGGCCAGCCACCGCACCGGCGCCTGGGCCAGACCCCGCGCCGTCGCCAGGGCCGCGATCGGCGCCTCGACAATTCCGATCCGCCAGATGTCCGAACGCCGCGGCATGTTCCGACGTAGCGGAGCCTCGTCGTCGCGGCAATCGCGCAGGTCTTTCACGCGCCGATGAGGCGCTCCGCGGACCGTGGCGTCATCTGATCAAGGCGGAGGTTTCCGCCGCCCAGTCGCCGGGGGGCGCTCGGGAGTCCGATGCACGTCATCTGTGATTTCGACGGTACCATTTCGCGCGGAGACACGACCGATCTTGTCCTCGGGCGCCTGGCCGATCCGGCCTGGCGCGCCATCGAGGACGACTGGGTCGCCGGCCGGATCACCGCCGCCGCCTGCATGCGCGCTCAGATCGCCCTGATCGCAGGCTCGGACGCCGACCTCGACGCGCTGCTGGACACCGTCGAACTGGACCCTGGCTTCGTCAGCTTCGTCGCCTGGTGTGGCGCGCGCAGCCTGCCGATCAGCATCGTCAGCGATGGGGTCGACCGCTTTATCTTCCGCATCCTGGAGCGCCATGGGCTGGCGCACCTGCCGGTGTTCGCCAACCGCCTGGCGGGCCAGCCGGGCGCGCGGCGGCTGGAACAGCCCTGGGCCCGCGAGGGCTGCGCGGCGGGCTCCGGCGTCTGCAAATGCGCCCTGGCCGGCGCCTGGTCCGAGCCGAAGTGGCCGATGGTCGTGTACGTGGGCGACGGCCGTTCGGACTTCTGCGTCTCGGCCCGCGCCGACCTGCTCTTCGCCAAGGCGGCGCTGGCCGACTACGCGGCCGCCCGCGCCCAGCCCTTCATCCCGTTCGAGACCTTCCACGACGTGACGCACGCCCTCGAACGGCGGCTGAGCAAGCTCGCCGCCGCCGGCCGCATCGCCCCGCTCTGAATCCCCAGGAGTTCCTCATGTACGACGCACCCGCCCAAGCCACGGAAGCCGAACTGCGCGCCCTCGAGGCCGCGTACTGTTCGTGGGGCGACACGGTCCATTATCTCGAGCATCCGAAGTTCTTCGACACCTGCGAGGGCTCGTACATGTACGACGCCGAGGGGCGGGCGTTCCTGGACCTGCAGATGTGGTACTCGGCGGTCAACTTCGGCTACCGCAATCCGCGCCTGAACGCGGTCGCGCACCGCCAGCTCGACACCCTGCCGCAGGTCGCCTCGCAATATCTGCACCGCGAGAAGGTCGAGCTGGCCGCCACCATCGCCCGCGACATGGAAGCGAAGTTCGGTTCGAAAGGCCGGGTCCACTTCAACGTCGGCGGGGCCCAGGCGGTCGAAGATTCGTTGAAGATCGTCCGGAACGCGTCGGGCGGCAAAAGCCTGATGTTCGCCTTCGAGGGCGGCTATCACGGCCGCACCCTGGGCGCCTCGGCGATCACCTCGTCCTACCGCTATCGCCGCCGCTACGGCCACTTCGGCGACCGGGCCCAGTTCATCGAGTTCCCGTACCATTTCCGCGGCCCCCGGGGCATGAGCAAGGAGGAGTACGGCGAGGCCTGCGTGGCCAAGTTCGCCCGGCTGTTCGAGACCGAATACAACGGCGTGCTCGACACCAAGACCGGCCAGGCGGAGTTTGCCGCCTTCTATGTCGAGCCGATCCAGGGCACCGGCGGCTACGTCATCCCCCCGCCGAATTTCTTCACCGGAATCAAGAAGGTGCTGGATCAGCACGGCATCCTGATGGTGGTCGATGAGATCCAGATGGGGATGTATCGAACCGGCAAGCTGTGGTCGATCGAGCACTTCGGCGTCACGCCCGACGTGCTGGTGTTCGGCAAGGCGCTGACCAACGGCCTGAACCCACTGTCCGGCCTGTGGGCGCGGGAAGAGCTGATCAACCCGACCGTCTTCCCGCCGGGCTCCACCCACTCGACCTTCAACGCCAATCCCATGGGCACGGCGGTGGCGCTGGAGACCCTGCGCATGTGCGCCGAGCTCGACTACGGCCGCACGGTCGCCGAGAAGGGCGCCTACTTCCTGGACGGCCTGAAGGCGCTGCAGATGCGCTGGCCGCAGATCGGCGACGTGGACGGCCTGGGCCTCGCGCTGCGCTGCGAGATCTGCGAGGCCGACGGCTACACCCCGAACAAAAAGCTCCTGGACCGCATGGAGGAGGAGGCGATGCGGGGCGATCTGGAGGCCGGCGGTCGCCGGATGGGCCTGATCCTCGACGTCGGCGGCTACCACAAGAACGTCATCACCCTGGCCCCGTCTCTGGAGATCACCTTCGAGGAGATCGACCTGGCGCTGGAGCTGCTCGACAACCTGCTGCGCCGCTGCACGGCCGCCTGAGGATCACGTCGGTGCGCGCCGCGCTCCTGCATCTGGACGACGCGCTGACGGGCCAGTCCCGGCTGCGCGAGGCGGTGCGCGCCGGCGGCGGCGCGACGCTGGACAGCCGCGGCCTGGGTCCCGAGCTTCGGCTCTGGAGCCGGCCCGCGGGCCTGCGGCGCCTGCGCGACCAGCTGGCCGCCTTTCTGCCGGCGGAGGCCGGCGCGGCGCTGGTGTTCTCGGGGTCGGGCGATTTCCACCATGTGACTCCGCTGCTGCTCGGTCGCGCGCTGTCCGCGCACGGCGATCCGCCGGTGACGGTGCTGCACTTCGACAACCATCCGGACTGGGTGAAGTTCGGTCCCGGCGCCCACTGTGGATCGTGGGTGGGGCAGGTGGCGCGCATGGACCGGGTGGCCCGCGTGGTGACCGTGGGTGTGTGCAGCTCCGACATCCAGGCCCCGGCCGCGAAGGGCGCCGACCTTCGGATCGTCGAGGACGGCAAGGTCGAGCTCTACGCCTATCATGCCGAGGCCACGCCCGACGCGGTGACCGTCTGCGGCCGGCGCTGGCCGACCATCGAGGCGATGGGAGAGGCGGCCTTCGCCGACTTCCTGCCCACCCGCATCGCCACCGAGGCGGTCTACATCACCATCGACAAGGACGTGCTGCGGCCCGCGGACGCCGGCACCAACTGGGATCAGGGCCGGATGAGCCTCGGGTTCCTGAAGACGCTGATCGCCAGCGCTCTCCAGAGTCGCCGGCTGATCGGGGCGGATGTGGTCGGCGACTGGTCTGCGGCCAGCTATGGCGGCGGGCTGCTGCCGTCGATGCTGAAGCGGGCGGAGGCGGCGCTGGACCAGCCCTGGCGCGCGCCCGCGCCGGCCATCCTGGCGGGCAACGAGGCGGTGAACCTGGCGCTGCTCGACCAGATCCTGGCGGTGGCCCGGTGAGCGAGAGCCTGAGCCCCTGGACCTATGGCCTGCTGCTGTTTTGCGTCCTGACCGACATCGGCCGCGAACTCAATTTCAAGGCGGCGACGATGCGCGCCGACCGCGCCAACTACGTCGTCGCCCTGCTGATCCATCCCTTTCTCTGGATGGGGATCGTGTTCTGGGCGGTCGAGGGCGTGGCCTGGTTGCTGGTGCTGGAGCACACGCCGCTGGCCATCGCCTTTCCGATCATGGCGCTGACCTACGCCGGCACGCCGTTGGCCGCGGGCCTGGTGCTGGGCGAGCAACTGAACCGTGGCCAGCGGATGGGCGCGGGCCTGGTCGCCATGGGCGTCGCCATCGTCTCCCTCTCCGATCTGAAAGGCTGAAGTCCGATGAACGATCTGAGTTTCGGGGTCTCGCGCGGCGGCTCGAAGGGGGTGCTGCTGCTGCACGGCCTGACGGGGGCGCCGGCCGAGATGCGGTTGCTGGGCCGGCGGCTGAGTCGGGCGGGATTCGCGCTCAGCGCGCCGCTGCTGGCCGGTCACGGCGCGGATCAGAAGACCTTGCTGCGCAGCACCTGGCGCGACTGGCTGGACTCCGCGCGCGATGCCTACCGCAAGCTCGCCGCCCAGGTGGACGAGGTCTATGTGGCCGGCATCTGCGTGGGCGGCGCCCTGGGCCTGGCGCTCTGCGCGGAGGCGCCCGAGATCAGCGGCGCGGCGGTCTATTCCATGACCTTCGAATATGACGGCTGGAACATGCCGCGCTGGGCCACCGCCGCGCCTTTGATCCAGCTGGTCGCCAACCTGCCGCTGGTGCGCCGGATCACCTTCGCCGAGCCCTATCCCTATGGCCTGAAGGATCTTCGCCTGCGGGAGATGGCGTCGCGCGCCGACGAGAGCCTGATCGAGGGCGCCACCGACCGCATGCCCCTGGGCTCGCTCTACCAGATGTACCGGCTGGGCCGGCACGTGGACCGGATCGCGCCGGAGATCTCGACGCCGGTGCTGATCGTCCACGCCGACGAGGACGACATGAGCCATCCGCGCAACGCCGCGCGGCTGCAGGCCGGGCTGGGCGGGCCGTCCGAGGTGCTGCGCCTCGACGACAGCTACCACATGGTCCACGTCGACCGGCAGCACGCCCTGGTGGCCCAGCGGACCGCGACCTTCTTCGGCGCGCCGGTCGGGGTGCGGGCGCAGGCCGGAGCGCCGGCCGATGCCTGAGATCCGCGTGGTCGAGAGCCTGGCGGGCGTGGACCGTGCGCAGTGGACCGCGGTGTTTCCCGGTGAGATCGAGGATTACGACTATCTGACCGCCATCGAACGCTCCGGTCTGGTCGGTTTCCGCTGGCGCTATGTCCTGGCGTTCGAGGCGGGTGAGCTGGTCGCCGCCGCGCCGGCGTTCCTCACCGACTATCCGCTGGCGACCACACTGACCGGCGCCGGCCGCCGGGCCGCAGACCTCGTGGAGCGGGCGTTCCCCGGCCTGCTGACCCTGCGCCTGGCCTGCATCGGCTCGCCCTGCACCGAGACGGCGCTGATCGGCATCTCGCCATCGGTCGAGCCGGCCCTGCGCGGCGCGCTGGTCAACGCCCTGGTGGCCGGTTTCGAGGCCGCCGCGCGTGGCGAGGGCTGCAGCCTGATCGGCCTCAAGGACATGATCGAGGACGACCGTCCGGCGTGGGGCGCCCGCGCCCTCGGCTATCGGTCCATCGCCAGCCTGCCCATCGCCCATCTGGACATCGATTTCCCGGACCTCGACCGCTACTGCGAGCGCCTGAGCCCCAGCGCGCGCAAGGACATGCGCCGCAAGCTGCGCGCCCTGGATCGCGTGCGCATCGAGGTCCGGACCGATGTCGACGACGTCATGGACCGGATCATGGCGCTGTACGCCGAGACCCGCGGGCGGGCTGACATGAGCCTGGAGGCGCTGACGCCCGACTACTTCCGCGGCGTGCTGCGCGAGATGCCGGGGCGGGCCCTGTTCGTGCTCTATTTCGACGGCGACGACCTGCTGGCGGCGAACCTGCTGCTGCAGGACGGCGCGACCCTGCTGGACAAGTACTTCTGCATGGACGCCGCCCGCGGGCGGGCGTTCAACCTCTACTTCCTGAGCTGGTTCACCAATGTGCGCCTGTGCCTGGAGGGCGGATGGACCCGCTACCAGGCGGGGCAGGCGGCCTATGACGTGAAGCTCAGGCTTGGCAGTCGCCTGACGCGCACCGCCAACTACTTCCGCCATCGCAACCCGGTCCTGAACGCCCTGCTGCGGCTGGCCGCGCCGCTGTTCGCCGCCGATCCGGTTCCGGAGACCGCGGCATGACCATCTGGAGCCAGGCCGGCGGCCCCAGCGCCCTGCGACGGCGGATATCGCTCTGGGCGCTGTGCGGCGCGCTGCCCCTGCTCAGCCTCGGCTACCAGATCACCGCCAAGGAGACGGCCCAGGCGTTGGCGCACATCCCGTTCGGCTGGGACTGGTTCGCCCATCTGGTGCGCTCGCCCTGGGCCCAGGGTATGCTGGCGCTGGAGATCGCCAGCTTCGCCGCGTGGATGACCGCGCTCTCGGAAATGAAGCTGAGCGCGGCCTTCCCCATGTCGGCGGTGGGCTATGTGCTGATCATCCTCGCCGGCTGGACCCTGTTCCATGAGCCCGCCAATGCGGCCCAAGTGGTCGGCGGGGTGATCATTCTCGCCGGGATCTGGATGATCGGCCGCGCCGAGCCGGAGGCCGAGACGCCATGAGGTCGATGGCGCTCAAGTCCCTGATCCACGAGTGGCGGCGGTTCGCGCCCGCCATGGTGGCGGTGGCGTTCTCGGGTCTGCTGGTCCTGCTGCAGGCGGGCGTCATCCTGGGCATCTTCTCCCTTTCGAGCCAATACGTGACCCGCTCCGGCGCCGACCTCTGGATCGGTTATCCCGGGGTTCAGAGCCTGGACCTGGGGCGCCCGCTGACCGGTCCCGCCGAGGTCTACGCCTGGATGAACCCGCACGTCCGGCGCCTTGAGCCGTTCCTCTGGGGATCCGGCGAGTGGCGGACGCGCAGCCAGGGCATGGTCAATGTCTATATCGTGGGCGTCGATCCGCGGCCCGACGGCCTGGCGCTGTCCGAGGCCCTGACGCCGGCGCAGCGCGCGGCGCTCGCCGAGCCGGACTCCGCCCTGGTGGACGACGCCGACCTGCACAAGTTGCAGACGGCGGTGGGCGAGACCGCCGAGATCAACGGCCGCTATCTTCGGGTGGTGGGCGTGACCCACGGGTTGCGGGCGCTGGGCGGCGTCAATGTGATCGCCTCGCTTGCGACGACCCGGCGCCTGGATCCGGCCGCCGGACCGCAGGGGCGTGTGGCCTACTTCCTGGCCCGGCTGGACGATCCCAGGGCCGCCGACCGGGTCGCCGCAGCTCTCAATGCCGATGGCGCGTCGCGCGGGTTCGAGGCCCTGACGGCGCCGGCCTTCGCCCGGCGGACGACGCTCTACTGGTTGGCGGAATCCGGCGCGGGCGTCGCCTTCGTGTTCGGCAGCGTGGTGGCCATCCTGGTGGCCGGCGTGATCACCAGTCAGACCCTGTCGGCTGCGGTCGCGGGCTCGATGCGAGAATACGCCGCGCTGCGGGCGCTGGGCTTCTCCATGCGAGCCCTGCGGCGGATCGTGGTCGCCCAGAGCGCCTGGGTTGGCGGGGCGGGCCTGGCGGTCGGCGGACTGTTGACCGCGTTGCTGGTCCTGGCGGCCGCGGCCGGCGCGATCCCCATCGTTCTCACCCCGGTCATGGTCGCCATCGCGGCGGCCTTGGTCATGCTCACCGCCTTGGGCTCGGGCGCGCTCGCGCTGCGCCGGGTCGCCCAGGCCGATCCCGCGGTCCTGCTCCTATGAAACGCTTCCTGCTTTCCACCTTGCTGGCCCTGTGCGCATGCACCCCCAGGCCCGCGCCACCGTCTGCCCAGAGCGTCCCGCCCACGGTGGCGGTCGCCAAGGGGGTCGTCGAGGCGCAGGGCGGTCTCCTGCGCGTGCTGGCCCCCCGCGACGGATTGATCGTCTCGGCGCCGGCCGAGGAAGGGGCGGCGGTGAGCGCGGGCCAGGTCCTGGCCCAGGTCGACGACCGCCAGGCGCGGCTGATGCTGGACGCCGCCACCGCCGACCTGGGCGAGCGGCGGGCCCAGGCCGATGTGGCGGGCGCCCGCGCGACCGGGGCCGAGCGCGAGGCG
>JAHJME010000037.1 GCA_018821435.1 Alphaproteobacteria bacterium
CGGCCCGCCGTGACCGGCGTGGCCTCATGCATGATGGCGCAGGAGAACACCACCGCGCCGCCCGGCGGCGGGCGATAGGTGGCCGGGCCGTACTCGGCGAAGCGCAGGTCGCCGCCCTCGAACCCGTCGTTGAGATTGAGCGAGCAGGCGAACCGGCGGTGCGCGGTGCCCTGGGTGGTGTTGTCGCGGTGGGCGTGGAACACGGCGTTGTCGGCGGCGTCGTAGCAGCTGACCAGGAACCGCTCGATCCGGGTGACCTGGAAGCCCAGGCCGCGCACCATCATCGGATACAGCCGGCGCTCCAGCCGCTCGCGGATGGCGTCTTGCAGCTCGGGGTCGCTGATCCAGATATCGCGGCGCTTCTTCAGCTCGTCCATCACCGCCACCGTGCGGTCGCCCGCGTCGCGCATCACGCCGGTGAACGCGCCGCCGTCGGTCTCATGCAGCGCGATCAGCGCCTGGCACAGCTCGGGTTCGAAGATGTTCGGCACGGTCAGCACCGGCGCGTGCAGCGCCACGCCGGCGTGGTCGGCGGGGGCGGGCAGGGCGGCGATACGGGCGAAGATCTCCTGCGGCGCATCGATGGCCGCCGAGGCCATCACCCGCAGCGTCGGGTCCAGCAGCAGCCAGTGCGGCTCCGGGCCATAGCGGTTGGTGATCGCCTGGGTGGCGTCGCGCATCCAGCGCAGGCCGCGCACATCGCGCAGCCCGGCCATCATCTCGGGATCGCGGACCACCACCAGGGCGCAGGCCTTCACCTCGTCGAACAGGTGCTGGTGCGCCGCCAGGGCGCGCACGGCCGCGATCCGGGGTTCGGGCTCCAGGGGCAGGAACATGAGCAGCACATAGCGGCCCGCGGTCGTGTCGAACGCGAACTCGGCGTTCGAGGGCGTCCACGCGGCGAACCACGGTGCGTTCTGGCCAAGCGAAAGCGGCATGCCGGCAAACTAGAGCTTCCGCCCGTCCAGGTCACGTGGGCGCCGCTGGGGCGGCCTGTCGCACTCCGCACGCGTGCGCGTGTACATACGTGCGCACGCGTGAAGTGGCGTTGACCTCTTCCGGGTGGTAACTGGAATGCCCATCTAACAGTTCGATTCGAACGGCGATTTCCCTCCCTTGACCGACGACAGCACCACGACCCCTCCCGAACACGGGCCCGGGGGCATTGCCCCTATCGCGATCGAAGACGAGCTGAAGCGCTCGTACCTCGACTACGCGATGAGCGTGATCGTCAGCCGCGCCCTTCCGGACGTGCGCGACGGCCTGAAGCCCGTGCACCGGCGGATCCTGTTCTCGATGGGTGAGCAGGGGCATACCCCCGACCGCTCGTACGTGAAGTCCGCCCGCATCGTCGGTGACGTGATGGGTAAGTATCACCCGCACGGCGACGTCGCGATCTACGACACCTTGGTGCGCCTGGCGCAGCCGTTCTCGATGAGCCTGCTGCTCATCGACGGCCAGGGCAACTTCGGCTCGGTGGACAACGATCCGCCGGCCGCCATGCGCTACACCGAGAGCCGCATGACCCGGGCCGCGATGGCGATCCTGGCGGACCTCGACAAGGATACGGTCGACTTCAAGGACAACTACGACGGCTCCGAGAGCGAGCCGGTGGTGCTGCCCTCGCGCATCCCCAACCTGCTGGTCAACGGCGCGGGCGGCATCGCTGTCGGCATGGCCACCAACATCCCGCCCCATAACCTGGGCGAGATCGTCGACGCCTGCCTGGCCTATATCGACGACCCCGAGATCAGCCTGGACGCCCTGCTGGACATCGTGCCCGGCCCGGACTTCCCGACCGGCGGCCAGATCGTCGGCCGCACCGGCGCGCGGACGGCGCTGATGACCGGCCGCGGCTCGGTGATCATGCGCGGCATCGCCAACGTCGAGGAGATCCGCAAGGATCGCGAGGCGATCATCATCACGGCGATCCCGTACCAGCTGAACAAGGCTTCGCTGGTCGAACGGATCGCCGAGCTGGTGCGTGAGAAGCGGGTCGAGGGCGTCTCCGACCTGCGCGACGAATCCGACCGCCAGGGCATGCGCATCGTCATCGAGATGAAGCGCGACGCCTCGGCCGAGGTGCTGCTGAACCAGCTCTACCGCTATACTCCGCTGCAGTCCTCGTTCGGGGTCAACATGCTGGCGCTGAACCGCGGGCGGCCCGAGCAGATGGGCCTGCGCGAGATGGTCACCGCCTTCGTGGATTTCCGCGAAGAGGTGGTGGTCCGCCGCACCAAGTTCGAACTCAGCAAGGCCCGCGACCGCGGTCACGTCTTGGTCGGCCTGGCCATCGCCGTGGCCAACATCGACGAGTTCATCCACATCATCCGCTCGTCCAAGGACCCGACCGAGGCGCGCGAGCGCCTGGTGGCCAAGGACTGGCCGGCCGGCGACATGCTACCCCTGGTCGAGCTGATCGCCGACCCGCGCACCCTGGTGATCGACGGCAAGGAGATCCGGCTCACCGACGAGCAGGCCCGCGCCATCCTGGCGCTGACCCTGTCGCGCCTCACCGGCCTGGGCCGCGACGAGATCTTCGGCGAAGCCCGCGAACTGGCGAACACCATCCAGGGCCACCTGGAGATCCTGGCGTCGCGCGAACGCATCATGGCCATCGTCCGCGAAGAGCTGGTCGCCGTGCGCGACGCCTTCGCCGTGCCGCGCCGCACCGAGATTATCGACGGCGACGCCGACGTCGAGGACGAGGACCTGATCGCCCGCGAGGACATGGTGATCACCGTGACCCACGGCGGCTATGTGAAGCGCACGCCGCTCAGCCTGTACCGGACTCAGCACCGCGGCGGTAAGGGCCGCTCGGGCATGGCGACCAAGGAAGAGGACGCCGTCACCCGGGTGTTCTCGGCCAACACCCACACGCCGATGCTGTTCTTCTCCAGCGGCGGCAAGGCCTACAAGCTGAAGGTCTGGCGCCTGCCGGTCGGCACGCCCACCTCGCGCGGCAAGGCCTTCGTGAACCTGCTGCCGATCGAGCCCGGCGAGACGATCACCTCGATCCTGCCGCTGCCCGAGGACGAGGCGACCTGGGATCAGTTCGACGTGATGTTCGCCACCCGCTCGGGGAACGTCCGCCGCAACAAGCTCAGCGACTTCATCGACATCCGGCGCAACGGCAAGATCGCCATGAAGCTGGACGAAGGCGACAGCATCATCGGCGTCGGCGTCTGCAACGCCGAGGTCAACGACATCCTGCTGACCACGGCCCTGGGCCGCTGCATCCGCTTCGTGACGGAAGAGGTCCGGGTGTTCGCCGGCCGCGACTCCACCGGCGTGCGCGGCATCCGCCTGGCGGAGGGCGACAGCGTCATCTCCATGGCGATCCTGCGCGCCGTCACGGCCAACCCGGCCGAGCGGACCGCCTATGTGAAGCACGCCAACGCCATGCGCCGCGCGATCAGCGGCGACGGCGAGGAGGTCGAGGACGTCGCGGCGCCCGACGACGAGGAAGCCGTCGACGGCGAAGCCGCCCTGTCGCAGGAGCGTATCGCCGAACTGGGCGCGGCCGAGGAGTTCATCCTCACCGTCTCCACCGAAGGCTACGGCAAGCGCACCTCGGCCTACGAATTCCGTCGCACCGGTCGCGGTGGTCAGGGTCTGCTGGCCCAGGATCTCACCAAGAAGGGCAAGGGCGGTCGCCTGGCCGCCTCGTTCCCCGTCGAGGAGTTCGACCAGATCCTGCTCGTCACGGATCAGGGCCAGCTCATCCGCACCCCGGTCACCCAGGTCCGCGTCATCGGCCGCAACACCTCGGGCGTCACCATCTTCCGCACCAGCGCCAGCGAGCATGTCGTCTCGGTGGAACGCCTCGCCGACCAGGGTGAGGACGAAGACATCGCCGGGATCGAGGGTGATGTTCCGGACGCGGGCGGCGAGGGCGATACGGCTCCGGACGCCGGACAGGACTAGTCCGGCGTCGTCGACCCTCACGGAACGTCAGGTCGATTTCCGCTTGCCAGAACCACGTCCGGCGGCGAAAGGGCGAAACGGTTGAGTTTGGGGACTCCTAGCGCATGACCCGCGTCGGCTTCTATCCGGGCACGTTCGATCCCATCCATAACGGCCATACCGACATCATGGGTCGGGCGGTCAAGCTGGTGGACCGGCTGGTCATCGGGGTCGCGATCAACGCCGGCAAGGGGCCGCTGTTCTCGCTGGAAGAGCGTGTGGACATCGTCGAACAGGCGATCCAGCCGCTGCGCGACAGGGCCGAGATCATCGTCCAGCCCTACGAGGGCCTGACCATGCACTTCGCCCGCGAAGTCGGCGCCAACGTCATCGTCCGCGGCCTGCGCGCGGTGGCCGACTTCGAGTTCGAGTTTCAGATGACCGCCATGAACCAGCAGCTGGATCGCGAGATCGAGACGGTCTTCTTCATGGCCGACCCGCGCCACCTGGCGATCGCGTCGAAGCTGGTCAAGGAGATCGCCCAGCTAGGCGGCGAAGTCGAAAAGTTCGTCAGCCCGTCGGTCAAGGACCGGCTGATGGCGAAAGTCGGCCGCGCCTAATCTCTGGCGAAGCGGCGGCGACCTCGCTACGAGAGGCGCCATGACGTTGAAGACCGTTCTGCTCGCCGCGGCGTTCGCGGCCCTCGCCACCACGGCCACCGCCCAGAAGAAGCCGGTTCCGGCCCCGGCGGCTGCCGCGCCGGCAAAGCCCGCCGCGCCCACGGCCGCCGACTGGCGCACCCCCAAGGCCGAAGACGTCCTGGTGATCGACACCAACAAGGGCCGGATCATCGTCGAGATGGTGCCCGAGGTCGCGCCCCTGTGGACCGCACAGATGCGCGCGCTGACCCTGGAGCACTTCTACGACGGCCAGACCTTCTTCCGGGTCATCGAAGACTTCATGGACCAGACGGGCGACCCGGAAAACCGCGGCACCGGCCAGTCGTCCAGGCCCAACGTCAACGCCGAGTTCCAATTCCGCCGCGGGCCCGAGACGCCGTTCGTGCTGGTCGCCGACCAGGCCGTGGCCGAGGTGGGCTTCATCAAGTCGCTGCCGGTGACCACCCAGTCGATGATGCTGGCCCCGATGACGCGCGACGGCAAGATTTCCGGTTACGGCCTGTTCTGTCCCGGCGTCGGCGGCGCCGCGCGCGGCGAGGACGAGAATTCGGCGAACAGCCAGTTCTTCCTGATGCGGGCGAACTATCCGCGCCTGGAGCGCCGCTACACGGCCTGGGGCCGAGTTATCTCGGGCATGGACGTGGTAACCGCCATCAAGGTGGGCGAGCCCGTTCCCGATCCGCAGGACAAGATGGAACGGGTCCGTCTGCTGAGCGATATCCCTGAGAAAGACCGGCCGAAGATCCGCGTGATCGATCCGGCCGGACAATGGTTCAAGGCCGAGATCGCCCGCGCCCAGGCGTTGGGCGGCGCGAACTTCACGGCCTGTGACGTGAACATCCCTGTCGAGGTGAAATAATGGACGCTGAAAACACCCTCCTGCTGGAACTGGCCACCGGCGCCGTGAAGATCAAGCTGCGGCCCGACCTGGCGCCCCAGCACGTGGCGCGGATCAAGGAACTGGCCCGTGAAGGCTTCTACGACGGTGTGGTCTTCCATCGCGTGATCCCGGGCTTCATGGCCCAGGGCGGCGACCCGACCGGCACCGGTTCGGGCGGCTCGGACAAGCCGAACCTGCCGGCCGAGTTCTCCAAGGAACCGCACGTGCGCGGCGTCTGCTCGATGGCCCGCACCAACAATCCGAACTCGGCCAACAGCCAGTTCTTCATCTGCTTCGACGACGCCCGCTTCCTCGACAGCCAGTACACCGTCTGGGGCGAAGTGACCGAGGGCATGGAGCACATCGACAGCCTGCCCAAGGGCGAGCCGCCGCGCAGCCCGGGCAAGATCGTCTCGGCCAAGGTCGCCGCGGACGCGTGACCCCGGCGCTTGAGAGAGCCTATGCCAACCCCAGCCGGCGCTATCACTCGCGCCGGCATATCGATGACTGCCTGACGAAACTGGACGCCTGGCCAGGGCTCACGCCGGATGAACGGCGCGTGCTCGGCTGGGCGATCTGGTGGCATGACGCGATCTACGATGCGCGGGCCTCGGACAACGAGGCCCGCAGCGCCGATCTGGCCCGCGCCGATCTGCCTGCCCTGGGCGCGACGCCGGCCGAGGTGGACGAGGTCGCGCGCCTCATCCTGCTGACGGCCGGTCACCAGGTTCCCGACGGCGACCGCCTGGGCGCCGTCCTGGTGTCCATTGACCTGTCCATCCTGGCGTCGGAGCCTGCCGCCTACGACGCCTACGCGCGGGCTGTGCGCGAGGAGTACGCCCATGTGCCGGACGAGCTCTGGCGGCCGGGCCGGGCCCGCGTGCTGCAACACTTCCTCGACGCGCCGGTTATCTTCGCCGACCCCGCGTTTCGCGCCGCGCACGAGGCGCAGGCGCGAGCGAACCTGGCGCGGGAAATCGCGTCGTTGAGGTAGAGGCATGGCTGCGCGTCTCAAGGTGTTCCTGACCTCCGACGGCCTCACCGACTACATCGTCGCCGCCACCTCGAAGCCCAAGGCGCTTGAGGCGTGGGGCAGCCACCAGGACCTGTTCAAGACCGGTCTGGCCCATGAGACGGACGACGAAGCGCTGTTGAAGGCCGCCGGCGCGCAGCCGGGCCAGGTGCTCAAGCGTCCGGCGGGGTCGCGCGCGACGCTGGAGAAGCTCAAGCCGGCGAGGGCGGACAAGCCCAAGCCGGCGGGTCCGTCGAAAGCCGCCCTGAAGAAGGTATCGGACGCCGAAGTAAGGCTGGCTACCGCCGACGCGGCCCATGCCCGTGAACTCGCCGACCTGGACACCCGTCGTGCGGCACTGGAGACGAAGCACGCCAAGGCGCGCGAGAAGCTGCAGGCGGCCCTTGCGGCGGCGCGCGAGGCGCTGGACTAGCGCCCGGCTCGCCAAGGCCGCGCGACGCGGCTACGCTTGGGTCGTGGGTGGGGCGATCAACATGCGCGCGCGGCCGGCGACCCAAATGGGCGTGCGGTCGGCCCTGGCGCTCGTCTTGGCCTTGCTTGTGCTCCTCGGATTGGCGTCGAGCGGCCTTGCGCTGCCGGAACCCGCCGACAACCGACCGCCTGCTCCACACGACGTTCAGCAGGCGAGCGCTTCCATTGGGGCGGCACAAGAACCGACTGCAGAGGCCACGGCGGCCCGCCTGACAGTGGCGGCCAAGACGTCGCTGGCCATTGCCGCGACGGCGACGCCGACCTCGACGCGCTGGGACCCGCCGCACCAAGACGCCGACATGCGGCGCAAATTGCTGCGGCTTGGGGTCGAAATCCGTGGCCCGCCGGCGGGTCGCTTCGCCTGAGCCGCTGATTCTCCACGGAGGATTCTTCCTTGCCCGCCGCGCCTGCGACCGTGCCCACCCGCGCGGCGAACGCGGCCGACTGACCGGATTCTACCCGCATGCTTCAAGTCCTGACCTGTGCCGTCGCGCTCGCGGCGCTCTGCCCGCTAGGCTTCCTCGCCCTCCGCCATGCGCGGCGACACCGCGCGCATGCCGTTCTCGCCGCCAGTCTGCTGCTGGTCTTCGGTGTGAACATCACCCAGGTGAGTCCGCCGCCGCCGCGTGAGGTGGAGGCGGAGCAGCACCAAGAGGAGGACGCGGAGGAAGACGAGCCGAAGTGAAGGCGCGATTGGGCATCAGGCCGGAGCGCCCAAGCTTGACGCGCATCGCCTCGCGTGCGCTTCACCTCGCCCTTCATGCAACTCGCCGATTTCGACTTCCATCTCCCCGAGGACCACATCGCGTTGCGGCCCGCCAGCCCGCGGGACGCCGCGCGTCTGCTGCTGGTCGAGCCGGGGGAAGCGCTGCGCGACCTGCAGGTCCGCGATCTACCGCGCCTGCTGCGCGCCGGCGACGTGCTGGTGGTCAACGACACGCGGGTGATCCCCGCGCGGCTCAAGGGCGTGCGCGTCCGTGGCGAAAGCCGGATCGCGGTCGAGGCGACGCTGCACCAGGCCAAGTCCGGCCACGCCTGGACCGCCTTCATGCGCCCGGGCAAGAAGCTGGCCGTCGGCGACCGGCTGATCTTCGGCGACAGCGACGACCGCGCCTGCCTGCTGGGCGGGCTGGACGCCACCGTGCAGGCCAAGGGGGAGGGCGGCGAGGTCACCATCGCCTTCGACCTGTCAGGCCCGGACCTGATGGCCGCCATCGCCGCGCGCGGGGTGATGCCGCTGCCGCCCTACATCGCCGCCAAGCGGGGCGAGGACGAGCAGGACCGCGCCGACTACCAGACCGTCTACGCCGTCGAGGACGGCTCGGTCGCCGCGCCGACAGCGGGCCTGCACTTCACCCCCGACCTGCTGGCCCGCCTGGCCGCCATCGGCGTCGGCGTCGAGCGCGTGACCCTGCACGTGGGCGCGGGCACGTTCCTGCCGGTGAAGACAGACGACCTCGCCGACCACAAGATGCACGCCGAATGGGGCGAGATCGACGTCGACACCGCCCAGCGCCTGAACGCGGCCCGCGCCGCCGGCGGCCGCATCGTCTGCGTCGGCACCACCTCGCTCCGCCTGCTGGAAAGCGCCGCCGACGCCGACGGGACGATCCGCCCGTTCAGCGCCGAGACCGCCATCTTCATCACCCCCGGCTACCGGTTTCGCGCGGCCGACGGCCTGATGACCAACTTCCACCTGCCGAAATCGACGCTGTTCATGCTGGTCTCGGCCTTCGCGGGCTCCGACACCATGCGCGCCGCCTACGCCCACGCCATCGAGACGGGCTACCGCTTCTATTCTTATGGCGACTCCAGTCTGCTGTGGCGGGCCGCCTGATGGCCGGCTTCCCCTTCACCATCGCCGCCACCGACGGCAAGGCGCGCACCGGCGTGCTGGCCACGCCGCGCGGCGACATCCGCACCCCGGCGTTCATGCCCGTCGGCACCGCCGGCACGGTCAAGGCGCTGACGGTCGAGCAGGTGGCCGCCACCGGCGCCGACATCCTGCTGGGCAACACCTATCACCTGATGCTGCGGCCGACCGCCGAGCGGGTGCAGCGGCTGGGCGGCCTGCACAGGTTCATGCGCTGGGACAAGCCGATCCTCACCGACAGCGGCGGCTTCCAGGTGATGTCGCTGTCGAAGATCGCCAAGGTCACCGAGGACACCGTCACCTTCCAGAGCCACATCGACGGCAGCCGCCATTCGCTGTCGCCCGAGCGGTCGATGGAGATCCAGGCCGACCTGCTGGGCTCGGACATCGTCATGCAACTGGACGAACTGGTCGCCCTGCCGGCCACGCCCCAGCGCGCGGCCGACGCCATGCGCCGCTCCGCGCGCTGGGGACAGCGTTCAAAGAACGCGTTCGGCGAACGAGATAGGCAGAACCTGTTCGGCATCCAGCAGGGCGGCCTGGACCACGCCCTGCGCCAGGAATCGGCCGACCGCCTGCGCGAGATCGGCTTCGACGGCTACGCCATCGGCGGCCTGGCGGTGGGCGAGGGGCACCAGGCCATGTGCGAGGTCCTGGACTTCGCCCCCGGCATGTTGCCGGCGGATCGCCCCCGCTACCTGATGGGCGTTGGCAAGCCGATCGACCTGGTCGAGGCGGTCTATCGCGGCGTCGACATGTTCGACTGTGTCCTGCCCACCCGCTCGGGCCGCCACGGCCAGGCCTGGACGTGGGAAGGGGCGATCAATCTGAAGAACGCCCGCTTCGCCGAGGACGACAGCCCGCTGGATTTCACCAGCGCGGTCTCGGCCAGCCGCGACTATTCCAAGGCCTACCTGCACCACCTGGTGAAGTCGCAGGAAATCCTGGGCCAGGTGCTGCTGTCCTGGCACAACCTGGCGTTCTTCCAGGTCCTGATGTCCGAGATGCGCGCCGCCATCGCGGCGGGGACCATGACGGCCTTCCGCGACGCCTTCCTCGCGCGCCAGCGGCCTAGCGGACGGGATACTTCGGCGTAAGCCCGCTCTTGGACGGCGGGCGCTGCGGCGGCTGCGGGGTCGTCGTGGCCTGCCGCACCACGGCGCGCTCATGCGACGGCGTGGCGGGCGGAGGGCAACCCTTGGATTCGCCCAGGCCCTTCAGATAGCCGCGCCGCACATTGCCGGCGATGATGGCCGACTGCACCAGCCGGTCGTGCGCCTCGGCCCCGGACAGCTTGCGCACGAAGCCGCGGAACGGGATCGCGTCCGACGCCAGGTCCGCCGCCGCGCCCAGGGCCGTGGACTTGCCGCGGTCCATCAGGTTCTCGTCGCCCACGGCCAGGCGGTCGATATCCGGCCCCAGCGCCTCGTCCAGCGGCCGGATCAGCGCCGACAGGGCCGGGCACTTGAAGCTGCGCGGGGGGCGCGCATAGGGGTCGTCCAGCGCCTGCAGCAGCACGTCGGGGATCTTGGAGCGGACCACGTTCAGGTCGCGCAGCGGCGCGGTGGCGGCGCCCTGCACGCTCTCGCGCTTGAGCTGGTCCGACGTCTTCATCTGGTTGGCCGGGTCCGGCGGCGGGGGCGGAGGCGGCAGTTGGGCGGCCGTGGCCCGCTTCGACGGGCTCTTGGCGGTCTGTGCGGTCGCGGCGCCCGCCAGTCCGGCGGTCAAGGCCAGGGCAAGGATCAGGCTGAGGGCTTTCGAACGCATGGGGCCACAATACCCAAGCCAGCGCCGCTGTTAAGGGTCAGGCCGCGAAAGCCGGTTTGACTTTCGCCCGGCGCCCTCTAGGTTCCGCCGGCTTCGCCCCAGGCGCCCGTTTAGGACGCCTGCGTCGAGGGCCGGTAGCTCAGTGGTAGAGCATCCGACTTTTAATCGGATGGTCGTGAGTTCGAACCTCACCCGGCCTACCAACCCGAAACGGGTTGGAAATCAAACACCTGGTCGCGCAAGTTAACGCGCTTGATCAAGCGCGCGAAACCCGCGATCTGCAGCAAATACAGCGCTTTAGCGCGATCTCTTCGCAACCCGCGCCGGCGCCGGATCGAACGAATGGATGAAGCGCCAGACCGGTCCCTGGGCGGCCAGCATGAAGCCGGCCAGCGCGAGGCGGAACGGGTTGTCAAAGCTCATCAGGATGAGCACGAAGACCGCCAGCAGCGGCCACATCCACAAAGCGGTAAGGTTAATCCGGCGCATGAGCGGAGTTGGTCACAACCCGCGCCCGGGATGCAAGCGGACTCGTCACGAGCGGCAGGTGCGTCCGGCGCCCGCCTGGTCGACGACCGGCAGCGCCTTGGTGCGCGCCGGCGCGCCGGGCAGGTCGACCACCTGCGGTCCGCGCGCAAGGCACGGCTTGGCGGCCCACTGGGCGCGAATCAGGATCCGGCGGGGCGGCTCGGGCTCGGCGCCCCGGCGGGGCGGGGTCAGGCTCAACACGCACTCGATATCCGCGCTGCCGTCGGCGGGGCCGGGGGCGCAGTCCGAGGCCGGCTGGGCGCTGCGTGGGGCCGGCGCGGCGTTCAGCACGACGATCGGCTGGGCGCTGGCGCTGCCGGCCAGGGCCGCCGTGGCGATGGCGAGTGTCGAAAGCCTCATGAACCGGTCCCCCACGCTACGAGCGTCGAGGAAGCATCCCACGAGTCGGCGGCTCAGGCGCGGCCCAGCAGCGCCGAGGTGAAGCGCGACGCGGCCTGCTTCACCCAGCGGACCGGCGGGCGCAGCGTGTCCCGCACCTCGGCCATGAACGCGCGCAGCGGCGGCCCACGCGGGGCGGAGACCGATTTCGGCGTGCGCGGCGGGTCCGCCACGGCAGCCGGGGCCGGCTCGACCTCGGCCAGCAGGCTGCGTTCGCCCAGCGGGGAGGTCGCCTGGCCGCTGATGTGGGGCGTGACGACGATCGCCAGCTCGCGATGGACCTCGCGCTTGCGCACGGCGCTGAAGATCGGCGCCAGGACGCGACCCAGGACCGGCACGCCGGCGAGGAACGGCGGTTCGCGCGAGAGGTGCTGGCTGGAGTCCTCGTACAGCCCGGCGATCAGGAACGCCTCGCCGTCGCGCAGGTCCGCCGTCGTGGAGACCCGGCGGATCTTCAGCCCCGGAACCGTGAATCCGGCCAACCGCAGGGTGACCGTGGGATCGATGTCGCTGAGCTCGGTGTCCAGGGCGACGCGGATCACGCCATTTTCCTGCACCACGGGCCTGAAGCTCATGGCCGCGCCATAGGGCCGGAATTCGATCTGGATCTTGCTGTCGTCGGTCGGGACCGGGAAGGGGAATTCGCCGCCCGCCCGGAAGCTGGCGGTCTCGCCCGACAGCGCCACCAGGGACGGTTGGGCGACCACCCTCAGTTGGCCCTTGTCTTCCAGCGCGCGGACCGTCGCATCCAGCGACAGGCGGCCCGAACTGGTGCGAAACCGGCCGACGCCGTGGGGCGTGTCCAGGCCGATGCCGCCGCTGCCGACGGCGACGGCCAGCTCCGGCCCGTTGGTGATCGCAATGGCGGTGTTGATCTCGCGCAGGCTGCGCGAGCTGACCTCCATGATCCGCACGTCCAGCAGCACCTGGTTGCGGCGGGCGTGGAGGCGCGAGATCACCCCATCGGGGGCGAAGCGCTCGGCCAGGGTCTCGGCGATGGCGACGACGGAGGGGCTGGACACCTCACCCTCCAGCATCAGGCTGGACGAGAGGCCCGTCACCACGATCGGCTCGCCCGGCAGGGCGTCGGCCAGCAGTTCGCGCAGCGCGTGGGCGTCAGGCGCAACCTGGATGTCGAGGGTCTGGGAAAGCCGGCCCTGGCGGTCGTAGACCAGCAGGTTGGTGGCGCCCGGCTGGCTGCCGATCACATACAGGCCGTCTTCGCCGGCCAGCCCGACCTGCGCCGTCTCCGGCTGGCTCAGCACCACCTTGCCGACGGGCCCGTTCGCCCGCAGGCCGACGGCCATGTCCAGGGGCGCCTGGAGGGTCTCGCCGGGGACGGTTTCGCTGGCCAGTTCCTGGGCCTGTGCGGCGGGCGAAAGCGCCATGACGCCGGCGCACGCCAGCGCGCCCGCGAACGCACGTGGAAGCGCGCGCTGAAGGTTCCGGATCGCGACGGCGATAGCCCGGTGGAACTGCATCAGCGACAGAACGACACACAGGGCGTTCGATTAGGGCTAACGGACATGGTTGCGGGGCGTTAACGACACCGCCAACGAAAAGGGCCGGCGGTCGCTTTCGCGGTCCGCCGGCCCCATCGCTCCGCTGTCTGGCGGGTCGTCAGTCGTTCGAGGTCGAGCCCTTGGCCAAGTAGGCGTCCAGGGCTTGGCGGGCCACCGTCTTGCAGCCGCTGGAGTCGGCGGTGCGGACGATGTCGTCCAGGGTGGTCAGGCTCTCGACGGCCGGGCAGATGCCGCCACGGCGGGCTCCGAAGGTGCGGCCTTGCGGCGGCGGTTCGACCAGGGCGCGAAGGGTTTCGAAGCGCGCGGCGTCGGCGGCCGCGACTCGGGCGCCCGGGATCGTCGCGCCGGCGGCGCCGCCGCGCAGGGTCGTGACCTCGCCCGAGGCGCGCATCACGGTCAGGGTCTTGCCCGCGCCCAGCGCCACCTTGGCGCCGGCGTCGAAGGCCTGGCCGCGCTTGATGGCCGGATCGGTCGAGTTCACCACGAGGTAGTCGCTGGCCATCGCGGCCCCGCCGAACGTGACGGCCCCAAGCACGGTGGAAAGGGCAACCCCAATCAGTCGTTTACGCATGTATCTCACCCCCGAAGGACGACGTTGGATCGTTCGCGTGTCAGGCGAATGTCTATCACATTCGAGCCCTGAACGGTACCTGAACCACATCTCGTTGTGCTCAAGTACGCGACGTTCCGCCGCGTAGACGCACGAACCCGAACTTGGCGAGCCAGACGATCCCGCGTTCGACGAAGGGGCGCCGTTCGGGCGGGGTTTCCGCCAGCAAAACGGCGACGGGGCGCGGGCCGGCGGCCAGGCGCGCCAGCAGGGCGACGGCTTCCTCTACCGAGGGCAGGCGTGCGGCGTCGTTGCGCACGAAGGCCCGCGACATGCGCTCGGCCGACTCCGCCGCGTCGAAGGGCTGCGCCAGCGCCACCATGTCGTCCCGGCCCAGCACCGCCGTGGGATAGCCGGCGAACATGCGGAAGGGATCGGGGCGATAAGGGTTCTCCAGCGCCGGTTGCCGGGGCGCGGCGATCCGCCGGCGTTCGAGTTCCGCCCACAGCGCCTGGTACTGCGGGATCACCACGCGCCAGTCGAAGACCTCCCGCGCCCGCGCCTGGCCAGCCTGGCCCATCCGCCGGCGCAGGTCGGGGTCGGCGAAGAGGGTGGCGAGCGCTTCGGCCGCGTCGGCCACGTCCACGGCGGTCAGCAGCGCGGCCGACCCCACATAGTCGTCGTACGACATCAGCCGCTGGGCATAGGCATAGATCAGGTCCGACCCCAGGCCGGGACGGGGCGCGGTGGTGCGGATGCGGAAGCCGTCGACCCCGTGGCGCACGGTGTCGCGATAGCCGTCCCAGTCGCTGACCACGCAGGGCAGGCCCGCCGCCATGGCCTCGATCGGCGTCAGGCCGAAGGTCTCCTGGACATTGTCCGACAACGACAGGAAGACGTCGGCGGCGGACACGATCTCGTCGCGGGTCGCCAGCGAGGCGTGCTCGACGAAGCGAAGTTCGACGTCGGGGCAGAACGCCGCCGCCGCTTCGCGAAAGTCCTGTTCCGCCAATGGGTTGTGAGCGTTTCCGTACACGATCCAATAGACCGTTTGGCCCAATCTCTGGGAGGCTTCCTGTAGCGCCAAGCCCATCGGTCCGGGGTGCATCTTGGTCGCGACGCTCAGGCGGCCCAGGAACAGGGCGACCGGCGCATCGTCCGGGATATCCAGCGTTTCGCGCCAGCGGCGGCGTGTGGCGGCATCGGTCCTGAAGTCGTCGGTGTGCACCCCCAGCGGGATGGTCACCAGCTGGGCCGGCGGGATGCGGGTGGCGCCGAACCGGTCCTGAAGGTGCAGCCCCACCGACTCCAGCAGCGCCTCCACCGCCTGGCGCACGGCCTCGGACGGGCAGATCAGCGCGTCCCAGGGCTCGATCGGCGCCGACAGCAGGGCGGCGATCTCGTCCAGCAGCGGGGTCTCGGCGATCGTGTGCGTCACGCCCGTCAGCGAATAGGCGTGCCCGCCGAACGCGCGCCGCGCCCAGGCCTCGCCCTGCAACTCCGGGGTGGGGATGTAGAGCGCGCCGACCTGCGCCAGCGCCGCGCGATCGGCTCGGCCCAGCCATTCGGCGGGGCGGTCCGGCTTGCCCAGGCGCTCGAGCAGGGCCTCCAGCTCGGCCTGGTCGCGGTCGTAGGCGTTCCAGAACACGAAGCGGTCGACGTCGGCATAGGCCAGGAAGCCGCGCAGGAAGCCTTCGCCCGCCGAGTTGCGTCCCATCGGGCGCGGGATCGCCGCATCATACGGCTCCGCGCTCAACAGGATGGCGGCGTTAGCCATGGCCCGCCCGTCAGCGGCCCGCGGTCTGGACGCCCGCGCCCGGCATCGGCCGCGAACCGTCGCCGACGATGGTGAAGGGCGCCCAGAAATACGGGTGCGACCACTGCTGGCTCTGCTGCAAGGCGACCTGGGCCTTGGTCAGGGCGCCGGCCTGGCTCGTGGCGGTGGCCGAGAACATCCCGGTCATCAGCCGCACCGTGGCCACCGAGTCCACCGACCAGTGCGAGACGATCAGCGACCGGCCGCCCGCGTAGATCACCGCGCGCGTCAGGCCGCCCAGCGCCTCGCCGCCGCCCTGCAGGCCGCTGGTGGACGCCTCGCCACCGGCGCCGCCGGTGTCGCAGGCCGACAGCACGACCAGGTCGGCGTCCAGCTTCAGGTCCAGGATCTCGCTGGCGTCCAGCAGGCCGTCGGAGTCGCCGACGCCCACCGAGGTCATCAGCGCCGGCTCGGGCAGGCAGGCCGACGGCTGCGGCAGCAGGCCGTGGGTGGCGAAGTAGAGCACCTTGTAGTCCGACAGGTCCGTGCGGGCCTTGACCGAGGCGTCGGTGAAGGCCGCGCCCACCACGATCTGCTCGCCACGGGCGCCGGCGATGCTGGCGCCGACCTGGCGGACCTCGTCGGCGGTGTCGGGCAGGGCGGGCATCTGCAGCAGCGCCAGGCGGGTGCTCTCGCAAATGTTGCTGATGTCGCGCTCGGTCCGCAGGCTCACCGAGCGGCGCACGACCGAGGAATAGGCCCGCGCATCCGACCGCCGGGGCGTCGCCGGATCGGCGAAGCCCAGAAAGCTCTGGCGCGCCTTCGACGGCGCGAACGCCCGCGACTGCATGAACGAGGCGGCCGACAAGACCAGGGCGGAGTCCACCTTGGCGCCCAGCCAGGCCACCTTGCGGTAGTCCGGATCCTTGTCGTCCGCGACGCCCGCCAGCACGGCGGCGGGGTCGGCGGTGACGAGAGCGGCGACGGGCAGCGAGATCAGGCCGCCGTCCGGCTCATAGACCAGGTGCTTGGCGGCCATCACCTCGTCGGCCACCGGACCGAGCAGTTGCTGGAACAGCTTGTAGGCGCCCGCGACGTCGAACGCCGGCAGGGTGTCCTCGGCCTCGAACGAGGCCCGCAGGCGGCGGACGGCGACGCCCGCCGTGCCGCGGTTCAGCTCGATCGTGTAGGGCTTGGCCGTCGTCGGCGAGACCAGCAGGCCGTAGCCCCGGCTGTCCAGCAGCAGGATCTTTACGTAGACCTCGTCCTTGCCCAGAGCCTTCTGCAGGTCGCCCAGCGTGGCCTGCGACGAGACCAGTTGCGCGTAGCGCGGATTGGCCGCCAGCAGCTGGTTCTCCAGGGCGTCCGACTGTTCCTGCAGCGTCTTCAGCCGCGCTTCCAGATCGGTGCGCGCCTGGCCTTCATAGGTGTTGGCCGCCTGCAGGTTGGCGCTTTGCGCCTCGGTGGCCCGCAGTTCGCGGCGGGTGTCTTCCAGCGCGCGGACCAGGCCGGTGACGGCGCTGTCGCCCGACGCCACGCGGGCGGCCAGCTTCGAGACCGTCTGGGCGGTGGCGTTGGAGACCACGCTCGAGGCGGCGTTGAAGAAGCGGGCCTTGTAGTCGTCGGCCTTGGCCGGGTCGGAGGCGATCCGCTTGATCAGCAGGTCGAAGTAGGGCGCGGCGTCGTCGGCCGAGGCGCCCAGAGCGCCGCGTTGCGCCTGGAACAGTTCGAACGCGCGGGCGTAGGTAACCAGCGCGGCATCTTCCTGACCGGCGCCGATCTGGGCGCGGCCCAGGTCCAGCAGCAGGCCGCCCTCGGCCGCCGTGCCGGCGTGGCGCAGGCGGATGACGCGGATGGCGTTGTTGTACTTGCCGATCGCCTGGGCCGGCTGGCCGGCGTCCATGTCGATCTCGGCCAGGTCGGCCTCGATCCGGGCGCGCAGCCAGACATTCAGCGCGCCGTTGGCTTCGGCGGCGGTCAGCATGCGGTCGGCGCGGGCCAGGGCCTCGCGGCCCCCGGCGGCGTCGCCCTGCGCGGCGAGGGACGAGCCCATCACCTCCAGCGCCTGGGCGTCCTGGACGGCGAGGCGATCGGACGTCGAAACGCGGCTGCCGCCCATCACGTCGCGGCCGCCGGGCCGGTTGTTGAGCGCCGAGGACAGGTCGCCGCCGATCGCCAGGTCATCGCCGGCCTTGGTCACCGTCGGACCCGTGGTGGTCAGGCCGCGCGCGGTGCGGACCTCCTCGCTGGCGCGCAGGGCGGCCTGGGACGCGGTCACCGCGTCGGCGAAGCGGCCGGCGTTGCGCAGGTGCAGGGCGCGATAGGTGCGCGCGCGAGCGGCCAGCAGCGGGTCGCCCGAGGCCTTCACCTGGACCTCGGCATCGGCGAACAGGCGGTCGGCCTCGGCGAAACGGCCGTTGTTCGAGACATTGAGCGCCAGGTTCAGCAGGGCGTCGCCCATCTCGGCGGCCGGCGCGCGGCGGGCTTCCGCATCGGCCACCAGGGCCTGGAAGTCGGTCTCGGCCTGATCGAAGCGCCACTCGTTGTTCTGGACATAGGCGCGGGCGCGCAGGCGGTTCGGATCGGTGGCGGCGGCGGCCTGCGAGCGGGCGAGGCCGCCGGTGGCGCCCCCGAAGTCGGCGGCGATCTCGGCGCTGGCGGCCGAGGTCTGCACCTCGGACATCGCCGGGGCCTTGGCGGCGCCGGAGACGACCTTCAGGCCCGCTTCCAGCACGTCGGCGATCTGGGCCGCGCCCTCGGCGGCGTAGAGCTGGCCGCCCTTGTTCGAGGCGTACGCCAGGTAGGGCGCCTTGCCGGCGGCGCTGCGGCAGGCGCGGCGGTTGACGGCGCCCAGGCCGGCCAGGATCTCGGACTTGGCGTCCGCGCAGTCGGCGCGGGTGGCCAGCGCGGTCTCCCAGACGCCGGCGTCGGCGGTCTTCGGCAGGGCATAGAGGCGGCCCAGGCTGCCTTCCCACCCCCGGCACCGGATGCTCCAACTGCGGCGGCCGGCGGCCTGGACGACCGGATCGTCGTAGTCGCGCACGGCCTGGCAGACCGCGCCCGAGGCGGCGCTCTGGCCCAGCGGGATCAGGTCGGCGCGGGTCTGGGCGCCGGCGGCCTGCGGTTGGGCCAGCACGACGATCGCGCCGCCCAGCCCGAGGAGAAGGCTCTTGCGGATCATTTGGTCTGCCTGCGCTTGCGCCAGATTTCTTCGCTGCCCGTGCCGGTGACGACCGGGTCGGTGACGATCTCGTCCGTGGGAACCTCGGCCACGCCCAGCAGCACCGGCGGGCTGGTCAGGCTCTCGGAGCCTAGCGCGTCCAGCGCCTCGGCGTCGTCCAGCAGGTCGCGGGCGGTCAGCACGCCGGCGTTCATGTCGGCCGAACCGCTGCCGCCGGACGACGGCGCGGAGATCACCGGGCAGTTGGTCGTGCCCACGTCGCAGGCGTTGAAGCGGTAGGCCGCGCCGTCGGGCCGGCTGATCGGTTGGCCGTTGGTGTCGACCACCGTGAAGGTGAGGCCGCTGCCGGCGGCCGAGCCGGTGATCACCTGGCCATTCGACCCGGCGATCGCGCCCCACAGCTCGACGATCCGTGGCGGATCGATGATCAGCGCCGGGTTGAACGCCCCGGTGAAGTAGAGCCCCGCCGTGCCGCCCGAGCCCACGGGCGCGGTGTTCTGCTGTACGGCCTTGCCTTCGGAGGAGACCTCCAGCCGGCCCGTCGAGACGAAGACCTTGCCAACTTCGTTGCCGATCGGCGACGACCCCACGGGCAGGCCGGCGGCGATGTCGATGGCGCTGACGGGCGTGCCCTGGATCAGGGCGATGAACCGCGGCGAGCCGAACAGGATGTCCTGCCGCGCCGCCAGCCGCACCTCGCTGAACGCCCGGATGCCGGTGTAGTTGGTGGCCCCCGCGAACGTCGCCGCGCCCAGGGCGCCGGTGACCAGGATCGAGGCCGGCCGCCACGACAGGTCGGTGGCGTCGCCGATGCGGATCGTCCCGCCGCTGGCGGTCGGCGCGACCATGCCCTGGACCAGGGCGTTGTTCCCCGATCCGACCAGGAAAGCGACGCTGGGCGTGTTCGCCGTGTTGATCGCCAGGTCCTGCAGCGTCAGGTCGCCTCGCGCCGCGCCCGTCGTCGAGCCGGCGTAGATGCGCGTGACGCCCGAGACGCGGAGCTGGCCGAAGTCGGTCGCGTCGAGGACGAAGCCCGAGCCGCCGCCCGCGCCGCCCACCTGCATCGCGCCGGCCTTGGACTCGATCTGGGCGTTGGGCGCGGTCAGGGCGCCGGTCAGGTCCAGGTCGCCGGCGACGATGCGGATCGAGTTGACCGCCGTCGTCGCCCCCAGGGTCGCCTTGCCGGCGACGTCCAGGATCAGGTTGCGGCCCGCGCTGAGCGGCGTGCTGGACGTGAAGTTGCCGAGAGAAGTGATTGAAAGGTCACGCGGAACCGAGCTGATCGTCCCGCCCAGCGACAGGGAGGAGCCCTGCACGATGAGGTCGCGGCCGGTCCTGAAGCTGGTGGTGGTCACCCCGCCGCTCAGCGCCCGCAGCGTCAGGTCCTCGCTGGCCGAGACGTTGCCCGCGGTCACCGTGGCGCCGACCAGCGAGACCGACCCGGAGTCGGCCCTCACGTCGGCGACCCTCAGCGCGCCGGCCGCGCTGACCGAGATGTTGCGCACCGCCGTCAGCGAATTGGTGAGGGTGAAGTCGCCGGTCGTGCTGCCCACCGACAGGTCGCGGCCGGCCTGCACCGAGGTCAGCGTCACGGTCGGCGCGCGCAGCGTGGCGTCGCGCGCGGCGGTCACCGAGAACGATCCCGGCGTTTCCTTGATCACCTCGACCGCGGCGTCGCGCCCGGCGATCACGCTGACCGCCGTCGCCCCGGTGACCCCGCCGGTCCCCAGGCCCAGCTTGGCGTCCAGGTCGGTGGAGCGCACCACCACAACGCGGCCGTTGCCCGCGGTGTCGGGAATGCCTGCGAAGCTGTTCGTCACCGCGTCCGGCGCCGCGCCGGTCAGCGTCGCCGTGGTCAGCGAGGCCGTGCCGTGGGTAGCCAGCACATAGATGTCGTCGCCGGCCGTGGCGTTGCCGACGCTCGCGTCGCCGTTGGTGGCGATCACATAGAGGTCGCCCGTCGTGGTGACCGTGCCGATCTTCACGCTGGCCGCTTCGCCGAAGACCTTGGGCGCGACGATCGTGCCCACGTCCACGGCGCCGCGCAGATTGACCGCCGCGCCGGCCGTGACGCTGTCGATCCGGCCCGAGCCGAGGTTCAGCGTCACGGTCTGCGGCGCGGAGACGCTGATCACACCCGAGACGTCGCCGCCATCGTCGCCGACGGTGATGTCGCGCCCGGAGGTCACGGTCAGTTTCTGGGGCGCGGCGATGGATTCGAGGCGCACGTCGGTCTTGGCGTTGATCGTGCCCTGACCCATCACGCCCACCCCGGCCAGTACGACCTCGCCCACGGTGGAGTTCACGTTCAGCGCGCCGTTGGCGACCAGGGCGTTCGCCCGGACCTCGCCGCCTTCGACCGCGATGTCGCGCGCCGCGATCACCCGGCCCAGCTCGATCCGGGCCGTCGCCGCAATCTTCGCGTCGCGGCCGGCGCTCACCACCGAGATGGCGGTGGGGTCGAACAGGCTGGCGATGACCGCGCGGTCCAGGTCGATCGTCTCCAGCGGAGCGAACCCGTTGCCGTTGCCGTTTCCATTGCCGCCGCAACTGCGCTGCCGGCAGATCTCGTCCTGTTCCAGGGTCGGCGGGTCGAGCAACTCGTCCAGCGGCCGGGCCCAGGGCCGGCCGAACGTGCGGCCGACGTTGCTGACCCGCAGGTCCCGCGTCGCCGTCGCCTTGTTGAGATAGATGTCGGTGGCCGAAACGCCGCTGATGGCCGGGCCGGCCAGGCGGTTGGCGATGCCGCCGCCGCCCGACAGGATGATGTCGCCGCCGTCCGCCTTGGCCGCCTGGGCGGTGACCAGGCCTTCCAGGTTGATGATCGCGCTGCCGATGCCGGAGCTGTTGACGGCGGCCAGGAACACCGAATTGGCGCGGGTGTCGCCGCCCAGGTCGATGGCGATGCCGGCGTCGCTGCCGCCGCTGGCGTCGGAGACGATGAAGTCCACCAGGTCGAAGTCGCCGGCCGTGCCGGGCGCCATGCGGATCTGATAGGTCTTGGCCGACCCGTACAGCGCGCTGCCCTCGGTGGCGCTGACCAGGGCGTTGGCCCGGGTGATCACGCTGGGGCCCAGCAGCGCCACGGTCCCGCCGTGCGCGGTCATCTTGGCGTTGGCCAGCACCATGATCTTCAGCGCCGGCAGGTTGTCGCTGCCGCTGAACGAGAACAGCGTCGAGGCGGGGTCGAGGAAGCTGGAAAGGTCGGGCGTGCCCAGGCCCACCAGGATGCCGCCCGCGTCCACCTTAGCGCCCTTGCCGAAGATGATGCTGTTGCGCGACGTGAACCAGATATTGCCGCCGTACTGGCCGCCGACCTTGCCCTCGATCGTGCCCTCGATCTTCGTCGGGCTGCTGTTGTTGATCCGGTTCAGGACGATCCAGTTGCGGGCGCCGAAGTTGAAGCTGACCGTCTCGCCCGGCGTGACGTCGAAGTTCGACCAGTCCATCACCGTGCGCGCGGCGCCCAGATTGACGTCGATCCGGTCGGTCCCGGTGGTGATGGTGGGCGCCGTGCCGCCCGCGCTGACCTGGGCGCCCTGGCCGATCGGCAGCGCCTGGGCGACGCCCGGCAGCAGGGCCAGGCCGCATAGCGCGCCGCACAGCGCGGTGCGGGCCAACAGCCGGCTGCGGTCGGCGGGGGATGCGGTGTTACTCACGGACGTCGGCATCTTAAACTCCCCCTCGCATCACAGCAGACTCGCCGTGAGCTGGATCAGCACGCGGTCGCCGGGACGGCGGCCTCCGGGGTTGGTGGCGTGGAGCGGGTGGGCATAGGTCACTTCGAGGTTGGCGCGGTTGAACAAGCGGAAGATCACCCCCGCGCCGACCGAGGTCAGGCTGCGGTCCTTCTGGAGGCCGGTCGCCGCGACGTTGTTGTTCGCCACATAACCCGCGTCCACGAAGGCATACGGCGCGGCCATGATCTTCGGATGCAGCGGCATCGGGCCATAACGGACCTCGAACGCCGCCGAGACGCCCTTGTCGCCCAGCAGCGCGGCGGGGTCATAGCCGCGGCCCACCGTCAGGCCGCCCAGCGACATCTGTTCGTAGGGCAGTAGCACGTCGTCGGAATACTGCGCCTGGGCGCGGACCATGCCGGTCAGCCGGTCGGTGATGGCGATGTCGCCGCCGCCCTGGGCCTTCAGGACCCAGGCCTCGGGCTTGCCCAGCGCGCGGGTCAGGGTGGGATCGCCCGCGTCGCTGCCGCCCAGGAACGACAGGCCTTTGCGCAGGGCGAGGCCGCCGGTCAGCAGCACCGGCCGCGCCGACACCTCGGTGCGATAGTCGCCGTCGGCGCGGGCATAGACCACCCGCAGCTTGTCGCGGCTCAGCAGGCCCAGGCCGCCGGCCTTGGTCTCCTGGTCGACAATGTCCAGCCCGCCGGCCACATTCAGATTGCGGTTGCGGGTGCGGATGTAGGGGTAGGCGACCTCGAGGTTGCCGACGATGGACTGGCTCTTGAGATCCAGCGGCTTCAGCGCCGCCCCCGGCCGGCTTTCGCCATAGGTGAACGCGCCGCGCGCCGTCAGGCCCTCGGAGCCGAAGCGCGCGCTCTCGGCCAGTTGCACCAGCCACTGTTCGTTGGAATCCAGCGTGTGGAACGCCGTGATCGAGGTGCTCTCGCCATAGGCCGTGTACCCGGCCAGGTCGCCGCGCAGCAGCCCGCCCCAGCGGCCCACCGACTTGGAGCCGGTGTTCTGCACGTTGGCGAAGGC
Source organism: Alphaproteobacteria bacterium (assembly GCA_018821435.1). Taxonomy (GTDB): domain Bacteria; phylum Pseudomonadota; class Alphaproteobacteria; order Caulobacterales; family Caulobacteraceae; genus Phenylobacterium. Next base: position 23,266 of record JAHJME010000037.1, read on the forward strand.
GGTCGGCCCCTGGCGCGTCACGGTCAGGTCGATGTCGACGGCGCCGCGCTCCAGGCTGGTTGAGGGCCGCACCGCCGCGCGGACCCGCAGGCCCGGCACGTCGGACGCCAGCAGCAGGTAGCGCTGGGCCTTGGCCATGTCGAAGGGCTTCATGCCGCGCAGCTTCTCGGCGTAGCGCTCGATCGCCGCTTGGGCGGGGCCGACGTCGCCGCGCACGCGCACATTGACCACCTGGGCCTCGATGACCTCCAGCACCAGCGCGCCGCCGGCGATCCGTTGCTCGGGGATCTCGACGCGGGCCAGCACGCCGTTGTCGAAGACGATGCGCGCCGCGCGGTCGCGGATGCGGCAGATCACCGACACCGGCTGGGGCTTGCCCAGGTATTCGGCATAGGCGTCGCGCAGTTCGGTCTCGCTGACGGCGGTGGCGCCGCGGAAGCTCACGCTGTTCAGGGTGACCTGGACGTCCGAGGTCTCCAGCGGGCAGGGGCCGGGCGGCTCGGGCGCGAAGGCGCCGGCGCCACGCGCCGGCGGCGGGCGCGAGACGCGGGTGTCGGGGTTCAACTCGGCGGCGGTCGTACCGGGCGTCGCCGTGGCGGGCGCGGGCTGGCCCCAGGCGGCGGTCGCCGGCGTCAGCGCCGTGGTCGCCAGCGCCAGCAGGCAGAGGCGAGAGCCCAAGCCAACTCGCAGCGCGCTTTCGCGGCGCCCCATCATGCCCCAACCCCCCAGTTCGAATCCTTTGGTCTTAGCGCTCGCAGAACGTGTTGTTAAGCGGAGACTCCAGGCAGGCGAAAGCGCCGCAAGACTGGGCGCCAATCTATGGTTTCCGGCGGTTAGCACTCTATTCAGGCTACCGAACGTCCACTGACCCCGCTAAGATTCGCGCGGGTATGCGTGCCGGGGAGGGCCGATGGGGGAGGGACGAGCGTCGCGAGTCATCGGCGCGCTGTGCGCCGCCGCCGTTCTTATGATCGGCGGGCTCGCGATTGGCGGAGGCCGTGAAGCCACGGCTGCGCCCGAGACATCCAATCGCGCCACACATGAAGGCGTGGCGTCGTGCGCGGGTTCCACCTGCCACAGCCGTCAGGTCGATTCCGGCGTCAACGTGCGCCAGAACGAGCTGATCACCTGGCAGGATCCGTCCAGCGTCGCGGGCGCGCACAGTCGCGCCTACCGTGTTCTCTATGAACCGCGCGGCGAGGCGATCGTCCGCAAGATGGGCCTGAACGCCGACGGCGTGGCCCGCAATTGCCTGGGTTGCCATTCCGATCCGGCCGCCGGCGGTCGCGGTCCGCGCTTCCAGGTCTCGGACGGCGTCGGCTGCGAGGGTTGCCACGGCGGCTCCGGCGCCTGGCTGGCCAGCCACCGCACCGTCACCGGCACCCATGCCGACAATATCTCCCGCGGCATGCGCGCGCTGGAAAACCCCAAGGTTCGCGCCGGCGTTTGCCTGGACTGCCACTTCGGCAGCAACAAGCCCGGCCAGTTCGTCAGCCACGAGATCATGGCCGCCGGTCACCCGCGCGTCGCCTTCGAGCTCGACCTGTTCTCCAGCCTGACCCAGCACTGGGACGTCGACGCCGACTATGTGAAGCGCAAGACCTATGCGGGCGGCGTGAAGACCTGGGCCGTCGGCCAGGCGATGGCGCTGGACCGCGCGCTGACCCTCTACGGCACGTCGGGCCGCGGGCAGGGTGCGTTCCCCGAGCTGTATTTCTTCGATTGCCACGCCTGCCACCGCCAGATCTCCGACGATCCCAAGGCGCGGCCGCAGTGGCAGGCCAATCCGGGTCGTCCGATCCCGGGCGGCACGCCGCCGTTCAACGACGAGAACATGATCATGCTCTCGGCCGCCGCGAAGGTGGTGGCTCCGGCCCTGGGCGCACGCCTCGACGCCGACAGCCGCGCGTTCCACGGCGCCCTGGCCCGCGACAAGGGCGAGTCGGTTCGCGCCGCCGCCAAGCTGGCGGGCACCGCGCGGGCGCTCTCCGACGCCTTCGCCGCCCGCAGCTTCACCCGCGCCGAGACGCTGCAGATGGTCGACCTGATCCTCCAGGGCGAGATCGCCCGCCGCTACACCGACTATGCGGGCAGCGCCCAGGCGGTGATGGCGGCCGACACGCTGCTGAACGCCATGGCTAACTCCGGCCAGGTGGATCGGGGAGCCGTGTCGCGCATCCGTCCGAACCTGGATCGGGCCTACGCCCAGGTGCGCGATCCCAACAGCTATCGTCCCGAGGCCTTCCGGGCCTCGCTGACGCAGGTGGCCCAGGCCGCGAGGTCGCTGAGATGAGTTCTGTTTCGCGCTGGGCCGTGTCCGTGGCCGCGTTGGCGCTGGCGTCCTGCGGCGGTGGCGGCGGTGGAAGTGGTGGCGGGACCACCACGCCTCCGCCCACGACGCCGCCGCCCTCGGCTCCGGCCTATACCCTGCCGGCGGCCCAGTCGCTGTCGGCCGCCGACGTGCAGCAGGTGATCGCCCAGGCGGTCGCCGAGGCAAAGGCGCGCAATCTTCCGGCGGTGATCGCGGTGACCGACCGCGTCGGTAATGTGCTGGCGGTCTATTCGATGACGGGCGCACGGGCCAACACCACCCTGCGCGCAGCGCCGAACGGCCAGAACATGGACATCCAGGGCGCGGTCGTCCCGGCTGCCGCCGGCGCCATCGCCAAGGCCATCACCGGGGCCTATCTGTCATCGGGCGGCAACGCCTTCTCCACCCGCACCGCCAGCCAGATCGTGCAGGAACACTTCCCGCCGGCGCCCTCGACGGTGGGCCTGGAGGGCGGACCTCTGTTTGGCGTGCAGTTCTCGCAACTGCCGTGCTCGGATGTCGTCACGCGCACCGCCACGGCGAGTATCGGGCCGCGTCGCTCGCCCCTCGGCCTCTCGGCCGACCCGGGCGGCTTCCCCCTCTACAAGAACGGCGTCCTTGTGGGCGGCGTCGGTATCATGGCCGACGGCGACTACGGCTTCGACAGGAATATCCTCGACACCGACGACGACCCCGAGGAGGCGATCGCCTACGCCGCCGCGACGGGCTTCGACGCACCTATCGAGATCCGCGCCGAGCGGGTGACCGTCGATGGCACCTCCCTGCGCTTCAGCGACGCCACCGCCGCCGGCCTGCGCTCGGTCCCGGCCAGCGCGCCGGCGTTCGCCACCCTGCCGGCCGGGACCGGAACGTTCACGGCGGTGACCGGCTATTACGTCGGCGGCGGCGCCATCGCGGGGGCCACCTACGGGACGGAGGCTTCGGGCCTTCGCCTCGCTACGACCGCCGAGTTCTCCATCGCCAGCGCCATGGTGCTCTCCAACGGCGCGGGGGCTAACCGCTTCCCGATCCGCGCCGGCACCGATGCGGCCGATGGTCTGACACCGCTGAGCGACACCGAGGTTCGCGCGGTGCTCGAAGAAGCCTTCACGGTCATGAGCCGCGCTCGTGGCCAGATCCGTCGCCCGCTGGACAGCAAGGCTCAGGTCTCGATCAGCGTTGTCGACAGCCGCGGTCAGATCCTTGGCATCGTGCGCGCGCCGGATGCTCCGATCTTCGGGATCGACGTGGCGGTGCAGAAGGCCCGCACGACGGCGCTCATGTCGGGAGCTGCCGCCGCGAGCGATCTCTTGGGCGATCCGAGCGCCGATGTGCGGGGCTTTGTTCAGAAGGTGCGGGACTTCTTCCCGGACCCCACCGCGCTGACCGGCAAGACCGCATTCGCCGCGAAGGCGATCGGAAACCTCTCGCGGCCCTACTTCCCTGACGGTGAGGTCGGCCGGCCCAACGGTCCGCTCTCGCGCCCGATCGCCCAGTGGAGCCCACTTTCCACGGGCCTGCAGTCGGCTCTGGTCCTCGGGAATATCGGGCAGCACGTGAACTTCGTGACGGGCGTCTCGGCGACGGATACCGCCCAGCGCTGCACCTTCCTGCCAGATGTCGCGCCGGGTCAGAACCGGCTGCAGAACGGCCTGCAGATCTTCTCGGGCTCGGTCCCGATCTATCGCGGGAACCGCCTCGTGGGCTCGATCGGCGTCTCGGGCGACGGCATCGACCAGGACGACATGATCTCGTTCCTGGGCGCGCACAACGCCGGCCTCCGGGTGGGCGGGATCGGCAATGCCCCCGCGGCCATCCGCTCCGACACGTTGCTCGTCGGGCCCACCTCGACGCGGCTGCGTTACGTGGGCTGCCCCTTCGCGCCGTTCCTCGACACGAACGACCAGAACGTGTGCCAGGGGAAATAGGCGTGCGCACGACGTCCCTCCTGGCCCTGACCGCCTTAGCCGCCCTTGCCGGGTCCGCGCAGGGCGCGTCCGCGCGCGAGACGGCGCCGTTGTCGATCGACGACATCCTGGCGGGCCACGAGCCGATCATCCTGGCGGCCCTGGACGAGGATCTGGCCGCCAAGGGGCAGGGCGCCTCGCACGCCGAGCCTCCCGCCGTGGCGTCCGCGTCGGTCGAGGCGGCGCCCCTGGACGCTCCCGCGCCGACCATCGACGACCTGCTGGACGGCCGCCGCATTCCCGGGCGGGTCAAGGACCTGCCGCCGCCGGTGGTCCAGGACAATCCGGGCGCCGTCCGCGCGCCGCCGCCCGAAGCGTTCCCCCACGACGAGATCCCGGTCCCCGACCGTTGGCGTCTGGCCGGCGCCCTGGGCGTCACCAAGCCGCGGTGGTTCGACCCCTATAACCAGAACTTCCTGAAGGGCGACCTGCCCATCAAGGGCACGCACGACTGGTTCCTCGCCTTCACCGGCGTCTCGGACACGGTGATCGAGCCGCGCAGCTTCCCGATCCCGGTGGGCGTGCAGACGACCGAGCGGGCGGGTAGCCTGGACGTGTTCGGCAAGCCGACCAGCCTGGTGCTGGCCCAGACGTTCATCGCCGCTGCGTCGCTCATCAAGGGCTCCACGGCCTACAAGCCGCCCGAGCTGGAATTCCGCGTGGCCCTGGCGTTCCAGGACAATTATGTCGACGTCCCCGAGAGGCGGGTTCTCCACGTCGAGCCCAGCAAGAAGAGCCACCGGAACGACGCCTTCGTCGGGGTGCAAGAAGTCTTCGTCGACTACCACCTGCGCAACGTGTCGGACCGCTACGACTTCGACAGCCTGCGCGTCGGCATCCAGCCGTTCTCCAGCGACTTCCGCGGCTTCCTGTTCCAGGACAACCAGCTGGGCGTCCGGCTGTTCGGCAACCGCGACAACAACCGCTTCCAGTACAATCTGGCGGCCTTCTGGCGGGTGGAGAAGGACACCAACTCCGGCCTCAACGACCTGACCCAGACGCCGCGCGACGACTTCGTGTTCCTGGGCAACCTCTACCGCCAGGATCTGCCGTTCCCCGGCATCACCAGCCAGGTGACCGTCGTCTACAATCGCAACCGCGAAGCGGGCGATATCCAGATCGACGAGAACGGCTTCCCGGTCCGGCCGGCCCTGTTGGGCAGCCTGCGCGGCCGCGACTACGACGTGACCTACCTGGGCTACAACGCCGACGGCCGCATCGGCCGGATCAACCTGACCGCCTCGGCCTACTACGCGATCGGCGAGGACCGGGACAACTTCCTCACCGGGCGCAAGTCGGACATCCGCGCCTACTTCGTTGCGGCCGAGCCCTCGATCGATTTCAGCTGGGTGCGCCTGCGTCTCCAGGGTCTCTACGCTTCGGGCGACAAGGACCCCTACGACGGCAAGGAAACCGGCTTCGACGCCATCTTCGAGAACCCGCAGTTCGCGGGCTCCGACACCAGCTACTGGATCCGCCAGACCATCCCGGCGGCCGGCGCCGGACGCGCGATCGGCATCAATGGCCGCAACGGCGTGCTGAACAGCCTGCGCTCGTCCAAGGAAGAGGGGCAGTCGAACTTCACCAACCCCGGCACCATCCTGCTGGGCGGCGGCGCCGACTTCGACGTGACGCCCGAGCTGCGCATCTCGACCAACATCAACCACATCGCCTTCGCCAACACCGCCGTGCTCCAGGCGCTGCGGATGGAAGGCACGATCCCCAAGTCGCTGGGCTGGGATGCTTCGGTCTCGACGATCTGGCGGCCGCACATGACCCAGAACATCGTCTTCCGCGCCTCGGCCGCCGCGTTCGAGCCGGGCAAGGGCTTCAACGACCTGTTCGACAACAGCGAACGCAATAAGCGCTACTATTCCATTCTGCTGAATGCAATTCTGAGCTTCTAGGGACAAGATGCTGAAATTCGGGACAAATTGGCTGAGAACGGGAGCGCTGATCGCAGTGGCTCTGCTCGCGCCGATGTCCGCGATGGCCGCCGGCGGCGAGAAGCCGGTCGCCCGCACCTATCCGGTGTTCCCGGCCGCCAAGCTGGGAATGACCGACGCCGAGGCCGACAAGGACAGCGCCGGCTGCATCACCTGCCACACCGACAGCGACGCCAAGACCATGCACGTGTCCCAGGCCGTGAAGCTGGGCTGCGCGTCCTGCCACGGCGGCGACGCCTCGGTGATGGCGCCGGCCGGCCTCGCCAAGACCGCGGCCCAGTACACGAGCCTGCGCGAGCGCGCCCACGTGCTGCCGAAGTATCCTGAGACCTGGCACTACCCGAGCTCGGCCAATCCGAAGCAGAGCTACACGCTGCTCAACAAGGAATCGCCGGAGTTCATCCGCTTCATCAACCCGTCCGACTACCGGGTGGCGCGCCAGGCCTGCGGGGCCTGCCACATGGAGCTGATCGAGAAGGCCGAGCGCTCGCTGATGGCGACCGGCGCGATGTTCTACGGCGGCGCTTCGTACAACAACGGCATCCTGCCCTTTAAGAACTACCTGCTGGGCGAGGCCTACACGGCCCACGGCGAACCCGCCCGCCTGCTGTCACCCGGCAGTCCGCACGGCACGGTCACGCCGGAGCAGGCCAAGCGCGGCGCGCTGCCGACGCTTTATCCCGCGCCAACCTGGCAGGTGACGCCCCCCGGCGACATCTTCCGCGTGTTCGAGCGCGGTGGTCGCAACATCAACACCCAATTCGCGGAAGTGGGCCTGCCCAACGCCAACGGCGCGCTGCAGCGGCTGGAGGAGCCGGGCCGCCCGGATATCCGCCAGTCCAACCGCGGCCCCGGCACCGGCCTTCGCGCCGCCATCCCGCTGCTGAACATCCACAAGACCCGCCTGAACGACCCCTTCACCTGGTTCCTGGGCACCAACGATCAGCCGGGCGACTACCGCTCGTCGGGCTGCGCGTCGTGCCACGTGGTCTATGCGAACAACCGCCAGCCGCACGCCAGCTCGACCTGGGCCCAGTACGGCCGCGACGGCCAGAGCGCGCAGGTCGACCCGACGATCTCGAAGGAAGAGTCCGGCCACCCGATCAAGCACGCCTTCACGCGCTCGATCCCCACGGCCCAGTGCATGAACTGCCATATGCACCAGCCCAATATGTTCGTGAACACCTACCTCGGCTACACGATGTGGGACTACGAGTCCGACGCGCCCTTCATGTGGCCCGAGCGTCAGAAGTATCCCACCACCGAAGAGATCCGGAAGGTCCTGGACCGCAACCCCGAGGGCGCCGCGCCGCGGGGCAAGTGGGCCGACCTGGACTTCCTGCGCAACGTGTTCGGCCTGAACACCAAGCTGAAGGACACCCAGTTCGCCGACTATCACGGCCACGGCTGGAACTTCCGCGCCATCTTCAAGCGCAACCGCGACGGCGAGCTCCTGGACAAGGACGGCGCGGTCATCGCCAACGACGACCCCGAGAAGTTCCACAAGGCCGGCGCGCCCGAGTTCACCCCCGTGGGCCAGAACGCCCCCGGCAAGGCGGTCCACATGATGGACATCCACGCCGAGAAGGGCATGCAGTGCGCCGACTGCCACTTCAGCCAGGACAGCCACGGCTCGGGCCTGATCATGGGCGAAGTGGCCAATGCGGTGGAGATCCGCTGCAAGGACTGCCACGGCTCGTCCTCGGCCTATCCGACGCTGCGCACCTCCGGCCCGGCGGCTGACCCCAAAGGCAACGACCTGACCCTGCTGCGCAATCCCGACGGCCAGCGCCGGTTCGAATGGATGGAGCGTGACGGCCGCCAGGTGCTGATCCAGCGCTCGCTGGTCGATCCCAAGCTGGAATGGCGGGTCAAGCTGACCAAGGACACGGTCGACCGCACCTCGCCGGACTACAACGCCAAGTCGGCGCGGGCGAAGCTGATGAGCAAGATCAGCCAGGACGGCAAGCCGTTCCAATGGGGCCCAGGCGTCGCGCCCGGCGCCCGCGCCCACAACGACGATGAGATGGAATGCTTCGCCTGCCACACCTCGTGGACCACGGCCTGCGCGGGTTGCCACCTGCCCATCGAAGCGAACTGGAAGACCACCAGCCACAAGTACGAGGGTGAGGAGACCCGGAACTACGCGACCTACAATCCGCAGGTCGCCCGGGACGACATGTACCAACTGGGGGTCCACATGACGTCGAAGGGGTCGACCATCGCGCCGATCCGCTCGTCCTCGGCCCTGGTGTTGTCCTCGACCAACGTCAACCGCGAGCGGATCTACGTCCAGCAGCCGCCGATCTCGGCCTCGGGCTTCTCGAGCCAGGCGTTCGCGCCGCACTTCCCGCACACGGTGCGGACGACCGAGACCAAGACCTGCTCGGACTGCCATGTCTCCGCGGCGAATGACAACAACGCGATCATGTCCCAGCTCCTGCTGCTGGGGACCAACTTCGTGAACTTCGTCGGCCTGAACACCTGGGTCGGCCTGGAGGGCGGCATCGAGGCCGTGCGCGTCTCCGAGTACAGCGAGCCGCAGGCCGTGTTCGGTTCGTACCTGCAGAAGTACGCCTATCCCGACTTCTACAAGCTGCACGTCGAGCAGAATAAGCGCGAGCTGAAAAACTGGGTCCGCGGCAAGCCCTTCGTGAAGGGCGTGTCCGGCGGCGAGGAAGACAGCGCCGAGGAAATCTCGAACTTCCACGCCAAGACCGACGGCGCGGCCCGCTGCCTCCAACTGCGCGGCGAGTACATGTTCGTCGCCGAAGGGACGGGCGGCTTCCACGTCCTCGACGCCGCCAGCGTCGCCAATAAGGGCATCTCGCAGCGCGTGATCTCGGCGCCGTTCTCGCCCCTGGGCAACAACACCCGCGTCCCGTCGAAGAACGCCACCTGCATGGCGCTGCCGACCAACCAGAACATTGCGCCGCTTCGCAACGAGGCGATGAAGACGATGATGGTGAAGGACCTGGCCGGCGGCCCGGACCTCAGCCTGCTGCAGGCCAATCAGGAGCAGGCGTTCCACCCGCTCTATTCCTACGCCGTCGTCACCGACAGCGAGGAAGGCCTGATCCTGGTCAATGTGAACACCCTGGCCGACGGCGACCCGCGCAACAACAACCTGAAGCGCGCCGTGACCTGGAACGCCGGCAATGTGCTGAAGGGCGCGCGGCACATCACCCTGGGCGGCCACTACGCCTACATCGCCGCCGACGCCGGTCTGGTGGTGGTCGATCTGAACGACCCGCTGAAGCCCCGCTATGTGACCACGGTCGCGTTGCCGGACGTGCGCGGCTCGGCGCTGCAGTTCCGCTATCTGTGGGTTACCACCGCGCGCGGTCTGGAGGTGCTGGACGTCACCAAGCTGGACCAGCCCCGACTGATCGAAGGCGCGACCGTGCCGCTGGTCGACGCGCGGCGGGTCTATGTCGCCCGCACCTTCGCCTACGTCGCAGCCAAGAAGGACGGCCTGGTCATCGTGGACGTGAAGAACCCCGAGCGGCCGCGCCTGTATCAGAAGTTCAATGCCGGCGGCGCGCTGAACGACGCCGAGGATGTGGTGGTCGCCTCGACCAACGCCTCGCTGTTCGCCTACGTGGCCGACGGCAAGAACGGCATGAAGGTGCTGCAGCTCATCAGCCCCTCCAGCCAGCCCAACTTCTACGGCTTCTCGCCGCCGCCCAAGCCCGAGCTGATCGCCTGGGCGAAGACGCCCACGCCGGCCCTGGCCCTGTCCAAGGGCCTGGATCGCGACCGCGCCGTCGATGAGACGGGCGGCCAGATGGCCATCTTCGGCCGCCTGGGCTCGCGGCCCTTCACTCGGCCCGAGATGGAGCGCTTCTTCACCGACCAGTGGGGCCGTCCGTATCGCGTCAGCGACGAGGTCGACATGACCGGCTGGCTGGGCCCACGCGCGACGGGGCAGGCGGGGCGGTGATCAAGCCGTCATCCCACGGTCGCGCATAGCGCGATCCGGGGGACCTAAACCGAGGTTGCTGTCGTTGAGAGTCCGCCTGGGTCCCCGGATCAGCCTGCGGCTGACCGTGGGATGACGAGCTTAGGCGTTGGTCGTCGGCTCGGCGCGGGTGGTGTAGGCGGGGATCGGCACGGGGACGCCCTTCAGGTCGATCTCGCCGACCGCCTCGATCGGGATGTCGTTCTTGGCGAGCTTCAGGGTATCGCCCGAGAACAGGATACGGGTGCCGAAGGTCTTGTTGGCGGCCTCCAGGCGCGCGGCGATGACCACCACCTCCCCATAGGCCGTGTAGTTGAACCGGCGCTCGCCGCCGAAGTTGCCCACCAGGCCGATGCCCGACGACAGGCCCATCCGCGTGTAGCCGAACTTGATGCCGCGACCGATCATCCGCTCGCGGATCTCCAGGGCATAGAGGTCGATCTCGCGGGCGCAGGCGATGGCGCGGTCGGCGTGGTCGGTGGAGGCCACCGGCGCGCCGAAGATCGCGATGATGCCGTCGCCGGTCATCTTGTCGATCATCGCCTCGTGCTTCCACAGGATGTCGATCACCCCGTCGAAGTACTCGTTGATCACCTCGGAGAAGGTATCGAGCGGCAGGGTGGCCACCAGGGTGGAGAAGTTCTCCAGGTCGGAGATCATCACCGTGATCTCGCGCTCTTCAGCCCCGATCTTCACCTCTTCGCGGCCGTCGACCATTCGGTCGATCACCTGCGGGGCGAGGTAGCGTTCGAGGGTCGAGGAATAGAACGCCCGCTGGGTCTGCAGTTCGGCCGCCGCCAGCCGGCTCAGGATGAAGAAGCCGAAGGCGAAGCTCAGCAGGGGCGTGGTCATCGGCACCATCAGGGCCATGCGGTCGTAGATGGCGAAGGCGCTGAACAGCAGGGCGCCGGCGCCCAGCATTACGATGCCCACCGAGATCCACCATCGCTGGGTGGAGCGGCCTAGCAGGGCGCCCGCCAGCGCCGCGGCCAGGGCCATCAGCGCGTCCCAGACCGGGCCCGGCCGCTTCACGCGGTCGCCGGCCAGCATCTGCGACAGGGCGTGCACGTGCACCTCGACGCCCGGCGTGCCCTGGGTGTGGCCCGGGCGGAAGCGCAGCGGCGTGGTGTGCATGTCCTCCTTCGGCGTGTCGGAATCTTCGGTCGCCGCGCGGGTGACGCTGCCGATGAAGGCGATCTTGCCCTTCAGCAACGGCTCGGGAAGGAACGCCACGAAGGCCCCGGAATAGGACGGCGCGATCGCGCCGGCGTTCTCGGCCTTCACCTCCGGGTCCGGCTGGCGATAGCGGATGTCGAAGGGCTTGCTGGGTAGCGTCTTGTTCGACACGGCCATGGCCACGCGCGTCGCGAAAGCTGGGTACTGGCTGGGCCGGGGGTCGTATTTGCGGATGATGTCGTCGTAGTCGACGTGCATCAGGGCGCGGGCGTCGGAGTACAGCACCTTCTTCGACACCGGGAAGTCCACGCCGGCCTTGCGCGCAGGGTCGACCACGGCGATCAGCGGCGCCTTCACGCCGGCGATCCGGCGCTCGAAGTCCTGGAATTCCTCGGGCGAGGACCAGGTGTCGAGCAGGTAGTCGACGGCGATGGCCTTCACGCCCTTGGCGTCCAGCTGAGCGATCAGGTCGCCCAGCCAGGCCTTGTCGATCGGCGCCAGGCAGTGGCAGGCCGACGTCTCGCTCATCGCCTGGGTCGCCGCGTCGTCCATCTTGACGATGACGAAGTCGTGCTGCGGCGCCGGCGCGCCCCAGGCCAGGCGGAAGTCGTAGGTCAGGTTCTCGACGAACCGCAGGGGCAGGGTGGTGCTGAGCCAGGTGGCGGCGCCCGCCGTCATCACGGCGACCACCACGGTGATGACGATGTCCGCCATCTGCTTGCCGCCGGCCGCGCGGAGCCGGTCCGTCAATCCAAGCAGACGCCCCAGGATACCGTTACGCGCCGGGACTGCCGCCATTCGATCAGGCCAGCTTTCGGAACGGGAAGTTGTAGGTCACCGCCGGCGCATATTCGCCCGCCAGGCACAGGTGCGTGGTCAGGTTCGTCCCGTCGCACATCAGCAGCGCGTAGCCCGGCGGCTCTTCGACCAGGATCTCGCGGCCATCGGGCACGTGCATATCGACCTCGGTGAGGTCGAGGGTGAGTTGGATCGATGTCGCCGGGGCCGCCGAGACCAGATGGCCGGCGAACACGCCGTTGAACGCCCGGTGGATGTGCCCGCACATCAGCACCTTCACCTGCTGGCGGCCGGTCAGCACCGCCTCCAGGCGACCGAGCCAGGGCGAGTCAGGTTCCGGATCCATCCACTGGATGCCGCTGGGGATCGGCGGATGATGCAGGATCACTGCGGTGGGGCGGTCAGGGGCCTCGTCCAGCGTCTTCGACAGCCACGCGGCGCGGGCTTCGTCATAGTCGCCGTGGTTGGGGCCTTCCAGCGTGTCGCAGACGACCATCCGCATCGGGCCGATGTCGACCGCGTACTGGACGAAGCCGTTGTCGTCGGTCCGGGCGAAGGGGCCGCCGAACACCTCCAGGAAGGCCTCGCGGCTGTCGTGATTGCCCAGCGCGTAATAGATCGGGATCTCGCTGTCGGCCATTAGCCGCTGCAGCTCGAGGTATTCCTCGATCTCGCCACGGTCGACCAGGTCGCCGCTGGCGATGATCGCCACGGGCCGGGGACGCAGGCCATGGATGGACTTCATCACCTGGCGCAGACGGTCCTCGTTCCGCTGTTGATTCAGCGGGTCCTTCTCCGTTGTCACGTGGAGGTCGGTGATCTGCGCAATCGTCAACAACAAGCCGCCTCCCCAAGCAGCGCGCACGTTCCCGTGGATATACGAGCGCTCAGCGGCGACGGATGACCAGGTTGCGAATTTCCGTCATGTCCTCCATCGCGAAGCGTACACCTTCGCGGCCCAACCCGGAGTCCTTGACCCCGCCATAGGGCATGTTGTCCACGCGGTAGCTCGGGACATCGCCGATGACGACACCTCCCACGTCCAGGTGATCCCACGCATCCAGCATCTTGTAGAGGTCGCGCGTGAAGATGCCGGCCTGCAGACCAAACTTGGAGTCGTTCACCTCGTCGAGCGCATCTTTGAAGTTCGTGAACTTCGACAGGATGGCGACAGGGCCGAACGCTTCTTCCGCATACAGCGCCGCCGTGCGGCTGACGCCCTCCAGCAGGGTCGCCTCCAGCATGGCGCCTTCGCGCTTGCCGCCGACCAGCAGCTTGGCGCCGTCGGCCACCGCCTGCTGGATCCAGCTGTCGAGGCGCTTGGCCTCCTTCTCGTCGATCATCGGGCCGACGAATGTGGTCTCCTCGCGCGGATCGCCCGCGATGAGGGTCTTGGTCTTGGCCACCAGACGGTCGCGCAGTTCGTCGTAGATCGAGGCGTGGATGATGATCCGCTGTACGCCGATGCAGGATTGGCCCGATTGGTAGAAGGCGCCGAAGATGATCCGCTCGACGGCGTCGTCCAGATCGGTGTCGGCGTCGACGACCACGGCGGCGTTGCCGCCCAGCTCCAGGACGACCTTCTTCTTGCCGGCCTTGGCCTTCAGGTCCCAGCCCACGCCGGGCGAGCCGGTGAAGGACAGCAGCTTCAGCCGCGGGTCGGTCGTGAACAGGTCCGCGCCGTCGCGGTGGGCCGGCAGGATCGAGAACGCGCCCTTGGGCAGGTCGGTCTCGGCCAGCACCTCGCCGATGATGATGGCGCCCAGCGGCGTGCGCGAGGCGGGCTTCATCACGAACGGGCAACCCACCGCCAGCGCCGGGGCGATCTTGTGCGCCGCCAGGTTCAGCGGGAAGTTGAAGGGCGAGATGAACGAGCAGGGGCCGATCGGCACCCGCTTCCACATGCCCTGATAGCCCTTGGCGCGGGGCGAGATGTCCAGCGGCTGGACCTCGCCGGTCATCCGGACCGACTCTTCCGCGGCGATGCGGAAGGTGTCGATCAGCCGGGTGACCTCGCCGCGGGCGTCGCGGATCGGCTTACCGGCCTCGATGCAGAGCGCGAACGCCAGCTCGTCGAACCGCTCCTGGAAGCGCGTGACGCAATGCGCCAGCACCTCCTGGCGCGCATAGGCGGGCAGGCGGGCCATTGGCTCCGCCGCCTCGACGCAGGCCTGGATGCCCGCGTCGATGGTCTTGGCGTCGGCTTGCGCCACCCGTGTCGCGACCTTGCCCGTGTACTTGTCCGTCACCTCGAGATCGAGGTTCGGGGTCTGCGCCACGTTGGCCAGGTAGAGCGGATAGGAGTCCTTGAGCGCGGTCATGCGGAAATCCCCTGAGGCGCCGATCAGAGCGCCGCGCTCAGTTCCTTGATCTGCTTGTTCAGGATGCCGTCGTTGTCCGAATAGTCCACCGGGCAATCGATGAGGTTCACCCCGGGCGTCTCCAGGCACTTCTTCAGGAGTTCCGGCAGCTCCGAGGCGCTGGAGACGCGGTAGCCGTTGGCGCCGTAGCTCTCGGCGTACTTCACGAAATCGGGGTTGCCGTAGGTCAGCCCCCAGTCCTTGAAGCCCATGTTCGCCTGCTTCCAGCGGATCATGCCGTAGCTGTTGTCGTTCAGGATGAGGACCGTGATGTTCAGCTTGAGCCGGACCGCGGTCTCCATCTCCTGGCTGTTCATCATGAAGCCGCCGTCGCCGCAGATCGCCATGACCTTGCGGTCCGGATAGACCATGTTCGAGGCCATGGCCGACGGCAGGCCGGCGCCCATGGTGGCCAGGGCGTTGTCCAGCAGCACCGTGTTGGGCATGCGGGCGCTGTAGTTGCGGGCGAACCAGATCTTATAGACGCCGTTGTCCAGGCAGATGATGCCGTCGTCCGGCATCGCCTCGCGGACCTGCTTAACCAGATACTGCGGATAGATCGGGAAGCGCATGTCGCCGTCCGACTTGGCGGTGTGCTCCACCTCGGCGGCGCGGGCCTTCATCATCATCGAGAAGTCCCAGCCCGACTGGGGCAGGATGTCTTCCTTGATCTGCCAGATCGCGTTGCCGATATCGCCGATGACTTCGTACTGCGGGAAGTAGACCGGATCGACCTCCGCCGAGCGGAAGTTGATGTGGATCACCTCGGCGCTGCCGCGCTGCATGAAGAACGGCGGCTTCTCGATCACGTCGTGGCCGACGTTGATGATCAGGTCCGCGGCGCCGATCGCCCGGTGCACGAAGTCGCCGGCCGAGAGGGCGGCGCAGCCCAGGAACTTGGGGTTCCGCTCATCGACCACGCCCTTGCCCAGCTGGGTCGAGACGAAGGGGATGCCGGTCTTCTCGATGAACTGCGAGAGCATGCGGCTGGTCATGGTGCGGTTGGCGCCGGCGCCGATGACCAGGATGGGCGACTTGGCCTGCTCGATGCGCTTGGCGGCGGCGCGGATCGACTTCTCGTCGGCCACCGGGCGGCGCGCATTGCTCTTGGGCAGGGGCGTGGAGTCGGTCTGCTCGTCGGCGACGTCCTCGGGGAATTCGATGTGCACCGCGCCGGGCTTTTCTTCCTGGGCCAGGCGGAAGGACTCGCGGACGCGGCTGGGGATGTTGTCGGCCGAGGCGAGCTGGTGGGTGTATTTGGTGATCGGCTTCATCATGTCGACCACGTCCAGGATCTGGAATCGACCCTGCTTGGACTTCTTGATGGGCTTCTGGCCGGTCAGCATCATCATCGGCATGCCGCCCAGTTGGGCATAGGCCGCCGCGGTGACGAAGTTGGTGGCGCCCGGACCCAGGGTGGCGACGCAGACGCCCGCCTTGCCCGTGTGACGGCCGTAGGTGGCGGCCATGAAGCCGGCGCCCTGCTCGTGGCGGGTCAGGATCAGCTTGATCTTCTTGGACCGCGACAGGCTGTCGAGGAAGTCGAGGTTCTCTTCGCCCGGAACGCCAAAGACGTACTCGACGCCTTCCTCTTCCAGACACTGCACGAACAGATCAGACGCCTTCGTCATAATAATAGCCCCCATCCCAGGTAGCGTGTTGTCGCAAATTCCGGGCTCTTGTGAAGGGGCAAAGAAGACTTACCGTCATTGCGTCCGCAATTGCGCTTAGTCCGTACCGATTTCGAAGCTAAGCTTCCTAGGGAAGAGCCGCCGGCGCGAGGGTCGCGCCGGTCTATGGGGGAACACATGGCAGTAAGTGATCACGTCGATCTGGCGACGTTCATCGAGGGCGTGCGGCGCCGGAACCCGGGCCAGCCGGAGTTCGCGCAAGCCGTTCAGGAAGTCGCCGAAGACATCTTCGACTTCATCCAGGACAAGGAACAGTACCACAAGTACCAGATCCTCCGCCGGATCGCCGAGCCCGACCGGGTCATCAGCTTCCGCGTGTGCTGGGAAGACGATAAGGGCAATGTCCGCGTCCAGCGCGGCTGGCGTGTCCAGAACAACAACGCCATCGGCCCCTACAAGGGCGGCATCCGCTTCCACCCCTCGGTCACCGAGAGCGTGCTGAAGTTCCTGGCGTTCGAACAGACCTTCAAGAACGCGCTGACGGGTCTGCCCATGGGCGGCGGCAAGGGCGGGGCCAACTTCAACCCGAAGGGCAAGTCCGACAACGAAGTCATGCGCTTCTGCCAGAGCTTCATGAACGAGCTCTACCGTCACATCGGCGCCGACGTTGACGTGCCCGCCGGCGACATCGGCGTGGGCGGCCGCGAGATCGGCTACATGTTCGGCCAGTACAAGCGTCTGACCAACGAGTGGACCGGCGTCCTGACCGGGAAGGGCCTGGAGTACGGCGGCAGCCTGATCCGCACCGAGGCCACCGGCTACGGCGCGGTCTATTTCCTGCGCAACATGCTGGCGACCCAGAAGGACGGCATCGACGGCAAGACCGTGGTGATCTCGGGCTCGGGCAACGTGGCCACCCACGCCGCCGAGAAGATCAACCAGCTGGGCGGCAAGGTCCTGACGCTCTCGGACTCCGAAGGCTTCATCTACGATCCGGCCGGCATCTCGGAAGAGAAGGTCAACTGGGTCAAGGACCTGAAGAACAAGCGCCGTGGCCGGATCTCGGAGTACACGAAGGAATTCCCGGGCTCGGAATTCCACTCGGGCAAGACGCCCTGGGGCGTGCCGGCGCAACTGGCGCTGCCCTCCGCCACGCAGAACGAACTGACGGGCGACGACGCCCGCACCATGGTGGCCAACGGCTGCATCGGCGTTTCGGAAGGCGCCAACATGCCGACCACCCTGGAAGGCGTGCACGTCTTCAAGGACGCCCAGATTCTGTTCGCCCCCGGCAAGGCCGCCAACGCCGGCGGCGTGTCGGTCTCCGGCCTGGAAATGAGCCAGAACTCGGCCCGCATCTCCTGGAAGGAAGCCGAGCTGCAGCGTCTGCTCGAGGACATCATGGCCGGCATCCACGCCTCCTGCGTGGAATACGGCGGCCGTCCGGGCTCCAAGGTCACCGACTACGTCCGCGGCGCCAACATCGCGGGCTTCAAGAAGGTCGCCGACGCCATGCTGGCCTTCGGGGTCGTCTAACCGACCTTACATCGCTGGAAATGCGAACGCCGCCTCGGGAAACCGGGGCGGCGTTTTCCTTGCGCGCCCTTCTCCCCTTGCGGGAGAAGGTGGCCCGCGTAGCGGGTCGGATGAGGGGTTTCTCGGCATTTGAGCTGAGGCGGCCCTGGTCCCGCACGGCGAGGGGAGCAGCACCCCTCATCCGTCGGCCTTCGGCCGCCACCTTCTCCCGCAAGGGGAGAAGGCTCCTTATGCTCCCCCGCCGCGCCGGTTCATCGCTTCCGTCCATCGTAGGGTCCGCAGCGGCGGCTGGCCCGGCTTCGGCGTCGGCTGGCCCGGGGTGTGGAAGCTGTGGCAGGTGGTGCAGTCGGCGTCGTCGGCCGCGGCGATCTTGGCCGTGGTCTGGCCGTGGCACGTCCCGCACTTGGCGAGGTCGGGGATCAGCACGTCGCCCGACTTGTCCGAGGTCTGTGCCCGGTGACAGTCGGCGCACTTGAAGCCGCCGGCCTTGGACTGACCGGGGCCGCCGTGCTCGGGCACATTGTGGTCGAAACCGCCTCGCGGCAGGTACTTGGTCGCCAGCTTCACCGGCGCCATGCGCACGGTGTCGCCCTCCCACGAGATGGTGTGGCAGTCGTAGCAGGCGCCGCCGCGCGAGAACGTGGCGCGATAGGCGCTGGCGCCGCCGGCCGCGAAGGCGCTCGGCCGGATCTGGCCGGGACGGGCACGGTTCGCGCCCGGCATGACCGGCGGGCTGCGACCGGCGAGGGTGGCCACCACCTTCTGCAGGTCGCCGTGCGGCAGGTTGCGGAACTCGCCGCCGACCCGGTCGTAGGCCAGGCTGTGGCAATCGCCGCAGTCGCGCTCCATCTGGATCGGCTGGAAATTCTTCCCGTCCGGCGTCCGGCGGTGGCACGAGGCGCACTCCAGCGCCGCGCCATAGCCCGCGCCCTTGCCCAGGCTGATCGCCTGCCGCGCCACGCCGCCCAGAGGTTCAAGGTGCATGCGGTGGGGGAACGTCAGGCCGTTACGTTCCTGGGGCGCGGTGTCCAGCGCCACGCGCTGAAACTTCGGCGTCGGCCCGGCTTGCGTCATCACCAGCGGCCGGAAGTCCGGGTGCTTGCTCCAGTCGGGCGTGTCGATCAGCGTCGTCTTGCCCAGCCGCATCTTCAGCTCGCTGTGGCAACTCTCGCAGGTCTGCACGACGACCAGCTTGGGCTTGTCCGACAGCGGGGCCTTCGGGTCGCCGCCCTTGGCCGGCGTGTGCTCGATATGGCAGCTCGCGCAGCGGTCGGTGGGGTGATTGAACGCGCGCTGGACCAGGGTGCTGACCTTCGGGCCGACGCCGGCGGGCAGGGGCGTGGCCTTCTGCAAGTCGGCATGCGGCGCGTGTTCGGCGATCAGCCGCGGCTCGAACGGGCTGCCCAGTCGCTTGGCGTTGGCCAGCGCCTTCGGGGCCTTGGTCGCGTCGGTCGTGTGACAGGTCAGGCAGGCCTCGTCGCGCACCGCGACGAAGGCGTTGGTGTGGCAGGACTTGCAGTCCTTCTCCATGAACGCGTGCGCCTTGGAGAGCGGTCCGGTCGACCACTGCTGGTCGGGGTGGATCTTCGGGTTGGCCATGAACAGCACGAAGATCATCGGGATCGCCAGGCACAGCAGCAGGATGCCCGAGCCCAGGACCCAGGCCATGTTGCGCCGGCCGAACACCTTGGCCTGCAGCGAGAAGATGCTGGGGCTGGCGTGATGCTCGTCATCCTCGCGGGTGACCGTGACGCTGACCGCCTCGCCCTCGCTGGGTTCGAAGCTGAGGGTGTATTCGCCGAAGACCACGACCGGATGACTGGCCGCGCTCAGTTCGGCGCCCTGCACCGACTTGCCGCCCACCTGGAAGGGCAGGCCGCTGATGGACTCTATGCTGATCCGGCCGGGGCCGGTGAAGCGCATCTTGGCGTGCTGCGGATCGATCGACAGGTCGGCCAGGACGATGTCGTTGCCCGGCGCGCGGCCGATCGTGGCCTCCAGCCCCGTGACCTCGCGCTCGCGCACGATCGGGTCGCCGCCGCCGGCGCGCTGAGTGATCAGCTTGAGGTGGAATTCCTGGGCCATCTCACCAGTACGTAAAGACGCTGATGACGTGCGCGGTCAGCGCAGCCAGCAGGGCGAAGGTGGCGGGGATGTGCACGAACAGCCAGCCTTCGAGAACGGCGGTGATCTGCATCTGGCGGCGCGCGAGGCCCAGCACGTCGGCCTTCTGCTGCATCACCGTCTCGATCTTGGCTTGGATCTCGGCAATGCGCGGGTTCGGCGCCTCGGGCAGCGTCTTCAGCTTCTGCATCGCGCGAAGGTTGGCGCAGTCGCCATAGGACCCGGTGAGGCGGCGCCAGAAGCCGCCGCCCAGCTGGGTGCCCTCCAGCGACAGCCGCACGACCTGTGCACCGGCCCGGTCCAGGGGCTGGCCCAGGTCGTGGAGTTGCTTGTCCAGGCTCTCCAGGGCTTCCAGCATCTGCTTGCGCGTGGTCTCGCCCCTGTTGCCGTGCAGGCGTTGGGGCAGGGTGGCGTAGGCCCAGATGCCCAGGGCGCCCGAGGCGATCACCAACATCATCAGCACATAGGCCAGGGTGTGGATGTTCCAACCGAACTGGAAGCCGGTGTGCAGGGTGGCAAGCACCGTCAGCGACAGGCCCAGATAGACGTGGGCCGAGACCCAGGCCTTCAGCGAATAGTGGCCCGCGGTGATCACCCGCTTTCGGATGCCCAGGCAGGCCAGCCAGACGATCAGCCCGGCGCTCATGGTCCCCAGGGTGTAGCCGAGCCAGCTGCCGCCGCTGGGCGGCTCGGAGATGCGGGCGGCCACGAAGAAGTAGATCGCGACCATGACCAGGCACAGCAGCGTGGCGATCTGCGCCCAGCGGAATCCCTTGTGCCGCAGGAACCCCTCATGGGTCCGCTGCCGCACGCGTTCCGTATGCCCCCCGGCGTTTGTCACGAAATTACCCAGCGCCCCTGTCGATCCGCGCAACCGACAGGAAGGCGTCGGGCGAGACCCGGATCGCCGCCCCTGTCGGGCAGGCCCGGACGCAGGCGGGTCCGCCGGCCTTGCCCGAGCACATGTCGCATTTGATCGCCAGCTTAGGCGATTCCGCGCCGCCGGCAGCCTTGGCCGCCTTCTTGCGCCATTCGTAGTCCGCCTGGCCGGGGCCTGGGCCTTTGCCGAACAGCATCCAGGAGAACAGGCTGGGCTTGGGCGGCGGCGCCTTGTCCATCTGGATCACGCCGTACGGGCAGGCCCGCTGGCAGTTGCCGCAGCCGATGCAGGTGTCGGAGATGAACACCTCGCCGTCCGGACCGCGGCGGATGGCGTTGGGCGGGCAGTCGCTCATGCAGTGCGGATGCTCGCAGTGCCGGCACGACGTGGGCACGTGGATGTTGGCGAAGGTGGTGCCGGCCTCGCGGTTCAGCCGGCTGAGGCCATCGTGGCTGTCGGCGCAGGCCTTCTCACAGTTGTCGCAGCCGACGCAGAGGCTCTCGTCGATCAGCAGCACGTCCGTGGCCTCGCCGATCCCCTGCTTGATCAGGAAGTTGGCGACGGAGGAGTACATGTCGACCGCGCCGCCGAACTCCTCCTTCTGTTCCTCGATGAACTCGTTGATCTCGCGCCTGGCCTTCATCTCGGCCTGCATGCGCTTGGCCAGCTCGGGCTTGCGGGCCAGCAGGGCGCGGAAGGGCTCGGCCGGCAGCTTCACCACCGTGGAGCGGATCGCGGCCTTCACGGTCGCCACCCGGGGCGAGCGCTCCATCATCGCCATCTCGCCGGAATAGGAGCCGGCGGGGACGTACGACATGAACACCGACTTCCCGCCGAGGTTCTTCTCCACGATCATCGAGCCGGAGCGGATGATGTAGAGGTCGTCGGACAGGTCGCCCTCGTTGATGATCGGCTGGCCGGGGCGCACCTCCATGACCTCGGCGCCCGCGAGCACTTCGGTGATGTCGGCCGGCGTGAGGCCCGACTTGAAGATCTGCAGCACCTGTCGCTCGCTGGTGGTGCGGTTCACCGTGTCGCGGGCTTCCGGCACCTGGGCCATCAGCTTCAGCGCCGCCATACGCGGGATTTCGATGCAGATCGTGGGTTCCGCCGCGCGGATCGTGGCCCCGCGCTTGCGGCCCGAGATCAGGCCCACCTCGCCGAAGATCGAGCCCGTACCGATCGGCACGATGATGTTCGGATTGCCGGGGTCGACCTCGACGTTCACCACGCCGTCGGCGATGCCGAACAGGGACGAGCCCTGGTCGTTGCGGATGAAGATCGCCTCGCCGGGCTTGTAGGCCCGCACCTCGGAGTCGAGCAGGAACTCCCGCATCTGCAGGGGCGAGAGGCCGTTCAGGATCTCCACCCTGCTGCGCAGGAACTCCAGCCATTGCGAGACGCTGAGCAGGCCGGGCAGGCCCTTCAGCTTGTCCTTGAGCAGCGGCTCGTCGGCGGGCTCCAGGTCGGTGACGCCGGAGATGAACTCCACCACGTCGAAGCCCTGGTTCATGCAGTGCTTGATCAGCGGATAGCCGGCCAGCGCGCCGATCACATAGATGCCGGGCTTGGTGCTGCTCTCGAACGTGGGCGTCAGCGTCGGGAAGGCGCTGGGCGCGTCGCTGGCGAACGCCAGGCCGGCGGCCTCCACGAACTTGCGCGGCGGCGAGGCGCCCATCCGGGCGATGATCCGGTCGCACTTATACCGGGACGACCCCTGGGGGGTGTCCACCGTGATCCAGCCGGGCTCGACCAGGCTGGGCGACGTCTCGGTCATGATGGTCATGCGACCGGCGTCGCGGGCCGCGGACAGGTTGTCGACGTTGGCCTTCTTCGCCCGGGCGAAGTCGGCCGAACGGTTCAGGATGGTGACGGTGTTGCCCTGGGCGGCGTCGGCGGCCAGGCCCAGCGCGTTCTCGATTCCCGCGTCGCCGGAGCCGACCACGAAGATGTGCTCGTCGGTGTACTCGCCCGGGTCGTCCAACTGGTACTGCACGTGGGGCAGGGAGGCCCCGTCGCAGCGCATCAGGTTCGGGTTCCCCTGGGTGCCGATGGCCAGGATGATGTTCTCCGCCCGCACCGCCTCGCCCTTGACGAGGTCGATGGTGAAATTGCCCTTGTCGCCGGTGATCGCCTTGGCGTCGGCGTTGAAGCGCACGTTCACGCCGGCGGACTTGGCGTCCTCGTTCCACTGGGCGAGAATCTTCTCCCGCTTGCCGGCGTCGAACTCGCAGTCGGCGCGGAGCACCAGCACGGCGGGCGTCGCCATGACGTGCTTGCCCTTCTGGTAGCGGAAGATGGTGTCGGAGAGGTGGTCGGTCTTCTCCAGCAGGATGTGCGAAAGGCCCTTCTTCGCGGCGTGAGCGGCCGCGCTCAGCCCCGCGGGACCGGATCCGATGATCGCGATCTTGTAGACTTCCGACATTACCCCAACGCCCCCAGTGTACTTACGGGCCTACCCTGGCCCCGGCCGCATGCGCTAAGCCTTCACGCTCCCACTCACCTTTGGCACAGTAACATTTCCGATCCGCTGCGAACGCGCTACCACGCGCCGCAGGTCGGAGGGGAGCACAAAGTCCATGTTGGCGGAAGTCGGTCAGTTCGCGCTGATCCTCGCCCTGTTGTTGTCGCTGGTTCAGGCGGGGGCTCCGCTGTGGGGCGCCCACCGGGGCGACGGCGTGCTGATGGCGGTGGGGCGCCAGGCGGCGCTGCTGCAGGCCGTCTTCGTCAGCCTGGCGTTCGTCTGCCTGGCCTGGTCCTACGTGATCTGCGACTTCTCGGTCGCGCTGGTCGCCCAGCACAGCCACACCAGCCAGCCGGTCGCCTACAGATTCGCCGCCACCTGGGGCAGCCACGAAGGCTCGATGCTGCTGTGGGTGCTGATCCTGGCGATCTACGGCGGCGGGGTCGCGCTCTTCGGCGGCACGCTGCGCGAGACGCTGCAGGCCCGGGTGCTGGGGATCCAGGGCGTGCTGGGCGCGGCGTTCCTGGGCTTCCTGCTCTTCACGTCCAACCCGTTCCTGCGCCTGTCGCCGGCGCCGAGCGAGGGGACCGAGCTCAATCCCTTGCTCCAGGACCCGGGTCTCGTCTTCCATCCGCCGCTGCTCTACCTGGGCTATGTCGGCTTCTCGGTGGCGTTCTGCTTCGCCGTCGCCGCGCTCATCGAGGGTCGCGTCGACGCGGCGTGGGCCCGGTGGGTCCGCCCCTGGGTGCTGGCCGCCTGGATCCCGCTGACCGCCGGCATCACCCTGGGCAGCGCCTGGGCCTATTACGAACTGGGCTGGGGCGGCTGGTGGTTCTGGGACCCGGTCGAGAACGCCTCCCTGATGCCGTGGCTGCTGGGCACGGCTCTGCTGCACTCGGCCCTGGTGCTGGAGCGGCGAGGGGCCCTGGTCAGTTGGACGATCCTGCTGGCCATCCTGACCTTCTCGCTCAGCTTGGTGGGCACGTTCCTGGTCCGCTCGGGCATCCTGACCAGCGTCCACGCCTTCGCGGTGGACCCCAAGCGCGGCGTCTACATCCTGGGTATTCTGGCGGTGACCACCGGCCTGTCGCTGGCCCTCTACAGCTGGCGCGCGCCGGCGCTGCGCTCGGGCGCGCTGTTCCAGCCGCTGTCGCGCGAAGGCGGGATCACGCTGAACAACCTGTTCCTGACCGCCCTGACGGCCACCGTCTTCCTGGGCACCTTCAGCCCGGTGTTCATCGAGATGGTCAACAACGACAAGATATCGGTCGGACCCCCGTACTACGCCAAGACCTTCGTGCCCCTGGCGATCCCGCTGCTGGCGCTGGTGGTCTTCGGGCCGATGCTGAACTGGAAGCGCGACGAGGTCCGCAAGACCCTGCTCCGGTTGCGCATCCCTGCCGCCGTCGCGGGCGTCGCCCTGCTGATCGCGCTGCTGTTTGGCGGGCTCAAGGGCGTGGCCACCGCCGGCGGTCTAGCCTTGGCCGCCTGGCTGTTGGCCGGGTCGCTGTGGATCCTGGCGCGGCGCTGGTGGTCGGGCCGCGCCTATCTGGGCCGGGCGATCCTCACCACCCCACGCTCGATCGTTGGCCTGGTGGTGGCGCACGCGGGCCTGGGCCTGCTGACCCTGGGCGTCACCGGCGTCACGGCGTGGGACAGCGACAAGGTGCTGACCATGCGGGTGGGCGAGAGCGTCGCCTTCGCCGGCCGCACCCTGACCATGACCGACTATCAGATGATCGAGGGGCCGAACTATCAGGCCAAGCAGGCGCGCTTCGCGGTGAAGGGGCCGACCGGCGCCTACAATCTGCGTAGCGAGAAGCGCTGGTTCCCCTCGGCCCAGTCCCAGACGACAGAGGCCGGCATCCGCGTCGGCCCGCTGGGCAACCTCTACGTCTCGGTCGGCGAGGAATCCGAGGCCGGCGTGATCGTGCGGATGTGGAACCAGCCGCTGATCATCTGGATCTGGATCGGCGGTTTCGCCATGTCGATCGGCGGCGCCATCTCGCTCAGCGACCGGCGCCTGCGGGTCGGTGCGGCGGTGAAGACCCAACCGCTGGCCCAGCCGGTCCCCGCCGAATGAGACGCCTGCTGTTCGTCCTGCCTGTCGTGGGCTTCTTCATCCTGCTGGGGGTGTTCTTCGCCGGCCTGGGCCGCGATCCCCGCGCCTTGCCGTCGGCGTTCATCGGCAAGCCACTGCCGGCGTTCACCAGCGCGCCCGTCCGGCCGGGCGACACGGGCCTGTCGACCGCCGATTTCGACCGGGGCGAGCCGATCCTGCTGAACGTCTTCGCCTCCTGGTGCGGACCGTGCCGGGTGGAGCATCCGGTGCTGATGCGCCTGCGCCAGCAGGGCGTGGCGATCCACGGCCTGGACTGGAAGGAGGACGCGGCGGGCGGCCTGAAATGGCTGACCGAGCACGGCGACCCTTATATCCGTGTCGGCAACGACGAGAGCGGCCGCACGGGTATCGAGTTCGGCGTCGCCGGCGTGCCCGAGACCTTCGTCATCGATAAGCACGGAAAGGTCCGGTATCGGCACGTGGGCGCCCTGACCCCCGACGACTGGGAACAGAAGATCGGCCCGCTGATGGAACAGTTGAGGAAGGAATCGTGAAGCGTCTCCTGCCTCTGGCCTTCGCGTTCGCCCTCCTGGCCGGTCCGGCCGGCGCGGTGAACCCCGACGAGCAGCTTTCCAACCCGGCCCTGGAGGCCCGCGCTCACAAGCTCTCGAAAGAGCTCCGCTGCGTGGTCTGCCAGAACCAGTCGATCGACGATTCCGACGCCACCCTGGCGCGCGACCTGCGGATCATCCTGCGCGAGCGGATCAGCGCCGGTGACAGCGACAAGCAGGCGGTGGCCTATCTGGTCGCCCGCTACGGCAGCTTCGTGCAGCTCGACCCGCCGATGCGCCTGGACACCCTGGCGCTCTGGTTCGGGCCGTTGGCCGTGTTGCTGGTGGGCGGGATCGGGGCGGTGGTTTACATGCGGGGCCGCTCGCCCGCGCAGGTCGCGGCGCTGACCGTCGACGAAGAGGCTGAGCTGGCCAACCTGCTCAAGTCCGCAAATCCCTCCTCCATTGAACGGGCGCGTTGAATGCTCTGGATGATCCTGACCCTGATGACCGTCCTGGCGGCCGTGGGCCTGGCCATCCCGCTGGTGCGCCGGCGCGACGCCGCCCGCGCCCAGCGCGCCGATGCGGTCACCGTGCTCAAGGACCAGCTGGGCGAGATCGAGACGCAGGCGGCGTCGGGCTCGCTGCCGCAGCCTGAGGCCGACGCGCTGAAGTCCGATCTCAAGCGCCGGGTGCTGGCCGAGGGTCGCCAGCCCGAGGCGGCCGCCCGGCCGCTGTCCGAGCGCACCCTGCTGATCGCGGGCCTGGGCATCGTCGCCGTGGTGACCCTGGCGGGCACCGGCCTCTATCTGAAGATCGGCCGTCCCGACGTGCCGGGGATTTCGGCGCTGAAGGGCGGCGCGCCCGCGCCCGGCGGTCCGGCCAGCATGGCCACCGACGCCGAGGGCCATCCCCAGGGCGAGGTGGGCGCGATGATCGCCCAGCTCGAGGCCCAGATGCAGCAGCGGCCCGACAACGCCGAGGGCTGGCGCATGCTGGGCTGGTCCTACATGCAGACCGGTCGCAACGCCGAGGCGGCTGGCGCCTACGGCAAGGCGGCCGCGCTCGATCCCAAGAACGCCGAATATCTCTCGGCCCAGGGGGAGGCCACGGTGCTGGCCGCCGACGGATCGGTGACCTCGGCCGCCGAGGATGTCTTCAAGCGCGCCGTGGCGGCCGATCCCGGCGATCCGCGCGCCCGCTACTACCTGGCCGTGGCCAAGGACCAGCGTGGCGACCAGGAGGGGGCCATGAACGACTGGATCACCCTGCTGAAATCGGCTCCGCCGAACGCGCCGTGGGCGCCCGAGGTGCGGACGTTCGTCGAGAAGGTGGCCGCCGAGCGCAAGATCGACCTGTCCGGCCGCCTGCCGCCGATGCAGACGGCCCAGGCCCCGATGGCGCCGCCCACGGGCGCGCCGCCGATGGGCGCCGCGCCGCGCGGTCCCAACCAGCAGCAGATGGCCGACGCCCAGAACATGAGCGACGGCGACCGCCAGCAGATGATCCAAGGGATGGTCTCGGGTCTCGCCGAGCGGCTGAAGCAGAACCCCAAGGACCGCGCCGGCTGGGAACGGCTGATCCGCGCGCGGATGGTGCTGGGCCAGACCCAGCAGGCGGCGGCCGATTACCGCGACGCGACCCGGGCCTTCGCGGGCTCGCCGGCCGACCAGCAGGCGCTGCGCGCCGCCGCGGCCCAACTCGGCGTCCCGGTGAGCTGATGTCCGAAGTGGTCGAGAAGAACGGGGCGGGGACCGCCGCCCAGCTCATCCTGGAGCTGCTGCCCGAACCGGTGATCCTGGTGCAGGGCCGCGAGGGCGAGGCGCCCGAGATCGCCTATGGCAACCAGGCCGCCCGCGAGGTCTTCCGTATCGAACTGGCGGGCGCGCCGCTGGGCGCGGCCCTGCGACGGCCCGAGGTGCTGGAGGCCATCGAAGGCGCGCTGGAGGTCGGCGGGTCCGCCGAGGTGGCGTTCGAGACCATCGGCGTCCAGCCGCGATTCTGGCGCGCGTTCGCCCGGCCGCTGGTCTCCGAGGTCCGGGGCCTGCGCCAGCTGGTGGTGATGCTGCGCGACGAAACGGATGCGCGCCGCACCGAACGGATGCGCGCCGACTTCCTGGCCAACGCCAGCCACGAGCTGCGTACGCCGTTGGCCTCCCTGGCCGGCTTCGTCGAGACCCTGCGCACCCACGCAAAGGACGACCCGGAGGCCCGCGACAAGTTCCTGGGCATCATGGCCCAGCAGGCGACGCGCATGGCCCGGCTGGTGGACGACCTGCTGTCGCTCAGCCGCATCGAGCTGAACGAACACATCGCGCCGTCGGGCAAGGTGGACCTGGCCCGCACGGTGCAGGACGTCTCCGACGCCATCCGCCCGCTGACCGCCGAGCGCCAGGTGACCATCGCCATCGAGCCCAGCCCCGGCGTCGGCTCGGTCACCGGCGATCGCGACCAGCTGGTGCAGGTGATCCAGAACCTGGTGGACAACGCGGTGAAGTACACGCCGCCGGGCGGCAAGGTCAGCGTGACCCTGCAGGCCGTGGCCAATCTCGAAGGCGCCCGCGCGCCCAGCCGTGCGGGCTTCGGCCTGTCGCTGCTCTCGCCCGACACCGGCGAGGCCCAGGCCTATGTGGTCCTGCGCGTGACCGACGCGGGCCCTGGCATCGCCCGCCAGCATCTGCCGCGCCTGTCCGAGCGGTTCTATCGCGTCGAGGGCCAGCGCAGCGGCGGCACGGGCCTGGGCTTGGCCATCGTCAAGCACGTGGTCAATCGGCACCGTGGCGGCCTGACCGTCGAGAGCGCCGAGGGCGAAGGCAGCACCTTCAGCGTCTACCTGCCGGCCGCCGTCCCCAGTTCGTGACGCCCCATTCGTGACGCAGCGGCGGGAAACCGCCGCCGCTGTCGCAAAACTGTCGCGAGATCGCATTAGTTTGCGCCGCAACAGATCGAGGGCCGAGTGACACGTTCGTATCAAGCCGAGTTGCGGCAACTGGTGGCCGAGGTCATTCGCATGGGCGGGCTCGCCGAGGCCCAGGTGGTCGACGCCGTCGACGCGGTGGTCCGCCGCGACGTGCCGCTGGCCCAGGCGCTCATCGTCCGCGACCTGCGCCTCGACACCCTGCAGAGCGAGGTGGAGCGGCGCGCCATCAGCCTGATCTCCAACCACCACCCCGGCGAGGCCGACCTTCGCCGCGCCATCTCCACCCTGAAGCTGGCCATGAACCTCGAGCGTTGCGGGGACCTGGCCCGCAACATCGCCAAGCGCAGCCTGGTGCTGTCGGCCGGCGAGCCGCTGTTGCCGCTGACCGGGGCCATCGAGCGGATGGGCCGGCTGGTCTCGTCCCGCCTGCGCGAGGTGCTGGACGCCTACGCCGCCGGCGACGTCGAGCCCGCGCTGGACGTCTGGCGCCGCGACGGCGAGGTGGACGAGCATTACGAGAGCCTGTTCCGCGAGCTGCTGGTCCTGATGACCAATCACCCGGGGTCGGTGGCCGCTGGCGCGCACCTGCTGTTCGTCGCCAAGAACCTCGAACGGATCGGCGACCACGCCACCAACATCGCCGAGATCCTGCACTTCCAGATGACCGGCCAGGAACTGACCGGCGAGCGGCCCAAGCTGAGCCTGCCTAGCGTTGAACTCGAAGGATCTGCCTCGTGATCCCGTACATTCTGGTCGTTGAGGACGAGGACGCCCTGGCGACCCTCCTGGACTACAACCTGATGAAGGAAGGCTTCCGCGTCGAGCGGGCCGCCGATGGCGAGGAAGCCCTGCTGCGGGTCGCCGAGGAGCCGCCGGATCTCGTGGTCCTGGACTGGATGCTGCCCAAGGTCTCGGGCGTCGAGGTCTGCCGCCAGCTCCGCGCCGGCGCCGAGACCCGGCGCACGCCGGTCCTGATGCTGACCGCCCGTGGGGAGGAAGCCGACAAGATTCGCGGCCTGGAGACCGGCGCCGACGACTATGTGGTCAAGCCCTTCGCCATGAGCGAGCTGGTGGCGCGCATCCGCGCCCTGCTGCGCCGCACGCGGCCCGAGCTGGTGGACGAGCGCCTGGAGTACGCCGACCTGATCCTGGATCGCGCGCGACACCGGGTGACCCGCGACGGCAAGGACATCCACCTGGGTCCCACCGAATACCGCCTGCTGGACTTCCTGATGCAGCGGCCCGGCAGGGTCTTCAGCCGCGAGCGCCTGCTGGACGCCGTCTGGGGCGCCAACACCTACGTCGAGGTCCGCACCGTGGACGTTCACGTGGGCCGGCTGCGCAAGGCGCTGCGCCAGGACGACTCGCCGGACCTCATCCGCACCGTGCGCTCGGCCGGCTACGCGCTGGACACCGAGGGGTAGGGGATAACGGCGTCATCCGAGCGTCACAGACTCGGCTGACGTTCGTCTGCGTCTTTCGCCGTTGGGGGCAGCGATGCACGAGACTTCTCCCGCCGTCCGCTGCCGGACGGCTTTCATCTCAGACATCCATCTGGGCACGAAGGGGTGCCAGGCCGAGCTGTTGCTGGAGTTCATCCGCGAACTCGAGTGCGAGACGCTGTATCTGGTCGGCGACATCGTCGACGGGTGGAAGTTGCGCTCGGGCTGGTTCTGGCCCCAGGCCCACAACGACGTGGTCCAGAAGATCCTGCGGCTGGCGCGCAAAGGCGTGAAGGTCGTCTACGTCCCCGGGAACCACGACGAGGTGGTCCGCGACTTCTGCGGCGTTCACTTCGGCGGCGTCATCGTGGCCCGAGATGCAATCCATGAAGCCGCCGATGGAAAACGCTACCTGGTCACCCACGGCGACGAGTTCGACGGGGTGGTTCAGAACGCCCGCTGGCTGGCGTTCCTGGGCGACTGGAGCTACCGCGCCCTGATCGCCCTCAACACCCACTTCAATCGCGTGCGCCGGATGATGGGCCTGGGCTACTGGAGCCTGTCGGCCTACCTGAAGCACAAGGTGAAGGACGCCGTGGCGTTCATCGACAAGTTCGAGGGCGCCATGGCCGACGAGGCCCGCCGGCGCGGCGTCCACGGCGTCATCTGCGGCCACATCCACCACGCCGAGATGCGCGACATCGGCGGCGTCATGTACCTCAACGACGGCGACTGGGTGGAAAGCTGCACCGCCATCGTCGAGCGCTTCGACGGCACGTTCGAGATCGTCCACTGGCTGGAGGCGCGCAAGGCGCTGGCCGCCACGCCCGTCCCCCTCCGCACGCCCATCGCCGCCTAAAAAAGAAGGCCGCGACCGGGGGGCGGTCGCGGCCGGAGAATTCGGCCTTCGGGGGGCCGACTGGAGATTACGCAAGGGGTTACTGCGCGCGACGCTAGCCGCCGTGCATGTCGCCCGCGTGACGGTCCTGCGACCCCAAAAGAAAAGGCCGCCGCGGCGAACCGCGACGGCCTCGAGTCTCCGGGGGGGAGGAAACGCCTGCGCTTAGAAGTTCACCTGACCGCGAGCGGCCAGCGCGTTGTAGGTCTGGCCGACCTGCAGGCCGGTGGCCCCCAGGCGGTCGATGTCCACATGCTGGTAGTCGAGCATCATCCGCATCGACGGGTTCAGGTACCAGTTGAGGCCGACGGTCCAGATCTGCTGCTCGCCGCCCCGGACGGCGCCCAGCACGGGGGCCGTGCCGACATTGCCCTCGCGGAAGTTGAGATCGACGATCGAGTAGCGCGCGGCCACTTCGAAGGCGCCCCAGGTTCCGGCTTCGGGGTTGAAGTTGTAGGTCAGCCTGGGCGCGTCGAAGCGGGCTTCGGCCGCGTTGTAGACCCGCGGCTCGCCGGTCAGGACCCAGGAGCCCTGTACGTACCAGCCCTTGAACTTCGGATCGGCGGGACGGGCCGCGGTCGTGAGGCGGCGGTCGATCTTGTACTGGAACCACTCGCCTTCGATCATCGCCGGGCCGTACTGGAAGGCGCCTTCCAGGCCGGCGACGCTGACGTGGTTGGCGTCGATGGCGCCGGTGTCGATCAGGCGCGTGCCGTCGAGACGCAGCTCGGGACGATCGCGGAGCTGGGCGCCGTAGCGGGGCGCGCCGGCCGCGCCGGAGTCGTTCGGCTGGATCACGTACTGGTAGTTGGCGCCGATGTGGGCCTGCCAGTCCGTGCCGGAGTAGGGCGCGAGCGCGACCCGGCCGATCCAGGCGGTCTGTTCGTCGAAGGGCTGGACGGTGGCCGAGGCCGCCGAGCTGCCCGTGGCGATGATGTTGCCGGTGAAGGCGGTGGAGGCGAACCAGCGGGTGGCGATGCCGGTGTCGTCGGCGCCCAGCACGCCGGCGCCGCTGACCTGGAAGGCCACGCGGCTGTCGCCGGCGGCCACGCCACGGGCGATCTCGGCGGGGGCCGGACGTTCCATCAGCGGCATCTGGCTGGTCGAGACGGCGGCGGCCAGGCCGATGTTGGGCTCGAACGCGCCGACCTTGATCCGCAGGGGCTTCAGGGCCGTGTAGGTGATGGCGGCTTCATACAGGCGGCCGGGGTCTTCCTGACCCGACCCGCCGAACTCGTAGATGAACGAGTAGTCGAAGTCGCGGAACAGCTTGCCGTCCAGACCGATGCGGGCGCGGCGGAAGTTGGCGCCTTCGTTCAGGTCGCGGTTGGTGACGGCGGCCGGCAGATTGTTCTTCTGGAAGTACTTGCCGGTGTCGAGCATCAGGATCGCCTTGATGTTCGCGGTGAAGCGGCCATCGGCGGTGGCGAAGGCCGGCTTGCCGTTCGACAGGGTCGTGGTCACCGACGATCCGGCCGGCGCCTGCTTGAGCGTCGCGATGTCGGTGGTTGCCGTATCCTGGCCCGTCTTCATTTCCGCGAGCTGCGCGGCCATGGCGTCCAGCTGTTGCTGGATGGCCGAGAGCTGCGGCGACGGCTGCTGGCCGCCGGCCTTCATGGCGTCGAGCTGGGCGCGCATGTCGTCGAGTTGGCGCTGCATGGTCTGCAGCTTGCCGTCGGTGGCCGCGGGCGAGGCTGCCAGCGCGCTGGTGGCGACGCTGCACATCAGCACCCCGGCCAGGCTCGCGGAAAGCCACGCGGCAGCGCCGCGTTTGAGAGACAATCCCATCGTGGAATCCTTGGATTTTACCGCCAGGAGCGGCGGACGTCGACGAGCCGGTCTCTAGGCTTCCAGTGCGACGGTTCGGCAAATGTCGCGCGACAAATTGATGACAGTCGGGCGCGGTCCTTCGGTGTCACGCAACTGACACGCAACCGTCACCTCAGCTTCGCGGGGGCTGCGTAAACCGGCCCTCGACCGGGCGTCAAAAAGCACGCCAACGAGAGAGGGTCCCCATGTTCAAACGCTATCTGATCGCGATCACCGCGGCGGTGTCCCTGGCGGGCATCGGTTCGGCCCAGGCCGCCGACATCGCCGGCGCCGGCGCGACCTTCCCGGCCCCGGTTTACGCCAAGTGGGCCGAGACCTACCGGGCGCAGACCAACAACCGCCTGAACTACCAGGCCATCGGCTCGGGCGGCGGCATCCGCCAGATCACCGCCGGCACCGTCGACTTCGGCGCCACCGACAAGCCGCTGAAGCCGGACGACCTTGCAACAGGCGGCTTCGTTATGTTCCCCACCGTGATCGGCGGCGTCGTGCCGGTGATCAATCTGCCGGGGATCAAGTCGGGCGAGATCAAGCTGACCGGCGCGCTGACCGCCGACATCTTCCGCGGCGTGCTGAAGAAGTGGAACGACCCGCTGATCGCCAAGTACAATCCGGGCGTGACGCTGCCGAACCTGCCGATCACGGTGGTTCACCGTTCGGACGGCTCGGGCACGACCTTCCTGTTCACCAGCTACCTCGCCATGAAGGCGCCGCGCTGGGCCAGCGAAGTGGGCGCCAATGACGCCGTGAAGTGGCCGACCGGCCTGGGCGGCAAGGGCAACGACGGCGTCGCGGCCTATGTGAAGCAGACCCCGGGCGCGATCGGCTACGTCGAATACGCCTTCGCCAAGCAGAACGGCCTGACCTACACCCTGCTGCAGAACAAGGCCGGCAAGTACGTCCAGCCCGCCGCCGCCAACTTCAGCGCGGCCGCCGCCGGCGCCAAGTGGAACGCCGCCCCCGGCTTCTACCTGCTGCTGCTGGATCAAGCCGGCGCCGAAGCCTGGCCGATCACGGGCGCCACCTTCATCCTGGTGAAGGCCAAGCAGGAAGACGCCGCCAAGGGCAAAGAGGTCCTGGCCTTCTTCGACTGGGCCTACAAGAACGGCGACGCCGCCGCCAACCAGCTGGACTATCTGCCGATGCCCGCCGCGGTGAAGGAGCTGGTCCGCAAGTCCTGGAGCAAGGTCGTCGGTCCGGACGGCAAGCCCGTCTACCGCTAGACCCTAGCCTTCCAATTCGGAACGTCATGGTCGGCCTCGCGCCGGCCATGTGCGTTTCGGGCCTACCCGAACGTCCGCTCGGCCAGTCGCGCCAGGCCGTAGAAGCCCGCCGCGATCAGGCCCGAGGCGGGCATGGTGATCACCCAGGCCCAGACGATCCGCCCGGCGATGTTCCAGCGCACCGCCGACGTGCGCCGCGCCGCGCCCACGCCGACGATCGCGCCGGTGATGGTGTGGGTCGTCGAGATCGGCACACCGATGTGTGTGGCCAGGAAGATGGTGATCGCCCCGCCGGTTTCCGCGCAGAAGCCTTGCTGCGGCGACAGCCGGGTGATCTTCGATCCCATCGTGTGGACGATCCGCCAGCCACCGAACAGGGTGCCCAGGCCCAGCGCTGCCTGGCAGCTGATCACCACCCAGAACGGCACGTGGAATTCCGGCCCGAGCTGACCGTGCGAGAACAGCAGCACCGCGATGATCCCCATGGTTTTCTGGGCGTCGTTGCCGCCGTGCCCCAGCGAGAACATCGCCGCCGAGACGAACTGCAGCTTGCGGAAGGTGCTGTCGGCCATGGCCGGCGTGGCCTTCACGAACGCCCACGAGACGATCAGCACCAGGACGATCGCCAGGGCGAACCCCAGGGCCGGCGACACCACGATCCCGGCCACCGTCTTCCAGACCCCCGACCAGATCACACCCTCGAATCCGGCCTTGGTGATCCCGGCGCCCAGCAGCCCGCCGATCAGCGCGTGCGAGGACGATGACGGAATGCCCAGCAGCCAGGTGATGACGTTCCAGGTGATCGCCCCGCCCAGCGCCCCAAAAATCACCGCGTCGGAGATGATGTCGGCGTTGATGATGCCCTTGCCGACCGTGTTGGCCACGTGCAGGCCGAAGAACAGGAAGGCGATGAAGTTGAAGAAGGCGGCCCACACCACCGCCCAGCGCGGCGACAGCACGCGGGTCGAGACGATGGTGGCGATCGAGTTGGCGGCGTCGTGCAGGCCGTTCAGGAAGTCGAACGCCAGCGCCACGAACACCAGGAAGATGAGCACATAGCTCACGCCCGCGAGGTCCATGCGTCTAGAGGTGCTCGATCAGCACGCCGCTGATCCGGTTGGCCACGTCCTCGAAGCGGTCGACCACCTTTTCCAGGTGATCGTAGATCTCGGCGCCGACGATGTAGGCCATCGGGTCGGTCTTGCCGACGTTGCGATAGAGCGCGGCGATCCCGGAGTCGTAGAGCTGGTCCGATTCCTCTTCCAGGCGGGTCACCTGCTCGGTGAGGCTGTTGAGCTTCGCGGCGTTGGTCTTCATCGAGCGCAGCAGGGGCACGGCCTGGGACGTCAGGTCGGCGGTCTTCACGATCACCGCGCCCAGCCGCAGCATGTCGGGCTGGAACTCGCGCTGTTCGAACAGGGCGGTGACCTTGGCCGTCTTGTGCATCTGGTCGATGGCATCGTCCATCGAGCTGGTCAGATCGATGATGTCGGCGCGGTCGAAGGGCGTGATGAACGTGCGGCGGACCAGCAGCATCACCTCGCGGGTGACGTCGTCGGCGTCATTCTCGTACCTGGCGACGGCGGCGCAATGCTCGGGAACGTCGGCGCCGCCCTCCAGCAGCTTGTGAAGGGACTGCGCGCCGGCGCACAGCGTCGCGGCATGGCGCTCGAACAGGTCGAAGAACCCGCCCTCCTTGGGCATGAGGGCCTGGAACCAGTTCACATTCGACCTCTATTTTTGGTGTCGCGGCACGTGTCTGGCGGGTCCATAGCGCGATCCGCGGCCGCCGTCATTGAAGTGTCATGCGAGTGTCTCAAAACCTTCGGTATCTTGTCGCCGAAGTGTCATCCGCCCCGCGTAGGACGAGCGCCAAGATCCCCGAAAGCGGAGATGACGCGTGTATCGGAAAATCGTCCTTGGCCTGGCGGCATGCCTGGCTCTTTCGGCCTGCGGGCAGAAGACTGACACCAAGGGCGGCGCCGCGGCGCCCGCCGCGTCCGGCGCTCAGATCGCCGGGGCAGGGGCCTCGTTCCCCGCGCCGCTCTACGCCAAATGGGCCGAGACCCAGAAGGCCGACACCGGCGTCGCGCTGAACTATCAGTCGATCGGTTCGGGCGGCGGCATCAAGCAGATCAAGGCCAAGACGGTCGCCTTCGGGGCCACCGACAAGCCGCTGAAGCCGGAAGAGCTGGAAGCCGACGGCCTGGCTCAGTTCCCGACCGTCATCGGCGGCGTGGTTCCCATCGTGAACCTGCCCGACCTGCAACCCGGCCAGCTCAAGCTGACCGGCCCGGTGCTGGCCGACATCTTCCTGGGCACGGTCAAGAAGTGGAACGACCCGGCCATCGCCGCGCTGAACCCCGGCCTGAAGCTGCCCAACCTGCCGATCACGGTGGTCCACCGCTCGGACGGCTCGGGCACCAGCTTCCTGTTCACCAGCTATCTGACCGCCGTCGCGCCCAAGTGGGCCGTGGTGGGCGCAAGCGACGCGGTGAAGTGGCCGACCGGCCAGGGCGGCAAGGGCAACGACGGCGTCTCAGGCTATGTGAAGCAGACCCCCGGCGCCATCGGCTACGTCGAGTACGCCTACGCCAAGCAGAACGGCCTGCCGCACGCCAGTCTGCGGAACGCCGCCGGCCAGTACGTCAACCCGACCGCCGAGAGCTTCTCGGCCGCCGCGGCCGGCGCCGACTGGACCAAGGCTCCCGGCTTCTACCTGCTGCTGATCGATCAGAAGGACCCAGCAGCCTGGCCGATCACCGGCGCGACCTTCATCCTGATGCACAAGGCCCAGGCCGACGCCACCACCGGCAAGACGGTGCTGAGCTTCTTCGACCGCGCCTATTCCACGGGCGACGCCGCGGCCAGCGAACTGGCCTACGTGCCGCTGCCGGCCGCGCTGAAGGCCCAGGTCCGGGCCAGCTGGTCGGCCATCGTCGGCCCCGACGGCAAGCCGGTCTTCACACCGGCCGCCCAATGAGCGCAGTCGCCGACCTTCCGCCGACCGTCGCGGCCGCGCCGTCGCGGTCGGCCTTCGGGGCCGCGTTCGACAAGGGCTTCGAGATCCTCTGCTTCTCGGCGGCCACGTTCCTGCTGACCGCGCTGGGAGGTATCGTCATCTCCCTCGCGATCGGCGGCTGGCCGGCGTTCGAGACCTTCGGCCTGAACTTCTTCATCAGCGCCGAGTGGGATCCGGTCCAGGAGATCTACGGCGCCGCCGGCGCGGTGACCGGCACCTTGGTCAGCGCCTCGCTGGCCCTGCTGTTCGCCCTGCCGCTGTCCTTCGGGATCGCCATCTTCCTGGTCGAGCTGTGCCCGCCCATGCTGCGCCGGACCATCGGCACGGCGGTCGAGCTGCTCGCGGGCATCCCCTCCATCGTCTACGGCATGTGGGGCCTGTTCGTCTTCGCGCCCTGGTTCGCCAAGCACGTCCAGATGCCCATCATGATGTCGGTCGAACCCGGCAGCTTCTGGGAAAAGATCACCACGGGCGTGCCGAACGGCGCGGGCATCCTGTCGGCGTCGATCATCCTGGCGATCATGATCCTGCCGTTCATCGCGGCGACCATGCGCGAGCTGCTGCTGACCATCCCGGCCCAGGTGCGCGAGAGCGCCTACGGCCTGGGCTCGACCACCTTCGAAGTGATCCGCAAGGTCAGCATCCCCTACGTCCGCACCGGTGCCATCGGCGCGGTCATGCTGGGCCTGGGCCGCGCGCTGGGCGAGACGATGGCCGTCACCTTCATCATCGGTAACGCCCACGGCTTCCCGACCTCGATCTTCGCCTCGGGCTCGACCATCGCGTCCACCATCGCCAACGAGTTCGCCGAGGCCACCGAGCGCCTCCACTCCGCGTCGCTCATCGCGCTCGGCCTGGTGCTCTTCGTCATCACCTTCATCGTCCTGGCCCTGGCCCGGCTGCTCATCGGAAGGCAGGCCAACCTATGACCGCGATCGGCGCCCCAAGGCTCTCTCGCCGGATCGGCGAAGGTGCGTTCCTCGCCTTCTGCTGGCTGGCGACCGGCATCGCGCTCCTGGCGCTGGCGGCCATCCTCTGGTCGCTGCTGACCCAGGGGATCGGCGGCCTGGACCTGAACATCTTCACCAAGTCGACGCCGGCGCCGGGCTCGGAGGGCGGTCTGCTCAACGCCATCCTCGGGTCGCTGATGATGTGCGTGGTGGCCATGATCGGCGCGGTGTTCATCGGCGTCCTGGCCGG
Organism: Alphaproteobacteria bacterium; assembly: GCA_018821435.1. Classification (GTDB taxonomy): domain Bacteria; phylum Pseudomonadota; class Alphaproteobacteria; order Caulobacterales; family Caulobacteraceae; genus Phenylobacterium. The sequence continues at coordinate 61,568 of JAHJME010000037.1, forward strand.
CACCTGGCTGTCTGAGTTCGCCCGCGACAGCCACTACGGCAAGGTCATCCGCTTCCTGAACGACGTGCTGCTGTCGGCGCCGTCCATCCTGGTCGGCCTGTTCATCTACACGATCATCGTGGCGCCGCTGAAGGGCTTCTCCGGCTTCGCCGGCTCAGTCGCCCTGGCCCTGATCGCCGCCCCGGTGATCACCCGGACCACCGAGGACGTACTGCGCCTGCAGCCGATCGCGCTCCGCGAAGCCAGCGTCGCCCTCGGCGCGCCGGTCTGGAGCACGATCCTCACGGTGATCTGGAAAGCGGCCCAGGGCGGCATGCTGACCGGCGCGCTGCTGGCCTTCGCCCGCATCAGCGGCGAGACCGCTCCGCTGTTGTTCACCGCGCTGAACAACCAGTTCCTCAGCCTCGACATGACCAAGCCCACCGCCAACCTACCGGTGGTGATCTTCAACTTCGCCCTTTCCGCCTACGACGATTGGCGCCGCCTGGCCTGGGCCGGTGCGCTGCTGATCGCCGCCACCGTGCTGACGGTCACCGTCGTCGCCCGCATCCTCGCCCGGGAGCAACGCCGCTCATGAACGCCCAATTGGACAACCCGCCCGAGACGGCGGTCCTCGAGCTGCCGCCAGAGGTCGTCAAGCTGGCGATCAAGGACCTGACGTTTTTCTACGGTCAGAAGCAGGCCCTGTTCGACGTCAGCGTCTCCTTCGCGGCCAACGCCGTGACTGCGCTGATCGGCCCCTCGGGCTGCGGGAAGTCGACCCTGCTGCGGGTGCTGAACCGCATGTACAGCCTGTATCCGGGCCAGCGCGCCCAGGGTCAGGTGCTGCTGGACGGCGAGGACATGCTGTCGCCCCGCGTGGACGTCGCCACCCTGCGCGCCCGCGTCGGCATGGTGTTCCAGAAGCCCACCCCGTTCCCGATGTCGATCTTCGACAACGTGGCCTACGGCGTGAAGCTGTACGAGAAGCTCTCGAAGGCCGACATGGCCAACCGGGTCGAGGACAGCCTGCGCCGCGCCGCCCTTTGGGACGAGGTGAAGGACAAGCTCAAGGAGTCGGGCCTCAGTCTGTCCGGCGGCCAGCAACAGCGCCTGTGCGTCGCCCGCGGCATCGCGGTGAAGCCCGAGATCCTGCTGCTGGACGAGCCGGCCTCGGCCCTGGACCCGATCTCGACGGCCCGGTTGGAAGAGACCATCGCCGAGCTGAAGCGCGACTACACGATCGTCATCGTCACCCACAACATGGGCCAGGCGGCGCGCCTCTCGGACCACACCGGGTTCATGTACCTCGGCAAGCTGATCGAGTTCGGCGAGACGGAACAGCTCTTCACCAACCCGGTGACCACCCGGGCCCGCGACTACATCACCGGCCGGTTCGGCTAGGAGGCTCCGTGGACCATACCCTCAAAGCGGTCGACACCGACCTCGAAGCCCTCTCGCATGCCGTGGCGGCCATGGGCGATCTGGCCGTGGCCCAGGTTCGCGCGGCCGTGGACGTCTTCGTCCGCCACGACCTGCCGGCGGCCGAGAAGGTCGTCCGCGCCGACAACGCCGTTGATATCCAGGACATCGAGATCGAGCGGAACGCGGTGCGCTTCATCGCGCTGCGCCAGCCGATGGCCGATGACCTGCGCCGGCCCATCGCGGCCATGAAGATCGCCATGCAGCTCGAGCGCTGCGGCGACCTGGCCAAGAACATCGCCAAGCGGGTCCCGCGCCTGACCGCGGGGACCACCGAAGCGCAGGCCGACATCATCGCCGAACTGGGCCGCATGGCCTCGGAACGCCTGGCCGCGGTGATCAACGCCTATCGCAACGACGACGCGCAAGGCGCCTACAACGTCTGGCTCAAGGACACAGACATCGACGAGCGCCACGACAGCGTGGTCCGCGAGATCGTGGCCGGCATGGCCGCGGCGCCCGACGCCATGGGCGACGCGATCCACCTGCTGTTCATCGCCAAGAACCTGGAGCGGATCGGCGACCACGCGACCAACGTCGCCGAGCTTGTGCACTACCAGATCACCGGGACCGATCTGTCCAACCGGCCCAAGCTCTAGACTTGCCTTCACCTGCCGACGCCGCCGAACATGGCGGCGTCGAGCGGCGAGGGGACTGGCGTGACGTCAAAGATCATACGATTGGCCGACCGCCGGGCATTCCTGCAGCGCTCCGCGGCGCTGGGCGGGATGGGCCTGCTGGGCGGTTGCGCCACGACGGGCCAGGCCGCGCTGGCCGCGCCGGGGTTCGCCGCGCCGCCGCCGCTCGCGCCGATCAAGGCGCGCGCCGACCGGATCCAGAACATCACCGTCTGCCTGCGCCCGTTCCGCGCCGCGGGGCCGCGCATCGAAGCCGAGACGGTGGGCGACAAGCTGGTGGTCCACAACTACGGCCACGGCGGCAGCGGATGGTCGCTATCCTGGGGCTCCGCCCTCATGGCCCTGAAGATCGCCCTGGCCGGGGGCGAAAAGGACATCGCCGTCATCGGCTCCGGGGCGCTGGGCCTGACCGCCGCGACCCTGGCCCAGCGCGCGGGCTGCCGCGTGACCATCTACGCCAAGGACCGACTGCCCGACGCCCGGTCGGCCCGCGCGACGGGGGTCTGGTCGCCGGACAGCCGCATCGCCCTGGCCAGCGCAGCCGGCCCTGCTTTCGCGAGCCAGTGGGAAGACATGGCCCGCCGCTCGTTCCGCATCCATCTGCAGTACCTGGGCCTGGCCGATCGTCCCGTGGAATGGATCGACCAGTACCGGCTGTCCGATAAGCCGCCCGGGCCGCCGTCGCCCGAACCGATGGATTTCGCCCACTACGGCGGCCGCGTCCGCGACCTGACCCCGCCGTCCGAGGAGATCCCGACCGGACAGCACCCGTTCCCCGTCCCCTACGTGCGGCGGGGCAATGTGCCGATGTTCAACATCGCCGCCTATGGCCACACCCTGCTCACCGACATCCTGCTGAACGGCGGTCGGATCGAGACGATGGAATTCCACGCGCCTGCCGAACTGGCCGCCCTGAAGCAGAAGGTGATCATCAACTGCACCGGCTACGGCGCCCGGGCGCTGTGGAAGGACGAGAGCATCGTGCCCGTGCGCGGCCAGATCGCCTGGCTGATCCCACAGGAAGAGGTCACTTACGGCATCTACTATCGCGGCGTCGGCACGACGCCGCGCCACGACGGCATGGCGGTGCAGAACTCCGGGCCGGACGAATCTTACGGCTACAACGACGCCAACGAGGCCCCGGATCGCGCCGAGGCCGAGGCCGCCATCGCAACCATCGCACCCCTGTTCCGGCCGCGCGCCTAGCCTATATTGACCTCGCTGCGGCGGGCTACGACGGCCCATCGGCGCGCCGGTTCTCGGCCCCAGTCCGGACGGTGGGTCAAAGCGTCATCGCAAGAGCGCTTTCCCGCCGCAGCACACCGCCCCGGTAGAGCGGCGGCGCCTACTGTTGCTGTTGCTGCATCTGGTGCAGGCGCTGCTGGTGCTGATAGGCGGCGTTGCCGCTGGCCCGGCGTCCGGCGGGCAGGTTGCGGGCCGCCGCGCTCGACACCCGCAGGAACTCCGGGTCGGCCAGCGCCGCGCGCGCCTTGCGCACCGAGACGCCCACCGCGAGCTGGCTCTCGGCCTCGCCCTTGTAGACGCCACGCGACGGCGGCACGTCCGAATAGTCCCGGCCGACGGCGCAGGCCACGTGACGCTCGGTGGCGGGCGTGTTGTTGGTGGGATCGAAGCCGATCCAGCGCAGGCTGGGCAGGAACACCTCGACCCAGGCGTGGGTCGCGTCCGGGTCCGACCGGTCGCCGTGCTTGCGGTCGGTGAACAGGTAGCCGGAGACGTAGCGCGCGGGGATCCCCCACAGCCGGCAGATGGTGATCATCACGTGGGCGAAGTCCTGGCAGACGCCCTTGCGCGCCTTCAGCACGTCGTCGATCGGGCTGTCGGCGCGGGTGACCCCGGCTTCGTAGCCGAACGAGTCGTAGATCAGCTTGCTCAGCTCGCGCACCGCCGTCAGCGGGTCCCGATTGCGCATGGCGTCGACCTGGTGCTCGGCCATGTAGGCGTGCAGCGCCTCGCTCTCGCAGGCGAAGCCGTGCGGGTGCAGGAAGTCGAAGTTCTCGCCGCGCAGGAACTCAGATCGCAGCCGGTCCCATTCGCCCCGGTCCAGGTTGTCCGGGGCCGGCGGCGCGGGCTGGGTCTCGACGGCGGAACGCGCGGTGATGGTCAGCTTGTCGTGCGGCTGGGGCACGTCGAAATGATAGACCGCGTTGCCGAAGCTGTCGGGGTACGAGAACACCTGCGCCGGCGGGTCCAGGTCCAGGTCGAAGCTGACCAGCCGCTGGCGGGCGCTCTTCTGCGGCTGCATCCACACCTCCATGACGCTTTCGCGCACCAGGGAGGCGTAACGGTACTGGGTGACGTGGCGGATCTCGAGCAGCACGGTTTTGCGTGTCCTTACGCCGGAAGGCGGTCTTCGAGGGGGTAGGCGACGAAGGCGTCGTAGAGGCTACGGTGGATGGTGGCGCACTCGTCCAGCACGGTCTTCAGGAACGCGCTGGGACCCTGGGCCTCGACCTCGTCCATGTCGGCGTACTGCATCCGCGCCCGCAGGCGGCCGGCCAGGCGGTCCGGACCCACGCTGCCCGCCATGCCGGCGTGGCGGATGATCGCCGACAGGTGGCTCTCGATCTCCTGGGTGCAGAAGCGGATCGAGCGCGGGAAGTCCTCGTCCAGCATCAGGAACTTCAGGATCAGCCGCGGCTGCATGTCGGCGGTGTGGGCGCGCAGGTAGGGCTCCAGCGCGCAGCCCATGCGGAGCACGCTGGTGAGCGCGAAGTGGTCCGAGATCGGCTTGCGCTTGCGCCCCTCGCCGAACACCACTTCCAGCAGTGACCCGATCAACTGGGCGCGTTCCAGATAGACGCCCAGCAGCAGGAAGCTCCAGCCCTCGCCGTGGCTCATGGTGGCGTCGCCGGCGCCCTTGAACAGGTGCAGGTCGGCGATGGTGTCGTGCAGGAACAGCTGCGAGCCGTCCTCGAACGAGCGCCGGGCCTCCGGGTCGCTCATGCGCAGGTAGATGAGGTTCAGCCGTTCCCAGGTCTCGGTCGTCAACTGGTCGCGGACCTGACGCGCGTTCTCCCGCGCCAGGGCGATGGAGGAATAGATCGAGCCGTCGTCGCCCCGGTCCAGCGCCAGCGCGCGGGCGGCGTCGTAGGGATTCTTGGCCTTGGCCACGTCGGGGTCGCCCACGGCGGCGAGGGCGATCCGCGCCACCTGCGAGGCGGCCTCCGATCGGTCCAGCGTGGCGTTCAGCATCACGTCGGACAGCCGGCACATGTGCTCGGCCCGCTCCACATAGCGCCCGATCCAGTAGAGGCTGTCGGCAACCCTCGCGAGCATCATGCTAGCGATCCTTCCAGCAGGAATTCGGCCAACATCATGCCTTGTCACCCTTGGTCTCGGACAGGACCCAGGTGTCCTTGGATCCGCCGCCCTGGCTGGAGTTCACCACCAGCGAGCCCTTGCGAAGGGCCACGCGGGTCAGGGCGCCTGGCGTCACCACGATCTTCTCGCCGCACAGGATGAACGGCCGCAGGTCCACGTGCCGGGGCTCGACCGCATGGTCGATCAGGCAGGGCGCGGTCGACAGCTGGATCGTCGGCTGGGCGATGTAGTTGGCCGGGTCGGCCTTCAGGGCGTCGGCGAACTCGGCCTGCTGGGCCTTGGTGGAGTGTGGCCCCACCAGCATGCCATAGCCTCCGGAGGCCCCAACGGCCTTGACCACCAGCTTGTCCAGGTTGGCCAGCACGTGGCTGAGTTGGGCCGGCTCGCGGCAGAGGAAGGTCTCGATGTTGGGCAGGATCGCGTCCTCGCCCAGGTAGTATTTGATCATCTCCGGGACGTAGGCATAGACCGCTTTGTCGTCCGCGACCCCGGTGCCCGGCGCGTTGCAGATCACCACATTGCCGGCCCGGTAGGCGTTGAACAGCCCCGCCGCGCCCAGCGCCGAATCCCGTCGGAAGGTGAGGGGGTCGATGAAGTCGTCGTCGACCCGCCGATAGATCACGTCGATCCGGCGCAGCCCCGTGGTGGTGCGCATGTAGACCATGTTGTCGTGGACCACGAGATCGCGGCCCTCGACCAGCGGCACGCCCATCAGCCGCGCCAAGTAGGCGTGTTCGTAATAGGCCGAGTTATAGACGCCCGGCGTCAGCACCACGACCTGCGGGTTCGGCCGCCAGTCCGCCGCCATGCCCTTCAGGGTCGTCAGCAACAGGTCGGGGTAGCGGTCCACCGAGCGCACGCCGGCGCCGCGGAACGTGCCCGGGAACACCCGGCGCGAGGCCTCGCGATTGGCCAGCATGTACGACACGCCGGACGGGACCCGCAGGTTGTCCTCCAGCACCGCGAACTCGCCGTTCGGCTGGCGGATCAGGTCCGAGCCGCAGACGTTGGCGTACGACTTGTGCGGAACATAGAGGTTCTGCATCTCGCGACGATACGACGGGGCGTTCAGCACCAGCTCGCGCGGCACCACCCCGTCCATCAGGATCTGCTGTTCCGAATAGATGTCGGCCAGGAACATGTTCAGCGCGCGCAGGCGCTGCGTCAGGCCGGCCTCGATCCGCGCCCATTCCGCCGCCGGGATGATCCGCGGCAGGATGTCGCTGGGGATGATCCGCTCGGTGGAGCTGTCGGCGCCATAGACCGTGAAGGTGATGCCCTGGAGCAGGAAGAACCGCTCCTGCGTCCGCTGCCGTTCGGCCAGCTCTTCGAAGCTGAGCGTCGAGAGCCGGGCGTCCAGGGCGGCGTAGTGCGGCCGGACCTGGCCCTCTGGCGTGAGCATTTCGTTATAGGGGGCCGCAGGGGCCGCCACATTCAGGGCCGGTTCGTCCCGCCTGACGCTCACGATGGATTCCACGCCTTCCCGCCACTCAGCATCTTGAATCTGTAGGACGCTTACGGTCGCGCCGGAAGCGCCGCGTCGAAATTCATCCCGCGAACGGACCACGATCCGCGACTGCCTAGCAATTGGGCGCCCGGTTCGGATGACAGGAATGAGCCACCCGGCTACACCCGGAGATCTGGGGGGCCAGCGAGGATTCGGGCTTGGGTCGACTGCTATACGCTGTCGCCGCCTCGGCGGCTTTGTGCGCGCCCGGCCACGCCGGCGCGGCGGAGCCGAAGGCGATGGTCCAGGGCGACATGGACCCCGAACTGCGCACGACCATTCAGCGCGTGATCGGCGAGACCGATCGGCCCATCGAGAACCGGTTCGAGGCGCGCCGCCGCGCCGGCGCGGCGGCCGAGGACGCGATCGCGGTCCTGCGCTCCGAGGGCTACTACGCCAACCAGGTCGAGGCCGACGTCAGCGAGGCCGACCCCCCGCGCCCGCTGGTGCAGATCGTCCCGGGACAGCGCTTCGCCATCGGCGCCGCCGCCATCGCCTGGCAGGGCGCCGCGCCCGACGCGGCCTCCGAGGCCGCCGCCACCAAGGCCATGGCTTTGACGTCCGGCGCGCCGGGCCGCGCCGTCGACGTCATCGCCGCCGAGGGCCGGGTCGTCGTCGCGGTCCAGAAGCGCGGCTACGCCGACGCCGTGGCCGAGCCGCGCGAGGTCATCGTCGACCACGCCGACCACACGGTGCGCCCGACCTATCACATCGCCGCCGGCATGCTGGTGCGGATGGACGGCCTGGACATCACGCCCGGCGGTCGGACCAACCCGGACTGGCTGCGCCGCCTCGCGCCCTGGAATTCGGGCGACACCTACGATCCCGAGGACGTGGCCGAGCTGGAGCGCCGGCTTCTGGACACCAGCGTCTACGATTCCGTCACCGTCGGCCTGGCCCCGCCCGAGAAGGCGACGGCCGACGGCCTGCGTCCCGTCGTGGTCAGCCTGTCCGAGCGCAAGCCGCGCACCATTGAGGGCGGCGCCAGCTACGCCACCAGCGACGGCGCGGGCGTCAACGCCCGCTGGACCCACTACAATCGCCTCCGCCGCGCCGACACCATGGCGCTGTACGGGCAGATTTCGGTGCGCGACACCCGCGCGGGCGTCGAGGTCACCCTGCCGCACTGGCTGCGACCGGCCCAGACGCTGAAGACCGGCGCGGCCGCCTACAAGGTGCGCACTGACGCCTACGACGAGACCGGCTTCGGGGTGAACGCCGACGTCACCCGGCGCTACGGCAAGACCTCGTATGTCACCGCCGGCCTCTCCGCCGACTACAGCCAGACCAAGGAACTGACGTCGGCGGGCGCGGGCATGCTTACCACCCTGGGGCGCGATCTGTTCACCCTGCAGGCGCTGGCCGACCTGCTGATGGACCGCTCGAACGATCCCCTGAATCCCACGCAGGGCTGGCGGCTGAGCGCGCGGATCGAACCGACGCTGATCCTGGGCGACACCAACCTGCCGTACCTCCGCGCCGTCGCGCAGGGGACCTACTACCAGCCGCTCGACAAGCAGGCGCGGACGGTGCTGGCGGGACGCCTGCGGCTGGGCCGGATCCTGAACGGCACGGTCGACCAGATCCCCGCCTCGCAGCGGTTCTACGCCGGCGGCGGCGGGTCGGTGCGGGGCTTCCCGTACCAAGCCGTGGGGCCGCGGCTGGACGACAACACCCCGCGCGGCGGCGTCTTCCTGTTCGAATCCTCGTTCGAGGTCCGCCGCGACCTGACGCCCAAGTGGGGCATGGCCGCGTTCGTCGACGCGGGCGCCGTGGGCTCCAGCGGCCCGATCGACTTCCAGGACCTGGCGGTCGGCATCGGCCTGGGGGTCCGCTACAACCTGGGCTTCGCGCCGATCCGGGTCGACGTCGCCACGCCGGTCGCGCGCCGCAAGGGCGAGCAGCCGATCCAGGTCTACGTCAGCATCGGGCAAAGCTTTTGAGCGAGCCCGTCGATACGCCGCCGGCTGAGGGCGAGGGGGCCATTCCCGAGGTCCTGAAGCGCTCGGCGCTGCCCAAGGTCATCACGGCGGTGGCCCTGACCGTGCTGTTGCTACTGGTCGGCGTTCTGGCGGTCACCCGCTACGGCGTGCTGATCCCGCAGGTGCGGGTGATGATCGAGGCGCGCGCCGACGGCCTCAAGCTGGGGCGCGTCGGCCGGCTGAAGATCGAGGGCCTGTCCGGCGACATCTGGAGCGATGTGCGGGCCAAGCGCCTGACGATCCGTGACGAGAAGGGCGTCTGGCTCGAAGCCAATAACGTCCATGTCTCATGGCGTTATCTCGAACTCCTCAGGCGGCGGTTCGACGCCGACCTGATCGAGGCCGAGAACATCCGGGTGATCCGCCGCCCGACGCTGGCGCCCAAGGGCAAGGATCGCGGCCTGCCGGTGTCGTTCCACATCGACAAGGTCGTGACCCGGCTGATCCTTGAGCCGGCGTTCAGCAACGCGCGGGGCGTCTACGACCTGAACGCCAGGCTCGACCTCGAGCGGAAGGGCGGCCAGAGCGGCAAGCTCAGCGCCGCCAGCCTGTTGCACCCCGGCGACCGGCTGGACCTGGATTTCGCGGTGGGCCAGCTCGGGCCGATGCGGATCGTCGCCGACGCGGTCGAGGCCAAAGGTGGGGCCCTGGCCGGCGCCGCGGGCCTGTCGCCCGACCAGCCGTTCAAGCTGACCATCCGCGCCGACGGCACCGTGTCCACGGGGCGCTTTGCCGCCACCGCCATCTCCGGGACCGTCACGCCGCTCTATGCGCGCGGCGCCTGGACGCCGCAGGGCGGACAGGCGGGCGGTCGCATCCTGCTCGCCGCCTCGTCGCTGACCGCGGCCTATGTCGAGCGCTTCGGCCGCGACGTGGTCTTCGGCGTCGCCGGCCGCAAGGCGCCCGGCGCGGACTATGCGCTGGACGCTCGGCTGCGGTCCGACGCCATGACGCTTCGGGCCTGGGGCCAGGGCAATATCGGCGAGCGTCGCCTCGGCCCACGCGGCCTGCAGCTCGACGCCCAGACCGCCTCGCTCTCCAAACTCATCGGCGCCGGTCCGAAGATGGGTGCGACCCGGATCGTCGGCGCGGCGGCGGGCGACATCAAGGTCTGGAGCTTCAAGGGCTCGGCCGATATCGCCGACGCCCAGCTGGACGACGGCTACCGCCTGGCGCGCATCTCGGGTCCCATCGAGATCGGCCACGACAAGGCGGGCTTCTTCGTGAAGGCCAAGGCGACGGGCGCCGGCGGCCGAGGTGAAGGCTTCGCCGCGGCCTTGCTGGGCGCCGCGCCGGTCGCCGACCTGGACGGCCAGCGCCTCTCCAACGGCCAGCTCCTGGTGCGGCGCCTGGACCTGACGGGCCGGGGGCTCAAGGTGCAGGCCAGCGGCGGGCGCAGCCTGCTGGGCGCCGTGAACGTCAAGGGCAAGGTCGACATCTCCAACCTCCAGGCCGCGCGCCTGGGCGCCAACGGCGCGGCCAGCATCGACGTCCAGGCGTCGCAGGCCCGCTCCGCCGCGCCCTGGACCGTCAGCCTCGACGCCAAGGGCGATCGCTTCGCCGTGGGGCTGGCCGAATTGGACCGCCTGCTGGGTGGCAAGCCGCGCCTCCAGGTCCAGGCCAACTGGCAGGCCGGCAAGTTGTCGGTGGCCAAGGCCAACCTGACCGGCGCCGCGCTGGCCGCCAACGCCGCCGGGGTCATGGAGGCCAGCGGCGCGCTCAACTTCAAAGCCGACTGGAGCGCCACGGGGCCGATCCGCGCCGGTCCGGTCGAGATCACCGGCAAGGCCAAGGGAACCGGCGGCGTCACCGGCTCGCTCAGCGCGCCGCGCCTGGATCTGGTGGCCGACCTGGAGCAGATCGACGTGCCCCGCCTGCCGCTCAAGGACGCCAAGCTGGCGCTGACCTTCCAGCGTCAGGCCGACGGCGACAACGGCACGGTCGCGCTCACCGCCGATAGCCAATACGGCCCGGCCAAGGCCCGCTCGGACTTCCGCTTCCCGCCAGGCGGCGTGGACCTGACCGCGCTGGCGCTCGACGCCGGCGGGATCAGGGCGTCGGGGTCGCTCTCGCTGCGCCGCAGTTCGCCGTCCGCCGCCGACCTCACCCTGGATATCGGCAAGGGCGCCCTGCTGGACGCCGGCCGCATCTCCGGAACCGCGAAGATCGTCGACGCGGGCGGGGGGGCGCGCGCCGACCTGGACCTGCGCGCCGAGGGCGTGCGCGGGGCGGGCTCGACCATCACCATCCGCAGCGCCCGGCTCAGCGCCGACGGCCCGCTGGCCCACCTGCCGTTCACCGCCAGCGCCAGGGGCGCGTCGGGGCAAGGCGCCTGGACGGTCGAGGGCAAGGGGGTGCTGAACGACGTCGATCCCGGCTACCAGCTGGCCTTCGACGGCAAGGGAGCGCTGGGCAAGCGCGACCTGCACACCACCGAGACCGCGTCCTTCCGCTTCGGCGGCCCGGAGCAGACGGCGCGCGTGCGCCTGGCCGGCTCCGACGGCGGCAAGCTGGACCTGGACGGGACCCTGCGCGGCGAGGCTGCGGATGTGCGCGCCAAGGTGGTCGGCATGGGGCTCAACCTGTTCAACCCCGACTTCGACGGCCGCATCGACGCGACCCTCGTGGCCCAGGGCGAGGGCGAACGGCTGACCGGGAGCCTCGACGCCGAACTCGCCGACGCCAGGGGCAAGGGCGCGCCGGCCAACCAGGGCATTGATGCGACGCTGAAGGCCCGGCTGGCGGACTCCACCCTCACACTCGACCTCGCCACGCTGAACGAGCAGGGGCTGAAGGCCAACGCCAACTTCGTCCTGCCGGCCGAGGCCTCGGCCAAGCCGTTCCGCGTCGCCATCGCCCGCCAGCGGCCCCTGCGCGGGCGGTTCTTCGCCGAGGGCGAGGTGCGGCCGCTATGGGAACTACTCATCGGCGGCGACCGCGCCCTGGCCGGCTTCGTCCACACCGAGGGGACGGTCTCCGGCACGCTGGCCGACCCCCGCGCCTCGGGCCAGGTCTCGGTGGAGCGCGGGCGGTTCGACGACGGGGGCACCGGCCTGTCGCTGCGCGACGTGACCCTGAAGGCCGCCTTCACCGAGGACGCGGTCAACGTCACCCAGGCCCAGGGCGTCGATGGCCACGGCGGCCAGATCAGCGGCCAGGGCCAGGTCAGCCTGCTGCGCGACGGCGCCTCCAGCTTCCGGCTGGACCTCAAGGGCTTCCGGCTGATCGACAACGAGACGGCCACCGCCTCGGCAACCGGCCAGGCCACGATCAATCGCGCCGCCGACGGCAAGGTGAAGCTGACCGGCGACCTGACCATCGACCGCGCCGACGTGGCCGCCGACCCGCCGATCCCGTCCGGCGTGGTGGCCATGGACGTCAAGGAGATCAACCGCCCCGACGATCTGCCGTCGACCGTGCCGGCCAGCGTGAAGCGGGGCGAGGGCTGGGCCCTGGACGTTAAGCTGCGCGCGCCGCGCCGCATCTCTCTCCGCGGCCGGGGCCTGGACGTCGAGCTGTCGCTGGACGCCCACGTCGGCGGCACCACCAACGCGCCCGACCTGACCGGCACGGCCCGCGTGGTGCGCGGCGACTACGACTTCGCCGGCAAGCGCTTCGAGTTCGACGACCGGGGCGTGGTCTATCTGTCCACCAAGCCGCAGAACATCCGCCTGCAGCTGGACGCCGTGCGCGAGGACCCGTCGCTCACCGTCACCGTCCGCATCCGGGGTACGGCCGCCCGGCCGGAGATCACCCTGGTGTCCTCGCCCAGCCTGCCCAACGACGAGGTGCTGGCCAAGGTGCTGTTCGAACGCTCGGCCTCGCAGCTCTCGCCGGTCGAGGCGGCGCAACTGGCCTCGACGCTCTCGGCCCTGGCCGGCGGTGGCGGCTTCGACGTGATCGGCAATCTGCGCAACTTCGCCGGGCTGGACCGCCTGGCCTTCGGCGGCGGCGACGAGTCCGGGGTGACGGTCTCGGGCGGCAAATACCTCACCGACGACGTCTATCTGGAGCTGACCGGCGGCGGCCGTGAAGGCCCGTCCGCCCAGGTCGAGTGGCGGGTGCGCAAGAACCTCTCGATCCTGTCGCGCCTCAGCGGTCAGAGCTCCACCAGCAGCGGCACGGTGCGAAGCGGCACGGGCAACCGCATCGCCGTGCGCTGGCGCAAGGACTACTAGGCGGCCGTTAGACCGCGACCCGCGGCATAGGCCTGGGTCCCGTGGGTGAAGACCTTGTCCTCGGGCAGGATCGCGTCGATCGGCAGGTCCTTCTGTCCGGCGAGATAGGCGTAGATCGCGCCGAAGTCCGCCAGGGTCGCGTCCAGCAGCGCCTGCAGCGACGGGATCACGAAATAGGCCTGCTGGAAGTCGTCGATCCGATACGGCGTCCGCATCGTCCGCTCCAGGTCGAAGCCCAGGCGGTTGGGGGAGGGGTCGTCCAGGGCGAAGATCGACTCCGCGTGGCTGGAGACGATGCCCGCGCCGTAGATCCGCAAACCCGCCGGCGTCTCCAGCAGCCCGAACTCCACGGTGTACCAATACAGCCGCGCCAAATTGTGCAGTTGGCCCAGGTTCAGCGCCCTTAAGCCCCCCTGGCCATAGGCCTGCATGTAGTCTGCGAAGATGGGGTCGGTCAGCATGGGCACGTGGCCGAACACATCGTGGAAGACGTCCGGCTCCTGCAGGTAATCGAGCTGGTCGGCGCGCCGGATGAACTGTCCCGCCGGAAAGCGCCGGTTGGCCAGATGGTCGAAGAACACCGCGTCGGGCACCAGCCCCGGCACCGCGACGACGGACCAGCCGGTCAGCCGCGTCAGCTCCTCGTTGATCCGATTGAAGTCGGGGATGCCGGCCCGGTGCAGGTCCAGCGAATCCAGTCCCTTCAGAAACGGATCGCAGGCGCGGCCGGGCAGCAGCGCGCGCTGGCGCTCGTACAGGGTGATCCAGACATCGTGCTCGGCCTGGGTATAGGCCTGCCAGTCCTGGTCGATGGTCCAGTCCGCCCGGACGCCGGGCGGCGGGTGAAGGGTCATTCCGTCCGCGCTCATGCCCGGAGAATGGCTGCCTTCGCGCGGAAGTTCCGTCCGGACTTGGGCCGGAATCGGGGGTTCGGCGGAAAATTTATCCACCGCCCCACGGCGGCGGGCGTCGCTAGTGCCCGATGCCGGGACGCAGCTTGTACTGGCCTTCGTTGAAGGCGTCGAAGATCAGCGAGGCCTGCGGGTGGCCCACGGGCTGGCCCGTGTGGTCGATCTCCAGGTTCTGCTCGGAGACATAGGCCACGTAGGCGCTGTCATCGTTCTCGGCCAGCAGGTGGTAGAACGGCTGGTCCTTGTGCGGCCGGATATGCTCCGGAATCGACAGCCAGTACTCCTCGGTGTTCGAGAAGATGGGGTCCACGTCGAAGATCACGCCCCGGAACGGATAGACGCGGTGGCGGACGACCTGGCCGATGGTGAATTTGGCGAGTCGCGTGCTCATGACCGCGAATCTACCCTTTCTGAGCTGACTGGAAGGTGAACGTAGCGACGGAAAGTTGTCATTCAACCGTCGTCGTCTTTCGGGCGCCTGCCCCGCTTGCTACAGTCGCCGTGAAATGAGGCGCGCACGGGGGCGGCGCGGCCTGCGTAGGACGGACGATGTCCATGAGTGAGGCGCCGCGTGCGCCCGGGCCGACGATTCGCGGCCGGGAAAAGATTGTCGGAGAGCCGCCGTGCTATGCGGCGCTCGACCTTGGCACCAACAACTGCCGGCTGCTGATCGCGACGCCCAGCCACAATGGCGGCTTCCGGGTGATCGAGGCCTATTCGCGCATCGTGCGCCTGGGCGAGGGCCTGGGCGCCAGCGGGCGTCTCTCGGACGACGCGATGGAGCGGGCCATGGCCGCGCTCAAGGTCAGCGGCGAGAAGGTCCGCCGCCGCCGGGTCGTGAAGTTCCGCGCCATCGCCACCCAGGCCTGTCGTATCGCCGACAACGGCCAGGCCTTCGTCAATCGCGTCGCCAACGAGACCGGCGTGAAGCTGCAGATCATCAGCCCGCAGGAAGAGGCGCGGCTGTCCGTCACCGGCTGCCTCAACCTGCTGGACGACCGGCACGAGGCGGCCCTGGTCGTCGATGTCGGCGGCGGCTCGACCGAACTGTCGTGGGTGGACCTCAAGGGCGGGATCACCGCCGGCGTGACCCCCCCGGTGCGCGCCTGGCTGTCCGTGCCCATCGGCGTGGTCACCCTGGCCGAGCGCTTCCCGGAGGGCGACATCGCCACCGAGGGCTGGTTCCGCCAGATGGTCGACCACGTGAAGGCCGAGATCTTCGCCTTCAAGCGCGCCGATCCCCTGCGGCCGCTGTTCGCCGCCGACCGCGCCCACCTGGTCGGCACCTCCGGCGCGATCACCAGCCTGGCTGGCATGCACCTGCAGCTTCCGCGCTATGACCGCAACCGCGTGGACGGCATCTGGATGACCCGCGGCGAGTGCGAGGCGGCGGCCGACGGCCTGCTGGCGCTGACCGCCGCCCAGCGCGCCGCCCAGCCCTGTATCGGCCCCGACCGCGCCGATCTGGTGCTGGCCGGCGCGGCGATCCTCCAGGCGGTGCAGGAGGAGTGGCCCTGCAATCGGGTGCGCGTCGCCGACCGGGGCCTGCGCGAAGGCATCCTGCTGTCGCTGATGGCCGAGCGCAGCCAACGCCGACGGCGCAAGCGTCGGCGCGGCCGAGGTGGTACGAAGGTCGCCGCATGACTGACGAACCCCCCCGCAAACGCATGGTGAAGCTGCCGACCGGCGGCCAGGAAGGCGGCCGGGGCAAGCCCGCGCGCCTGAAGACCGCCAAGCAGCGCACGCCCTCGCAGCAGGCCTGGCTGAACCGCCAGGTCAACGATCCGTTCTCCGCCAAAGCCCGCGCCCTGGGCTATCGCAGCCGCGCGGCGTTCAAGATCACCGAGATCGACGATCGCTTCCACTTCCTCAAGCCCGGCGCCCGCGTCGTCGACCTGGGGTTGGCGCCCGGCGGCTGGACCCAGATGGCGATCCTGCGCGGGGTCACCAACATCGTCGGCGTCGACCTGCTGCCGGTTGAGCCGTTGCCGCCCGCCCAGATCATACAGATGGACTTCACGGACCCCGAGTGCGGGCCGAAGCTGATCGAGCTGCTGGGCGGCGCGCCGGACGTGGTTCTGTCCGACATGGCGCCGAATACCGTAGGCCACCGTGAAACCGATCACCTGCGCATCGTCGGCCTGATCGAAGCGGCCATCGCCTTCACGCTCGACGTCCTGCGGCCCGGCGGGACGTTCGTCGCCAAGTCGTTCCAGGGCGGCGGCTCCGACGAACTGATCGCCGGTCTGAAGCGCCACTTCAACGACGTGAAGAACCTGAAGCCCAAGGCCAGCCGCCAGGATTCCTCCGAGGTCTTCCTGGTCGCGACCGGCTTCAAGGGCCGCTAGACAACACCGAAGCGTTCGCTTGACTATTCGGTCCAGCGACCCATTATTGAAGTCATCGCTTCACGAATGAGGTCGCCATGGCCGACGTAATCCACGACACCTTCGTCATCACGCGCACCTATCCCAAGCCGCCAGCCGAGGTGTTCCGCGCCTTCTCCGATGCGGCGCGCAAGCGTCGCTGGTTTGCCGGCGAGGGCGCCCAGTACGAGAGCGACTTCCGGGTTGGCGGCGTGGAGACCAGCCGCACGGTGATGGGGGCCGACACGCCGTTCCCCGGAACCCCACTCACCAGCGAGGGGCGCTATCTCGATATCGTTCCGGACAGCCGGATCGTCATGGCCGCCACCATGGCGGTGGGCGATCGGCGGATCTCGTCGGCGCTGACCACCTACGAACTGCGCGCCAACGGGGACGGGACCGAGCTGGTCTTCACCCACCAGGCCGCGTTCTTCGAAGGCTCCGACGGGCCGCAGATGCGCCGGCATGGCTGGGAGGTGATCCTAGACCGTCTGGCCCAGGCGCTGGCGAACTGATGCAGGCCGCCCTCGACATCGACCGCCTGTTCCACGCCCTGGGCGACCCCACCCGCCGCGCGATCCTGGGCCAGCTCAGCCGGGCGCCGGCGACAGTGTCCGGGCTGGCGGGGCCGCTGGACATCACGGTGACGGCGGTGGGCCAGCACCTGCAGGTGCTGGAGGAAAGCCGCCTGGTGCGGACCGAGAAGGTCGGGCGGGTCCGAACCTGCCGCATCGAGACGGCGGGCTTCGCGTCGCTGGAGCAGTGGATCGGCCACCACCGCGCGCTCTGGGAGCAGCGTTTCGACCGGCTGGGCGACGTGCTGGCCGAGGACTAGGGCGGCGGGGGCGTCCTGGCGCCCTCGGCCACGAGCCAGTCGCGGAAGCGATCCAGGGCGCGGCTTTCGGCGCTGGGCGCGGCCAGCAGGGCGAACGCGCTTTCTGAACGCCGGAAGCCCAGGGGCGCGACCAGGTGGCCGGCCTCGACCTCCTTCACGCACAGGGGCCAGGAGACGACAGCCGCACCCAGGCCCGCCAGCGCCGCGTCCATCGCGAAGTGCACGTGCGCGAACGGCCGGTCGTTGGCCGGCGGCAACTCCACGCCCGCCAGCTCGGCGAAGATCGGCCAGGCCTCCGGGTGGGTTGTCGCGGCGAGGCGAGGGGCCTTCAGCACATCGCCTCCCGTGCGCGCCGCCAAGTCCGCCGACATCACCGCGCCCAGGGCGTTGCGGATGAACGGCGTGCAATTGGGGTCGGAAAGCCGGCTGGTCGGCACGATCCGCACCACGGCCTGCGCGCCGCGATGCGAAGTCGCGTGCGACGCTAGTTCGGACAGGTGCAGCCGCACGTCCGGGTGCGCGGCCTGGAACCCGGCCAGGCGCGGGATCAGCCATTTCACCGAGATCGAGGCGTTCACCGCCACGTGCAGGTCCTCGCCGCCGATCCGCACGCGGCGCACGGCCCCGGCGATCTGATCGAACGCCTCGGTCAGGGCGGGCAGCAGCTCGCGGCCCGCCGCCGTCAGCTCCAGCCGGTTCTTCGGCCCGGCGAACAGCCGCACGCCCAGGGCTAACTCCAGCGCCTTCACTTGCCGGCTGACCGCTGAGTGGGTCACCCGCAACTCCTCGGCCGCCAGCGTCACCCGACCCGTCCGCGCCATCGCCTCGAACGCCCGAAGCGCGTTGAGCGATGGCAACGGGCTGGATGTGAGATTTTGGAACATAGAGGATCAAATAAGTCGATTTCCTCAAATCGGCAATCCGGGCACTAGCTGGCCATGGAAGCCCGCACCTCTCCCAACCGACCCCAAGGCCTGATCGTCGGTGGCTTCGGCGTCGGCCAGATCGTCGCCTTCGCCTCAAGCTTCTACCTCATGGGTGTGCTGGGTGACGCCATCGGCCGCGACCTCGGCCTCAGCTCCACCTTCGTCTTCGGCATGGTCTCGCTGTCGCTGGCCGTGCCCGCGCTGATCGCGCCGCGCGTGGCGAAGCGCATCGACGCCAAAGGCGGTAAGCAGGTCCTGCTGGCGTCCCACATCGCACTGGCGGCCGGGTTGGTTCTGGTGGGCCTGGCGCAGAACGGCGTCGGCCTAGCCATCGGCATGGCGGTGATCGGCCTGGGCCAGGCGCTGGGACTCTCGCCGACGCCCTTCGCGATCCTGGTTTCCCTGTACGGCGACGCCGCACGCCGGCCCATTACCGCCGTCGCGCTGATCGGCGGCCTGGGCTCGGTCGTGGGCTGGCCGTTGACCGCCTGGCTGGCCGAACAGGTCGGCTGGCGGGGGACCCATTTCGTCTGGGCCGCCGTCCAGATCCTGGTCTGCCTGCCGCTGACGGCGTGGCTCTGCCCGAAGACCCCCGGCCATGGCCCCAGGGCCAAAGGACATCACGCCCCGGTGCGCTGGGACCGGCCGATGGCGCAGCTCGCGGTGCTGTTCGCCTGCGCCTGGTTCATTTCCACCTGCATGAGCGCGCACCTGCCGCGCCTGCTGGGCGCGTTCGGCCTGTCGCCCCACGCCGCCGCGGCCGCCGCCGGCCTGATGGGCATCGCCGCCGTCACGGTGCGGTTCCTGGAATTCACGGTGCTGCGCAGGCTGCCGCCGCTGGCCACCACACGGCTGGCGACGCTGATGCACCCCACCGGCGCCGCGGCCCTACTGACGTTCGGCGCACCCGCCGGCGCGGTGATGGCGATGGGGCAGGGCGCTGGCAACGGCATGCTCACCGTCGCCAAGGGCGTCCTGCCGCTCAGCCTGTATGGGCCGGACAACTACGCCTATCGCTCGGCCCTGATCGGCCGGCCCGCGCTGTTCGCCCAGATCGCCGGACCCGCGGCGTTCGCCCTGGCGCTGGAGCGCTCGGCGACCCTGGCCATCCTCGGCACGTCCGCCCTCTGCCTGGTCATGTTCGCCATGACCTTCGGCCTGATTGCCCGTCCCCACGCCACCCCGGAGCCCGTAATCGCATGAACGCCCCCTTCACGCCCCTTGCCCCCGGCGCCGCCGAGCCCCTATACGCGGATCGCAAAATGGAGAGTCGCATGGAGATCCGCGAAGGTCTCACCTTCGACGATGTTTTGCTCGAACCCGGCCCGTCGGATGTGATGCCCACCCAGGTGGACGTTTCGACCCGGTTCACGCGTGAAATCAGTCTGAATATCCCGCTCGTGTCCGCCGCCATGGACACGGTAACCGAAAGCCGGCTGGCTATCGCCATGGCCCAGTCGGGCGGCATCGGCGTGCTGCACCGGAACCTCACCGTCGACGAACAGGCGGACCATGTCCGCGAGGTGAAGCGCTACGAAAGCGGCATGGTCATCAATCCGCTGACCATCAACCCGGACACGCCGCTGAGCGAGGTCCTGGCCATCAAGGCGCGCCGTCGCATCTCCGGTTTCCCGGTGGTGGATCCGCAGACCGGCAAGCTGTGCGGCATCCTCACCAATCGCGACATGCGCTTCGAAGGCAGTGGAGATATTCCCGCCAAGGCGCTGATGACGCACGAGAACCTGGTGACGGTGCGCGAAGGTGTGACCCAGGCGGAAGCCCGGGACCTGCTGCGCCGCCACAAGATCGAGCGCCTGATCGTGGTGGACGACGACTACCGCGCCGTCGGCCTGATCACCGTCAAGGACATGGAGAAATCCCAGGCTCACCCGGCCGCCGCCAAGGACGCGCAGGGTCGCCTGCTGGTCGCCGCCGCCTCGACGGTGGGCGACGCGGGCTACGAACGCTCCATGGCCCTGGTGGACGCCGGCGTGGACGTGGTGGTGATTGACACCGCCCACGGCCACAACGCCAGCGTCGCCGAGGCCGTCCAGCGGGTGAAGCGCGAGAGCAACCGCGTGCAGGTCGTCGCCGGCAACGTCGCCACCTATGACGGGGCGCGCGCCCTGATCGACGCCGGCGCCGACGCGGTGAAGGTCGGCATCGGCCCGGGCTCCATCTGCACCACGCGGATCGTGGCCGGCGTGGGTGTGCCCCAGCTGACCGCGATCGCCGACGCGGTGCGCGCCGCCAAGGGCACCGGCGTGCCGGTCGTGGCCGACGGCGGGATCAAGTATTCCGGCGACCTGGCCAAGGCGCTCGCCATGGGCGCCTCGGTGGCCATGATGGGCTCGGTGTTCGCCGGCGTCGACGAGGCCCCAGGCGAGGTGTTCCTCTACCAGGGGCGCTCCTACAAGTCGTACCGCGGCATGGGCTCGGTGGGCGCCATGGGCCAGGGCTCGGCCGACCGCTACTTCCAGAAGGATGTGAAGGACGCGCTGAAGCTGGTCCCCGAGGGGATCGAGGGTCAGGTCCCCTACAAGGGTCCCATCGCGCCGATTCTGCACCAGATGGTCGGCGGCCTGCGCGCGGCCATGGGCTATGTGGGCGCGCCGACCCTGGAGCTGTTCCAGGAACGCGCCCGCTTCATCCGCATCACCAACGCGGGCCTGCGCGAGAGCCACGTCCACGACGTGATGATCACGCGAGAGGCTCCGAACTATCCGAGCGCCGGTTAAGGCGCCGAACCTGGAGGCGACAATGGGTGGGGACGTGGCTCTGGAGCTGAAGCTCCTGGCGGCGGCGGTGGTCATAGGGCTGGTTCAGCTCCTGTGGGCCGCCGGCGCGGCGCGGGCGCAGCAGGACATGAAGTGGGCCGCCGGTCCGCGCGACACGCCGATGCCGATCACCGGCGCGGCGGCGCGGCTGGAGCGGGCGTTTTGGAACTTCGCCGAGACGTTTCCCTTCTTCGCCGCGGCCGTCCTGGCCTGCGCGGTGGCGGGCAAGCTGGGCACACCCCTCACCATCTGGGGCGCCGGGCTCTATGTGATCGGGCGCGCGCTCTACGCGCCCCTCTACGCCAGCGGAATCCCGCTGGTGCGCACGCTGGTGTGGTTCTTGGCGATGATCGGGCTCGTCATGATTCTCGCGGCCCTTTTCAGGTGACTTGATGCGCGACGGCGGACGTCTGACGGCGGCCATAGAGGTCATGACCGAGATCGAGACCCGGCATAAGCCGGTCCGGCTCGCGATGAAGAACTGGGGCGAGAGCGCGCGCTACGCGGGGTCGAAGGACCGCGCCTTCATCTCCGGCCTGGTGCTGGACGTGCTGCGCCGCAAGCGCTCGCTGGCCTGGAAGATGGGCGACGACAGCCTGCGCGCCGCGGTTCTGGGCGTTCTCCACTTCGAATGGGACTGGCCGATCGAGCGGCTGGCCGAGGCGGCGGGCGACGAGGTCCACGGCCACGGCCCGCTGACCGATGCGGAGCTTCAGGCTCTGGCGGCGCCGCGCGATCTGGCCGACGCACCCGACGCGGTGCGCGGCGACTACGCCGACTGGCTGGACGCCTCCTTCGCCCGCATCTTCGGCGCCGACCGCGCTTCGCAGATGGCCGCCCTGGCCGAGCGCGCGCCGGTCGACCTGCGGGTCAACACCATCAAGACCGACCCGGCCCGCGCGCTGAAGGCGCTGACGCCGTTCGACGCCCAGCCGCCCGGCCTGCTGGCCAACGCGTTGCGCGTCGCCGCGCCCGCCGCCGCCGAGCGCAGCGGCGCCGTCGAGGCCATCCCGCAGTTCTCCAAGGGCTGGTTCGAAATCCAGGACCTGGGCTCCCAGGTCGCCGCCTCGGCGGCCGGCGACGTCAAGGGCAAGCAGGTGCTGGACCTCTGCGCCGGGGGCGGGGGCAAGACCCTCGCGCTCGCCGCCGCCATGAACAACACCGGCCAGATCTATGCCTACGACAGCGACGCGCGCCGGCTCACCGACACCATCCGCCGCGGCGACCGCGCCGGGGTCCGCAACCTCCAGGTCCGCACCCCGCTGAACCCCGAGCCGCTGAAGGACCTCGTCGCCAAGATGGACGTGGTGTTCATCGACGCGCCCTGTTCCGGCACCGGGTCCTGGCGTCGCCACCCCGATACCAAGTGGCGGCTGACGCCCGAGACCCTGACCAAGCGCCAAGCCGACCAGGACCTGGTCCTCAACGACGGCGCGGGCTTCGTGAAGCCCGGCGGCCGGATGATCTACGTCACCTGCTCGGTGCTACCCGAGGAGGACGAGGACCGCGTCGCCGCCTTCCTCGAGCGCCACCCGGAGTTCGCCCGCCAGCCGGCCACGGCCGAGACCGAGCTGACCCCGTTCCTGACCCCCGACGGCGACCTGCGCCTGACCCCCCGATCCTCCGGCACCGACGGCTTCTACGTCTCCGTGCTGGAGAAACAGAAATGAGCCCGAGCGCGCCGCAGGCGTCCTCAATTTGGACCACGAACCACACGAACCACACGAACGGAGTCCAGCTTGTACGGACCGCGCCGCCCGCACGGTCTGTTCGTGGTGTTCGTGTGGTTCGTGGTCGAATCCTTCGGCGCTGACGCGCCCCCAAGTTCGCCTTACGGAGTCCCATGACCGACGCTGCGCCCGCCCCAATCACTGAGGCCCACGAAAAGGTCCTGATCGTCGACTTCGGCAGCCAGGTGACCCAGCTCATCGCGCGCCGGCTGCGGGAGGCGGGCGTCTATTGCGAGATCCACCCTTACGACAAGGTCGACGACGCCAAGCTCGAGGCGTTCGCTCCGAAGGCGATCATCCTCTCCGGCGGTCCGGCCAGCGTGCATGAGGCCGAAAGTCCGCGCGCGCCGCAGAAGGTGTTCGAGCTGGGCGTGCCGGTGCTGGGCATCTGCTACGGCGAGATGACCATGTGCGCCCAGCTGGGCGGCGCGGTGGAGGGCGGCCACGACCGCGAGTTCGGCCGCGCCGAGATCCAGCTCCAGAAGACCTCGCCGCTGCTGGAAGGCCTGGGCGAGCTGGGCGACCGCGAAACCGTCTGGATGAGCCACGGCGACAAGATCACCGCCATCCCGCAAGGCTTCGAGGTGGTCGCCACCTCGGAGGGCTCGCCGTACGCCGTCATCGCCGATGAAGGCCGCCGCTTCTACGGCATCCAGTTCCACCCGGAGGTGCATCACACCCCGCGCGGCGCCCTGATCCTGCGCAACTTCACCCACCGCATCGCCGGGCTGAAGGGCGACTGGACCATGGCCTCGTACCGCCAGGAGCAGGTGGCCAAGATCCGCGCCCAGGTCGGCGACGCCAGGGTGATCTGCGGCCTGTCCGGCGGCGTGGACAGCTCGGTGGCCGCCGTCCTGATCCACGAGGCCATCGGCGACCAGCTGACCTGCGTCTTCGTCGACACCGGCCTGCTGCGCAAGGACGAGGCCACCCAGGTCGTCGATCTGTTCCGCGACCACTACAACATCCCCCTGGTCCACGTGGACGCGGGCGAACTGTTCTTAGGCGAACTGGCCGGCGTCACCGACCCCGAGACCAAGCGCAAGACCATCGGCCGCCTGTTCATCGAGGTGTTCGACCGCGAGAGCGCCAAGATCGAGGGCGCGGCCTTCCTGGCCCAAGGCACCCTCTATCCCGACGTGATCGAGAGCGTGTCGGCCAGCGGCGGCCCCTCGGCGGTCATCAAGAGCCACCACAACGTCGGCGGCCTGCCGGACTACATGAAGCTCAAGCTGGTCGAGCCGCTGCGCGAGCTGTTCAAGGACGAGGTGAGGGCGCTGGGCGTCGAGCTGGGCTTGGCCCCCGCGTTCGTCGGCCGCCACCCGTTCCCCGGTCCGGGCTTGGCCATCCGCATCCCCGGCGAGATCACCCGCGAGAAGGTCGCCGTCCTGCAACAGGCCGACGCGATCTACCTGGACGAGATCCGCAAGGCCGGACTCTACGACAAGATCTGGCAGGCCTTCGCCGTCCTGCTGCCCGTGAAGACGGTCGGCGTCATGGGCGACGCCCGCACCTACGAGGACGTCCTGGCGTTGCGCGCCGTCACCTCCACCGACGGCATGACGGCCGACTTCTTCGAATTCCCCTGGGAGGTCCTGGGCCGCTGCGCCACCCGGATCATCAACGAGGTCCGGGGCGTAAACCGCGTCGTCTACGACGTCACCAGCAAGCCGCCGGGGACGATCGAGTGGGAATGATTCAGTAGACCTTCGGGTCTTTCGAAATCATTCCGCTTCTCGTGGTATCGCATTGAAATATAATGTGATTCTTCTCGCGGTCTTTCAGCATCTATCGCCGGCCAACGAGACGGTTTGACGGTCAGTCAGACGGTCACGGCCCCGCTTGCCTGCCGTCGAGTCGGCCCGTACCGTCAGTCGAATTAGACCGCCTGACGGTATTTTTCAGGGACCTAAGGCACGGAATTTACAAAGGTTTGTGGGCGTTCGGATGGTCCGAAAACCCCTGACGGTATTTCCGGCCCAGGCAGAGGCCATGCTTACCGACGCTGCACTCCAGAACTTTCGTCCCAGGACGAAGATCTACAAGGTGACCGACCGTGACGGGATGTACGTCGTCGTCGCGACCTCCGGGACCATCACCTTCCGCTACGACTACCGGATGAACGGCAGGCGCGAGACGCTGACGATCGGCCGGTACGGCCGGACGGGCATCTCGCTCGCCAAGGCGCGCGAGAAGTGTCTCGATGCGCGGCGCCTGGTGGAGCAGGGGGTGTCGCCCTCCCACGAGAAGCAGCGCGAAAAGCGGCGGCTGCTTGAGGCCAAGAGCTTCGGGGAGTTCGCTGAGCGCTGGTTCAAGGAAGGCCCGATGGCCGACAGCACGCGCGCAATGCGCCGGTCGATCTATGACCGGGACCTCGCGCCAGCGTTCAAGAGCCGCCTGCTGAAGGAGATCGAGCCCGGCGACCTGCGGGCGCTCTGCGCGACGATCAAGGACCGCGGGGCACCGGCCACGGCGCTTCACGTCCGGGATATCGTCAAGCAGATCTACGGCTTCGCGATCCTCCACGGGGAGAAGATCGCCAACCCGGCCGACGAGGTCGGACCGGCGTCGATCGCCACGTTCGTCATCCGGGATCGCTCCCTATCGCCGTCGGAGATCCGTGTGGCGCTGGGCCAGCTCGAACACGTCGCGACCCTGCCGACGCTGCGCCTAGGCCTGCGGCTGATCCTGCTGACCATGGTGCGCAAGAGCGAACTGATGGACGCGACCTGGGATGAACTCGACTTCGAGAATGCCGTGTGGAGCATACCGGCGGCGCGGATGAAGCGCTCCAAGGCGCACAACGTCTATCTGTCGCGCCAGACGCTCGACATCTTCATCGCCCTGAAGACCTGCGCGGGGAACTCCCGTTACGTCCTGCCCTCGCGCTACGACGCCGATGCGCCGATGTCGCGGGCGACCTTCAATCGCATCACCTATTCGGTGGTGGAGCGCGCGAAGGCGCAGGGCCTGCCGCTGGAGCCGTTCACGGTCCACGACCTGCGGCGGACGGGGTCGACCCTGCTGAACGAGCTCGGCTTCAACGCCGACTGGATCGAGAAGTGCTTGGCCCACGAGAGCGGGCGCGGCTCGCGCGGCGTCTACAACAAGGCCGAGTACGAGGCCCAGCGGCGGCACATGCTGCAGGAGTGGGCGGACATGATCGACGCCTGGGTGGAGGGCCGCAAGCACATGCCCGTGGTCGTGCCGCCGGCGATGGCGGTCGGGCCGGTGGGCGCTACGGTCTGACGGCGCGTTGCGATGAGTGTCCGCCTTGCCGAGGCCAGTCGTCCCAAGTCATGTTCCGCTCTTGTATTCGGCGAACAACTTCTATGCGCATGGGGGGCTCGGCCAAAGGCGTGACCGAGCTCGCAGAGGGGTTAGCTGGCGAGTTCGATCTGCGCGGGACAGGTCCGGCGGCGACGCGGCTGAGGGCTGCATGGCTATTGGCCGGCCGGCGGCGTTGGTGATTCGGTTGATCGCCGTCTGAGAATCGACGACAACGGCGATGAGCCACTACTAATAGTAAGGTAGAAGGCCACCCTTGGCAGATATTGTGCCTGATCGCGCTTGACAGCGCGACAGCTCTGCCGTTTCCTCTTCGTTAAGACATCGTCTCACGCATGAGAAAGCCGCCGGGGTTGCACCCCCGACGGCTTAGCGTGAAGCGCTCCACCGAGTCCTGTGACGGGGCGGGGGAGACCTTGGCCTCACAAGCGGGACCTTCGTGCCCGCGGCCTCAGCTTGTCAACCCGTCCGGGACGCTATGCGCCGATCCAAGGGGGGTTGTGCATGATCGAACCATTCCGGGTGTTGAGCCTCGACGGTGGGGGGATGCGGGGAACCTATACCGCCACCTACCTCGACCGCGTGGCCGCCACATTCGCCCGTCAACGCGACATTTCCCGCATCGATATCGGCGGCGCCTTCAACTTGATCGTTGGCACCAGCACCGGCGGGATCATCGCCAGCGCCCTCGCGGCCGACATTCCGTTGTCGAAGGTGGTGAAGCTCTACCGGGAGCACGGCAAGGCCATCTTCGAACGGAAGCTTCCGACCGACTTGGTCTCGGCGACTCTCGACCTGAAGGAACGGGGACGGTCCTTGGCGCGAGGGGAGAAGGCCTTGCGCAAGGCGTTGGAAGACGTCCTCGGCGAGCAGACCCTGGGCGGGCTCTATAAGGATCGGAAGATCGCCATGGCGATCACCGCCGTGGAGCTCAGTCAGCACCGCAGCTGGGTGTTCAAGACCCCACACCTGAAGAACACCAACCACCGCGACGACGGCTACAGCCTCGTGGACGTCTGCCTGGCGACCAGTGCGGCGCCGGTGTACCGGGCTTTGGCTGCGATCGATCATCCCGATGGTGGAGGGGGCTACAACGTCTTCGCCGATGGTGGCCTGTGGGCGAACAACCCCGTCCTGGTCGGGTTGATCGACGCCCTGGAGATGACCGAGCCTGGGCGGCCGATCCATGTCTTCTGCCTCGGAACGTGCCCCCGGCCCGCCGGAGAGCAGGTCGCGCGTACGGCCCTCAACCGTGGTCTGCCGCAATGGAAGTTCGGCGGGGACGCCGCCAGCCTGTCGATCGACGCGCAGGAGTTCGCCTTCGACAACATGGCCCGGATGCTTGCCAAGCACACGGGACGCGAATGCAAGATCGTGCGCTTCCCGAGCGAGCCGACACCGGCCGCGCTCAACGACCACCTCGACATCGACGACACCACCGAGGCCTCGGCTCTCGCCCTGATCAACCAGGCCCGGACCGACGCCGACATGACCAACAGCAAGTGCGGCCGCCCCGACGACGCCGAGGGCCAGCTGATCTGCAACCTGTTCCACAACGCTCCGGCCGGCGCGCAAGCCCCCGCCGCCCAAGAAGGATGACCGCCATGTTTGACTGCGCCAAGGACGTGCTCGCCTACCATGATCAACAGGTCACGCTCACCCAGGGCGAACGTGACGAGATGCGCAAGCGTCGCGACGCCAACCGGAACCGGCTGGAGAAGGGGCTTGCGGCGGTCGACGACCCCGCGCCGCACCACTTCAAGAGCCAGGGCAGCTACGCCATGAAGACGATGGTCCAGGACGAGAACCGGGACTACGACATCGACGACGGGGTCTATTTCGACAAGGAAGACCTGGTGGGCGCCCGCGGCGCCGAGATGACCTCCCTGCAGGCGCGCCAGATGGTCTGCGACGCCATCGACGACGGCAGTTTCGCGACGCCGCCTGAGGTGCGCAAGAACTGCGTCCGCGTCTACTATCAGGCCGGATATCACGTCGACCTGCCGGTCTATCGCCGGACCGTGACCAAGAACTGGCGGGGCGAGGAGGAGGTCACCTACGAACTGGCCAGCAGCAGCTGGAAGCGGTCTGACGCCCGCGACGTCACCAACTGGTTTGAGCTGGAGAACACCAACCAAAGCCCCGACACCAGCAATGGCCGCCAGCTTCGCCGGGTAACCCGCGTCAGTAAGGATTTCGCTCGCAGCCGGATCAGCTGGCGCGGCCGGAACCTGAGCGGCTTCGGGATCACCAAGCTGGTGACGGAGACCTACCGGCCCGATGCGGCGCGAGAAGACAAGGCGGTCTACGACACGCTGAAAGCCATGCGCGACCGGCTGAACCGCTCGCTGGTGATCCATCACCCCTGCACGCAAGGTGAGACGATCACTCAAGGGACCGACGACGCAAAGGCGCGGTTCATGCGCGACAAGCTCGTCGAGGCGATCGACAACCTCGCTATCCTCTTCCAACCGGACTGCACGCGCGCACAAGCGCTGAAGGCCTGGGACAAGGCGTTCAACACCGACTTCTTCAGCGAACGGGCCGACACGGCGACCAAGGCCATCGGCGCGCCGGCGATCCTGACCTCCGGCCTGTTGCGGGCGGCCGGCGAACGGGCCGCCGCGACCGCTCCGGTGATCAAGGACGGCGGCGGACGCTATGCCTGACGGGAGCGCCGTCCAAACTGCCAGCGACCATGACGCTGCGCTCCACACAGTGGACGCGCTGGTCCGTGGCCTGGGTGGACAGCGCCTTGAGACGACGGAACTGCAGTCCTATGCGGCTCGGGCGCCGGTGGCTGGCTGGAGGCTGGAGGTCAATTTCTCTGACCGTGTTCGCCGGATCGACGTGTTGGTGGATGCCGGCTTTCCTCGGACCGAACCCCGCGTGGCGCTGGTCGACCGGCCTGAATTCCTGGCTTGGACCCACGTGGAGCAGGACGGTGTCCTTTGCTTGCTGACCAGCGCCTCCGAAATTTCGCCGCAGAATCCGGCTGGCGTCGTTTCCGTCCTTCTGGGCGAAGCGTCCGACCTGGTGGAGGATTTGCTGGCTGGACGCCTCGACGGCGATTTCGAGACCGAGTTCCTGTCTTACTGGGACTGGTCCGCCTCTGAGGGGGCGCCGCCTGTCCGCAGTCTCGTCTCGCCCCGGGGGCCCACCCGCAAAATTCGGCTCTGGCGCGGCAAGGACTTCTATCTCGTCGCCGACTGTGATGCCGATCTCCAGGCTTGGCTTGACGCGATCAACAGCGCCACGGACGGCAAACACAACTTCGAAGACGCGATCCTGCTATGGCGCGATCGGCCGCCACGACCGCCGTATCCGGAAACAGGGGCCGATCTCCAGGCCCTTTGCGGTGCTGAGGATGCGGCGCTGATCCGCGAGGTGGCTGGCGCGCAGGCGGACAGGCTGTTGGCATTGATCGGCGCCCGCACCGCCAACGGCGCCGCGCTGGGTGCGCTCTTCCTGAAGCCACAGGCCGGCAGCACGCGGGGCGGGGGGCCGCGTCCGGCGCGCCTGCAGAAAGGATTCCGCCCGGGACACGCGCCGCCCGAGGTGGTCGGCCAGCGGCTGTTGGCGGGCGCGATCGCGCTCCGATCTTCGGTGCAGCGTGTGGATCCCGCCTGGGTGCATGGTCGGGATCAGGACGCGCGACAGGCGGTGCTGGGCAAGGCCAGGGTGACGTTCCTGGGGTGTGGATCCCTGGGCGCACCGGTCGCGATCATGCTGGCCCAGGCGGGTGTCGGCCAGATGCGGTTGGTGGATCCGGACGTCATGACCAGCGGGATCATCGGACGGCATCCGCTTGGGGCGAAGCAGCTCAGGCAGGCGAAGGCTTCGGCTCTCAAGGGTCGCATCCAGCAGGCTCTTCCGCACATCTCCGTCGACGCTTATCCGGTCCACTGGCAGGACCTGGCGCCAGAGACGGACGTGTTCGATTGCGATCTGATTGTCGCGGCCATTGGCGGCTGGTCGGCTGAGGGCGCGCTGAACGCCGAACAGCTGACCAGGGCCAGCGTTCCGCCGATCGTCTACGGCTGGACCGAGGCGCACGCTTGCGCCGGCCAGGCCGTGCTGGTCGGCCGAGGCGGCGGCTGCCTCCAGTGTGGCCTGGATGCGCATGGCCGGGCGTTGCTGCCGGTGACCCGCTGGCCAGAAGCATCGGCGGTCTTCCAGGAGCCCGCATGTGGCGCGGTGTTCCAGCCCTACGGCGCGGTCGAACTCACCAACACGGTGACCCTGGTGGCGAGCCTTGCGCTTGAGGCCCTGCTTGGCGAGGTCGAGCCGGGGGCCCACCGGATCTGGATTGGCCCTGAGCGAAGCCTGTTGCGCCTTGGCGGAGCGTGGTCGCCGGCGTGGGCCGCGTTGGGTGTGGCGACGCCGACGGGCGGGGGTGTCCACGAGCGATCCTGGGCCGTCCGCGAAGATTGCTGGCAATGCCAGAGGCGGGCGGTGACGTGATCTATCCCATCGGCACGTCCGGCAGTCGGGTTATCCTGACGCCGCCGGTGCTTGACCACCTTGCGCAACACCGGCAGCGGCGCTTCTGGCAGGCGGAGGCCGGCGGCCAACTCTTCGCGCGGCTGGACGACGGCGACATCGTGGTCACCGAAGCGACCGGCCCCAGACCTGCAGACCGCCGCGGTCGGACCTACTACCATCCAGAGAAGTCCGCCGAGCAGCTGGAGATCGACACGCGCCACCCACAGGGGCTTCACTTCGTGGGCGATTGGCACACCCATCCCCAGGCCTATCCGGATCCGTCGGCGTCTGACCTGGCCAGCATCGCCGACGCGGTGCGCCGTTCGCGCCACGATCTCAACGGGTTCGTGCTTCTGGTAGTCGGCACCCTCGATCCGCCCGATGGCCTGCATGTTTCGGTCCATGACGGCAAAGTCGGATATCGTCTGTCGCCCGCTCCGGCGACCCGCGTTGAACTGTGCCCGACGCCGGGTAAGCTCGCGCCCCGGATCAGGTTTATCTGAAGGCGTCGATGATCCTCGTGGGGGTCTCCCAGGGTAGCGCGTCCCCAACCCTGAAGACGTCGAGGGCAGAGCGGCCAAGCCGATTCCCAAAGTTACGGTCGAACTGGTCGGGAGCGCCGTTGGCGCACGTCTGGAGCCGGTGCACGCGCAATGAGCGCGGCGTCGGAGGCTCGGCGCCTGGCCACCAGCCAGTCTTCCACCTCGCCCAGGTCCCAGACCACGCATCGCGCGGTGAGGTTGAACCGGCGGGGGAATTCGCCGCGCTGCTCCAACTCGTAGATCGTGGTGTCGGCGAGCGGCACAATCCTCCGAAGTTCCGCACGACGGATCGTGCGGTGACCGACGAAGCTTCGTGGTTCGGAGCGTGGGGTGTCCAAGTTCATCGCTCGATCTCCGCTCTCCGGGTTGGGGCGACTCACCATGTTGGGGCGTCTGGCCGCCGGGAAGGACGTAGACTCACGCGGCGCCGCAGAGCTGGCCCTTTTAATGGGCGGATTTTCTCCGATGCGACCGAGCCGGCGCAATGACAGGGCCGACGGGCTATCCGGTGACGCCCGACGGCCGGTACTTCGTCGTTCGCGGGCGGCTTTGGAGACGGGCCGATCCCAACCTCGATCCGGCCGTGGCCAAGGCCTTGGTGTCGAACCTCATGTCGGCGCGGCGGGCCGTGGGCCTCGCCAAGCGGAACGGGGACCGGGAGGCCGAGGCGCAGGCACACCGGGCCGTCGATGACGCCAAGCAGGCGCTCGGCGAGCGGGGGCCGGTCTGGTGGACGGACGGCGCGCCGGATCTGAATCGCCACATGGCGCGGACCACGCCCTGCGCCGCGTGGTTCGCGGGGTTGGACGCTGCGCCGTCGGCCAGGTGAGCTGTCGTCTCGGCCCGACTTGGCCGATTGGTCGGCGAGGCCCTGTCGCCTATCATCGGCGGATGAACGGTGGCGTGGCATGGCTGCTCGAGCTGCGGCTACGGGCGCGGGGCAATCCGGAAGGCCGGGCGATCGTCGATCGCTGCCTGGCGCTGGTGGCCCGCGCGGCGTCCACGTCCGACCCGGAAGAGCTGAAGGCGATCGCCACGGAGGTGCGCCGGCTGGACGACGATCTCGCCCTGCGCTTCGGCGCGCCGAAGCGGGCCGTCGTCCAGTAACCACCGACTATTGAACGACCGTGCGGTCCTCGCGCTCGGACCGGCTGTTGAGGAGCTTCGCCGTGTGCTCCGCGTCTTCTTCGGAGAGACCGGTCTGGCGCGTCATGGCGATGACCGCGACCTCGCCGGTCCAGATGTCGGTGACCCTGAAGCCCCCGGCGTCCGGGCGGGTCACGAAGCGCTGCGTCATGGGGCGATGATGCCGCGCGCGCGGCCGGCCGCCAAGAGACCCGGAGACAGAAACCTGGGGAGGATCGTCACCGGCCCTGAGCGTTGGGGTGGTCCGACCCCTGCCGACGGGCCGCGGCCGTCAGGGCCCGTGGCGGGCCTGCAAGGCGCGGGCGTAGTCGTGATCCGCGCAGTCCGCCCCCGGCGCCAGCTCGAACTCGACGGCGGTCTCCCAGCAGGCGGCGCGCCGATGCTCGCGGGCGACGGCGACAGCCAGGACGACGCAGATCCCGGCCAGCGCCACGCAGCAGAGGGCGAGAAGGCGGGCGGGCGTCAGGGCCTATTTCTTCGGCACAGGCTCGGTCCCCGGCGCGCCGCACTTGGCGAACTTCTTGGTCTTGGTGTCGCGGCACTTTCCGGCGGCCGGGGCCGCGGCGGCCTTGCACTTCTCGGCCGCCACGAACTTGCCCGCGTCACGGCATTTGCCGGCGGCGTCGAGGGCGGGTGCGGCGGTGGCGGCGCCAGCGAGGCCGGCGGCGAAGGCCAGGGTGACGACGAGGCTGAGGGTGCGGCGCATGAGACTCTCCGGAACGGTCAGGGGAGCCTAGACCCGCTTGCCGCGCACGCGGAAGTCTCTGTTGCGATCAGCTGTCGTTTTCGGGCGGCTCGTAGCCGGGCTCGCCGGGTTTCGGCTTCTGGCCGCCGCCGGGCGCCTTCCAGGGCGCGGGGCGCAAGGTGTCGGGGTCGAGGCCCCGCTTCCAGTTGCGATCGGGACCGATACCGCCGCCCGGCGCGATGGAGCGACCGCCGCCGGGCGCGATGGACTGGCCGCCCCCAGGCGCAATGGAGCGTCCGCCGCCCGGCCCGATCGACTGTCCGCCGCCCGGGGCGATCGACCGGCCGCCGCCCGGCGCGATGGAGTCGCAGCCGCCCGGCGCGATGGAGCCGGGCTTGCAGTCCTTCCAGGCCTGGGCGCCGGCGCTGCCGGCCGAGGCGAGCACGAGGGCGGCGGAGAGGATGAGGGCGCGGCGCATGGAAACCTCCGGTGTACGGCAGAGCTTAGACCGGGATGGCACGGGACGGGAAGCCGGGTCGCCGGAGCCCGACGCGGTGTCGCTCAGAGCAGGGATTGCTGGGCGGGTCCGGCGCGGGGCAGTGGCGGCGCGTCGCCCCGGCGGCGCAGCTCCGTCGCCGCGCTGAAGCGGACGTCTTGGTCGCGATCTGCGGCCAGGGTGCGCAGGGCCGCGTCGGGAAGGTCCGTCCAGGGCTTGCCGCGATGCTCGCCGGCCGGGACCCGCGGCAGCAGGCCAGGCTCACGGCTCCAGGCCAGCAGCTCTTCGAGGGAGGCGGCGTTTAGGAGGTCGCGCAGGTGGTGGGCCGTGACGTAGGCGTCCGGCAGCGCGCGGTGGGCCGGCAGGCCAAGCGCGTGGACGAGGCCTTCGGGGTGGCGCTGGTAGCGCAGCATCTGGTTGGAGAAGCGGGGCAGGTGCGGCCAGACCCGCAGCGCGCATTTCCAGGTACAGATCCACGCCGCGCTCCCGGTGAGGGCGGGACGGCAGAAGCGCTGCTCGAAGGCGGCGCGGTGCGCCGCCAGCGCCAGCACGCCGCCGGCGGGGCGCAGCACCTGCGGCGCCGCGGCCTTCCAGAACGGTGCGTCGACCACCTGGGCGTCGAGGATGTGATGGATCGCCATGGTGTCCGGCGATATCGGGCGGCCGGGATTGATGAACCGGGCGCCGCGCTCTTCGCCCACGCGCCACCGGCCGTGCGGATCGCGCACGACGTCCTGCCAGCCGATCTCGCAGACGTCGTACGGGCCGTTTCCGGCGGTCTCGAGGTCGATGACCCGGACGCGGGGAAGGGGCGGGACTGGGATCAAGGCCTTCGGGGGGCTGCGGCGCGGGCGCTGGATATGGGGGCGGCGCAGGCGACCGGCGAGCGGCCGCTGCGCTCGGAGCGTCCATCCGCCGCGGACGACGTGGCCTGCGAATCCAGCTTCGATCGGCGTGAGGGGGCCCCATGAAGCAATACGCCGGCGAGGAGATCATCCGGATCATGCGGGATATGCCGCCGGCGCTGGTGGATGGCCTGCGTGAGGCCGCGCCCGAACACCGGATCACCGAATACGAGGCGCGCTGGTGGGGCTTCCTGCAGTTTGCGCGGACGGACGGCTACGAGGGCCTGGAATTCGTCATTCCGGTGAGCGGCGGGGTGGGCGCGCCGCAGACTTTCCTGGACTACGTCCTCAGCGTGCGGGGCGCGGACATGCGGGCCGGGCTCGTCCGTCGGACCTGGCCGGAGACGGGATTCGACAAGGCGGCCTGAGTGGGGAAATTCCCCTTTCGTTCTCATCCTGCTAGTCTTGCGCCGTGAACGCCCCGGTCCGCAAGATCATCCACGTCGACATGGACGCCTTCTTCGCCTCGGTGGAGCAGCGCGATGATCCGAGCCTTCGGGGCCGACCTCTGGCCGTGGGGCATGGCGCCCGGCGCGGTGTGGTCGCGGCGGCCAGCTACGAGGCCCGGCAGTTCGGGGTGCGCTCGGCGATGCCCTCGACGACGGCGCTACGCAAATGCCCGGAACTGCTGTTCGTGCCGCCCCGGTTCGAGGTCTACCGGGCGGTGTCGAAGCAGATTCACGCGATCTTCGCCGACTACACGCCGCTGATCGAGCCGCTGTCCCTGGACGAAGCCTATCTCGATGTGACCGCGAACCTGCGGGGGCTGCCGACCGCGTCGGAGACCGCCTCGGAAATCCGTGCGAGGATCCTGGCCGAGACGGGCCTGACGGCCTCGGCGGGGATTTCCTACAACAAGTTCCTGGCCAAGCTGGCGTCGGACCATCGCAAGCCCAACGGCCAGCATGTGGTGGCGCCTGGGCGCGGCGAAGCGTTCGTGGAGGGCCTGCCGGTCGGGCGCTTCCACGGGGTTGGGCCGGTGACGGCGGAGAAGATGGCGCGGCTGGGATTGCACACGGGGGCAGACCTGCGGGCCCAGTCCCTGGCGTGGCTCCAGCAGCACTTTGGCCGGTCCGGCGGCTGGTACTACGCGATCTCGCGCGGCGAGGACGATCGGGCGGTCAATCCGAACCGCGAGCGCAAGTCGTCGGGTTCGGAAACCACCTTCCAGGACGACCTCACCGACCCTGACGCCATCCGCGCCGGCGTGGCCGAGATGGCCGACGACGTTTGGGCTTGGTGCGAAACGACCGGCTCGCGTGGGCGGACTGTCACGGTGAAGATCAAGTGGGCAGACTTCCAGCAATCGACGCGGAGCCGGTCGCTGCCGCGGCCCGTGGAAAGCCGCGAGGATCTTCGCGCCGTGGCGCGGGGCCTGATCAATTCGGTCTTCCCGCCGCCCAAGGGCATTCGCCTCGTCGGCGTCACCCTGTCGAACTTCGCGGCCGAGCCGGCGGCAGCCGCCGGGGAGTTCGCCCTGACGGGCTAACCCTTCCGGTCGCCGCGGTCGCTCTGGCCCGGCTTCGCCGGCCTCGTCGAATGCTGGACGGGGTTCCGCTGGCGCCGGGTCGCCCGCGGTTTGGGTCCGGCGCGGGGTGAACCTACGTCCTCCCAGGTCCGCGCCTGGGGGCCTATGTCGTCGCGATGCCCGACTCGCCGCCTGTGCCCGCCATTCTTGCGGAGCCCGCCCTGGACACCGGAATCGCCACCCTGGAGGTCCGCGGCGCCCGGGTCGTTCTCGACCGGGATCTGGCGCGGCTGTTCGGGGTGGAGACCCGGCGGCTGAACGAGCAGCTGCGGCGCAACCTCTCTCGCTTTGACGGCTACGCCTTCCAGCTGAGCGACGTGGAGGTCGCGCACTTGATGTCGCAATTTGCGACATCAAGTTCGGGGTGGGGCGGCTTGCGCAAACGCCCGTGGGCCTTCACCGAGCATGGGGTGGTGATGGCCGCGACCATCCTCAACTCGGAGGCGGCGATCACCGCCATGCGGCTTGTGGTGGAGGTGTTCGTGGCGGCGCGGCGGGCGGGTGCGTTGCCTGTGGCCGCCACGGGGCTCGGGCCTCGGCTGCAACGGACGCTGGAGCGGCTGCTGGACACGGTCGTGGACCAGCGCGGCCAGACCACGGTGCGCGAGGAGGCGCAGGCGCTGATCGCCCAGTCGATCCAGCACCTGAAGGACCGGCTCGGGCGGCCTGGACTTGAGAACGAGGAGCTGGCGGCCCGCGCCACCAAGCTGCTGGCGGAGGCGGAGCTGGCCAAGGCGACCGCCGCCAAGAGCCAGGCCGAGGCCAGCGAGATCGAGTTCCGGCTCCTGGCGCGCCGGCTGCGCCTGGTCATCGAGGCCGAGCGGGCCTTCGCGGCGGGGCAGACGGACGCGTTCCTGGCGGTGCTGGAGGACCTGGGGCGGGGCGGGTGACCTCGCAGAAAAAGGGGACAGACGCCCCCCCGGCCTAGGGGGCGGCGACCGCATGCGCTGTCACCGTCCAGCCGGTTTGGTCGAAGCGCATCTGGACATCGCCGGACGAACCTGGGGATCCCACAACAGGCGCGAACAGCGCCTTGAAGTCGCGCACCTTCTCATCCTTCGGCTGCGAGGTGAACACCAGCTGGACGTCGTCGCCGTCCTTGCGGACCTCCTCGATGAATTTGGCGAAGACCGAGGACGGGCGATGCTTGTCGTTCGTGGCGTGCGACAGCAGGAGGAAAGAGGCCGACTCCTGCGCCGCATAGTTCGCCGCGAGCAGGCAGCGGTAGAAGTGGGCGTTCATGCCGCCGTGATGGGCGACCTGGATGACGTCGAGCGGGGCGAGGGCCTCGATCAGCGCGGGATGATAGGCGCCGATCGTCGAGGGCTTGAAGTCCACGCAGCCGGCGTCGCCCGTGACCAGGATCCGCGCCTCGCCGTAGTCCACGCGCAGGATGTAGCTCAGCTGGTTGCTGGGCGTGATCGGCTCGATCGGAAGGTCCATGTAGGCGATCTTCGTGGCGTAGTCGCCGATCGGCAGCCGCGCCCACTGCTTGCGGACGAGGCTGTCGGAGGGCCCGAGTAGGAGCAGCGCCGGACCCTCGGCGGAGATCTGCGCGCCCGGCACGAACCTCTTGTCGGCCTTGGACCAGACGAACGGGCGAGGCTTGCCGTCGGCGATCGTGCGACAGGCTATCGGGACATTGCGCGCCTTCAGGGCCTTCACGACGGCAGCCAGCGACGTCGCGGTGATCGCGTCCTTGGCGGCCGCCCGGCGGATCAGCGCCAGCGCCGGCGCCTCGACCTCCGCGCGGTCGGGCCGGAAGCTCGACCAGCTTTTCGAAAGGTCCGGAAGTGAGGAGGGAAGGGGGCCCGCAAAGACTTCCAGGGGGTCGGGCGCCCAGTCGGTCCAGGGGTCCTCGATCACCTCGTCAGCGTGGCCGCCCGGGTCTCGGCCTAGGGTCCGGTTGGCGTCCTCGAGATGCCACTCGAAGAAGTCCCGGTTCGGCCGGGTCGCTTCGCCGGGTCGCGCCTTGCTGAACGACATGAAGGCGCTGGCCTTGTCGCCCTCGTCGAACCGGAAGAGGGCGCGAACCTCGTCGCCTTCGCGTTCAGCCGCCGCGAGCCGAACGCAGATGTCGGCCTTGTGGTCTAAGTAACGCTGAAGCACGGCGTCGCCATCGTCCCTGGCGAATTGGAGGGCCAAGTAGTCCGCGTCGCCTGGCGCGACGAGCCCGGCCTTCGGCGCGGCGTCGTTGGCCACGGGCGGCATCCAGGCCTCGCCGATCGTGACCTTGGGGTCCTCGATTATGGCGACCAATCCGGCGAGATGATCGGAATCGTAGTGAGTGCCGATCATCAGGTCGATGTGGATGTCCCGATAGTCGTTGTCCTCCGTGAACCCATCGATCGCGTGCGCAAGTTTCGCGTCCACGTGATGCTTGGCCTCGCCAGCGTCGGCCAGCACGCGGACGATGCCGTCCTCGGTCTCAAACTGCAGCAGGATCGCTGCGCCGAGTTCCACCGCGAACATGTCCAGCTGCAAGCGCATCCAAATCTCCAAGTCTGCGGTGAAGCTGGGTCATCTGCGACGGTCCGTCCAGACGGGTCCGACGCGGAACACACCCTCAAGCGCGCCGTCTGGATTGGCAACCTCCAGATTGTAATTGCGGAGCGCGCGGTTCCTGGTTGAATTCGCGAAATATCGATGTTCTTCTTCCGGCATCGGTGGGGGCTCTGATGCGATTTATGAAGCTAAGCTTGGTTGCGGGCGCGGTGGGCGTGACGCTCCTCTCAGCGGCAGCTCTGCTGATCGATCGAACACCGGCGGTCGCACAGGCGGCCTGTGACGGCCCGACAACACCCTTCTGTAACTCCACCGTCCCGCTCCCCGCGGGCTGGAAGGGGCCTGTCTTCCAATTGCGCCAGGACTACCCGGCAGTGGCGCCGTCCGACCAGCAGCCGTGGCTGGCCTTTGATCCGCGCACTCAGCCGGATGCCTACATCAAGTCGGTGCTGGCTTACTTCTACGAGGGCAACCTGAGGCCGGACGTCGAGACGAGCTTCGATCCGAAGCTCAATACGGTCCGCAATTGGTACAATGCGCCCTGGCAGGACCAAGGAACGAACGGCCGCGAGCCGGTCCATGGGCTGACGCGGGAGCGGACCTCCCGCGCCAATGAGCTCGCCGCCGGACAGTCCCAGCAGTGGAACAACTACGCCGTAGGCTTCTACAACGCGCCTGGCGCGGTGGTGATCGGCCAGATGTGGAAGGACCACGGCCATCCCAACCCCGCCGCGGCGGGAAGCCTGCCGGAGGGCACCGTCGCCGCCAAGTTGCTGTTCACGACCGCGACCGTGCAGCAGGTGCCCTACCTCGCCGGCGCGCCGACCTGGAAGGTCTACGTCTACGCCAATCCCAACGATCCCAGCCCGAAGCCCACGAGCCCACGCGCGGTGCTCGAGGTCCGCCTCCTGCAGATCGACATTGCCGTGAAGGACTCCCGCGTCGCATCGACGACCGGGTGGGTTTTCGGGACGTTCGTCTACGGCGGAGGACCTGGGGGTCCGTCGGGGTCCGGCTGGACCAACGTGGCGCCGGTCGGCGTCATGTGGGGTAACGACCCGGGGAGCTTGGCCGGCGGCCCCCTCAAGGAGACCTGGTTGAATCCCGCGGTGCACATGCCGCACGTCGGCTTCCAGGGGCGGCTCAACGGCCCGGTCGACAACCCCTCTTCGTCCTGCCTGTCCTGCCACGCGACGGCCGAGAGCCCCGCCGGGCAGATGATCGGCGCCGACCCAAAGCGCTGGTTCCAGAACGTACCGTCTGGGACGCCCTTCGATCCGGGGCGCCAGTCGATGGACTACTCGTTGCAGTTGGCCGTCGGCCTGGCGGACTTCCAGCAAGCGCAGAAGATCAAGTCCGCGCCGACGCCGACGCTTCGCGCCAAGTTCCTACAGGAGCGGATAATGCAGGATTCACGCCCGCCGCGTGATGGGGGTCCGCTGCACTGACCATGCGCTGGGGGAGGGGAAAGCCTTCCCCTGAGGCCGAGCGCCAGGTCTCGGCCTACCCCTTCTGCGGGGCGCCTTGCCCCCGCAACGCCCCAGCAGGCTCAGGCCGGCTCAAGAGCAGCGCCTGACGGCGAGCCCTCAGCGGCCGCGGCCGCCCTCCGGTATGCCCGCCTCGCGCATCCGGTCGCCGAGGCTCTTCCCCCTGAGGCGGCAGACCGCGGCGACCCGGTCGTAGGTCTGGTGATCGACCACGCAGGTGAGGATTCGACCGCGCGTGAGGCGTTGCAGCGTTGCCTTCGCCTCTGCCCCGCCAGGCGCGCGCAGCTCCGGCGCATAAAAGTCGGCGAGCCGGATCTCGACCCAGTTTGCGGGACCATCGCCGGCAGCCACGCAGAGGCTGTCGCCATCACCGATGTAGACGACGGGGCCCGTCACCGTCGCACCGTGGGCGAGCCAGGCGGGGGCCGCCCCATGGTCGGGCACGGCCTTGCAGGGATCGGCTGCGGCCAGGGCCGGAAGGCCGCAGGCCGTCAGGAAGACGAGGATCGCATAAGCTCGCATGGGCCTGAGCGTCGCCCACCAGGATTAAGGCCGCGTTTGGTTGGCCTTGTGGAACTCATGACCCACATGCGGCTATGGGTGCGCAATGCCCGTTCCTCCCCCGATCGACCCGCGTGCGCTGGCCGCCGAGATCGAAGCCTCGGTCGCCGAATTCAATCGACTGGCCGCCCTGGCAGCCACAATGCACATCCAGGTCATGGCCGAGGTGTCCCTCCAGGCGATGCCGGGAACGCCAGCCCGGTCCATCCTCGCGGTTCAGGTGATCGCGCCCTTCTAGGGCTTGGGCAGGTGCACGAAGCGCAACGCCGCTGTGCGGTAACCCGCCTGCGATTCCCCGACGGCGCTAGGGTGCGCGACGTGTCCGACCTTCGTCAGTGCCTCGCGGGCGTCGGGTCGGTGAGCGCCCGGCGGTTCAGGACGTCGGCGATCGCCTCGGCGTCCGCTTCCGAGATCCCGGCCTGAGGCCGGGTCGCGAACTCGGCCGCCTCCCCCGTCCGGATGTCGATCACCGAAAACCCGAACGGATCCGGCTCGACGCGGAAGCGCTCGCGACTGCGGCGATAGGCCTTCGAGGCTGCGTTGTAGGCGGCCAGGTTTCCAGGGTCTCGGCGC
The DNA here is from genome assembly GCA_018821435.1 of Alphaproteobacteria bacterium. Lineage (GTDB taxonomy): Bacteria > Pseudomonadota > Alphaproteobacteria > Caulobacterales > Caulobacteraceae > Phenylobacterium. The sequence continues at coordinate 102,425 of JAHJME010000037.1, forward strand.
CAGGCGAAGAACGCATGGAGTTCGTCGTTGCCGATGCTCGGCTGGCTGAGCTTTACGATCCATTCGGCCGCAAGGTCGTTGGCGGAAGGGCGTTTCATCGCCCGCCATGGCGCCAAGTTTGTCGCCGCTCGTCAAGTCGGGCAGGGCGCGATGCGCACCGCGGTCGTTCGACCGCTTCCGGACCAGCGCTCGGCGCAGCCTGGCCTTCGCGCATCTCCCCACGCCCAGGGTCCCGAGCGCTTCGCGTCACGGCCCGCGGGCGCTTGAGGCGGAGACGCTGCGACCGGGCCGCAGCGGCGGAGGCCGGTGTCTGGCCTCAAGGGGGAGGAAGGGACGGTCGGGCTGGGTCTTTTCGGAGTTCAGCCATGTCCCTCGTCGTCATCGTCAAGGCCGTGGGGGGTGACCTCTACGATCGCGGCCGCCGCGCCAACATCCCGGCCCCCGGCCACGGACGCCACGACCGCTCCGTCTCGCTCCTGCTGCAGGACAACCGGGTCGTGGTCCACACCTTCGGTGGGGGGGACTGGCGCGAGGTGCTCGACCACCTGCGGGCGTTGAAACTGATCGACGCCGCCAATACCCCGATGTCGGTGACGGCGACGCCGGCGCAGGCGTCCCCGGCCCTCGTGACCCGCCTGGAGCGGCGCGATGCAGCATTGCGGCTGTGGGAGGGCGGGCGCGCCATCGCGGGCACGGCCTCGGAGCGCTATTGCCGCACGCGAGGCCTGGTCGGCGCGCTGCCGGGATCCGAGGTTCTGCGCCACAACGCCGAAACGCCGGTCTCGGCCTACCGCCGCGGCGGCTACGCCCGGGCGGCGCTGCTGGCGGCGATCCATACCGCCGAGGGCGCCTTTACGGCGGTCGAGGTGACCTACCTGACCGCTCAGGGCCGACGCGCGACGGACCTGCGCCTGTCGCGCAAGACCATCGGCGTCGCGCCCGCGGGCTGCGCGATCCGGCTCGATGAGATCGGCGACGAGATGCTGGTCGGCGAGGGGGTGTTCACGACCCGCTCGGCCAGCGACTGGTTCGGGTTGCCGGGGTGGGCCTTGGGGTCGACCCGCAACCTGCGGATTTGGTGCCCGCCCGCCGGCGTCCGCGCGGTGCTGATCGCCGCCGATCGCGGCCAGGATGGGGAGGCTTCCGCCGAGCGGCTGCGTGGGGGGCTGGTCCGTGACGGATTGCGCGCCGCCGTGGCGCTGCCGCCTAGCCCCTACGGGGACTGGAACGAATGGGCCGTGGCGGTCCGCACCGGCCGTGGCCGGGAGGAGGGAGGCAGGGAGCGGGCGGGCGCGCCCAGGGGCAGGATGTCCCTCGCCCTGGCGCAGGAGCCAGACCGCCATGACTGACACTGACACCCAAACCGCGGACGCCGTCGTCCGCGCCGCGCCGATGGCCCGCCTCCAGGTCCGCCTCGGCGACCTCGGGCTGGCCCGGGAGAACCTGCGCTTCGACGAGCCCGCCGATGACGGCGTGCCGCAGCTGGCCGACACCATCCTGGCCGCCGGGGTGGTGATCCCGCCCATCGTGCGCCCGGGGCGCAAGGGCGAGGCGGCGCACATGGCGCTCGACGGCCGTCGGCGGCGTCTGGCGCTGCTGCTCCTGAAGGAACGCGGCGCGATCGACGACGACTATCTGGTGGAGTGCCAGCTGGCCGAGACCAAGGCCCAGCAGGCGGCCGCCATCCTCCTGCCGAATACCGAGCATGCGCCGGTCCACATCGCCGACGTGATCGCGGCCATCGGACGCCTGCGCAAGGCCCGGATGGACACTGCCGCCATCTCCAAGGCGCTCGGCTATAGCGAGCTGGAGATCAAGCGCCTGGAGGCCCTCTCGGCCGTGCATCCCAGCGTCCTGAAGGCGCTGCGCCAGGGCAAGCTCACCCTGAAGCAGGCGCGGCTGTTCGCTCGGATCGGCGACAAGACGCGTCAGGCCGAAATCGCCGAGACGGCGCTCGCCGGATACTTCCAGGACTACCATCTGCGTTATGTCGTGGAGGGGGGCCGCCTCACGGTCGAGGATCCGCGCTTCATCCTCGTCGGCCTGGAGCGCTACGTCGCCGCCGAAGGACGGGTCACCACCGACCTCTTCGGCGAGCTGCCGGACACCCTGCTAGACCCGGAGATTCTGCAGTCTGCCTGGCGTGACCGCGTCCAGCCGATCGTCGAGCATCTGAAGGCCGAGGGGCTCGCCGTTTACATCGGCCAGGACGGCGCCTTCGGGGCGCCGGAAGGGTTCGACCGCCTGGGCTACGTTTACCACGGCGACCTCGGCGAGGCGCAGAAGACCGCGCTCCAGGCGGCCCGTCACGCGGCCGCGCAGGCGTCCGCGGCGCTCCAGGGCCTCGACCCCAAGACGGAAGACGCCCCCGCCGCCTACGCGCCGCTCGTCAGCGCGCTAGTCCAGGTCGCCGCGGCGCCGCTGACCCGCGACCGGATCGGCGCGGTGATGCTCTCGCCGGCGAACAGCGATTTTGGCTGGGAAGCGACCTTCTACTCGGTCCCGCTGCCGGCGGACGAATTGCCGGATGAGATCGAGGGCGAGACCGAAGAGGAGGACGACGCCACCCCGACCTATGGCAGGTCGACCGCGGACGTGGAGGTCCCGCGCGCGGAGGTGGAGGTCGAGGGCTCCAGCCACGTGCTGCATGAGGGGCGCACGGACATGGCCACCCGCGGCCTGATCCGGGACCTCGCCGACGATCCGAGCGCCGCCCTGACGGTACTGGTGGCGCAGCTCTTCAAGCAGCTGGCCCTGCAGTCCTCGGGCGCGCTTGAGGAATCCGGCCTGCAGATCTCTGCCAAGCGCTACAGCTTCGGGACAGCGCCGCCGGTCGGGTCGCTCGATGGCGAGGTGAAGGCGAGGCTCGACGCCCGCCGGACGGCCTACAAGGCGTCCGGACTGCGGCCGATCACCTGGGTCGAGACCCTGGCGCACGGGGAGAAGATGGCCCTGCTGGCCGAACTCACCGCCATGTCCCTGAACCTGCGCGAAGGCCGGACCACCTCGCTCCGCCATGCGGCCCGCGCCGAGGCCGCCGAGGTCGCCGCGCTGTGCGGCGCCGATATCTCGGCGCACTGGACGCCGGACTCCGGCTTCCTGGACGTCCATCCCAAGAAGCACCTGCTGGCGATGCTGGAGGAGATGGGTGTGGAGGACGACCGCGCGAAGACCCTGAAGAAGGACGACCTGGTGACCTTCGTCGCCGAGGCGGCCGCTGAGCGTCAGTGGGCGCCGAGCGCGGTGGGTTGGGATCGGACAGACGGTGAAGCGGCGGAGGCGGAAGAGCCGGCCGACGAACCGGCGGCCGAGCCCGATCCACCCGCCGCGGCGGCTGACCCCCTGGCGGCCTGAGTTCTCCCGTAGCCCCCGCCGGCCTCGGCGGGGGCTACCCTTGTGGAGACCATATCCAGACGGATTCGCGCTGGGCGGTTCGCAGCAGGGAAGAGGGAGGGCCGGGGCGTGATCGTCTTCGACGAGGCCCACGCCATGGCCAATGCCGCCGGCGGCGGGAAGGGCGCGCGCGGCGCCAAGAAGGCTTCGCAGCAGGGCATGGCGGGACTGGCCCTGCAGAACCGTCTGCCGAACGCCCGCATCCTCTACGTCTCGGCGACGGGGGCGACCACGCCGGAGAACCTCGCCTACGCCGCGCGGCTCGGCCTGTGGGGCGGCCCCGAGGCGCCCTTCCTCAACCGCGAGGCGTTCATGAGCGCGGTTGAAACGGGCGGCGTCGCGGTGATGGAGCTGATCGCCCGGGAGCTGAAGGCCATGGGCCTATACATCGCCCGCTCGCTGTCGTTCGACGGGGTCGAGTACCACGCGCTCCGCCACGCCTTGACGGAAGACGACGTGGGCATCTGGGACGCGTGGGCGGACGCCTACCAGCTGATCCACCGCAACCTCCGTGCGGCGCTCGACGCTGTGGGGGTCACCGAGGAGGGCAAGCCGAAGTCGGGCCAGGCGGCCTCCGCGGTAATGTCCGCCTTCGAAGGCGCGAAGCTGCGCTTCTTCGGACACCTGTTGTCGGGCCTGAAGGCGCCCTCGCTCGTGGCCTCGATCCGGGAGGACCTGGCCGCCGGCCGCTCGGCCGTCGTGCAGGTGGTCTCGACGAACGAGGCGGTGATGGAGCGCCGCCTGGCCGAGATCCCGCCCGAGGAGTGGAACAACCTCGCCGTCGACCTGACGCCGAAGGACCAGGTGCTCGACTATCTGATGGGCGCCTTCCCGGTGATGGCCATGGCCGGGGTCGAGGACGAGGACGGCAATGTCACCCTGGTCCCGGTCACCGACGCGGACGGCCGTCCCGTGGTGAGCCAGGCGGCGCTTCGGCTGCGCGACGCGCTGGTGACGGAGCTCGCCTGCCTGCCGGCGGTCCCGTGCGTGCTGGACGCGGTGCTGGCGGCGCTTGGGACGGAGCAGGTAGCCGAGATCACCGGCCGCTCGCGCCGCGTGATCACCCGCGACGGCCGCCGCGTGGTGGAGCGCAGGAGCGCGTCCGCCGCCAAGGCCGAGACCGACGCCTTCATGGCGGGGAAGAAGCGGGTGCTGGTGTTTTCCGACGCCGGCGGCACGGGCCGGAGCTACCACGCCGATCTCGCCGCCCAGAACCAGCAGCGTCGGGTCCACTACCTGGTCGAGCCCGGCTGGCGGGCGGATGCCGCGATCCAGGGTCTCGGGCGGTCGCATCGCACCAACCAGGCTTGCGCGCCGCTGTTCCGGCCGGTGGTGACGGACATCCATGGCGAGAAGCGGTTCACCTCGACGATCGCGCGCCGGCTCGACAGCCTGGGCGCCCTGACCCGCGGCGAGCGCCGCACGGCCGGCAACGGCCTGTTCCGCGCCGAGGACAATCTGGAGAGCCCGTGGGCGCACCGTGCGCTCCAAGCCTTCTACGTCGAGCTGCACTTCGGAAACGTCGCCGCGATGGATCGCGAAACCTTCGAGGGCAGGACCGGTCTACGGCTGCTCGACGGCGAGGGGAACCTGAAGGCGTCGGACGAGATGCCGCCGATGAACACCTTCCTCAACCGCCTGCTGGCGCTGCGGATCGCCGACCAGAACGCGCTCTTCGCCGCCTTCGACCAGCTCCTGTCGTCGATCCTGGAGCGGGCGGCGCAGTCCGGCGCGCTGGATCGCGGCATGGAGGACATCGTCGCCGATGACGTGGCGATCACCGGCGAGGAGGTGGTGCGCACCGACGCGGTCACCGGCGCCGAGACCCGCCTGCTGCGCTTCCAGGTCCGCACCCGGCGCGAACTCGCCAGCGCCGACGGCGCGCTTGCAGGTCTCGATCCGGAGGGGGTGGTCTACGCCGTCAACGCCAAGTCCGGCCGCGCCGCCCTGGTCGTGCAAGGCCTGACGACGACCAACGACGACGACCGGCTCGTCCCGGCCATCCGCATGATCCGCCCGGAAAAGCGGACGATCGTCTCGCTTAAGGGCTTCGAGGAGTCGGCGTGGGAGGCGACCAACGAAGGTCGCTGGCGCTTGGCCTGGGACCAGGAGCTCGCCGAGGCCGACCCCTGGATCACCCGCGACCTGGTGCTGGTGTCCGGCCTTCTCTTGCCCATCTGGACCCATCTCCCGGACAAGGGGACGTCGGTCCGGCGGCTGAAGGCGCCGGATGGCCGGCGTTGGCTGGGCCGGGTGCTGGACCCGGGACAGGTGCCGGCGCTGAAGGTGGCGCTTGGCCTGTCGGATGTCGCCAGCGCCTACGGGGATCCCGCTCAGGTCGCCAGGCTGGTCCTGGAGGAGGGGGCGGCGCTGGGCCTCTCCGGCGGCCTGTGGCTGCGCCGCGCCAAGGTCATGGACCGTCAGCGGCTGGAGGTGGTGGGCGCGGCCTCGCAGCGCTCGGCCTTCCAGGCGCTCGGCTGCTTCACCGAGATCATCGCCTACACCCCGCGGGTGTTCGTGCCGGTGGACAAGCCGGACGTCCTGGCGGCGGTGCTGGCGAAGTGGCCGCCGCAGTCGGTGCTGCCCAAGGCGGCCTGACGGAGGGGGAGGAAGGGGCCTTCGGGTCGAGCCGGGCGGGGAATGGTCGTCGCCCGGTGCGGAGTCCCGGCTATGCCCTATTCCTTTCCGCCGCCTTGCGGCGGCTCGTCGCCCTGGGGGCTGATCCAATCGGTCACATCCCTTGGACCGGACGCCGTCGTCGTCACGACGGCCTCGCATGGCGGCCTTCGGGTCTCCATGGCGGCGCTGGCGGGCCTGCCGGACGCCATCCAACGCACCGCCTACAGCGCGGACGGATGGTTCGAGGAGGACTGCGACTGGGCGCTGGCCTACCTGGCGCTCCGGCTCGATGCGCACGAGCCCGACGCGGCGCGCGCGGCCCAGGTCTACGCCGCCGCGGTGCGCACGGTGCGGCGCTTCCATCCGGAACACGCCGCCCTCCTGGGCGTCGAACCCCTCGCCGGGGGTTCGGCTGATGGCTGAACAACCGGACCTCTTCATCCCTGGAGTGGCGGAGGCGCCCTGGCCGTCACTCGATCCGTCGGTCGGCGCCTCCGGCATCGACCGGGTGGCGGCGCTCGACGAGGAGGGGGCGCTCGCCCAACTCCTGGCGCGCTGCGGCGCCTCGGAGGCTGACCCGATCGATCTGGCATGTGCGTTGCTGGATCGGTTCGGCGGCATCGGCCGCGTCATCGGGGCTCCGGCGGCGGATCTGGCTCGGGTCGTGGGCGCCGAGCTCGCCGTCGAACTGGGCGTGGTGCATGCCCTGCTGCTGCGCGTCCTGGACTTCCCGCTGCGCCATCGCGCGTTCCTCGGGTCGTGGGGCGCCGCCAAAACCTATCTGCGGGCGCGGCTCCGCGCGCTCCCGCGCGAAGCCTTCCACGTCCTCTTCCTCGACAGGAGGAACCAGCTGATCGCCGACGAGCGGATGGGAGAGGGCTCGATCAGCCATGCTCCGGTCTATCCGCGCGAGGTGGTGCGTCGCGCCCTCGAACTGTCGGCCTGCGGTGTCCTGCTCGCCCACAATCACCCGTCCGGCGATCCGACGCCGTCGCCCGCGGACATCGAGATGACGCGCCAGGTTGTGGACGCCTGCCGGGCGCTGGACATCGCCGTCCACGATCATCTCATCGTCGGCGGCGAGGAGGTGGCGAGCCTGAAAGCCCTGGGGCTGATGTAGGGGCGATCGGCGGCGGGAGGCGGGAGGAAGGGCGGGGTGGGGTGCGCTCGATCCGAGCGCGATCGGAGGCCCCCATGTCATCGTCTTCCTCGTCCCAAGGCTCCGGCTGGTCCAACGACCGCATCGCCACCCTCACGAAGCTCTGGCTGGATGGCCTTTCGGCGTCGCAGATCGCCACGCGCGTCGGCGTGACCCGCAACGCCGTCATCGGCAAGGTCCATCGGCTTGGCCTCAGTGGGCGCAGCGCACCGTCCGCCCCACGCGCGATCGCGGCCACGTCAACGGGGCCTCGGCGGCCCCGACGGGTCGCATCCCCGCAGCCGGTCAAGGCTGTCCGCCAGGATACACCCGACGCACCCCTGACCCCGGAAGCCCCGGGGCTGGTCGACAGCCTGGTCCACCTCGGGCCGCACGCCTGCAAGTGGCCGATCGGCGACCCGAAGATCTCCGGGTTCAGCTTCTGCGGTCGGCGCGCGGAGGGGCGCTACTGCCCTGAGCATGCCCGGCGGGGGGTTCGGCTGGGTCCGGCGTGGCGTGCGGACCGCGATCCGACCGTGAAGCGGGCCTTGGCCGGCCTCATCTGATCTCGGCGTCGGGCGGCCCGGGTCGCGGGGCCTTGGACCCGGCGTGGGGTCGCGCTGCGGCTCGAGTGACCTCGCCACCCGTCGGCGGCCCCCACAAGGGACGCTGCGCTCAAAGCCCTTGTGGGCGCCGCCGCCGGGCGGCGCGGGGCGGTCACGAGCCGACAGGCTCGCCCCCCAACCCACAAGGGACTTTCCCATGCAGCTCTTCCGATCTCCCATCCCATCCGATCACCTGACGCCTTACGAGGCCCAGGCCCTGCTCCTCGAGGACACGCGCACCCATCCGCCCGAAGCGGCGCTCCACCAACTCGGCTGCGCCCTGATGACCGAGCTGCTCGACATTGTCGGCGAGACGGCCCTCGAGGATTTCCACGTGCTGATCGGGGAGGCCCTGATCGGCGCCTTCCACTCCGTCGCCCAGCGCATCGAACGCGACGCCGACAAGGCCCGTGACCAGCTCGGCGGGCTGGTGCGGGATTTCGATGGGTCGGAAGTGCTCGACACGGAGATCCAGGACGCCACCCGCAAGGCCCGTTCGGCCGATGTCGCCACCCTGGCCATGGAAATCGTGCGCGACGCGGCGGCCGCCGCCTACACCACCACGACCGGCGAGGTGTGGAGCCCTTGGAAGGGATCTGTGCGAGCCTCGCGGAGCACAGCCGCCCAGATCGACGCCCGGGATGCGCTGCGAGCCGCCAGGGCTCGCAAGCACGCCACGAGCGACGCGGGCGCGACGGTGGTGGCTTTCCGGGCCGCGCCGCAGGCCGACACGGTCGAGGACGCCGGTCGCATCTTCGACGCCCTGAACTGGGCGCGGGCGCAATGGCCGGACATGGCGCTGGTGACCTCCGGCGCGAAGGGCGCCGAGAAACTGGCCATCAAGTGGGCCCAGCAGAAGGGCGTCACCCTGGTGCTCGCGAAGGCCGACTTCGACAAGCACGGGCGGGCGGCGCCATTCCGGGTCAACGACGAGATGCTGGCCCTGGAGCCCGTCTGTGTCCTGACCCTGACCAACTCCGTGAACCCCAAGCGCGCGGAAGGCCTGAAGCCCTTCGGCCCGGCGTTGAACCTGGCCCAGAAGGCGGGTGAGCGGGGTTTGCGTCATCAACCCTTGAAAGCGCGGGGCTGAATCCCTCGGTGCGGCGGCCGCAAGGTCGCCGCACCTTTTCTTGCCGTGGAACCGCGAGGGGTTGGCCAGGCCTGCCTTCGCAGGGCCGCCTCGGTCTCTGGGTCTGTTTGGGTGGGCTCAAGCACGATCAGCCAGCGAACCTGGGGCGGGGCCGTCCACGCTCAAGGTGACCTCGCCTGAAGGCCAGGCGTCGGCGCAGGACCCTCCGCCCTTCCGCCGCTGCGCTCTGTGCAGGCCGGTTTCCAGAGCCGTCCGACCCTGAGCCTAGCCGTCTTCCTCGCCCTGGGTGGTCGCCTGATCGCGGGATGAGCCCGCCGATCGATCTCAGGAGACCGAAGATGGCGAACTTGGCGATGGCGCAGGCGGTTCTGGAGCACGCTTATCAGTTCTACGACGTGGAAAACTGGTACGTGGTCGCCGAATGCTGGGACGCCTGGGCGGTCCTGGAGGAGCTAGACCTGCACGAAGCGAAGACGCAGGTTCCTTTCCATCTGGAGACCGCGGCGATCGCCCACTTCGCGCGGCTGATCGCAGAGCGTCGAACGGTCCACTGACGATAACGGGCGGTCGTGACCCGACCGCCCCCCAATTCGACCTGTCGCAGATTCCGAGCGGCGCCCAGCCTGACCGCTGTGTCGCGCCTGAACCTGGCGTGCATTGTGATTATTGTTCGGCCCGCACGGGGCGTGGCTGCGGGAGGGGATATATCGCCCTTGTCAGCCGGCCGACGCACCGGGACGTTCTGCCGTTTTGCGCCCGAGACGCGCCAAGCGGAGTACGTGCATGGCCGATACCCTGGCAGAGCCTTTCCATGTCGCCTTCCTCCGCCTGCGCGAGCGGCTTCAGGACGGGGCCTTCCCGCCGGGCGCACGTATCACGGCGGTCGACGTGGCCGACGAACTGCGGTTGAGCACGACGCCGGTCCGCGAGGCGCTTTCGCGTTTGGCCGGGCAGGGCCTGCTCGAAGACAGGCGCGGCCAGGGCTACTTCGTCGCCCGGCTGAGCGCCGCGGATGTCGCCGACCTCTATCGCCTCAGTCTTGCGGCGTTGCTCATCGCCCAGGAGCCACACCGGACAACGCGCAGGCCGCCGGCGGGACCTGGTGATTCGGAGGCGCCGCTCGTCACGGTCGGCGCTGTGCGCGACGTTGAGATCCTGTTTCGCGACTGGGCTGTTGAGACCGGCAGTCGCGCACTCACGTCGAGCTTCCGAACGCTCCAGATCCAGCTCGGGCCGGTGCGCCGCCTCGAGCCCCTGGTCTTCGACGATCTGGATGAGGAGGCGGAGCGGCTGGACCGGGCCAGCGCCCGTAACGAGCGCCTTGCCCAGCTTCGCCAGTTTCACGGACGGCGGATCCGTTTGGCGGAGCGCCTTGCCGGGCTTTTGGACGCCTCCGCGGCGCCGCCGAAAAAATAGAGCGAATATAGATTGAATATAGTGATCTGGAGTTGTGAAATATTCCTGTCGCAACTTTGGCGACATAACACCAGCAAGTATGAGGTCATCCATGTCCAAGCTCGTGACGCTCTTCACCGGCCGCCTGGTCTGCCTTCGGGGCGCTCGCGCTCTGACCAACGCCATCGGCCAGGTCGGCAAGTCCGAGGACTTCCTCGACTACGAATACGAAGGCTGAGCCAGCGCCGGCGCCGGCTTTTGCCGGCGCCGATGTCTCGCGTCTCCTTATGAACTCAACAACTCCGTTTCACGCCCTCGCCGACGGCGTGCACGCCGCGACCGTCGGCGGCGACGTCGTCTTTCTATCGCTGGCCGACGACCGATACTTTTGCTTACCCTCCGGTGGACGACGGCTGGTGCTGTCGGACCTGCGGGCGTCAATCGCCACGGAAGAGGCCGCGTTGTTGGAGGACCTGAGGCGCATGGCGCTCCTTCAGGCGACCGGAACCAGGGCGGCATCGCCGCAGCCCGACCCGCCCCTTCTGCCTGTGAAGGACCTCGATGACGGGCCGGAGGTGGGGTTCGGCGTCTCCGATGTCCCCATGGCCCTTCGGTGTCTCCGTGATGCGCTCCTGCGCTACCGCGGCCGAAGTCTGGCCCACCTCATCGTTCAGGCTCGCCGAACCCCGCGGCCCATAGGCCTCACACCCGCTCTGATCGCCGAGGTTCGGCGGTATCGGCGCGTCGCGCGGTGGCTGCCCATCCCGCGCAAGTGCCTTCTGCAGTCGTTCCTGCTGCTCCTGCACTTGCGGCGCTGCGGCCACGATGCAGCTTGGGTGTTCGCCACCCGCACCTGGCCGTTCGAAGCTCACTGCTGGCTGCAGGTGGAAGATCTCGTCCTTGACGACCGCCACGAGCGCCTGGTCGCCTTTACGCCCCTGCTGGTGGTCTGAGCGATGCGTTACCTGTGCCTCGCCGGACCTTTCCTGGCCGAACGCCTCGCCACCCTTGACGTCGGCGACCTTGCGAACGGTGGCTGGAGCCTTCGCGTAAACGATCCCGACCTGAAGGTCTGGACGGAAGGGCTCCCGCCGGTACGCCGGCTCGTTGGGGGCGGGGTCTTGCTTGGAGAGATCTTTGCCAGGCCCGGCCTTTCCGCGATCACGGCGCCCGATACCTTTGCCGCGACCCTGCCACGCGCGGCGTCGGAGGCGGCGCGTCGACTGGTGCAGGACGCTTGGGGCGCCTACCTGGCCATCTTCTCCGAAGGTCCAGAAGGCATCCGCGTGCTGCGAGACCCGTCTGGAGGCGTGGACTGCCTGACCTGGGCGATTGACGGGCTCGCCGTGGCGACGTCCGATCTCGAGGCGACCCCCGCTGGAATCTTGCCCCGTGGGGCGGCCCTCGATTGGGACGCCATCGCGGACATGCTGGACGATCCGATTTCCGCTGTGGCGCAGGTCGCGCTCGCGGGGATCGACGCGCCGCTGCCAGGCCGGCTGGAGGCCGTTGGCGCGCGGCGGGCGGCGCACACGGTGTGGTCGCCTTCGGAGATGGCGGGCCGCCGCATCGAAGATCCCGACGGGGAGGGCCTGCTGGCCTTGGTCGACAGTTGCGTCCGCGATCTTACCCGGGGCCACGCACGACTTGTCGGCGAGATCTCTGGCGGCTTGGACTCAGCGATCGTCTCCGGATCTCTCGTTCAGATAGGCGGCGCCGACAAAGCCGTGTCCTGGCTCAACTTCTATGGCGGTCGTCCCGAAGGCGACGAGCGCCGTTACGCTCAGGCCGTGGCCGACCACCACGGCCTGCAACTCACCACTGTCGCCAAGACCTATCGACCGCTCTCGGAAGAGGATTTCCGGCCGCTTTGCCGCAATGCGCGTCCTCCCGTCAGCGCGGCCGATCCCTTCCGTGATGCAGAGACCGCCCAGCGGCTTTGCGACGCCAGCGCCACTGCCCTGCTTTCGGGACAGGGCGGCGATGCCGTGCTGTTTCAGCCCCCGACGCCTCTGATCCTTGCGGATCGCCTGCAACTCGAGGGATGGCGCGCGCTCACAGCCGGGACGTTGATGGATGCTGCGCGACTGTCCCGGCGCTCGACCTGGTCTGTCCTCTGGTCGGCGGCGCAGGTACGACGATCGGCGCCACCGCCGGCAGCGCGGCTCGGCCTTCCGCCTGGTTGGTCACGGAGAGCGCGGCGCTACCGCCACCCTTGGTTTGGAGACGGACAGCATCTGCCGCCCGCGAAGCGCCTGCAGGTCCAGGGGATCGCCAACGCCCAGCTCGCGCGCGCCGACTCGCGGCGCCGACGAAGCGGGACCCTGATCTACCCCTTGCTGGCTCAGCCGGTCGTCGAGCATTGTCTTGCGGTCCCGACCTTCCAGCTCGCGAAGGCCGGGCGGGAGCGCGGCCTCGCACGCCACGCCTTCCGCGACCGCCTGCCGGCCTGCATCGTGGATCGTCGTGGCAAGGGCGATCTCAGCGCCTTCTACGGCCACATGGTGGCCGACAGCCTGGACTTCCTTCGCCCCTATCTGCTCGACGGGGTGCTCTGCGAGGCGGGGCTGCTGGACCGCGCGGCGCTCGATGTTCTCCTGTCGCCCGAGCAACTCATCTGGCGCGGTGGGGCAAGCGGAATCCTCCAGGCCGTGATCATTGAGACTTGGGTCCGGCACTGGCAGACGCGGCTTCCGGATGCGCCGTCGGCGTCCCGTCCGCGCCGCTGATGGGTCCCCCGACATAGGTGTCGATCCAGTCGAACCCGCGCGCATAGAGATCCCGAACGGTGCCGGGGCTGTTCAGCAGATGGTCCTCACCCCAGTAGGTCACCAGGCTGGCGGTCTTGCCTTGCCGGTAGAGGGCCGAGAACATCTGCTCCGACTGGCTGACCGGTATCGGGTCCTGATCGCCATGGAGCAGCAGCACCGGCGTGTTGATGCGGTCGGCGAGCAGGGCCGGACTGTTGCGAACGTACCGCTCCGGCGCGGCCCATGGGGGTTCGCCCATCCCACCTTGCGCGGTTTCCACCCACCCGGTCGGCCAGGCGATCCAGACGCCGTCCTGTGGGACGACGCGCCAGCTCGGCTGGAATGTGCCCCAGAAGCTCAGGAGGTTTGTCGGGGGCGCGCTCACCACTGCGGCTCGAAACCGCCGGGTCTGCGTCAGAATTCCGAGCGTGCTGTAGCCGCCATAGCTGTGGCCCCAGAGTGCGAGACGCTTCGGATCGAAGGCGTTCTTCAGGTCCGGTCGCGCGGCGGCGGCGTCGACCACCGCCAGGACCCGATCCGCGAGCCCCTCAAGCGGCTCAGACCCGTCTTTCGGCCGTGGCAGCCCCGGGATCAGCACGGCATAACCGCGCCCGACCATGAGGCGGATATTGGCGAACAGCGCGCCGGGGGGCGGTCCGGAGACGTAGGGCCTGGGATAGGTCTCCCCGAGATACGGACGAACGATAAGGGGTGGTGGCGGCCCAGGTCGGCGGTCGGGCGGCAAGTAGAGCCAGCTGCGCACGGAGAGCCCGTCTTTCCCCGGAACGTCGATGGCCGCCAGACGGGGCGGCGCCACGTCGGCGAGATGCGCATTGATCGTGGCCACGATGGCGGGTGGGGCGTGTGGTCTCAGCACAGCCAGGGATTCGACGCCTTCGGGCGTTTGCAGGGTCGCGATGACCGTCGCCGTCTGCCTGGCGAAAGCGATCGGCGCGGCGCCGGTTGGCATCAGGATCGGTGGGAAGCCGGGCGAAAGTCCGGCGACCGTGGGTCCAAGGGCCCCGGGTTGGCTGACGAGGGGCTTCTCCGTCGGCGGTGTTTCGTTGAGCCGCCGTGCCCGGGGGCTTCGCGTCCAGGCGATGGGGGAGACGGTCTTGCCCGTTTTGCTCTCGATGCGGCCGTCACGATCGAACCTCCAGACCATGCCCTGCTGCAGGAAGCTGGCGCCACGGGATGTCACGGTGAAGGGCGCGCCAGGCGCTGCGGGCAACAGACGCGTGAGGTTGATGGGCCCGCCGGCGCCGAGGCGATACCAGTCGGGCCGTGACGAGGGCGCTCCCGCTTTGGCCAGAAAGATGGGTTCGCGCCCCATCCAGGCCGCCGACACGCGCTCTGGACGGAGCCGAACCTCCGCCGTCAGCTCAGGAGGCATTGCGCACCCCGCGCGCGCCGATGGCGCCTCGATGCGCCACAGGCGCCCGGCGGTCCAGGGCGCGCCGGGTGACCGCGCGAAAACGAGGAGTTCCTGGCCGTCCGCCCGCCAGGTGAGAAGGCTGTCCAGAATGTCCGCTTCCGGCAGCGCCTGGATGCGTTCGCCCGTCGCCAACGCGAGCAGCGAGAGCCTGCGCCGCTCCGTCTGCATGCCCCAGGCGCCCTGCACGGTCGCACCGGCTGCCGGCTGCAGATCCTCGCCTGTTTCCAGCAGGGCCAGATGTTTCCCATCCGGCGCGAGCTCGAAGTCGACGATCTCGCCCTGAGCAAGCACGCGGGAAGAGCCGGTTCTCACATTCACCGAAATGAGCCGGCTGGGGTTGGGGCGCGCGCGGATCGTCGCCGCCGCGCCGCTTCCCAGGACCGTTGTCGATACGCCGCCGCGCGCTGTGACAGCCCAGCGGGCCGGAAGCTCGGCCGCGGACTGACTCCCGACGCGGTAGAGCAGCGGAAGATCGCCGTCCTTGCGGGCAAGGACGATGAGTTCATCGGCGGAGCGCCATTGAACCGCGCGGTTGGTGTAGGGGTCCTCCAGCGTTACCCCGAGCCACCGGACGTCTCCAGTCGCTACTGTGACCACACCGACCTGCAGGGTGTGGTTCTGGAGCCGCTGAATGGCCAGTCGCGCACCGTCGGGCGACACGGCGAGCGCCATGTCGCCCGGTCCATCCGAGGCGGCGAGCAGCGAACGGGCAAGGCCGGGCCGCCGCAGGTCGACGATCCGCAGCCGGCCGCCGGCGACGTCGTTCCGCGTCGAGTAGTCGAAGCTCGGCGTGGCGACATAGGGATCGCGCTGCTCGAACACCAACCAGCGTCCCGCCGGGTCCGTGATGGTCGGACCGAACGAGGCTTGGCGAAGGAGATCGTCGACCGTGAAGGGGCGGGCCTGCGCACCGGCCACGGCCACGCAGGCGATGGACATCGCGACGCCGAACCGGCGCGACGCCTTGCGGAGACCCAGCATGGCTGCGGTCCCGCTACCAGACCCGGGTGATCTGCAAAGACAGGTAGCGCCCGATGGGATCGCCGTTGGCCGGGTCGTAGCCGACGCCGGCCGGCGCGTCGTAGAAGGGCGGATCGCGATCCAGAAGGTTTCGGACACTCAGCGTCGCGCGTAGCCCCGACCAGCGCGTCTCAGGCGGCCCTTCCAAGGAGAGCTGAGCATCGAGCGTCGCGTGTGACCTGATCCGGACACCTGCCGCGTCGCGATAGGCGTCCGCATAGTTGACCGCGAGGAGGCTGATCCACGGACCGCGTGACCAGTCCATGGCAGCGCGCCCGCGCAGTTTCGCCGGTGAATTGACCACGCCGGCGGTGTCGAAGGGCCGGGACGTCGGGGTGACCTGCTGCAGGTAGTCATAGAGATAGGATGCGCTGGCCTGCCAGCCGACCCGGTGATCCGCCCAAGCGGTTCGGTAGGCGACGGAGACGTCGACCCCACGAACCTCCACCGCGGCGGTGTTCACGAACCGGGTGTCGACGATCGCCCCGTAGGAGGTCGCGGGGAACGTACTGGAGCTGGTGGCCGGGCTGCTCAGCAGCGCGTTGATCAGGGCAAGGTCGGCGGCGGAGGTGGCCGGAGAGACCCGCCGGACGAAGGTGACGAGCGTCGGGTCGGTGAGGGCATTGGCGAGCCCGGTGCGGGCCGGCTGGCCGATACGGTCCTTGAAGCGGATGTCGAACCATCCCGCGCTGACCTTCAGGCCGGGAAGCGCGGGCGGGTTCACATCGACGCCGAAGGTCCAGGACGTCGCGGTCTCGGGATCGAGATCAGGATTTCCGCCGCTCAGGATCAGGCTGACCACCCGGCTCGTCCCCAGGTTCAGCTGGGTCGTCGAATAGGCTTCAGGATCCTGCAGTTCGCGAACGTCGGGCGCGCGGAATGACCGCCCGTAAGTGCCTCGCAGGTTGACGCCGGTCGTCGGCGACCACAGGAGGCCGACCTTCGGGTTCGTTGTGGTGCCGAAGTCGTCGTACCGCTCGACACGCCCGGCGAGGGAGAGCTCAAGCCGTCGCAGGCCGGGTCGCTCGTCCGACTCCGCCACCAGCGGGGCGCGCGCCTCCGCGAAGGCGGCGATCACATCGCGCCCGGCCGAGACGGTGGTGCTGACCGAAGGCACGGGGGTGGAGGTGTAGCTGGCGCCGGTGCGGAAGAAGCGGTCGCGGCGGGCTTGCACGCCCAGCGCGACCTTCAGCGGACCGCTCGGCAGCTGGAACAGTGTCCCATCGGCCTGGAAGTTGAGCGACGCCAGGCGGTCGCGGGTGCGAGAATTGGAGAAGCCGGAGCCGATAAAGGCCAGAACGGACGGACTGTTGGCGCCAGCGATGCCGGTGAAAGGGTTGAAGAAGCCGTCGCGCGCGGCGCTGAACGCGGTCTCCGGTCGGTCGGCGACATTGCCGAGCGCCTCGTTGAGGAGGGCGGAGTTTAGCTGCCGCTGCGCGCGAACCTCGCCGATCTCCTGGGCGAAGGCGCCGTAACCCTCGAGATGCCAGTCACCCGGGAGCTTCAGGTCTCCGCCAAGCGACACGCCCAGACTCTCCTGGGATCCGCCCAGTCGTGACGCCGGCAACTCGTCGATGAACGAGTAGGCGATCTGGTGCGATGCCGAGCCGTTGGGCGAGACGAAGTACGGGTTCGCGCGACCGACCGTCAGGTTCGTCACGGCATAGCCGGTGGAGAGATCGAAGCGCCGGTAGCCGTAGCGCACGTCGCCCGAGAGTTCGAGCCGATCCCCGATCTGCTGCCGCGCCGCCAGATAGACGCTGTGCCGCGATTGGCGGGGCAGGGTGTCGGCGTCCTCGCGTTGGTTGTCGAGGTTCACGACGCCAGGCAGGAAGTCGCCGGGGCGCAGCCCGACGCCGTTTTGGCCCGCCGGGATGGCCCAGCCCGCGACGTTGGTTCCCGTGACCGGATCGAACCTCAGGATGTTACCGGGATGGGCCGCATTCAGGCGCCGGTCCGTGCCGCCGAGCGAGCGCAGGTCGGTAGTCGCGGTATAGGGCCGGGCGTCGGCCGGCAGGCGGCCCCTGCGGTTGAATTCGTAGGCGAGCAGGACGCTTCCGGTGGACCAGACATTGCCCACCGTCTGACCAAGCTGGATTTCCCGCGGCTCGCCAGCCGTTCCGGTCCCCACCAGGATCCGCGTCTCGGCGCCATTGTAATCCTTGCGCAGGATGACGTTCACGACGCCGCCGACCGCGTCGGAACCGTACAGCGCCGACGCGCCATCCAAGAGGATATCGACGCGCTGAACCGCAGCGGTCGGGATGGTCGACAGATCGACGAAGTCTCCGCGGGCGCCGGTGCCCGCCATTCGCCGTCCGTTGATAAGCACCAGCGTGGCGTCGGGACCGAGGCCGCGCAGGTTGACGCCTGTGCCGTAGGTCGCATTGACGCCGGAGCGGTCCGCTCCCGTGGTCAGAGTGCCCTCCGTAGCGAGGCCCGAGAACACCTGGGGCAGTGTGTTGAGGGCGCCCGCCAGCGTGGCGTGCCCGGTGCGATCGATGTCCTCGCGCTGGAAGACGATCACCGGCGACGGCCCCGCGCCGGCGCCTCGGATGTGGGTGCCGGTCACTTCAACCGACTCGACGGTCGTCGGGGCGGCCGGTCGCACAGGCGCCGGCGTCGCCTCGACCGCAGAAGCCAGCGCCTCGTCAGCGACGAAAGGGCGCGCGTCGGAGCGCGCCTCGGGCGAGGCTGTGCTCGACGGGCGCGCGGAGGTCCGTTGTTTGAGCACAATCAGCTTCGGGCCGGCGCGCGTCGCGATCAGGTTGCTCGAAATGAGCAGCCGGGCGAGGGCCTCCTCGGAGTCATACCGTCCCGAAAGCGCGGGGACCCGCCGGCCCGCAACCATGGCAGGCGCGTAGACCAGCTGGTCGCCGGTTTGCGCCGCAAGAGCGGACAGGGCGGCATCCAACGTCCCCGCGGGAAGACTGACCTGCCGGGGCGACGCGGCAGCAGCGGGCGTGGCGCAGGCGACAGCGCCAACAGCCATCGACGTCAGCAACACCGATCGAAGACTAGGTCCGAGATTTCCGAACTGCCGCACGCGCATTTCCCCCGCACGGTCGCGGGCGAGCAGGCCGAACAGGCCCGGCTTTCCGACGTCGCGATCCGGCAGGTGCGCAAGACGTAAAAAGCGGGTCCACACCCTACCGGGCCTCGAAAATAAACTGTTACGCGCCCGTCGCCGTCTGGTCAGAGCTCAGTCGGATGGACCCGTCGGGCGTCGTCGTCGCCCGCAGGTCGAAGAGCATTGTGACGCCCTTTACGAAGGAGTCCGTGTCGCCGACGTCGAACACGCCACTGACCAATCGGCCGGCGAGGTCGGCGCCTTCGATGTCGATCTTCCGATCGCTGTAGCGGTTGACCTCGGCCACGGCCGTCGCGAGCGGCGTCTCGTGGAAGGTCAGCCGTCCTGTCGTCCAACTCGTGGCCGGCGCGGCGTCCACGAGCACCCGCTTCGTTGCGCTGGCCCGCGCGACCGTGAGTTGTTGGTTGGGCGCCAGCGTCCAGGCTTCGTGGTCGGCGTCGCGATTTACCCGCACAACGCCCTCCACCAGTGTCACCTGCACGCGCCCGTCGTCTCGGCGTACGTCGAACTTGGTCCCGAGGGCGCGAACGTCCGCGCCGCCCGCATCGACGATGAAGGGCCGCGAGGCGTCGTGGGCGACGTCGAAGAACGCCTCGCCGCGCGACAGGACGATCCGTCGCTCGTCGCCGCGGAACTGCACGCGCACTTTGCTGCCGACGTTGAGATGCACACGCGACCCGTCGGCCAGCCTGATGACTCGCTGCTCGGTCGGTTCCGTCGAATAGGTCGGCGATAACTGGTTGGTCGTGAAGAGCGCGCCTGCGGCGATGGCGAGGGTCGCCAGCGCGATCGACCAGCCCATGCGCTGGCTCCTCAGCCAGGTGGGGAGCCGGAAGCCGCGTCGGCGCGCAAGCGCTTCCTCGGTCATGCGCATAATCTCGGGATCGGCCGCGCGTTCGCCGTTGGCTTCCCAGAAGGCCTCGACTTCCGCGTAGGCCGCGTCGTGCTCGGGCTTGTCGCGCCAGTCCTGGAAGTCGCGGATGGTCTGCGTCGTGACAGAGCGATGGCCCAGACGGGAGAACCATTCCGCCGCCTCGGCCTGCTCGCGGGTCGAATGGGGTCGTGGATCGTTCATCCCACCGTCGCCTACGCCCGAAATCGCGCGACGCAGAGCTTGAGCGCCTTGGTCATCCGCTTCTCGACGGCCTTGACCGAGATTCCCGCGTGCGTCGCGATCTCATCATACGTCATCCCGCCGAACCGGCTCAAGACATAGACGTCGCGCAGGTTGCGTGGCAGCAGGGCCACGACTTGGCGATGAAGGATCGTTTCGATCTGGTCGGGATGAGTGACACCCTCCGTGACGCCGCCATCGGACACCAGGCGCGGTCGCTGTTGGGCGCCTTCACGGCGGAGGTGGTCCTGCGCCACGTTGAGCGCCGTCCGGGCGAGTACGGACTTTGGCGTTCGCCAGTCGAGTGGCGCGCGCGCTAGCCGGACGAACGTCTCCTGGGCGAGGTCTTCGGCGACCTCGCGCCCGAAGCGGCGCGCCAGGAACGCGACCAGCCAGGCGCCGTGGGTGCGGTAGGCGCCGTCGAGTTCTTCGCTCCAGACGGTGGCACGCTCAGGCGGCGGCGGCTTGCTGGACTTCGGTCTTGGCACAGGACCTCCTCGACAGGTTCGAGGCGGCCTCGGCGGGTGCGCCGGGTGGAGGAAACGCCGTCGTCAAACAGCGCCCGCGGGTTAGCGACAGGCGTTCGCGCCGCCCGTTGCGGGGCGACCCGTCCTCCTGGCTCCGTGTTTCACGGCGCCCGGCTGATAGCGATTTGACGTACCGGGGTTTCCACGCCCCACCGACGCAGGGCGTCAGCCGGTCGAGCGTGGCGCCTTTGTGATTCGCTGACAAGCGGCGGTCTGGAGGGGTAAGGGGTCGGGCGTTGGAACCTGGTAAAGGCCCGGTACTTGGCCTTTCGATCGCAGCCAACCCCGCGCGGACGCGGCGTTCCCTGGCCCTCAATCGACGCCTATCTCCCGGCGCCCGACGGGTGACCTTAGCGTTCGGGGATCGGGATAGGGAGTCCCCGAAAGTGGAGGCTTGGAGGGGCGTCTTGTGCGTGTGGGTTGTCCGAGGGGGAAGGCATTCCCCTGCGGCCGAGCCTGGGTCTCGGCCGACCCCTTCAAGCAGGGGCGGCGCCCCCGCAACGCCCCCGCTGCCGCATGCGGCTGAGAAACGGCTGCGGCGCGTAAGACCGCTCGTGACTCATCGGAGACGTTGGGAAGGTCCTCTGTAGGCGAGAAAACCTGATTAGCTCGCGAATGTGCCAATGGGGCGCGATGACTACGGCGATGACGTCTTTCGCGCCGCCGGTATGCGCCGGCTTGTCGATGTTGGGTAAAAGTGATCAGGCCACCGCGGCCTCAAGCGCTGGTTGCGGCGGTGACTCAAGCGCCTGGAACGCGGCGACGAGCGCAGCTGTGGTGACCGGCTTCGCGATATGCCCGTCGGCGCCGGCGGCCAAGCTGTCGCGGATGTCCTGCGGCTGGCTGTTGGCGGATACGACAATGATCGCGGTGCGCTCGCGCGTCTCGGCGCGTTCCATTGCGCGGATCGACCGGATGGCGGTGAGCCCATCCATGACCGGCATCCTCAGATCCATGAGCACCACATCGACCGGGGATGTGGCCCAAGCCGCCAGCGCCTGCACGCCATCCTCTGCGAAGGTCGCGATGCAGCCCAGCTGCTCCAGGATCAGGCCCAGGAGACGCCGGTTCGTGGCGTTGTCGTCGACCACCAGGGCGCGAAGCTGCGGCGCGGCACACGACGCGTCGCGCGGGCCGACGACCGCGGGGTCGATGGCCGGGTGATCACCGGACGCCGCCGTCAATAGGCCGCGTACCAAGTGGTCAAGGTCGGCGCCCGCCGTCCTTATCGTCTCGATTAGTTCGGCCCGACGTGTGGCGTCGTGCTCTTGAGGCAGGAGGTCGGCGGCGGCGACAACCCCGTTGAGCGGTGTCCGGAGCTCGTGGCTCATGTCGCCGATGAACGCCGTCTTGGCGCGCACGGCGGCCTCGGCCGCGTCCCGCGCCGCGGCGAGCTGCTCGGTCCGGTCCGCGAGGTCGGTGATATCGGTGATGATCGTCACCAGCCCACCGTCGCCGACCCTCTTATTGGTGATCCGCAGGTGGCGCCCGTCGGCGCGACGCTCATCCGTTGAGCCGAGGCTGCCGCGGATGGCCAGTCGCTCGGCGATCCAATCCGCCTCGCGACCGATGGCCGCCGCTGCCAGTCCGCTCTCCGCGGTGCGCTTGAGGATGTCGCCATAGGTGATACCGCGCCGCGCGATCTTGCCGATGCTCGCCAGTTCCCGTCGGTAGCTCTCGTTGAAGAGGGTCAGCCGATCGTCGGCGTCGTAGTAAGCGACGCCGTCGGGCATGACCTCCACGACGGAGCGCAGAAGTCGCAACGCGTCAGAATGCGCATGGGTCTCGATCCAGCTTCCCAGGAGCGTGATCAACACCAAGCCTACGACGATGGCCCCGATGACCGTGGCGAGCAGGTTGTCCGGGATCGCGGTCGCGGAATCCGGCAGCCCCGACGTCCCCTCGAACGTGACGGCGGCCATGCTCAGGACGTTTAGGACGGTTGCCGCGGTGGCCAGGAACACGGCCCCGCCGACGATCCGGGTCCGCGGCGTTCCATAGCGCGCGTACCAGAACCCGCAGGCGGAGACGGCGACGGCAATGACAACACCCAGCGCGACATAGGACGGCGCCCATGTCGGGTCCCCCTCCGTTCGAACGGCGGATATCGCAACGTAGTGCATTGCACACAGCCCGCCGGCAAACGTCAGCCCCTGCAGAAGCGGCCGCACAGTTGCCCTCGGAAGCAGGGTGGAGAGCGCGCCGAGCGCGCCGACGAGGGTGATCAGGAGAAGCGAGGCGGTCGTGATGGCCGGGTCGTATCCAACTCCTTCGCCGGCGTCGAAGGCCAGCATGGTGATGAAGTGCGCGGCCCAGGCGCCCACGCCCCAGGCGGCGCCGCCCCCGGCGAGCCAGAACCGCCGGTCGGTGGTGCGCTGCAGGTGCGCGGCGAGCACCAGCCGCACGCCGGTCACGACCGACAGCAGGCAGACCCCAAACGCCAGCCCCATGAGGCCGGCGTGCGTCTGCGCGATCCGGATAAGATGTTCGAGCATGCCGCGCCTTCGCGAACGTTAGATGTTCAGTGAAAACCTTGGCTGTGAAGCACAACTAAACGGGGCGGGTGGTGTAGTGTCGCACCGCCCCGGCGGCCTGTTGGTTGTCGGGATGGCCTAAGCCTCGCGGCTCGACGTGACCGTGGCGCAAGGCCGCCACGGTGTGATGTCGGCGGACCCAATCTAGTTGAGGCTCATGTCGTCGCCGTCCCGCAAGCGTTCCAGGCTGGCTTGTGCGAGCGCCTCGAGGGTCTTGAGGCTCGCCATGAGGGTCTGGAGGCGCTCGAACAGCGCGGTCGTCATGACGTCGGTGTCGAGCGGGTCGTCGCCCAGCTCGGGCGGGTGGGGCAAGCAATCCGGGCGTTCGTCGCCGGCACGGGTCGTCATGCGCAGTCTCGCACGTCGCGCTCAGCCAGCGCCCCGCCGTGCGCTCGCGCCGCGCGCTGGCGCGTGACGACCTCGATCAGGCGCTCGGGAAGCAGGGGCTTGGACAGGAAGCCATTGAACAGCGTGTCGTCGGCATCGGTTGGCGCGGAGCCCAGGACGTCCGCCGAGACGGCGATGATCTGCAGGGTTCGGCCGAATGGCAGCTGCCGGATGGCCGTGGCGGCGGCCCGCCCATCCATGTTCGGCATCCGCAGGTCCATCAGGCAGAGGTCGAAGGTCCGCGTCCCCACCGCCTTGACGGCGTCGAACCCGTCGACGGCGATCGACACGTTGCAGTCCACGCTTTCGAGGACATGCTGCAGCACCTGGCGGATCATCGCGTTGTCCTCGACGACGAGGACCTGCAGGGGGGGCGCATCGTCTGCGTGGCGCGGCGTGTCGCGGGTCTTGCGCCGTGGCTGTCGGGCGCGGGGCGCAGCGATCTCGAAGTGGAACCGCGAACCAATCCCCGGCCAGCTCTCGGCATCGATCTCGCCGTCCATGGCCCACACGAGTTCGCTGGAGATCGCCAAGCCAAGGCCGGCGCCGCCGAAGGACCTCGAGAGCGCGTCGTCACCCTGCTCGAAGGCGCAGAAGAGCCGGTTCTTCTCCTCTGGGGGAAAGCCGCGACCGGTGTCCTCGACGCTGCAGTTGAGCCGGCCGTCGCGCCAGTGGGCGTGTACCGTCACCGCGCCGGCGTCGGTGAACTTGATGGCGTTGCCGATCAGGTTGGTCAGGACCTGGCGGACGCGCACGGGATCGATACGGAGCCAGGTGGGCAATCCGCTCACATCGAGGGAGAGCGTCAGTCCCTTGTCCTGGGCGCGGGGCGTCAGCAGCGCGGCGATCGACTGGAGCATGGCGCGGGCATCCGTAGGCTGCGTCTCGACGACGGCGCAGCCGGCCTCGAGCTGGGCCAGCTTCAGCACGTCATTCACGAGCGCCTCAAGTGATTGGGAGGCGTCCAGAATGGCGCTCAGGCTCGACTGCTGGTGCGGCGTCAGGGCGGTGGTCGTGAGGATCTGGGCCATGCCGATGATACCGGTCAGCGGGGTGCGCAGCTCGTGGCTCATATTGGCCACGATACGCGCCTTCACATCGAGCGCCCGTTCAGCCTTCGCCCGGGCGTCGGCCAGGGCCTGCAGTGCCAGGACATGTTCGGTGACGTCGAAGCGGATCGCGAGGTAGCCGCAAACCCGGCCGGCGGCGTCCTTCTGCGGGACGATCGTGGTGTCCACCCAGTAGAGTTCGCCCGATTTCCGGCGATTGCAGATGGTGCCTTTCCAGATGTCGCCGCGGGCGATCACGCCGTACATGGACTGGAAGAATCCGGGCTCATGATGCCCCGCATTCAGGATCCGATGGTTCGCGCCGATCAATTCGGCGCGGCTGTAGCCGCTGATGTCGCAGAAGAGATCGTTGCAGTGGGTGATACGGCCACGCACATCGGTCGCCGCCACGATCGCCGCGGCGTCGAGGGCGCGCGTCACGAACGGCGCGGGCGGCGACCAGGCCTCGGCCTCGGTGGGTGGGGTCAGGTGTTTCATCCGCGGAGCTCCCGTCATCCCACGTTAGAATTCGGACCACTCGGCCGCGGCGCCGCGCGATGCCGACTTCAGCCGCACGACGCGGTGGGCCGGGTCGCTGCGCGAGGGCGGCTCGACGTCCCCCCGCCGCGGCGGGGGCGCCCCGGTGACAGTAAAGGCCTCGGTGAGACCCACGAGCGTGGCCGTCTGGCCCTTCAGGGACATGGTGGCGGCTGTGGTTTGTTCAACCATGGCGGCGTTCTGCTGAGTGACCTGATCCATCTCGTTTATGGCGACGTTCACCTGTCCGACGCCGGCGGCCTGCTCCTTGGCTGCCGTGGCGATCCCGGTCACGAGGCGATCCATGTCGGTGACCCGGGTGATGATCGATTCCAGCGCCTTGCCGGTTTGGGAGACGAGCTGCGCCCCGTGGTCGACCTCGGCCGTGGAGCCGTTGATCAGGGCTTTGATCTCCTTCGCCGCTTCCGCCGAGCGCTGGGCGAGGGCGCGTACTTCCGAGGCCACGACGGCGAACCCTTTGCCGGCCTCGCCGGCGCGGGCCGCCTCGACGCCGGCGTTCAGGGCCAGCAGGTTGGTCTGGAAGGCGATCTCGTCGATCACCCCGATGATGCTGGAGATTTGGCCGGCTGACGCCTCGATCGCCGCCATGGCCGAGATGGCCTTCGTGACGACCACCCCTGCCGCTTCGGCGTCCGCCTTGGTGGCGGTCACCGCGTCGCTGGCGGAGGTCGCGCTGGCGGCCGCGCCCCGGATGGTCTGGCTGATCTCCTCGAGCGCCGCGGCGGTCTGCTCAAGGCTCGCTGCCTGCTGTTCCGTCCGTCTCGAGAGATCGTCTGCGGCGACGCTGATCTCGTCGGCCCCGTCCCGGATCGACGCGGCGCCGCTTGAGACATTGCCGATCGCGCGCTCCAGCCCCGCCATGGCGGTGTTGAAGTCCGTCCGCAGGGACTCGAAGTCGTCGCCGAGCGGCGTATCCAGGCGAATGGTGAGGTCGCCGGCCGCGAGCCGGGCGAGGCCTGCGCCGAGGGCGTCGACGGCCAGGGTCCGTTGCGCGTCGGCTTGTTCGCGGACCGCTTCGAGGCGGGCCCGCTCGGCCTCCAAGGTTTCGAGATAGATGGAGATCGCCAGGTCCATGTCGAGCAGAACCGCCTTCACCAGCGTTCCAGCAGCCTGTCCGGCCCGCGCCGTGGCCCGCTTCGCGCCGGGAATGCGCGGCCAGTGCTCCCGGATCACCGCATGCAGCAGGTGCTCGGTCACCAGGGCGTATCCGCCGATGTACCACCGCGGCTCGAGGCCAAGGCGGGCATGGGTCTGGCCAATGGCGCGGACGGCGGCGGCGTATCCAGCACCGAAGTCGCCCGCGGCGATGATGTCCCAGTGCGCCGCCTGGCGGGAGCTGGCGCTGCGCATATGCGACTCGTTGCCGAAGAACCGCCTCGTCTCCGGCGTCTCCCGCACGCGCGCGTAGAAGCCGTCGAGCGCGCCGCCGATCTCGCGCTTGATCAAGGGCTGCAGATCGCGCAGGGCGCCGCGGGCCGCGGTGTCCATGCCGATGAAGTCCAGCCGTTCCTGGAGTTGGCTATCGTCTTTAGCTAGGGCTGTAATCATGGCCTTTTCCTCAAGATGTCTGAAGGGAGGCGGGCTTTCGGCGCGCCGATCATGGGCTAGATGAACGCTTCGTCTGCGGCGGGCCGCGTGGGTGCGCCCACGAGGTCCGACACCGCGCGGCAATAGGCGACGGCGCCTTCAACCTGGCGCATCGCCAGCTGCATGACGTCGGGGCGTTCGAAGACGGTCCGGGGGACGATCACCCCCTGCCGCCCCACACGCTCGCAGAGGCCGGCGTCGATCAGCTTCCCGACGTAGCGACGCACCGTTTCCTCAGGCAGGTGCAGACGCCGCGCCAGTCGATGCACCGATAGCGGTCGCCGCATCGTGTCCGGGGGGACGTCACCGATCGCCGCGTAGCCGGCATTGCGGCCAAGATGGCCGACGTTGAGCGACCAGATCGTGGTGAAAACGATGGTCTGCATGACGTCGCCGCCATGCATTTCACGGGCGACTTCGAAGCTGCGGAGGAGATGGCGCGCCATCCATCGCACGATGGTGCGGGAATGGGCCGCCAGGACTGGGTCCGGCGTCGATCCCACCGCATCCACGGGGGCCGGAGGGGACAGAACAGGCTCAAAATGCGCGGTGGCAGAGGCCATCGAAAGCTCCAATGTAACGATGTTCGTTACGCGCCGCGAACCTTCAACGAGACCTTAATCGCTTAAACGGCACGGCCCAAAATGGGGCATCGTCAGCGTATTGGACATGAAGAGGCGGATCTCAGCGCGTGTGAATGCTCAACTGAAGGAAAAGTAGATTCAACGCATACGGTAATCCGCGGCGGGACAGGTCATTCGGGTGCAGCGTTGCGCCGACGGTACATGCGAGTGCTTATTGTTTCGTCGGGAATTGCATGCACGAGCGGATGAGCATTAGGTTGCATTGAGCTTAAGCAGAGTTGCTATAAGTCAAGGACAACCCATGTTGCGACGTTCTGACGCGTGAGTGGGCGCCGGGTCCGGGCTCGTGACCCTGTGAAAGGGTAGGGCGTTTGGCAAAGTGGCCACGTTCAGTCCAACCCGGACAGGACCTCACCTTCGCCATCGCATTCATGCGAGCTTTTCGATCCACGGGCCGCAAACCTCTCCCTAAAGCCGCGACGTCTGCGACCGTCGGAGGAGATCACGTGGCCGGTCCGGTTTCACCTTGTGGCCAATACGTACGGGCGGCGCCGGATCCGGCGCGGCGGCCGGGCTCAACCGGGTGACAGATTGCGGATCGCCACCACGAGCGCGTCGCCCAGGATCGGCTTCTCCAGGATGCAAGCCCTGGCCGCCTTGGCGCGCGCGCGCAGTCGCGCCCCAGGCTGGGTTGTCATCAGGAAAGTGGGCGCGTCGACCCCGCGCGCACGCAGCACCTCAAGCGCCTCGATCCCCGAAATGCCGGGAAGCTGCTGGTCGAGGATCAGGCAGACATCCTCTGAGGGAAAGTCCGATTCCAGCACGGGTTCGGCGCGCGAGGCGCCTCCGACGCGATAGCCCGCGGCCTGGAGGGCGAAGCGCAGCGCGGCCCTCAGCGGCGCATCATCTTCGATCAGGATGATCCGTGGCAGCGACCCGGCGATGTTCGACGGCGCAGAAATCGCTCAACCCTTACGCTCACCCGTCGCCGCCAATCGGAGGCTCCGCGGGGATGCCCAGCCGCCTTGTTCAAAGGGCTCAGCGCCCGCGGTGGCGGCTTCCACGTCTCGGCAAGAACTAGCAGGATCAGTGGCTCGGAGCAGTTGGGACAGATACGTACGTATGACTACTTATACGTAGCCTTCGCAGGCCTGAATCCTGCGGAACTCTCTCCGAGGTTGTGTTTGATGACTTCGTCGGCGTGACGAAGACTCGCGGGGGCACCTCTAGCTCCAGAAATGACCAACTGTCGCATTGAATTTCTTGTGGGATGAGCGACAAATGACCTAGTTTTAAGCTTCGCGACGGGCGGCTTCCGGCAACCCGTACGCGATGCGGGGGCGCACTTGGCATCGCCATCGGCTTCGCCATTGACCGGGGCGACGCGCATGCGGTCCATGCGCGGCATCGTGGCGCTGGGCGTCGCGCTCCTGCTGCTGGCCGCCGCCGCCGTCGACTTGGCCGTGCTCGCCTTCAACGAAAGCGCCGCGGAGGCCCCGGTCGAACGCGCCTTCGCGCGGATCGGCGCGGCGGACCGCGTGTCCCAGGCTCTCGACCGGTTCGGGGTTGGCGCCCCCGCGAACGTCGTGCCGCTTTCGGAAGACCTGCAACGCTCGGCGGCGCAACTGCGGGCGCTTTCAGCGGCGAAGCCCGCGCAGGTGACGCGCAGCGACGAGATCGCCTCGCGCGTCACGCGCGTCGTCCGCGCGCGGGATGCGGCCGACGTCCTGAACGTGCACTCGCTGATCGTCCGCTATCGGCAGGAGGAACGGCGTGAGATCGCCGCCTACCGCGCCGGGCTAGCGCGACGCCACCGGACCGCCCTCTTCGGCGCCATGGCGGCTGTCGTGCTGGGCTTCCTCGCCGGCGGCGTCGCGGCCCTCGCCCTCGTGGGTCTGCGCCGGACAGAGAAGGCCGACCTGGAGGCGCGGGAGGCGCATCTGCAGTCGATCCTGGACTCGGTTCCGGACGCCATGATCGTGATCGATGAGCGCGGGGTCATCCAATCGTTCAGCGCCGCCGCCGAGAAGCAGTTTGGCTGGACTTCACCGGAGGTCATCGGCCGCAACGTCAACATGCTCATGCCTAACCCCTACAGGGACGGCCACGACGGCTACCTGGGCCGCTACCTCCAGACGGGAGAGCGCCGGATCATCGGCATTGGCCGGGTGGTGGTGGGCGAACGGCGAGACGGCTCGACGTTTCCGATGGAGCTGTCGGTGGGCGAGATGCGCTCGGGCGAGCATCGGTTCTTCACGGGCTTCGTCCGCGACCTGACCGAGCGGCAGGATGCGGAGCGGCGGTTCCAGGACGTGCAGTCCGAGCTGGCTCACGTGTCCCGGCTCAGCGCCATGGGCGAGATGGCCTCAGCTCTGGCCCACGAACTCAACCAGCCCCTCTCCGCCACCGCCAACTATGTGCAGGGCTCGCTCCGCTTGCTCTCACAGGCGCCCCTTGATGTGGCGCTGATCCGCGAGGGCCTCACCGACGCAGGCGAGCAGATGTTCCGCGCGGGCGACATCATCCGCCGGCTCAGGGACTTTGTGGCCAAGGGGGAGACCGAGCGCCGGATCGAGAGCCTGTCGAAGCTGCTGGAGGAGGCCGGCGCGCTGGCCATGGTGGGCGCCAAGGACCGTGGCGTCCGCCTCCGCTACAACATCGCCACCACGACGGACACGGTGCTGGTCGACAAGGTCCAGATCCAGCAGGTCGTGCTCAACCTGATGCGCAACGCCGTCGAGGCGATGGCCGACAGCCAGCGCCGCGATCTGATCGTCAGCGCCGAGCCGGCCCAGGACGACATGGTCAGAGTCTCGGTCCGCGACACCGGCCCGGGGGTGAGCGACGAGGTCGCGGCCCGTCTCTTCCAGCCCTTCGTGACCACCAAGCAGCAGGGCATGGGTGTCGGATTGTCGATCTCACGCACGATCGTCGAGGCGCACGGCGGCCGGATCTGGGCCGAGCCGGCCGATGGCGGCGGTGCGGTCTTCAGCTTCACACTGCGCGCAGAGCAAGAACGCGAACTGTCGGAAGGACCAAATGCCTGAGGTCTATGTCATCGACGACGACGAGGGGATCCGGCGCTCCCTTACCTTCCTGTTGCGGTCCGCCGGGAGCCTTGTGCGCACCTACGACAGCGCCGCGGAATTCCTGCGGGAAGCCGACCAGCTCGCCCCTGGGTGTGTTATCACCGACGTCCGCATGCCAGACATGGACGGCCTCGAACTCGTCCGCCAGCTCAAGGCCGCGAACTTGCCGATGGCCGCGATCGTGATCACGGGACACGGCGACATTCCCTTAGCCGTCGAGGCGATGAAGGTCGGCGCGGTAGACTTCATCGAGAAGCCGTTCCGCGACGACGTTCTGCTCGGCGCGGTGGACAAGGCGCTGTCGCGGGGCGCCCCGGGGCCGCGCGCGGAGGCGGACGTGGGCGACGAGGGTATGCGGGCGCTGTTCGCGGCGCTGTCGCCACGGGAGCGCGAGGTGCTCGGCAGCGTGGTGCTGGGCAAGACCAACAAGATGATCGCCCGCGACTTCGCGATCAGTCCGCGAACCGTCGAGGTGCATCGCGCGAGCGTGATGATGAAGACCGGTGCCCGAACCCTTTCGGAGCTTGTGCGCATGGCCCTGTTGGCGAAGTTCTGAACCGAGCCAGGTTGAGAATCTGATGTCTGCGCCCCCGGGGGCGAACCATGCTCAACGGTCGAGACCTGTCCTTGGCCATCGCGCAGGCAGTCGACTTTCGACCCCGATCCGCGAATGTCAGAATCTCGTGCGTAAGCCAATGTCGGCTCTTGGGCGCATCGCAGCCATTCGCCGAGCAAGAGATGCCACGGGTTTATCGTGGGTTGAGGTGGCGCTCACAAATAACTCTGACGATGTCTCGCAAGGCTGCCACTCGTTCGGACAGCCACGCCAGCTCTTCGGCAGTAATCCTGTAGTGCTTGGAATATCGCGCTTCGACGTAGGCGCGACGCAACAGTTCCCATGCCCGGCGGCTCGGGCGCGTTTCGCGGGGCCATGCCGCGACAACCTCCGGCGCCAGTTGCTCGGCCTGGGACCTCAGGAAATTGAGCTTGTGAGACTTCGGGCTATAAAGCGTCAGCACCAGCAGAACGCAGTGATAGAAGCGCTCAGTGGCTTGGTGAAGGTTAAATGCCGCAATCTTCGATGCAGCGCGGGATCGATGAAATTCGGCTCCGGCGAGGAACTCCTCGGCAGAACTGAACCACTGGTCGTAGTGGTCCTGGGCTTCGGCCAGGGCGTCTTTTGCCGATAGCTGCTCCGGCCTTGCAAGCGGGTGGTCGGGGGCTTCGTAGAGGGCGATGCCGTCGCGCACGAGGTTGACGAAAAACGGCCGGCCCTTCTTGAGCTGCTTGTTCACGTCGGTGAGGTCGTGGACGATGAAGTTGGCGGGTGCGGTGAGGCCGTGGGCGATCTCGTATTCGCGGAGCAGGTGGTCGTCAGCCTTGACCCAGTAGTCGGCGACGTCGGTGAGCTCCGCGTGGTTCACGACGACCAGCAGGTCGTAGTCGGACTTGTACCCGCCGACGGGATCATCGACCCAGTCGCGTCGCGCGTAGCTGCCGAACAGGACGATCTTGAGGATGCGGCCGGCCTTGCGGTGGGGCGCGTTCCTGCCGGCGAGGGCGTCCTCGAATTCCGCGAACAGGATCTCCACCACGCGCTTGAGCTCGCGTTGCTTGGCGTCCGGCAGATGGTCGAGGCTGGTCTTCACCCGGTCTGGTGTCCCGTGAACTGCGGCCCCTGACAAGGTGGGGTTTGCGCGAGGGCTGGGAGCCGACGCGTTCGTGAGTCTCGTTGAGTCGCGGGCCGGCGTCTCCTGGGGATGCGGCCGGCCTGCGCGGTCTCGTGGCTTCATGGGGTCGAGGTCCGTCCCCGTCGCAACGGCGGGTCCGGCTTTCTTCCCCTGAGCCCGGCGGTCTCATTCCTCGCGAGGCAAGAAAGCCGGGCCTGATCGCCATCCTCCGCTGCGCTGCGGGCCTGAGGCTGCGATGGGGCCTGGGAGCCCTCGACTCCGGATCGCCATCGAGGCCGCGGCAGGCGCGGTCCGATCAGATCAGGAGACTTACCATGGCGACCATCGGCACCTTCACCAAGAGCGCGGACGGCTCCTACAGCGGTTCGATCAAGACCCTCACCCTCAACGTCAAGGCGGCCCAGCTCCGGGCGGTCGACAAGGAGAACGACAAGGCCCCCGACTTCCGCATCTTCGCCGGCGGCACCGAGTTCGGGGCGGCGTGGAAGAAGACCTCCCGCGAGGATCGGGACTATCTCTCCGTCAAGCTCGACGACCCCAGCTTCCCGGCGCCCATCTACGCCAATCTGGTCGACGCCGAGGACGGCTACAGCCTCGTGTGGTCCCGCAGCCGGACCGTCAACTAGGCGCTGGGCCTGGCGGCTCCCCCCCGGGGAGCCGCCAACCTCGCCTCCGGGTTGTCCACCGGTGACGGCGCCTTGGGACTCGCCAGAGCTTTCAAGTTCTGCTTTTGTTCCGACCATGAAAACCTGGAGCGTTGAGAGCGCCGCCCTGGCCGCGGCGGCGGCCGCACGCCTGGCTGGCGGGCCGGGGAGGGCGACCTGATGGTGCACCGGACCTATGCGGGCCTGGGCGCGCCGGAGGCGGCGGCGCGCGACTTCGAGGCGTTGCGGCCCTATGTGCGCGCACTCTGGGGCCTCCAGGCCGCCGTCGGCTATTTCACCCGCGACGGCAGCGCGCTCGATATCGCGCTCGACAGCCTGCAGACCGCCGCGTTCCATTTCACGCGGCGACCGCATTTCTACGGGCCGCGCGATCCCTTGGCGGACGCCGCCGACCTGCGGGAACGAGCCGTCGTCGCCGGCGCCTTCGAGTCCCTGCGACCCTACGCGGTGAAGCTGCGCATGTTGCAGGGCCGCTGCCGGCCGTTCGGCCGCGACTGGCAGGCGATCAACGTCGCCCTGCAGGGCCTTGAGACGACCGCCTTCCACTTCACCCAGGTGGCGCAGTTCTATGGCGCCCGCTCGGACTCCGCCGGGCCGACGCGACCGCCGGAGGCCCCGGCGCCATGACGGGCTACGCGGAGCTTGAGGCCGCCTCGAACTTCTCGTTCCTGCGCGGCGCCTCCCATCCCGGCGAGCTGGTGGTCGGCGCCGCGGCGCTCGGCATCACGGCCATCGGGGTCTGCGACCGCAACACCCTCGCCGGCGTCGTGCGGGCCTGGTCCGCCGCGCGTGAGGTGGCGGAGGGCGGGGCCAAGGTGCGGGCCCTCACGGGCTGTCGCCTCGACTTCGCCGATGAGACCCCGAGCCTCATCGTCTATCCGCGCGACCGCGAAGCCTACGGCCGGTTGACCCGGCTGCTCACCGTCGGGCAGCTGCGCGCCGCCAAGGGGGGATGCGAGCTGCGCTGGCCGGACTTCCTGCAGTATGCCGAGGGGCAGCTGGTCCTCGTGACGGCGCCCGAGCGCCTGGACGACGACTTCCAAGCGGCGTTGGGGCGGATCGTGCGGACCCTGCCGGACGTGTGGCTGGCGGCTTCGCGGCGCTACGGCGCGCGGGACCTCCATCGGCTGGCCAGGCTGGCTGCCCTGGGCGCCGCGTCTGGCGCGCCGATGGTGGCGACCAATGACGTCCTCTACCACGGGCCCGAACGCCGGATGCTGCAGGATGTGCTGACCTGCATCCGCGAGGGCTGCACCATCGGCCAGGCGGGCTTCGCCTTGCAGGCCAACGCCGAGCGGCACCTCAAGACGCCCGCCGAGATGGCGCGGCTGTTCGCCAGGTTCCCGGGCGCGGTGGAACGCAGCGTCGAGATCGCCGCCCGGATCGAATTCGATCTCGGCGAGCTGAAGTACGAGTACCCCGCCGAGCCGGTGCCGGAAGGCAAGACGGCGATCGGGCATCTTCGCGATCTCGCCTGGGAGGGCGCCGCCTGGCGCTTCCCCGCCGGCGTGCCCGACAAGGTCCGCGCAACGATCGAGAAGGAGCTCGAGCTCATCGCGCGGCTGGGCTTTTCCAACTACTTCCTGACCGTCCACGACATCGTCCGCTGGGCGCGCTCGGAAGGCATTCTCTGCCAGGGCCGCGGGTCGGCCGCCAACTCCTGCGTCTGCTTCTGCCTGGGCATCACCGCCGTCGATCCGACCAAGAAGGACCAGGACCTGTTGTTCTCGCGCTTCATCTCGGAGAGCCGGGGCGAGCCGCCGGACATCGACGTCGACTTCGAGCACGAGCGGCGCGAGGAGGTGATGCAGTACATCTACCGCCGCTACGGCCGCGAACGCGCGGCAATCGTGGCCACCGTGATCCACTACCGGCCGCGGATGGCGATCCGCGAAGTGGGCAAGGTGCTGGGGTTGACCGAGGACATCACCACCGCGCTGGCGAATACGGTGTGGGGGAGCTGGGGCGACAGCGTGCCCGACGAGCACATCCGCCAGACCGGCATCGATCCCCAAGCGCCGGAGATCAAGCGGGCGACGGCGCTGGCGCAGCAGTTGCTCGGGTTTCCGCGGCATCTGTCGCAGCACGTCGGTGGGTACGTCCTGACCCAGCGTCGGCTGGACGAGACCGTGCCGATCGGCAACGCGGCCATGCCTGACCGTACCTTCATCGAGTGGGATAAGGACGACATCGACGCGCTCGGCCTGATGAAGGTCGATGTGCTGGCGCTGGGCATGCTGACGGCCCTGAAGGAGTGCCTGACGACGCTCGGCCTCGACGATATCGCCGACATCCCGCAGGAGGCGCCCGGGGTGTACGACATGCTCTGCAAGGCCGACTCGGTGGGCGTGTTCCAGGTCGAGAGCCGGGCGCAGATGTCGATGCTGCCGCGGCTGAAGCCGCGACGGTTCTACGACCTGGTGATCGAGGTGGCGATCGTCCGGCCCGGCCCCATCCAGGGCGACATGGTCCACCCCTACCTGCGACGCCGCGAAGGGACGGACCCGGTGGAATATCCCTCGCCGCATCCCGACCACGGGCCCGCCGACGAGCTGGAGTCGATCCTGGCGAAGACCATGGGCGTGCCGCTGTTCCAGGAACAGGCCATGCGCATCGCCATCGAGGCGGCGAAGTTCAGCGAGAACGACGCCGACGGCCTGCGCCGCTCGATGGCGACGTTCCGGCACACCGGCGGAGTGGGCGCCTACGGCCGGCGCTTCGTCGAGGGCATGACGTCGCGCGGCTACCCGGAAGCGTTTGCGCTCCGGTGTTTCCACCAGATCGAGGGGTTCGGGTCCTATGGCTTCCCGGAGAGCCACGCGATCAGCTTCGCCCTGCTGGTCTATGCCTCGGCATGGGTGAAGTGGCGTCACCCCGACGTCTTCCTGATGTCCTTGTTGAACGCCCAACCGATGGGGTTCTATCAGCCCTCTCAGCTGGTGCGTGACGCGCAAGCGCATGGCGTCGAGGTCCGTCCGCCGGACGTGGCCCACAGCACCTGGGACAACCGGCTGGAGCCGGCCGACGATCCGCGCACACCGTACCGACCTGTTCGGCTGGGCCTGCGCCAGGTCACCGGGTTCAAGAAGGCCGAGGCGGAACAGCTTGTCGCCGCGCGGGATGGCGGCTTGCCGATGTCGCCGCTCGACCTGGCGCGAGCGAGCGGGGTCTCGCGGCGCGGCCTCGAGCTGCTGGCCGAGGCCGACGCGTTCCGTAGCCAGGGGCTCGACCGGCGCCAGGCGCTCTGGGCGGTGAAGGGTCTGGGCGGCGAATGGGACGCCGAGGAGACCGCGCCGCTGCTGCTTCGGCAGCGGGCGAAGGAGCAGCAGGTGCAACTCCCGTTCATGGCGGACAGCCAGCATGTCGCCGAGGACTACCGGACGACCAGCCTCTCCCTGAAGGGCCACCCCGTCGGCTTCTTCCGGGAGAGCCTCGCGCAACGGCAGGTGACCCCCTGCGTGGCCTTGCTGAAGGCGCGCGATCGTCGCCGGCTCAGCGTCGCTGGCCTGGTGACGGTCCGACAGCGGCCTGGCACCGCGAAGGGCGTGGTGTTCATGACCCTGGAGGACGAGACCGGCATCGCCAACGTGGTCGTCTGGAAGGACACGTTCGAGAAACATCGGCGCACCGTGATGAGTGCGTCGTTCCTGATCGTGCAGGGCCAGGTGCAGCGGGCCGGGGAGGTGATCCACGTGGTGGCGGAGGATTTCATCGACCTGACCGGCCGCCTCTCCGAACTGCGCGAGGACCAGCGCGAGATCGCCGCCCGGTCCCGCGTGGACGGGCGGTTGATCCGCAGCCGGGACTTCCACTGATGACCATGTTCCAGAACCTCCACCGGTCGATGTCCGGATCACACACGCTGAAGTTCCAGTGCGAGGCGTGCGGCCACCGGGCAGCGCTGACGGCGGCCGAGGCGCGGGCGTCGTGCGGTCCCGATGCAACGCCGATGGACATCCGCCGGCGCGCCAGGTGCAAGGCGTGCGGCGCCGAGGCGCGCGCCCGCGTTTGGATCTGACGCAGATGACCGAACGAAGAACGACCATCCAGCGCCCGCCCGAGGCCGCCATCCGCCGCTTCCAGGCCGGCCAGGTCGGCGACGACACGGTGGGCGACTACCTGGCGAAGGGCTGGTCGCTGGGGATCTGCTGCAAAGCGTGTTCGCGGCTGACCGAGTGGACCCCGCCGGTGCTCGTGGAGCGCTTCGCCGACCGCGCCGGCCTGCGCATCGCTGACCTCGTTCCGCGGCTGGCCTGTACGGGCGAGGGCGGCTGCGGGTCCCGGGAAGTCGCGGTCTTCCCGCATCTCTACGACGACGCGTGGACCTGGACGCCGTCGGCCTGACGGCGTCAGGCCGGGATGGCCTCGTCCTTCCTCTCGCCACGGGCGACGACGGTCAGGGCGCCATCCCGCAGCGGACGCTGCAGGTGCTGCACCTCTGGCCAGGGCGCATCGCTAAGCCAGAGGTCCCACTCGGCCGGATCGGTGAGGATCACCGGCATGGCCTTGGAGTGATAGGTCGCCACGTCGGCGTTCGCCTCGGTGGTCAGGAAGCCATAGAGGTTGCAGTCCTCCCAGCCGGTCTTGATCTTGCGCACGCAGCTCCAGGGCGTGTGGACGCCGGCGAAGAAGGCG
Organism: Alphaproteobacteria bacterium; assembly: GCA_018821435.1. Lineage (GTDB taxonomy): Bacteria > Pseudomonadota > Alphaproteobacteria > Caulobacterales > Caulobacteraceae > Phenylobacterium. Next base: position 139,381 of record JAHJME010000037.1, read on the forward strand.
AGGGGACGGTCCTCGCCCAGTGCGAACCAGACCGGCTGCAGCGAGCCGCCCACCTGGTCCGGCTCGCTGAACGAGGTGAAGGGCACGAGGCAACGGTTCGCCGGACCAAGCCACGGCTGCCAGTGCCGGCTCGCTGTGTTGCGGATGTTGGTCGTGCCCTTGTCGGGCTCCATCTTCAGAAGTTCGTTGAAGTCGAATTCCGTGCCCTTGGCGCGCAGCTTGTCGGCCCGCTTGGTGGCGGCATCGAGCAGCGCCTTCTTTGACGACGGCATGCCCCAGCGGACGTCGCGCATCTCCCGCGATCCGTCTTCGGCGCGCGCGACGACGGGCGCCGCGTAGTCCGGGAAGATGCCGGACATCGGCGGCTGGTTGTTGTTCCGGTCGTTCATGGCCCGCGCGATCGCCGCCACCTCGGCCCGGGCTCGCATCATCGCATAGAGGTTGCACATGCGGGGAGCGAAGCACGGGAAGGCAAGGATCGCTAGCGCCTCAGACGCGAATTCATTGGCCCGGCTGGGGCGAGCCGGATGGCTCTGCGGGTGGCCGGCGCGGGGGTGGTCTTGCGCCCTCGCGACGGCCGAGGGGAGGGGCCAATCTGCAAGGCAGCGGTCTAGGGCAGGATAGCCTTGCCGGCAGCTTTGTAGACAGGAGACCTGTTGGTGGCGGTGCTCAGCGTGCGCGTCCCGGACGATCTGGCGGAACGGTTCGACTCCGCCGCGGCGAAGACGGGTGGCCGCTCCGCGCTCCTGCACCGACTGGTGCGCGAAGCCGCGGCCAAGGCACCGCGTGGCGCGCCCACCGCATTTCCAGCGCGTGATGCGATGCGATTGATGGTGCGCCTCGCATCGGCCGATGCGGCCTACGTGGCGGCGGAGGCGGCGGCCATGGCGCTGCCTCGGGCCGCCTGGGTGGCGGCCCTGGTACGCCGGCACGCAGCGGGCGCGCCGCGGTTTTCGCGGCCCGGTGAGCTCGCGCTGATCGCCACCCACGGGGAGGTTCGGCGGATCGGCGTCAACGTGAACCAGATCGCCCGCGCGCTGAACACGGCGGTCCTCGAAGGTCGCGTGCTCGACACCGAACTCTCATCCCTGGACGATCTGCGGCGCGAGTTGCGCGATCACATGGAAGGGCTTGGCGAGGCCTTCCGCGGCAACCTGGCGTACTGGGCGGCCTGGTCGTGACCGACTTCCGGATGGTTCGCGGGTTCGAGGACGTTTGGCGTCCGCCCGTTCGCCTGCGGGCCAAGCACCCGGAGGGACGACCTCAGGTGGAAACTGGTTCAGCCATTCGGTCCCGCCTCGCCAGGGTCGCCGCACGCACGCCCGAGGTGATGGTGAAGGTCACTGGCCGTACCCGTGATCCCGGCCATCTGGCGGCGCATCTGACCTACATCACACGCAACGGCGAGCTGGCGGCCGAAAGCCGCGACGGCTGGGAGATAGTGGGACGCCGCGATGTGATCGACATGGCGCGAGACTGGGCGACCGCCCAGATAGCTGACAGCCGGAGCCGGCCGAACTCGCCCTTCAGCATCGCTCTGATCCTTTCGATGCCGGCGGGGACGGATGCCATTGGCCTGCGCGATGCAGCCCATCAATTCGCGCTGGCGACCTTCGGTGAACGCCACGACTACGTGCTCGCCCTCCACACCGATACAGGCCATCCACATGTGCATCTGACGGTACGCGCGCTGGGCGATGACGGGCGCCGGCTCAATCCAAAGAAGGCGGATCTCGAGGTCTGGCGTCAGGGGTTTGCGCAGGCATTACGAGACCACGGCATCGGCGCGGAGGCGACCCCGCGCCGTGCCCGGGGCGTCACGCGCAAGCCAGAGCGCACGGCGCTCCGAAAAATCCGCGATCGGGCGGAGGCCGGCCGCGGCGAACCAGGCAGGGTCCAACGAAGCACGTATCAGGAAGCCGGGCGCGCGGCATTCGGCGGCGATAATTCACCCCGACAATGGGAGGAGCGCACACTGCGGCGGCAGCGTCAGGTGCGCGCTCTCTATGAGGCTCAGGCGAAGCTGTTGCGACTGTCAGCGGGCGTCGAGGACCGGCAGCTTGGTGAGGCCGTGTTGAGGTTCCTTGCTGACATGCCGGCGCCCGATACGCAGCGGCTGGCCCTGGCGAGGCAGCTTCGTGGCGCGAACGCCCGACAAGCCTTGGAGACGTCCCGTCAGCGGGACGGGCCAAGCCGGAGCCGATAGCCTTCGTCTGCAGGTGACTCAAAGCCGACCTTCGGAAAGTCCGTTTGGGGCTGAGGAAATCATGAAGGTTGGGACGAAACCGCCAAGCCGCCGGTTCTGGTCGTAGATGTTCAACGGCAGATCGGCCTTCGCCATCCAAACCCTACCGGTCTCGACGGCGAGCGACACCGGCAGCACTGGGAAGACGTTGATGACCGCGTTCTCCCCCCGAATGACCTTGATGCGATCGAAAATCTCGCGGAGGCGCTGCCGGTAGGCCACCTGATCTTCGGGACGCCGCAGCACGTCGAGGCCGGGCGATGCCGCAGTGAGTGACCAAATCGCTGCGTCCGGTCCCAGCACCGCGGTGATCCGCTCGTCCGTCACGGTGGCGCTGACTGCAAGCTTCAGCGCAACGGGGCCAGAACCGGGGTTTGGCGGCTCGGCCGACTCGAAGGCAATAGGCTCGCCATCGCGCTGCCACTGCCAAGTCGCCGGCTCGCGGTGCCGCTGGCGGACCGAGGCGGGCGCGATGTCGCCCAGAAGTCGGCCGAACTCAATCAGGAGCGGCTGCGGAGCGAGCGCGAAAACGCTGAGGTGGCGGATTTCCTGGCGTTCGATGCGTCCCTTCACTTGCATGGCGAACTGCCGCCCCAAGTTCTCCTTCTGAAACGCCCAGTATTCCGGCTCATGATCAGCGAAGGCGGAGCCTACCAACTCAAGGTCTATGGTGCGGCCGTCGGCCGGATGATGGTCTGGCGGCATTGCCAGGAATATCGAACGGGTGTCGACCAGAGCCTCGTTGTGAGCAATGGCGGCGCCGAACCGGATCACGTGGGATGCGCGATCTTCATGTATGCCGGTCACCACTTCGACCCGAGTCTCGTGTGCTCCCTTCATCGCCAACAGACGGTCCTCCGGATGCCCATCGACGTCGTCGACGTCGATGAGCTTGTGGTGGACCGGGCACATGAGCATCAAGTTGGCTAGATTCTTCTCAAGTAGCGGTGAGCGCACTGCGTTGCCTCGCGGTCCGTCGCTTCGATCAGCGACGATATGGGCGAGGTATCCGAAGAGGGGATCCTGACGGCCAGAAACGAGGTCGCCAATGAGAAGCTTGTTGCAGCCCGCATACTGACAGCGACCGCCAGCGCGAGCCCAGAGCGCAGATTGAACCTTTTGGGGAATGGACGTCTTCGACATTAGCTTAGTCCACTAACCGGCATATTTTAGAATCCGAATCGTCGTCTCTACCGTGGGCAATCCGCTCAAACGTCGAATGTATATACGAAGATATACGTCTGAGGCGTGGCAATAAACTACGCCGAACATCCGACGTTTCTCACAAACAAGGTGATTGAGTACTGCAGAGAGGTCCACAACTGAAGCTTTACAATCACGAGGAACGCAAAATGGATATCGCGCTCTCCATGGACCAGGGAGACCATCGAGGCACAGTCCTCTGTGCTGGGCTGCACCGAGAAGCTGGGATGCGAATGCCATTCGCCCAGGTAGTTGAAGCGTTCGTAGTCGGCGCTTGTGCGCGCGAAGAATGCATCGAGCGCTGCCTTGTGGCGCTCCGGGCTGCGAACGAAATGAGCGTAGCTTCCGGTCTGATCATCGACTGAGAAGTCGATGATCTTGAAATGATCGACAGCAACTTGCTCGGCCATCAGGACGCCGCCGATCTCACGGCGGCCCGCCTTTCGAAGGCGCTCCCTCATGCGACGCCGGACGGTGTCATCGAGCTCAACCTTCACCTTCGACCTCCGGGTAGAGCTCGCTCAGAAAGGTCGTGAGGTCCTCGGCGACATTCGCTTCCTGCGCAGGACCCCACACGCCTTCTGCGATGTACTGGATCGGGTAGGTGTCGAATGGACCTTGGAAGATCCACTCCGCCTTGAAGCCAAGCACGTAGGCGGGGGAGTCAAAGCCAGACGGCGACCGGACCAGCAGCCGGTCCACCACCATCTGCGCAAGGTGTGCGGCGATGATCCCAACTTCTGCGTCCGACGCGATTAGCGGGGGGCCGGAGCCGCGCTCGGCATCATACCCACCAGCCGCAATGCCGAGATCCCATGGGACGCCCTGATCGGCGTACCAGCCGAGGATTTGATTGCGAGCGAGCTGCGGCGGCGGATCGATATCGGGCCGAGCCATTGCTATCAGACCGCCGACGCCTCCACCGAACACCTGGCCCCAGATCAGGGGTTTTCGCTCTGCTTTCGTGACGGCGGCGCAGAGATTGAAAACGTCCGCGTCCGCGGTCGCGTCGATGACTACATCGCACTTTGCGAGCGCCGCCATTGCGCTCGCCGTGTTCTCCGCACTCTCTTGCCCGCCAAAGAGGATCGTCCGCAATTGCACCGATGCATCGGCGTTGATTTCGGTGATGCGATGCTTGAGGGCCTTGGTCTTGTTCACGGCCACGGCACGTAGATCCAGTTCATTCCGGACGATGTTGCCGGGCAGAAAGACGTCCGTATCGAGCAGTAGAAAGTTAGACACGCCCGAGCGCGCGAGGGATGCTGCAAGCTTCGATCCGACGGAGCCGCACCCCACAATGCCAACAACCGCCGATGCCATGTTATCGTAACCCTTGGGTAGCCTCGGCTCGGCGAGCGGTATACGGACCACCTGATAGTCGAGGGCCCGAAACTTCTCGCCGACAAAGAAACTCGGCATCACAACGTCTGTGTCGGTGATCAGAATAGCGAAGCCTACTTTCTTCTCCCGCGCCGCCTTCAGCCATTCGCCGAGACCGTACATTTCGAGGGCGAGGGGTAGTGTCTCGTCGTTGAACTTCGTGAGCAGCGGCATCGCCTTTGGTACGCGGTAGGCGATCGCGTCGTAGTTCGTTGCTCCCTCAAGAGCCGGCGGCCCCGTGAAGAGAACGGAGTCCTTTGGGCCGAGCCGCCCAAGCGACCCGACCCACGTCTCGCCGAACTTGTGTTCGACCAGGACCGCTTCCGTGATCTCGCCTTCAGGGAGCGCCTTCAGCGCCGCTTCCGCCTCGGCGGAAAGGGCGAAGCGCACAAAGCTGCTACGAACTTCCTGACCCAGAGTCGCTCGGTGGGCCGACGGAACCGGAGGAACATCCTCGCCATCTTCGCCGCTGAGGAGCCGGTGGGCGCTCTCAACCATCATCGCGCCTGTGATGGTGGGCACCCAATTGTCCGCCCTGTACTCAAGACAGAGCTCGCCGCCCTTTCCCCATTGGTGGCCTGACAGGCGCACGTCTTCGGTCGGGCTGATCGAGGGCGGCACGTCTGGAAAGTAGTCGGGGTAGCGCAGCGTCAGCGGCACGTAGGTGTCGCCGACCAAGATCAAGAAGTTCGCTAGAAGGCGAACGCCGTCGATCTTCCACGTAACGCCGTCGAGCCAATCGACCCGCTCGGCGAGTTCAGCCAGGTGAGCTCGCTCATCTCTCGCCCTGGCTGGAAGGGCCGACCACCAGATCAAGCGAACCCTTGCGGCTCAGAAGGCACACGCGCCTTTGCAGGGAAAGCGAGTCCGCTGGTCGGTGCAACAGTTGCTGCGCGCAGTCGCCCGCCGCCGCTCGACTTCTGGAGCGCGCGCTGAGCGAGATCACGCCCGATGGACGAGGCTGCGGTTTCGGTAATCCGCTGTGGGTCGGCCTGAGCGGCGATATAGGCAAAGTCCTGCCTCGCCTGCGCGAGCCAGTCGAAGAACGCCTTGGCGCGATGCGGGTGGGTTTCCCACTTGTCCGCGAAGTTTTCGAGCGGGTCGGTGGGGTTCGAGATCACCAGCTTGCCATCAACGTTGAAGATGAACTGATCCATCTTCTCGAGGATTGATAGGAGCGCCGCGCCGATCGTATCCTCGCCGCCGTAAGCATGAGCGGCAAGCGTCGAGAGGATGATCGAGATCGGCCGGTCTTCTGGCTTACCAGCGAACCGAACGTCGCGGTGGCGCTTGAGGACCATGATCGCCGCCTGAAGCGGCGTCCTCACGCGGTAGTCCGGAATCGACTCTACGGATGCCTTGGCGACCTCTGCCATCATCTGCTTGCGCCGGTTGAACACGACGCTCATGCGCTGCTTGAACCACTCGGCATAGGCCTTAGGGTTCGAACGGCACCAGTCCTCGTCGATGATGGTGTAGTTCCAGCGCTCATTGTCGGTGATGGCGACCGCCGTCGCGCTCCAATTCGACTTTTGCTGACGGACTTCGAGCAAGCGCCGTTGCCGGTCGGCATCTGGGACGCAGGGCACTACATCCATGTGGAATTGCGCGCCGTCAGCGTAGTGCAGCACCCAGCACCGGCGCCCCTCGCGCACGGGTTTCACCATGCTCTGGGCCTTGTGATAGGAGCGGATCTCGACCTCAAGCATCTGCTTGAGCTTCTGCTGGGAGAGCTGCGAGGTGCGGAGCCTGCGCAACTCGCAGACGGCATCGACGTCGTAGTCTTCCGCTTCCGACGGCGGACGAATAACGGTGCCGAGGCGGAAGGAGCCTTGCACATAGACGGCCGGGTCGTACCGACTGAGCGTGGATTCGGGTCGTCCCAGCCATTCGCCGAGTGACGTGTAACTGCGCTCGGCCTGTTCATAGCGCGTATCGCTGATCGACAGCTCGTCGACCATCGCCTGGAGGTACGCTTCCGCCTGCTGGGTAGTGCCAGTTGCCATCGTCAAACCATGCGCCAGATTTTCATGATTTGTTCCACGAGTCGCTGCCTGCAGTCAAGGTTTGTCGCGTGTTTTGCCAAGCTTCAAGCTGGGGTTGCTTTTCGCGTGGCCCGGGGTCATTCGCGCTCACCGAAGGTAGAGTCTTGGCGAGCCCGCCCGGAGCGAGCTGGCAGCCCGTGAGGGCGGAGCGAAGCTGGGCTGACGGGCAGCGGGCCTGGTTCCCTCTGTTCTGAGATGTCGCGCTAACGCCCTTGCCGCTGCGTACGGCAAGGTCCGCTTCGCGCCGAGCGGCCAGGTTTCGTTACTCGCCCAACAGATCTCTCGCTCTCACTTCCAGAAGTTTGTCTCCGTACGCGACAGTCCCTATGAGGCGCGGGGGGAGGCCTCAATGCGAAGCTGCAAACGGTCTGCATGTACACTTGTCGGGGCTGGATTGGTTCTCGTCGGCACCGCCGCGCTACCAGCCGCAGCGGGGTTGCAGGAGCGGACACCTTTGTCTGTCGCAGCCAAGTCGTCCTCGACAGATGAGCGGATAGCAATCGCGCTGGAGCGAGCAGCGCCCACGGCGGACGATGCAAAACGGGAGGCTGCGGATCTCCATGCGCAGCAGGACATGGCCGAGTGGGCCAGGTGGATGGTCTTTCTGACTTTGGCGCAGGCGTTGGTGGCGATCGTCAGCATTGGTTTGGTTCTGCGTTCGCTGAGCCAGAGCTCCAGGGCAATTAGGGAGGCGACGCATGCCAACCAAATCGCGCAGTCGAACCACGTCTCCGATGTGCGGCCTTGGCTTGAAATTGAAGATGTTAAAGTTGCCGGGTGGGGATTTACCTCTGGAGGGCTCCGCTTTGATCTTGAAATTCGATTGAAGAATGTTGGCGCAAGCCCGGCGCGAAATATTTGGGTCGATTTGATTGTCGAGCCGGAGACCCGTACTTATCCTAGTGCGCAAGCCCGCTCTTTCCGCGAAAGGGTCCGAACCGATCCGATATACGGAGAGCGCGTAGTGTTCCCCGGGGCGACGCGTCAGATTTCAGAGTCCGTCACGCTGTTCCGGTCCAAGATGGAGGTCCTTCCCAATACAATTGGAACACTGCGGAATCTGAAGATCTTGATCATCGGTGTTGCGCGATATGAGAGCGTGTTCAACGATGATCCGCCGAAGCAGAGCGGCTTCAGCTATAGGTCCGAGTGCCCACGCGACGAGGGCCTAGTTCTCGATTTGGACAACAACCGTCTGGCGACGACTACCATCAACCTGCAGGCGACGGAACGTGGCTGGTATGCGGATTGAGCGCAGGCGTAGCCTCTCTATGGCCAAGCCCTGACGCGTCCTGTGGGCCAAGCGCGCCAAGCAGCACCGGTCTCGATGGCGCCGTGGCGGCGTATGATCGCTCCGATCTTGTTGCATCCATCGCGCTGCGAACGTCCGGACTCGGGCGCGACGCCAAGGTCCGTTTCTGGCGCTTAGATGACCGCCGACGCTGGCTAACGAAGCCGCACACCCGCCATTTTCTGGCACAGCGACCAAAGGCGATCGGCAACGTGAGCGTCGAGCGCCCAGGATTTCACACCGTAGGGCGCTCGCCCCTCGTCGGGCACAAGCGGTGCGATATCGCAGTTCTCCACATAGACGCCGCCCTTGCCATCCAGGTCCCCGCTGACGGCGGCCCACGTGGCCGTCGCGCCGCCCTGCTCAACGGTCTTGTAGAGGTCACCCTCGTTCTTCGGGCGACGCCACAGGTTCAAGGCCTCCGTGATGTGTAGGACCCGCACTATCCCGGCGACAAGGCGCCCAAGAGCGACCTGGCGGCGGGGGCGGCGGCCGACACTGCCCGCCGCGAAAAGGTCTGACGAGGGAACCGGGCCGGGCGTCGTGGCGAAGACGCGGACATCCCTGTCCCGCCACAGCGCATCTTCCTTGATCGACAGGAGGATGAGCGCCGTCTTCGTCTGGGCGTAGGCGCGCATCCCCGTATAGGGCGTGTGGTTGAAGTTGACGTCGTCGAGCAGGACCCCGCCCGCGTGGTGGCCCCGCGAGGCGACATTGATCACCCTTGCGCCCTGCGCCCGCTCCAGCGCCGGCAGAAGCCGTACGGTCAGCTGATAGTGGCCAAGGACATTGGTCGCGAACTGTCGCTCGTAACCCCGATCGTCACGCTCCAGCGGTGTGGCCATTATGGCGGCGTTGTTGATGAGGATATGCAGCGGTCGGCCTGACTGAACGTACCGCGCCGCGAAGGCGTCGATCGACGCGGGCTGAAGAAGGTCGACGCATTCGACGGTTGTATTGGCGATACCGCGCAATCCGCGCTTCGCTCGGTCGACGTCCCGCGCCAGAACGATGAGCGTAGCCCCGGCGGTGGACAGAGCCCGAACGGCTTCTCTGCCGGTGCCGCTATGACCCCCTGTGATGACGACAATCTTGCCGCGCAGATCGACGCCCTTCACGACGTCCATCGCCTTGGTCCGGTGGCCGAATGGCGATGGGATTGGATGTTGCCGCGTATGCGGAAGATCTGGTGTGTCGTAGAGCGGAAGCTTCGCGGACGGGTCGCCGAGAGCTTTATAAAAAAGGGCGACGAGTCCGGCGTAAATCGCGGTCAAGATACCGGCGGCTTCCAGCGCATAAATCAGTGTTTTCTGCATAGGGCCAGGGTCGGCTTCTGGACCAACTCCATCAAGTAGGATGGATTTTCAGACCTAGTCTGGAGGTGCTGACCGTCACAACTGGACAGCTCTAGGGGTGCCTAGGAGGCCATCATACTTGAACGACCAGTCAAGCATGGCCCTGAACGTCGGCATCAGGTCAATTCCAGCTTTTGAAAGTTCATATTCGACCCGCTGTGGGACTTCTGGATAGGCTTTGCGGATGACGATGCCGTTCGCCTCGAGGTCTCGAAGCTGCTCGGTTAGCATGTGCTGGGTGACGCCGGGGAGCGCACGCCGCAAGGCACCGAACCGCGTTGGACCGTCGATCAGCGTGCAGACGATCTCGATTTTCCACTTGCCGGTGATTGCGCGGATCGCGCGCTGGAAACGCAGGATGTCGATTGCCTCGGGGCCTGTGCACCCGTCGCAATCCTCTCCGTAGACACGCGGCTCTACAGTGGAGCTCCTCATGCGAACCTTCTGAAATACCTTGTCCTTCTGAGGCGCATGCCAGCAACCCTTGCTTGAGGATGTCCGGCTGCGCCTCAGCGCAGCCGGACACGCCGTGCGACTTAAGGTAACGCCGCAGTCGTCAGCCCGCCAGCGCGAGCGTGCTGGAGATCGCCTTGGCGACCGCCGGGCGCGTCAGGATCTCGTCGTGCCAGCGCTTTACGCTCGGGAAATCGGCCAGATCGGCGCCAAAGGCCCGATGTCGCCAGATCCATCCGAAATGGGCGATGTCCGCGATCGTGTATTCCGCCCCGGCGACGAAGGGATCGCGTTGCAGGATGCCGTCAAGAACGCCGAGCACCCTCGCGACTTCCTTTCGCGCGGCGGCGCGCGCCTCGCCTTCAGGCTCCTTGCGCATTTCGAGCAGGAAGGCGTGGAGGAACGCTGGGCTGGCGGCCGAAGCGTGAAAGAAAAGCTGCTCAAACACCTTGGCCCGCCGCTGTGGGTCGGTCGGCAGCAACTGGCCGGTCTTCTCCGCGAGGTGAACGAGGATCGCCGCCGACTCGCTCAGCACAACCTCGGCGTTCGCGGCCGGCGAACGATCGATCAGGACTGGAAGCTTGCCATTCGGGTTGAGGGCGAGAAAGGCGTCGCTTCTCTGCTCACCGCGGCGAAGATCGACGGAGACGAGATTGTGGGGCAAACCCATCTCTTCCGCAGCAATGACGACTTTGACGCTGTTGGGCGTCGCGAAGGCGTGGATCTCAAGCATTCTATTATCTCCTATGACACCGGCCGGAACGGCGCTGGCCGCTCCGGCCCGTTCTTCAGCCGCGGCGGGCGTCGAGGCTCAGGCTGCCGCCGCCGAAAGCGACGACGTGCAGCAGGCCGCCGGCCATCGCGATGTTCTTGAAGAAGTGGATGAACTGGTTCTGGTCGCCGAGCGCGTTGTGGAAGACCGCTGCGGTCGCGAGCGAAAACAGCGCCAGGACGCCGGCGACGGCGCGGGTGCGGTAGCCCAGCAGCAAGGCGAGACCGCCGGCCAGTTCCACGAAGACCGACATGCCGAAGGCGATGTTGGGCAACGGCAGACCGACTGACTGAATGTAGCCGATGGTCATGGCCGGCGCGGCGATCTTCGACAGGCCCGACAACAGGAAGATGGCGCTGATCATGCCGCGTCCGACGAACGGAACGAGCGTTGAGAGCAGATTGGACGCTGCAGCATTCTGAGCGTCGGCGTTTGTCTGAGTGTTCATCGTCTTAGTCCTCGATCTAAGTTGCAGTGAAAGTGCCCGTGGCGTGGGGAGCCATGCCGCCGATCCGGGCACGGTCCCGGCGGAACGAGGGGTTTGAATGGCGAAGCGTGAGGGACGGCGCAGCAGCGCGTGAGCGTCGGCTATCCGCTGCGGAGCGAGGCGAAAGCCTTGCGCATTTCGTTGGCGAAGATCGCCGGCTGTTCGAAAGCCGCGAAGTGGCCGCCACGATCGACCTTGTTCCAGTAGATCAGGTTGGGCCAGAGCGCCTGCGCCCAGGCCTTTGTCGTCGTGAAGATTTCACGCGGGAACACCGTCGCGGCCATCGGCAACTCGATGCGCCCGGCATTCACGCCGCGGCCGTTTCGGGCGTTCTCCCAGTAGAACCGGGCGGAGGAGGCCGCAGAGCCCGTGAACCAGTAGATCGAGATGTCGTCGAGCATCTCGTCGAGGCTCAAGGCGTCTTCAGGATCGCCGCGATTGTCGGTCCAGGCCTGAAACTTCTCGTAGATCCAGGTCGCCAGCCCGACCGGCGAGTCGGCCAGGGCATAGCCGATCGTTTGCGGCCGGGTGGCTTGTTCGCGGAAGTACCCATAGCCATCCCCCGTGAAGCGTTGGAAGGCCGCGATGGCGACCTGTTCTTCGGCCGACGGATGCTCGGGAAGGTGTTCGGGAACGACGAACTGCCAGTTCACATGCGCTGCGGCGAGGCCGGCGGGCCGCTGGTGCGCCAAGGCATGGGTGACGCCTGATCCCCAGTCCCCGCCTTGAGCGACCCAACGCGTATAGCCAAGGCGGTGCATCAGCGTGGCCCAGGCGCGGGCCGTCCGCTCGACTGTCCATCCGGTCTCGCTGGGCTTGTCCGACCAGGCAAAGCCAGGGAGCGAGGGGATGACGACATCGAACGCGTCTTCGGCGCGGCCGCCATAGGCGGTGGGATCGGTGAGCGGTCCGATGACTTTCAGGAATTCCACGACTGACCCTGGCCAGCCATGTGTCAGGATCATCGGGAGCGCGCCCGAATGCTTAGACCGCACATGAATGAAGTGGATGCCTAGCCCGTCGATCTCGGTGCGGAATTGTGGAACCTCATTGAGCCGCCGCTCGAAACGCCGCCAGTCGTAGCGGTCGCGCCAATAGGCGACCAGCGCCTTTGCCTTGTGCAGCGGCACGCCCTGCGTCCAGTCGGCCACGGTTTCCTTCTCAGGAAACCGGACCCTGCGCAGCCGCTGCCGGAGGTCTTCGATGGCGCCTTGCGGAACGGCGACGCGGAACGGAGTGATGGTGGCCGACGCCTTGGGCGGCATGGGCGCGTCGGCTTCCGCGTGGGCCTCCGAGGAGAGGCCAGCGAAGGCGGCGATCGCCAGACCTTCGGCGAGTCCGCGTAGGGCCTGGCGACGCGAGGTCGAGGGGGGTTCGGGTGATGGTGACGTGAGCACGGACAGCTCCTTGCTGCCTAGGCTCGCCTTAGTCAGAGCGAGCGCGTTTCGGGGAGAGGAACGGTCAAACAGCGGGGCGTGGGTTGGCCCGGCGAAACTCGTCCGACGTCTCGTCAAGGAAAACGTAGAGCGCGGCGATCTTGCCATCGCGAACGATGAGGACGTCCCATCCGGTATACTTTGGGGGCTCACCCTGGGGGCCGGAGCCCCAGGCCAGGCGTCCGGCGTTGTAGACCACCTGAGGAGGGCCATGCGGCGTGTAGACGTAGTGCGGATGGGTCGCCCGCAGGTCGCCGGCGAACTTGTCGATTGCTTCGCGGCCGACAATCGCGCCGGGCGGGACGTAAAGAACCGCATCCTCCGCCCACAGCGCATCGATGGCCGCGCGACGACGCGCGTCGTCGCCCTCGCCGAACACCTCCTGAAGGTTTCGGTCGAGCAGTTCGCGGATACGCTCCGCCGATTCCGTAGACTGGATCATGATGGTCTCCATGGAAGGGAGCCGGCCTCGGGCGGCGACATCGCCCCGAGGCCGGCCCTGTGATGGCTCAGATCTGGGCCTGGCCGCCGTCGACGAAGAGTTCGACGCCGTTGATGAAGCTGGCGTCGTCGGAGGCCAGGAACAGCACGGCCTTGGCGATCTCGTCGGGGTGGCCAACGCGGCCGGCCGGAATCAGACCCGCCAGATAGTCCCTTGTGCCTTGGGCCTGCGCGCCACCGCCGAACAGGGCGTCAAGTCCAGCGGTGTCGGTGACGCCCGGGCTGACCGCGTTGACGCGGATATGACGGTCCTTCAGGTCGAGCATCCAATTGCGGGCGAAGTTGCGCACCGCCGCCTTGGTGGCGGAATAGACGCTGAACGCCGGGGTGCCCGAGATGCTGGTGGTGGAGCTCGTCAGGATGATCGACGCGCCGTCCTTGAGCAGCGGCAGCGCCTTCTGAACCGTGAACAGCACGCCCTTCACGTTGGTGTCGAACGTGCTTTGGTAGTGTTCCTCGGAAATGGCGCCGAGGGGGACCATCTCGCCGCCGCCGGCATTGGCGAACAGCACGTCGATCTGGGCGTGTTTCTGCTGGACGGCGTCATAGAGCCGGTCGATGTCGGCGAGTTTCGACATGTCGCCCTGGACGGCGGTGACCCGGCCACCGATCTGCTTGACGGCGGCGTCGAGCGTTTCCTGCCGGCGACCGGTGATGAACACCGAAGCGCCCTCAGCCGAGAACGCCTTCGCCGCGGCCAGGCCGATGCCGCTGGAGCCGCCTGTTACCACCACGACCTTGTTGCTGAACCTGTTCGTCATCGTCCGTCTCCTTGGGGCCGGCCGAACGCCGGTGATGACGGATAGATGCAATCGGAACGATCGTGCGTGTAGATAGCAATTATGGCACTTAGCGTTCTATTGGAGGAACGCTGATGCGGGTCGATCTCAACGACTATGCTTACTTTGCTGAGGTCGTGACCCACGGCGGCTTCGCCGCCGCCGGACGCGCCCTGCGAGAGCCCAAGTCCAAGCTCAGCCGCAGGATCGCGGGTTTGGAGGAGAGGCTGGGGTTGCGCCTTATCGAGCGATCGAGCCGGCGCTTCCGGGTCACTGAAACGGGGTTGGCCTTCTATGAACGATGCCGCGCCATGCTCGCCGAAGCCGAACAAGCCGAGGCGCTCGTCCTGCAGGCCCAGGCCGAGCCGCATGGACGAATCCGCTTCAGCTGCCCGACCGGAATGCTCGGGCCGATCAACGGCCTGATCTCAACTTTCCTTGTGCGGTATCCGCGTGTGCGACTTCAGCTCGTGGCTACCGATCGGGCGGTCGACCTGATCGAAGAGCGTATCGATCTGGCCCTGCGCGTCCGTGGAAGCCTGACCAGTGACGCGGCGCTGACCATGCGGTCGCTCGGCGTTTCGACCCGGATCCTGGTCGCCAGCCCTCAACTGGCCAGCCAGGTGGCCAGCTTTGAGCAATTGGCGACGCTGCCGGCGCTCGCGACCAGCGACACTGCTGACACTCTTGAGTGGCATCTAGAGTCAGACGATGGCCGCACCCATGTCATCTCCGTCCAACCGCGGTTGGGATGCGAAACCATGGCGACCATACGCGACGCCGCGATCGAGGGTCTTGGCGTCGCGATCCTGCCCGATCACGTCTGTCTCGAGGCGTTGGCGGCGGGACAGTTGGTGCGGGTGTTGCCCGCGTGGCGAGGGTTGCAAGGGATCGTTCATCTTGTCTTCACGACACGGCGCGGCCTGTCGCCGGCCGTCCGAGCCCTGATTGATCATCTCGCGGCCGGGTTTCCGCGCGCGGGTCTGAGTGCGAAAATTGAAATTTGACGTCCGAAACCTGCAGGAGCGGCAAGTTCCGCTCCTGGCGCAAATCAGAACCTGCCGGTCGGCTTCGTATGTCGTCGTCTGGGCCTATCGGTGACGTTCGCGCTGCTGATGATCGCTCGGGCCGAACCTTGGCGCATTCGGGTGAGCGCCTCGGTCCAACCATCCGGCAATCCGCTCGCGCGCCTTCGCCATGACGCGAGCCTGCTCTGCGGGTTCGACAATGCGGTTGCGTACCACGGCTTCAACGACCTTGAGGTTCGCTTGGACAGCAGCGCCATCCGGCCCCATTCGCTCGTGATCGATCCGGCCGTCGTGGACATGGCGAGCTGGCGAAGCCGAAGAGTGGCGGTCTTTCCGGCGCGCGAGGTCCTGCAGGTCCCGCTGGGTGGGGCGATAGCCTCGGACTTCAAGGCCGGCGAGGCTTCCGGAGATCCAGATGTCCCTCCGGAACTCAGGGGCGCCCTGGACCCTGACGACCTTCCAGTCGCGATGCCTGGCGATGGCGACGAGGTCGCGGACCACCTGGGGCTGGGTGCGGGTGGCCGTCAGGCGACGGCCGTGATCCCGGAAGGCGGCAACGGTCACCGTCGTGTCCACGAAGTAGCCGATGCCGGCGCCGCCCCGCGTGTCGGTGAGGTAGCGGCGGCGAAGGGCGTCCGGGATGTCGCCCTTTCGGATGGACCGGGCGTCCGCGTCAGGGGTGACGACGTTGGCAGGCTCAGCGGCCATGGGCTGGCTCCATCACAGGCTGGGACACGGTGGCGTCGATGTAGCGCTCCACCCAGGCTTCCACCGCCTCGACGGAGGCGCCTTCCGGGGGGAGGGGCTCCAGCCCTTCGGCTTCGAGCATGGGTACGATCAGGTCGAGGGTCAGTGGGTCCGAAGGTTGGGCCTTGGCTGGCGGCGCTGGCGTCTCTTCGGCGATGTCGAACGTGGCGGTGCTGGCGGGGCGTGATGGCAGGCGCGGGGGCGGATGGACTCGGTCGTTGAAGGCGCGCTCGCGGTAGTAGGCGATCTTGCGGCCCCGGACCGGGGGCATCCCCGCCTTGAGGACGATCAGGTCGTCGGGCGGAAGCTGCATGAGCTCCTGGGGGAGCATGAGCGCGCGGCGCTGGTCGGACTCGCTGACGCTGCGATGGCCGCGAGAGAGGCCCGAGGGGCGGCTGCGCGAGGGGCTGCGGACCGTCGTGTAGCCGAGGCGTTCGGAGAGGTCGTTGGCGAGGCGCAGTTCCTTCGGGGCGAAGGCGATCTCGACGGCGCAGTTGGCGAGGATCTCCTCGGTGACGTCGGGACCGTATTCGGCGCGGAGCTGGGCGGGGCTTTGCAGGACGGGGAGGAGCCGCAGGCCGTAGCCGGCGACGTAGGCGAAGCCTTTCGCGATGACGCCGGCGTGGCCGAGCCGCGCGAACTCATCGAGCAGGACGAGCACCTGGTAGGGGTGCTGCTTTGGGTTGGCGCGTTCGCGACAATTGAGGTCGACCAGCTGCTGGAAGAGCAGGTTGTAGAGCGGCGCGACGCGGATGAGGTTGTCCGGCGAGGTCGCCAGGTAGAGCGACTGGCGGCGCTGGCGCAGCGTTCGCAGGTCGAAGTCACTGGCCTCGGTCGCGGCGCAGACGCGCGGGTTGAGCCACAGGCTGAGGCGCGAGGTCAGGGTCTGGCGGATCCCGGCGAAGGTGTTTTCCGATGAGCCGCAGAAGTCGGTGAGCGCGCGGACGCAGCCCGCCGAGAGCGGGTGGCCTTCCTTGGCGCGCAGCTTGATCGTCTCAGGCAGGCGGATCCGGGGATCGCCTTTTGTCAGCTCGGCGTAGAGGGCGCCGAGCGTGAAGGGTCGCTCGGGCGTCTCGGCCAGGTAGGCGCCGACGCCGACAAAGCCGGTGCGCGCCGATTCCGCCCAGAAGGGATCGGTGTTGTCGGGGTGCGGGAAGAGCATTGCCGCGATGCGCTGCAGCTCGTCCAGCACCTGGATGCTGTCGCCGCGGTCGATGTGCCCGAGCGGATTATAGCGGGCGGTGCGGCCCTCCGGATCGAGCGGGTCGAAGAGCAGGACGGACTGGCCGTGCGCCGCGCGGAAGCCGGCGGTGGCGTCCCAGTTCTCGCGCTTTACGTCGAGCACGACGACGGAGTCCGGCCAGGTGAGGAGGTTGGGGATCACCACGCCGACGCCCTTGCCGGTGCGAGTGGGGGCATAGAGCATCACGTGCTCCGCGCCGCCGAACACCAGCAGGCGCCCGGCCTTGCGGCCCAGCACGATGCCGGTCTTTGCGCGGAGACCGGCCCGTCGGAGGTCTGCTTCGTTCGCCCAGCGCGCCGCCCCGTGCAGGGGGCGCCGCAGGTTGCTGGCGACGGCGAAGGTCATGACAATCGTCAGTCCACCGGCGCTGAGCGCGCCGATCTTGAGCCAGCGCTGGACCTGCGGGTCGCCGCGGAAATACCAGAACCAGCCCGGGACGGCGGTCGGATCGAGGTGGCCGGACAGCTGGTGCAGGCCGGCCAAGGCGATCGCGGCCGCTAGGACCGTGAGGACGGTCGCGGCGCTGAAGACGAGCGCCGCGCCGAGCGCGGCCTTAAGCGGCCAGGGTGCGCTGGCGATGCGGCTCATACCAGACCTCGGTGACCCGGAATCGTCCGTCGGCGCGGCGGACCTGCACGACGACGTCGACGAGGAGGTGCAGGAGGGCGCGGATGTCGTCGCGCGCCAGTTCGCGGCCGGCGTCGCTCTCCTTGACCATCAGGGTGAGTTGCTCGAACGCCAGCGCCGCGCTGTCGGCGTGCAGCGTTGTGATCGACCCCGGATGGCCAGTGTTCGCGGTGCGCAGATAGAAGAACGCCGACGCGTCCCTCAGTTCCTGCAGCAGGATGCGGTCTGGCCGCATGCGGAGCGCGCTTTCGAGAAGGTCCTTGGCGGTGACCTGGGCCAGGCCCTGGCCATCCTTGGCGTAGAGCAGGTGCACGGCGTTGCGGTGGGGCGCGATCAACTCGCGCGCGTCCTCGATGGTCAGGATCCGCTCGTGGTCGGGGATCAGCCGGACCAACGCCTTGGCCAGCGTCGTCTTGCCGGAGCCGGTGGCGCCGGAGACCAGGATGTTGCGGCGCGTCCTGACGGCCGCCGCGAGGAAGGCGGCCCAGTCGCCGGCGTCGCGCAAAGCAATGAGGGCGCCTTCGTCGGCGCGGGGCTGGTCGGCCGCGATCGACGCGGTCTCGAACAGGCCCTGGGCGCTGAGGTCTTCGAGCGTGAGCGTGACGGCTGACGGCTTGCGGAGCGTAAGCGAGATCTGTTCTGCGGCCGGCGGCAGCACGATCTGGCAGCGCTCGCCGGTCGGCAGGACGGTGGAGCAGATGGGCCGATCCGGCGTCACGTCCTGCGAGGTCGCAGCCGCGGCTGCGATGGCGAAGAAGCCGAGGCCCTCCGCGGTCAGCTCCGGCGCGTCGAACCAGGTCCAGGCGCCGTCCTGCTCCACCGCGAACTCGCCGGGCCGGTTGACGACCAGCTCGGTGACGCCCGGCGCATCGAGGTGCGCCCGCAGTGGCCGCAGATAGTGCTCGAGGATCGCGGTGTCGCCCTTCATGGCGCGCGCGCCTTCAGGCCATAGACCCCGCTGAAATCGAAGTCCTGCGCCGCCAGGATCGCCACCTCGGCGCCCTGGGCCTTGCGCAGGGTGGGCGGGATGTCGGCGTTGTTCTGGACGGCCAGGCCGGCGGCGTCGGACGGCAGGCGCGCGGTGGCGTTGCGGCTGTCGCGGCCCGCAATCGCATAGGCGCCGTCGTCGACGACCGACAGCAGCAGGGCCGCGCCGAAGCGGTCCCAGAAGTGGGTGTCGATCTGGCCGTCGAAGCCGCTGCGGCCGAGCGCGTCGCTTGCGGGCGAGGCCAGGTCGATGGCGACGCCGCCCGGCGTCACGGCGCGGGTCCAGAGCACGAAGATCCGGCGCTGGCCCTGGCGCAGGCCGCCACGGTACTCGCCGAGCACGCGGGTGCCTTTGTCCAGCAGGACCACCCCGCCATTGTCGGAATAGACGTCCGAACTGATCAGGCAGGTCGCATAGCCGCTCGTCGAGCTGTCGAGCGCGGTCTGCAGGACGCAGGGGATCGTCGCACCCGCCAAGATCAGGAAGTTGCGGTCGCCCAGCCGGCGGGCCGTGGCGCGGCCGATCTTCGATCCGCTGCGCAGCTGGTCGAGCTCCGTCCCGCCACCTGCGCCATCGGGCGTGAGCGCGGGGACCAGCGGTTGGATGCCATCTGCGACCAAATCCAGTTTCGCGGCGCTCCGCGAGTAGGCCATGACGGGTGCGGCGCGCACCTGTTGCAGCGCCGACGGACCGGTCGAGACCCCGCCCTTTGGGGGTGCTGGCTGCGCGGAATCCGTAGCGATCGCCGGCACCACTTCGCTTGATCCGGCCAGGCTGGGCGCCCCGGCGCCGGGTGTTGCGAGCGTGGGCGGGGCCTTGGCGGGTTCGAAGGCCACCACCTGGCGCGCCGGTTGATCGGGGGCCTTTTCGGGCTTTGGACGATCCGCCGACCAGCTGGCGAACGCGAAGACCCCGCAGCCGGCGAGCAGGCCGGCGAACGCCAGCGCCTTGCCGCGCCGGCCGCCCGACAGCGGACCGGCGATCGGCGAGATCGTGCGGTCGAGCGGCGGCTCCGGCCCGTCCGCGCGGGGCGTGTCCTGGAACTCGGTATCGGTCATGGGCGCGGTCCTTCCGGTGTGGTGCGATCCACGTCGGGCGAGGCGGTCGCCGTCCCGCTCGGCGCGCCGGCCGGCCGGTAGGCGGTGTTGAACACGCAGACGACCTCGCGGCCTTTGCGCAGGCGCAGCTGGGCGGCGATCTGGTGCACGACGAGGAATTCGCCACGCACATCGAAGGGGACCAAGCTCTCCGACCCGTCCGGGCTGACTGCGTAGACCGCCGGCATGGCCTGGGCGCCGGGAAACCGCAGGACCGTGAAGCGGCCGTTGTCGGTGACCTCGGAGGGCGCGATCGCCGTGGAACCCTGCAGGTCATAGGCTAGGTTTCGCGGGCCTTCGAGCACGCCGCGGTCGAGCTTGAGCTGTACGATGCGGGCTTCCAGCGCCCGGGCTTCCGCCGAGAGGGCCTGCTGCAGGGCGGCCTTCTCGGCGTCCGGGTAGCGGAACTGCACCACGAAGAAGGTGTCGGGCGCCGCGCGGCTGGTTCCGCCCGCGCGCGTGGCGAGCTCGAAGGTGTAGTGGCGGGTCAGGCCACTGGAGCTGCGGGTGGTGACGATCAGGTTGGTGGGTGCGCGGAGCGTCTTGGGCTTGGCGAACAGCACGTTGCCCTCGGGCGCGACCTCCCAGCCCGAGGTGTCGCCGAGCGCCACGTGCAGGATGGTCTCGTCCGGCGAGAACAGGATCTGCGTCGCGGTGCGGAAGACGCCGACGATCCGGACCACCTGCTGCGGATCGTAGTCGACGACCTTGATCCGCGGATCGGCGGGACCTGGACGCGGGACCTCGACGGCCACTGCCGGTGCCGCGTGCATCACGAGGATCAGGCCGGCCGCGAGGGCGGCGAGGGGACAGGTCATCGGATCACCTCCGGGTCTGAGCGGTAGCTCGCCACCTGGAAGCCGAGGGGATTTCGCAGGCGATCGGCCTCGGACATCGGGGCCTTGGCGTAGGCGAAGGCCAGCGTCGCGATCCAGTCGCTCTCGGCAACCTGGCCGCCTTGGCGGACGGTGCGGTGGAAGCGGACGTTGGCGACCTTCGGCGCCACGAAGCTGATGGCGCGGACGGACACCTGCGCGTCCGCGCCGGGCCCATACGCCAACTGTGGGCTAGTCGGGTTGGAGGGCCGGAAGACGGCCGCCCACCGTTGCTGCTCGTCGGGCGTCGACATGATCGAGACCTGCCGGAAGTTGGCTTCCGCCGCCGGCGCCAGCCAGGTCTCGCGGGCCCGGACGTAGGTCGCGAGGAAGGACTTGGTGACCGCCTCCTCATAGGTGAGGTCCTTGCCGCCTTTCAGGCCGGTCATCACCTCCACGCCCCCGGTCGCCCGGTCCACGCGGACCACATAGGGTTCGACGGTCTTCAGGGGCGTGAGCACCGCCACGGCCGCCACGGCGGAGCAGGCCAGGAGCGCCATGACGCCGGCCGAGGCCCAGGCCAGGGTCCGGGACCGCTGGGCGGACCGGAGCCGATCGTGATCCCAGCTCTTCGCCTCGGTGAAGTAACGCTTCAGGTCGGGCTTGGGGACGCCGTTCACGACCGCGGCCCCCCGCATCCGCCCGTCGCGGGCGCGACGGTGGCCGGCGCGGCCTCGGCGACAGGCGCGAGCACGCTCCCGTAGGGATTGGCGGGCCGACGCGCGCCGTGGCAGCTCGAGACGGTCTCGGCCTTGAGGGTCGCGCAGCCGGCGAGGCTTGCCGCCACCAGCATCGTGATCAAGGGTCTCATGCCTTGGCTCCTACGGGGCGGACGCTGCCGCCTTCACGACGGACCTGGGTCCGTCCGCCTCCGCCCCCGCCGCTGCTGCGGAAGGGCGCCTGGCCGCTCATGCTCATGGCCGCCGCGTTGCCGAAGTCGGCGAGGCCGGCGCTGGCCCCGCCCGCGATGCCGGCGGCGATGGCCGGGGTCTGCAGGAAGAAGATCGCGCCGAGCAGGCAGAGCGCTATGAAGATCAGCCCGCCCACGACTGGGTCCTCGCCGTCGATGGCGCTCCAGCGGTCCCCGACGAGGGCCAGGATCAGCTGAAACACGGCGATGATCAGGGCGAAGAGGACGAGGTAGTTCACGGCTTGGCTGAGCCAGCCGAAGAAATAGCGGCGGGTGGCCTCGAACAGGCTGCAGGCCACGAAGATCGGCCCGAGCGCCACCAGGAGCGCGAGCGCCACTTTCGCCAGTGTGACGATCCCAAAGCCGAGCGCGGCGGCCAGCGCCCCAATCACGAAGACTGCGCCGCTGACCACCAGGGGGACCCAGTTGAGCGCATTGGCCTCGCGCGCAGCCTTCTGGCCGAGGTAGGCGGCGCGCGAGAAGAACTGGTCGAAGGCCTGTCCGGCATCGCCGCTGCCGGCGCCGGCAATGGCGCGCGCGAGCGTGTCCGGCAGGGTGTGGAAGAGCGGTTGGGTGACCCAATCGCCGTAGGCGGCGCTGGTCGCCAGGAAGTAGATCAACGCCAGCTTCACGGAGCGGACGGCGAAGTCCATCACCGGCTCGGAGATCGCGCCGCGCAGGATCGCGAAGCCGTACAGCAGGACATAGAGCACCAGGGCGACCCGAAGGGGCCCAGCCACTTCACCTATCACCCGGGACGCGCCAGCGCTGAGGAACTGGTCCAGCTTGCCATCGATGAAGACGTAGGCCGGCGCGAAGATGCGGAAATCGCCGTCCATCACTCGAAGCCTTTGCGGAAGAGCGCCTGCCGCGCCTTCGCCTTGAGGGCGCCGTCGGCCGCGCGAGCGTTGTCGCACTCCGCGCCGCGCCGGGCGCCGCGCGCGCAGTCCGCGAGCGTTGTCGCCGTCTCCTTCGGATGGGCCTCGAAGTAGCTCGCGGAGCGGGGCTGCGCCTGGCAACCGCTGACGATCAGCGCCGCGACCAGGACCAGGCGTCTCACTGGAAGCTCCGGCGGAAGAGCTGCAGTCGGGCCTCGGTGGCGGCTTCGGCCCGCTCCCGGTCACGCTGCGCCTGCAGGCGGGTCTCCGCCGCCTGCGCCATGGCGAGGCCCTGCAGTCGCATCTGGTCGTTGGAGATCATCGCCTGCTCGGCGGATAGCCGGGCCTGCAGGTCCATGACGGCACGGGCGTTGGGGGCCGTGTCGAGGGCCGAGGCCAGTTGCTGCAGGCCTTCGAGGCGCCCTGCGCCGACGCTGGCGGCCTCCTGGCCAAGGGCCAGGTCGCGAGCGACGCGGTCGCCGCTGCGTTCCAGCTCCTGCCCTATGAGGTCGTCCGCCTTCGCGGTGAACAGCCGTTGCGCGGTCCGGATGTCGGTGGCCTTGCGGCCGAGGGCGCCCAGGGCGTTGAGGTCACCCTTCGCGGCGGCGACATACTTGTCGATGTCGGGGACGAAGGCGCGAAGCTGCGTTGTACCCAGCGCGGCCGCCAGTGCGCCGGCGCCGGACGCGCTGTTGAACCCGTCGTAGAGCCGCTTCGCCTCGCCGACCTGCGCCTTGAGCTCGGTGAGCTGGTCGAGCGCGGTTTGGGCCTCCCGGATCAAGCTCGCGTAACTGGTCGGGTCGTGGACGATCATCTGGGCGCTCGCCGGCAGGGGCGCGGCGAGCGCCAGGGCCAGGGCGAAGGGCAAGGCGCGACGGGTCATGGCAGCTGTCTCCGGGCTTGGTGGAAGGGTTCGAGCCAGTCGCCGGGATCGTCGCCGTGGATGGCGCGGATCCGCTCGAGCAGGTCGACGGTCTCGGCGCGGCCCGACAGCACGGCCAGGGCGTCGTCGAGGCCGGTCAGGTCCAGTTCCACGACGACCGAGTTGAGGCCCTGCTTGATCAGGAAGCGATGGTCGCTGGCCGACAACTCCTCGCGGACCAGCGCGTACTCGCGCTGCGTCAGCCCGAAGCCGTCGATGTAGTCGCGCTCCGAGGCGTGCGGGTTCGGCAGGAAGATCTTGGTGGCGCACTGTTCGAGGATGGTGTGCGCGATGGGCGAGCGCAGGACGTCGGCCGGCGACTGGGTGCCGAAGACCATGACCGCGTTCTGCTTGCGGAAGGTCTTCAGCCCATCCTCGGCCAGGCCGCGGAAGGCCTCGTCGCCCAGCGCCTTCCAGAATTCGTCGATGTCGATGACCAGCCGGCGGCCATCGACCAGGGCCTGGAGCCGGTGGAAGAGGTACATCATCACTGGCGTCCGCACTTCGGCGGCGTCCAGCAGGTGGGTCATGTCGAAACCCATGAAGCGGGCGTTGAGGGCGAGGGCATCGGCCTCGCCGTCCAGGGCCCAGCCCAGGGCGCCGCCGCGGCGCCACCGGTCGAGCCGGGCGCCGACGCCGGCGGCGTCGCGCTGGCCGAGCAGGGCGCGCAGCGCCGAGATCGAGCGTTGGTCGGCGGGCAGCGGCGCAAGCGCGGCGATGGCGCCGTCGATCGCGTTTTCTTCGGCGGGGGTGAGGGGCCGGTCGGGCGCAGTCACCAGTTGACGGATCAATGCGCCGAGGAAGGCCCGGTTCGCGGGGGTGTCGGACAGCGCTTTCAGCGGCGCGAACCCCGTGGGCTCTCCGGGCCGCAGCGCCAGGTAGGTGCCGCCGCAGGCGCGGACGAAGATTTCGGCCCCGCGGTCCTTGTCGATGAACACCTGCTGGGCGCCGAGCTTCTCGAGCTCGGCCAGCATGAAGTTCTGGACGACGGTCTTGCCCGACCCGGACGGGCCGCAGATGAAGGTGTGGCCGAGGTCGCCCACGTGGAAGTTGAAATAGTAGGGCGAGCCGGCCGAGGTGCGCAGCAGCGCGACCGCCGCGCCCCAGTGGTTGCCCTCCGCCTTGCCGGCCGGATGGGTGTGGAAGGGCGCCAGGCTCGCGAAGTTGCGGCTGTTGATCGCCGCGGGTCGCAGCCGCAGGCGGAAGTTGCCCGGGAACTGGCTCCAGAACGCCGCCTCCAGGCCCAGGTCCTCACGGGCGACGACCAGCCCGGAGTCGGCCAGCAGCGCCCGGGCGCGGGACATGTGGTCGGCGAGCGCGCGCGGCGTATCGCCATAGACCAGGACCGAGGCCTGGTGGTCGCCCATCACGAAGCGGTTCGACATCAGCTCGTCGAGTGCGGTGTCGAGGCCCTCAATCTGCGAGGCTGCACGGTCGCGGGCCGACAGCATCTGGTTCTGTTTGCGGGTCATGACGGCCTGGGCGGCGGTCTTCGACAGGAAGCTGAAGGACTGCGACGCCACGAAGGCGAACGGCGCCGAGAGCAGCCCGTCCCAGAGGCCAGGGCGGGTCGTGGCCGGGTACTCCTTGATCCCGAACAGCCCCGCGTAGGTCGTCTCCGCCGCGCCACGGATCTCCAGGGCCTCGCGGCCGAAGATCACCCGCACGTCGTAGAGCGCGGCGCCGAGGTGGCCGCGGACGACCGGGACCGGCTGGCTTTCGCCGGTCAGCACGAGACGCAGCATCTCGAGCGGTTCGGAGAATGTGAGGCCCGCGCGCTCGTAGACGCCGAGGGCGCGCGCCGCGTACCGCGACAGGTGCTGCACGAGATCGCGGCCCGCGTCCTCGAGCGTGCGGACGGCGTCGTCTTCGGCGAGGTCGACGCGGGACGCCCGGAGCAGCCGGCCGACCCAAGCCTGCGTGCGGTCCGCGGCCTCGCGACCGGGATGCAGCACGAGGGTCACGTAGAGCGCGTTGGCGTACATCCGCTGGCCAGTGAGCCGGCTGCGGTAGGCCTGGTCGAGGTCACGCGCGAAGTCCGAGCGGAAGCTCCCCTCGGGATAGGTGGTCGCCTCGCGGCGGACCAAGTGGTGCCAGACCGCCAGGCGGTCGGAGGCGAGGTTGCGCCAGGCGCCGTTGAGCTTGGCCTGCCAGTCGTTCAGATCGCGGAGGTCGGCGGTCTCGAAGCTCGCGCCGTCGAGCACGAAACTCATCATCAGGGCGCCGCTGTCGAGGGCGATGACGTGGGCATTGACGTGCCGCGCGTAGGGGAGGACCCGCGCCGCGTCGAGTTCTCGGCCGAGCGCGCTGGGACGGGCGACCTGTTGCGAGAGGCTACCCACGGTTCAACTCCGAGGCCTGGAACCGGCGCCGGACGGGCAGGGGGCTAGCCGAGCTGCCGCCCCAGAGGCCGCCGTTGCGCGAGCGGCCTCGCGTCTCGACGAAGAGGTAGAGCACCCGGAAGGCGTTGGGATCGGCCTTGCAGATCGCCTGGAAGACGACGTGCAGCGCCGGTGCGATCAGCAGGTAGAGCAGCGAGCCGCCAGCCAGGAAGGCGACGGACGACACGATGAGGTTCACGCCCACGGCTTCCATGGGCACGCCGAGCATCATGGCCGGACGGGTGCAGGCTAGAAACAAAGTGTCTTCGTTGAGGCGTTCTTCTGGATCGCGCATCTCAGGCGCCCGACCCGCCAGTGATCATGTTGACGATCGTGGTGGCGCCGAACGCCACGATGATTCCGATGACGACCGTGCCGGCACGGCGCAGATCGATCTGTCCGAACATCCAGACGATTCCTGTGATGCCAACGGCAATCACGGCAAGCAGCCGCGCGATTCCGCTGTTCATCAGGTCCACGATGTTCTGCAGAAATCCGGTGAGATCGCCGCCGCCTCCGGCCGCCTGTGCAAGGGCTGGAGATGCAAAGAGCGTGAAGGCGGCCGCCAGCGCGACGTGGCGCGCGGCCCGTTGTGAAGAGGTCAAGGCTGGGCTCCGAGGGTTGGCCGCAGGACGAAGGCGGCGGGGGTGAGCCGGGCCCGTCCGAAGACGTCCCAGCTGGCGATGGGCGTCGACGGCTCTGCGTCGACGGCAGCGAGCGCTCGCTCAGGAACGGT
This sequence comes from Alphaproteobacteria bacterium, assembly GCA_018821435.1. Lineage (GTDB taxonomy): Bacteria > Pseudomonadota > Alphaproteobacteria > Caulobacterales > Caulobacteraceae > Phenylobacterium. The sequence continues at coordinate 165,763 of JAHJME010000037.1, forward strand.
CGCGCCGGCGTGGGCCAGGACCCTCGCGACATACCCGTTCCGGAAGCCGCGATCAGGGGAGCCCGTGTTGTAGTAGGAGAGGGCGGTCCGCAGGGCGGGCTGGCCCGGACCGGAGGCCGGCAACGCGCGCCGGTATCCTTCCGACAGCACCCGCGCCGACGCCGCCAGGTTGCGGCAGGGATCGAAGGCGTCTGCGACCGTCAGCCCAAGGCCCGACAGGTTGCGGACGTTGATCTGCGCCAGGCCCAGGTCGATGTCGCGGCCAGCCGCGATGAGGCGTCGGGCCTCGCGCACAGCCGTTGCGGTTGATGTCGCCGGGACGCGCGGAGTTGTGGGCGCGTTGACGCCGATCGCGAGGGGATCCAGGCCGCTCTCCGCACGCGCGACCGCCAGCAGGGTCGTCGGCGCGACGGTTGGCGCGCAGGACGTCGCCAGGGTCATGAAGGTCGCCAGGTCGAGCAGCATGGGTCCGTCCTTTCGAGGACAAACCTGACTCGGTCGCGCGCCGCCTTCGAGGGCGTAACCTCACCCGCGCCAGCACACGCAAGGACGTACGGAGCGGCTCGGAAGCAAACGGAAGGAAAATCTGCCCCGCGCCAGTTTCTGGCGCGGCGGGCGTCAGGTTTTGGCGCAGTAGACGCCGCAGGTTGTCACTTGCAAATAAGGCGGGAACTCAAATCCAGATCGAGCAATTCCAGCGATTCGTGGATCATCCACAAGGTTCAGGCGGATTGTTGAAGGGATCTGTCCATGAGTGAGTTGGAGCGTAGTCAACAGCCAGAGTCCGGCCCCGCCAGGAACGAGGGCGATGTCACCCTATCGCCGCGCCAGACCGAGTGCCTGTTCTGGGTCCAGGAAGGCAAGAGCTCGCGCGATATCGGCGTCATCCTCGGGGTGTCGCATCGGATCGTCGAGCGCCATGTCTTCCGGGCGTGCCAGAAGCTCGGGGTGAAGACCCGGCTGCAGGCGGTCATCCGGGCGCGTACGTTGGGCATCATCAGCGACCCGCCGCGAAGCGATCGGCGGCCTCGCTATACCTGACCGTCGTCCGGATCCTCGGCGGCGCCGTCGTGGGGGTCCGGTTCGGGTTCATCGTCGGGCTCGCCGTTCAATGTGCCGTCGAACATCCATTGCTCGAGGTCGGCGTCGTACTCCCGGGCCCGCTCGCTGATCATGTCGAACGCCTTGCTGAAGACGATGAGCAGGCTGCGCGTATCGAGCCGGGCGATGTCCTTGCCCGACTTCAAATGGAAGCGCCGCAGCGTCGAGAAGAGCGCCGTGGCCGCGCCGTTGTCGGCACAGAAGAGCGCGAATTCCAGCGAGCGCATCTCGACCGCGAAGAAGATGCCCCAGCCATCGGCGTGGACCACGTCGGCGAAGTGCTGAATCATGGGGAGGTCCACCCCCATCTCGCCGGCCTCGAAGCGCTGGTAGGTCCGGTATTTCATCGCCATCAGCCGAGCGACTTCCACGGACCGAAACCCGCGCCGCTTCCGGATGGTCCTGAGGATGAGGGAAAGGGTCGCCTCGCGCCCCGACGGATCCTGAACTGGCGTGGCATTCATGGAATCGGCGAAACAACCTGCGCTTGCTCCTCTGTGTCTACACCATCCTAGCCTGAGTTGAAGGGCAAGCGCGGCGCCCGTTAGGGGTGAGGCCTCACGGCGCGAAGCCCGCTGTCAACCAGGCGTCGTCGATCTGTAGCTGCACATTTGACCAAGGGTCATTCGGCGGCAGCCTGCTCGCCTGCAGCGCGGCAAAGACGCGGCGCGCGTTCGCGTGGTCAGGGTGACGCCCATCTCCGCCGGGGTCGGCGATCCAGTCGAAGCTGTCCAGACGGACGCCCATCGGCCACATGCACGGGATGTCGACGGCTCGGAACGGGGCAGGATGTCAGCGGCGAAGCCGGGACTGGCGGCGGGTGTGGTCATATGGCGACACGCCTTCGGTACATCGTGTGCGGCGCGGGCGGGATCGGGCGGCGCGAGGGGCCAGGCCGTTGCGGGTCTTTCGTCACGTGCGTCCTTCAGACCTGCGAAGCCGGCGCAGTTCCGGCGCATGGCCCCGGACCCATGCCAGCTGGTCCCGCGCTCCAGCCGAACGGTGTGACAACTGCGGGAAGCGTGAGGGAAACGGTTGTGCCGACGCCCGGCCGGCTTCTTGCCGCCACGCCGCCGCCGGCCTCCTGGGCGAAGCGCCGGACCATAGCGAGTCCCAGGCCGGTGCCGCGTCCGCCAGGCTTTGTGGTGAAGAACGGCTCGAACGCCCGTGAAAGCGTGTACGCGTCCATGCCCTCGCCGGTGTCCGTGACGCTGATGATCGCGTCGCCCGCCTGGCCCGCCGCGCCGGAGGCCGCCGCGCCGCAGGCCATCGCGTCGATGGTCAGGACGCCGCCGCCCGGCATGGCGTCGCGCGCGTTGAGGACGAGGTTCAGCAGGGCGTTCTCGAACTGGCGTCTGCTGCAGGCGACCCGGGGACAGAACGGCGACACCCGCAGGTCGAACCGGATCGACCCCGCCGTGATCCAGCCCAGCAGCCGCTCGAGGCCGGCGAGGCACAAGCCGACATCCAGCTCCTCCGTCTCGCAGTCGCCGGCGCGCCCGAACCCCGCGATCATTCCGATCAGGGCGGTGGCGCGTTCCAGTGACTGGACGGCGCTGGCCACGACGGGCTCCAGGCCCTCGGCCGCCCGGACCCCCGGGTGCCGGTTGAGGATACTCATCGCGCTGGACAGGACCTGGATCATGTTCCCGAGGTCGTGGACGATGCCGGCGGTCATCAGGCCGAGGGCCTCGAGCCGCAGGGTGTCGCGTCCCGCCCGGAAGGGGTCTTTGGGGATCTCGACGTCCTCCATTCTGAACTCGGGGTGCATGAGGCGAACTCCTGGCGGGGGTGTGCAGCATCCCGTCCGGCGAGGGCGGCGACCTCGCAAGCGGGAAGCCCGGGGAAGGACGGCGGTCGGGGACACGCCGTCCTTAGGCGTTCGTGGGGCGCGCCGGCGGCGCGGCCCGCCTAGCTGCGTATGAAGGCCAGGAGATCCTGGTTGACGATGTCGGCGTGCGTGGTCGCCATGCCGTGGGGCAGGCCGGGATAGACCTTCAGCTTGCCCTTCTTCAGCAGCTTGATGCCGATGAGCGCCGCGTCGGCAACCGGTACGATCTGGTCGTCCTCGCCGTGCATCAGGAACACCGGCACATCGATCGCCTTCAGGTCGTCCGTGAAGTCGGTCTCCGAGAAGGCCTTGATGCAGTCGTAGTGGGCCTTGGCGCCGCCCATCATCCCCTGGCGCCACCAGTTGTCGATCACCGCCGGGATGACCTTCGCGCCGGGACGGTTGAAGCCGTAGAAGGGGCCAGAGGCGATCTCGTGGTAGTTCTGCGCCCGATTGGCCGCGAGACCGGTCCGGAAGCCGTCGAACACCGCGAGCGGCAGGCCGTCGGGGTTCTTGGCCGTCCGGACCATGATCGGCGTGACGGCGCCGATCAGGACGAGCTTCGCCACCCGCCCCGGCTTCGCCCGCGCGGCATAGTGGGCAGCCTCGCCGCCGCCGGTGGAGTGGCCGACGTGGATGGCGTTCCTCAGGTCGAGGTGGTCGACGAGGGTGATCAGGTCGGCGGCATAGGTGTCCATGTCGTTGCCGGTGTCGGTCTGGGTCGAGCGGCCATGCCCGCGCCGATCGTGCGCGATGACCCGGTAGCCCTGGCCCAGGAAAAACAGCATCTGGTTGTCCCAGTCGTCGGCGCTCAAGGGCCAGCCGTGGTGGAACATGATGGGCTGAGCGCCGGCCGGGCCCCAGTCCTTGTAGAAAATCTGCGTGCCGTCCGCCGTGGTGACGAGGTTGCTGCCAGGCGTCCGGGGAGCGACCTGCGAAGGCGTCCTTGCGGGCGCGGCGGCGGCGGCGGTCGAGAAGGCCAGGTCCGCGGCGGCTGCGCCGGCTGCGGCCAGGCCCAGGCCGGCGGCCATCATTCCGCGCCGGGACGTTTCGGTCTGCGAAGTTCTCATAGTGGGTTCACCTCTGTGGAGCTTCACGATCAGCTGCCGGAAGCTTGGCCCGAGGCTACGAAGTCACTCGACGCTCGGCGATCCGGCCTCGGGGACACCCGGACCTATCCCTTGGTCTGGGGTTCATCCGCGCCCGCAGCGACAGGGCGAAGGGCGGGGCACAGCCGACACACTCCAGGCGCGGTTCTCCGGGCGTGGCGAAGATGCGGATTGGGGGGCCGCCTATTCGTCGTACGGGCCGCCAAGCACCTGGTCGACCCAGGAGGGCGGGGCGTAGCCTTGGACATAGCGCAGGCCGAAGTCGCGGACGAGATTGTCGTAGGTGGCCTCGGGCCGTGTCTCAGCCTCATGGCGCATGCAGCCTGTGAACCGCTGCTTCATGTCCAGACGGGGGAGGGCGGACACAATCGACGCGATCTCCTTCGGCGCGAAGGCCGCGAAGTCCGGCCCTCCGAAGTCCAGGGTGATGCCGCGCCCGCAGATCGCCACCTCGGGCTCCTTCAGGAAGCCGATCGAGGGGGTGGCGTGCAGCGCGATGCTGTCCCAGACCAGCTGGGCGCGGCGATCGTCGAAACCGAGGTCCCGGACGAAGGCTCGCGCGGCCTCGGCGCCGTTCACCTCAAAGCGGTGGGGCCCGGGCGCATGCGGCGTCAGCCCGAGATCGTGCAGCAACGTCGAGACGGCGACCACCTCGGCGTCGAGCGCCTGGCCGCGTCGGGCCGCGAGCTTCACGGAGAACACCCAGGAGCGGGCGACGTGATTGAACAGGAAGGGCTCGAGCCGCTCGCGCACGTGGTCGTACGCCCGGTGGATGACGGGGCTACGCGGAAGGTCTCCGAAGACTGCCGTCAGGTCGGACAAGGACAGGTTCGGAATCGGCATCTGGATCTCCGTTTCCGCAGGCGCGCCCGCGAACAATCGGCGTTGGCGCCTCGCGGCGTCCTTAGAACCTGGAGGCGGACATCGGTCGCGGCGACCTGGCGCGCCGCACGGGCTGATCCATCCGAAGGTCGCGGTGATTTCCGCCCAGGGGTCAGGCGGTTCCGCGCCCAGGGCGATGGGCGTCGTCCGACGACGCGCGCGTACCGGTCGTAGGTCCGCACAGGCGAGATGCCCCTGCCCTGGAGGCGAGGCGGACCGCGACCGTCGTCCAGCCGACGACTGGTCCCTGGCTCCCGCATCTTGGCGCGGGTCACCGATGGACCAGCCCGCGCCGCCGCCGCCGTCCGTGACTCATCCCATCGGCAGCGATCCAGGAGAACTTCCGTCATGAGACTATTGAACAAGGTCGCCGTGATTACCGGCGGCAACAGCGGCATCGGTTTCGCCACCGCACGGGCCTTCGTTGCCGAGGGCGCCCAGGTGGTGTTGGTTGGCCGTCGCGCCGATGCGGTCGAGCGCGCCGTGGCGGAGCTCGGCGAACTGGCCACCGGCGTCGTGGGCGATGTCGCCAGGCTCGAGACCCACGACGCGGTGGCGGCGTTCGTGGCGGAACGCTTCGGAGCGGCGGACATCTACGTCGCGAATGCCGGCACGATCCAGATTCAGCAGAGCGCGGACGTGAGCCCCGATGACTACGACGGCCAGTTCCTGGCCAATGCCCGGGGCACGTTCTTCGGCGTGCAGAAGATCATGCCTTTGCTGCGGGACGGCGGCGCGATCCTGCTCACCAGTTCGATCGCCTCGCGCAAGGTCCTGGACGGTCACACCGTCTACGCCGGCAGCAAGGCCGCGATCGAGGCCTTCGCCCGCAACTGGGCGCTTGAAGTGAAGGCCCGGCGCATCCGGGTGAACGTGCTCAGCCCGGGCCCGACGGACACGCCGATCATCGGCAAGCTTGGTGTCGATGGTGACGCGCGCCCCGCCTTCGAGGCGGAGATCGCGCGTGTGATCCCATTCGGCCGGCTCGCCGGCGCGGAGGAACTTGCCCGGGCGGCCGTCTTCCTGGCCTCGGACGACAGCGCGTTCGTCACCGGCATCAACCTCGCGGTGGATGGCGGCGCGACGCTGGCCTGACGATCACGAGCCTCGAATGCGAGAGGTCAGTGAGGCCTTCTGGCCGGCGTTCTTGACTGATCGGAAGGCCTTTGCCGATCCCCCACGCCCGCCCGGGGAGGTCAGGGGTCGTGAGACCAACGCCCCGCGTTAATGCATCAGCGTCGGCGTTCAGGCGGCAGGGGGACAGATCGCCCGGCGCCGAAGTCGGAAGGCAATTTTCATTCGCTTCAGGCGCGGCGATCCTGGGCCCAGGACCACAGGGCCAGGAGGCCGGTCAGGAGAGCGGGAAGGCTTACGGCCGCAAAGTCACGCAGAAGGGCGGACGGCGCGCAGATCCCGACGGCGACTTCCCAGAGATGGAAGAGCGCGTGGCCCCCCAGCCAGGTGGCCGTCGCGGACCACAGGAGCGTGCGGACCGCAGGCCGCGCGACGCCTGTCAGGAGCCCGAGACCGGCGAGCACGAAGATCAGGCCGATATCGCGGATGAAGTGCTGGTTGAACGGGCCCGTCGTGGTGACGCCGGGAACGGCCGTGTACCAGCCGTCCGGCGAGACGAGCATGAAGACGCCGTTGGCGCCGGCGCCGAGGGCGAGCGCCAGGGCGAGGCCGAGGCAGGTGGACTTCATCATGGCGGCGTCCTTCGGATGGAGTGCGGGGCGATCGAAGACGCCTCTCGCCCGGGTTGGGGGAGGAGGCGAGAGGACGTCTTCGCCGTTCCAGGCCCTGGGGCGGGCCCACCGATCGGTTCGGGGAGGGGACCGATCGGGAACGGGTCTCAGGCGGCCTTGGCCGCTTCGACCGGGTGGGTGACGCGCGAGGCGATCTGCACGCGGTTCCAGCTGTTGATCTGGCCGATCAGGATGGTCAGCGAGACGATCTCGCTCTCGCTGAACTGGCTCTTCACCTGCTCGTAGTCGGCGTCCGGCGCGTGGGTCTTGGCGATGCGCGTCAGGGACTCCGTCCAGGCGAGGGCCGCGCGTTCGCGCTCGCTGAACATCGAGGATTCCCGCCAGCCATCCAGCATGATCATCCGCAGCTCGGTTTCGCCGTGCGCCTTGGCGTCGGCGACGTGCATGTGAAGGCAGAACGAGCAGCCGTTGATCTGCGATGCGCGCAGACGCACGAGTTCGGCGAGTCCGTGCTCGAGGCCGCTGTCGGCCAGCGCGGCCTCGACGCCCATCAGGGCCTTCGTCAGGTCCGGCGAGACTTTGAAGGCGTTGAAGCGGGGGATCATGGGCAGGGCCTCTCGGGGTGTTGCTGATGACCTGACGATGCCGGACCCGTGCCGATCACCGGCACTGTTCGTGGGTCCCGGGCGTCTACGCCCCTGGTCTGGGATCCCCCCGCCCGAGGGTGAGGGCGGGCGGACGAATTGCCCGATCGCGGCGGCCCAGCCCGCGGCCCGGGTCTCGCCAGACACGCTCTGGGATCAGGCCGTTCGGCGCCATGGGCCGCCAGCGTCCGTCGCACCCTGGCCTTTGGGCCGATACGCGCCAATCGCGGCTCCGCCTAGCGTCTACCGACCTCAAGCAAGCCCCAGGAGAACCACCATGAAAATCGTCGTGATCGGCGGAACCGGACGCATCGGCTCCCGCCTCGTCGGCAGCCTGAAAGGGCTGGGCCACGACGCCATCCCCGCGGCGCCGGAGACCGGCGTTAACACCCTGACCGGCGAGGGCCTGTCCGAGGTCCTTGCCGGCGCTCAGGTCGTGGTCGACCTCGCGAACTCCCCCTCCTTCGCGGACGACGCGGTGATGGCGTTCTTCCAGACCGCGGGTCGCAACCTGCTCGCCGCGGAGGCGGCTGCCGGTGTGAAACATCACGTCGCGCTGTCGATCGTCGGAGCCGATCAGTTGCCTGCCAGCGGCTACATGCGCGCCAAGGTGGCCCAGGAGGACCTGATCAAGGCGGGCCCGATCCCCTACAGCCTGATCCGCTCGACGCAGTTCCTGCCGTTCATTGGCGGGATCGTCGACTCGGCGGTGGTCGATGGCCAGATCCCCCTATCTCCGGCGCTGATGCAACCCATCCATCCGGACGACGTGGTGGCCGAGCTCGTCGCCGTGGCCCCGGGCGAACCCCTCAACCGGACGATCGAGATCGGCGGGCCCGAGGCCCTCCCGATCACCGCCTTCGCGGAGGCCTATCTCCGGGCCAAAGCCGACACCCGACGCGTCGTCGCCGATCCGGCCGCGCCCTATTTCGGGGCCGTGCTCGAGGAGCGCTCGCTGACGCCGGGACCGGGGGCCCGCCTGGGGACGATCACGCTGGCCGACTGGCTGCGGGAGTCGATCCCGGCCGCTTGATCACGCCCGCCCAGCGTCCTGCGCCCTTCGCGGTGAGACGGCCGTGAGGGGCGGCGGCGCCGACCCGGCCTGCAAATGGAGACCGTATGCCCAGCACGACGCCCTGCCATCCATCGCGTCGTCACGTCATCGGCGCGGCGGTCGCCGGCGCCGCGCCGTTCGCCGCGCAGGCGTCCACGTGGGCCGCGCCGAGCGACTTTGGGCCGGTCCGCCAGGTCGTGGCCGGCGTCCTGGACGTCGGGTACGTCGACGCCGGCCCTGCGGCCGGACCCGTGGTCATCCTGCTGCACGGCTGGCCCTACGACATCCATGCCTTCGCCGAGGTCACTCCGATGCTGGCGGCGCAGGGCTACCGGGTGATCGTCCCGTACCTGCGGGGGTTCGGTGCGACCCGCTTTGTGGCCGGCGATGCGGTGCGCAACGCCCAGCCGGCTACGCTGGGGGCCGATGTCATCGCGCTGATGGACGCCCTGCGCATCCAAAACGCCGTGATCGCCGGCTTCGACTGGGGTGCGCGGGCGGCGAATGTCGTCGCAGCCCTCTGGCCGGAGCGGTGCCGGGCGATGGTCTCGGTGAGCGGCTACCTGATCGGCGGCCAGGCCGCCGGCGCGGCGCCGCTCTCGCCCGAGGCCGAGCGGGCATGGTGGTACCAGTTCTACTTCGCCACCGAGCGGGGTCGCCTGGGCTATGCACGAGACCGTCACGCATTCGCCAGGCTCATCTGGCGCACCGCCTCGCCCCGGTGGCGGTTCAGTGACGCCGCCTTCAACCGCTCGGGGGCGGCGCTCGACAATCCGGATCATGTGTCGATCGTGATCCACAACTACCGTTGGCGCATGGGTCTCGCCGACAGCGACCCTCGGCTCGAGGGCCTGGAGCGCCGGCTCGCCGCCGCGCCCGTCATTACCGTGCCGACGATCACCCTGGAGGGGGACGCCAACGGCGCGCCGCATCCGGACCCTGCGGCCTACGCCGGAAAGTTCGCAGGGCCCTACCGGCATCGGCTGGTCGGCGGCGGCGTCGGCCACAACCTGCCGCAGGAGGCTCCCGACGCCTTCGCCTCGGCGATCCGTGATGTTGTGCGTCTCTGACACACCGCGTGGCGCTGACGGGCGCCGCATCGCGGGCGACCGATGGGTTTCCATAGGGTGCCTGTGCCAGCGCCGGGGCCTAGCCTCCTTTGGAATGAGAAACCCGTCAAAAGAAGGAGTGCTAAGCTGGCGCCCGGGTCACGGTCCCGCAACCCGACCCCAACAGGAGGGCTGGGCGATGTTGTCCCAAATACCTGACGGCGCTGAACCGGACGCCGTTCGCGCGGCGCGCGTCGTCGAGCGGGTCGTCGGCAACGCCTGGGCGACCGACGTCGCCGGCCGGTTCGTCTACGTCACCCCGAGCGTCCTGGCGTTGCTGGGCGTCGCGCCGGAAGACCTCAATCCGCCCTCGGAGGATCCGGCCGCCGGCTGGAAGGGCCTGGTGCACCCCGACGACTACGAGGACGCCGCGGCGGCCTGGCGGCGCGCGTTGAAGACCGGGGACCACTACCACGTCGCCCACCGCCTGCGGGACGCCGACGGCGGCTACCGCTGGAGCCGATGCTCCGGCCAGCCGGTGCGCGACGCAGGCGGACGCGTCGTCGGCTGGTATGGCGCGGTGCTGGAGCGCGGCGCCCTGAACGGGGAGGCCGAACCCGCCGCCGTCCGGGCGGATCGCGACGACCCGGCGCCGAGTGCGCCCTCGGCGCTCAGCCTCGTCCATCCGGACGACCGGAGCTTGGCCCTGCATGGGATCACCCATGCCTTCTGGACCGGTCGGCCCCAGCCCGCCGTCCTTCGGGTGCGCCAGGCGGCGGGGGACTATGGCTGGGCGGAAGTCACGCTCGAACCGCCGCTCTACGACTCGAACGGCGTCCTGCAGTGGCGGGGCGAGAGCATCGCCGTGCCGGCGCCCGTGGACGAGACCGGGCCGAGCCCCTTCGGGACGCGGGCGCTGACCACCTCGCCTGAAACCGAGTTCGAAGCCACCCGGGCGATCCAGGTCATCGAAAACCTGTTCGGCAACGCCTGGGTCGTCGATCCGGACGGCAGGATCACCTACCTCACGACCTTCTCACAGGTGAACCTCGAGCAGACGATCGCCGAGGTGAACGCCTTTGCTGAGGCGGGCCAGACCGCCTGGAAGGCCCACGCCCATCCCGACGACTACGAAGGGCTGGCGGCGGCCTGGCGGCACTGCCTGGCGACCGGCGACAAGTTCTTCTACGAGCATCGCGTCAAGCTTGTGTACGGCTACGCCTGGAATCGCAGCGTCGCCCAGCCGATCCGCGACCGCCAGGGCGCGATCACCGGCTGGTACGGGACCTCCATCACCAACGATGTCTACAAGAAGAACGAGGAAGCCCTGCGAGACCGCGAGCGCGAGCTCTCGCAGCTCGTCGACCTGGTGCCGAGCCACGTCTGGCGTCTGACGCCGGACGGCGAACCGACCTTCTTCAACCGGCGGATGGCCGACTACCTGGGCGGCGACGTCGCAAATCCGGGAGCACTCCTGGCGAGGGGCCTGGAGGGCCTGATCGCGGCCGTGCATGCTGAGGACGCGACCGCCTTCCGACGGGTTCTCGGCGACAGCCTGGCGACCGGCTCGCCGTTTGCGATGCGTTACCGGCTGCGACGCGCCGACGGGGTGTGGCATTGGATGTCGAGCCGCGCCGAGCCGCTGCGAGACCCCGCCGGGCGCATCGTCCAGTGGTATGGCGTCTGCCACGATATCGACGATCAGGTCCGGGCCGAGCAGGCGTTGCAGCAGAGCAAACAGAAGCTCGAGCAGATGCTCGACGCCCTGCCGATCAACATCCTCAGCTTCGACCCGACGCGGACGCTCAACTACGCCAGTCGCCGATATGCGGATACCGTCGGGCTCCCGAACTCGGGTATTCGCGATTTCGAGACCCTGGCGCGAGAGGTCGCGCATCCCGACGATTTTCCGGTCATGTTCGCCCGGGCCAACCACGGGTTCGCGACGGGCGAAGCCTTTGTGAATCGCTTCCGCCGCCGCGCCAACGACGGCGCCTTCCGATGGATCGAAGCGCGGGCTCAGGCGCTTCGCGATCCGGATGGCGCGATCCTGCAGTGGTACGTCGTGTCGATCGACATTGAAGAGGAGATGCAGGCGCAGGAGGCCTTGCGCGAACGCGAGCGTTTCCTTTGGCAGCTCGTCGAAACCCTCCCGGCCATGATCGACTGCGCCGCGCCGAACGGCGAGCCGCTCTATCGTAGCCAGCAACTTCGGGAGTTCCTGGGCTATGACCTCGAAGAGCTGGATGACGCGGGAAAGTCCCGGCTGATTGGAACCCTGGAGGCCGGCGTTCACCCCGACGAGTTGGCCGGGGTGAAGCAGGCGTACGCCAGATCGCTCGGCACGGGTGTCCCCTATGCGCGCCGCCATCGCCTGCGCCGTTTCGACGGCGCGTACCGATGGGTGGAGACGCGCGCCGCGCCGATGCGTCGTCCGGACGGTGAGATCGTCCAGTGGAACGTGATCTGCCTCGACATCGACGCAGAGATTCGTGCACAGGACGACCTTCGGCTGGCCCAGGAGCGGCTTGCGCGCGCCAGCCAAGCCGCGAGCCTCGCCGAGCTTTCCGCCTCAATAGCCCACGAGGTGAACCAGCCCCTGGCGGCCGTGGTGTGGAACTCCCAGGCCTGCCAGCGATGGCTCACGGCGGCGCCGCCGAACCTGGATCGCGCGCAGACCACGATCGAGCGGATCATCCGCGACGCCAATGCCGCGGCCGACGTGGTGAGCCGCATTCGGGCCCTGTTCAGCCAGGCGGTCGGGCCGCGGGATGCCGCGGCCATCGGAGACGTCATCGCCGAAGTCCGCCGCCTGCTCGCCGACCGCACCTCCCAGGCCCGCGTGGAGGTCGATGCACGCCTCGCAGACGATCTGCCCTCGATCCCCTTCGACGTCGTTCAGATCCAGCAGGTGCTGGTCAACCTCATGCGCAATGCGATCGACGCGATCGACGGCCAGGACGCGCCGCGGCTGGGGGTCAGGGCCTTCCGCGCCGGCGAGATGGTGCAGGTCGAGGTCAGCGACAACGGGCCTGGCGTCACCGACGCTGAAAAAGTCTTCGACGCCTTCTTCACCACCAAGCCGAGCGGCATGGGCATGGGCCTGGCGATCTGCCGCTCGATCGTCGAATCCCACGGCGGGCGGTTGTGGGTGGACGCGAACCCCGGGGGCGGCGCGACCTTCGCCTTCACCCTGCCCATTAAAGCGCCGCCGCCGTCATGACGCCGAACCCCCCCATCGTCCTGATCGTCGACGACGACGCCCGCGTCCGCGAAGCGCTCAGCGAACTGCTCGAGGCTCATGGGCTGCGCGTCGCCGCCTACGCCTCGGCGGGCGACTATGCCCGCGCCGCGCCCCCGGCGGGGCCGGCATGCCTGCTGCTCGATGTCGAGCTCCCGGACATCAACGGGCTCGACCTTCAGTCACAGCTGGCCGGCGGCGATCACCCGCCCATCGTCTTCATCACCGGCCATGGCGACATTCCTTCCTCGGTGCGGGCCATCAAACACGGCGCGGTGGATTTCCTGACCAAGCCCTTCGGCGAGGATGCGCTGCTGGCCGCCGTGGACGCCGCGCTCGCGCAGGACGACCGCCTGCGGGCCGAGCGGGCGGACATGGGCGCCCTGCGAGGGCGATACGCGCAGCTGACGCCGCGCGAGCGCGAGGTCCTGCCGCTCATCGTCAGCGGCCTGATGAACAAACAGGCGGCCGCCGAACTCGGCCTCAGCGAGGTCACGCTGCAGGTCCATCGGCGAAACGTCCTGCGGAAGATGGGCGCCCAGTCCCTCGCCGACCTCGTTCGGGCGGCGGAGCGGCTGCAGATCCCGGTCACACATTCGCGTCGCGGAGAGAGGGAAGCGTGAGTCATCCCAAACGCATCATTGCCGTGGTCGACGACGACGTGCGGCTCCGGGAGTCGCTGGAGAACCTGTTCGAATCCGCGGGCCACGCCGTGCGCACCTTCGGCTCGGCCGACGCCCTGCTCGTCGCCGGCGTGGACGAGATCGACTGCCTGATCACCGACATCGGCATGCCCGGCATGGACGGGTTCCAGCTCCGCGACGCCGTCGGAAGGCTGCGTCCGGATCTGCCGGTGTTCCTGGTCACCGGGCGCCACGAGATCGGGACCCAACGCCCGGCCGAGGTGGCGGCCGCGGCGGGCCTGTTTCGCAAACCCATCGACGGCCAGCTGCTGCTGGCGACCGTGGAGAAGATCCTGGACCACTGAACAAGGGAGAGTTGAGCTTGCTACAGAACATTTCCCGGCCCGCGCCCGCGGCCCCGGAGGCGGCGTCCAGCGAACAGGGCGTTGTCCTGGTGGTGGACGACGACCTCTCGGTTCGCGAGGGGCTGAGCGAACTCCTGCTCTCGATCGGCCTGGTTCCGATCTGCTTCGCCTCGACCCGCGACCTGCTGGAGTCGGGGGCGCTCGACCAGCCCGGATGCCTCATCCTGGACGTGCGCCTGCCCGGCGCGAGCGGGCTCGACCTGCAGCATCGGCTGGCGGCCGGCGGAAACCCGAAGCCCATCATCTTTCTGACCGGGCACGGGGACATCCCGATGACCGTGCAGGCCATGAAGGCCGGCGCGGTCGATTTCCTGACCAAGCCGGTTCGCGATCAGGCGCTGCTGGACGCGATCACCGTCGCGCTCGAGCGTGACCGGTCACAGCGTGCGCTTGCCCGGGTGGCGCAGCGCAACGCCGAGCTCTTCGAGACGCTCACGCCGCGCGAACGGGATGTGCTCGCGCGCGTCGTCCGCGGCCGCCTCAACAAGCAGGTCGCCTTCGACCTCGGCATCAGCGAAGTGACGGTGAAGCTGCACCGGAGCAACGGCCTGCGCAAAATGGAGATCGCCACGATCGGCGGGCTCATCCGGGCCTGGGAAACCCTTCCGGCGCCCCTGCGTGAGGCTCCGTCGACCTAGCCGCCATTCCCGGCCGTCCCGCACGATGGCCCTCAGTGCCAGACGGCGGTCAGAGGACGTCCTGCGACAGGAGCCGCCAGAGGGGAGCAGGGCGCCCGGTCGTGGCGCGCGCCCTGCCGTCGCCCCGACTAGAACCGGCGGACGTAGCTGACCGCCCAGGTATCGGCCGCGCCGGCGTGGCCGCCCGTGAAGTCCCGGCGCGTCCAGTCGGCGCGGACGCCGTTCGCGCCATCGATGAAGTAGCTTGCGCCAAGTCCGTAGTTGACGCTGTCGCCGTCCTGCCGCGACCTCACACCCGCCACGTTGGCCTTGATCTTGGTCGTGCCGTAGCCGAGGCGCGCGAAGACGTCGATCTTCTCGGTGACGGGGAGGAAGCCGACCGCATAGGCCGCGACGTCATGCTTCAGCTCGTACTTGCCCGGGCCATATACCGAGGCGGTGAAGCTGTCGTCGTCGATGCCGACCGATCCTTCGATTTCCACGCCGGCGTAGCGATGCAGCTTGGCGCCGACGCGGGCGGTGATCGCGCCCAGGCTGGCCTCGTCACCGTCGAACCAGGTGTAGCCGGCGGAGCCATAGACGGCCGGCGATGTCAGCGATTGGGCGAACGCGGGCACGGCGATAAGTGAGAGGGCGGAAGCGGCGAGCAGAATACGCATGAGGTCAACCTTCAGTTCAGGAAGGCCGAAGAGATATCGGCCTGGTGTCTGAAGGTAGGTTCGTCAGCATCGAATCCAATAACGCTGCGCGGGGATACAGGATATTGCCGTGCGTATATTAAAAACGCGCGACGTGAATGCTATCTGTGTTCAGCGAATGCGATCCCCGAGCCGTATCAGGAGGGCCTCAGCTCGTGTTACAAGCCGACCGCGCCCGTGGTATCGGCCGAGGCCGCCTTGTCCACATCGTCACGCGCCGCATGCCGCCTTCGCCACTGCATCGGCGCGACGCCGGACCGACGCCGGAAGACTGTCGAGAAGTGACTGTGACTTCGAAAGCCGACGGCGCACGCGATGTCGGCGAGCGGGAGCGGGGTGTCGGACAGCAGGGCCTTGGCGCGCTCGATGCGACACGAGACCAGATAGGCGTGCGGCGGCAGGCCGGTCGTCGCCCGGAACTGGGCTGCGAAATGCATCCGCGAGAGCCCGGCCGCCCGCGCCAGGTCGTTGAGGCGGAGCGGCCTTGCGAGGTTGTCCGCCACGAACGCCTCGACGCGCGCAAGCCGCCAGGGCGCGAGTCCGGACCGGAACGGCGGACCGCGACGCCGCTGAAACGCCTGCGGCCCCGGCCCGCCGTCAGGAGCCATCGCGGCGAGGGCCCGGCGCGAGCGCGGTCGTCCCCGAACCTGAACCTGAAACCTCGGCGCGTCGCGTCACCGCGGCGGGGTCCCTCGCCGGAAAACTGTCGGCCAGGGCGGCGTCGAGCATCCCGTCCAGTCGCTGGCAGGGCGTGACCCGCGCAGCGCCGGCCGGGTCGGCGCGACGAGATCCCCTCACGCCTCCGGCAGCGCGGCGGGGCTTGTTGGAGAGGTGCGTCGCCATGCGGTGCTCCGCGGTGTTCGGCCCGACCTCGCCGCGTGCGTTGGCCACGCGCGGGTCCGGGGTTCGATGTCGGATGGGTGAGGGTGGCGGGTCTTCGAGGCGACCAGGGCGCGGGCGCTCAGGCCATGCGCCCTGGTCAGCTCGCGCCGAGGTCAGTAGTCCCAGACCGCCGCCACCCAGCGGAAGGCGTCGCCTTCGACCGCCACCCGGCCGACTGAAGGGAAGGGGAGGTGGGTGGCCACGAGGATTTCCCCGCTCGCCGCCGCTTCCTGCATGAGACGCACGCGGACGCGGGCCGCTTCCTCCGGATCATGCTCGAAGCCGTTCTGCCAGTCGGGGTGGTCGAAGGCGACGGGGAACAGGGCGTCGCCCGCGAAGGTCAGCCGCTCGTCGCCAGCCGTGACACGCACGATGCTGTGCCCGGGGGTGTGACCGCCGGTGCGCTGGACGACGACGCCCGGCGCGACCTCGAACTCCTGGTCGAACGTGTGCAGCTTGTCGCCGTACATCTGCACGAATTCCGCGGCGGTGGAGCGAAGCACCTCCGGAATGGGCGTCGGCATGACGGTCCGGGAAAAGTCGGGCGACTTCCAGAAGTCGACTTCCGTGGCGCTGACGTGGATCCGCAGGTCCGGACGCAGGCGCGACCGGACCTCGTCCACGAGCAGCCCGCCGACGTGGTCCATGTGCATGTGGGTGATGACCACGTCCGTCACGGACGCCAGGTCGATGCCGGCCGCCTCCAGGCGTTGGGGGAACTGCCCGGCGCGGGGGAAGCCGGGGAACTGCCCGCCCAGTCCGGCGTCGACGAGGATGATCTGGTCGCCGCTGCGCACCACGAGCACATTCAGCGGCCAGTCGAACGCCTCCGGCCCCATGAACATATCCTTGAACCAAGCCGTGCGGGTGGCCGGCTCGACGTTGGTGGACATGGTCGAGGTCGGCAGGGGGAGGATGCCGTCGCTGATCACCAGCACGTCGATCTCGCCGATCCGCAGCGCGTACCGCGACGGCACGAGGTCCGCGGAGGCCGCTCCGCCCGCGGGTGAGATTTTGTCCAATTTCATGATCCAGATCCTTTCGGCTACGCCTCAAAACGGCATCCCCAGGCTAGGGCCGAGGCCGCGCGAGGATCGATTGGGCGGAGGGATAGGACACGCCATCCGCCGGGATAGGTCCCGCAAGTTGGGCGCGTAAGAGATTGAGGAATCTGAAGATTGCGCAGCGACCGGGGCCGGGCCTGCGGTGCGACCGCGATGGACGCCGTCGTCTGCCGTGGGCGCGCGGCAGCGCGCGCGAGGTCGTTCGCCGGTGCTCGCCGTCGGCGCGGCAGGGGCGCTCAGGGACGCGGCGCCGTGGGATCGGGCGTGGCGACCAGGCGATGGACGCGGCGATCGGGGACCAGCCACAGGGACGCGATCGCCGCGTAGATCAGCGCCGCGGCCACGGGCTCGACGAAGGCTGCGCCCACGCCCAGGAGGTAGCCGGCCGCGGACGCCTTGCCTTTCCAGTCCCCGCCGACGGCCCGACGCAGGTCGGACTGCTCGCCTTGCGAGCGGATGATCGCCGTCTGCATCAGATGCCAGGCCATCGAACAGGCCAACAGCGACAGCCCGTAGACGGCCGTGGGCCAGGGCCGCAGCTCGTGCTCACCCATCCAGCTGGTCGTGAACGGGATGAGCGAGAGCCAGAACAGCAGGTGCAGGTTCGCCCACAGAACGGCGCCGTTCACCTTGGGCGTCAGGAGGAAGAAGTGGTGATGGTTGTTCCAGTAGATCGCGATGTAGGCGAAGCTGAGGGCGTAGCTCAGGAACACCGGCAGGACCGCGCCGAGCGCAGCCGGCGTATCGCCCTCGGGCGGCTTCATCTCCAGGACCATGATGGTGATGACGATCGCCACCACGCCATCGGTCAGCGCCTTCAGCCGCTCGGAGGTCATGTCGACGACCCCATTCCGGGCCGCGAGCTCGCGAGCCAGGCGGCGACGTTCAGCGCATAGCGGTGGGTGTCGGCCAGCGCCTCGGGACATCGCTGGAGGCCGTCGCCCGGCGGTTCGTCGACGAAACTCGGGCTGCCGGCGCGGGTGTCCCAGTTGTAATCGGCAAAATGATGGAAGGTGCTCTGGGCCAGGCCCGGACCGCCGCGTTCTCCAGGCTCGAAGGCCACCGCGATGTTGAATCGTGCGCCGGTGGCTAGGCTGCGGCCTTGGGCGATCACACGGGCACCTTCGCCCTCCGGCGCGCCGATCCCGCCTTCGTGCGGATGCGACGGCAGGAAGCGGATCGCGCCCGTGGGCGACCGCGGGTTGGCGAGGACCGGGTGGCGGGCGCCCACCACCTCGATTTTCTGGAAGTCGCCGTTCGCGCCGGAATGAAAATTCGGCCAGGAGATGTAGGGGGTGAAGGGGTCGTCGATCCGCCGCTTCACGGGATCAGGGTCGGGGTTGCTGCTGTGGAAATGGTGCGCTGAGCCCAGCCCCGCGAGCGTGCAGACCGAGGATCCCAGGTCCATGTGGTCGCGCGTCACCAGCAGGCCGCCGCCACGGGCGCGAAAACGGGAGATCGCTTCACAGTCTTCCGGCGCGAGGCCGTCGCCGGTGTCCACGGCGAACAGCCACAGTTGATCGAAGTCGCTGTCGTCGATCGTCGAGAGCACGGAATCCGGCGCGCCCAGCGGTCCGCGGTCGCGCTGCGTGACCTGGTAGATCTGCCGGCTCTGGTCATCGCGCTGCGCGCCCAGCAGCGCGCCCAGTCTGCTGAACCGGGCGATCGACCAGTCGTCGTCGGTCGTGGGGATCGTCGTCTGGAGAAGAATCCTGACTGGCCGCCTGTCCATGTCCTGCCGTCCTTTGCTGGACCCAGGTTCCCATTCCCGCGCCGTCAGGCTCAATCAGACCTGAGGTCAGGCGCATCTGGACCTTCGTCGTGCTGCGCATAGCTCGTCGCCGGTTCTTCCGCGGGTAACGACGAGCGCAGGAGGTAGTCCGCGAGCACCAGGGCGGCGAAGGCCGCCACGATCACCAGGATCTCCGGCGTCGCCGAACGCCGGGGGCGCGGAGGGGGCCGGTGTATGGGACGCGGGGGCTGATTGGGCTTCGAGGCGCCGGATGATCGGCGGGTACGGCGGTTCATCGGAGGCTCCTCACGACGGGACGTGTCGCCGGCCTTCTTTCCGCAGCGGCGTCGGCGGCTCCATCTGGCCGCCGGGTCGGAGGTCCTCGCCATCCGGAGGGCCGACCTATCGCGACCGTGGCGGACACCTATCCGCCGGACCTGGGCCACCACCGCCTCGGTCGAGGTCGGCCCCGCCTCAGGCCCGATAGGCTCGCGAGGGGGGGAGCCGCATGTTCGTCGCCACACGCCGCACGGGCCTGATGGAGACGAAGACATGCGACACATCCTTGGAGTCATGGCGATCGCCCTGGCCCTCACGGCCGGCCGCGGCGCGAACGCCGAACCGAGCCGGGCCGACCCGAAGCCGACGATCGTCCTGGTGCACGGCGCCTTCGCGGACGCCTCGAGCTGGACCGGCGTCATCAGCCGGCTGAAGCGCGACGGGTTCGAGGTCGTCGCGGCCGCCAATCCGCTGCGGGGCGTCGCGAGCGACGCGGCCGCCGTCTCGTCCGTGGTGAAATCCATCCCCGGACCGGTGCTGCTGGTAGGGCATTCCTACGGCGGGCCGGTCATCACCACGGCGGCCAATGGCGCCGCCAATGTGAAGGCTCTGGTCTATGTCGCGGGCTTCCTGCCCGACACCGGCGAAACCAGCCTGTCGCTCTCCGCCAAGTTCCCGGGCAGCACGCTTGGAGACAGCCTGACCACGATCGCGCTGCCGGACGGGGACGAGGATCTCTACATCCTTCGCGACAGGTTCCGGGCGCAGTTCGCCGCCGACGTGTCGCCGACGCAGGCGGCGGCGATGGCGGCGACCCAACGCCCCGTCACGCTCTCCGCCCTGGGCGAGCCGTCAGGCCCAGCGGCCTGGAAGCGGCTGCCGTCCTACGTGATCTACGGGACCGGCGACCGCAATGTCCCCGCCGCCGTCATGGCCTTCATGGCCGAGCGCGCCCACGCCCGGAAGACCGTGGCGCTCACCGGCGCCTCGCATGCGCTGATGGTCTCTCATCCCGACCAGGTCGCCGCCTTCATCGAGGACGCCGCGCGGGCGCCCTGAGCTTCCGTCCGTCGTCGGACATGGGCCGCCGAGCTGTCGGCCGAGCCGGAGGAGAACACCGTGAAGATCGTGATCATCGGCGGCAGCGGCCGCATCGGCAGGAAGCTGGTCTTCGACCTGCGCCAGAACGACTATCGCGTGCTGGAGGCGTCCCCGAGTTTCGGCGTCGACGCCATCAGCGGCTTCGGTCTGGACGAGGCCCTGGAGGGCGCCGAGGTGATGGTCGACGTGTCCAATTCGCCCACGCTGGACGGCGAGACCGCGCTGCGGTTCTTCGACACCGCGGGGTTACGCCTGGCGGCGGCGGCGCGCGCCGCCGGTATTCGACATCACGTCGCACTGTCGATCGTCGGGACCGACCGCTTGCAGGCCAGCGGCTATTTCCGGGCCAAGAAGCGCCAGGAGGACCTTATCAAGGCCTCGGGTCTGCCGTTCACCATTCTGCGCTCGACGCAGTTCTTCGAGTTCATCGCCGGTGTGGTCCAGGACGGGGCGCGGGCGGAGGTGAGGATATCCCCGGCCTGTGTCCAGCCGATTTCGGGCCTGGATGTCGCCGAAGCCCTGGCCGATCTGGCGACGGGGGCGCCGCTGAACGACACCATCGAAGTCGCTGGGCCGGAACGCTTCCGGTTGTCCGACCTCGCGGTCGAGGTGCTGACTGCCTACGAAGACAGCCGTCGCGTGGCGCCCGATCCCGCCGCCACCTATTTTGGCGCGACGCTCGAAGAGACGTCGCTGCTCCCGGGCCGGAACGCCCGCATCGCGGCGTTGGGCTTCGACGACTGGCTGCGGTCTTCATTGCAGCCGACCCCCGTCGCCACCGAGCCTGCGCCGCGCAACGCGAGGGGGCGTAGATGCTGACGACCATCGCGGCGAGACAGGCCGGCCTAGCGCGGTCGCAGGCCGTCCAGGAACAGCGCGACGGCGGAGCGCACGATCGCGTCGATCTCCGCCGGGGCGGGCGGCGGTCGCAACCCCAGGACCACCTGCAGGTGCAGGTTGTCGCGCGTCAGGCCGACGAAATGCTCCGCGTGGATCGCGGGGTCGAGCATCGCGATCTCGCCCCGGGCGGCGGCCCGTTCCAGGACCTCGCGCAGCGCGGCGGACGTGCGCCCCGGCCCCTTGTCGTAGAACGCCTCGGCCAGGGCGCGATCACGGTGCGCCTCGGCGACCACCACCCGATAGATGCCCAGAACCGTGGGCGACATGTAGACCTCCAGGAGCCGGCGGCCGAACGCAGCGAGGGTCTCCCGCAGGTCCCGCCCGGCGGCCTCGTCGATTTCAAGCGTCGCCAGCGCCTGGTCGGCGTTCTGCGAGACGATGGCGGTGAACAGCCCGGCCTTGCTGCCGAACTGCGCGTAGATGTTCCGCTTCGACCCGCCGGCGCGCGCGATGATCGCGTCGATGCTCGTGGCCGCGTAGCCGCGCTCGAAGAAGAGCGCCGCGGCCGTCTCCAGGACGGCGCGGCGTCGGTCCTCGCCGCGCGGCGCCCGGCTCGCCTCGTCTGTCATTCCGATCCGCCTCCCATGCGAACGCCCTTGACCGGTACTGGGCGTTACCAATAGGCGTCAATGGTAACGATTATTACCGGAGGTCGTCATGGCCCAGCTCAGCAGGAAGAAGATCTTCGGCCTCGCCCTCTGCCTGACGGCGCTTGCCCTGGCGGTGGGCGGGTGGGCGTGGCTCGCCGGACAGGCGCCCTCCACCGACAACGCCTATGTCCGCGGTGACATCACCTCACTCGCGCCGAAGGTCGCCGGCTATGTCGTCGCCGTGGAGGTGGCCGACAACGAGACCGTGCGGGCGGGCGAGGTCCTGTTCCGCATCGACGACGCGGATTACCGGGCCCGGCTCGCCCAGGCCGAGGCGAACGTCGTGGCCGCTCAGGCGCGCCTGGCCAACATCGAGGCCGAGACCCGGCTGCAGCACACGGTCGTGCGGCAGGCCGACGCCCAGCGGCGCGCGTCGCTCGCGGACCTGGGCCTTGCGGCCAAGGCCAGCGCGCGCCGCCGGGCGCTGATCGAGAGCAGCGCGGTGAGCCAGGCGCAGGTGGACGAGAGCGACGCGGCGAAGGACCGCGCCGACGCGGGCCTCTCCGGCGCCTCGGCCACCCTCCAGGCCCAGAAGCAGAAGATCGACGTGCTGGCCACCCAGCGGGACGCGGCCGCCGCGGCCATCGCCCAGGCTGAGGCCGCGCGCGATCTGGCGCGGATCGACCTGGCCAGCACGGTCGTGCGCGCCCCGGTCGCCGGCGTGGTCGGCAACCGCCAGGTCCGCGTGGGCCGGTTCGTGACGCCCGGTGTGTCGCTGGTGGACATCGTTCCGGTCGGCGACCTGTGGGTGGTCGCCAATTTCAAGGAAACCGCCCTCGCACGAATCCGGCCCGGGCAACGCGCGGTCGTCACCGTCGACGGCTTTCCCGGGGCGCGGTTCCAGGGCGTGGTCGACAGCTATGCGCCCGGGAGCGGCGCGGCCTTCAGCCTGATCCCGCCGGACAACGCCACCGGCAACTTCGTCCGCGTCGTCCAGCGCGTGCCCGTGAAGGTGCGGCTGGCCCGCCACCCCCTGGCCGGGCGGCTGGTCCCGGGATTGTCCGCGCGGGTCGAGATCGCGGGAGGGCGGGGGTCGTGACGCCCGCGGCCGATCCTGCCGCGCCGCCTGAGGAAAACCGGACGGGCGGCTGGCTGCTGCTGACGGGCATCGTCATAGCCACCCTGACCGAAGCGGTGGCGGGGACGGCCCTGGCGCTGGGCCGGTTCGACATCCTGGGTGACACCCTCGCCACCCCGGACGAATTCGCCTGGCTCGACATCAGCTACGTCGGGCTGAAGCTGATTGGCTTCATCGCCACGCCCTGGCTCCTCACGCGATTTCCGGCGCGCGACGTGCTGCTGGCCTCGACGTTGCTCATGGGCGTCGCCTGCGCGCTGGCGGCCTTCATCTGGCGGCTGGACGTCCTGATCCCGCTGCGGGCCGTTCAGGGCCTGGCGGGCGCCTCGGTCCTGGTCAGCGGGCAGGCCTTGCTGTTCCTGGCGTACCCCCGCGCGCGGCAGCCGGTCCTGCAGGCGCTCTTCGCCACCGGCGCCGTGGTCGCGCCCGCCACGCTCGCGCCCGCCCTTCAGGGCTGGCTGGTCGATAGCCAGTCCTGGACCTGGATCTTCCTGTCCGTGGCGCCTGTGGCGCTGGCCGCGGCCGGCGTGATCCTGGCGGCCGACGACGTGACCCTTCCGGTCGCCGAGCCGGCGCCCTTCGACGGGGTGGGCCTGGCCCTGGTCGGCGTGGGGATGCTGAGCCTCACCTATGTCCTCGCGCAGGGCGAACGGTGGGACTGGTTCGAAGCGCCGCGGATCGTCTTCCTCTCGAGCCTGGCGCTCGCGGCCTTGGCCCTTCTGGTGCTGCGGCGCGGCCGCCGGCCCGGACCGGGTCTCTTCGATGGGACCGTCTTCCGGTCCAGCGACTTCACCTTCGCCTGCCTGGTGAGCTTCGTGGCCGGCGCGGCCCTGCTGGGCAGCGCCTACCTGATCCCGACCTTCGCGGTGTCCGCCCTGGCCTTCACGCCCACCGACGCGGGTCTTCTGCTCCTGCCGAGCGGCGGGCTGTTCGTCGTCTCGCTCCTGCTGAGCGCCGGGCTCTTCCAGGCAAGGCGGGTCCCGCCCATCGCCACCGTGCCCGCCGGCGTCCTGCTGTTCATCGCGGCCATGGTCCTGCTGGCCGGCGCGAACGCGGACAGCGGGGCGGGCACGCTCGCCGCGCCCGTCCTGATCCGCGGGTTCGCCCTGGGCTTCCTGTTCCTGTCCATCACCCTGATCGCGTTCAGCGGCCTGCCGGACCGCAATCGCGCCTATGGGATCGGCCTCTTCGACGCCGGGCGCCAGATCGGCGGCCTGATCGGGATCGCCGGGCTCCAGACCCTGCTGAATCACCAGGTCGTCGCCAACCAGACCGTCCTCGGCGCGAACATCACGGCGGGCGGGCCTGCGGTTGGCGAGCGGATCGCCTCCGGCGCCGCGGCCCTCGCCGCGCGGGGCCTGGACCCCGCCGTGGCGACCAAGACCGCCCTGGCCGGGCTTGCCCGGTCGATCTCAGGCCAGGCCACGGCGATCGCGTTCGACACCGCCTTCCTGGCCATCGCGCTGATGTTCGTCGTCGCCGCGCCCCTGCTGATCGCCAGCAAGATCGGCCTCGCCCGTTTCGCCCGGCGCCGGGCCGCCGCCCTTCCGGAGGAAGCCTGATGCCGCCGACCGTTCTGCGCCGGGTTGTCCCGGCGCTCCTCGCCCTGTCCGCGTTGGGAGGCTGCGCCGTGGGCCCGGACTACAGGACCCCGCCTGTCGGGCCAGGGGAGGCCCAGGCCTGGCTGACGCCGGTGGACACCGGTGAGGTGGACGAGGCCTGGTGGCGCGCGCTCGACGATCCGCTCCTGGCGGAGCTGGTGACGGCGGCGGTCAGCGGCAACAAGGATCTCGATGAGGCGAGCGCGCGCCTGCGGGAGGTCCGCGCCAACCGCGACGCGGTGCGCGGCCGGGGCGGGCCGCAGGTCGGCGTCACCGGCGGGGCGACGCAGAACCGCCTGAGCGCCAATGGCCAGCTCCCCGTCGACAGCATCCCGGGCTTCGATCCGCAGTTCCCCATCTACGACGCCGGCTTCGACGCCTCCTGGGAGCTCGACCTCTGGGGCGCCACACGGCGCGCCGTCGAGGCGGCCGACGCCCGCGTCGGGGTGGTCGCCGAGGCGAGGCGCGGCGTGATCCTGCAGATCATCGCCGAAACGGTCCGCGCCTATATCGATCTACGCACCGCCCAATCCCTGCGGGCCAGCACACTGGCCGACGCCCGGGCCCAGGAGGCTGTCGCCGGCCTGGTCGCCGAGCGGCTCCGCGTCGGCGCCGCGTCCAGGCTCGACCTGGTGCGCGCCCAGACCCAGGCCCGCGCCACGGCCGCCGCCATTCCCGGGTTCGACTCCGATGCGGACGCCGCTGCCTTTCGCCTGGCGCTGCTGGTGGGACAACCGCCGGAAGCCCTGTACGCGCGCCTGCGCACGCCGCAGAACCTGCCGTCGACGCCCGTCCATGTCGGCGTGGGCCTGAGGTCGGATCTGCTGCTGAGGCGCCCCGATATCCGCCAGGCGGAGCGGGACCTGGCAGCCTTGACCGCCGACATCGGCGTCGCCAAGGCAGATCTGTTTCCCCGCATCACTCTGCTCGGAAGCCTCAGCCAGCAGGCCCGCGCGTCGGGCGATCTGTTCTCCAACGACAGCCTGCGCTTCCAGGTCGGCCCCGCGTTGCGTTGGCCGATCTTCTCCGCGGGGCGGATCCGCGCCCAGGTCCGGGCGGCCGACGCGCGAACCGATGCCGCCGGCGCCCGGTACGAGCGGGCTGTTCTCGCCGCGCTGGCGGACAGCGAGACGGCGATCAACCGCTTCGCCGCGGCCGGCCGGACGCGCGCCGAGCGCGATGCGGCGCGGGACGATGCGGCGGAAGCGGTGACCCTTGCCAGGCGGCGCTATCAGGCGGGGGAGGACGACCTCACGGTGGTTCTGCAGGCGCAGTCGGCCTTCAGCGTCGCCGAGCGGCAGAGCGTCCAGGCGCGCGCGTCCGAGCTTCAGTTCCTGGCGGCCCTCTACAAGGCGCTCGGCGGCGGCTGGGCCGCCGTCGACGGTGGCGCGCCGTCGGGCGCTTGAGCCGATTGAGGGGAGAGGCGCTACGCGGCAGCGGCGGTCCGCTCCGCCAAGTCGCCGCTCGGCTGGGCGCCCAGGCAGCCCTTGACGAAGTCAGCGATGTCGACGCGCTCGGTGCGCGCCTCGGCGAGGAGTCGCCGGAACAGGCCGTTGGGCGACCAGACGCAGTAGGATCGGCCCAGGACGAAGGTCGCCAGACTGGCGCAGTTCGACCAGCCGCGGATCTGACTGCCCCGGCCGGGCACGTCTTCCTCGACGAGGAGCGCGTCGCCCATGGCGGCCCAGCGCAGGTACCGGACCGCCTGGTCGGTGTTGATGGTCCGCACGAGAAGCCGCGTCCACCAGGGCTCGAACAGGGTCCAGGTGCCGTCCGGATTGGGTTTGAGCATCAGGACGTGCTTGTGGGTCGGGTGCACGAAGCGGTGCCAGAACTGGCTCCGCAGCCCGGGCACGAAGCAGACCAGCCAGCGCGCCGGTTCAAAGGTCACCGGCGCGCCGTACTCATCGACCTCCAACGTCTGGATGTCCTTGAGGTCGAAGGGGCGGGCCTCGGCGAGCCGCCAGCCGGGGGTCTGTTCTTTCGCAACGACACTCACTTCGACGCACCTTGGTTGAAACACGGCGGCAGGTTAGGCGCGTCGGGCGGGCGGACCATTCGTCCGCAGGGTCGATGATCCGGAAGGAACGGACAGCCCGGCTAGGGTCGGCGGCGCCGCGCCATGGCCCTGCAGCTCAATCGACCCAGCCGTCCGCATAGGTTTGTGGGCGCTGCCGGGTCAGGGCGGTCGGCTGCGCCCGGCCCGGCGTGCGGCGCGTCAGCACTGCCGCCCGTTCCCCGGTCATTGGAGAGGGCAGGGGCCGACAGCGCAAAATTTGCCCGCGCCGGCGCGGTCGGGCCGCCGCGCGGCGGCATGAATTGCCGGCCAGCTCTGACGACGCCCGGGATTCCTCAATCGTCGCTGAACCTTAGCCTTGGCGCGGGTCTTGCCTTTGGAAACGGGCCTCACGCGTGCTGGTGAGTGACGGAGTAAAGCATGGAAAGCCTGAGCTCTCGCGCCATCGGGACCGCGAACCTGATGATGACCAATCGGAAGCTGGATCTGACGCAGCTCGACCCACGACTGCTGAAGGACCGGACTGATCTTGCGCCGACCCCCGCGGCCGATCCGACGGACGCCGAGCCGCCCCTGGCGCAGGCGCTTCGTACCCAATTTCTGGACGGTCTGGGACTCTCCGAGGACGACGTGGACCGCATGCGGGAAGAGGCGCGCTTCGACCTCGAGCAGGAGATCTCGCGGCACGTACATCGCGAGGCTCTGGCTCATCCCACCGCGCCGACCGGTTCGCTCGTCGACCTTCAGGCCTGAGTCTCGCCGGCGTCGCGTTATCCCCGGATGGCGATGGCGCGGTCGTTGGTCTGCGGTTCGATCCGGATAAACACAGCCACTTTCCGCAGTTGGCCCGATGACGACGTTCGGGAGCTCGGTTCGCCCGGACCGTGTCTAGCGTCGTGGCCAACAGGAGCTAGTGCGGAGCCGACTCCTTACCCCTCGGAATCGAGGAGCCCAGTATGCGATCACGCCGCCGCTTCGGCCGCAAGCTGGGCGCGCAGATCCGCCTTAGCGATCTTATTCAGGGTGGAGCGCGGGAGGCTGTCCACGAGGCGGATCAGATGCGGACGCTTGAAAGCGGCCAACGCTTCGACGCACGCCGCCGCGACGCGGTCTTCGAGGCCGGGGTCCGCGTCGGCGTGGGGGATCACGAATGCGGCCGGCGCCTCGTCGAGCATGGAGTGACGCATGCCGACCACCGCCACTTCGGCGACGCCCGGGACGGCCCCGATCACCCGCTCGATCTCCGAGGCGGCGACGTTCTCCCCGCCGACCTTCAGCATGTCTTTGGAGCGGTCGGAAAAATACAGACATCCATCGTGGCCCAGGCGCACACGGTCCCCGGTGATGAAGAGGCCGTCGTCCCGAAACGCGGCTCTCGTCGCGTCGGGGTCGCCCACGTATTCCAGAAAGAGCGACACACCGGGCATGCCCCGCACATACAGATCACCGATTTCGCCCGGCGCCACGGGCCGGCCATCCGCGTCGAGCACGAAAATCTCGTAGCCCGGCGCCGGTCGCCCCATGGACAGGGGAGCGTCCTTCCGATGGGGTGAGCCAACGATGCCGTGGGCGATCGTCTCGGTCATCCCCCACCATCCGATGGTCTTGACGCCGAACATCTGGTCCCACGGCGGCTCGCAGATGGCATTGCCCCAGAACCGATAGCTGTGGGCCTCTGGGCGAGGTTGTTCGGCCAGAGCCTTCACACAGAAGGGCACGACGGACGTCCAGGTGGCGCCGTGCTTCAGCGACACCGGCCAGAATCGCGAGGCCGAGAACCGTGGCGCCAGAACGATGGTGGCGCCGGCCCAGAGGGCAGCCAGCACCGAATAGGCCTGAGCGTTGGTGTGGAACAGGGGCAGGTGGACGAGGTGAACGTCGGTGGGGCGAAGGTCCTCATTCGTCGCACACTGGCGCGCGCCCCAGAGGGCGTTTGCGTGGGTCCAGAGGACCGCCTTCGGCCGGGCTGTCGTTCCGGAGGTGTACTGGATCCCGAAATGTGCCCAGGGATCTTGCGGACGGTCGGGAGCTTGCTCGCCGGCAAGGGCCGCAAACGGCTCGAAGACGGCGGTGACCGGTGCGGCCGGCGCGCCGTTGTCCGTCTCGGTCATCACGCGCCACCCCAGGGCCGGGGCGGCGAGCGCCACAAGGTCGGCGAATTTCGGCTGGGTGATCGCGCCGACCGCGCCGCTGTGTTCGGCGAAGTATCGGAGCTCGTCGGCGGTCGACTTGGCGTTGGTTGTGACGCCTACCGCGCCGGCATAGGCGCAGCCCAGCCAGGCGACGATCGACTCCGGGCAGTTGTCGAGGTGGATCAGCACCCGCTGCCCCGGCTGCACGCCGCGCGCATGGAGGCCGCCGGCGACGCGTCGGACCGCCTCATGGAACTCAGCGTAGGTCCAGCGCTCAGGCTGCCCCTCGAACGGTTCCCAAATCAGGCACGGATGATCGCCTCGAACCGCGGCCTGCTCGTCTATCAGCGAACGGATGTCCATGCCCTCGAAGGGCGTCAACGGGCGTGGGATCAATGGCTGGCGTCCATGTGAGCAGCCTGGATGGAGAAGGCGCCCCTGCGGACGATCTCGTCGCTGGCTTGGGCCGCGATCAGGTCGGCCTCAGCGTTGGCCAGGCCGAGGCCCCGGAGGATCAAGGCGCAGATCTGCTGCGACAGTGAGACCGCGTAGGCAAGAGTCGGCTCCTGCACCACGCGCACCAGGGCCAACTGGGTTACGCCCAGCACGTACAGGACGCCCGCCTCGACGGTGGCGACCGCGAACCGCCCGCCGGCCAGGCCGGCCTCAATGTCCTCGACCAGGCCGCGGTTCAGTGGGGCGGCGAGCGAGGTGTGTCCGCTATGAATCCGGACCAGCACACCGGCCGACTCGGCGCCGTCCAGGGCGAAGCGCAGGTAGGTGCAGACCGCGCGCGCCATGCGGCGGGCCGGATCCTCGACGCCGGCGTTCGCCCGTGTAACGGCCGTTTCGACCTGGCCACGGATCTCGGACGAGATCGCACGAACGAGGGCCTCGCGGTCGCTGAAGTGATTGTAGAAACTGCCTTTTCCGACGGAAGCGGCGTGGACGATGTCGTCGACAGTCACGGCGTCCACCGGCCGTTCGCTGTATAGCCGGCGGCCCGCCCCGATCAAGGCCGCGCGGGTCCGCTCCGCCCGTGGATTGCCTCGTTCCGCCATGCCCTACGCCGCCATCCTCAGTCGCATCTCTTCGCCCACGATGGCGGCCAGCGCCGGCCGGGAAAAGAGCCCTTGCTGAAAACGGTCCAGATTGGGGTAGGCCGGCAGATGGCCAGCCAGGCCGGGCGCTGCGCGCCAGAGCAGGAAGACCCCGAGGTAGAGATCGCAGACGCCGAAAGCATCCAGCAGATGATCGCGGCCGGTGAGATCGGCGTCGATCTCCTCCAGAGTGGCGGCGACCCGCGCCAGCGCCGAGGTCCGCGCCGGGTCGTTGTCGCAGCCGGGCGCCGGCGCCATCACCGCCCGCATCGCCGTGTGCAGGGTGCTCGACAAGAACGAAAGCCAGGCCTGGGCCTTGGCCCGCTCGAACGTGCCGGCGGGCGGGAGCAGCTGCTTGTCCGGAGCCAGGTCGGCGATGAACGGCAGGATCGCTGTCGACTCGGTGAGGACGCCCTGGTCGGTCTCCAGCGCCGGGACCTTTCCGCGCCGATTGATCGCGCGATAGGCCGGCGTGTTCTGCTCGCCCTTTGTCGTGTGGACGATGGCGATCTCGTGCGCCAGACCGGCCTCGACCAGGGCGAGGCGGCTGGCCAGCGAGCAGGCCATGGGGGCGTGGTGAAGTCGTAGCATGGCGATGTCTCAGGCGGCTTGGCGCAGGGGCGAAAGGTTTTGGGTCCAGGCGGTCAGCAGCGCCGCGGGATCGCCGGCGCCGAAGACGTAGCGGTCAGGGCGGATCAGCACCGCTTCAACGCCCAGCTTGTCGCACCAGTCTTCCAGTGCGGCTCGGAAGGGTTCCAGCGCTTCGGCGTCCAGGGACAGCGTGCGCACGCCGGCCACCGGCTCGACGAGCCTTCGAGATACCAGCCAGGCGTCATGCCCTAAATGGTCATCCAGGCGCTGGCGGTTGGCGCCCTCGCCGGAAGTGGGCTGGGGAAACATTGCGCCGGCCGCGGGTGCGCCAGCCAGGACGCAACCCGCCGCGAAGACCGGCGGCTGAAGGGGCGGCAGGGGCGTTGTGCCGTTCGCCTTGGCGGCCAGCATGCCGGCATCGCGACGGGCGGCGGCTTCGGGATCCAGCAGGCACACAACCCGGCCCATGCCGATCGCCAGTGCGATGGCCGAGCGGACATGGGGTTCGCGTTCGACCTGATAGGTGTCGAGCAGGCTCTCGCCCGCTGCGCCATCCAGAACTGCCGCCAGCTTCCACGCGAGGTTGGCGGCGTCGCGCAGGCCCGCGCACATGCCCTGGCCGGCGAAGGGCGGGGTCTGGTGGGCGGCGTCGCCGGCGATCAGGGCGCGGCCGTCGCGCCAGCGGTTCGCCACCAGGCCGTGGAACCGATAGACCGCCACGCGCTCGACCTCAACCGGGCCGCAGTCCCACGGGCGGATCAGGTCCTGCACCACAGCCGTGTCCAGCATCGCCTCAGGCGTCTCGCCCGGCAGGAGCATGAATTCCCAGCGATGGCGTCCCGGGCCGCTGAGCACGCAGGTGGTCGGCCGCGCGGGATCGCAGACCTGAATGTTGACGTCCGGCAGCCGGCAGTCGGCTGACACCTTCACGTCGACCACCAGCCACGGCTCATCGAATTGATAGTCGAACAGGCCGCCGCCGATGGTCTCTCGCACCGGGCTCCAGGCCCCGTCACAGCCGACGATGTAGCGCGTGCGGATCGTCTCGGCGCCGCCAGGACCGATAAGCTCGGCCGTCACGCTGTCGGCGTCCTGTGTGAACCGTTCCAGCTTCACGCCCAGCCGCGCGTCGGCGCCGGGCAGGCCGGCCACCAGGTCGCGTAGCACCCCGTCCAGGCTGGGCTGGTGGAACATGTAACCGGCGCCCCAGCCCGACGATGTCTCGCGCGGCGGCGGCAGCGTCATCAGCAGCTGCCCGTCCGCGGCCCGGAACTCATAAGGCGGCAGGTCGCGGGCGTGCTGCCTAACCTGCTCGGCGACGCCTAACTGCTGGAACAGCCGCATGATCTCATGGTCGAAGTGGACCGCGCGCGGCAGCGGATAGACCTCGGCATCCTTATCGATGGCGATCACTGTCACGCCGCGCTGTGCCAGCAGGGCCGTGAGCGCCGCGCCCACCGGACCCAGGCCAACAACCAGCACGTCGGCGTCGATGCCGTTCGCCACCATCTCAAACCTCGTTCGCGCAGGGATTGTCGAGCGCGCCCAGGCCGGCGATCTCGATGCGGACCCGGTCGCCGTCCTTGAGGAAGCGCATCGGCTTCATGGCCGCGCCGATCCCGCCGGGCGTGCCGGTGAAGATCAGGTCGCCCGGCTCGAGGGTCATGGCCTGGCTGAGGTGTTCGACCTGATCCCAGATGTTGAAGACCAGATGCTTTGTGTTGGAGTCCTGGCGCACCTCGCCGTTCACCAGGCAGCGAATTCCCAGCGCGTGAGGGTCGGGAATCTCATCGGCGGTGGTGATCCAGGGTCCGAAGGGCGCGTGGGTGTCGAACGACTTGCCCACCACCCACTGTGGGGTGCGGTGCTGCCAAGCGCGCTCGGTGGCGTCGTTGCCGCAGCAGTAGCCGAAGATGGCGGCGGCGGCGTCCTTGCCGATGTGGCGGCCGCCCTGGCCGATCACCGCGACCAATTCGGCCTCATAGTCCAGGGCCTGCGAGACCCTGGGCACCTGGATGGCGTCATAGGGGCCATTGGCCGCCGTCGTGGCCTTGGAAAACCAAACCTGGTGCTCGGGCGTACCCAGGTTGCTCTCGGCGATGTGGTCCGCGTAGTTCAGGCCGATGGCCATGATCTTGCCGGGCCGGGGGATCGGGGCCAGCAGATGGACCGCGTCCAGCGCCAGCGCGCCTGCGCCAGCCTCAGCCAGGCGTCGAACTTCCCCCTCGACCTCGGGCCAGGCGGCGATCAGGCCGATCATGTCGCCCGGCAGGCCCGGGGCGGCGGTGCTCAGCGGCGTGATCCGGTCGCCGACCACGGCGCCGAGCTGTGGCGCGGCGCCCGTCTCGAAAGTCGCAAGCTTCATCGGTTTCGTCCTCAGCCCATCGTCGCGGGCATTTGCGGGCCCCACTGGACGCCCAGCAGGTCCTGCAGGTTCGAGATGTTGGAGCCGTCAGCGGCGGTGAAGAGGTCGCCGTCCGTCCAGTGCTCCAGGGTGTTCCCCCAAGGGTCGCGCCAGTAGTCGAAGACCTGGCTTCCCAGGATGTGACGGCCGACGCCCCATTCCGCGTCGCGTCCGGCGTCCTTGAGTCGCTGGTGCCCCCGCATCAGGTCGTCCAGGTCGGCCACCTCATAGGCGGCGTGGTTGAACCCCGGGCCCTTGGGGCCCTGCATGAGAAACAGGGTATGGTGGTCGGTGGGCTCGTCCCCGCGATCGCAGCGCAGGAAGGCGCCGATGGCGAACTCCGGCGCTACCTGTATCTCGTCCGAGGTGATGAAGCCGAAGCGATCCTTGTACCAGCGCTCCGAGGCGCGGAAGTCCGACACGTTCAGCACGACATGGCCCAGGCGCACGACATTCGCGGCGCCGGCCGCGATGCGTTTGGTCGCCCGCAGCCGGTCACGCGCCTCGGCCCGGTTCCAGGGGACGCTGGCGTCCAGGGGCAGGGGCGGGGCGGCGGCTTGATCGGCCACGACGTCGACCCGGTGGCCGTCGGGATCCTGGAGCGTCACGACCTGCCCGCCCCCTGGAAGGTCGGAGAGGGCGACGCCGACGCCGTCAGTGGCGGCGAGGCGCTCGAGGTCCTGGACGCTGTTGGCCCGGAAGGCGACGCCCGCAAAACCAGGCTCGCCGAGGTCGGTCACGTGCGCCACCGGCGCGGGACCCGAGCCGCGGACGACGAGCCGCGTGTCGGTCTGCGTCGCGACCGTCAGGCCGAAGTCCTCCAGAAAGGCGCGCATTCGCGCCAGGTCTGGGGCGCGGAACCGGACGTGGGCGACGTCCTCGATCTTCAGGATGCTCATCCGCGATCCTCTAGTTGACGATATGGTCAGAATGATGGAACTGTTCGCCCGTGGCAAGCGACATTGCCGCCCGCTGATCGGCTGACGTGTGCGTCAATCTGGCGGCGAGGTGGAAACCGAGGGGCGGATGACCCATGACGCATGGACCCGCCGGACCGTTCTGGCGGCGTCGGCCGCCGTGGCCGTTCAGGGGGAGCGAGATGGCTAACGCAAAGACGACGATCAACGGAGGCTGCGCCTGCGGGCGGATCGACGTCCACCAGCACTTCCTGCCCGACTTCTATGCGGACGCGCTGAGCCACGCTGGCTTCACTACCGTGGACGGCGGCATGCCGATTCCAGCCTGGAGCGCCGCCGCCGCCATCGAAATGATGGACCGCCAGCAGATCGCGACCGGGATGATCTCACTGTCGTCTCCGTCCACCCACTTCCTGGAGCCGGCGAGGCGCGCGGCGCTGGCGCGACAGGTCAACGAGGCCGGCACGGCCCTGCTGAAGGCCCACCCCGGTCGGTTCGGCTTCTTCGCCACCCTACCCATGCCCGACGTCGCGGCCTCGCTGGCGGAGATGCGCCACGCATTCGACGTGATGGGCGTCGACGGGGTAATCCTGGAGACCAACATCAACGGGACGTATCTGGGCGCGCCGGCCTTCGCGCCGATCTTCGCCGAGCTTGAGCGGCGCAAAGCGACCCTGTTCCTGCACCCCACCAGCCCGGCCTGCTTCGACGCCGTGGGCCTGGGCCGGCCAGCGCCGATGCTGGAGTTTCCGCTGGATACGACCCGGACGCTGGTCGACCTGCTCTACTCGCGGACTCTGCAGACCCACCCCGGAATCAACGTGATTGTTCCCCATGGGGGCGCGGCCCTGCCAGCGCTGGTCGCGCGCATCGCCGCCTTCGCCAACCTGCCGTTCATCAGCCCGCGTCCGGCCTCCGAGGCCGAGGTGTTTGAGACCCTGGCGCGGCTCTATTACGACGTGGCGCTGTCGGGCCATCCCGTGGCGTTCGCCGGCCTGCGGCGCTTGGCGCCGATCACCCAGCTTCTGTTCGGTAGTGACTGGCCGTTCACGCCGGAGATGGGCGTGGCGCGCAACATCCATCAGTTGTCGGACGCCGGCCTTAGCGAGGCGGACCTGCAGGCGCTCGCGCGCCAGAACGCCGAGCGCCTCTTCCCGCGTTTGGCCGCCTTGCGAAAGGGCTGAGGGCCCGGCGCGCCGTCCGTCAGAACGTCTGCATGTCCTCGGCGAGGACGACCTTGCCCTTGAACTTCGCGGCGACGCCTCTGCGCGCGCCCTCCAGTTCGTCGCGCTCCAGCGCGTTGTGCGTGACGACGACGGACTTCGCGCCGCAGGCCGTGGCCAGTTTGCCGACCTCGGTGGGCGACAGGTGCTCGCGCCGGAAGTGGTCTTCAACTAGGTCGTAGATCGCCGGCGGACCGCCGGGACGGGCGATCTTGATCCGGGCGATGGCGAGGCCCGGATCCATCATCTCGCTGACCAGCAGGTCCACGCCCTTGCAGGCTTGCTCGACCTTGGCGCTGGGGCCGGTATCGCCGGTGTAGAGGATGGAACGCCCGGGCGCGTCGAAGCGGAACGACAGCGAGACGGGACGCGGCTCTGCGCCGGGCTTCAGGGTCACGTAGTGGCTATTCTCGGTCGCCGTGATCTTTACGTCGCCGGCGTTGAAGGTGGTCCCGTCCTGGACCTCCACGAGGTT
This sequence comes from Alphaproteobacteria bacterium, assembly GCA_018821435.1. Taxonomy (GTDB): domain Bacteria; phylum Pseudomonadota; class Alphaproteobacteria; order Caulobacterales; family Caulobacteraceae; genus Phenylobacterium. The sequence continues at coordinate 200,910 of JAHJME010000037.1, forward strand.
CACGCCCGCGTCCGGTCCGCCGGCCATGCGCATGGTCTGGATCGCGTGGCCGCCATGCTCCATCGCCGCATAGAGGCGCTTCACCGTCTCTGCCGTGCCGGGCGGGCCATAGATCGTCACCGGGTTCGTGCCGCTGGTCTGGTAGCGCAGGGCCAGGAAGGCGAAGAGGCCGCCGGTGTGGTCGAAGTGCAGGTGGCTGATCAGCACTGTGCGGATCTGGTCGATGCCGACGCCGGCCTTGGCCAACTGCTCGGCGGCGCCATCGCCCACGTCGGCCAGGATCAGCTGGTCGCCATAGCGGATCAGGTTCGCCGGCTCGGCGCGATCCTTGCGCGGAATCGGTCCGGAGTTGGTGCCAAGGGTGGTGAAGCTCAGCGTCCCGGGCGCGGGCGCGGCGAGGGCGGGGGAGCCCAGCGCCGTGGCGGCGGACAGGGCAAGCAGCGTGCGGGACAGGCGGCGCATTCCGTTTCCTTCGGGATGATGTGGCGGCGCGGTCAGGCCGGCAACTTCTTGGCCCAGTCGCGGACGACGGTTGCGAAGCGCTCGGGCTGGGCGGCGTGCATGGCGTGGGCGGCGTCGGGCAGCGATACGTAGTCGAACGGCTGGCCGGCCTTCCTGATGATCGCGCCGGTCTGTCGCGCCTGCAGGTCGGTGAGGGCGCCGACCAGCCGGCCGGTGGCCTCGTCCACGGTGCGGCCATGATGGGTCAGCAGGACCGGGACCTTCACCTTCGCCAGCATCCGGTCGTGCGGGCAGCTGGCGGCGACGGTCCCCTCGTAGTGCGCGCGCCCCCACTCGGGATCGTATTCCTTGACGTTCTGCGGCGGCTCGGCCGGTCCGGCCATGCCGGCGTAGTTCCCGACACTCCACTGGTTGCCCAGGAAGGCGGCGAAGCGCTGGAAGATCGGGCCGACGATGGTCTGGCGCACCGACGGGCCGAAGGCCGGCGTCAGTTCCGAAGCGAACAGGGGTGGGTCTTCCAGGATCGCGCCGCGCAACTGGCCTGGCATGGCATAGGCCGACAGCCAGCACGAGAGGACGCCGCCCGAGGAGCAGCCGCTGGTCACGACGGGGCGCTGGATCGTGGTGGCGATGAAGCGGACCAGGTCGTTGCCCATGTTGTCCAAGGTGTAGCGGCCGGGCGTCCAAGTGCTACGGCCCTGGCCGCGCAGGTCGACCGCATAGACCTGGAAGTCCACCGCCAGCAGCTTGATCGCCGCTTCATAGCCCCACCAGGACTCGGTCTGGCCGGGGATCAGCAGCAACGCGGGCTTCGAGGGCGAGCCGGCCACCACATAGTTCATCGTGACCTCGCCGAGATCGGCGGTCTTCTCCGGGTAGCCGTGCGGCACGAAGGCGGGCTTGTAGGCCGGCGGGCCGCGCCCCGGAAGGCCGGCGGCCAGGGGCGGTGCGGCCGCATGAGAGGGTTGGGCCCCGGCCGGCGCCGCCGCCACCGCGGCGGGGATCGCCAGCGCCCCCTGGACGAGCGTTCGCCGCGTGGCGCGGCCAAGGTTCGCTCGCGGCGCCTGATCTGCGGGTTCGGTGCTCATCGCGCGCGGTCTCCGATTGAAGTCGATCATCACGCTCTTCATGACATGACGAATTGGTCAAGTAACGTATCGGCTTCCGGCGGCTGACGACAAGGGTGAATTTCTTGCGCCGACTGCCGAAGGCAGATTCTCGCGTGCGCCAACTGACCAAAGCGTCGCAAAATCGGGGGCTCTTCGCGGCCTGCGCGGTCGCCTCGCTGGTCAGGCCCACAACACGGCGAGCGCCGAGAATAGCTTCGCCGGGGTCATCGATGGGAAGGCTACGGTCACGGCGACCAGCACGCCCAGCAGCATGAGGACGATTTAGGCGAGGCGCCCAAAGGCGGTTGCGGCGCTGGGGAACTCCGAGCGTCGCTTGGCGAGGTTCTCCACCGCCCCGCGAACGGCCGTGGCGATGGCCCAGAAGATGAGGAAGACCACCAACCCCGCCGCTAGCAGCGGGATCATAGCCAGGAACCCCGTCACCATCCCCTGCGCGGCGCCCAGGATCGCGGCGGCGCTGGCGGAATCAGTCTGGTCTGGCGCGATCAAGCCGCGCCGCCCAACCATGCGCTACTGTCGCGCAGTCGTCGCTTGTAGTCCGGCTCCGCGAGAGCGCGACGTAGCTCGTCGGTGCGCGTGATCACCCGTTCCTGATTGCAGCCATGAAGGCCGTGGCGCGCCAAGACCGCGAGTTTCACGGCGTGGTCATCCAGAATTCGAAGCCGGGCGGGATCATCGCAACCCAGGGACACCTCCCCGAGGGCTCGGATGAAGCGGAGCGACGCCACCATGTCGGTCGCGCAATACTGGGCGAGGGCGCCGAACCCGCGGTCCATGAACCCTGCGAAGGTCACCGGGTGGGTGATGACGCGCAACGCGCCATCCTCGTCGACCCTCAGATGCGACGGCAGTTCGCGCCCCGCCAGATCGGACAGGGCGGCGCCAAGCCAGTCCAGGCAGGTCACCGCCGTGAAGGGATCGTTGACCCCTGGTGAGAGAGCGCGGGCGGCGATCTCGACAAGTTCATCGACGAGGAAGCGAAGGTCCTGCAAGGCGGTGCGTCTGGACCCCACCGCGAAGGCTCCCGCGACCAGCGTCGCGGTCTCCTCGTCGCAGCGCTCGGGCGGAGACGCCTCGACCAGGGTGCGGCCGACGTGGACGAAGTCGCCCGGCTGGTACTGCAGGCGCAACACTAGGTCTTGGTCGCGGGCGATGGCCATGATCGCCTGTTCGTCGATGATCTGGAGGTAGCCCGTTCGCTTTGCGTCCACGCTGGCGCGGCGCGCCCCGTCGGCCTCGCTGGCGTCGAGCTTAAAGGTCGCCGGCACGCGTGACGCGTCATCCTGACCGGCGTCATCGGGCCGCGGTGCGCCGATGAACTGGGGAAACCGGGCGCCGATCTCCTTCAGTAGTTTCTCGCCGACATCTTCGATGACGCTGTTGATATGCAGTTGGCTGGGAACGTGATGGATGAAGAAGATCAGGACCGCGATCGAGCAGAGCGCCAGGGCCACGCCCACCAGGAGCGCGAGGTTGGGGACGAAACCGGCGCCGGCGCCCGCCTCATCAGCCGAGCGGATCGTTCGGAGCACCAGCAGGCAATAGACGAAGGTGGCGATGAAGGTCCCCAGCGTCACCTGGTTGCCGCGGTCGCTCATGAAGTTGCTGAGCAGGCGCGGTCCATATTGGCCGGACGCGTAGACGACGGCGGCGATTGTAACCGAAAAGACGGTCCCAGCCACGGTGATCATCGATGCGCTGACTGTCGACAGCACCTGACGCGCGCCGTCCGGTCGCGCCGCATAAAGCCAGGGCAACCCGTCCATCCAGTCGCTGCCCGCATAGGTGTCGAGGAGGATCATGCCACCGGCGAGCAGCACCGCGCCCAGCGCCATCACAGTGGGTAGGAACCAGTAGCTGGCCCGCAGGCCGTCCGCGAACCTCAGAAGTGTCGTTTTCACAGAATCAATCCCCCGGGTCCCCTCGCGGGCCGCAAACCCTGCGGGGCCCACCGCCATAGCCTCGCGGCCACCGCACCCAACGCCGCGTCCCGCGGATGGCTCCAGCGGCCGAAGGGCCGCGGGTTGGGCGGCCTGTGCTCAGAATTGGCATATCGGGCTGCTTAAGCCTTCCGGTTGTGGATGATGCGGCGCGAATCTCCGCTGTGTGACGATGTCAGTGCTTGCAGGTTGGCCTTTGGCCTTGGCCATCCCGTCGCGCCGACAGGCTGCACGGTTTCGACGCTGTCATCCTTGCCTCGACCCGAATTCAGCTCCTGGCTGGTTGCGCAGGGTTCGCGACAGGTGCGCCATCCGTTTGGCCAACGGGTAGCTGAGAACCCCACAGGTGCGCTGTGGCCGCGATGCGCTCGTGACGGTATCCCGGCTTCCATTTCGGACCGAGATCGCTACCTTTCGGATGTAGCGGAGCGGGATCGCGTGACGGGCGCCTGAAGGCAACCGCGCCGATAGATCGCGAAAACGCGAAAAAAATTTCGCCGAAAAATCGCCAATAAAAACAAGGTATTCAGCAAGCGTCGGTGACTGGATCGGGGAAATCTTGTTTGGCGCGAAATTTCGTCAAGAAAATCAGACCCTTATCAGTGTCTCTCACCCTAGAGTGGGAATGATCAATTGGGCCGGAAGCGCCTAGCTGTCTGACTCCGATGCGACGTTGGGTAAGGTCCGCCAGTGGGCGCCAGGCTTGGCGTCGGCGGCCGAAGCGAAGTCTTGGCGCACCTTAGACGTCGCCGTTATTGGTCTGACAGGAGTTGGTTCGTCGCCACGGGCGGGGAGATAGCCACGCATCCGATAAGCCGAGCCCCCAGCGCGTGCGCCCGCGGCGCACGACAAGGGCCAGCTCCGACCTTAGCCGCATGCGGAGACCAATTCTGCTTGCACGCGGTAGGTCCCTCTCAGGCGAGGGTCCGTAGCGCGTCGGCGACGCGGTCGATAGGCGTTGTCCAGTCGCCGCGCGCCGGCTGACGGAACAGACGCATTGAGGGATACCAGGGGCTATCCTCGCGATCGAGCAGCCAGCGCCAGTCGGGGGAGAAGGGCAGCAGCGTCCAGACTGGTCGGCCGAGCGCGCCCGCCAGGTGGGCGGGCGAGGAGTCGACGGAGATCATCAAATCGATCACCTCGAGGATCGCCGCCGTGTCGTCGAAATCGGCAATGTCGCGGTCAAGGGAGCGGACGGTCAGGCCTGCCGGCGGAGCGGCCGCCTGCGCCGCGGCGGGACCCTTCTGCAGGGCCAGGAAGGTGCCCTCGGCCGCGCCAAGCGGGGCGAGCTGCGCCAGGGCGAGCGAGCGGTTGGCGTCGTTGCCGTGTGTCGGACTGCCGGCCCAGACAAGCCCGACCAGGGGCCGTGGCAGGCCACCCAGGACCGTGCGCCAGCGTTGGACGCGGTCCGGCAAGGCCGACAGATAGGGGATGGGCCCCGGCAGGTCTTCACGGCGCAGCCCCATGGCCATGGGCAGGGACATGAGCTCGCAGAAGACATCGAAGTCCGGCACGGGTTGGCCGCGCGGCACGACCATGTCGATGCCTTCCAGACGACGGCCGAAGCTTTCCAGATCGGGATGGATGTCCAGGATGATGCGCGCCCCGGTCCTGGCTTTCACCAGTGGAATGAGCCGCAGGAACTGGAAGACATCGCCATAGCCCTGCTCGTCATGAACCAGCAGGGTCTTGCCGTTCAGCGGTTCGCCGTTCCATCGCGGGCGGCGTACCGGGCGCTCGATCGGCCGCGTGTGAGGCAGGCTGTAGCGGTGACGATATTCGCGCCAACCCCGATCGAAATCCCCCAGCAGCAAAAGCGTCTCGCTGAGGTCGAAGCGCGCCGAAAAGTCTCCGGGGCGCACCTCGACGAGGGCCTCCTGGATTTCGAGCGTCTCGTGGTATCGCCCCTGGGCGCGGAGCGCTTTGCCAAGCAGGCCCCAAACGTCCAGCCGCGAGCCATTGCGGTCCAGCAGCGCCCGCGCCTGTGCCTCGGCTTCCGCGGGCCATCCCTCGACCAGGAGGCGATAGATCTCCGGCGCGTCCACGGCGCTAGGTCACCGGACCGAGGACATCCAGGAGCGGCTGGAGCCAGGCGGCGTACGGCCTCCAGCGGCCGACGCCCTCGCGGTGCAGCGGCCGGCGCACCTGGGTGAGACTCGCCGAGCGGATGACGCGCGGCGTGAGATGGAAATCCAGCACGCCGGGCTGCCAGTCGAGGCCGCAGAAATCGAGCATCCGTCGCGCCTGGGTGTCCAGGTCATCCACGAGCGCCTCGTAGTCCACCTCCAGCATCGTGCCTGCGGGCAAGGCGGTGCGCCAATGACCCATCAGCCGATCGTAGGCACGGTGGAAGCGGCCAAGTTCGGTCAGGTCGTACGCGAAGGCCTGCGGCGCATCGAACAGCTTCGTGTAGCACGACAGGCAGGTGTCCACGGGGTCGCGACGCACATGGATGATCCGCGCGCCCGGCAGGGCCATCGCCACGACGCCTGCGTACAGGAAGTTCAGCGGCATCTTGTCGACCAGCCGCGCGGCGTCGCCCGCTAGGGGAGATACGGCGGAAAGATAGTGTTGGCCCAGCGCCGCCACCTGTTCCGCCGGTGCGTTCGGCACAGCCATCACGCCGCCAATTTGGCCGATGGCGCGTTCCAGCACCGATAGTTCGCCGGCGCCCTCGACCCGGTCATGCGAGGCCAAGACCTGCTCGACCAAGGTCGTACCCGAGCGCGGCATGCCGACCACAAACACCGGCAGGTCGGCGGCGCGGCGGAGCTCTGCCGGAGACGCAAGCTTCTCGGCCGGAAACGCCTCGGCGATGTCCGCCATCCACTGGTCCGCCGCGGCGGGATCGTAATCGAAGGTGGCGCGCTTGGCGCGGTTGGCTTCGCTCAACCGCTTGAACGCCCGCGCAGGCTCGCCCGCTTCCAGCCAAGCCTTGCCCAGGGCGAAGGTGAGGGCGATCCGGTCGGCCTGCGCTTCGGGGCCCGCCGCGCCGCAGAGTTCTTCCATCCGCGCGAGGTCCGGATCGCCGGCGGCGTAGCGCCGGGTCTCTCCACGCATCAACCAGCCGAAGCCGGACCGGGGCGCCCGGTCCACGAGGTCGTCGAGCAGCGCGCCCGCCGCCTCGATCCGGCCGACCTCCAGCAGCAGCGCCGAGCGCAGGAGCTGCATGTCGAGGGAAGGGTCTCCGACCGCGTCAAGGACCGCCAGCGCCTCTTCGCCGCGCCCGAGAGCGGCGAGGCAGCGAAGCCAAATCATGACGGCCGCCGGATCGTTCGGTCCCCGGACGACCGCGCGGTCGGCGACGGCGAGGGCCTCTGCCGCGAGGTTCAGGGCCAGGAGCGCCCCGGCGCGCGCGGCGAGCGCCGGGGCCGCGTCCGGCGCGAAGGCCAGCAAGGCGTCGAGCCAGCGCAGGGCGTCGATGGGTCTGTGTCGCGCCATCTCGATCGCCGCGGCGTTCAGGTAGGCGCTGTGCAGCTGTGGGCTAAGTTCGATCGCCTGGCGCGTCAGGGCGGCGGCCTCGTCGAGGCGGCCCAGCAGCCGCAGCAGGTCGGCCCGGTTGCTGAGGGCGTCGGGATAGTCCGGCCGCAACGCGAGGGCGTGGGCATAGGACCGGTCCGCCGGCTCCAACTGCTCGAGGCGGCGAAACGTGTTGCCCAGATTATTGTGGACCTCGGGGTTGTCCGGAGCCCGCAGCGCCACCTGCTGCAGGCATTCGACGCTGTCCGCCAGCTTGCCGGCTTCCTGCAGGATGATGCCGAGGTTGTTCCACGCCGCGATCGAGTCCGCATCGGCGGTCACCGCCCGCCGCGCCGCCGCCTCGCCTTCGGCCAGCAAGCCCTTGCGCCGGCAGAGCTCGGCGAAGTTACTGAGATGGATCGACGAACTCTCCGGCCATTGGCAGGCGCGGCGCAGATAGTCGATGGCGGCCTCGAGGTCGCCCCGGGCGTGCAGGATCAAGCCCGTCAGGTGCAGGGCGTCGGGCTGGCGGGAGCTAACCGCTAAGACCTGACGGCATAGGTACTCGGCAATGTCCGGTCGTCCGGCGGTCCAATAGGCGTTGGCCTGAGCCAACGCCTGCTCGATCGTCAGCCGCTCGTCGGCGAGGACGCCGCTGTCTTGGGCGGCTGGCGGGCCGTTCGTGGCGCGCCCGCGCTCCGATTTAGGCTTCGAACGACGAGACATGGGCGGCGGCAGGACCGATGGCGGGAGGGCGACCTACCACGTGTAGCGCAGGCCCGCCGAAAACGCGCTGCTGCGCGTGTTCTCGCCCGCCTCCAAGCTGTAGTCGCCGTAGAAGCGCACATTGCTCGCCAGCGTCGCCGAGATCTCGAACCCCGCCAGCAGCCGGTCGCGGTCCAGTCGGTTGCCCGCCACCTCGAAGGGGGCGCCCCCGCTGACAAAGCTGTTGGCGCTGACCGCCTGGCGATCGCCAAGTTCATGCGCCCAGCCGACGCGGAGTTGGGGTGCGAACCTCGCGCTGCCCACCGCCATCTCGTGACGGATGCGGACCATGACCGTGGACCGCAGGGCGTCGACGTTCAGGGCGCTCGTCCGCAGGGCGAGGTCGCCGATGTTGGTTTCGCTGACCGCTTCGCGATCGATGTGATCGTAGCGGAAGCCCACCGACGGCTCGACCCCGAAGCCAGCCATCGATAGCGCCAGGCCCGCCCGGGCCGAGGCGCCGACGTTCCACCCCTCGGCCGTCCCGGAGAAGGCTTGTTGAATTCCGCCGAAGTCGACCCGGCGCCGGGACTTCGTCCGCGCCCAGCCGCCGTTGAGTTGGCCATCCGCGAAGGCGGCGCCAGACTCGACCGCGCCGTAGAGCGACAGGGCCACCACGTCGAGGTCGGCCTGGGCGGCGGCCTTTGTACGCAGACCGTCGTGAACATAGGACATCGCCAACCCGAGGATCGGACCGGCGTCCAGGGCTATATCGGCGCCGGCGACGGCGCCGCCCATGTGGTCGTACGCCTTCGGGGCGTTGCCGTCGAAATCCTGCCGATCCACGCGGCCGAAGACCTGGCCCCAGGCCCGCACGGCCGAGCCCTGGGCGCTCGCCGCCGACGGCGGCGACGCCGGCCGGGCGCCGCCGTCCGTCGCATATTCCACGGCGCCAAGCCCCGCCCGGCCGGCTTGGCGGAGCTCGCCGAAATGACCCGCGCGCAGGGACGAGAGGCGCTCGTCAAGGATGGTCGAGACCTGGCGCTGCACGAAGACGCCGCTCAGTAGCGACTCCGCGTGCACGGCGCCCGAGATCTGATCCAGGGCCGAATGGATCTGGTCGGGCGAGAGACTGTAGAGGGCGTTGAACACAGAGGTCGCCTGGGCGGCGAAGTCACCCGCCGCCGGGCGCTGGGCGTCGAGCGCTCCGCCTGCGGCGCGCTGGTTACGGCTCTCGGTGAGGCCGAGCGCGGAGAGGTCGCCGTAAGCGGACGGCGTCACCACAAGGTCGAGGTCCTTGGATCCATAAAGGACGTCGAAGCGGGTCCCGCTGGCCAGGCCGCTGGCGGGAGGATCCAGCGTTGTGAAGGCTCCGGTCACCCCGCCATCGGCGTGGATGACATTGAACCGATCCCCCAGCTTGGGGGTGAAGGTGTTCGTAGCGGAACCGGTGATGCCGCGCAGCACCGGCCGAAGGCGGCCGGCGACGGTTATCGGCGCCCCCTGCAGGATGAGACGCGAGTAGTTTCCTGCGCCGGCGCCGGTTCCCGTCCCGTCGATGTCGATGGACAGGATCGCGGTGTCCGTGAATCCGACCGGTTTGGTGAAGGTCAGGGTTCCCGGCGAGTTGCCGGGCGCGAGCATGCCGGCCACTGCCGTCGGCGCGTTGACCACGCCGGAGCCGCGCACCACGCCGGCCGCCCCGACCTGAAGGACTATGCCGTCCACCCGTCCATCGATCGCCAGCTGTCCGGACGTGACGGTGGTCACGCCGCCCGAGATGGCGCCGGTCAGGACCACCTTCTGGCCGCCCAGGATCTCGACGGCGCCGGTGTTGGTGATGGCGCCGCTGATCATCCCCGTCCCCTCGAAGGTGATCCTGCCGGCATTGGTCACGGCAGCGCCGAGGTCGACCATCTGCCCGCTGTGGATGTTCAAGACGCCGTCATTCTCGATCCTGCCGCCGATCGTCCCGGCGGCGTCGTAGGTGACCGTGCCGCGGTTGATCAGCGCGCCGGCGAGGTCCACCGCGCGTCCGCCACGGATATTGATCGAGCCGGTGTTGGTGATCGTGCCCGCGATCGTTCCGGTCGCGTCGTAGGTCAGCAGGCCATCGTTGGTGATGGCGCCGGCGAGGTTCACCTCGCGGCCGCCGCGGATGTCGATGGAGCCCGTATTGGCGATTGTGCCGACAAGGGCGCCGGTCGCGTCGTAGCTGAGGCGACCGCTGTTGGTGATGAAGCCGGCGAGGCCGACAGCGTGTCCGCCACCGATGTCGAGGGCCCCGGAATTGTCGATCCGCCCGGCGATCGTGCCCGTTCCGCCGTAGGTTATCGTGCCGGCGTTGCCGACGGCGCCGGTCAGGTCCACCTTCCGGCCGTCATTGACGACGATGACGCCCGAATTGGTCGCGGGGCCGCTGATCGCCCCTGTCGTGTCGAACGTGATCGTGCCGGCGTTGATGAGGGAACCCGCCAGGATGACCGCCCCGGCGCCGGTGAGCGATAAGGGCCCCTGGTTGGACACGGGACCGCTGAGGACCAGATTGTCGCTCAACACGTCGATCGTCCCGCCCGCCTCCAGCACCTCGAAGGCCTGACTGGTCGAGGTCCCCGTCGTTTGCAGTGTGCCGCCCGCCATGACGATCGTGGGACCGGAGGCGGCGGGATCGGCGAAGGTGAACGCCGGCTGGCTCGCATCCACGGTCGTCGGGGTCGGCGGCGTAGGCGGCGCCGTCGGCGGCAGGGCCGCCAGGGTGACCACCAGGTTCGTGCCGCCGACGATACTGGACGTCGCGGCGAAACCCTCGGACGAGACCGACGCCACGCTGGTAACGCCCCCGGTGGCGGACACGACCGTATAGTCCCCGTCGGTCAACAGGCCGGACAGCGGAATGAGGACGATATCTCCGCCGTAGAAGTTTGCGGTCCCCGTCACGACCAGCTTGGAAAACGAGCTCGGCGAGGTCCCGACCAGCACCAGGGCGCCGCCGTTCTGGATGAAGCTGCCGGTGATCGTACGGTTGCGCAGCAGCTTCAACGTCGCGCCTTCGTTTATCACGAGGCGCGTCCTGACGTTGACGTTCATGTCGAGGACGGTGCCGCCGCTGGCGAACACCAGGTTGGTGACCGTGTTCTCGATGGTTTTGGTGGGCGAGGCTGAGGTGAAGGTGCCGAACCCGGAACTCGCGCCGATGATCGTCAGGGAGCTCGCGCTGCGGTTGAGGACGCCGCCGAAGATCGTGCCGCTGTTGATGATCGTGCCCAGCGCGGTGCCTGCGAAGGCCGCGATGGCGTTCCCCCCCGGCGACTGCAGAAGACCGTCGTTGGTGATCGTGCCGACAGCCCCGCTGGAGAAGAGCTGAATGCCGGTGCCGCTGGCGACAATGGCGCCGGTGTTGATGAGCGACGTCAAACGGTGACCGATGCCGGTGACCACGACACCGGTCCCCCCGCCCGAGATGGTGCCGTTGTTGGTGATCGTGCCCGCGCCCAGCGTCCAGTTCACGGGGCCGGTGCAACTGACGCCAGTGGCGATACTGGTCGTGTTCGCCGCGCAAGGGGCGGCGGAAGCCACGTCCGCGACCGCACCGGCGAACAGGAGGGCTGACGCCCCAGTCAGGATCGCCTGGCGAAGCAAGCCCTCGGAACCGCCAGGTCCTTTGTGTTCGCACTCTATGATCGGCAGCGGTTGCGCCTGGGATCGGGAAGTGTGCGACATTGTAAAAACCCAATTGCGGCGAGAAGAACCGCTGAACTGCAGTGAGGCCGCCGGGGGTGGCCAAGCGTGGAGAAATTGCCGGTCTGTGGCGCGTAAGCAGTCAACCCGCGAACGCGTTAGCTATAGGGTCGCGGGTCTAAGGGTGCGCGTGGCGCCGTGCGACGCGACCCCTGGCGAGCATTCGCAGGGTAAGGTTAGCGCGCTCATAACGGATGTCGCCAAGCGGCCTGAATGATGAACCGTCGGGCCGGTGCGGCTCGCTCCCGCAGTCGAAGGGTCGCGAAGCCTCCCCAACGAAGCCATGATGTTGAGCGCGAGGCTGTAACCACCAAACCGCCGCCTCCCACACGCGCCGCGGCGGAGAGGTCCTGTTTCGTGAGGTGAATAAATGTCAGCAACTGGCGGATTTTGTTGAAAATGGCCGGTTGAAGTCGTGAGCACCGATCTCATTCCCTGTCGCGAAGAGAAATTCTCGGAAGGATTTCGCGCAGTCAGGACTCTCGGTTTTGCGGGAGACGGTGACGAGCTGATGTTTCAATGACCCCGGTCGACGAGGCGCTTGCGGCGCGACGCCAGCGGGCGGCGTGGGTGGCGAGGGAAATCCTGCCGCACGAGGCGGGCGTGCGGACCTGGCTGGCCCGCGCCAAGGTGCGCCCCGAGGACGCCGACGAACTCGTTCAGGAGGCCTACTGCCGCATCGCCATGCTCGAGGCGGTGCAGACCATCGACCGCCCCGACGCCTACTTCTTCTCGATCGTCCGCAACCTCCTGCTGCGCCGACTTCGCCGCGAGCGGATCATCCGCATCGACGCGATCGCCGAGATCGAGAGCTTCCGGGACGACGTCAGCCCGACCCCGGAGCAGGCCGCCGGCGCCCGGCTGGACTACGCCCGGGTCCTGACCTTGATGGGCCGTCTGCCCGAACGCTGTGGCGAGATCGTCAGGCTGCGGAAGATCGAGGGCTGGTCCCAGAAGCGCATCGCTGAGCACTTCGACACGACAGAGAAGGCGGTGGAGAAGCAGGTGTGGTTGGGGGTGCGCGCGATCCAGCGCGCGTGGTCGGACGCCGAAGGCGAGGCCGAGACCCGATCCGCCGCCTACATCCAGACGCCTCGGAGGCGGCGCCCATGAATTCACAGACGTCGAAGAACTTGGATGACGCCGCCGCCTGGGTCGCCCGTATGGACGGTATGGCCTGGACGGATCGCGACGAAGCCGAGCTTCAAGCCTGGCTCGGCGGGGATCCGCTCCGCCAAGGCGCGCTGCTTCAGTGCCAGGCGGCGTGGAGCAGCCTGGACAGGCCGCGCACGCAGGCGGCGTCGCCGCGCCGGAGTGTCCGCCGGACCTGGCTCGCGGCATCGGGCCTGCTGGCGGCTTCGCTCGCGGCCGTCAGCGTCTACCTCGCCCAGGCGCCGGACGCCTACCAGACGCAGGTCGGGGAGATCCGCCGCGTGCCGCTCGCGGACGGGTCCGTGGCGGCGGTCAATACGGCGAGCCGGCTGGAGTTCAAGGTCGTCGACGGTCGCCGAGAGGCCAACCTGCAGCGGGGTGAGGCCTGGTTCCAGGTGGCCAAGGACCCCCGCCACCCGTTCGTGGTCGAAGCCGGGCGCGTTCGCGTGCAGGCCGTGGGCACGGCGTTCTCGGTGCGGCGCAGCGCAGAGGGCGCGGAGGTGCTGGTCAACGAAGGCGTCGTCGAAGCGTGGGCGGCCGGTGCGGAAGGCCATCGCATCCGGATCGGCGCCGGTCAGAGGGCGTTCGTCACCGACGACGCGGCGATCACCAAGGTCGCCGCCAGTCCATCGTCGATCGACCGTGCGTTGGCCTGGCGGGCGGGACGGATCGATCTCTCCAACGATCAGCTGGGCTCAGCGGTGGCCGAGTTCAACCGCTACAACCGGGCGCAGATCGTCCTTGCGGACCCGAGCCTGGCCGAGGAACGCTTCGACGGCGTCTTCCGGATCGACGATCCGGCTGGCTTCGCCGCCGCCATCGGCCTCTCGCTCGGTCAGACTGTGGATCAGAGCGATCCGAAGACGATCCGGATCGGCCAGGCGGCGCACTGACGATTTTGCACACCGGCGAAGGATTTGCTGTCGCGACGTCTCTCTCTCCTTCAGGGCGCTCCGTGGCGGAGCGTAAGGGGGACTTCCATGATCGATGGCATCGGCCGCGCCGCGTGGCTTGCAACGGGTTCAGTGGTCTGTATGGCCGTCGCCGGTCCGGCTTACGCGCAGAGCAAGACCTTCGACATCCCGGCTCAGCCGGTCGCCTCCGCGATCAACATGCTGGGACGGCAGGCCGATGTGCAGATCGTCGCAGCGCGGCGGATCACGGACGGTAAGCGGTCGAGCCCGGTGCGCGGGGTCCTGACGGTTCAGGAGGCCCTGGCCGTCCTGTTGCAGGGGACAGGGCTCGAGGCGCGCCAGAACGGCGCCAACACCTATACGATCATGCTGGCGAGCCGTCCGACGGCGGCCGTCGCGAGCGCCGACGATGCGCCGTCCGCGGCGGCCGCTGAGCCCACGGCGTTGAGCGAGCTCGTGGTCACCTCCACGCGCGTGGTGCGCGCGGGCTACACGGCGCCCACACCCACGACGATGATTGGCGCGGAACAGATCCAGGCCAATGCGCCCGCCTTCCTTGCGGACTACCTGAACCAGCTCCCCGCGCTGAGCGGGTCCTACGGCACGCGCGTCCTGGGCCTCTCGTCCGGACCGAACTCGGGCGCGAACATCCTCAACCTGCGCAATCTGGGCCCGGCCCGCACACTCGTCCTGCTCGACGGGCGTCGCATCGCGCCGACGCTCACCACAGGCCAGGTCGACATCAACCTGCTGCCGCAGGCGCTCGTGAAACGCGTCGACGTCGTCACCGGCGGCGCGTCGGCGGGGTGGGGGTCCGACGCCGTCGCCGGTGTCGTGAACTTCGTCCTCGACACCGGGTTCACCGGCCTGAAGGCGAGCCTACAGGGCGGCCAGACGGAAGAGGGCGACGCCAAGAACGTCCAGGCGCAGGTGACCTTCGGGTCCGCGTTCGACGGGGGACGCGGCCATTTCCTGGTGAGCGCCGAGGCCAGTCGGGCAGGGCGGGGTGACCGGGTCACGTCCCGCGACTGGTACAACGCCACCAAGGTGATCGCGAACCCGGCCTTCGTTGCGGGCGGGGCGCAGCCGCCGCAGATCGTGGCCTCCGGCGTCGGCCTCTCGCAGGGCACGCAAGGTGGGCTGATCTCGAGCGGACCGCTGCGCGGCATCCAGTTCGTCGGCCCGAATGGAACCCCGACGCCCTTCGACTTCGGGTTCGTCTCGGGCCTCTACTCGGTCGGGGGATCGGCGCAGGACTACGGTCGCAACGCGCCCCTGCAGAACCCCGTGCGCAGCGCCAACGTGTTCACCCGCATCAGCTACGACCTGACGCCCGACCTCAAGGCGTACGGCGAGTTCAGCTACGCCGAAGCCAACGCGAAGACCGACACCGTGGGCTACACGCGCCTCAACAACGTGACGATCCGCAACGACAACGCTTACCTGGACGCCGGCGTCAGGGCGCAGCTCGCCGCGGCGGGACAGAGCAGCTTCCTGCTGGGTACGACGAACGAGAACCTGGGGGTCGTCGATCTGGAGATCGACCGGAAGCTGACGCGCGTCGTGGCGGGCCTCGAGGGGCGGTTCGGCGACGGCTGGACGTGGAGCGTCTACGCCCAGCACGGCGAGACCGATTTCAAGCAGGTCTACAGCAACAATCCCATCGTCGCCCGCTACAACCTGGCGGTCGATGCCGTGCGCAATCCGGCGACGGGCGCGATCGTGTGCCGGTCCACCCTGACCAATCCGGGCAACGGCTGCGTGCCGCTCAGCCTGTTCGGCGAGCGCGCGCCGACGGCTGAGCAACGCGCCTATGTGAACGGCGCGTCGACCACCGACATCATCTTCATGCAGGACGTGGCGGCCGCCTCGCTGCGTGGCGAGCCGTTCCGCACCTGGGCCGGTCCGGTCTCTGTCGCCGCAGGCCTCGAGTACCGTCGCGACCGCTTCGTCGCCAAGTCTGATCCGCTATCCCAGGCCGTGTCGTTCTACATCGGCAACACCCAGCCGACGCGCGGGGTGATCGAGGTGAAGGAGGGCTTCATCGAGGCGGTGGTGCCGCTGCTGAGCGATGTCGCCTTCGCCAAGAACCTGGATCTGAACGGCGCGGCGCGGATCACCGACTACAGCACCAGCGGGTCCGTCACGACCTGGAAGGCCGGCCTGACATGGGCGGTGAACGATGAGCTTCGCTTTCGGGGGACGCGCTCGCGCGACATCCGCGCCGGCAACCAGTCGGAGGTGTTCACGGCGCGCGCCTTTGGGGTCCAGAGCGTCGCGGACCCGGTGACGCGCTCGTCCTACATCGTGTCGCTGGTCACCCAGGGCAATCCCGGTGTCCAACCCGAGATCGCGGACACGTCGATCGTCGGTGTGGTCTACCAGCCCGGGTGGCTGCCAGGGTTCTCCGCCTCGGTCGACTACTACAAGATCCGCATTCGGGACGCGATCGTGACGCCCACGGCGCAGCAGACGGTCGACGCTTGCGCCCGAGGGCAGGCGAGCGTCTGCGACTCGATCATCCGCGACGGCAGCAACGCGATCAGCCAGATCTTCGTGCAGGCCCAGAACGTCAACCGCGAGCGCGAGTCCGGCGTCGACATCGAAGCCAGCTATCGCGTCGATCTCGCCAGCCTGGCTTCGTCGCTTGCCGGTGACCTGAGTTTCCGAGGCCTCGCGACCTACACCCACGAACGCGTGCTCGAGGCGTTCGGCACGGTGGTAGACTTCGCCGGCACCAACGCCGACTCCAACAACCGCGGCAGCGCCGTGCCGCACTGGCGCGGCAACCTCTCTTCGACCTACGTGAACGGGCCTGTGACCACCACGCTGAGCGCCCGCTACATCGGCCCAGGCCGCATCAGCAACGTGCGGCCCCTGATCGGCAATGGTGACATCAAGGCCGTCACCTACTTCGACCTCTATGCCGCTTATCGGCCTGACTTCGGCATCGCCGCGAACACGGAATTCTTCGTGGTCGTCGAGAACTTGTTCGACAAGGACCCGCCGGCCTCGCCGACGATCGGCAGCAGCGCGATCCTTTCGACGGGCTCGAACGGCTTCCTCTACGACCTGCTGGGCCGCCAGTTCCGGGCCGGCGTCCGCTTGCGCTTCTAGAGTGATCTGAAGCGTAAGGCGCCCGGGCCGCGCCCCACTGCGGCCCGGGCGCCGCCATCTTGCAGGGAAGGCGGATCATCTTGCGGCTCGGGCCTCTCATCCTGGCGAGCGCCGTCCTGTGTGGCCTGCCGGCGACCGCGCCGGCCGCGGAGCGTGCGGAAACGATCGCAAAGCGCATCACGATCACGCGGGACGACTGGGGGATCGCCCACGTCCGCGGCCGGTCCGACGCCGACGCGGTCTTCGGGGCGATCTATGCGCAGGCCGAAGACGATTTTCCCCGCATCGAGGCGAACTACCTCAATGCGCTTGGGCGCGCCGCCGAGGCCGAGGGCGAGGGCGCGATCTGGCGGGACCTGCGCCAACGTCTCTTCGTCGATCCCGAGGACCTGAAGGCGAAGTATGCTGCGAGCCCCGGGTGGCTGCGAAAGCTGATGGACGCCTGGGCCGGCGGCCTGAACCACTACCTCGCGACCCATCCCGAGGTGACGCCACGGTTGATCCGCCGGTTCGAGCCTTGGATGGCGCTGGCCTTCACGGAAGGAAGCATCGGCGGCGACCTCGAGCGTGTGAACCTGGAGGCGCTGCGGGCCTTCTACGAAACGGCCGCCCCGCAGCAGATCGCGATGCGGGACGACCTGGCGTTCGCGGAGCCTTCCGGATCGAACGGCTTCGCGATCGCGCCGCCGATCACGAAGGCCGGCCGCGCGCTACTGCTCATCAACCCCCACACGTCCTTCTACTTCCGCTCGGAACTGCAGATGACCAGCGACGAGGGTCTCGACGCCTACGGCGCCGTCACCTGGGGGCAGTTCTTCATCTACCAGGGGTTCAACGCCCACGCCGGCTGGATGCACACCTCCACGAGCGCCGACAATGTCGACGAGTTCGCCGAGACGATCGTGCGTCGCCCGGATGGTCTGCATTACCGGTACGGCGATGAGGCGCGCCCGGTCATGGCGTCGACGCTGGAGGTGGCGTATCGCGCCGCCGATGGGCGCATGGCCGCGCGGCGCTTCACGGTCTACCGGACTCACCACGGCCCGATCGTCCGCGCGGACGGGGCGCGGTGGATCGCGGCGGCGATGATGAACCGGCCGGTCGAGACGCTGCAGCAGTCCTACCTGCGGACCAAGGCGCGGGATCTCGCGGACTATCGCCGGATCGCGTCGCTGAAGGCCAATTCCTCGAACAACACGCTGTTCGCCGACGCGAAGGGCGAGGTGGCGTTCCTGATGCCGCAGTTCACGCCCCGCCGGGACGATAGGTTCGACTACACCCGGCCGGTCGATGGATCGGACCCGGCCACCGATTGGCAAGGTCTCCACGCGCTGGAAGAGTTGCCCCAGGTGACGTCGCCCCCCAACGGGTGGATCTTCAACGTCAACGACGGGCCCTACGACGCGGCCGGACCTTACAGCCCGCAGGCCGGGCGCTACCCGCGCTACATGGACGCCGTCGGCCGGAACGCCCGCACCCCGCAGGCCCAGCGCGTCCTCACGGCCCGAACGGACTTCACCCTCGAGACCCTCGTGGACGCCGCCTACGACCCATATCTACCGGCCTTCGCCGACCTGATCCCGAGCCTGATCGCGGCCTTCGACGCCGCGGCGGATCCTCGGCTGGCCGGACCCGTCGCGGCCTTGAAGGCGTGGGATTACACGTGGTCGGCGGACTCGGTTCCGACCTCGCTGGCCGTGTTCTGGGGCGAAGCGCTCTGGGAGCGGCGGCGGGGGTGGGCGCGCAACCGAGGCGTCAGCGTCTACCGCGCTATGGCCGACGCCTCGCCCGAGGCCCGCTTGGGGGCGCTGCGCGAGGCGGTCGCCCGGCTGGAGACGGACTTCGGGTCCTGGCGAACGCCCTGGGGCCAGATCAATCGCTTGCAGCGCAACGACGGCGCCGTCGTCCAGGCCTTCGATGACACCAAGCCCAGCCTGGCCGTCCCCTTCACCTCGGCGCAATGGGGCTCTCTGGCCTCCTTCGGCGCCCGCCGGCAGCCGGGTACGACGCGGTACTATGGCGCGAGCGGCAACAGCTTCGTCGCCGCCGTGGAATTCGGGCCACGGGTCCGAGCGCTGGCCGTGAACGTCGGCGGCGCCAGCGGCGACCCATCGTCGCCGCACTTCCGGGACCAGAATCTACGGTTCGCCCAGGGCCGGCTGCGGGAGGTCTACTTCTATCCCGATCAGCTCCGCGGCCGCGTGGAGAGCCGCTATCACCCGGGAGAACGGCGTCCGCCGCAGCGCCGGACGACCGATGCGACTGACGTCGCAACGCCTGATGCTACGCGGAGTACGTCATGAAGGTCTTGTCAGCCGGGGTCGCCCTCTTCTGGCTCGCCGTCGTTGCGTCGGCCGAAGCGGCGCCGGAGCAGCTCGCCGTGGTCGCGAACGGCGAGGTCGTGGGGCGGCTTTCGGCCGAGACGACCGGACGGCAGGTCCGCATCGACTATCGCGTGTCCAATAACGGACGTGGGGCGGCGACACAGGAGACGGTGACTCTGGACGCCGCCGACCGGCCGATAACCTGGGCGATCTCCGGGACCTCGCTCTTCGGCGCGCGGGTGTCGGAGCAGTTCGACTGGACCACCGGCAAGGCCCGCTGGACCAGCCAGGTCGATCAGGGCGAGGCCGATGCGCCGACGTCGGCCCTTTACGTGGCCAGCGACGCCAGCCCTTGGATGCTGGGCCAGTACGCGCGTCTGCTCCTGAAGGCGCCTGGGCGGACGGCGCCGGTCCTGCCGTCGGGGACGCTGCGCCTCAGGGTCGCGAAGACCTTCACTGTGGGCGACGGGCCGAACGCCATCCCTGTGACCGCCTATGAGATCTCCGGCGTCCGGCTCGACCCGGACTACGTGGTCCTCGACAAGGCGGGCCGTCTCTTCGGCACGCTAGGCGGACTGGCCGGCGGGCTGATCCGGGTCGGCTACGAGGACCAGGCCCGCGTGCTGCAGGACGTCGGCCAGGAGGTCGCGCTCGAGCGGGCGATGGCGGCGCAGAAGGCCCTGGCGCATCGTGCCCTGGGTCCGATCCGCATCCGCAACGTCAGGGTCTTCGATCCCGCGACGGGCGCGGCGAGTGCGCTTTCCACCGTCAGCGTGTTCGAGGGTCGCATCACCGGGATCGAACCCGACGCGCAGACCGCGGCGCCATCGGCCGACACGACGGTGATCGACGGGCAGGGCGGAATGCTCCTGCCGGGCCTTCACGACATGCACGCCCACACGACCCTGTCGCGCAACCTCACCAACCTGGCGGAGGGCATCACCACCACGCTCGACATGGGCAACGACAACACGCGCCTGCTGTCCTGGGCGTCGAAGCTCGAAACGGGGGAGCTCGCGGGTCCGCGGATCATCCGCAGCGGCTACCTCGAGGGGCGCAGTCCCTATTCCGCCCGCAACGGCATCGTCGCCGCCAGCCTGCCGGAGGCGTTGGAGGCCGTACGCTGGTACGCCGATCACGGCTACTGGCAGATCAAACTCTACAATTCGATCGATCCCGACTGGGTTAAGCCGCTCGCCGCGGAGGCGCATCGGCGCGGCCTGCCGGTCAGCGGCCACGTGCCGGCCTTCTCGTCGCCCGACCGTGTCCTGCGCGAGGGCTACGACACGATCGCACACGTGAACCAACTGATGCTGGGCTGGCTGCTGAAGCCGGGCGAGGACACGCGCTCGACTCTTCGCCTTACCGCCATGATCCGCGCCAAGGACCTCGACCTGGATTCGGCGCCAGTCCGGACCACGATCGCCCTGATGAAGCAAAGGCGGGCCGCGCTAGACACCACAGCCGTCGTCTACGAGCGGCTCATGCTCAGCCGTTCCGGAACGGTCTCGGCGGGCGATGCGCCCTATCTCGATCACATGCCGGTCGGCTATCAGCGCGCCGTCAAGCGGGCCTATGTCAACCTGGACGCCCAACACACCGACGAGGGCTATCGGGACGCCTTCGCCAAGGTGCTGCAGACGGTCGCGCTGCTGGACCGGGAGGGCGTCCAGCTTCTGCCCGGCACAGATACCGAGACCCTCTTTGCGCTGCCGCGCGAACTGGAACTCTACGCCACCGCCGGCCTGGAGCCGAGCCACATCCTGCGCCTGGCCACGCTGGACAGTTCCCGCCACCTCGGCCGCGACGCCGAGGTTGGACGCATCGCGCGGGGGCAGTCGGCCGATCTCATCCTCGTTGCGGGCGACCCGACCCGCGACATCCGCGATGTGCGCAATGTCCGTATGACCATGGTGCGGGGCGTCATCTACTATCCGTCGGAGATCTACGCCTGGATGGGCGTGCGGCCGTTCGCATCGCCACCACCGACGGAGCGTCGCCCTTGAACGGCGCGAGCTGGGACGCCTATGGACCTGACGATACCTCTGCGCGCCGAAGAGATCGCCGCCGCGCGGCGGCGCATCGAGAATGTTGCGCTAAGGACGCCGCTGATCCGTTCGGAGGAGGGCGTTGCGCTCAAGCTCGAATGCCTTCAGCCCCTGGGGTCTTACAAGATTCGCGGCGCGACCAACGCCATCCAGGCGCGACAGGAGAGGGGCGAGCCGATCGCGGCCGTCGTGTCCGCCAGCGCGGGAAACTTCGGCCAGGCGATCGCGGCGGCGGCGCGGCGCCTGGCGCTCCCGTGCGTGATCCACGTGCCGACCAACGCGGCGCGGGTGAAAGTCATGCGTCTGACCGAGCTCGGCGCGATCGTCCATGAGCATCCGTTCGACGACTGGTGGCGCATCATGCAGACCGGCGAGACGGGGGACCTCGGCGCCTTCTTCCATCCGGTCGCCGACCGCGACGTGGTCGCGGGCGCCGCCACGATCGGCGCGGAGATCGCCGAGGAGCTGGCGGAGCCGGCGACCCTCTTCGCGCCCATCGGCGGGGGCGGCCTCATGTGCGGCGCGGCTATGGGCCTGCGCGCACGGCATCCGGGTTGCCGGATCGTGGCGGTCGAGGTCGAGTCCGCCACCCCCCTGCAGGCGGCGCTGGCGGCGGATGGACCCGTCGTCGTGACGCGTCAGGCCAGCTTCATCGATGGCATGGGTTCGACCCGGATCCTCGACGCGATGTGGCCCATGCTGCGCACGCTGACGGACGAGGTCGTCGTTGTGACGGTGGCAGAGGTGGAGGCGGCCGTACGGGCGCTCGCATTCGAACATCGGGTCGTGGCCGAGGGCGCTGGCGCCGCTGCGTTTGCGGCGGCGCGAAAGGCTGGAATGCCGAATCCGGTCGCGGTGGTTTCCGGCGGCAATATCGATCCGAGCGAACTGTTGCGGATCCTCGCCGCCTGACTCGACCTCTCGGTAAGAGTAAAAGGCCGCACTCGTATTGGTGCTGGAATACAGCTCCAAGGAACCGAAGTACGGCGCGAGAATTTTGGCGCGTCACGGGCTGGACGTCCACTCTCCGACCCGATCCCATGTCGATGACTGGCGCATCTTGGACATTGCTTTGCGGTTCGATCCCGTTCAGCGCAGCCGTGGCCTTTCAGTCGCCACGCCGTCCATTTCAACGAGCGCCCAGCGCGTTGCTGCAAGCTGGGGCGAACGGGCCAGGCCTTAGAATGCGCTCTTCACCACGCCGCCGTCGACGCGTAGCGCCGCGCCGGTGGTGGCCGAGGCGAGGGGGCTGGATATGTAGGCGACCAGGGATGCGACTTCCTCGGGGCTGGCGAAGCGCTTGATGAGTGAGGTCGGCCGGACCTTTTCGAAGAACTCGGCCTCGAATTGCGCGAAGGTCTTGCCTTCGCTGGCGGCAAGGGTTTCCACGAATTCCCCGACGCCACGGGACCGCGTCGGACCCGGCAACACGCTGTTCACGGTAATGCCCGTCCCCGCGACAGCCTCGGCCAGGCCGCGCGCCACGGCGATCTGGGCGGTCTTGGTCACGCCGTAGTGGATCATCTCCGTGGGAATCTGCAGGGCGCTCTCGCTGGAGATGAAGATGATGCGCCCCCAGTTCGCCTGGCGCATCGCCGGCAGGTAGAGCCGCGACAGCCGCACGCCGCTCAGCACATTGGCCTCGAAGAAGCGAATCCAGTCGGCGTCGGGGATGCCCTCGAACGGCTTGGGCTCGAAGATGCCCAGATTGTTGACCAAGATCTCCACGTCCGGGAACCGCCGCTGCAGGTCCTCCGCCGCGGCCGCGGAGGTGAGATCACCGGCGAAGCCCTGGACGTCCGCGCCGGTCTCGGCGCGAAGCCGCTCGGCCACCGTATTAACGGCGTCCTGCTGCCGGCCGTTGACGAGAACGCGGGCGCCCTCTTGCGCCAGGGCTTTGGCGATGGCCAGGCCGATGCCGGCGGTGCTGCCAGTGACCAGGGCCATCCGGCCGGCTAGTTGCAAGTCCATCGTCTTCACCTTCTCAATTGGCCGACCGGAGCCGGCGTGGCGTCAGTTGCAGGTCGACGGGATCCGCGCGCGCCAAGCCTCCGC
This sequence comes from Alphaproteobacteria bacterium, assembly GCA_018821435.1. GTDB lineage: Bacteria > Pseudomonadota > Alphaproteobacteria > Caulobacterales > Caulobacteraceae > Phenylobacterium. Next base: position 223,954 of record JAHJME010000037.1, read on the forward strand.
GCCCTGCGCTTCGGCAAGCCTGGATGCGCGGGCCAGCAGCGCCTGCGCTTCGCACCTCGCATCGCCGCCGCCATGCTGCTCCAGGATCTCGGCCTTGATGCGGAAGCACTCGGGCGCGCACCAGAAGTCGTCGACGCCGCCGAACCAACCGATCGCATTCTCGATCGTTGTCAGCGCCTCCGCCGCGAAACCGGCTTTGCGTTCGGCCTGCGCGAGTTCCGCGAGGAAGAAGGGTGTCCGATAGGTCGCCAGCTTCCACGCGCTCGGGGAGAGGGCGGCGCGCAACCTGGGGACGCCCTGGGACAGGTCGTCGGAGCGAACCTGGATGAGCGCCGCAAGGATTTCACCGCGTCTCACCCAGACATCGTAGCCGATGCTGGCGCCAAGCTCGCCGAGCCGCCGACAATCGCCACTGGCCTGTTCAAGGTCGCCGCGAAGCACACTGAGCGTGACCGCAGAGTCGAGCGCAAATCCCAGCGACCCCGCATGGCCCACCGCGACGGCCTCTGTCACGGCCGCGGTGATCGTGTTGGCGGCGGCGTCAACATCGCCCTGCAGCCAGGCGATCCACGCAAGAAAGCCCTGCGAGAGGACGCGTTGATCGAACTGGAATCTTACCGAGGATGCGCGATGGCGCGGGCTGTCGTAGGCCGCGTTGACGGCTTCGAGGATCGCCTTGGCCTCACCGTGGCGTCCCATCAGGTGCAAGGCGCTGCCGGTCATGCGGTCCGCCACCAGGCGCTCGGCCTCGGCGTCGGGCCCGCGCGCGGCGTCGCGAAGTTCGCGGGCGCAGACCAGCGCCGTGCTCAGCTGCCCTTCGTTGAGCGCCAGGCTGGTCAAACCCCAGAGGTCGCGCATCATATAGTCGTGGTTGTCGAGCTTTCGCGCCAACTCGAGCGTCTCGAGGATCGCCGCGCGCTTGCTCGGTTCGTTGCCGTACTTGAAGCCGAACGCCACCCGGAAGGCGTGTCGGATCCTCATCTCGTCGGCGTCGGTCGTGGGGCTTGGCGCAGGCGGCGCCGTCAGCGCCTTTTGGCACCAGGCGACGCACTCCCGGATGAGCCCCAGGTGTAGCCAGAGATCCGCAAGCTGCGCCGTCAAGGCATGTGCGAGCCCGGTGTCGCCGAGGTCGGAGTATCCCCATTCGAGAACGGCGCGCGCATCGTCGAGACGGGCGGCATGCTGGACCAACCACGCGTCACGACCGAGGTTCGTTCGTCCGGCCTGTAGTCCGCGAAAATATGAGAGGGTCGCGACAGCATAGCGCCGCATCGCCGCGCCGAACCCCGCCGACGCCGCGACCTGCTCGGCCGCATAGGCCCGCGTCGATTCCAACAGTCGATAGCGCACGCCGGTGGTGGTCGTTTCGACGGAGACCAGGGACTTGCCGGCAAGGGCGCCCACCAGCTTGCGCACCTCGGCGGCGGGTTGGCTCGGGATCCCTGCCACGTCGCAGGCGAGCACCAGGTCAAAACCGCCGGCGATGACCGATAGACCGCCAAGGGCGTCCTTCTCGGCCGAACCAAGGTGATCGTAACTCCAGTCCAGCGCGGCGCGCAGGGTCTGGTGGCGCGACTGCGCGGTGCGTCGTCCACCCGTCAGCAACGTCAGCCGGTCGTCGAGACCTGCCGCGATCCCTTGGACGCCGAGCGTCGCGATCGTCGCCGCCGCAAGCTCGATCGCGAGCGGCAGGCCGTCGAGGCGTGTGCAGATTTCGGCGACGGCGCCGCAGTCCTCCGCCGTGAGACGATAACCCCCGCTGGCGGCGTCCGCGCGATCCACGAAAAGTTCGATTGCGCTGAACGCCAGAGCCGCCTCCGGCGTCGCGGGGGCAGCGACGGGCGTGGCCAGGGGAGGGAGCCGATGGAGCCACTCGCCGTGTCCGCGTAAGGCTTCCCGGCTGGTCGCCAGCACGCACACGCCGGGCGAACTCCGCAACAGGGCTTCGGCGACAGACGCGGCGGCCTCGGCCGAGCGTTCGCAGTTGTCGAGAAGGACCAATAGCCGTTTTCCCGCTAGCGGCCGGGCAAGCGCTTGCGCAGACAGGTCCGGGATCGGCGGCAGCCCAAGTGCGATCGCAAGGACACCCGGCGCGGCCTCGGGATCCTCGAGGCTCGCGAGATCGACGAACCGCACGCCATCTGGGAAATCGTCGGCGAGGCGCGCAGCCACTTCCAGAGCGACGCTGGTCTTGCCGATGCCGCCCGGCCCGACGATCGTGACGAACCGCCGCTCCTGGACCTGCGTGGACACGCTGTCGACCACCGCCGCCCGGCCGATCAGGCGCTCGAGTCGGAGCGGCAGGTGGATCGGTGCGTCGGGAAGCCTGTCAGCCTCGCCGCCGTCGGATCGGCGTACGGTCGGCGTCAGAATATAGCCGCGGCCGGCCACGGTGTGGATGTAGTCCGCGCCGACGCCGCCAAGCGCCTTGCGCAGCGACGAGAGGTGGACCCGGATACTGCCCTCGTCGACGAAGATTCCAGGCCAGAGGCGCGCCTGGATTTCGTCTTTGGTGACCAGGTCGCCCGGCCGCGCCGCAAGCAGCAGCAGAATGTCCATCGCGCGGGCGCCGATCCGCACACGCTGACCGCCCTGCGTGAGCGTACGCCGCCTCGGGGAGAGCTCGAAGTCGCCGAAGGTCAGGGTCGCGAGATCGGACATGGGATTACGAACCGTCGGCCCGCCCCTCGCGGGCCCTTGTCGAGTTGAAGTGCAACGCTTGGCGCGCCGGGTGCAATAGGCGCAAGCCCGCGCGTTGCGCGCGTTTGCGTTTCTTAACGACACCTAGCGCGCGGCCGCCCTGCGGCTGGCGCACCTTGGCTCTGAAGCCGCGGCGCATCTCCGCCCTGGCTGACGGAGACCGCGCATATCATGTCCCCCCGCTTGCTTCGCCGCCTGACCCTGGCCGGCGCCGCCATCGCTGTCCTGATGGCGCCCGCCGCCCAGGCCGCCGGCCCTGAATTCCCGCCTGGCTTCCGGACCCGGGAGATCGCCACCAACGGCACGACGCTCCACGTGCGCGTCGGCGGCGCCGGCCCCCCCGTGGTGCTGCTGCATGGCTATGGCGACACCGGCGACATGTGGACGCCGCTAGCCGCCGACCTCGCCAAGGACCACACGGTCATCGTCCCCGACCTGCGCGGCATGGGCCTCTCGGCCCGCGCCGAGTCCGGCTTCGAGAAGGCGAACGAGGCCGAGGACATCGTGGGCGTGATGGACGCCCTCAATGCGGCTCGCGCCGACGTGGTGGCGCACGATATCGGCAACATGGTCGCCTACGCCCTGGCGGCCCGCCATTCCGATCGGGTGACCCGACTGGTGCTCATGGACGCGCCGGTCCCCGGCATCGGGCCATGGGAAGAGGTTCTGAAGAACCCGCTGCTCTGGCACTTCCGCTTCGGCGGGCCGGACATGGAGCGTCTCGTCGCGGGCCGCGAGCGCATCTACCTCGACCGCTTCTGGAACGAGTTTTCAGCCGACCCCGCCCATTTCCCCGAAGCGGCGCGCGCCCATTATGCGGAGCTCTATGCCGGGCCGGGGCGGATGCATGCCGGCTTCCGCCAGTTCGCGGCCTTCGATCAGGACGCCATCGACAACCGCGCCTGGCTCGCGGCGCACGGCAAGCTGAAGATGCCGGTCCTGGCGATCGGTGGAGCGGCCTCTTTCGGGCCGATGATGGCCGCGGTGATGCAGGCCGGCGCCGCGGACATCCAGGAGCGTGTCATCGCGGGGTCGGGACACTGGCTCATGGAGGAGCAGCCGGCCGCCACGACGGCCGCCATCCACGAATTCCTCCACGCGCGGCCCGCTACGGCCAGCGACGGACGCCTCGCGGCGGCCAGCCTCAGTCTGGACCAGGCCGAGGCCCTGCCGCGGACCGGAGCCGGCGCGGGGACGTCGGGCGTGAACGGCATCCAGACGGCGCTGCTTTACGGTGATCCCGCCAAGCCAGGTCCCTACGCGCTGGAGATCCACGTCCCGCCGAACACACGGATTGCGGCCCATACCCACCGCGACGACCGCTTCGCCACGGTGATCTCAGGCGCCTGGTACTTTGGCTACGGCGCCGTTGCTGACGGGGCCGCGGTCAAGCCGCTGGGCGCGGGCGCGCTCTATACCGAGCCGGCCGGCGCCGCCCATTTCGCCTTCACGCGCGACGCGCCCGCGGTGGTCCGGCTGACCGGCGTCGGGCCTACCGACACGGCCTACGTCGCGACCAGCAGCGCGGCCCGCTGACCCGCACCAATTGCCATTCGACCGTTCCAAGGAATGCGCCATGACGTCCTTTTCGCCTCTCCGCGACCCCGCCACGGATCACCTGCTCACACCGCAGAACGCCGCCCTGGTGATCATCGATTTCCAGCCGGTCCAGGTGTCGTCCATCCAGTCGATAGAAAAACGCACACTGGTCGCCAACATCATCGCGGTCGCCCGGACCGCGAAACTCTACGGGCTGCCCACGGTGCTCTCCACCGTGAACGTCGCCACCGGTCGCAACCAACCGATCATCCACCAACTCGCCGAGGTGTTCCCCGAGATCGCCCCGATCGACCGGACCTCGATCAACGCCTGGGAGGACGCGGACTTCGTCGCCGCCGTCCGGGCGACCGGCCGCAAGAAGCTGATCTTCGCCGCTCTCTGGACCGAGGTCTGCCTCGTCCATCCGGCGCTCGATGCGCTCTCCGAAGGCTTCGAGGTCTATCCCGTGGTGGATGCGGTCGGCGGCACCTCTCGGCTGGCGCATGACGCCGGCCTCCAACGTCTCATCCAGGCCGGCGCCAAGCCGACGAGTTGGGTCCAGCTTATCTGCGAGCTGCAGCGCGACTGGAACCGCGCGGAGACCTTGCCTGGGTTCTCCGAGATCCTCTTCGCCGTCGAAGGTCACTGACCATGCCGCCGCGCCGTTGGGGCGACCTGGTCGCGCGGGCGAATGCGGACGCCCGGCAACCCGTCCTGCTCATCGCTGCGCCGGAGACCGATCCGGCCGCTTGGGGTCAGTGGGTCGAAACGTTCGAGGCCGCCGGCTACGTCGTCCTGACGCCGGACTGGCGTCCCGGCGAGCATGATCATCGGTCGATGGACGCCCTGGCGCAGGCGGCGGCCGACGTGGCCGAGGTCGCGCGGGCGTTGAGCAGCCGTCCAGCGATCATTGGCCACGGCGTCGGAGGTCTTGTCGCTCGAACCCTGGCCGCCGACGGCCTTTCGGCGGCGACCGTCGCCATCGCATCGGGCCCGGCCTCGCCGTCCGATCTCCTGGAGAGCGAGGCCCCGGGCGACCCGCGCGGCCTGATGCTGATGACCGCCAACGGCGCCAGCGCCTTTGCGCGTGAGACGGCCGAGGACGCCCTGTCCTTCATCCAGCGCTTCGTCTGATCCTCGACCCCCCTGTCTCGAAAGGCTCCCTGTGCCCAACCTGAACGCAACCGTCCTACTCGTACTCACGAGCCTCGCCCTGAGCCCGCCCACGCTGGCGGCCGCCGCAGGCGCGAAACCCACCATCGTCCTCGTTCACGGCGCGTTTGCCGACGGGTCCAGTTGGAACGGTGTCGCTAGCCGACTTGCAAGGGACGGCTATCGCGTTATCGCCGCCGCCAATCCATTGCGTAGCGTCAAAAGCGACGCCGACGATGTGGGTGCGCTGGTGTCCTCAATCCCCGGCCCGGTGGTGCTGGTTGGCCATTCCTACGCCGGCGCCGTGATCTCCGCCGCCGCCGTCGATCGGCCCAATGTGAAGGCGCTCGTCTATGTCGCCGCCTTTGAGCCGGCGTCCGGCGAGACGAGCCTCGGGCTGTCGGCCAAGTTTCCCGGATCGACCCTGGGCGGCGCGCTGAGCCCGCCCGTGGCGCTCCCGGATGGCGGCGTCGACCTCTACATTCAGCAGGACAAGTTCCCCCACCAGTTCGCCGCGGACCTGCCAGCTGCGCAGGCGGCCGCGATGGCGGCGTCGCAGCGTCCGATCACTTCGGCCGCGCTCCAGGAGTCGCAGGTCGGCGCGGCCTGGCAGACGATCCCCTCGTGGTCGATCTGGGGCGACGCCGACCTGAATATTCCGCCGGCCGCGATGGCCTACATGGCCGATCGCGCGAAGGCGAAGCGGGCCGTGGTGGTGAAGGGCGCATCCCACGTCGTCATGGTGTCTCATCCCGCCGAGGTCGCGGACTTGATCGAGGCGGCGGCCCAATAGTTGGCCCCCAACCCAACGGAGAACAACATGTCTGACTTCACCGGTAAGAACGTACTGGTTCTGGGCGGAAGCCGCGGGATCGGAGCTGCCATTGTCCGACGCCTTTGCGCCGGAGGCGCCAGCGTCGCCTTTACCTACGCGGGGTCGACGGCGGCGGCGCAGGCCCTGTCGGCAGAGACTGGCGCGCAGGCGGTGCAGGCGGATAGCGCCAACCGTGACGACCTGATCGGCGCGGTGGCCGGACGGGGGGCGCTCGATGTTCTCGTCATCAACGCCGGCGTTCTGGTTCTTGGCGATCCGCTGACCCTCGAGCCCGACGCCGTGGATCGGATGATCGACGTCAACGTGCGCGCGCCGTACCACGCGGCCGTCGAGGCGGCCCGCCGCATGAAAGACAACGGCCGCATCCTCGTGATCGGATCGGTCAACGGCGACCGCATGCCCTTCGCCGGCGGCGCGGCCTACGCCCTGACCAAGTCCGCCATGCAGGGGATGGTCCGTGGCCTGGCCCGTGACTTCGGCGAGCGCGGGATCACCGTCAACAGCATCCAGCCCGGGCCAACCGACAGCGAGATGAACCCGTCCGATGGTCCGATGGCCGCCACCATGCATGGGTTCATGGCGATCAGGCGCCACGCCCGCGCCGATGAAATCGCCGAGCTCGCGGCCTATCTCGCTGGGCCACACGGGGCGATGATCACCGGCTCGCTACAGACGATCGACGGGGGCTTCGGGGCGTGACGCACGGGGCGGCTCAAGCGAGGGGAGCCGGCAACGAGAACCCGACGACAAACTTCGGCGTCAACAACGTCCTCCCGCCGCCCCGCGTCACGACCTTTGCCAAAGCGGCCTTGATCTCGAGGAATAGGCCGACGGTTCAGTTCGGCTTAGTGCGGAAAGTTCAAGCTCGCGCCGGGGGTCGGGATCGCGGCGGAGGGGTCGCGCTGCGGTGGGTCGTGGGATCCCGTCGCGTGGCGTCTTGCGAGGTGGCGGCACGATGCAATGCCAGCCCTCCCGCTCATCGCAACAGCGTGATTGGTGCGGGATAATAGATCGTGACACGATATAACTCATGGCGAAGACTTTCAAAGTCGCCGCGGCGGCGTCGCACCGATCTCCGCACCGATCTCCGCACCGGCGACCCAGAGGACCCGCTGCCGGCGGCGCGGCAGTCGGGCCGCGCGGCGCCGTGGCTGCCGGGCCCTTTAGCCAACCTCATCCGGCGGCCGTTGGAGTCGTTGCGCAGCGTGGGATTGCCGCAGGCCTGGTCGCCATCGGGCGCTCCGAGCGGGACGCGACGGCTCGACATTCGGCCCCTGGCCGGCGGGTGGCGCGTACGCGAGGAATCCCTGGAGCCGATGCTCTTCCGTCGCGGCGGACACGCCGAACTCCGGGCCCGCGCCATGGCCGAGGCCTTCGCTAGATTGGGACGCGACGCCGGGGTGGCGGTTTACGACCGGTGCAACCGCCTGGCGGGGGCCATCGACTATTTCGGCGGAACGGCTTCGCCGCCCTCGACGGCCCGGACCTATCCCTGGTCCCACTGAACGCGTCCACACAAGGAGACTTCCGTTTGACGACTAGCCAATCCCTCTACGACGGGATCCGGAACCTTGCGTCCGGACTCAGCGCCATCGGACCGATCGACCTGGGCGTCAACGCCGCCGCGACGGGACTGGTCGTTCTGGTCGGCTGGGGCCTCGCGGTCGGCCTGCGCCGCGTCGTTCGGCTCGGGGTGCGGCGGCTGCCGGGGCGGGCCACCGCCGACAAGCAGGTTCGCGGATCGCGGGCGCTCCGGTTCAGCTCGGCGCTGTTCAACCTGTTGATCGCGCTCGCCGTGCTGATGGGCGCCTGCGCGATCTGGGGGTTCGATGTCGCCGCCTGGCTCTCCAGCGGCATGGGTCGCGAGCTCAGCCAGACCGTGCTGCGGGCGGGGCTGGTGGTGGTGGTCGCCGCCCTGGCGTTGGAGGCGGCCGGCTACCTGATCCACGAGGCGGTGGAGCGGCTGGTGGAACGCTCGGAAGACCCGCGCCGGGCCGCGCAGCTCAACACCTTCGGACCCTTGCTGCGCGGCGCCGCGCAGGGGACCATCGCGATCGTCGCGGCGCTGATGTTGCTGGGCGATCTCGGGGTGCGGATCGGACCGCTGCTGGCTGGGGCTGGCGTCGTGGGGATCGCGGTGGGCTTCGGCGCCCAGACGGTGGTGCGCGACCTGCTGACCGGCATGTTCCTGCTGGTCGAGGACATCGTCGCGGTCGGCGACATCGCCCGCATCGGCGACAGCGGGGGCTTGGTTGAGGCGATGACCCTGCGCACCATCCGGCTGCGCGACTTCGACGGCACACTGCACGTCGTGCCCTACGGCGAGGCTCAGGTGGTGCACAATCTGACCAAGACCTTCTCCTACTATGTCTTCGACCTGCAGGTCCCTTACGAGACCGATGTGGACCGCGCGCTGGAGGTGATGAGCGAGGTCGGCGCCGAGATGCAGGACGACCCGGCGTACGCCGACCGGATCCTCGAACCGATCGAGGTCGTGGGGGTCGACGGGCTGGGCGACACTGGCGTACGCCTGAAGGCGCGGGTGAAGACACGGCCGATTCAGCAGTGGAGCATCGGGCGCGAATACAATCGCCGGATCAAGTCCGCCTTCGAACAGGCGGGTATCAACATCGCCCTACCGCATTTGAAGGTTGTCCTGCCCCAGGCTCAGGCTCGCGCTCTCGAACGCGGGATGGCGCCGTCGCGCTGACCTGCGTCGGTCGCTCAGCAGACGAAGAGCGGCGTCCGCCAAGCCCAGACCGCACGGTCTTCCATCCGCAAAAGCGCGCGGTCGCTGAACAGCATCTCCCGCGACATGATGATCAGGTCCGCCTGATGGTCGGCCATATACCCGGCGGCCGCCGTGTCGGGGTCGGGCGCCGAGGTGGCGAACACGTCAGCGGCCGGGCCTAAGGTCCGCCGGGCGAGGTCGAGTTTCGGCTCAGCGTCGTCCCCGGGGCCGGTCATGACAATGGCGTCGATCCGGAGCGCGGACAGCATCGGGTGGGCCGCCACGTAGTCGATCGTACGCCGGTGCGCGATGTCGCCATCGATCAGAACGAGGCCGCGATGGATCGGAAGATAGAACTGCGACACCAGGCAAAGGGGCACGTCCAGCCGTCGCACGAGGCGGGCGGCGTTCGAGCCCAGCCCGCGGCACTTAGCGGCGCTGCTCAAGCCGCGCTTTCCGACGACCACGACCTCGGCGCCTGCCGCCGCCTCGGCCAGCGCGCTTGCAGGTGGCCCGTCGACGATCTGCGATCGTCCGACCTGGACGCCATTGTCGAGCAGGCGTGACCTGGCGTCCTCAAGGAGCCGGGGGCCGTCGTCACGATCTTCCACGACGTGCAGGAGGTCGAGTCCGGCGCCTCCATTCGAGGCGAGCCAGGCGGCATGGTCGCAGACGGACGGCCCATAGGCGGAGCTGTCGATGCAGCCCAGGATCATCGACATGCCCGCGTCTCCATCCGGTGGGGATGACCTTGCCGAGGCTTCGGCGGCCAGGTCCAGGGCGCTTTTGGGGGCCACCTCAGGACGGGAAGTGCGGCAACGCGAGCCATGGCGCGTCGGCCATGGCGCAGGCCCGAGCTGTCCGCCAGCCGTCCAGGTACCCGCGACGGAACATGCCCGCATAGAGCCGCGCCTGACGCGCCTTTGCCCGGCGCTCGGCGCCCGAGAGTTCGCGCACAACACCCCGGAAGGGCAGCCGGACCACGCTGCGGACCACGCTGGCCGCCACATCCACCGCGCCGACGCCGTCCGGATCGGACATGCGATCGGTCCCCAAGGCCCGGTCCAGGTCGGCGAGTTCATGGGCGGCGGTCGCGCAGTTCGCCGGCGGCCGATCGGGCGCGGCGGCGGCGCGCACGAGGGCCGCGACGGGCGAGGTGGGCGCAAGGTTGAGATCATCCAAGGGCTGAGTGGCCGCTGACGCCAGCGCCTGGGTTTCACCAGGCGCGATGGCCGTCCCGCTTCGGGCGCTCGCACAGGCCGCGAGCGGCGCAAGCAGCCCCAGGGCGATGATGTGGTGGACCGCGAAGCGGCGTCGAATCGCGGGGCCGTTCCGGCTGATGGGGCGGGGTCTCTCCATGGGAAATGAGCGCATGGGGGCCACGTTTGATCGTAATACGAGGTATCAAAAGATCGTGTGTCACCTGACGCGAGCGTGAATTGGGTTAGATCGTGTTGCGATGTATGGTGAAGCCGATCTTCCACGGGAAAGGACACCTCTGAATGAGTTCGCGTGAGCTGGAGACGATCCTGGTGGTCTGCGCCGACGCCGGGAAATCCGCGGAAATCCTTCAACGGCTGCACGAGGGCGGCGCCAGCGCCATCGGACCGGTCTCCACGGCGGGCATGGCCTTGGCGCTGGCGGCGCAAACCGGACCGCGGTCGGCTATCCTGGCCGGCGAACTCACGGGCCGTCGCGACGCTACAGCGCTCGCGCGCGAACTATCCGATACCTGGGGGGTGGACTGTTACGTCCTGCCATCGGCGGACTGCCCCGCCGAAGCTCAGGCTGTCGTCGCCGACGAACGGCGCGCGCCGCGGCTGCGAGATCTGCTGCGCGACACCGCCGTGCGTCCCGCCGCGCGCCATTAGCCCGACTCGCCGCGACATGACGCTCCGATCCCGCCCGCCGGCGACGACGCTGGCCCTCTCCGAGATCGCGCTGTTCCTCGACCTGGACGGCACCTTGACGCCGCTGTGCGCGTCGCCCGACCAAGTGCGCCCCGAACCCGAACTGACGGACCTGTTGCGACGGGCCGCTGCGGGTCTCGCCGGTCGAGTCGCAGTGATCAGCGGCCGAACGGTCGCGAGCGTCGACGCCATCGTCGAGTGCGCCTGCACCGCCGTGGCCGGCGTGCATGGCCTACAACGGCGGACCGCGGCGGGTGTCCTGGAGGCCGTCTCGCCGCACCCCCGTGTCCAGAGCGCCGCAGACCAGATGGCCGCCTTCGCCCGCGCCTGCCCGGGACTGCTCGTTGAGCACAAGGAGCAGAGCGCGGCCTTGCATTACCGGGGCGCCCCACAGGCAGAGCCCGCCGTGTTGGAATTCGTCCAGCGGCTGGCCGAGGCTGAAGCGCTCGCGCTTCAGCCGGGTCACATGGTGATGGAGTTGCGCACACCGGGCCCCGACAAGGGGGCGGCTGTGCGCGCCTTCCTGGCCGAGGCGCCGTTTCGCGGCCGCCGGCCGGTCTATGTGGGCGACGATCACACCGACGAGTCCGCCTTTGTCGCTGCGGTCGACGCCGGCGGCTTCGGCGTGCTGGTCGGGCCGGAGCGGCTTAGCGCGGCGGGGTGGCGGCTTGACGATCCGTCCGCCGTCCGAAGCTGGATCGCCGCCGCGCTCGACCGTGGCGCCGTCAGCCTGGGGGACTTCGCCAGATGGGCCGCCTGATCGTTGTGTCGAACCGCGTGCAAGCGCCGTCCGACCTCGGCGGCGGATCCGCGGGCGGCTTGGCCGTGGCGCTGGCGGCCGCCTTGCGCGAACACTCCGGGCTTTGGTTCGGCTGGAGCGGGCGCACGACCGAGACCTTCACCGGCGGGGTTCAACTGCGCCGCGAGGGCGCGGTGAACGTGGCCACCATCGATCTCGATGAGCAGGATCGCCAGGAATATTACAACGGCTACGCCAACAAGACGCTCTGGCCGCTTTTTCACTACCGGACGGACCTGGCCGCCTACGAACGGGCCTTCGACGCCGGCTATGCCCGCGTCAACGAACGCTTCGCCGGCGCGCTCGCGCCGCTTGTCCAGGCGGACGACACGCTCTGGGTCCACGACTACCATCTCATCCCGCTGGCCCAAGCGCTGCGCCGGCGGGGCCTCGTCAATCGTATCGGCTTCTTCCTGCACATCCCCTGGCCGTCGCGGCGTGTGCTCACCACCCTGCCGCGGCACCGGGAACTCGTGGAGGCTCTCCTCGACTACGACCTCATCGGCTTCCAGACCGACGACTCGCGGCAGGCTTTCGAGGCCTATGTAACGGAGACGCTTGGCGGGGCCGTCGCCGCGGACGGGACGGTAACCTTGCCCGGCCGGCGGAGCCGGATCGGCGCCTTCCCCATCGGCATCGACGTCAAAGACTTCCGCGCGGCGGCGGCTTCGGCGGCGGCCCGCGAGGTGCACAAGCGCATGCGCCGCAGCATGACGGGCCGGAAACTGATCCTCGGAGTGGACCGACTGGACTATTCGAAGGGGCTGGAGGAGCGGTTCCTGGCCTATGAGCAGTTCCTGGCCGACAGCGCCGAGCAACTCGAGAACGTGTTCTTCCTGCAGATCGCCACGCTCAGTCGCGACGAGGTGGAGGCCTACCAGGATCTTCGCGCGCGCCTCGATGCGGTCAGCGGGCGGATCAACGGCGCCTACGCCACGATCGACTGGGTCCCGCTGCGCTACGTGAACCGCTCGTACCGGCGCGACGAACTGGCAGGCGTATATCGGGCCGCCCATCTGGCTCTGGTGACGCCGCTGCGCGACGGCATGAACCTCGTCGCCAAGGAATTCGTCGCCGCCCAGGACCCCGAGGATCCCGGAGTGCTCGTCCTCTCGCAATTCGCGGGCGCGGCCGAGCAGATGCCGGCCGCCTTGATCGTCAATCCGTTCAGCCGCGAAGAATTGGCAGAGGCGATCCGTCGTGGCCTCGCCATGCCGAAGGCCGATCGGGTGAGCCGCTGGCGGGAGTTGATCGAGGGCGTCGAGCAGACGGGCGTGTCACAGTGGCGCGACGCCTTCCTCGGCGCTCTGTTCCAAGGCCGAGGCAAGCGGGAAGCCCTACCGACGCAGCACAACGCCGCTTGAGCCGGCGACGTGCGGCGGGCGTCGAAAACGGCGGCGATGGTCTCGCTCCTCGGCGGCCTGGACGCGCCGTGATCCTGTGCTAGTCAGAACCATGCTTGCGGGCTTGCTCTCGAATGTCCCGGCGGGGCGCTGGCGCAACTACGCCTTGGCTGTCGGCGCCGCAGCCCTGGCATACGGCGCGCGCCTGCTTCTCGAACCTGTCCTGCAGGGCAACCACCCCTATCTGTTGTTCTATCCGGTGGTCCTGGTGGCCGCCTATGTGCTCGGCCGCGGACCGGCGATTGTGGCGGCGGCCCTGTCGGGTTGCCTGGCCTTCTGGAGCTTTGCTGATCCCGCCTTCAGCCTGGGTCTTCGCGCCGGCGTGGTGACGCCGCTGCTGTTCTTCGCGCTCACCTGCGGCACCGGCGTCTACCTGATCACGGCCCTGACGCGGGCCCTCAACGGGTTGGCGGCGGACCAGGGCCGTTTGCTTGCGCTCGCGGACGCGCACGCCGGCCTCTTCCGGGATCTGCAGGGTCGGCTGGGCCATCACATGAGCCTAGTGGCGGGCGTGTTATCGCTGCAGGCGCGGGGCGAGCCGGACCCCGAGATCCTTGCGCTCCTGCGCAAGGCGGGCGAACGCTCCCAGCTCATCGCCCAGGCGCACCGCGAGGTCCTCGGCGCGCCGGCGGGGCAGGTGGACTTCACCGCCTTCGCCACGGCCCTGGCGCGCGGCGTCTGCGGCGAGACCCGGCAGACCTACGATCGGGTCCAGGTGGAAGGGCGGCCGGTCGAGTTGCCGCTGGAGACCGCCACCTCCATCGGGGTCGCGCTGGCCGAGACCCTGACCTGGATTCTCAACCGCAAGCCCACAGGGGTGCTGCATGTGCGCCTGGCGCTGGAAGCCGGCCGCCTGCGGCTGGCGGTGACCCACACCGGTGAGGTCGGCGGCGAAATCGTCGCGCTCGCTCCGGCCGCTTACATGTTCCGCGCCATGGTCGAGCAGTTGGGCGCGCAGGTCGAGCCGATCGCGGATGGGACGCCAGGTCTGGCCCTTTCGATTCCCGTTCCGGTCCCGGACTTGCGCGCGCCGGACGCCACCCTTCACTAGCGCGCGGCGCGAGGTTCCTAAGTCCACCGCAATATCGGCCCATGCTGCAGCCCGTGCTCAAGACCGACCGGACCTGCGTCGCCGCTGCGCGGTGCGGCCTCGCCGGGCTGTTCCCCGCGACGGCCGACGCGGCCCATTCGCCCGCCAGGCGTGGGAGTCCGGCGACGGCGGAACAGCCTCCCGCGGCCGCTACGCCGACGCCCGAACGCATCCGCGTCCTGGCGGCGCTGGCGACCTATGGGACGCCTGGCTCGCGGTATGAGATGGGCGCCGTCGCCTTCCTGGCCACGCCGGCGCCGGCGGAGATCACCGAGACGCTCTGCTTCACCTATCTGGAGCGTCGGCCCGACGGCGCGTCGCGGACCGGGCTCGACGTCGCGCGCTGCCGGAATGGCGGCCGCCAACTCTTGCGCTTCTGGCGCCGGGAAGACCCGCCGCAGTGACGGACCTCAGGGGGTCTTGCGGCGCGCGCGGCGGGCGGGCGCGGACGAAGTGTCTTGAGGATCGCCCTCCAGCGCCTTCAGATCCGGCGTTGGCAGTTCAAGCTGCTCGAGCGCATGCATGAGGTCGGTGAAGACTGGAAGGCTCGACTGCAACTGGCCCAGGTTGTTGCGCGAGATCGTCTCAAGTTTGCGACGGCCGAGATCGGTCAGCGTAAGTTCCACGCGCCGGCGGTCGAGCGGCGAGGGTGCGCGCTTCAGGAGTTCGCGTTCCACCAGCCGATCCACCAGGCCGAGTGCGCTGTGGTTCTTCACCAGCAGCACGCGGGCCAGTTCGCTCACGGTCATGGGCGCCGAGTCCGGATGGGCGCGGATCGCGAGCAGCGCCTGATGCTGCTGCGGGGTGAGGCCAAGGTCGCGCGAGCCGGTCTCGCTGAAGGCCATGAAGCGGCGCAGCGCCTGCCTGAAGGCCCCGAGCGCGCGGTAATCCTCGGTGGCGAGCTTGCGCCGGCTGGGACGGGGCGTGGACGGCTGTCGGGGGGACGCGGGCACAGAGGGCTCATGGGATCGGAGGTTGCGCCCCGGAGCTTCGGCGAAATCGCCCTGTTGCGCCAGCGGCGTTTGGCGCCGCCTTCCGCAAAAGCGGGCGTCGCGGCGCTGAGCGACAAAACATCGCAGCCTGATCTATCGGGAAGCAGAGCCCGCTGCGGGCGGTCAACCCGGCGCGATCAGCAGGGCCGGGCGGCAGCGCCAGATCTCACGCCGCTCCAGGACGAGACCAAGGCCCCGCTCCTGGTCCAGGAGCATCTCGCGCGACAGGACCACCACGTCGGCGGGGAAATTGTCGAGCCAGCGCAGCACCCCCGGGTCCGCCGGGCCGAAGCGCATGGGATAGATCTCGACACCGTCCGGCCGCAGGCGCTCGCAAGCCAGCGCCAGCTTGTAGCGCGCGTCCATGCCGATCGGCTCCAGGACCACGACATCGAGGCGCACGCCCGCGAGACTCGGATGATGTGCGGCGAACGCCAGCGTCCTGTGGTGGTCGGGGTTGGCGTCCAGGAGGACGAGGGCGCGCCGCGCCGGAAGGCGGACGCGCGCGACCAGACAGAGGGGGCGACGCCCGTGCCGCAGCACGCCGGCGGCGTGGACGCCCAGGCCGGTCTTCGCGCCGCCCCGGCCCATCACCACCACGGAGGCGGAAGATTCAGCCGCCAACACCGCCTCGACCACGTCGCCGCGATCGAGCCTCAGGTGGCGCGCGGCCGTCCCATGGGCCGCCAGCCGGTCGCGCGCCGTGAGCACCACGCGCCGGGGGCCGCCGCGCGACGGCTCGACGTGCAGCACATCCACGAACGGTCCAGCGGACCGCGCCAGCCAGGCGGCATAGGCGCAGACCGCGGGGGCCTCGGGCGAGGCGTCCACGCAAGCCAGCACGCCTGGCGGGTGGACCCGCGGCGGAGCGGTCCGGTCGTCGCTCAGTCGAGCAGCCATTGGAAGGCGCGGCGAAGCCGGGTGGCGCCGTCGTTCTCGAACCCGCGGCCATGGGCGATCACGACCCGTTCGGGGCGCCAGGCCAGCATACGTTCGACGGCCTGCCGCAACGGCGCGCGCGGGAAGGTGAGGCGCATGTCGCAGGCCATGCCGCCGTGGGGCGCCTGGACCCCGGCGAACCGGGTGAGCCGGCGCATCCAGCGCGCATGGATCCGCTGCGCCTCGAAGTTCTCGATCAGGTCGGTGAGGATGAGCGTGCGCGTGGCCGTGTGGAAGAAGACCACCTCGGTCATGAAACGCCCGGCCACCGGCAGGGTCTGGAGATGGCCGTCCCAGGGATAGCCCGACGCCTTGGTCAGGGGCCGGCCCTCAAAGGAGAGGTGGCGGTGGGCCTGCTGCGGCAGGCGCGGCGCCAGATAGGCCTGCGCGCCCGGGTAGGCGGCCTTCCACTCGGGCAGCCACCAGTAGTGCAGCCGGTTCGGGCCGATCAGCCATCGCGGCGTTCCCAGGGTCGCGATCGCCGCCTGAAGCTCCGGCGTCAGGGCGGTCGGGGAGTGGATGAAGAGATCGCGGCCCCGCAGTCGGACGATGGTCATGCGCGTCGAAATGGGCAGGCTGAGCCCGACGAGCCCGAAGCGGATCGTCGGGCCGTCCACGATCCAAATGTCCGGCGCGACCGGCTTCAGCACGTTGAGCGGCGCATAGGCCTCCAGCGGGGCAGACGGTCTCACGCGGCGCGGCTCCTCGTCGTTAGGACGCCTGCGTCGGACACGCGGCTAGGCCGGCCGGACGACGCGGCCGGCGTCTGGATTTCGGACAAATCTTCCCCGTTCAGTCCGTATCCTCCCGTCACCACGCGGGCGGACGCCTTCCGAGACGGCGGCGAGAATCGAAGCGCGACGCCGGCGACGGGGGGGCGAGCCGGCGCCGCGCGGATCGTGGTTGCGACCCTGCTCAAGCTGTAGGGCATGGGACGTTACATCGTAAGACGATATGTTGTCACAAGCCCGTGAGTTGCAACCTTCCGGGTTGGGCGCAGAGCCAGGTCGAAGCCGACATATGGCCGGCGCGATGGCGCGGCCATCGGCGCCTTTGGGGGCTGAACGGGCTTGATCGGGCGATGACGCTGGCGCAGGATGCGGAAAAGCATCGTTGAACGATCTAATGCAAAACTCCGCCGTTCTTCCCGCCGAGATCGCGGCTGATCTGCGGCTGCGTGCACGCCAGGCCTCTGGGCCGGCGCGCACATATCTGCTTTGGCTCGCGGCGGAGTGGGAGAAGTCGGGCGACCGCAACGATCCCGATCTGCTCACGCCACGGGGCCGCCGAACGTCGTGGCGAGAGACGGAGGTCGACCCCGGCTAGTTCGATTTCGCCCGCAGCCCCCTCAAATGGGTGCGGCAGACCAGAACAATCGCGTCGCGATGTATCAGGCAGCCGTGATTGGAGATTCTGGGACGACCATGTCGACATCCGACACAGCGATGAGCCCGCAGATCGAGTCGCCGCGACGCCGACGGGGACGGCCCGCGACGACGACCGCCGACCCGATCCAGCTCAGGCCTTCGACCTGTCGCCGACGCCGCCTGGCGCTCGGGCTGTCCACCTATGAACTGGCGCAGCGCGCGCGACTCGACGAACAGACCGTGGTGCGGTTCGAAGTCGCGCTGGGCCGTCCCCGCCCGATCACGGTGATCGCCCTGCATAAGGCGCTCAGCCGCTTGGAGCGCCCCGGCGACAGGGCGGCGCGGCGCGCGCCGGGTCGGGTGGTTTGAGGCGTGAACGGATCGGCGCTCATGCATGGCCTGGTCGTCATTGCGGGGGCTCTGGTCGCCGCGACACTTGGCGCGGCCGCCGGGCAGGGCCTGGCGCTGGAGCCAGGTGCGCTGGGTCCCGTCGGCGGCGCGCGGCTCTATGTCTCGGGTCCGAGGTTGTTGGCGCATGCCGACGCACGGGCGCGCGTTGGCGACGTGGATTCAAGGACCGATCCACGACCTGGGATCTAGCGGCCAAACTCGAACGAAGTTGAGGCTGTCCAATTCACCTGAACCGCACTGAAGACGGTTGGGCGGACGCCCGGCGGCCCACTCCGAGGTCGAAACCGCATCGGCCCATGGCCGTTAGCATCTGCAAGGCAAGGCGTTGCGAGCGATGTAGTTCCGCGACCCCCATCAACGGCGCGACGCCTTGGACGCGACGAAACGCTCGGCCACACGCCAACAGGAGGACGTCGATGTCGGTGATCCGGGAGCCCACGTCTGGATGTGGCGGCGACGCCACGATGGACCGCTGGCATACGTCCCTGGCGTCGGCAGGGCGCGACGATGACCCCGACAAGGGCTTGGACGTCGACCGAGAGGTGCTCGACGATGGGCAGGAAGAAGTGTTTTCCTACACGGCGGTCGCTTCGGGGCAGGTCGCAGATCCAAAGGCGCTCGGTCCTGAGGACCTTGCGCGGGCGCCCAAGTCGCCGGGACCCATCCGCACAAGCTAGGCCGACGCGCGCGCGGCTTTAGGGGTCGGCTCAGCGCCGCGATCCCCGCTCGCAGGTCCAAGCCATGTCGACCCCTGCAAGCGTCGCCAGATCCCGCCGATGACGGGACTACGCGTCGCTGGCGTGATGTCGGCCCGCGGTGTTCGCGGGTTCGGTCGCGCGCCGCCAGGTCTGGGCGAGAACGTGGTAGAGCGGCTGCGGCATCACCAGTCCTGACGACCAGCGGGCCAGGAGGGCGCTCAGCATCAGTGGCCCCACGAGGGCCGGGTCGCGCGTCATCTCCATCAGGATGACGGCGCTCGTGAGCGGAGCCTGGACGACACCGGTCAGATAGCTCGCCATACCGAGCACGACGGCGTCGCCCCCGGCCACGCCGAGGCCCATGTGTCCGAACGCTGCGCCCAGCCCCGCCCCGATCGACAGCGACGGAGCGAAGATGCCGCCCGGAATGCCGGAGCAGGCCGCCGCCAGTGTCGCCAGCCATTTCGCGCCGGCGAATTCGAGCCCGCGACCGGCGGATCCCTGGAGGATCGCCTTGGCCTCCTCGTATCCTGCGCCGAAGGTCAGCCCGCCCGTGGCGGCGGCGATCGCCGCCGCCACGGCGCCGCAGATCAGGGCGAACACCACGGGGCGACGGCGCCGCCAAGCCGCCAGGCCGGCGTCGCCCGGTCCGATTACCGCCACAAGCGTTCGGGCGAAGGCGCCGCCCAACAGGCCGCCCGCCAGTCCGACCAGCGGCGCCGCCAGCCAGGCCGACGTCAGGGCGGTCCCGTGGCTTCGAACGCCGAAGTAGGCGTAGTCCCCTTGCAGGGCGTAGGCGGTGAACCCGGACACGACCACGACGAGGATCACCGCGGTGTGCGTGCGCCGCTCGAAACTGCGGGCGAGTTCCTCGACGGCGAAGACCACCCCGGCGATCGGCGTGTTGAACGCCGCCGCCACGCCCGCTGCCCCACCGGCGATGATCAGGGCCCGGCGCCCCGGCCCGCCGCGCAGACCGCGTGTCAACGACCGCTGGATGCCAGCCACCACCTGCACCGTCGGCCCTTCACGGCCAATGGACGCGCCGCAGAGCAGGCCGAGGACCGAGAGGAGGACCTTGAAGGCCGCCGTTCGCAAGGTCACGCGCTGGCCGTCCCACCGACCGCGCCAGCGGAATTCAGCCGCCGCGACGACCTGTGGAATGCCGCTGCCGGCGGCTTCGGGCGCCAGTCGCCGTGTCAGCCAGACCAGGCCGGCGAACCCCGCCGGGAGCAGCGCCAGCATGGCCCAAGGCGCCTGCCGATAGAGGTCCGCGTGGAGGCGCATCGTCGCGTCGCAGAGGCGGGCGAACATGGCGGCGACGAGGCCGCCGACCACCGCCACGGCCACGATGTAGCCGGTCCGAAGCATGCGACGGATATGGAGCCGGCTCGCCAGACGCTCGCGCCGACTGCGTCCGGATCGAGGGACCATGCCGCGAAACCATCTCACGGCGTGTCTATGCCGGGTCGCCACGAGGCATGCAATCGTGGCCTGTACGTTAGATCGCAGTACGTTGCATCGAGGACTGCGACCACCTTCCTGCCGATGTGATCGCCCCCGCGCGCGCCTCACCGGATTGTGAGTCCCGGGACCCCGATCTGCGCCCGCGCCCGCGTCGACACTGGTTATGGTCCGCGCGTCGGGCGCCGGCGGGGCCGTAGCTGCTGAAGAGGTTGAGTTGCAGAGAAGTCTGACCGGAGGCGTCGCCGCCATCTGTCTAATGCTGGGCCCAGTTGCGCATCCCGCAGGCGCGACGACCCTGGCGACCGAAAGCCTCGCGGACGGGCCGCCAGCAGATTGTGGCGCGTCCTCCGCGCAGCTCTCCAGTGCGCTCGTCGCCGCGCGCCGTGGCGATCTGTCTGCCGCCCAGCGCGGCCGGGCCGCCCTTTGCGATCCGATCGACATCAAGCTGGTGGACTGGGCGCTGGCGGACGCGGCGGGATCGAAGCTTTCGACGGACGAGCTCCAGGCGATGCAGGCGGCGCTGCGCGGCTGGGCGGGCGAGAGGCATCGCGCAGGCCTGCTCGCCGCCCGAACGTCAGCGCGCCTGGCCGACCTCGACGCGCCCGACGACACCGAGCGCACGCGGGACTATCGCGCGCGCCGCCAGCGCATGGGTCTGGCCCTGCGTGGCGGCGATGCGCGCTCCGCCTATGCCTCCGTCACGGGTCATGCCCAGCGGCCCGGCTCCGTGGCCTATGCCGAACTGGAGTCCTTCGCGGGTTGGCTGGCGCTGACCAAGCTGCGCGACGCCAGCGCGGCCGAGCGGCATTTCGGCCGTCTCGACACGGCAGTCCGCACGCCAGTGAGCAAGGCGCGCGCCGCCTATTGGCGAGGTCGAGCCGCAGAGCAGGCTGGCGACAAGATCGGCGCCCAGCTCGCCTATGTGCGAGGCGCGCGGTACGTGACCACCTTCTACGGACAGCTTGCGGCGGAGAAGGCCGGACTGGCGGACCTGGTCCTGACCCCGGACCCGCGTCCGAGCGTCGCCGAACGGCTCGCCTTCGAAAACGCCGCTACGACGCGCGCGCTGAGCCGCCTTGCGGTGGTGGGGGACCGCACGCTGCTACGCCGCTTTGCGCTGCAGCAGGCCGACCAGGTGCGCGGCGACATGGAACTGGCCCTGCTCGTCGATGCGCTCAAGAGTCTCGGCGAGACCGAGGTGTCGCTCCTGGCGTACCGACGCGGCGCAAGATTGGGGTACGTGCTTTATGAACGGGGCTATCCGTTGGCGCCGCTGCCCGCGACGCCCGGCGGCGCCGAGCCGGCGTTGGTGCTGGCGATCACGCGACAGGAGAGCCAGTTCGATCCGCGGGTGCGCTCCCACGCGGGCGCGCGGGGCATGATGCAGATCCTTCCCAGCACCGGCCGACAGGTCGCGCGTCGCGTTGGCCTCGCTTGGCGCGACGACCTCCTGTGGGACGCGGCGGCGAACATGCAGCTCGGATCGCGCTATCTGGGTGACCTCACCGAGGGGTTCGGGGGCAGCTATGTCTTGGCGGCCGCCGGCTACAATGCCGGGCCGGGACGACCCAGGGCCTGGGTCGGTGTCTGCGGCGATCCGACGTCGGCGCCGGTGGACCCGATCGACTTCATCGAGTGCATCCCGTTCGGCGAGACTCGCGACTATGTGATGAACGTGCTGTCGAACTATCAGGTCTATCGCGCGCGCCTGAACGGCGGACACGCCCGCCTCACAGCCTCCGAAGCCCTACGCACGCCAGGCGCTGCGCGCGCGACGGAACTCGACTGAACCGCTCGATCGGCTGGCTAGTCGCGCCATTCTGCGAGCAAGCGGCCGTCGTCGCCGGCCTCGAACGCCACCCGGTCGAAGGTGACGGCATAGACGCAGACCGGGCGATGGTCGGCGGACTCGCTCCAGCACCGGGCGGTGCGTCCGTTCGGAAACGTCCCGAAGCGCCCCTCCAGCACGAGCCGATAGCCTCGGGTAGGCCTCAGCGGCGCGTCCTGGGCAAGCTTGAGCGTCTTTTCGTAGCCCCGGGCGCTCCGGCGCGCGACCCGCGAATCTTCCGCGAGGAACAGCTGCGCCAAGCCGAGAGTCGGGCTTGCCGCCGGCGTCGGCGCCGCCGGCACGGCCAGCGAGCGCTCGGGCGGACATCCCTCGGCATGCGACCAAGGTCTCGGGATCCAGAAGCCCTCCGCCGCCTCGATCGTCTTCGCGTCGGGCGCTTCCTGGAAGAGCGGCAGGGCCGTCCACGCGCCCGGATTGGCGATGAGCCGCACCGTACGGGCCTCGGGATCGAGTTCGTAAAAGGCCTGGGCGACGCCGTATCCGAGTTGGGGGCCTTCGCAGCCGAAGGGCAGGCGCAGAGCGAAGGTCCGGCCGGCGAGCGGACTTTTGGCGGCAGGCGCCGCATTGTCGCCGCGCGCATAGGCATCGGCCGCGAGGCGGGCAGCGTCGAGCAAATCGGCGCGCGCGGCCGGAGGAACGGGCGCGGCGACGACCGGCGTGGGGGCCGCCGGTGGCGCATTTGCCGTCGGGGCGAGGGGCGCTTCGGGCTTGCGACCACCCCCAAAGGCCAACGCCGCGATGACGATGGCGGCACAGACGAGGGCGACGATGACGGGCGCCACAAGGCCCAGCTTGCGGTCGGGAGACCTCGGTGTAGGGTCGGTCATGCCTGTACAATAGCAGATGTCGGCGGATGGTTCGGCCCCACGTCCGGTTTTCCGGTAGTCCGGCGGGCCCAGGCCACGAAACCCCGCCACAGGCGTTGCAGGAGCGGATGAGCGCACCCCAGATCATCGCCCTAGCCGTTCTGGCCGCCGTCGTGGCCGCCCTGATCCATGGGAAGATGCGTTCCGATGTGGTCGCCCTGGCGGGCGCCGCCGTCCTGCTGGGCACGCGCACGGTGCGTCCCGTGGAGGTGCAAGGCGCCTTCGCCAGCCCGGCGATCATCGCCTTGGCGGCGCTCTTCGTGATCGCCTACGCCATGGAATTGTCGGGCCTACTGGGCCTGCTCATCCGCGCCGCCACGCGGCTCTGCGCCCGGATGGGCTCGGCCGGTCTCTGGATTGTCATCGCGCTTGCCGGCGGCGCATCGGCGTTCCTTAACAATACCCCGATCGTGGTGCTGGCCGGTCCGGTGGTCCGCGATGTCGCCCAGTCGTTGAAGGTCTCGCCGAAGCGGTTCCTGATTCCGCTCTCCTACGTCACCATCCTCGGCGGGGCCTGCACCCTGATCGGCACATCCACCAACCTCCTGGTCAACGACATGGCCCGCAACGCGGGTCAACCGGCCTTCAGCCTGTTTGAGATCACGCCGGTGGGCCTGATCGTGGCCCTGGCCGGCGGCCTCTATTTGGTGCTGTTCAGCGACCGGCTGATCTCCCAGTCCGACACCGATGTCGAGCCGGTGGACGCGTCGCGGGCCGAGCAGAATGCCCCAGGGGACGATCCCAGCCTGTTCTTAACGGATCCGCCCTTCCAGCTCGGCCGCGCCCTGGCGTCACTGGCGGTGTTCGTGGCCGTGGTGGCCGCCGCAGCGCTGGGGGTCGCTCCGATCGCGGCCACGGCCTTCTCCGGTGCGGTGCTGCTGGTGCTGCTGCGGTTGATCAGCGTCGACGAGGCCTACCGGGGCCTGCGTCCCGAAGTGCTGTTCCTGATCGCCGGCATGGTGGTGGTCGGCCTGTCGCTGGAGGTCACCGGTCTGGCGGCGCTGGCCACCGACGCCTTGGTCGGGTGGGTGCATGACCTCGGGCCCTGGCTCGCGTTGGCGCTGATCTATGGCGCGACGCTTTTCCTGACCGAGATTCTCTCGAACGCCGCCGTGGCGGTCCTGCTGACGCCAGTGGCGGTGGCCTTGGCGGAGAGCCTCGGGGTAGACGCCCGCCCGTTCCTCGTAGGCGTCATGATGGCGGCCAGCGCGGCCTTTGCGACGCCGTTCGGGTATCAGACCAATGTGCTGGTCTACCAGCTCGGCCGCTATAGCTACCTCGACTTCGTCAAGATCGGCGTGCCCCTCAACCTGCTGACCTGGGTGGTGGGCGTCGCCGTCATTCCGCGGTTCTTCCCCTTCTAGCTGCCTTTGCCGCCATGTCATGGCCGCGAAGCGCAGATCAGGTCTCATGGAGCCTGGAACGCGCCGCTGCGCGCACTGATGCGCGAGACACTAGAAATATCGGATGACGATGTATTACGGTGGGGCAGGGGGACTGTCCGATGCCGTCTACGCTGAACCATGTCAAACGCGCTCCCGCGGCCCAACGGCAGCCAGCCGGTGGCGCGGCGCCGCGCCGCGCGGAGGACTGCTTGCGGCCTGATCCCGTCCCCGACGTCGCCCTGGCGCCCGAGGATTGTCGCAGGCGGCGCGAAGCGCTCGGGCTATCCCTTGAAGACCTCGCGCGCCGGGCCGGCCGGGAACTTCGAACGGTCGAGCGTTTCGAGGCTGCGGCGGTGCGCCCCCGGCCGGTGACCATCGTCGCCTTGCGAAACGCCTTGCGGCGCGCCGAGCTTGAGCAAGCCCAGCTCTGAGTGCGGCGGACGGGCCGATAGCAAGGCGCCTGCGGCCTGAGGGCCGAAGGCGCAGAGGAAACGACCGGATAAAGACGCGGGATTATATCCGTGTCGTGTGCGGAACGCCAGGCTAAGGCAAAGCTTGTCGCGATCGCCGCAGCCTGATTCGCTCCAGGCCGCCCCACGCGCACCAGCCGGAGGACGGCCGGACGTCAGGTCGCCCGCGATTGGTCGTCGAGCGCCTCGCGGACCTTCGCGCCGAGCTGTTCCAACGTGAAAGGCTTGGCGAGGAAACGCGTGCCTGGATCGAGCACGCCGTTGTGGACGATGGCGTTGCGCGTATAGCCGGTGGTGTACAGCACCTTGAGTTCCGGGCGCAGGGTCAGAGCCAGGTCGACGAGCTGGCGACCGGTCATGTCGGGCATGACCACGTCGGTGAACAGCAAGGTGACATCCTGGGCGCTCTCAAGGAGCGCCAACGCCTCGGGGCCGCTGGCGGCGTGGATCACCGTGTACCCGAGCTCGCGCAGGGCCTCGACAGAGTAGTTGCGGACGCGCTGTTCGTCCTCGACGACGAGCACGATTTCGGTTGCCGCGCCGCGGCCGACAGCGACGGTCGGACGTGGGACGGCGCGCGCGATCCCATCGCCGGTGGCCCTGGGCAGGTAGAGCTTGAATGTCGTCCCGTGACCCGGCTCGGAATAGGCCCGCACATGGCCACCGGACTGGCGCACGAACCCAAATACCTGCGACAGGCCCAGGCCGGTGCCCTTGCCGACCGGCTTGGTGGTGAAAAAGGGCTCGAAGACCTTTTCGAGCACCTCAGGGCTCATCCCCGTCCCGGTGTCGCTGACCGCCACCATCACGTATTGGCCCGATGGAGTTTCGATTTCCCGCGCAAGGTCGTCGTCGATATGGGCGTTGGCCGTCTCAATGGTCAGGCGCCCGCCGGCCGGCATCGCATCGCGGGCGTTGACCGAAAGGTTTATGATCGCGTTCTCAAGCTCGCTCAGGTCGGCTCGCGCCGTCCACAGGCCGGCGCCGAGCACGGTCTCAAGGCGGATCGTCTCGCCCAGGGTGCGTCCGAGCATGTCGGTGAGGGTCGAGATGAGTTGGTTTACGTCGAGCGTTTCCGGCGACAGCGGCTGCTGCCGGGAGAAAGCCAACAGTCTCTGGGTCAGGGCCGCGGCGCGTTCGGCGCCCTCGATCGCGCCGTCCAGGAATTTTTGGATGTCGGTGTCCCCGCGGGCAAGTCGGCGCTCGATGAGGTTGAGGCCGCCAATGATCACCGCGAGCATGTTGTTGAAGTCATGGGCGATGCCGCCTGTCAGCTTGCCGAGCGCGTCCATCTTCTGCAGCTGACGAAGCTGCGCTTCCGCCGCGCGTCGACTGCGGTCCTGGACCGCGAGCTCGCTGGTGACTTCGGTGAGAGCCGCCGCCTGCCGGTCGACCCTCTGGGCGAGCCGAACCATCGCCTCCGCGCGCTCGACGGCGAGCCAAGTGAGGCCCGCGACTTCCTTGGCCAAGGCGATCTCGCCCGCGGTCCAGCCGCGAACGGAAGCGTGGTGCAGATAGATGCCCGCCGCCCAGCGCCCGCTGTCCAGCAGGGGGATGCAGATGCCCGCCATCACGCCATCCAAGGCATAGGCGCCAAGCGCGCCCTCGGCGTCGAAGCGGCTGTCGCTGAACACAAGGGAACGTCCCGCCGCGCGTTCGCGCTCGGCATAGCCGCCGAAGGCGGCGACCGATTGTTCTCCCAGCAGGAGCGGGACGACGCCGTCCGACCAGCCGACGCTGTGGTGCATCCGGTCGGAGCCAAGAAGCCGGTAGAAACCCACCCGGTTGACGCCCAGTCGTCGGCCGAGCATCTCGGCCGACACCCGCACCACGGCTTCGGGGCTGTCCAGGTTGCGCTGCGTCGCCGTCAGCTCGACGACGAAATCGCGCTCGTCCTTGGCCGCCGACAGAGCCAGCTCGGCGGTCTTGCGACGGGTGATGTCGATGCTGACGCCCGGGAGGCGGACGCAGTGGCCCGCGGCGTCGCGGATTGCCCGTCCTTGGGCGGACACCCAGCGCCATGCGCCGGTTTCGCTCATAAGCCGGTACTCGGCCAGAAAGGTGTCGCCATCCGCAAGAACGGCCGCGATCTCGGCTTCGACCCTGGGGCGGTCCTCGGGATGCATGCCGGAGAAAAACGCGGCGATCGGCGCGCCTCGCGCCGCCTTGTCGGGATCGACGCCATACAGACTGGCGAAGCGATGATCGGCGACAACGCGGTCGGCGACAACGTCCCAGTCCCACGCCCCCACGCGATCGCCGGCCGACAAGGCGGCCTCGAGCCGCTCGTCCGCCGCCCGTCGCTCACGCTCGGCGACCACCCGGGCCGTTGTCTCGCCGGTCACGCAAAGCATGCCGCAGATATCCCCGTCGTCGCCGACCACCGGGGAGTAGCTGAAGCTCCAGTAGCTCTCCTCAGGCTCGCCGTCGCGAGAGAGATCGAGCTTCATGTCCGTGACGCTGGTCGCCTGGCCGGCGAGGGCGGCGTCAACCATCGGGGCGATATCGGTCCAGACATCAGCCCAGAGCTCCGGGAAAGGCTTGCCCAGGGCATCTGGCGCGCGCCGGCCCAGCACGGGCGTGTAGGCGTCGTTGTGGAAGGAGATCAATGCTGCGCCCCACGCGAGATACATCGGCGCCGGGCACGCGAGCATCAGCGCAAGGGTGGACCTCAAGGCGGTGGGCCAGCCGTCGATCGGACCAAGCGGGGTGCCGGTCCAGTCGCGTTCCGCGATTTGCGCGGCGACGGCGCTGTGGGGCGCCGCGCGGAGGAAGGTCGCAGGGGACACGAGAACTGTCTCTTAGTGATTGAGCGACCGGATTAGACAGGATGATGGATGGCGACAAGCCAGGTGCGTCGCCGCGTCCCCGCGCCCCAAGGGAGGGCTGGACCGCGCAGGTCTCGCTGACCAGGCCGGGTACGACAATCCCGCCCGTCGCGGCGATTCCGGGGAGCGCGCGGTTCGCCCAGGTCGCGAGCCGGCCAACCCGACCGGGAAATCGAGGCGCTGTCCGTATAACGACGCTGCGGCGAAGTGCGCGCCGCGGCCGCGGCCGCGTTCATCCCGCCCGACGCGCTGAGCATGGCCGCCTAGACAGGCGCATCCGGCCGACCGGCTACGCGCAACCAGGCGCCGAAGGCGTCGGCCAGCGGGTTGTCCGCCGCGGCGCCGCGAAGATAGTGGAAGCGGGTGGGCAGCGGCGTGAATCCCCAGGGCGCCACCAAGCGCCCCGCCGCCAGATCCCTTTCGACGAAGGCGTACGCCGTCACGCCCGCGCCCAGGCCGGCGGCGGCCGCCTCGATCAGGTAGGTATTGTGCGCGAAGCGCTGCTCGGGGGCCGCGGGAAGGGTCACGTCCATGTCCTCGGCCCAACGCGACCACCCCAGGGGGAAGGTCTCGCTGCTCAGGCGCGGACCCTGGAGGAGCCCCTCGCGCGCGCCGTGCGCCGCGAGCCGGGCCGGCGCCACCACCGGACCATAGGCGTGGTCGAGGAAGGCCACGCTCTTGACGCCGGCGGGCGTTGGGCCGGACATCAGGCGGATCGCCGCCTGGGCGTCCCCCCGGCCAAGGTCCAGGCCCGGATCCCCTTCCACGATGCGGACCCCGGTTTGAGGGTGGCGCGCCAGGAACGCCGGGAGACGCGGGATCAGCCATTTCAAGGCGAAGGTGCTCTGGCAGGACACGGTCAGCTCACCCTTAGACGCGGCGCCGGGGAGGGCGGCGGAGACCATGTCGAAGGCGGCGCTGAGGCTCGCGGCCAGTTCCTGGCCGGCGGCCGTCAGGGCCAGCCGATGCCGGGGACCAGCGACGAGGCGCGCGCCTACCTGCGCCTCCAGCGCCTTGATCTGGCGGCTCACGGCGCCGTGCGTCACGTGCAGCGCCTCGCCGGCGCGGCTCATCGAACCGGTCTGGGCGAAGGCTTCGAAGGCCTGCAGGCTCCTTAGGGACGGCAGAGGACGTCGGGTCATGTGACGGGGGCTCACAGCTCAGGGCGGCTTAATCGATTGTCGGCGACCCGGCAAAGGCGATCCTGGGTAACCCCCAGCACGCCGTTGAGATCTCTGATGCCTGACTTTGCCGAACGCTTCCTTGCCCTCGCCGCCGCGCGGTCGCCGCTGTGCCTGGGCCTCGATCCCTCGGTGGAGCTTCTGCGCGCCTGGGGGCTGCCGGACACGGCCGAGGGGGTGCGTCGCTTCTGCGGGACCGTGCTCGAGGCCGCCGGCGAGCGGATCGCCGTGGTCAAGCCGCAGAGCGGCTTCTTCGAACGGTTGGGCCCGGCGGGCATGGCCGAGCTGGCCTGGGCCGTGGGCCAGGTCCGGGCGCAGGGGGCGCTCAGCCTGGTCGACGCCAAACGTGGCGACGTCGCCGGCACCATGGCGGGCTATGCCGCAGGGTTCGCCGGCCCCGACAGCGGCTTCGGCGGCGATGCGGTGACGGTGTCGGCTTACCTGGGCTTCGACGCCCTGCGTCCGGTGCTGGACCGGGCGGCGGCGGCGGGCGCCGCGGTGTTCGTGGTGGTGCATTCGTCCAACCTCGACGGCCGCGCCCTGCAATCGGCCCGCCACCCGGACGGCCGCACGGTGTCGGAGGCGCTCGCTGACCAGATCACCGCGTACAATTCGGCGCGGGGCGCGGGCGTCGGCCCGGTGGGGGCGGTGGTCGGGGCGACGCTCCGGCCCACCGATGCGACGATCCTGGACCGCCTGCCGGCGTCGCTGATTCTGGCGCCAGGCGTCGGGCCGCAGGGCGCGAGCCTCGCCGATGTCGGCGTGCGTTTCCGCCGGGCCCTGTCGCGCACCCTCCCGTCGGTGTCCCGGGCCGTGCTGCAGTACGGGCCCGACCCGGCGGCGCTCCGGGACGCCCTCGACCGCTACCGCGACACGGCCTGGGCCGCCGTCACGGCTGGCGGCTAGAAGGTGGGCTTGTTCTGCTGGGAGCGGACGGCGTCGTGCTTGGCCTTGAGCTGGGCGGCGTAGCGGCTCGACTGCATCATCGCCGCGGCGCCCGCCCGGAAGTCGGCCATGCGGGTTTCGAGCTGGGTGACGTATCCGTTGGTCGTGCCGACATAGGCGCGGAAGGCGTAGGCGCAGCCGCCCTTCTGGGCGGCCTGGAAGGTCGTCACGTCGTTGACGGCATTGTTGGTTCCGCCCAGCCCCATCGGGTTGACCCGCGAGATCGCCAGGCGGCACGGCTGGGCGACATTGGGCGCCAGCGGCTGGCCGCTCGCCGACCAGAACCAGTCCAGGGTCGGCCGGCCGGTGGTGTCGTCGCTGAAGGCGGGACGGCCGTATTTGGCGACCAGCGCCTTGACCGTGTCCGACGCCAGGGGCGCCTCCGGCGTCGGGCCTTTGAGGCCGCCGTACTCCGCGATCAGGCCCGCGGCCCAGGCGACATCGGCGTTCGGCGGCGCGATGAACCTGAACCCGATGGATTCCTTGTTCAGCCCGGTGATCTTGTGGGACGAGATCGCGCTCACGTAGACCGTCTCCTCGAAATCATCGAGCTGCGCCTTCTGGTCGACGTAGGTGTAGTTGAGCCGCATGGGGTGGCCGCGCCGCTTGATCAGGTCGCGCACCTGTTGCGGCGTCGCGCCCAAACCCAGGCCCAACACCTCCAGCGGAACCGGCCCGCTGGGCGCCGCCGGGGCCTGCGCATAAGCCGTTGGCGCCGCGCTTGCGACCGCGGCGGCCAATCCGATCGCCAAGATCCTGTACCGCATCCTAGCTCCCCACACGCACACGCCCGACGACGGTCTTGTCGTCTCGCGTCCGCAACTCGTACTCCACGACCCGGACCACAATCGCGCCGCCCGCCGTCTCCGGCTGCACGTCGGTGATCTGCAGCAGTGCGTCGGCGTTGAGGGTCGGGTAAGCGCCGGCCCGGTCGAGAATCGCCTGCGACTCGGCTTTGGGAACCCGCCAGATCTGCGCCGCCTGGCCGTTGGCCATCCGGATCGAGACCTCTTCGCCCTGCGCCTTGAACCCGTAGGTCGCGCTCGGCGCGAACGCCGCCACCCGGAACTCGCCATACGCCGGGTCGTAGGGCAGGCCGTCGACGGTGAGGGTCATCCGCAGCCGTCCGACGGCCGCCACCGACCGGGCGGCGGCCTCCAGCTCGGCGCGGACCTCTGTACGGCGCGCCGCGCGGTCCTGGGGCTGCGCGAACCTCACGCGCCCGTCGTCCTCGGTCCATTTGTCCAGGGGCGCGGGGACCCCCGCTAGCGCATGGTAGAGGAGCACCATCTGCAACTCGCTTGGGTTGACCAATTCGCCGGTGCGGGCGTCGAAGGCGGTCCTCGCGCCGGCTGGCGCCGTCGCGGAGGCCGCGGCACGCGCCGGCGTTGCAGCCGAGACGCCGGCCGCGGGTTGCGCCGCGCCGCCGGCGTCGCTCGGCGGCTTGCCGCCGCAGGCCGCGAGCGTGAACATCACCAGGAGCGTCGGACTTCGCGGGGATCGTAGGCGGGTCATAGCTTGGGCGCGTCCGCGGTCTGGTTGGCGCGCTTGACCTCGCCGGCGCGGCGCTGGACGTCGGCGGCCGCCAAGGCCTTCTCCGTCTGCTCGATGGCGGCGTAGCCCTTCGCCTGGTCGGCGATCCCCAGTTCCAGGGACCGCGCGAGGTCGGGGTTGGTCTTCAAGGGGACGATCCGGGCGGCGACCGACAGCCCGCAGTCGGGGCTGAGCGAGAAGTTGTTGGAGGTGGATCCGATCTTGCCGCGGCATCCGTTGAGCGCGGGCGCGTCCCGGCCCATCTGCCGACCCATGGGATCAAAGAGCCAGTAGACGAACTCCCCGTCCTGCAGCGACGGCGTCCCGTATTTCTTGGCCAGCGCATCGGTGACGGTGGCGAGCGGCGGGTTGCGCCCCTCGGCGAACCATTGCTCGCGCCAGACGCCGATGACGCGGTCCTGGCCGGGCGGGCCGATGGTGGACACGTAGAAGGTCTGTTCGCCGGGCTTCATCGGATCGACCAGGCGGTTGGAGCCCCGCGCCATGGCGTCGTCCTGCATCTTCTTCAGGATCTCCTGGCTCGACATCTCCGGGGCCTTCGGCTTGGCGTTGAAGCCCTGGCGCAGGCGCTGGCCGTAGGTCTCGATCTGGAAGCCGGTGGTGGTGGGCTCCACGGCGAGCGTGCGGTCCTCGCACTGCACGAGGTTGGCGGCCTCGTCATACGTAAGGCCCGGCCGAACCCCGACCACATCGTCCACCGGCGCGCCGGCCGGCCGCGCCGCGGTCCGCACCTTGGCCGGGCAGTGGACGGGCGCGACCTTCGCCGTTTCCGCGCCGCCGCTCGCCGCCGCGCCCGGGGACGCACCGTCGGCCGCGTCCGCCGGCGTCTTCGTACAGCCCGCGAAGGCGACGCTAATCGCGATCAGGCTCGCGGTGAGGGCAAATCGTCTGGTCATGTCTGTCTCTCGCCGTGCGCTGGGAGAGGCAAGGCTAGGGGCCGGGTCTGGCGCGCGTCCTCACGCGGTTCTCAAGGAATTCTCAAGGTCGGCGTCGGCGGGCGCGCCTAGGCCCCGAGGCGGCCGCGAAGGTCCCGGTAGACGCGCGCGAGATAGGGGTCGGCCGCGGGCTTGTCGAACGCGCGGCCCACCTTTGCCAAGGCCGCGCGGGCCCCGGCCAAGTCGCCCCGGGCGGCGGCGATGCGCGCCTGGGCGAGCGCGATGTTTGCGCCCCAATCGGGGTCGCCGGAGAGCTGCGCGGCGGCCGGAACATCGATCCCTTCCAGGCGGGCCTCTGCCTCGTCGAGCCGCCCGGCCGCGATGAGGCAGTCGGCCCAGGTGAATCGGACGGCGCCTTCCAAGCCGCTGCCGGGGAAGCCGCGGTGCGCCTGAGCATGGGCTTCCGTCAGATCGGCGAGGCCCTGGGCGCGCTGGCCACCCCGGCACTTGGCGGTCGCCCCGTCGGTGAGCGAGGCGATGGCGAAGAACGAGGCCGCGCCCTGCTTGCGGACCGCGATCGCGTAGACGCGCGCCGCGTCGGCGATGGCCGCATCCCAGCGCGCCAGGGCGCCGTTGGACTGGATCCGCGTCGACAGCAGCTGCAGCGTCATCTCGTGCTCGGGGCCCATCACCTCGGCGAGCTTCGGGTAGAGCCGGTTCGCCTCGGCGACGGCCTCGCCGTAGCGGCCCTGGATCATCAGCGCCTGCGCCACGTTCATGCGCAGCATCAGGACATCGCCGCCGTCCGGCCCTTCGAGCCCGCGATAGCCCTCGACCAGGCGCCGGAAGATCGTCTCCGCCCCAGCGCCGTCGCCCAGGCGCATCCGCGCGAACGCCTCGCGCTGAAGGAAGGTCAGACGCGAGCCCAGGTCGAACAGCTGGGGCTTGCGGTCGGCCTCGCGCGCCGCGCGCCCGAACTCGGCCGCCGCGAGCTTGGCGTCATTGCCGATCAGCCCGATCATGCCCCGGGCCGAGGCCCGCCAGACGGCGAGCTCGGGCGGGAGCGGCGACATCGCGGCAAGCGCGGGCTCCTCGGCGGCGAGGATCGCGCGGGCGCGCTCAAGCCCGCCGGCCTCGTAGGTGCGCGCCTCCATCATTGCTGTCTGCAGCCGGACGATCCGGGACTGGACCGAGGCGGGCCCTTCGGCGGTCTGCCACAGCGCCGCCGCGCGGGCATACTCCGCGCGCGCCGCGGGCCAGTCGCTCCGCCGGTCGAAGGCGCGCGCCAGGGTCTGGTGCAGCTGGGCCGCCACGGCGGGCTCCCGGCCGAAGCGTCGGTCGATCCCCGGGGCGGCGGCCTTCACGGCATCGAGCAGCGTCTCGTCGGCGCGCGCCGAGCGGAACGGGCTCGAACGCGCCAGCAGATCGGAGGCGAGAAAGTCGTTGGCGAGCCGGGCGACCTCGGTCTGGCGCCGGGCGAGGTCGCGGTCGTGCCGCGCCTGCTGGTAGAGGACCGTGCTGACTCCCGCGCCCAGCGCCAGGGCCACACCGGCGGCCACGACCCAGGGCCGGCGCGCCCGCGCGCGCACCAGGGCCTGTTCGAGCGCGCTCCGGCGGAGCTGCTCTGTGGCGTCGGCTTCCTCCTGGATCCGCCGCGCGGGGAGGGACCGAAGCCGTTCGGCCAGAAGGGCGGCGCTGCTAAGCCGGGCGGACGGGTCGCCGGCCGCCGCGCGCGCGATGTCATCGGCCAGCAGCGGATCGTCGACCTCCCGTTCCCAGCCGGCCGCCAGCGGCCGGCTGACGTCTCCGACCACCAGTTGGTAGAGGACGACGCCCAGCGCGAAGACGTCGGCCCCGACGGTGGCCGGCGCGCCGGCGTGCTGCTCGGGCGCCAGGTAGTGGGATGTGGACCCGCCGGAGCGCGACGGTCCGTCGCCGAACCCGAGGTCGGTGATCTCGAGCGCTTCCAGGCGCTCGGGCTCGATCAAGTCCGCGCTGCCGAAATCCACCACCGCGACGCGCCACCCGCCCGCCGGCGTGGCGGCCACCACGATGTTGGATGGCTTCAGGTCACGGTGGAGCACGCCGAGCGCGTGCGCGGCCGCGACGGTCGCACAGACCTGGGCGGCCACGTCCAACCGGGTCGCGAGCGCGATCGCGTCCAGACCCCCCTGCGCCTCAGCCCAGGCTGGAAGGTCATCCCCGCCGTAGGCGATCTCGATGAAGAAGGGGGCCGTCTCGAAATTCCATTCCAGGATCGGCGGGAAATCCGGCCGCTCGCCGAGGCTGGCCCGCAGCAGGCGGGCGAGGGTGACCTCGCGCTTGAGGTTGCGCAGGAACACCGGCTCCATCGCGAACTTGAAGACCCGCGCCTCGGCGGTCTTGGCGTTCGTCGCGATCCAGACCTCGTTGGCGCGCGATGCGCCCAGCCGCCGGGTGAGGCGCCACGCCGGACGCCCGGGAACCGCCTGTCCCGCGCGCAGGGCCAGGCCCTGCGGCGTGGCGTCATGAAGCTCGACCTCCACGTCCGCGGTCAGGCGATAACCGACGCGCGCGACCGTCTCGATCCGCGCCCGGTCGTCACCGGCCAGTGCGCGGCGCAGTTTCGAGATCGCCGTCGTCAGGGATCCCTCGACCACGGTCGTGGCGGGCCAGACCGCCTCCAGCAGCTCGTCCTTGGTGACGACCTCGCCCGGTCGGTGGAGAAGCTCGAGCAGGAGCTCAAGCGGCTTGATCTCGAGATCGACGGGCCGGCCGTCGACGGACAGGCGCCAACTCCGCTCGTCGAACGCGCAGCCTCCGAACAGCCAGACGCGCCGGGTGTCGCGACGCCGTGACGGTCGCGAAGCTACGCTGTCACTCACTCGCTCGGACCCCTCGACTGAACCTGGACCGCACGCTGGCGCCGGGCCCGGAACTGTGGCGTCCAGCGCCAAGCTTGTCGACCTGCAGCGCGATCCGGAACCCACGCTCGCCGGTCGGACATGACCTCCGAGGTAATGGCGTGGCCGCCGGAAATCTGGCGGGGTGCGGGGCCACGAGCGCGAGGAATTCATGTCGCACGGACTGCACAAGGCATGGCTGAAAGTGACGGCGCTCGTGGTGGGCGGGTTTGCGCCGGTCTTCAGTTTGGGGGCCATGCCCCGCACGGCGGAACCCGCGCGACTCACCCTGGATCTGCTCAGCTGGCCGCTCGACAACGCCACGACCTACGGGTCACCCGACACCCGCTTCCTTTCGGCCCTGACCGGCGGCTTTCTGCTGGGTTGGGGGATCATGATTTGGGGCCTTTCCGGCGCGGTCTACGATGCGGCGCCGGAAGGCGTTCGCCGCGTGGTCCTGGCCGGGGTGCTGGCCTGGTTCCTGCTCGACAGCGCGGGCTCCATCGCGTCCGGCAACCCGTCGAACGCCGGGTTCAACGTCGCGGTGCTACTGCTCGCCGTGGGACCGTTGTGGCGCCCCGCGCCGGGCGGGTTGAAATGACCGGGTTTCGGAGTCTCCTGGTTGTCCTGTAGCTCGGGCTGGCGGGCTACACCGCGATAGTTGTCGCCGCTCATGGCCCCGACCTGTTGCCGGTCTTCTTCGGCGACATCGCGCGGGGCGTCTGGGCGTGCGCGCTCCAATCGTGCGCGCTCTCGCCGGTCAGGTAGACGACGGCGATGGTGGGATGGCGTTCCCGCGCCCGTGTGGCGACGTCCCAACCCACCGGCGTCCCCCCCGAAATTGATGTCGGTGACCAGACCGACGAAGGCGTCGTCAGCGTCCAGAGCGGCCAGCGCCTCGGCCCGCTCTCCAGCGCCAGGACGTCGTAGCCGGCCTCTTCGAGCGTGCCCTGCACGAGGTCCCGGATCAGGACGTTATCGTCCGCCAGAAGGATACGCGGCTTTGCCGCCGTCTCGCCCATACCGAAATCCCCTCGGCGCGACCAATGTCGCGTAACCGACGCTCGGTTAGATGAGCTGGCGGCCGTTTTGCTCCCGGGTCCGGCGAGAAGTTCGACGCGCTCTCAACCCGACGCGCGCTCAATCCCCTGTGTTCGGCGCTTCCCTCGAGTGCAGCGCTCCTGGCGCGACAAACCCGGCGCGGCGTCCGCGAACCGCACGCCGCGCGGCCCCAACCCATGAACCATAGGGGAGCAGCGACGTTGGAGCGGACCAGGCTGTCAGGATTCCGCGCATGACATCGACAGGACCACTGGCCGCGAGGCCGTCCGCCTTGAACGACCTGGACGTGCTGGCGCCCCTGGCGCTGGAGCGATCGCCGACCCCCATGGTGATCACCGATCCGCGGCAGCCGGACAACCCGATCGTGCTGGCGAACCAGGCCTTCCTGGATTTGTGCGGCTACGCGGCCGACGAGGTGATCGGGCGCAACTGTCGGTTCCTCCAGGGACCGGAGAGCAGCCTTGAGGCGGTGGCCGCGCTGCGCCGGGCGGTGGACGAGCGGCAGCCGGCCGATGTCGAAATCCTGAACTATCGGCGCGACGGCGCCGCCTACTGGAACCGGATCCACCTCAGCCCGGTCAATGACCGGGAAGGGCGGCTGGTCTACTTTTTCGCCGCCCAGATCGACCTGACCGCGCAGCGCGAGGCGGAGGCGCTCCGCGTGGCCGAGCACCGGCTCCTGCGCGAGGTCGACCATCGCGCCATGAACGCCCTGGCCCTGGTGCAGGGCATTGTCCGTCTCACGGAGGCGGACGCCGTGCGTCCGTACTCCGCAGCCGTGCAGGCGCGGGTCGGGGCGCTGGCGCGGGCTCATCAGTTGCTGAGCGCCCGCGGCTGGACCCCCGTGGCCCTCGGCGAGATCGTCCGGGGCGAAACCGCCCCCCACCTCGGCCCGCGGCTGTCGTTGGCGGGACCGGAGGTGATGATCGGGGCCCAGCAGGTCCAGCCCCTGACGCTGGTCCTGCATGAGATCATCTCGAATGCCGTCCGCCATGGCGCCTTGAACCGTCCCGGCGGCTCGGTGGCGGTGTCGTGGGGGGCCCTCCCTGACGGCGTCGAGTTATCGTGGGTGGAACGCGGCTGTCCCGGCGCGGCCGCGGGCCGCCCGGGCTTCGGGACCCGGATGACCGACGCCATCCTGAAGCGACAGCTCCGGGGCTCCGTGGAACGGCGATGGGAACCCGATGGCCTGGCCTTGGCGATGACCTTGCCTGCGCTGCCCGCCACGACCCGTTAGCCTGTCGCAGACGCTGGCCTAGTTCAGCCGCCAGATCGCGGCGTTGAGCGGGGTCGCAAAGCCGACCCAGGCGCCCGCCGCCGCGCCGGTTCCGGTGTCGCCGTGCGCCAGACCCGCCAGGCCGCCAGCGCCATCACCACATAGAGAACCGTCCAGACCGGCCCGAACACGGCGTTGGGCGGATTGAACGCCGGCTTCTCCAGGCTCGCGTACCAGGTGGAGACGTTGGACGCCGTGGCCAAGCTGCCCAGCGCGCCGACGGCCAACGCCAGTGCGACGGATGCCGCCGCGGCGAAGCCGGCGGCGCGAGCGCTGATGCGGGGACCGGGGAGCACCAACTTGTTCAGAGGGCGAAGTACCTTTGCGTGGCCACCCCCTGGTTGGCGCGATCTTCGATCAACACACGCACATCGTGCCCGGCCCCACTGAGATGGATTGCGAGATTGCGCGCCACGGTTTCAGCGCGCGCGCCCGAATGGAAGAAAGTGGGTTCGATGGGCGGGTCGCACTCGATCCACCAGCCGCCCGACGCCGGCTGCACCTGCAATTGGACATCCTTCATGACCGTCTCCCGTGACGACATCGCCAAGCTAACCAAGCCAGCGTGGCGGTCGGATTCACGAATTCGTGGGGCGGCCGTGACCGCGGCGGGTGGTGGCTCGGCCGGCGTCCGCGACTGGCGCGCCGCCGACCTCCCGGACGCTTGCGGCGGGGAGGGGCTCTCGTTGAAAAGGAAGGTCGAAATTTTTTCAAAGGCGTCTTGACCGGCCTTGGCCGCCGCCTAAATCAGCGCCGTCGAGCGCCGGAAGGGCTCGATGAGTCAGGGGCGTCCGCGTCCGGGCGCTCCCAGGTCCAACTTGCTCGATGAGGAGATGGAAATGAGAACGGCTTTTGATTTCTCTCCCTTGTACGCGTCGATGATCGGCGTCGATCGCATGGCGGAGATGATCGACGCGTCGATGAAGAGCGGGGGTGACCGCGCCTATCCGCCCTACGACATCGAGAAGACCGGCGACGACGCCTACCGCATCACGATCGCCACCGCCGGCTTCACCCCGAAAGAGTTGGAGATCATCGCACAACCGAACCTGCTCGTGGTCGCGGGCCGCAAGGCGGAGCCGACCGATGGTCGGCAGTTTCTGCACCATGGCCTCGCCGGGCGGAACTTCGAGCACCAGTTCGAACTGGCCGACTATGTGGTGGTGCGCGCCGCGGACTACGCCCACGGCCTGCTGTCCATCGATCTCGCCCGCGAAGTACCTGAGGCGCTGAAGCCTCGCCGGGTCGAGATCGCCACATGGGGCGGAGGGCGGCAGATCCAGGATGATCGCCGCGCACGTCGCGCGGCCTAGGCGTGGACGCCCACCTGCGCGCGAGCCTGTGCCCGCCTTGCAGGTGAGGCGATTGGCGACCGTATCGGCGGAACACCTGGGCGCCGAAGGGTCGTCGCTGGGGAGGCGCCCGGCTCGGGGAGAGCCGGGCGCCCATTCCGCATCGGCGGCGCAACCATGGCATCGGACCCTGCGCATCAGGCCGCGTAGGGGGTGTGGCGCGACGACGTCACGACCCCGGTCTCGGGCGCGCGTCTCGCGGACATGCTCCTAGACCGCGCGAGGTCTACACCAGCCTGGTTCATTTTCGACGGCCTGCGCGGCGCGGGAATTTTCGGCCGGCTACCCCTTGAAGCCGATCGCGCCGCCGCCAAATCTTGTCGCGCCTGCCGGAAATCCGGCTGGGGCGATGGGGAAAGGAACAGATCAGGAGATTGGCCCATGCGTCTCGCGACGTCGGAACAGCTGATTGAGGTCCAAGGCCTCGGCGCCGCCCTGGAGCGATGGCTTCGGCCGGGTGTGGGCTTCAATCATCCAAGAGATGTGCTGAAGGACCCGCACCTCGACCTTTCGGAGAAACGCGCGGTCCTGTCCTCGTGGGCGTCGGACGCCTCGGCGGTGCAGGATGAACCCAAGCTTCGCTGGCTGCTGGG
Organism: Alphaproteobacteria bacterium; assembly: GCA_018821435.1. Lineage (GTDB taxonomy): Bacteria > Pseudomonadota > Alphaproteobacteria > Caulobacterales > Caulobacteraceae > Phenylobacterium. Next base: position 263,105 of record JAHJME010000037.1, read on the forward strand.
GACATCGGAACCTGTGCCGCTTGATGACATCCGCGAGGCTCTGGCCCGTCTCGACCGTTGGGAAAGCCTCGACGCCGGCGGACCGCACTAAGCCAGCCTAGCTGACGGCGTGGGTTTCGGGCCGCCTGGTTCTGAGCCTGTCCGCGGCGGCGGAGGCCCACGAGGAGGGGTGCGGGTGCCGCGACTACGCACACCTGGCCGTCACGCTGTGGCGGGCCATGAACATCCCGGCGCGCTCTTGCAACGGCTACCTTGGCGACATCGGGGTGCCCCCGGTCGAGGCTCCGATGGACTTCTCCGCCTGGTTCGAGGCGTACCTGGAACGCGGCTGGCACACCTTCGATGTGCGGCACACCGCGAAAAAAGTCTGCGGAAATTTCTCAATAGAATCAGTCAAGTTAGGGAACGTCGGTGGTTGGCTCGGAGAAATTCGGCTCCAAGCCAAATTACCGCAATAAAAGCAATGTGTTATAATCGACTCTCACCGTAGAGTACCAATGATTCCGAGCGTCGGGATCGCCTAAGCATCCAGGGTCGGAGACAAGGCGCTCCAGGCGTCCTGCGCCGAGAGTTGCTCCGCGCCGAACCCCATCGTGGCGATGACCATGTCCTGGCCGGGGACGACGAAGCAGAACTGCCCGCGCGCGCCCGCCGCGAACACCATGTCCCGAGGCGCCGACGCCACACGGCCCGATCCATTGAGCCACCAGAGGTAGCCGTAGCTCGGGTTCAGCGCCGACGGGGTCAGGGCGCGGTCGATGTAGTCGGACGCGATGAGCTGCTCCCCGCCCCACCGCCCGCGGTTGAGGTAGAGTTGTCCCAGGCGCGCCATGTCGCGACACGACAGCAGGATCGAGCCGCCGATCCGGATATTGCCGGCCTTGTCCACGCCCTCGGGCTGATAGCGGAAGGTGTCGCAACCCAACGGCCGGACCAAGTGCTCCATCATGTAGCGCAGGCTGGTCATGCCGCTGGCCTTGGCCACGACGTTGGCCAGGTGATCGGCCGGCGCGCCGTCGTAATAGAAGGTCGATCCCGGGACGACGGAGACGCCGTAGCCCGGCGGCGAGCCGCGTTCTCCCTCGGCTTGCCAGGCATATTCGACGCCGGGGCCGGGCGGGGCGGGATCGTCCAGGCGGCGCGGGGTCTTCGAGCTGGGTTTGACGTTGAGCGTGCCGCCCGAGGTCATGGTCAGCAGATGCTCGATGGTGGTCTCCGGGCGCAGGCCGGACACCTTGGGGTCGTGGTATTTCGCGACGAGGTCGCTGGTCTTCAGCCGGCCCTCGGTGACCGCGCGGCCGACCATGGCCGAGCCCCAGGACTTGCCCGACGAGAACGAGACGTTGGGCCAGTCCGGGCGGGCGAGGTGGTAGTCGTTCTTCCAGTAGGTCTCGAACACCAGCACGCCGTGGCGGATCACCACCAGCCCCTGGCGTTCGCCCTTGGCGGCGAGCAGATCGGCCGCGCCGCGCAGAGCGGGCGTGCTGAGGCCGTGGGCTTCAGGCGACGCCGTGCGCCATGGCCCACGCCCCGGGCCGGGAGCCATCGGAGCCTTCGCCGCGGCCAGGGTCGGGGCCAGGGCGCCCGCGATCATGACGGTGCGGCGGCTGATCCGGTCGGGCCCGATCAAAGGTCGATCCGATGCAGGGTCCGGCCTTTCTGCTGGGTCTCATAGCGCGCCATGAACAGCCGTTCCTCGCGGAAGGGATCGTCGACGGCGGTCGGTGGCGCGTCGAACATCATGGTGGCGCGCCGGGTCAGATCGTACGGCCGCCAGGTCGGAATGGCCGGATTGTTCGGGTCCCCCCGCCGGGCGAAGGCGATCCAGCTTTCCGACATCGCCTTGACCATGGCCCGCGTCGCCTCGGTCTCCGGCCCCACCATGCTGACGCCGCGCTCGCTGCCGGCGGTGTCGAAGACGAAGGGCAGGTCGAGCGAATGCTGGCTGATCCGGCGGCCGCCTTCGACGGGCGAGCGCCACATCAGGCGATAGACGTAGGTCGGCGCGGCTTTGGCCTTGGCGCGCTGCTCGGCCATGATCGTCTGGTCGCGGCCATAGCCGCGGGCCGAGCTGATGGTGAAGAACGTCTCCGACGGACTGGCCTGCGGTCGCGACTTGCGGAAGGTGGCGACAGCCGCCGGAATGTCGGCCTCGGGGATGAAGGTCTTCAGGCGCAAGACCATGCCGGCCTCGTCCAGGTCGAAGATCCCCGGCTCGCGGCCCAACTGGTTGGTCAGCTCGGTGCGGTTCATGCCCATCATCATCGGCAGATGGTTCGAGATCGCCGGGGCCCGGGGGAGGAACGGGTGGGCCTGGAAGCTCAGGCCGTCGAGCACGGGGGAGAAGCGATAGTTGTTGGTGGTGCTGACCTGGCGCGCCGCGGCCGTCAGCGCGTCCATCGGCACGGCCTGCAGCCGGCGGATATCGCCCTTGGGCAGGTCCAGCGTCTTCAGCAGCGCCGTGGTCAGGGCATCGGCCTGCTCCGGCGTTTGGATCATCAAGTGCGAGCCGCTCTGCACCACCCCCTTGTGGAACAGGCCCTTGGCGTCCTGACCCGCGTAACAGAGGCTGACCTTCCGGCCGCCGCCCGACTGGCCGAAGATCATGACGTTGCCGGGATCGCCGCCGAACGCGGCGATGTTCTCGCGCACCCAGGTCATCGCCGCGACCAGGTCCAGGTAGCCCACGTTGCCGGAGCGGGCGAACCGCTCGCCATAGGTCGAGTCCAGATGGCAGTGTCCGAAGACGTTCAGGCGGTGGTTGATGGTGGCGACCACCACGTCGCCCCGCCGCGCCAGCCGGGCGCCTTCGTACAGGCCGTGGGATCCGGACCCGGCCTCGAAGCCCCCGCCGTGGAACCACAGCATCACGGGCCGCTTCGCGCCATCTAGGGCAGGCGTCCACACGTTGATCCGCAGGCAGTCCTCGCTCATCGGCCCCGGGTCGGCCAGCGAGCTGCGCACCTGCGGCCCCTGGGCGCCGTAGGCGAAGGCGTCCCGCACGCCCGCCCAGCGCTCGGGCGGGCGAGGGGGCAGGAAGCGGTTCTCGCCCCCGGTCGTCGCGCCATAGTTCAAGCCCTTGAACACCTGGACGCCATCGACGACGCGGCCGCGAACCCGACCTTGCGCGGTTTCCACCAGCGGCTCCGTCTGGGCGAAAGCGCGGTTCGCCGCCATCGTTCCCAGCAGGCCAGCGCCCACCATCAGTACGCCGCGACGATTCATTCCCTCACCTCCCCATTGTTCCGTGTAACGGAACGTTATTCCGTTTATAGTCCAAGAACGACGCGGCCCTTGTCAACGGCCCGCTGTCAATTGCCCGTCACGGCCGCGCCGCCTAGGTTGCTGTGGGACGGATCAGGGAGCCAGGATTGGATCGAGCGGTATTCAGGGCGTTCCAGATCCTGGAGGCGGTGTCGCGCGCCCGGGACCCGGTTCGCCTCTCCTCGATCGCGGCGGACCTGGATCTCCAGAAAAGCACGGTGCACCGCATCCTGCAGACGCTGGGGACGATGGGCTATGTGAGCCAGGAAGCCGAGACGGGCCGATACCGCGCGACACTGAAGACCTGGGAGCTCGGGTCGGGCGTCCTCAGCGAGCATCCGGTCAAACGCGCGGCCGCGCCCTTCCTGGAAGAGCTCCACCGTCTTACCGGCGAGACCGTGAGCGTCATGGTGATGGCCGGCGACGACGTGCTCTACCTCGACAAGATCATCTCGCCGCGCCCTGTGCGCTTCACCACGCGGGCCGGCAGTCGGGTGGCCGCCCCGTTGACCGCCGGCGGCCAGGCGATGCTGGCGCTCGAGCCGGACGCGCGCGCGATCCTCGAGCGGATCGCCGAGCGTCTGCGCGGCGAGCGGGAGCTGGATGTGGAACTGCTCCTCACGGCGCTCGAAGCCGTTCGGGCGCGCGGCTACGCCACGTCACGCAACAATCCGGCGGTCGTCAGCATCGGCGGCGCGATCCTGGGACAGGATGGCCGCGCGGCCGGCGCGCTGTCGGTCTCGGCCCCCACCGAGCGCACCGACGCCGACAAGCAGACCCTGATCATCGAATCGGTGCGGGTCACCTGCACCCGCATGGCCGAGACCCTGGGCCGCCTCTGACCTCCCCACGTCGCTGATGTGATCGCGATTTCCGCAGCGTGGAAGGCTGTGCGTTTCGTCAGTTGACACGGTGTTCCGTGCTGTAGAACCCTAGTAGGCATAACGTGCCGCCTGACGGCACAAGCCAAAGGGGGACGGAAATGCGGGCTTGGATCATGGGCGGAGCGTCGGTTGTGGCCTTGCTGGCCGGAACCGCATCGGCGCAGGACGCCGTGACGGAAACGGCTGACGTGCAGGAGGTCGTGGTCACCGGCTCGCGCATCGCGCGGACCGACTACGTGGCGGAGAGCCCGATCGTCACGGTGGGCGCGGCGGCGGTCGAGGCCCGCGGACCGGCGACGCTGGAGAGCACGTTCAACCAGATGCCGCAGTTCGCGGCCAGCAACGCCAACAGCGGATCCAGCCCGGCGCGTCAGGGCCGCAACAACGCCAATCTTCGCGGCCTGGGCATCCAGCGCACCCTGGTCCTGCTGGACGGCCGCCGCATGCAGCCGTCGGACGCCCTGGGCGCCATCGACCTGAATTCCATCACCCCGGCGCTGATCGAGAACGTCGAGGTGATCACCGGCGGCGCCTCGGCGGTCTACGGCTCGGACGCCATCGCCGGCGTCGTGAACTTCAAACTCAAGAAGAACTTCTCCGGCGTGGAACTCGACGCCCAGTACGGCGTGACGGACCGCAACGACGCCGGCGCGGTCTCGATATCGGCCACGATCGGCGGCAATTTCGACGAAGGTCGTGGCAACATGGTGGCCTCGGTCACCTACTACGATCGCAACCCGACCTTCCGCGCCAGCCGACCGTTCTTCGAGCGCTCGGGGATCGCCAGCGCGCTGCAGGGCGGCGCCATCGTGTCGAACGCGTCGAACCTGCCGACCCAGGCGGCGCTGAACGGCGTATTCTCGCGCTATGGCTCGACCAGTCCGGCGGCCCGCAACGCGTCGTTCGGCGTCAATGCGGACGGCACGATCTTCACCACCGCGGCGCCGATCCTGAACCTGCGCTACCCCGAGGGCGAGCCCTACATCACCGAGGAGGGCCGGGTCGGCTTCCCGCTGGGCAACACCCTGCCGCTGCAGACCCCGATCGAGCGCTACACCGCCTTCGTGCGCGGCTCCTACGATCTGACCGAGAACGTGGAGGCCTATCTCCAGTTCAACTACATGACCTATGACTCGGCCTACAGCCGCCCCGGCTGGTCCGCCGGCTCGACCGCGCCGCTGGCGCTGATCCCGATCACCAACCCCTTCATCCCGGCCGACCTGCGCCCGATCCTGGCGTCGCGGCCCAATCCCGGCGCGCCGGTCAACTTCACCTTTAGCACCAGCCGCATCGGGCGCACGGCCTATCAGTTCAACTACGACCTGATGGAGTCGCTGGTCGGGCTGAAGGGCAAGGCGCCCATCCTCGACTGGACCTGGGACGTCTACGGCTCATACGGCCAGACCGACGCCAGCGAGACCACGTCGGGCTGGGTCAACGTCCAGGCCTTCAACACCCTGGTCAACGCCGCGGACGGCGGCGCCTCGATCTGCCCCGGCGGGTTCAACCCTTTCCTGGCGCAGTCGCTGGAGACCACGCCCGGCCAGGAGGCCTGCTTCAACTATCTGAACCGGACGCTGCACGAGGACACCAAGTTCACCCAGCAGATCGTCGAAGGTTCGCTGCAGGGCGGCCTGTTCGACCTGCCGGCCGGCCGGGCCCGGTTCGCGGTGGGCGCCAGCTATCGCCGCGCGACCTACGACTACGCCCCGCCGGACGCCCGCGTGCGCAGCGAGGTCTGGCCGGTCCAGGCCACCGGTCCGTCGGACGGCTCGTACAACGTGAAGGAGGTCTTCGCCGAGTTGTACCTGCCGCTGCTGCGCGACCTGATGCTGGTCGACGAGCTGAACGTGGACGTCGCCTACCGTCGCTCCGACTACAACCTCGTGGGCGCGGTCGACACCTACAAGGCCAGCGTCGACTGGGCGATCGCCCAGGGCTTCCGCTTCCGCGGCGGCTACCAGCGCGCGATCCGGGCGCCCAGCCTGGGCGAACTGTACGCGCCGCCCGAGCGGTCGTCGGCCGCCCTCGGCTCCACGGTCAGCGGGGCGGGCGATCCCTGCGACGTCGGCGGCCGACTGCGAAACCCGGCGCTCAACCCGAATGCGGCGCGGGTGCGGGCGCTCTGCATCGCCCAGGGCGTGTCGCCGTCGATCATCGACATCTACCGCTTCGCCGGCAGTTCGGTGAGCGGCGTGGCGTCGGGCAACCTGGACCTGAAGGAGGAGACCGCCGACACCTGGACCGCCGGTCTGGTGTGGCAGAGCCGTTTCGAACAGCCCCTGCTGCGGCGCCTGTCGGCCTCGCTGGATTTCTACGACATCAAGGTGAAGGACGCGATCGGGGTGATCACCTCCAGCGTCGGTCTGACCCGTTGCTTCAACGCCGACGGCCAGTCCAACGCCAACTACGATCCGACCAACTACTTCTGCCAACTCACCACCCGCAACACGAACGGCGGGATCGAGACCCAGGTCCAGCCGACCCTCAACCTAGCCGCCTATGAGGTCTCGGGGCTCGACTTCCAGACCGACTGGGGCTTCGACCTGGAGGATGCGGGGCTGGGCGACCGGGGCGGCCTGACCTTCAATCTCGTGGTGTCGCGCCTGCTGCACTACAAGATCCAGAACCTGGAAGGCGCGCCGTTCCTCGACTACGCCGGCACCATCGGTAACGCGCAGATCGATGCGGGCGCCATCGGCTTCCCGGACTGGAAGGTCGCCGCCAGCGCGACCTACGCCTACGGCCCGGCGACCGCGACCCTGAGCTACCGCTGGTACGACTCCATGACCCACGCCTCGGACGTCGGCATCGCCAACGGCACGCAGCCGGGGGTGAAGGATCGCCAGTACGTCGATCTCACCGGCAGCTGGCGCCTCGACAAGAAGACCATCTTCCGGGCGGGCGTGCTGAACCTGTTCGACGTCGCGCCGCCGGTCTGGACGGGGGCAGGGGCCACGGACCTGGGCCTCTACGACCTGCTGCAGCGGCGCTACTTCGTCGGCGTGAAGCGGAGCTTCTGAATATGATGGATCGCCGACAAGCTCTCCTCGCCGCGCTGGCGGCGGGGGGCGCCGCCTGGGCGCCCGGCCTCCCCGGGGTGGCCCAGACGCGCGCGGCGGGGCCGTCGCCCAAGGTGACAGCCCCGCTCAGCGCCTTCATCGCCGGCTCTCAGGCCATGCCGATCCCCGAGGAGATCCTGGATCTCGGCAGGCGGCACATCCTGGACACCCTGGCCTCGGTGGTCGCCTGCCGCGATCTGGAGCCCTCGGTGCTCGCGCGGAAGTATGCGCTGGCGCAGAGCGGCGACGCCCGCCGGTCGTCGGCGACCATCCTGGGAACGCACCAGCGCGCCGGCCTCGTCGACGCGGTGTTCGCCAGCGCCATGACCGCGCACGGCGCCGAGATCAACGACTTCATCCCCTCGGCGTTCGTCCAGCCGGGTCCGTCGATCGTCAGCGCGGCCGTCGCGCTGGCGGAGCAACGGAAGAAGTCCGGCGCCGCCGTCCTGCGCGCGGTGCTGACCGGTTACGAGCTGGCCGGCCGGGTGCCCAAGGCGCTGGGCAACGAGAACCTGCGCCTGGCCAATATCGCCAACCACGGCATCGGGCCGGTGTTCGGCACGGCCGCCGCCGCCGCGTCCCTGCTGGGCCTGCCCGAGGACCGCATCAGCGACCTGCTGACCTATTGCGCGCAACAGGCCTCGGGCTCGTGGCAGTGGATGCTGGACGTCGAGCACATCGAGAAGTCGTTCGTCTTCGCCGGCATGGGCGCCCGCTCGGGCCTGCAGGCGGCGCTGTTCGTCGAGCAGGGGTTCCGTGGCGTGCGCGACAGCTTCGACAACCCGGCGGGCTGGATGAACTCGGCCATCTTCACCGGCCGCGACGCCAACCGCCCCTACCTGATCGAGAAGCTGGGCCAGCGTTGGGAGATGCACGAGACCGCCTACAAGCGCTATCCGGTCGGCGGACCGACGCAGCCTGCGGTGCACGGCCTGCTGCAACTGCTGCCGAAGATCGACCGCAAATCCGTGGCCAGCGTGAAGATCTCCATGCCCGGCCGCTGGCAGGCGTTCCGCGACGCCGAGATGCCGGCGCTGAACCTGCGATACCTCTCCGCCATCATCCTCATCGACGGCCGCCTGGACTTCGTGTCCGCCCAGTCGCTGCAACGGATGCACGGCGACGCCGCCGCGAAGGCGCTGATGACCCGCGTCGACGTCGTCCACGATCCGGAACAGGAGCACGACCCGGGCGAGGCGCGCACGGAATCGGCGCGGGTCGAGGTGACCCACACCGACGGCCGCCGCGTCGAAATCTTCGTGCCCTACGTGGTCGGCTTCCCGTCCCATCCGATGTCCAAAGCCGACGTCGAGGCCAAGGCGCTGGAGCTGATGACACCGCGCCTGGGGGCGGCGCGGTCGAAAGCGGTCGTGGCGCGGGTGTGGGACATTGACCACCTGGCCGACGGCGGCCGCCTGGCGTCGCTGATCGCCGCCTGATGCGCCCCGTACAGACCGCGCTGGCGGTGATCGAAGTCATCGGGCGGCGTCAGCCCGCGGGCGTCTCGGAGCTGGCGCGGGCGCTGGACCTTCCGAAGTCCACGGTCCAGCGGACCCTGCGCGCGCTGGAACAGGCGGGCTGGATCGAGGCGGTTGTCGGCGAGCGGGGGGCCTGGTCGCTGTCGCTTCAGGCAGGCCTGGCGGTCGGTCGGGCGGACTTCGCCACGCACAAGCTGCGCACGGCCGCCATCCCGGTGATGGAGGAGCTGCGGCGGCGCACCAGCGAGTCGATCTACCTGGCTGTCCGGCATCAGCGAAAGATCGCGCTGGTCGAGCGTCTCGATGGGCTCAATCCCGCCGTCCACGCCTGGCCGCTCTGGCAGGCCGGCCCCATGCACGCGACATCGCTGGGCAAGGCGATCCTGGCCATGCTGAGCGAGCCGGAGCTGGACGACTATCTCAGCCACCCGCTGCGCCGGGTCACCAACCGGACCGAGACCGATCCGGTCCGCCTGCGCGAAGAACTGACCGAAACCCGCCAGCGCGGCTTCGCGGTGACGTTCCAGACGAACTGGCCAGGTGAGAACGGTGTCGGCGCCGCGATCCGCGACGGCCAGGGCGGACCGTTCGCCGCCATCTCGATCTCGGCGCCGGTTGAACGCGTGAATGAGGAGAAGTGCTTGGAGCTGGGTGAGCTCCTGGTCGACGCCGCCCGGCGGATCAGCCTTGGCCTGGCGCGCCGGTGATGCGGTCAGGCGTCCTGAGCGAGCAGCAAGTCGGTGTAGATCACCTTCAGCTCCCGCAGCAGGGCCATGGACGAATCCACCGAGCGGCGGTCGCGTTTGAACATCCGCTCGATCGCCAGGCCGCGAATGGTGGCGGCGCTCATCTGCGAGAACCGCTCCACGGCGCGCTCGTCGCCGATTCCGGCCAGATGGCCCAGCTTGCGCATCTCGGCCAGCTGCGAGGCCTCCATCATTTCGAACAGGTCGGGGAGGCGGTCGCCCAGCAGGTGGTCGCTGCGCGCGGCCACCATGATCTCGGTGATCGCCACGCCCGAGGGCTCGCTCCACGCCTGCCAGGTCAGCTCGGTGATGGCGATGAACCGCTCCCGACCCTTGGGATAGGCGCGCAGGGCTTCGATGTAGAACGTGCGCTGGCGGGCGATCACATGCTCGACCAGAGCCAGCACCAGATCCACCTTGGTCGGGAAATGGTGGAGCAGGGCGCCGCGGCTGATCCCGGCGCTCTGGGCGATCATCGCCGTCGTGGTCGCCGTGTAGCCGTGCTCGTAGAGGCAGCCGATGGCTGCGTCGATCACCTTGCGGCGGGCCGTCGCGGTGCGTTCGGCGTTCGATCGGCGCGGCGCGCGCGCTTCGCTTTCTGCGGCCGACATCCTCTCGATTTCCAGTCCCCTAGAGTCCGTGCCGCCTGGCGGCATGACCGTGTCGCAACCTATCCGTCGGCCCGCCTTTGGCAAGGCTGGGCTGGACCCTCCCTAGCAGCGAAAAGATGGACTGACAAAAACAAGCCAGCTTGACGGCTTTTTATTTTCACCGCATTCCAGACGGCAACGAGACGCCGCGACATCCGTCGAATGACGCGGCCAGACCCAGGGGAGAGAACCGTGCTTCACGCGAGCAAGGCGCTGCTTTGCGCCACCACCGCCATGACCATTCTGCTGCCGGCCGGCATGGCCGCGGCCCAGGCCCCGGCGGCGTCGTCGCCGGAGGTGCAGGAGGTCGAACAGGTCGTGGTCACCGGCTCGCGGATCGCGCGGAAGGACTACGCCGCCGAGAGCCCGATCGTCACGGTCAGCAACGACGTCATCCAGGCCGCGGGCCCGGCCTCGGTCGAGCAGACGCTCAACACGCTGCCCCAGTTCGCGGCGACCTCGGGCGCCAGCAGCGCCAATACCGCCCTGGGCGGGCGGGCCAATGCGAACCTTCGCGGCCTGGGCATCACCCGCACCCTGGTGTTGCTGGACGGCCGGCGCATGCAGCCGTCCGACCCGCTGGGCGCCATCGACCTCAATACGATCTCGACTGCGCTGGTGTCGGGGGTCGAGGTGATCACCGGCGGCGCCTCGGCGATCTACGGCTCCGACGCCATCGCCGGCGTGGTCAACTTCAAGCTCAAGAAGAACTTCAGCGGCCTCGAGCTGGACGCCCAGTACGGCCAGACCGAACGCGGCGACGGCGAGACGATGGAGCTGGCCGGCACGATCGGCGGCGTCTTCGCCGAAGGCCGCGGCAGTGCGGTGCTGACCGCCTCCTACATGGACCGCAAGCATGTCGAGCGCGGCGGCCGGGCGTTCTTCAAGGATGGCGGCATCGCGGCTGTGTTGCCCAGCGGCGCCATCATCAGCGACGCCGCCAACCTGCCCAGCCAGGCGGCGATCAACACGGTGTTCCGCAACTATGGGATCACCACCACGGTCCCCACCAACAGCCGATACAGCGTCAATCCGGACGGCACGCTGTTCACCACCACCACGCCGATCGTGAACTTCCGGTGGCCCGACAGCGAGCCCTACATCATCATCAACGGCCAAGTCGGCAATCCGACCGGCGAGTCCTCGCCGCTGCAACAGCCGCTCAAGCGCATGGTGGTCTTCACCCGCGGGACCTACGAGCTGACCGACGACATCGAGGCCTACGGCCAGTTCAACTACACCCACTACACGGCCAACGTTCAGCGCTACGGCGTGAACTCGGCCACGGTGCGCGACGTCTACCTGCCCGTCACCAACCCGTTCCTGCCCGCCGATCTGCGCGCCATCGTCGCGTCGCGGCCGCGCCCGAACGAGCCCCTGCTGATCTACTTCAACCAGGGTCGCTTCGTGCGCGAGGAGTACGAGCAGACCTATAACGTCGGCCAGGTGCTGGGCGGCTTCACGGGCAAGCTGGCCGCCATCGACGGCACCTGGGACGTCTACGCCTCGTTCGGCCGGACCGAGCAGAACCAGACGCGCTCCGGCTACGTCGATCGCGCCGCCTACCTCTCGCTGGTGAACGCGGCGGATGGCGGCGCCAGCATCTGCCAGGGCGGCCTAAATCCGTTGGCCCTCGCCCCGCCCTCGCAGGCCTGCCTGAACTACCTGGTCCGCGATGTCCACGAGACCAGCACCTTCCAGCAAAAGGTGGTCGAGGGCTCATTGCAGGGTCGCGTCTTCACCTTGCCGGCGGGCGACGTGCGCTTCGCGGCCGGCCTCAGCTATCGGAAGAACAGCTACGACTTCAATCCCGACGCCCAGCGGGTGAACGCCACGGTCCTGGGCGTGGCCCTGACCAACCCCACCAACGGCTCGGTGACCACGAAGGAAGCCTTCGCCGAACTGCTGGTGCCCGTGCTCCGCGATCTGCCGCTCATCCGCAGCCTGAACCTGGACCTGGCCTATCGCTATTCCGACTACGACACGGTCGGCGGGGTGCACACCTACAAGGCCAGCGGCGATTGGGAGATCACCGAGTGGCTGCGCGCCCGCGGCGGCTATCAGCGCGCCATCCGCGCCCCGTCGGTGGGCGAGCTCTATCAGCCGAACGAGCAGGCCTCGGCCACCGTCGGCCGGACGGCGGCGGGGCAGGGCGACCCCTGCGACATCACCAGCGTGTACCGGACCGGCGCCAACGCCGCGCGCATCCGCGCGCTCTGCATCGCCAACGGGGTGCCCGCGACGGTGATCGACAACCACCGGTTCACCGGCAGCGCGGTCTCGGCGTTCGTCTCGGGCAATCTCAATCTGAAGGAGGAGGTGGCCGACACCTACACCGCCGGCCTGGTCTTCCGGCCGACCGCGCAGATCCCGTTCGTCCACGGTCTGTCGGCGTCGGCGGACTACTACAGTATCAGCATGCGCGACGCGATCGGGCTGATCACCGGCGACGTCATCGTCCGCCGCTGCTTCAACGGCGACGGCTCGAACCCGAACTACGATCCCAGCAACTATTACTGCGGTCTGATCAATCGCAGCGCGTCCGGCGCCTTCGCCACCATGACCACGCCGCTGCTGAACTTAGCCGGCTACAAGACCTCCGGCATCGACTTCCAACTGGACGCCTCGACCCGCGCCGAGGACTACGGGCTGGACGAGCGGTTCGGCGAGCTCAGCGTCAACTTCGTGCTGTCCTATGTGGACAGCTACAAGATCCAGAGCCTCGCGGGCGCGGCGTTCTTCGACTACGCCGGCACCATCGGCAACGCCCAGATCAGCGCCGACGCGATCTCGCACCCACGCTGGAAAGCGGCGACGACGCTGGACTACAAGGTGGGCGACGCGCGGGTGTCGCTGCGGTGGCGCTGGATCGACGCCATGGGCAACTCCGGCAACGTGGGCGCCACCAACGCCACCGCGCCGGGGGTGAAAGCCCGCAGCTACTTCGACCTGAACGGCCGCTACCGTCTGAGCGAGGCGGTGGAATTCCGCGCCGGCGTGCTGAACCTCACCGACAAGGCGCCGCCCGAATGGACCGGCGAGGGGGCCACCGACTTCGCGATCTACGATGTGCTCGGCCGCCGGTTCTACGCCGGCGTGAACCTGAAGTTCTGATCCAAGGCACGGCGGGAGACGACGACATGATCCACCGACGCGGGTTGATGACGATGGGCGGCGGAGCCCTGCTCGGGGCGGCGCTGGCCGGTCCCGGGCGGGCCGCCGAGCGGGACCTGTTTCCGGTCGTGGAGACGACGGAGGGCAAGGTCCGCGGCCTGATGTCGGGCGGCATCGCCAACTTCAAGGGTCTGCGCTACGGCGCCAGCACGGCGGGGCCGAACCGCTTCCGGCCGCCGCAGCCGGTGGCGCCCTGGAAGGGCGTCCGCGACGCGCTGGACTACGGCAACATCGCGCCGCAGGTGCCGGGCGACCGCCGCCGCGACTATGCCGACCTGATCTTCAACGACGTCCAGCCCGGCGGCATGGGCGAGGACTGCCTGGTCCTGAACCTCTGGACGCCATCGCCCACCGATCGCGGCAAGCGCCCGGTGCTGGTCCGCTTCCACGGCGGCGGCTTCTACGCGGGCTCCAGCAACTCGCCGGGCAGCGATGGCGAGATGCTGTCGCGCTTCGGCGATTGCGTGGTGATCACCGTGAACCACCGGCTGAGCGCCTTCGGCTATCTCTACCTGGGCGAGACCGGGCCGTACGCCGACTCCGGTGCAGCCGGGATGCAGGACCTGGTCGCGGCGCTGAAGTGGGTGTCGCGCAACGCCGAGGCCTTCGGCGGCGACCCCAAGCGCGTGCTGATCTTCGGCCAGTCCGGCGGCGGCGCGAAGGTCAGCCACATGCTGGGCATGCCCACGGCGTCCGGCCTCTACACCAGCGCCGGCGTGATGAGCGGTTCGCGCCTGGTCGCCCAGACCCGCGACGAGGCGGCGGAGATCTCCGGCAAGCTGCTCAAGCGCCTGAACCTGCGCAAGGACCAGATCCGCGAGCTACAGGCCGTGCCGTTCTCGACCCTCCTGTCCGCACAGGCCGACCTGGAGGCCGGCGACCGGGCCAAAGGCGAAGCCCCGCGCTCGTTCTCGCCGGTGCTGGGCGCCACCATCCCGCACCATCCCTTCACGCCGGGCGCGCCGGCGGAGTCCAAGAACATCCCGATCATCGTCAGCACGACCCTGGACGAGCGGGCCTATCGGGAATCCAATTTCGACCAGACCTGGGCGGGGGTGCAGGCGCGGCTCAAGGCGGTGGTCGGCGACGACGCGGCCTCGGTGCTGGCCGCCTATCGCGACGACGATCCCAAGGCGACGCCCTATGTGATCCAGGCGCGCTTCATCACCGACCAGACCTTCCGCCGCAACGCCACCATCCTGGCCGGCCGCAAGGCGCAGGCCGGTGGCGCGCCGGTCTGGAGCTATCTGTGGGAGGCGCCCAGTCCGGCCTATGGCGGCCGATATGGCGCGCCGCACGCGGTCGACGTTCCGGCCTCGATGCATGACATCCGCATGCCGCTGGCAGGTCCCACCGCCGACAACCGCCGCCTGGCGGACGAACTGGCGTCAGCCTGGATCGCGCTGGCCGCCAAGGGCGATCCGAACAATCCGAAGACGCCGCGCTGGCCCGCCTACGACACCGCCAAGCGTACGACGATGGTGTTCGGCGAGACCTCCAAAGCGGTCGACGACCCCCGTGGCCGGTTCCGCGAGATGTGGGATCGTTACGCCGCCGCCCAGAAGCCCGACGAAGGATGATGCGCATGGACGCTCCTGATCTGACCCGACGTTTCGTGCTGGGCGCTGGCGGCCTCTGGCTCGCCGCGTCGGCGGCGCCGGCTTTCGCCGCGACCGCCAGTCCCGTCGTCGAAACCACGGCGGGCAAGGTGCGCGGCGCCGGGGCCGGTGGGGTGAAGGTCTTCAAGGCGATCCCCTATGGCGCGGACACATCGGGGGCGAACCGCTTCATGCCGCCCCAGCCGCCCAAGCCCTGGGCCGGCGTGCGAGATTGCCTGCAGTACGGCCCCAAGGCGCCGCAGAACAGCCGCGCCGAGAGCGCGCCGCAGCTGCTGCCCAACCTCTATGGCGAGCGCGGCGAACCGCAGAGCGAGGACTGCCTGGTCCTCAACGTTTGGACGCCGGCGCTGGACGACCGCAAGCGGCCGGTGATGTTCTGGATCCATGGCGGCGGCTTCACCAGCGGCTCGGGCGCCTCGCCCTGGTACGACGGAACCAACGTCGCCCGGAAGCAGGACGTGGTGGTGGTGACCATCAACCACCGCCTCAATGTCTTCGGCTACGCCCACCTTGGCGCCTTCGACCCGCGGTTTGCCGACAGCTCCAATTCCGGCACCCTCGACTGTGTCGCGGCGCTGAAGTGGGTGCGGGACAATATCGCGCGGTTCGGCGGCGATCCCGGTCGGGTCCTGGTCCATGGCCAGAGCGGCGGCGGCCGCAAGACCACCATGGTGATGACGACGACCCCGGCGCAGGGCCTCTATCACCGCGCCATCATCCAGAGCGGATCGCAGCTGCGTGTGGACTCCCTCGAGACCGGCGCGGCCAAGACCCGGCGGTTGTTGGATGTCCTCGGCATCGCGCCGACCGAGGCGGCCAAGCTGCAGGCCGTCCCGCTTGAGACCTTGCAGGCGGCGCAGATCAAGGCCACCGGCGGCGCGCAATGGATGCCCGTCGCCGGCACGCCCAGCCTGCCGGCCCAGCCGTTCGACGGCGCGGCGCCGACCATGTCGCGCGGCGTGCCGGTGATGGTCGGGACCACGCGGACCGAGCAATCCGGCTTCCTCGGCCGCGACCCCGCCATCGACAGCCTGTCCGACGCCGGCCTCAAGGCGCGGTTGAACACGGTGCAGAGCGGGGAGGGCGAGCGCCTGTTCGAGACCTACAGCCGCCTCTACCCCAAGAGCTCTAACGCCGAGCGGCTCTATATGGCGGCCACCGACCGCAGCTACTTCCTGGACTCGACCATCCTGGCGGCGCTGCGGGCCGGCGGCGGCGCGCCCACCTACATGTACAATTTCTACCGCGAGACCCCGGCGTTCGGCGGCCGCTACTTCTCGCCCCACGCGCTGGAGATCCCCTACCACTTCGATACCTTGGCGAAGGCCGAGGTCATCGCCGGACCGGTGACGGCGTCGTCTCAGGCGCTGGCCGACCGCGTGTCGGCCCTCTGGGCGACCTTCGCCCGCACCGGCGTTCCGTCCGCGCCCGGCATTCCCACCTGGACCCCCTATGACGGCACGCGGCGACCCACCCTGATCATCGACGATCGGAGCCGGATGGAGAACGATCCGCGGGGCGAGCAGCGCCAGCTCATGCTGTCCTACGGCTCCCAGCAGAACGCCAACGGACGGTAGCCGAGACCCAGATCCTTCCGCCTGGCGGCCGCGCCCACGGCTTGGGGGTGCGGCCGCCGCTTTTTGCGGGCATACCGGCATTTCGAGAATCGTCCCGGCGTTTGATATCGCCCGCCCGAAGAAGGACCACGCATGAGCGCCGTCAGCGACGCCGACCAGGGGCACATCCACGGCTTCGGAACCAAGGGCTACCGAAGCTACGTGCTCAGCGCGCTGCTGCTGATCTACATCCTGAATTTCGTGGACCGGGGACTGTTGTCCGTCGTCGCGCCGGCGATGAAGCCGGAACTCGGCATCTCGGACACCGCCTTCGGCCTGCTGACCGGCTTCGGCTTCGCGCTGCTCTATACCGTGGTCGGCATCCCGCTCGCCCAGTTCGCCGAGACCCGGCACCGGGTCTGGATCATGACCGTCTGCGTCGCGCTCTGGTCGCTGATGACGGCGCTTTGCGGACTGGCCGCTGAGATCACCATAGGCTCGGTTACTCTCGGCGCGTTCTGGGTGCTGCTGGCCTGCCGGGTCGGCGTGGGCATCGGCGAGGCGGGCTGCACGCCGCCCGCCAATTCGCTGATCGCCGACTACTACCCACCCAAGCGGCGATCGACCGCCCTGGGCTTCTACGCCATGGGGGTGACCCTGGGCACCGTGCTGGCCAACCTGATCGGCGGCCCGGTCACGGACGCGTTCGGCTGGCGCACGGCCTTCTTCGTCGTGGGCGCCCCGGGCCTCCTCGTCGCCCTGGTCCTGAAGCTGACGGTCCGGGAGCCGCCCCGCGGCTACACCGATCCGCCGGGCACGGTGCGGCGCGCGACGGTCCGCTTCAGCGACGGTCTGCGCGAATTGGCGTCGAAGAAGTCGTTCTGGGCCATGGCCGCCGGCGCCACCATCGCGGCGTTCTGCGGCTATGGGATCAGTTCGTTCCAATCGCTGTTCATCAACCGGACCTTCGGCTTGACGGCGGGCGAGGCGGCGCTCTGGATCAATGCGCCGGTCGGCATCGCGTCGGCGGTCGGGACGGTCGCCACGGGGTGGCTGGCCGAGCGCATGGCGCGACGCCACCCGACGGCCATCGCCTGGCTGCCGGCCATCGGCCTGACCGCCAGCGTGCCGCTCTACGTCCTGGCGTTCAGCACCGACCACCTTTGGATCTGCCTGATCGCCCTGTCGGTCGCCGGGTGCATCAAATACGGCTACCTCGCCGCGCAGTACACGATCGGCCAGGGCGTGGTCAGCGCGCAGGTGAGGGCGGTTTCCACGGCCATCCTGCTCTTCCTGGTGAACCTCCTTGGCTACGGACTGGGCCCGCTGTTCATCGGCGCGCTCAGCGATCTGCTGTTCTCGCTCCAGGTCGCCGACCTGGGGGCCGGGACGCTCACGCGGGCGGCCTGCGAGGGCGCCGCCCGCGTGGCTCTAGCAACCGATCTGCAGGCGATCTGCGAGGCCGCCCACCCCGAGAGCCTGCAGCTGTCGATGCTGCTCACCGCGTGCCTCTACGCCGTCGGCGGCCTGTGCTTCCTCATCACCTGCCGCTGGCTGAAAGCCGACATGGTCGCCCGATAGCGGCTGGCCCCCATGTCCACCACCGGCGGAGCAGAGACCCGCGGTGACTCACTTCGGCGGCGGAATGGGTTCGCCCCTGGAGAACGCTTCCATGACGGCGTTCCGGCCGGGCGACGGGGCCTTGGCCGCGCCCAGACTGTTCAGGTCGATCACCTTGCGGACGCAGTCGAATTCATAGGCCTCGCCATCGCCGGTCCCGTTGGGCCGGGTCCGGTAGACCGAGATCACCGGGCAGCCGCGACCGGTCGTGGCGTAGGTATAGGTGGCGACCTCGCCGCCTCGGCCGGTGATCTTCGCCACGCGGCCCTCCAGGTCATAGGCGATCCGCCGGCTGGTGGTGTCGACGAAGATGATCTCCGTCATGCGGTCCTGCTGGTCATAAGCATAGCGATAGGCCTCGCCGCCGGAGGTCAGGGTCGCGATGACGGTGCTCTTGAAGGGAGCGAAGGTGTATTTGACCCACGCCCCGGCCTTGTTGGTCACGGTCAGGACGTTGCCGTCGCGATTGAAGGTGAGGCTGTCGCCCGCGCCCATGACGCGGCCCGTGGGGTGGCCGATGTCCACCGACCGGGGGATATCTTCGCCGCCATAGGTGTAGTCGGCCAGCCGACCGTTCGGCCAGAATTCCTGCAGCTTGCCGTGACAGACGGACCGCGCGAACTGCCGGCCGCTCGGGTGCGCGCCGACGTTCATGGCGAAGGGCGCCTGGCGGCAGCCCTCGTCGCCCACGGTGTCCTTCCCGTCGATATAGAGCGACGTGTTCAAGGGCGCGGCGCCGGTGATCCCATAGGCCTCGACGGCCCGCGCCCGCGCCGCCGGGTCGGCGGCCAGGCGTTTCAGATATTGCGCCCGACTGGCTGGGGTCATCAGCCTGTCCGCATTGACGGCCGCCAGCAGCCTGGCGTCTCCGACCGCAGCGTCCTGCGGCGACGGCACGCCATAGACGGTGGCGCCGGCGTTTCCGTTCTCGAGGACGACGATGGTGTTGTCCGGCATCTGCACCAGGCGGGTGTCGAACACCGAGCCCCAGCCGAAGCCGAAGAGACCGCCGTTCCCGGCGCTGGAGATGTAGGTCCGCCGGTACGTCAGGCTGCCCTTGAAATCGTCATAGGTCAGGGTGAAGGCGCCGGTCCGCCCGTCGACGCCGTCGATCAGGCGCGAACCCTCGACCTTGATTTGTGCGGCGGCGGGCGGGGCGAGCAGGGCCAGGCTCCCGAGGGCCGCCGCCAGCAGAGCCGACGCGATACGTCCGAACATCACCAACGCCACTCCCACCTCACACGAACCGTACGAGGGACTACGCAGTGGAGCTTGCGATAGGGTGAAGTGGGTCGCAACGATCTCCTCAGCGCGGCCCGACATCCTTGGTTGGGGCTGTCGCGAAGGGGATGGCCAGCAGCGCCGCCAAGGTCAGGCAGGCGACCAGCGCCCAGGCTTCGTTGATGGACTGAACAAGCGCGAGCTTGCGGACCAGCGGCTCCAGCATGGCGGTCGTCGAGGCGTCGAGCGGGCCATGTGGGCGGGCGTCGAACATCGCCAGCGGGATGCCGACAGCCTCGGCGGTCGGGCGGTCGCCCGCCTGCAGCCGGGCGACGATGTCCGCCGCGTGATGGGGCAAGCGCCCGTAGATCACCGTATCGATCAGGGCCAGGCCGACGGCGCCGCCGAGATTGCGCATCAGGTTGAAGAGGCCGCTGGCGTCCGGCACCTGATCGGCCCGCAGCCGGCCCAGCGCCATGCGGGTCGGCGGCAGAAGGCAGAACATGATCGCCGAGCCCCGCAAGAGCTGGGGCAGGAGCATCTCGTCGAAGTCGGTCGCGCCGGTCTGGCGGGCGCTCATCGCCAGGCCGACGCCGAAGAGCAGGAATCCGAAGCCCGACAGCAACCGTGCATCGACACGTCGCTCCAGCGCGACGGCCAGCGGCGCGGTCACCAGCTGCGCCGCGCCGGTCACCAGCATGATCTCGCCGATGCGCAGCGCATGATGTCCGCGCACGAACGCCAGGAACACCGGCATCAGGTAGACCGAACCGAAGAGACCGACCCCGAGGCTGAAACTGAGCAGGCTTCCGATGGCGAAGTTGCGGTCGCCGAACGTTCGGAGATCGACCAGCGGCCGGTCACGTTTCAGGGCTCGGCGGACGAAGCTCGCCAGGGACGCCGCACTCAGGATCAGCAGGCCAAGGATCAGTGGCGAGCCCCAGCCCCGGTCCGGCGCCTCCTTCAGGCCGATCTCCAGCGAGGTCAGGCCGACCACCAGCAAGCCCAGCGCGACGGCGTCGAGCGTCCGCCATCCCCCGCGCTGGCCTCGCTCGCGAGGTAGGAGCAACGCCGCGCCGAGCGCCGCGACGACTCCGGGCGCGACGTTGATGAGAAAGAGCCACCGCCAGCTGAAGGTCTCGGTGATCCAGCCGCCAACCACGGGGCCCACGGTCGGGGCCAGCACCGCGAGAATGCCCGCGATCGTGGTGGCCAGCGCCTGCCGCCGAAGGGGGAACAGCAGGAAGACCGCGGAGAACACCACCGGGATCAGCACGCCGCCGGACAAGCCCTGCAGCACGCGCAGGGCGATCAGCTGGCTGAAGTCTCCGCTCGCCGCGCAGCCTGCGGAGGCCAGGGTGAACACCGACACGCCGACGACGAACAGCCAGCGCAGGCTCAGCCAGCGGGTCAGGAAGCCGGTCATCGGGATCGCGACGACCTCGGCGATCAGATAGGCCGTCTGAATCCAGCTCATCTGTTCGGCTGGGACGCTCAACGCCTGCTGGATGGTCGGCAGGGACGTCGCCACCACCTGGACGTCCAGGATGGCCATGAACATGCCCAGGCACATCAAGGCGAAGCCCGCCCAGGTCGCGAGGCTGGCCGCGTTGTCGGACTCGGGCGGGAGGTGTGCGCGGTCGGAGATGTTCAAAGCGGCGCCATTCCAGGTTCACCTGTCGGAACCAGTTGGCGCGGGATCAGTTGCGCAGCTTGAAGTCAGACGCACGTCGCGCCTGGCGTCTGGATGCAGCGCATGATCTCCCCGGTAGCTCTGCTTTCCCTGGCGACAGCCTCGCCGCGCTTCACCCTTGCGCAAAAGGACGTCGAGCAGGTCGCACGCGACCTCTTCTCGGAGCGCTTTCCGCAGTTCGAACGCATGGCGCCGGTATTCACGACAGCAGGCGTTCGAACGCGACAGGTCGTGCGGCCCATCGAATGGTACCTGCAACCGCGTGGCTGGCCCGAACGGACGGAGGTCTATCTAGAGGCCGCGGTCGATCTGTTCGCGGAGGCCGCTGGCAAGGCGCTGGACGAGGCCGGCCTCAAGGGTTCGGATGTGGATGTCATCGTCACCGTGTCGTCCACGGGGATCGCGACCCCGAGCCTCGAAGCGCGCGCCATGGCGCGCATGGGGTTCCGGCCCGACGCTGCGCGTATCCCCGTGTTCGGCCTGGGCTGCGCGGGCGGGGCGACGGGCCTTGGCCTCGCGGGCAAGCTGGCGGCGGCCACGCCGGGGGCCGTCGTGCTGATGGTGGCGGTGGAGCTTTGCAGCATGGCCTTCCGCATGGACGAACTCACCAAGGCGGACATCGTCGCGACCGCGCTCTTTGGCGACGGGGCGGCGGCGTGTGTCCTGCGCGCCGGCGAGGGCGGGCTGGCGACGCTTACCCACGCGGCGGAGCGCACCTGGCCTGACACCCTCGACATCATGGGTTGGCGCATCGATCCGACCGGCCTCGGGGTCATCTTCGCGCGCTCGATCCCACCCTTTGCCCGGGACAATCTGCGCCCGGCGATGGAGTCGATGCTGCAAGGCCAGGGGCTCGAGATCGGCGATGTCGATCGCTTCATCTGCCATCCCGGCGGCGTGAAGGTGATCGAGGCGCTGGAACAGTCGCTGTCCATCGGCCAGGGCCAGCTGGATCACGAGCGCGCGGTGCTGGCCGACCACGGCAACATGTCCGCGCCGACCGTGCTCTTCGTGCTGGATCGCGCGCGACGGAGCGGCCTGCCCGAGACTTCGGTCGTCTCGGCTTTGGGCCCGGGCTTCACCGCCAGCACCGCGACGCTGCGGCGCGCCGCATGAGCCTGGCTATGGTCGTCCTGGTCGCCGTGACCGCGCAGCGGCTGGGCGAACTGGTCCTCGCGCAACGCAACACCCGCCGCCTCCTGGCGCGGGACGCCTACGAGGTCGGAGCCAGCCACTACCCTTTCATCGTCACGCTGCATGCGGCCTGGCTGGCCAGCCTGTGGTGGTTTGGCTGGGATCGACCTGTCAGCCTGTCCTGGCTGGCGGTCTTCGTCGTCCTGCAGTTGCTGCGCGTCTGGGTGATCGCCACCCTGGGCGCGCGCTGGACCACCCGGATCATCATCCTTCCGGACGCGCCCCTGGTGCGCCGTGGGCCTTATCGTTTCATCAGCCATCCGAACTACGCTGTGGTCGTCGCGGAGATCGCGGTGCTGCCACTGGCCTTTGGCCTCGTGGGCCTCGCGGTTGTCTTCTCCATTCTGAACGCGCTGGTGCTTTGGGTGCGCATCCGGGCCGAGGGGCGGGGGCTGTCGACGATCGCGCCGGCCGGAGCCCAGCCGTAAGGCCTCGGAGGCCTATCGCTGGCCGGGACCAAGGTTCCGATTGACGGTGTTCCTCGACGTCATCAATCCGTCAGGGTGGCGCGCTCGTCCGCGCCGCCGGAGGAACCGCGCATGAAATCCCTGCTGACGGCGCTGAGCGCGATCCCGGCCGCGATGCTGGTCCAGGCCTCGCCCGCGATGGCCCAGCCCACCGATCCGGACACCCGCGCCTGGTGGGCGGTCACCGAGCAGCTGTCCTCCGACGCGATGGAGGGACGCGACACGGGCTCGGCGGGCTACGATCGCGCCGCCCAGGTGGTCGCCGACAAGTTCAAGGCGGCCGGCCTGAAGCCCGCCGGGGTCAACGGCGGCTGGTTCCAGCCGGTGGCGCTCCGCGAGTTCGCCATCGCCAAAGCGACCCTCAAGGTCGGCTCGCGTCCGCTGAAATTCCTGTACGACGTCGGCGTCGCCGCCAGCGAGGCCATGCCCACGAACGTGGACGCGCCGCTGGCCTATCGGGGCTATTGCGGCGCCGATGTCCTGGGCGACGTGAAGGGCAAGCTGGTCGTCTGCCATGGCGCCCGACGCGCCGGCCTGCCCAGCGGCGCCGATCGCGAAGCCGCGGTGAAGGCCGCCGGCGGGATCGGCATCCTCAGCATCGCCGACCCCGGCTTCACCGTCGAACCGCCCCGCTGGCCCGACGCCTATGCCCGCGAGGTGAAGCCCATCGCGGCCAAGGTCGACACCGATCCCTTCCTGCGCCTGCGCCTCAACGCCGAGGCGCTGGCCAAGGTGACGGGTCCCGCCCGGACCGACGCCGCCGACCTGATCGCCAAGGGCAGCCAGGGCGCGCCGTTGCCCAGCTTCGATATCCCCGGCCGGTTCCAGGCGACGTTCACCGTGGCCAGGCGCCAGATCAGCTCGTCCAACGTTCTTGGCCTGTTGCCGGGCAGCGATCCGACCAAGGCGGGCGAGGCCATCGTCCTGTCGGCCCACCTCGACGGTTACGGCCAGGGCACGCCCGTCGACGGCGACGGCATCTACAACGGCACGCTGGACGACGCCGCCTATGTCGCCCTGCTGATCCGGCTGGCCGAGCAGCGCCAGGGCCAGGGCTACCGGCGCCCGATCGTCTTCGCGGCGTTCATGGGCGAGGAGAAGGGCCTGCTGGGCGCCTACGCCTTCGTGGCCAACCCCACCGTTCCGCTGGCGCGCATCGCCGCCAACATCAACCTGGACCAGCTGCGCCCGATCTTCCCGCTGGATCTGCTGACGGTCCACGCGCTGGACGACACCACCCTGGGCGACGACGTGCGCACGGTCACCGCCGGCATGGGCGTCGCGGTCCAGCACGATCCAGAGCCCGAGCGCGGCCTGATCCGGCGCGCCGACCAGTGGCCGTTTCTCCAGGCCGGCGTCCCCGCCACCGCCTTCGTCTTCGGCTATCGCCCGGGCAGCGAGAGCGAGCGGATTTATCGGCAGTGGTATCGCACCGGCTATCACAAGCCCCAGGACGACATCGGCCAGCTGATGGACTGGAAGGCGGCGGCCGACTTCAACCGCTTCTTCTACGCCCTGGTCGCGCGCGTGGCCGACGCCGACGCCGCGCCCGCCTGGAAGCCGGGCAGCACGCTGAAGCCCAAGGCGCCCTGACCAAGCAAACGCATTAGTGTTGACTCATCAATTAGCAAAGGCTAATTGATGAACATGACCGAGGCCGCCCCCATCTCCGCCGTCATGCGCACCCTGGCCGACCCCACCCGGCGGGCCGTGTTCGAGCGCATCGCCATGTCCGACGAGATCACCGTCGCCGACCTCACCCGCGGCAGCGGCGTGACCCAGGGCGCGATCTCCCAGCACCTCAAGTCGCTGAAGCAGGCGGGCCTGGTCGCCGAACGCCCGGAAGGGCGCAACGTCTTCTATCGCGCCCAGCCCGAGGGCTTGGCCCCGCTGGTCGATTGGATGAGCCACTACGGAGTCTTCTGGCGCGAGCGGTTCGACGACCTCCGCATCCTCCTGAAGGAGATCGACCAATGAACGATGTCGCCGCCAACCCCGGCGCCCAGACGCCCCTCACGCAGGCCATCGTGGTCGAAGAGGTGTTCCCCCACGCGCCGGAAGCCATCTGGAGAGCGCTGACCACCGGCGACCTGATCGCCCGTTGGCTGAAGATGGCGATCAAGGGTTTCGCGCCTGCGCCGGGCGTCGCCTTCACCTTCCAGACCACCCCGGCCGGCGCCTGGGATGGCGTCATCCATTGCCGGGTTCTTGAAGCGGTCCCGAACCAGCGGCTGTCCTATGCCTGGACGGGCGGGCACGAAGGCAACGTCGGCTACGGCGCGCCCCTGGATACGGTCGTCACCTGGGTGCTGACCCCGGTCGAGGCGGGAACTCGCCTGCGCCTGGTCCACGCCGGGTTCGTGCTGCCGCGCAACGAGACGGCCTTCAAGGGCATGAGCCAGGGCTGGAAGACGGTGGTCAAGACCATCGAGACCATCGCCGCCGAACACGCCGTCCCGAAACCCCACTGAGGCCGTTAGGCCGCGCCCCGAGGGGCGTCATTCCAGGAGTACGACGATGGGTGAGACCTATGCCGGCGGCTGCGCCTGCGGTGCGCTCCGCTACGAGATTTCCGACGAGCCGGTGTTCTCCAACCACTGCCAATGCCGCGACTGCCAGCACAAGAGCGGGACCGGGCACGGCTCGTACCTGACGTTCCCGAGCCGCGAGGCGGTGACCCTCCAGGGCGACGCCACGCAGTGGGATATCGTCGCCGACAGCGGCCAAGTGAAGACCCGCGCGTTCTGCCCGACCTGCGGCTCGCCGGTCTATCTGACGTTCGCCGCCATGCCGGACCTGTTCACCATCGCCGCCGCCAGCCTGGACGACCCCGGCCGTTTCACACCCCAGGCGGTGACCTACGCCGTCCGTGGCCACGCCTGGGACCATCTCGATCCCGCCTTGCCCAAGTTCCAGAAGATGCCGCCCGCCTGAGGCGCCTTCAGCCGAACCGATAGGGCGAGAAGCACGCCTCGTCCGGGTCCGGCGCGCCCGCGAGGGCGGCGGCGATCAGCGAGGCGCCCAGGCTGGCGAAGGTGACGCCGTTGCCGCCGAAGCCGGCCGCGAGCCAGAGGTTTTCCTGGCCCTGGACCCGGCCGATGGCGGGCAGGCCGTCGGGCGAACTGCCGAAGGTGGCGGCCCAAGCGCAGTCGGCCCGCAGCTCTCCGATCCCAAGCATCTCGGCGCCCCGGCGCTCCAGGACGGCGCGCTTGGCGTCCAGCATCGCGTCGCGGCGGGCGGGGTCGGCGAAGTCCTCGTCGGCGCCGCCCACGATGATCCGCCCGTCCGCCGTGCCCCGGGCGTAGAGATAGGGGTCGGCGGCCTCCCAGATCAGGGCCTCGTCGCGCCAGGCCGGATCCGTGCCGGGCGCCGTGGCGATGGCGAAGCTGGAGCCCAACCGGAAGGCGGCTGGCAGATACTGGCGCGCGGCCTCGTAGCCCGTGGCGATGATCGCCTGGCCGGCGTCCAGGGTCGCGCCCTTTGCCGTGGTCAGCCTGACGCCCGCCGCCGTCGTGACGATGTCGGTGACGTCGGCCGGCCAGGTCAGCGTGGCCCCACGCTTGGCCGCGGCCGCCAGCAGGCCCTGGGTCAGGGCGACGGGATCGACCTCGAACGCATCCCCGGACACGAGCGCCGCGCGGGACGGCAGGCCGAAGCGGCTGGCGACCAAGTCCGCCTCGAGGAACGCCGACGGCAACCCGGCGGCCTGGCGCGCCGCCGCCTCCCGCCGCAACCCGTGCGCGTCCAGCAGGTCGCCGGCCAGATAGAGCTCCGGCCGCGACGCCCAGCGGCAGTCGAGGCCCAGGGTCGCGACCCGCGCCGCCAGCTCCAGCACCGCCGCATGCACCCGCCGCCAGCGCCGCTGCGCCTCGGCCGGCCCCCAGGTCTCGGTCAACGCCGTCAGCGGGGTATCGGCGGCCCACATGACCAGCGCCGTGGAGGCCGCTGTGCTGCCCCGCGCCGGCGGCCGGCGATCCAGCAGGGCGACGGTGCGCCCCGCCGCCGTCAGCCGCTCGGCCAGCATCGCCCCCATGACGCCTGCGCCGACGATGGCGACGTCCACGGCGTGGCGGGGCAGGGGATCGGCGGCTGGAAGGCTGTCGTCGGCTTCGGGCCAGCAGACGCGGCCGCCCCGCAGGTCGAGGTGTTCGGTGAGGGACATGGCGCTCCGATCGGGGCCACGGGAACGCAGGGCCCGTCGAAAGGCTTCATGGCTAAGCCTCAAGGAGTCGCAATGCCGCTGATCGCCCAACCCATCAACTGCAGCCTGAAGGCCGACGCCAAGGCCCCGAGTTCCACCGACGTCATGATCGGCCTGCTGGGCGAGGCCTTCTCGAAGGTCGATGTGAGGCTGGCGCCGACCGTCCGGATCGCGGGCTGCAACGTCCTGCCGGGGGTCTCCTCGGACGAGGGCAAGGGCGACGACTGGCCGGGTATCCGGGCGAAGATCCTGGCCGCCGACATCCTGATCTTCGGCACCCCGATCTGGATGGGCCAGCCCAGCAGCGTCGCCAAGCGGGTGCTGGAACGGATGGACGCCTTCCTGGACGAGACCGACGAGGCGGGCCGCATGCCGTCCTATTCCAAGGTCGCGATCTGCGCGGTCGTGGGCAACGAGGACGGCGCCCACAACACCTGCGCTCAGGTCTTCCAGGCGCTGAACGACGTGGGCTGGACCATCCCGGCGGTCGGCGGCTGCTACTGGGTCGGCGAGGCCATGGGTGACGTGGATTTCAAGGACCTGGACGCCACGCCGCGCAAAGTCACCAAGACCGCCAAGATGGTCGCCGCCAACGCAGCGCACCTGGCCCGGCTGCTGAAGGCCGAGCCGTTTCCGGGATAAGCCTTGCGCCGCCGCCGAAAGAGGCCAGATGAACGCCCCGGTCGCCCTGAACCACCGCCGAGTCGATGAAGACGCCCACGGTCGCCAGCCTCAAGAAGGTCACGCCTGAAAACCTCGCGCGCCTGGGCGCCGAGCGTCTGGCCGCGATCGTAGCCGAGGCGGCCGAGACCCGGCCCGACCTGAAGCGGCGGCTGCGCATGGAGCTGGCGGCGGAGCAGGGCGCCGACCATCTGGCCCTCGAACTGGACAAGCGCCTCACGACCCTTGAGGGCAGCCGCTCGAAGGTCTCCTGGCGCAAGCGGCCCGCCTTCGTTTCCGACCTGGAGATCCTGCGGGCGCTGATCGCCGACCGCCTGGCCGAACTCGATCCCGTGGCCGCCCTGGCGCGGATGTGGCCGTTCATGGACCTGGCGCGGCGGCTGGGGTCGCGGGTCAAGGACAAGGACGGCGGCGTCGCGGCCACCTTCGACCGCGCCGCTGAGGATATCGGCCGGTTGCTGGGCCAGCGCGGCGACGCCCGGGCCATCGACGGTCTGGTCGAGGCCATCGCCCGGAACCCCACCGCCTGGGCCGACTGGCTGCCCGCCGCCCTCGCGCCGGCGCCGAAGCCCGCGCTTGAGATGCTGCTGGCGCGCCTACGCGACCGCCAGGTCAACTCCCCCGGTTGGGCGGCCATCCTGCGGCAGGTCGCCGATGCCTCGGGCGATGTCGACGCCTTCCTGGGCACCTTCACCGCCCAGGCCGTCCGCACGCCCGTCATAGCCGCCGAGGCCGCCCAACGGCTGCTGGGCGCCGGACGTGTCGCCGAGGCGGGCCGCCTGCTGGAAGCCTCGGCCAAGCTCGGCGCGTCGGACGTCGCCTGGGAGGGCGCCTGGATCGATTATCTGGAGGCGGCCGGCCAGCCGGACACCGCGCAGGCCGCCCGCTGGGCGTCGTTCGAGCGCACCCTGTCGGCCGAGCGGGCGCGGGCGTTCACCCGCCGCCTGCCGGACTTCGAGGACGTCGAGGCCGAGAACCGCGCCTTCGACCACGCCGCCCGCCACCCCGACACCCAGCTGGGCTTGCAGTTCCTGATGGAATGGCCGGCGTTCCCGGAGGCGGCGACGATGATCGAGGCCCGCGCCGACGACCTGCAGATCCCGGCCGAGCAAGCCGAACTCTGGGCCGGCAAGCTCCGCGCCCGCCAGCCCCGCGCAGCGCATACCCTGCTGCGCAAGACCGCCGCCGCCGCCTTCCGCCGCCGCGACTTCGCCACCTGCGACCGCCTCACCGAGGAAGCCGACACCATCGAGGTGGATTAGCGACGGCGTTGCGCGTCACATTCCATCGCGATGGCGCGGCAGCGTCTTAGCGGTGAAAACAACGCCTGCGGCGGCTAAGCCGTTGCGCGGACCGGCAGTTTCCAGTTCGGGCGGATGAAGTGGCAGGTGTAGCCGTTGGGGATGCGCTCCAGGTAGTCCTGGTGCTCCGGCTCGGCTTCCCAGAACGGCCCGGCGGCGGTCACTTCGGTCACCACCTTGCCCGGCCACAGGCCCGAGGCGTCCACATCGGCGATGGTGTCCAGCGCCACCCGCTTCTGCTCGTCGTTCGTATAGAAGATCGCCGAGCGATAGCTGGCGCCCATGTCGTTGCCCTGGCGGTTCTTGGTGCTCGGGTCGTGGATCTGGAAGAAGTACTCCAGCAGCTGCCGGTACGAGATCCGCGCCGGATCGAACACGATCTCGATCGCCTCGGCATGGTTGCCGTGGTTGCGATAGGTGGCGTTGGGAACCTCGCCGCCGGAATAGCCGACGCGGGTCGAGATCACCCCGTCATAGCGGCGCAGCAGGTCCTGGACGCCCCAGAAGCAACCTCCGGCGAGGATCGCGGTTTCGGTTTGGGCGGTCATTGAGCGGGCTCCTTTGCGGCGGGTCGCACACCAAATAGGGATTGTCCCGCCATGTTGAACCCATCGCCCTCGCTTGCGAAGCTCCTCGACGCGCCGATCCGCCCCGGCCGGCTGATTTCGATCGGTCTGCGGCCCGCCCGTCGCGAGCCCGTCCGGCCCGTTGAGACGGCCACGCTGGTGGCCGGGCGCGGCCTGACCGGCGACCGCTACAGCCGCAAGGACGGCAATCGCCAGGTCACGCTCATCGAGGCCGAAAGCCTCGCCGCCATCGCCGGCTATCTGGATCGCGCCGTCTCGCCGGAAGACCTGCGCCGCAACCTGGTCACCCAGGGCATCAACCTCCTGGCGCTGAAGGGCCATCGCTTCCGCATCGGCGACGCCGTGCTGGAGACCTCCGGCGAATGCCACCCGTGCTCGCGGATGGAAGAGATCCTGGGAACCGGCGGCTACAACGCCGTTCGCGGCCGCGGCGGCATCACCGCCCGCGTGCTGGAGGGCGGCGTCGTGCGGGCCGGCGATGCGGTCGCGCGGCTGGACCCGATGCGCTGAGCATCCGCACGCCCGCTGCCTGATCCTTCGTCACCGAACGGTGGCACACCGCCACGGCGCAGATTAAGCGTGACCGGAAATCCGATCCGGGGCTCCGCTCGGCGCCCGGATCCAGTGAGGGTATGCGTAACCGTGGTCGACATCGACGATATCTATGACGCCGCCTTCGACCGCGACCTGTTTCCGGCGCTGCTGCGCAAGATCCTGGGCGCTATGAATGCCCAGTCCGGCTTCCTGGCCTGGATCGATATGGAGAGCCAGGCGAATTTCGAGGTCCAATTCGGCAACGACCCGGCGTTCCTCCAGAGCTACGCCGAGACCTACGCCCAGCATGACATCATGCGCCCGACCTTGCAGGCGGCCGGCGAGGGCGTGGTCATGCAGGCCTACGAACATCTGCAGGCGCCCGAGCTTCAGGACAGCATCTTCTACAAGGAGTGGCTGGCGCCCCAGGGCATCGTGGACAACCTCGCGGTCAATCTGATCAAGCGCGAGCAGATGTTCGCGACCATGGCCATCCTGCGCACCGGCGACGCGCCGCCGTTCGACGCGGAAGACACCGCGCGTTTCACCGCGATCGTCCCGCACATCAAGCGCGCGGTCTACATGCAGAGCCGCCTGATCCATCAGGCCAACCTGGTCGGCGGCTATCAGCGGATCACCAGCGGCGCGCGCAATGGCTTGGTCCTGCTGGACGACAAACTCTGCGTCCTCGATATCGACCGGGCCACCCAGGGGCTGACCGGCCTGCGCGTGGACCAGGTGCTGGGCGCGCCGCCCTTCGAGAAGGCCCTGGGCGCCGCCGTCCGCGATGCCGGCCCGGTGGCCGTCGAGCTGCCGTCCGAGGGCGGGGAGGGGGTGACCCTGCTCTGCGTGGCCCAGCCCCTGGAGCGCGACGGCTTCGGGGATTTCGCGGGCGGCGCCGGCGTGGCGCACGCCGTCCACGTCCTGCGCGTCGACCAGCCGGCTTCCATCGCCTTCGCCAGCATGGCCGAGCTCTACGGCCTGACGCCGACCGAGGTCCGGGTGATGGCCGACGCCTTCGCCCATGCCGACCTCACCGCATTGGGCGACCGGCTGGGCATGGCCCGGGCCACCGCCCGCACCCACCTGCACCGCATATACGACAAGACCCGCACCCAGGGGTTCGCCGGCCTTTGCCTGCTGGCCCACCGGTTCGCGCTGCCGGTTTGAGGCGCGGGCGGGGTAAACAAAAGGTGGACGCCGTTCGTCGTGGATTTGCCTACGCCTGATTGCGAAAGCGCCCGTATGGCGCGAGCAATGGGGTATATTTGCATGAAAGTGGCTTTGCTTGCCGCCGCGGCCTTGGCCGTGGCCTCTCCGGCATTCGCCGGTACGACGACCTTCACCGACAGCGCCATGCTGCTGAGCAGCTACAGCTTCACCACCTATGCCGAGGCGGGCTTCAACGTCCAGATCGTCCAGGCCGTGGACTTCGGGAGCGGCAACACGTCGATCGACACCAGCTACACCAAGGCCGGCGCGACCAGTCCGACGCCGCGTTTTCAGGCCCTGAGCACGACTTTCGTCTATGACCCGAGCGCTCAAGGCGAGATCACGACGATCGACTTCTCGATCGACCAGCTCATCCAGCTCACCCGCAACGGCGCCGCCGTGCCGCTGTCGGCGTTGCTGCCGTTGCGTCTGCTGGCCGAGCAGGACGGCAAGGTCTACGAGGCCTTCGCCAATAGTTCGGTCCTGCCCGTCGCGGGCGCCTTCGTCAGCGCGGGTCTGACCGGCCTCACGGCGGCGGATTTCTTCTTCTTCAATCCGGCGACCCCGAACAGCGCCCGCACGCTGACGGGGCTCGACTTCGCGGGCGGCGCCATCCGGTTCGGCTTCGAGACGACCCCGTATGGCGTCACCCTGAACGGCGGCGCATCGACGGGGAACATCGCTTCGACCGTGCGGGCCGACAACTTCTCCGTCACCGTGAACAGCCGGGACGTGGCCGCCGTGCCGGAGCCGTCGACCTGGGCGATGATGATCACGGGCTTTGGCCTGGCGGGCGCGGTCGTCCGTCGCCGCCGGATGGCGATCGCCTAGCGGCCGTCGGCGACGGCTTCCTGTCCGGCCGCAAAGGCTGGTATGGCGTCGAACCCGGCTCGCAGGAGCCGCTCGAACCCGGGAAGCCGTCCGCATGCCTGTCGTCCCCGGCAAACACGTCGTCTATTTCGCGATCCTGCCGCCCCCCGAGGTCGCCGAACAGGCGCTGCGCCTGATCACGGCCGCGCGCGGTCGGCATGGTCTGACGGCCAAGCCCACGCCGCCCGACCGGCTGCACGTGTCCCTGAACTACATTGGCGACTTCAAGCGCCCCTGCGGCCCGGTGATCGACAAGGCGGCGGAGGCCGCGAGACCGGTCGCCGCGCGCCCCTTCACCGTCGCGTTCAACCGCTTCGGCAGCTGGGGCCTGGGCGGCAAGGGCGGCCCGATCGTGCTGTGGGGCGATGACGGGGTGATCGGCGTCGACGACCTCTATTCCAGCATTCACCGCGCGCTGGTGAAACCGGGCATGGTCCCGCGCCGCGAGGTCGAGATGACCCCGCATATGACCCTGATCCGCGACAAGGCTCACATCCCGGAGACCTTCGTCGATCCGGTCAGCTGGACCGTCGATGAGTTCGTGCTGATCTACGCCATCCACGGCGAGGGCCGCTACGAGGTGGTCGAGCGTTACCCGCTCAACGGATAGTCTTCACCGGCTTCTCAAGCTGGTAGATCGCCTCGCCCATCTCATCCAGCTTCTTGCCCAGCAGCGCCTGGGCGTCGGCCAGGCCCTGGTTGTAGAAGTACGGCCCGAGGGTTTCCGTGATGAAGTCGGTGAGGAAGACCGCGTCGAATCCCGTCACCTCCAGGTCCAGCTCGTCCTTGAGGTACTTGGACAGCGCCCGGGCCAGGGCGTCGCGGGTCTCTTTGGGGAATTCGATGGGCGGCATGAGGGGACCAAAATGACCGCGACGCTCTACGGCATCAAGAACTGCGACACGATGAAGAAGGCCTGGACCTATCTGGACCAGGCCGGCGTCGCCTATGCCTTCCACGATTACAAGAAGGTCGGCCTCGACCGGCCGACCCTGGAGAGCTGGGTGCGCCAGCTGGGCTGGGAAGTCCTCCTGAACCGCGCCGGCACGACATTCAAGAAGCTGCCCGACGCCGACAAGGCCGGCATCGATGAGGCCAAGGCCATCGCGCTGATGCTGGCCCAGCCGTCGATGATCAAGCGCCCCGTCCTCGACCACGGCGGCAAGCTCTACGTGGGCTTCAAACCCGACACCTACGCCGCGCTCGGCCGCTGACGATCGGTGATCCCGGCGCCTCGCCGGAATCATGGATAAGCTTTCATCCTCGCGTTTGCATCCGGGCGCGGCGGTCCAGGTCTCTAGCTATCAGAGACGGGCCGATCCCCGCCCGCCGACTTGGAGAGGATAAAAAGAAATGACCCCGGTCCTGATCGTCCTGATCATCTTCGGATCGATCGCGTCGCTGTTCATCATGCCGCGCTACTTCAAGAGCGTCGAACGCCAGAAGATGGCCGAGACCCTCCGCATCGCCATCGAGAAGGGCCAGCCCCTGCCGGCCGAGGTGATCGAGGCGATGTCCAGCAACGTCCGCAATCCCGGCCTGCCGCCGTCGCCCCAGCGCGACCTGCGCACCGGCATCATCTGGCTGGGCATCGGCATCGGCTTCGCCGCCCTGGGCCTGGTCATCAGCTTCGAGGAGCCGGACGCCCTGTTCCCGCTTCTGGGCGTGGCGACGTTCCCGACCTTCATCGGCCTGGCGTTCGTCGTCCTCGGCGTCCTGAACAAGAAGTCCTGAGGCGCCGGACGGGGGATCATGCCCATGCCGGGCGCCAATCAATCCAGCTTCGCCAGCCTGCACGATGTGGAGCTGTGCTCCTATTCGGCGGCCGGGGAGCGGCGCGCCTTCGGAGAGCTTGTGCGCCGGCACGGCTCCAGCGTGCGCCACCTGCTGCGCCGGATGGGCGCCCAGGCGGCCCTGGCCGATGACGTGGCCCAGGATGCGTTCCTGGCGGCGTTCGAACGGATCGCCGAGTTCCGCGGGGAGGGGACCTTCGCGGGCTGGGTGAAGAAGATCGCGGCCAGGCTCTATCTGCGCCGGCTGCAACGCGAGAAGCGCCTCAGCGCGCTCGCGGCGGAAGAGGGAGCGGCCGATGAGGCCCATACCGATGGCGACGCCGACCACCGTATCGACCTGGATGAGGCCATGAAGGGCCTGTCGGCGGCCGAGCGGCTCTGCGTGTCCATGTGCTACGGGGCGGGGCTTTCCCACGGCGAGGCGGCGGATGCCTTGAACCTGCCGCTTGGAACGGTCAAATCGCATGTCAAACGTGGTCTGGAGAAGCTCCGCGCACGATTGGCGCCGGGAGCCGAAGCAAAGACTGGCGACGCGGTTCTTGAAGGGAGGCGCGGCAATGGCTGAGATCGATTTCGAGCGACGGCTGGAGCGCCTGTTCGCCGACGCGCCCGAACTGGCGGACGCGCAGGCGTTCGCGCAGCGCGTCGAGGGCCGCCTCAATCGCGGCTGGACCGCGCGGCGCTGGCTGCTGGGCGCGGCGGGCCTGGCCGGCGGCGTAATCGGCGCCAGCCAGCTGGTGATGTCCAACATCTTCTCCCAGGTGGAAAACGCCGAGCAGTCGGCCCGCGTGCTCAGCCAGGGTATTGCGCGCGTCACGCCGACCACCGACATGGTGTCCGCGCTCTCGGGCGGTTATGGACTGTGGATCGCCGTCGGCGTCGCGGTCCTGACCATGGGCTTCGTGCTGGCGCGGGTGATCGAGGAGATCTGACGTGTCCAGTCATCGCCAGGAAACGGTCCGACGTCTCACGGCGCCGGATATCGCCGCGCGCAAGGGCGGCGTGCCGGTCGTCTGCCTGACCGCCTACACCGCGCCGATGGCCGAGATCCTGGACCAGCATTGCGATCTGCTGCTGGTCGGCGACAGCGTCGGCATGGTGGTCCACGGCCTGCCCAACACCGTCGGCGTGACGCTGGAGATGATGATCCTGCACGGCCAGGCGGTGATGCGCGGATCGCGCCGGGCCATGGTCGTGGTCGACATGCCGTTCGGCTCGTACGAGGGCTCGGCCGAGGTCGCCTACGCCAACGCCGCGCGCGTGATGAAGGAAACCGGCTGCAGCGCCGTGAAGGTCGAGGCCGGCCCGGAGGTCGCCGCCAACATCGAATATCTGGTCAAGCGCGGCATCCCGGTCATGGGCCACGTGGGCCTGCGGCCCCAGGCGGTGATGGTCGACGGTGGCTTCCGCGCCAAGGGCAAGTCCAGCGTGGAACGCGCCAGCATCCTCGACGACGCCCGCGCCGCGGTCGACGCCGGCTCGTTCTGCGTCGTGGTCGAGGGCGTCGCCGAGGGCCTGGCCCGCGAGATCACCGCCGCCATTCCTGTGCCCACCATCGGCATCGGCGCCTCGGCCGGCTGCGACGGCCAGATTCTGGTCACCGACGACATGCTGGGCCTCTTCGACTGGACCCCCAAGTTCGTCCGACGCTACGCCGACCTGCGCGGCGAGATCGGCAAGGCCGTCGCCGGCTACGCCGAAGACGTCCGCCAACGCCGCTTCCCCGGCCCCGCGGAGATCTACTTCGCCAAGGCGGGGTAGGGCGGGGGCTTGCGTCCGGGCGATAGGGACGTGCGCCTCCTCTCCCCCCGACGCCGGCCTTGAGCCGGGGGAAGAGCGGGGAGAGGGTAGGGAGAGGGGCGACGCAGGACTCAACGCTTGCACGATGGTCCAGCCATGACCCCGCCGCGTGGCGGCGACACAAGGCTAGCCGTCCGTCCATGGGTCCTAGCTGAACCTGGAGCGGCGGCTGCGATGCCGCGTCGCCCCTCTCCCTACCCTCTCCCCTCTCGCTTCGCGGGGGGAGAGGAGGCGGTTGTGGTTCACCCTGCGTCGAAGGCTTCGATGGTCGGCCGCCAACCATTACCTCCCCCGCGAAGCGGCGGGAGGGGGACCGCGAGCCGAGGTCGGCGTAGCCGGCCGTAGAGCGCGTGGTGGAGGGGGCGAGCCCCAGTCACCGCGCCCACCGCTGCCCGGTCGATCCGCCGCGCTCTCCGCTTGCCCCCTCCACCAACCGCTCTTCGCTCCGCTCGGCGGTCGGTCCCCCTCCCGCCGCTTCGCGGGGGAGGTAAGGGCACGTCACTAACGCCGGCTCTGGGTGGCTAGCAGACGGAAGAGCGACCTGGGTCGATGCTGGGGAAATGGCCAACAGCACGAAGCCGCCCAACGAGCTCGTCAGTTCCTTCTACTCGCGCAAACGCTGTTTCTGCATCGGTCGTGCCGATGAACATCACGAGGATCACAACACCGGACGGGAGGACGAACTCCTGATCAAAGCCCTCAGGCTCATTCTGGCATCGACTAACGAGACACTGCTGCGATAGCGTCGTGCTCTGGAGGGGCTTTCATGCGTCGACTGTTGAAGGTCGGGAGCATATTGGTCGGCATCGCAATCGCGGGCGTTGCGGTCGCTATATGGCTCTTTCTGCCTCCTGCTGCGACCACTCGGACAGCGGCCTACCCAAGCCTCCTAAAGGCCTGGTCCGACACCGGTCTGGTTGATCACTTCCCACAGGCGCTGCCACCCAACGCGACTGACGTCAGCCTATTTGCTGATCCCGGCTTTCTGCAGGGATCGGGCTCGTTTCAGCTTCGCATGACGCTACCGAAACAAGACGTGCAAGACATTCTGACGAGGATGAAGACGACGGCTGTCAGAAGCTGTCCCAGCCAATGTACACGCTCGGTAGAGGACCCTCAGTTCTGGAATATTCCCCGGTTGGCCGCGGGGCAGAAGGACGACGTGCGGTTTCCGCCAGATTTCGTTGTCTTCGCGCTGGATACCAATGGGGAATGGAACCACCCTCGTGGGAAGGGCGTAGCCATCTCAATAGAACGACACGAAGTAGTCTACTGGGCCGAAGTCTAGCTTTTTCGCCGACGGCGCAGGGCAGACTTTACCGACGTCCGAGACCGGTCGAAAGCAGAACCCTGCTTCCAAACCGAAAGCGGGCGTTCGACCTCTCCACCCTCGCTACGACCGCTCCTGACGCACCGGCGTGTTCCACTGCCGGTGATGAACGCCGCCCCGTTCCCCGACGTCGATCCCGCGGAAGCCGCCCTGGGCCAGTTGGCCGGGCTGGACCTGACGCTTGCGCGGCATGTGCATGCCTGCGCCATGTCGACGGACGATCCGACGGAAGTCGTGAACCTGGCGCAGGCCTA
>JAHJME010000007.1 GCA_018821435.1 Alphaproteobacteria bacterium
CGCGCGCGCTGCGCTGGCCGAGGCCGAGGCCGCCCTGGCCGCCGCCCGCGCCGCGCTGGACGCCGCCGAGGACGAGCGCGCCAAGGCCAACGAGGCCGAGGTCGTCGCCCGCGACGCCGCCCGCAAGCTGGAAGAGCAACTGGGCCGCCTGACCGCCGAAGCCCGCGCCCTGGCTGGGCTGGTGGCCCAAGCCAAGCGCGGCGGGTTCGCGCCGGCCCTGGATTCCGTGTCTCCCGACCGCGGCTACGAGACGGCGCTCGCCGCCGCGTTCGGGGACGATCTCGATGCGTCGCTCGATCCGGCGGCGCCCTCCTACTGGGGCGGCCGCGAGGCGCCGGCTCCCATTTGGTCCGATGGCGCGACGCCGCTGGGTCCGCTGGTGAAGGTCCCGGCTGTCCTCGCGGCTCGCCTCGCCTACGTGGCCCTGGTGGACCGCGCCGACGGCGACCGCCTGCAGAGGACGCTGCCGCCCGGCGGACGGCTGGTGTCGCGCGAAGGCGATCTTTGGCGCTGGGACGGCTTCACGGCGCGCGCCGATGCGCCGAAGCCGGCGGCCGTGCGCCTGGAGCAGAAGACCCGGTTGGCCGAGGTCGAAATCGACATCGAGAAGCTGGAGCCCAAGGCCAGAGCCGCCCGCGAGGCCGCGACGGCCGCCATGACCCGCGTGCGCGCCGCCGACGAGACCCTGCGCGCCGCGCGGCGCGAACCGCCGGCGCTGGAGCAGCGCGCCGCCCAGGCCCGTATCGCCCTGGAACGCTTTGATCGCGAGGCCGCGCTGAAGGAGGCGCGCGCCGTTTCGCTGGACGACCTGATCGGCCGCTTCGAGGCCGAGTTCGCCGAACACGAGGCCCAGTTCGCCAAAGTCACCGCCGAGGCCGGCGGCGAGGGCGAGGCAAGCGATCTGGCCGAGCAACTGGCCGCCGCCCGCGCCGCCGCCGGTCCCGCGCGCGAGCACGCCGCGCACGCGCGCGCGTCCTATGAGATGGAGATCCGCGAGCGGGATGGCCGGGCGCGCCGCCTGGAGGCCCTGACGCGCGAGCACGACGATTGGATGCGTCGCTCGGGGGCCGCGACCAAGCGGGTGGCCCAGCTGGAAGACGCCCGCGCCAAGGCCCATGCCGCCCTGGTCGCCGCCCAGGACGCGCCGTCGACGCTGGAGACCCGCAAGTCGGCGCTGCGGGACGAACTGGCTGCGGCCGAGGCGCGCCGCGCCAAGACCTCGGATGCGTTGGCCGCCGCCGAACATGAGCGCGCCGAAGCCGACCGTGGCCTTCGCGCCTCGGAAGCCGCCGCCTCGGAAGCCCGCGAGGTCCGCGCCAGCCTGTCGGCCCACGCCGAGTCGGCCATGCAACGCCTGAAGGAGGTCTCCGAGAATATCCGCGAGGCCGCCAAGATGGAGCCCGAGGAACTGGCGAAGAAGCTGGCGGATGAAGCCGTCGCCATCCCCGCCGACGCCGACGGCATGGAAGCCCACCTGTTCAACCTGGAGCGCCAGCGCGAGGGCATCGGCCCGGTGAACCTGCGCGCCGAGGAAGAGGCTGGCGAACTGGCGACCCGGCTGGAGACCATGAATGTCGAGCGCGCCGACCTGACTGGCGCCATCGCCCGCCTGCGCCAAGGAATCGACGAGCTGAACCATGAGGGCCGCGAGCGCCTGACGGCCGCCTTCGCGATCATCAACGAGCACTTCAAGACGCTGTTCTCGGCGCTGTTCCAGGGCGGCCAGGCGGAGCTGCGCCTCGTCGAATCGGACGACCCCCTGGAAGCTGGCCTCGAAATCTACGCCTGCCCGCCCGGCAAGCGGATGGCGACCATGAGCCTGATGAGCGGCGGCGAGCAGGCGCTGACCGCCTCCGCCCTGATCTTCGCGGTGTTCCTGGCCCAGCCGGCGCCCATCTGTGTGCTGGACGAGGTGGACGCCCCCCTCGACGACGCCAACGTCGATCGCTTCTGCAACATGGTCGACGAGATGTGCCGCCGCACCGAGACGCGCTTCATCGTCATCACCCACAACCCGGTCACCATGGCGCGGACGGACCGGCTGTTCGGCGTCACCATGGCCGAGCAGGGCGTGTCGCAACTTGTGTCGGTGGACCTGCGGCAAGCCGAGGCGATGGCGGCGCAGTGACGTAACGTCCGCCCGGTCAAGCCGTCGCAGCGTTAAAAATTGCGAGCAAAAACAGCATGTTAAATGCTGTCTCACCAGCCTTGACGCACTGCACACCCATCTATAGGTTCCGCGCGACCTGAAGCCCCCGCCGTGGCGGCGACGTGGCGGTCTTATGGCCATTCCACGCATGCCCCGGAAGAACGAGCCGAACGCCGAGGCCTCAAGCCTCGACCAACGGCTCGCTGCGGCGGAGGCGGCACAGGACCGGCGTGTGAGCGGTGCTTCACATCGGGCCATGGCGCAGGGTTACCGCTTCATCGGTGAAGTGGTGGGTGGGGTGCTGATGGGGGCCGGCTTCGGCTGGCTTCTCGATCGGTTCGCCGGCACGGGGCCATTCGGATTGGTCTTCGGGCTGCTGGCTGGCACCGGGATTTCGATCTTCATCGCGGTGCGAGCCGCGGCGAAGGCAACAAATGAAGAGACGGCGAAGGCCGGGCCCCTGCCCGGCGTTCCCGATGCGGATGAGGGCTAGAGGACGCTAATGGCGGAACAACCTGCCATCGAACCGATGCACCAGTTCCTGATCCACAAGATCTGGGACGGTCCGGTTTTCCAACTCGGCGGCCTGACCGTGGACATGTCGATCACCAACTCGGTGGCGAGCATGATCGCCGGCGCCGTGATCCTCGTGCTGTTCTTCGCCATGACGGCCAAGGGCCAGATCGTGCCGAACCGCGCCCAGGCGCTGGCCGAGGGACTATATAATATCGTCGACCGCGTGCTGGTGACGCCGATCATCGGCCCCGCCGGCAAGCCCTACATCCCGTACCTGTTCACGCTGTTCATGGTCATCCTGGTCCTGAACCTGATGGGCGTGGTGCTGGCGATCGGCAACCTGGGCGGCCTCAGCCTGACCTTCACGGTGACGTCGCAGCTCGCGGTGACCGCGACGCTGGCGGTGCTGACGTTCTTCAGCGTGTTCTTCCTCGGCTTCATCAAGCACGGCCCGAAGTTCCTGGGCCTGTTCGCGCCGGGCGGCATGCCGCTCCCGCTGCTGATCTTCATGGTGCCGATCGAGATGATCTCGTACTTCGTGCGCCCGGTGACCTTGGCCATGCGACTGTTCGGCAACATGCTGGGCGGCCACGTGGTGATCAGCCTGTTCGGCTCGTTCGTGGTGGCGCTGGGTCTCGTGGCGCTCTCGGGCGGCCTGGCCTCGCTGGCCATCGTCCCCAGTGTTCTTTCCTTCGGAATGATCGTCGGCCTCACCGGCCTAGAGCTGGTGGTCGCGATCCTTCAGGCCTTCGTGTTCACCGCGCTGGCCACGGTCTACCTCAACGAGGTCGTGAACTTCGGTCACGGCCACTAACCCAACACTTCTACCTCAAGAGGACTACTCAAAATGGAAGCTGAAGCCGCGAAGCTCATCGGCGCTGGCCTCGCCACCTCGGGCATGATCGGGGCCGGTATCGGTCTGGGCAGCCTGTTCGGCAACTACCTGCAAGCCGCGATCCGCAACCCGTCGGCCGCCGCCAGCCAGCAAACCATGCTGTTCCTCGGCATGGCCCTGACGGAAACCATGGGTCTGTTCTCCTTCGTCGTCTCGCTGATCATCCTGTTCGGCTAAAAGAGGACGCCTAGGCGCCCCCATGGCGATGCAGACTGAAGACCATACGGCCGCCGCGGGCCCCATGCCCGCCGCGCCGGGCCATGAGACCGCCGCTGTCGGCGCGCACGAAGGTGCGACGCCTGCCGGCGAGCATGCCGAAGGCGGCTTGCCGCAGTTCGACTTCTCGTGGTGGCCAGGCCAGATCGCCTGGTTCCTGATCATCTTCTTCGTGGTGCTGGCGTTCATGCGCCTGTTCGCCGTGCCGAAGGTGGGCGGGACCATCGATGCGCGTGAAGGCAAGATCGCCGGCGATATCGCCGACGCCCGCCGGATGAAGGACGAGGCCGACGCGCAAGCGCAGGTCGCGGCCGCCGAGGCCGCGCAAGCGCGCGCCGCGGCCCAGCGTGTCGGCGCCGAAGCCCGGGCCAAGGCCCAGGCCGAGATCGCCGCTCGCCTCGCCGAGGAGGAGGCCAAGCTGGCCGCCACCGGCGCCGAGGCCGAGGCCCGCATCGCCAAGGCTCGCGAGGCCGCCATGTCCAACGTCGCCGGCATCGCCGCCGATACGGCCGCGGCGATCGTCCAGAAGCTGACCGGCAAGTCGGCGACCGCGGCCGAACTCGCCGCGGCGAAGGGATAACCGATGGAACTGCTGCTCGACGGCCACTTCTGGGTAGGCGTGGCCTTCGTGGTCTTCCTGGTCATCCTCGTGATGGCCGGGGTCCACAAGTTCGCCTGGAAAGCCCTGGGCGACGCCGGCGCCAAGGTGCAGGGCCAGCTCGACGAGGCCAATGCGCTTCGCGCCGAGGCCGAGGCGCTGCTGGCCCAGGTCAATGCCCAGAAGGCCGCCTCTGAAAAACTGGCGACCGAGATCCTGGCCAACGCCAAGGAAGAGGCGACCCGCCTCCAGTCCGAGGCCCAGATCAAGCTGGCCGAACAACTTGAGCGCCGCGGCCAGATGGCCGAGCGCAAGATCGTCCAGGCCGAGGCTCAGGCCGAAGCCGCCGTCCGCGCCGCCGCCGCCGAGCTGGCCGCGCAGATGGCCGAGCAGGTGCTGATCCAGCGCCTCGCCGGGGCCAAATCCGATCCGCTGATCGACAAGGCCATCGGCCAGCTGGCGGGGAAGCTGCAATAGCTCACGAGATCGGGTCCGCGCTCACGTAGCGCGGTCCGTGGCCGGACGCCTGGCGTTGGGGAACGCTGCCGTCCGTGACCTGTCCACGAACCCCACAATCACATGAACAGTTCGCGGCGCTCCACCTGGGGAGACGCGCCGGATTTCCGGACTGTCCGTGAGCATTGTGGGGTTCGTGGGCGCCCACTTCGCGCCCAGTCGCCGCTATTCATCCACCGGTGTACGCGGGGATCTGATTTAGACGGCGACCGCCGGGCGGCGGAACTTGCGGCGGAGGCCTTTGATGAAGCGGATGCGCTTCGGCAGGAGGATCCGCTCGACCCGCAGCGTCTGATGATAGAACAGCGCCATGAACTCCGGCTCCCGGCGCAGCAGCCGGCGGATCGGGTACAGCATCCGCGGATGCGCCCGATGAAGCCGCACGAACTGGCGGCGCGCCTTGAACGAGTTCTTCAGCACGACCATCAGACCGACCACGATCACAGGGATCCCGCCGGGGCCCGGCAGGGGGGCGATGGCGATGCCGGCGATGATGATGGCGAACCCAAAGAGCACCAGCCCGAACCGCTTAATACGGCCGGCAATCTCGCGCGCGAGATCGTCCGTGGCGCGGTAGACGCGCAAAGAGGGCATGGCGAAAGACACTTTTTAGTCCTGGGGGGTGCGCGGCGGAGCGGGGAGGTCCCGCCGTCACAAGTTCCATATGCGTACGTAGGGTAGAATCGTAAAGACGCCGTGCCGTTAAATTTTGCTAACGCGCGGCTATTCCCCTGCTCATGGCGCCAGAGCCACAGTCCCTTGCAGGGCTGTCACAGACCGTCACAGGATTCTGTGCATTTTTCGCCTGTTAGGCGAATTCAGCCTCGGGCTTCCAGGTCAGCTTCGGCTTCCGCGCGGCCAGGGTTTCGTCCAGCCGGCGCAGCGGCGCCAAGTGCGGCGCGCCCTTGAACCGATCCACGTCGCCAAGCTTGGCCGCTGCGGCCAAAGCCCGCAGCGCGTCGCAGAAGCGATCCAGTTCGCGCTTGGATTCTGTCTCCGTCGGCTCGATCAGCATCGCGCCGTGCACCACCAGCGGGAAGTACATGGTCATCGGGTGGAAGCCCTCGTCGATCATCGCCTTGGCGAAGTCGAGGGTGGTCACGCCGGTTCCCTCCAGCCAGGCGTCGTCGAACAGCGCCTCGTGCATGCAGGGGCCATCCGGGAACGCCGGGGTCATCACGTCGGACAGGCGGGCTTTGATGTAGTTGGCGTTGAGGACGGCATCTTCGGCGACCTGGCGGAGGCCGTCGGCGCCGTGGCTGCGCATGTAGGCGTAGGCGCGGACGAACATGCCCATCTGGCCCTGGAAGGCGCTCATGCGGCCGAAGGCCTGGGCGGCGTCGTCCGCGGCTTCTTCGACCAACGTGAGACCGTCGGGGCCGTGGACCACCCAGGGGGCGGGGGCGAAGGGGGCGAGGGCGGCGGAGAGGACCACGGGGCCGGCGCCGGGGCCGCCGCCGCCGTGGGGCGTGGAGAAGGTCTTGTGCAGGTTGATGTGCATGGCGTCGACGCCGAGGTCGCCGGGGCGGACGCGGCCGACGATGGCGTTGAAGTTGGCGCCGTCGCAGTAGAAATACGCCCCGTGCGCGTGCGTAATGCGCGCGATCTCGATCACGTCGCGTTCGAACAGGCCGCAGGTGTTGGGGTTGGTGACCATAATTGCTGCAACGTCGGGGCCGAGCTTGGCTTCGAGGTCGGCGAGGTCGACGCGGCCGTCTTCGGTCTGGGCGATTTCCTGGACCGAGTAGCCGACGAAGGCGGCGGTGGCGGGGTTG
Source organism: Alphaproteobacteria bacterium (assembly GCA_018821435.1). Lineage (GTDB taxonomy): Bacteria > Pseudomonadota > Alphaproteobacteria > Caulobacterales > Caulobacteraceae > Phenylobacterium. Next base: position 6,666 of record JAHJME010000007.1, read on the forward strand.
GTGCCGTGGGCCGAGGTGGGGACAAGGACGGTGCGGCGGTGGGCCTGGCCGGCGGCCTCGTGGGCGGCCTTGATGCAGAGCAGGCCGCAGAGCTCGCCGTGGGCGCCGGCCTTGGGGGTCAGGGCGACGGCGGGCATGCCGGTCAGGGTCTTCAGCCAGTGGGCCAGGCGGTCCATGAGTTCGAGGGCCCCCTGGGTCGTCGCAAGGGGCGCCAGGGGGTGCAGGTCGGCGAAGCCGGCCATGCGGGCGGCCTTCTCGTTGAGGCGCGGGTTGTGCTTCATGGTGCACGAGCCCAGCGGATAGAGCGCCAGGTCGATGGCGTGGTTCTTCTGAGACAGGCGCACGTAGTGGCGCATGGTCTCGGGCTCGGAGAGGCCGGGCAGGGGCAGGCTCTCGCGGGTCAGGCCGGCGAGGTCGGACGGCTCCTCGGCCGGGGGCAGGTCGACGCCGGTCTTGGACCAGCCGCCGAGTTCGAAGATCAGGGGCTCGTCCTGCAGCAGGCCCCGGCCTCCCGTCAGGGAGGCAAACCCGGAGGTCTCGCCGGCGCCTTCGGGACGGGTGGGACGGCCAACGTTTTGCATGGTCATCAGGCGGCCTTCAGGGCTGCGGCCAGGGCCGCGATGTCGTCGGAGGTAGTGGTCTCGGTGGCGCAGAGCAGCAGGACGTCGTCCAGGCCGGCGTGCGGGTCGAGGCGGGAGTAGGGGACGCCGGCGACGATGCCGTGGGCCAGCAGGTCGTCGACCAGCCTGGCGGCCGAGCCCTTCACGCGCACGGCGATCTCGTTGAAGAACCGGGGGGTCAGCACCTCCAGCCCCGCGCCTTCGACCGCGGCCTTCAGCTCGCGCGCCTTGGCGTGGTTGATCTTGGCGAGCTGGGTCAGGCCGGTCCCGCCCAGCAGCGTCATGTGGATGGTGAAGGCCAGGGCGCAGAGGCCGGAGTTGGTGCAGATGTTCGAGGTCGCCTTCTCGCGGCGAATGTGCTGCTCGCGGGTGGACAGCGTCAGCACGTAGCCGCGCCGGCCGTCGGCGTCGACGGTCTCGCCGCAGAGGCGGCCCGGCATGTTCCGCACCAGCTTCTCGCGCACCGCGAAGAGACCGACGTAGGGGCCGCCGTAGTTGAGCGCATTGCCGATCGACTGGCCCTCGGCCACGGCGATGTCGGCGCCCATCTCGCCGGGGCTCTTCAGCAGGCCGAAGGACACCGCCTCGGTGGTGACCACGATCAGCAGGGCGCCCTTGGCGTGGGCGGCCTCGGCGATCTTGCTCACGTCGGTGACCACGCCGAAGACGTTGGGAGTCTGGACCACGACGCAAGCGGTCTGGTCGTCGATGGCGTCGATGACGGCGGCTTCCGCGTCGATCGCCGCGGCCTGGCGGACGATCTGCATGCCCTCGGCGTGGGCGATGGTCTGGGTGGTGGCGGCGTAGTGCGGGTGCAGTCCGCCGGACAGGATGGCCTTCTCGCGGCGGGTCACGCGCTTGGCCATCATCACGGCCTCGGCGCAGGCGGTGGAGCCGTCGTACATCGAGGCGTTGGCCACATCGAGGCCGGTGAGCGCGGCGACCTGGGTCTGGAACTCGAACAGGACCTGCAGCGTGCCCTGGGCGATCTCGGGCTGGTAGGGCGTGTAGCTGGTCAGGAACTCGGAACGCTGGATCACGTGATCCACGGTGGCCGGCACATGGTGCTTGTAGGCCCCGGCCCCGCAGAAGAACGGCCCCGCGCCGGCCGGGCGGCTCATGGCCGACAGGGCGGCCAACTCGCGCTCCACCTCCAGCTCGCCGGCATGCAGGGCCAGGTCCACCGGGCCGGACAGCCGCGCGGCGGCGGGGACGTCGGCGAACAGGGCGTCGATGTCCGGCGCGCCGATCACGGCCAGCATCGCGGCGCGGTCGTCGGGGGTCAGGGGGAGGTATCTCATGGGATCATTCCGGAAGGCGGTGCGCGCCGCAGGCGCTGTTTTGATCGACCACGAACCACACGAACGACACGAACAGGCCGTGCGGGCGGCAAGGCTGCGCCCGGGGAGGCGCGTTCGTGTGGTTCGTGTGGTTCGTGGTCATTCTTATTGGCGCTGACGCGCCGACTACTGTGTGGCGAGGAAGGCTTCGTAGGCGGGGCGGTCCATGAGGGCGTCGTACTGGGCCGGGTCGGAGATCTTGATCCTGGCGAACCAGCCGCCGTTCTCGGGGTCGGCGTTCACGGTCTCGGGCGCGTCGCCCAGGATGGTGTTGCCTTCGACCACTTCGCCCGAGATCGGGGCGTAGACGTCGGAGGCCGCCTTGACGCTCTCGACCACGGCGAAGGCGTCGCCGGCCTTCACGACCTTGCCGACCTCGGGGGTCTCGACGAACACCACGTCGCCCAGCTGCTCGGCGGCGAAGGCGGTGATGCCGATGGTGGCCACATCGCCTTCAAGGGCGACCCACTCGTGATCTTTGGTGAAGCGCATTTTGAGGTCTCCCCTAGAGTTGGTGCGCGCCGCAGGCGCTGTCTTGGTTGTCCACGAACCACGCGAACCACACGAACAGGCCGTGCGAACCAGCGAGCCGCGACGGTGAACGCCCGCGTTCGTGTGGTTCGTGTGGTTCGTTGACAAATTGAATCGGCGCTGACGCGCCAAAGGGCTTGGCCATCCGTCAGCCCTTCCGCACGTAGCGGTGGGGGACGAAGGGGCTGGCGACGACTTCGGCGGGTTGGGCCTTGCCGCGGACGAGGACCTTGAGCTGGGCGCCGACGGCCTTCAGTTCGGGGGGCACGAAGGCCAGCGCGATGCCGCCCTTCAGCACCGGGGAATAGCCGCCGGAGGTGACGACGCCGACCACCACGCCCTTCAGGTCGGCGACTTCGGCGCCTTCGCGGGCCGGGGCGCCTTCGAGGACGCGGAGGCAGACCTTTGTGCGGGCGACGCCTTCGGCCAGTTCCTTGACGATACGGCCGGCGCCGGGGAAGTCGCGCTGTTCGCGGCGGTTCTTGTTCACCGCGAAGGTGAGGCCGGCCTCGACCGGGCTGACCGTCTCGTCCAGGTCGTGGCCGTAGAGCGGCAGGCCGGCCTCCAGGCGCAGGCTGTCGCGGGCGCCCAGGCCGATGGGCTTCACCCGTTCATCCGAGAGCAGCAGGTTCCAGACGCGCACGGCCTCGGCGGCCGGGACCGAGATCTCGTAGCCGTCCTCGCCGGTGTAGCCGGAGCGGGAGATGATGATGTCGGTGCCGAAGCCCGGCATCGACCGAATGTCCATGAACACCATGTCGGCGGTGGCGGGGACGTGGGCCTGGACCACGGCGGCCGCTTCGGGCCCCTGGATCGCCATCAGCGCCCGGTCCTCCAGGCGGTGGATGGTGACCTGGCCGGCCAGCTCGTCGTCGATGACCTTGAAGTCGTTGTCCTTGCAGGCGCCGTTGACCACCACGAACAGGCCGTCGGTGACGCTGCCATCGGGGGCGGTCGGGCGGCCGGCCATCAGGTCGTCGACGATGCCGCCCTTTTTATTGAGCAGGACGGAATACTTCTGCTTGCCGGGCTTCAGGCCGATGTAGTCGCCGGGGACCACTTCCTCGAAGGCCGAGAGGGGCGACACGCCGACGAGCCGGGCCTGGCCCATGTGGCTGACGTCGAACAGCCCGGCGTGCTCGCGGGTCCAGAGGTGTTCCTTCATCACGCCGTCCGGGTATTGGACGGGCATGGTGTAGCCGGCGAACTCGACCATCCGGGCGCCCAGGGCGATGTGCGCGTCGGTGAGGGGCGTGGTCTTCAGGTCGGCGGAATCGGTGGCGGACACGGGGTACCTCGGCTGACGATGCGGCGCTCGGCGAGACGGAGTCTCGACGTCACACGCCCCCGCTGTCCTTGAAGCCTGAGAGATTTCGGAGCGCCGGTGGTCGGCGATCCCCTGCTCCTTCGGCGCCCGACCCCGCTAGGTGCGAAGACGGAACTTTCCAGCGTTCATCAGCCCGCGCGGTCCTTTTGCCTGAGCGTTTCCGGGGCGGTTGCGCCTTCGGCTCTCCCGCCGACGCCTGGGGGCGAAGGTGGAGTCTCTCCCGCGAGAGTTGGGTCGGTTGTGGTGGAGGGGTGTGGGGGAGTCAATGGGGAGGTGGGGGACTTTGGGCACCCTTCGAACAGCGGCAGTATCGGGGCCCAGATAGTTCCAACGTAACGCTGTTGCGACATAGGTGCGCCTCAGCCTAGCGTCTTTAAGTGAACATTGCCGCGCGAACCTACTTTTAACCAGAGGTCTGTTGACATATATGCCAACACTCGCGGAACTGGATGACGGAGGGGAGCTTTATAAGCTCGACCCCGAACTCCCGAGCGGGCGGCAACCCGAGCGCCTGTTCTACGCGTCTGAGCGATTGATGAAGTGGCTGACCGAGCGGCTACCGAAGGAAATTTCCCAATGGGGTGTTGAAAGCACGCCAGAGGAGCAGGTGGCAGCCCTGTTGGAAGACTTTTGTGGTGGCGGTGAACTCGCCGTCGGGCCTCGATTTCATATCCTGTACCCCGGCAAAGATGGGGTGTGGGAATTGAAGTCGCCTGACGCGCGCATTTTTGGGTGGTTCGTGCACCGTGACTGTTTCGTAGGTTACGTAGGAGACACTGCCGAGCGAGTTAAGAAGTACGGACTGTACGCAGGGTACGTTGGCGAGACTATCAGGTTTCGCGACCAGCTCCCTCTCGATCCGCCAAAATTCATTGCCGACGAGGACCCGCATGCCGTCGTTTCAGCTTACTATTACCCCTAGCCGGCGCGCGGCCGCTCGTCACATCAACAATGTCCGCCGTTCCCTTCAGAAGGCGTTCGCGCGTGAGGCGGCAGAGGGCTTAACCCAGTCAGAGATTGCGCGGCGCTTGGATGTGCATCGCTCGGTTATCAATAAGGAGCTCCGTGGCGCGAAGGACATTACCCATGGGCGTGTTGGCGAGTTGGCCTATGCGATGGGGTATGAACCGCATTTCGAGCTCCGGAAGGTTCAAGCTCAACCGGGCGTCAATATGGTGGTTGAGCTTTCTCGATTGCCGACCGCTACGGCTTCGTCGCCAACTTGGCCGACGGCTGGGGCGACGGTTGTGTTTCAACGGGTGTTAAAGGCAGTAGCCTGATGAGCCTTCCGCCTGATCCGCCCGACTATGATCATCCGATTGGTCACTCGATATTTTCTGAGGATATTCGCCATGAGTACGATGGAAAATCGTCACTAATTGGAGTTATCCCAGGGAAGATTATTGTTCCCCAGTTCCCGGCAGTCGTGCCTAAATTTGGGATATCGGTAAATTATCGTCAGCCCCCAAGCTTTCCCCGCGGGCCTGTCACTATTCGTGTGCTCTGGGAACCTGAAGAAACAAGCGAGCGAGTGATCTTGGTTGAGACGACGCTCGACCTGAACCAGGTTGAGGGGGAAGAGCGTGCAGGAGACTGGTTGGCAGCCAGCGCTCAGATGGTCATATCACCGCTTCAGCTTGCCAGCCCCGGAACACTGCGCGTGCGAGCGTATCGGGAAGGATCGCCTACTCTCCGCATGGGGGGTATCGCGTTTGAACGGGGTTCGCTGCCGACTCCTGGGACGCCGCCAATCACCATCCATCCTCTCCTTCCCACACAGCCGGCGTTAATCAAGGGCTAGCGGGCGGCCTACTGGACTGCGCGCGCGATTGACACAGTTCGGTGACGTTGGCGGCGGCCCCACCGCAGCGTGCCAGCCTCTTCCGCTTCCTCAAGGACGGCGCGGGCGCGCCGCCGCTGGGGCGGTTGGGCGCGGGGCGCCCAATCCTTGACCAAGCTCCAACCATCCTGGCAGGGGCTGACCGTGGCCTTCAGGGTGGGGTGTGTCCTGGCGGACGCGTCCCTGACTTTTACCTCCCCCGCGAAGCGGCGGGAGGGGGACCGCGCGCCGAGGGCGGCGTGAGCCGGCCGTAGAGCGTGGGGTGGAGGGGGCGAGCCTCAGGCTCTGGGGTTCGACCGGGCGGTCTTGAAGGCTGTTGAGGAGGCTCGCCCCCTCCACCACCCGCTCTTCGCCTACGGCTCGGCGGGCGGTCCCCCTCCCGCCATTGCTGCCGCAATGGGGGAGGTAAGGGGGGCGTTGGAGGGGAGGGCTTCAGGTTTGGCGGCGCCGTTGCTCGGCGCGGACCAGGATGGTGTCCACGACCCAGCCAAGGTCGCGGTAGACCTCTGAGGCGGGGATGCGCAGCGTGGCGATGCCTTGGGATTCCAGCCAGGCGTCGCGGGCGGCGTCCTTGCGGCGGGCGTCGTCGTCCCAGTGGGTTCGGCCATCGACCTCGACGGCGAGGCGGGCTGAGGGACAATAGAAATCCAGGATGATCGTGCCGACGGGATGTTGGCGACGGAAGGTGGGGCGATCCGGGGTGCGGCCGCGCAGACGGGTCCAGAGGATGACCTCGGGGCCGGTCATGGTTTTGCGGAGGGCGCGGGCGCGAGCGGTGATGAGGGTGCGGTGTTTCATGCTGTGCCGGCCCTTGCCCTCTCCACCACGCCCTCTTCGGGGCGCGGTCCCCCTCCCGCCGTCGCTGCCGCGACGGGGGAGGTAAGATCATATGTTCTTCTTTTGTTCTTGACAAATGCGCGGGAATTTGGGAGGGTTCAGTCAGCGTTGATTGGTGCGTCTTGAGGGCGGCCGGCGCGGCATTCCGAACATTTCGAGAGATTTGCGATGGCTGAGGATCAGGGTCCTGTGGCGGCGTTGGCGCGTGGGCGTGGCGGCGGCGGCGGCGGCAAGGGGAAGCCGAAGACGCCGGTGCGGTATTCGGCGCAGCTGGCGGTGCGGCTGTGTCGGCGGCTGGCGCGGGGCGAACTTTTGTATCAGATCGCCCGGAGCCGGGGGATGCCGACGCCGGAGGCGGTGGCCAAGTGGGCGCGGGACAAGCCGGACTTCGCCGAGGCGCTGCTGGTGGCGCGGCGGGCCGGCGGGCGGCCGGCGGGGACGCGGGGGCCGGCGTTCACCCATTCCGACGCCGTGGACGCGGAGATCTTCGAGCGGCTGTGCGAGGGGGAGAGCCTGACGGCCATCGGGCGCGACCCGACGATGCCCAGCCTGTCGACGATCTTCTATTGGCGCCGGCGGCGGCCCGCGTTCGAGGAGATGGTGCAGCGGGGCATGCGGATCCGGGCCGAGGTGGTGTCCGACGAGGGCTGGGAGATGGCCTGCGCGGCGACGCCGGAGACGGCGTACCTGACGCAGGTGAAGCTGAACCACCTGCGCTGGATGGCGGGGGTGATGGCGCCCCGGGTGTTCCGCCTGAAGATGGTGGAGCCGATCAAGGGGCCGGAGGAGGTGAAGACCCTGTTCCGGCACTTCGGGGTGGAGGTGGACCCGGAGACCGGGGCGAAGATGGTGGTGGCGTGGTGCCCGAACCCGGAGACCGACGCGGTGGAGCGGGAGGACACGCCGGGGTGGCGGCCGCCGGCGGGGTATGTGCGCTTGCCCGGCGGGTGAGCGGGGCTGTGCGGTGGGCGGTCTTTGCGATGGGCGCGCGTTGCAGTGGGCGCCTGGGGCGGCGCCGGCGCTCAGGACGTGTGCGCCAGCGGCGGCTGGATCGAGACCAGCAGCCCGCCGTCGGCGGCGTTGACGATGGCCAGGTCGCCGCCGAACCGGCGCAGGAGCCTGGCGGCAGTGGGCACGCCCAGGCCGAAGCCCGCCGTGTTGCGGGCGCGGGCCTTGTCGGCGCGGAAGAACGGCTCGAAGACGTGGGCCAGGTCCTCCGGGGCCATGCCGGGGCCGTGGTCGCGGACGTCGATGCGCACAGGCCCGCGACCGGTGGCGACCAGCTCGACCTCGGCGCCGCCGCCGTGGCGCACGGCGTTCTCCACCAGGCTGACCAGGGCTTCGCGCAGGGCGGTGCGGTGGGCCTGGACGGTGAGGGTCTTGGGGCCCCGGTAGCGGGCGGTGCGACCCCAGCGCTGCAGCACCTCCTGGATCAGGCGCGGCAGGTCGGTGGCCTCGACCTCGCTGTGCTGGTGGGCCGCCTGGAGGTAGGCGTTCAGCGACTTCAGCAGGTCGTTCAGCTCGGTGATGTTGGTGACGAGCATGTCGCGGGCGTCGTCGGGCTCCACGAACTCGGCGGCGAGCTGGAGCCGGGTGAGCGGGGTGCGCATGTCGTGGCTGATCGCCTGCATGATGCTGCGCTGGTCCTCGAGCAGGCCGGAGATGCGGTCCTGCATCTCGTTGAAGACGGCGCTCAGCTGGCGCAGTTCGGCGGGGCCTTCGATGGCGACCGGCCCGTGCGGCTGGCGGCCCAGGCGCGAGGCCGCGTCGGTGAGGCGGCGCAGGGGCCGGCCGAGGTGGCGCAGGATCAGGAACGAGCCGGCGAGGCAGAGGGCGGCGGACAGGGCGGCCAGCAGGGCGATGTGGCCGCCGGCGGGCCAGAACCGCTCCTGGGCCGTGGACTGGAAGCTGAGCCACTGGCCGTCGTCCAGCCGCATGACGCCGTGCAGCGCCGTGCCGCCCGCCGGGTCGGACCGGGTCCATAGGGTCAGGTCGGAGCGGCCGAGCTGCGGCTCCCAGCGCACGATGGCGCCGCGGATGGCGTCGGCGTCGGCGCCGGCCGGCTGGACGGCGGGCCGGGCGGGGTCGATCCGCGCCTTGAGGTAGCTGGTGGTCATGGTGGCGCCGGCGTCGCCGCCGGTGGTCCGGGCCAGCTGGTGGGTGCGGGCGCTGACGACCAGCAGCTCGGCGACCCGGCGGGCGTGGTCTTCGCGCAGGGTCTCGCGCTGGATGATCGCGACGCCACCCAGGCTGACCAGCAGCTGCAGGGCCAGGATGCCGGCCACCACGAGGGCGGAGCGCTCGACGAGGCCCACGCCGAAGGCGGGGCGGCGGGCGGCGGGTGTGGGCGGCATGGAGGTCGATCCGACAGTGGCGGCCCGATTTTGCCGCCTGGGGGTCGCCGGGTCGTGTGACAAATCATGTCGGCGGGCGTAACTCCCCCGGATGGCGCGATCCAAGCAACGGCCCGAGTTCGAGATCGAGGTCGGCGGGGAGCCCTATGTCTGGCGCCTTCAGCGCCTGCCCCAGTGGTCCAGCGACGCGATGGAATTCCGCGGCAAGGCGATCGCCGTGCGGCACCGGGACGGGCAGCGCGAGGCGTTGCTGGAGTTTCCGGCCGGGGCGCAGCCGAAGTTTGGCGCTCCGCAACTGAAGCCCGCGCAGATCCCGCCGGAGCTGGTGGCGACGGGCATCGCCTCGGCCATCGCGGCGGGATGGGACCCGCTGTCGCGCGGCAAGACGGTGACCATCGTCGTGGATGCGACCGGCGGCTGAGGCCGCATTCTGGACACCCTTGGCCGGTTGCCTGAAGGCGATGTGGATGCGGATGAAGACGATTCTGTTGGCCGTGATCGCGCTGCTGGCGGCGGCGAGCGCGGCGCAGGCGCAGTACGCGCCGGAGGCGGTGCGGGTGATGGAGCGCGCGCGGGCGGCGTCGGGCGGCAAGGCCTGGGCGCGGGTCGCGGGGCTGCACGAGATCGGGACCGAGGGCGGGTTCCGCTATGAGCGATGGGCCGACCCGCTGCGGTTCGGGATCCGCACCGACATCGGCACGCCGGCGGGGCGGGTGGTGCGCGGCTATAACGGCGCCGGCGCCTGGAGCCTGCATCCCTCGAGCGTGAACGTGGCGGCGGAGCCTCAGCCGGACATGGGCCAGGCGCGGGCCGAGGCCTATGTGGCGGGCTATGGCTATTACTTCCGCAGCCGCTTCGACGCGCGGGCCAGCTATGTCGGCGTCCGCCAGGCCGAGGGCCGGTCGTTCGAGGTGGTGCGCGCGCACCCCAACGGCGGCGAGGCCCGGGAGCTGTGGTTCGACCGCAAGACCGGCCTGCTGGGCCGCATCGTCGCGCCGGGGGCCAAGGCGCCGCTGACGGTGGAGGTGAGCGACCACCGGCGCGTGGGCGGGGTGATGGTCCCGTTCCGGTTCGTGACCTTCGGCGGCGGGCTGGCCAAGCCGGTGGAGCGGGTGCTGGAGTCGGTGGACTTCAAGCCGCTGGACCGCGCGATGTTCAGCCTGCCGCGGCCGAAGTAGCGCCGGACGGCCAAGGCCTCTACGGAGAAGGCATGCTGCGCCTCGTCCTGCTCGCCCTCCTGTTTCTGGCCGCCGCCTGGGGCGCGGCCGCCGTCGCCGCCGAGGTGGTCAGCCGGAGCGGCAAGCCGCGCGGCGAGATGGTCGATATCGGCGGCGGACGAAAGCTGCGGCTGGTCTGCGAGGGGCCACGCTCGGCGCGGCCGGTGGTGTGGATGGAGGCCGGGGCGTTCAGCGGGGCGGCGGACTTCGCGGCGCTCCAGCAGAAGCTGACGGCCAAGGGCCTGCGGTCCTGCGCCTACGACCGGGCGGGGATGGGCTATTCCGACGTGGGGCCGAACCCGCGCGACGGGGACGCCATCGTCGGCGACCTGGAGAAGCTCGTCGCCGCCTCGGGCGAAGTGGGGCCATTCGTGATCATGGGCCACTCGATGGCCGGGCTGTACGTGCGCCAGTTCGCCCTGCGCAATCCCGATAAGGTGGTGGGGCTGGTGCTGCTGGACGCGGTGACGCCGGAGATGATCGGCCTCGACGGCGCGCAGGTGTTCGTGGACCGGATGACCGACCTGGCGCGGGTGGGGGCGTTCGTGGGGCCGCTGAAGGCGCCGCTGTACCTGATGGGCGACCGGATCGGGCTGCCGGCGGCGGGCAAACGCGAGAAGCGGCGCGGGTTCATCTCGGCCCGCCAGAGCCGCGCGGCCTATGCCGAGGTGCTGAGCTGGCGCGCGGCGGCGGAGCAGGCCAAGGCGGCGGGCGAGCTGGACCCGGCGTGGCCGGTGGCGGTGATCACGGCGGGTCCGCCGTCCGAGCGGATGGCGGGGTGGAGCGCGGTGCGCCAGGCGCCGGCCAAGGGCTCGCGGGCCGGCTCGATCGACAACGTCGAGGCGGCCAGCCACACGACCATGCTGGGCCTGACCTACGGCGACCGCGTGGTGGCGGGCCTGGAGCGGGTGCTGGCGGCGGCGGGGCGCTAGACCGACAGCACGAAGTCCAGCGCCGCGCAGACCGCCGCGATCTGCGCGTCGTTGCATTGCTGGGGCGTGGCGCGCGGGCTGTCCGGATAGACCTCGGTCGTCGTCGTGTAGGGCGCGCCGGTGATGGACGGGCACATGCCGTAGTCGCGCTGCGGATAGGTGATGACCCCGTGGGCGACGGGCGGGCAGCCGATGATCTGGCCGGTGTCGTCGGGCGGCGCGATGTGGGTCACCGCCTCGACCGCCGCGACGATCGCCTGCTGGAACGCCAGCTGCGGCGCCTCGGCGTCGGCCACCAGATAGAAGCCGTCCGGGATGGTCCCGGGCTCGAACGGCTTGCCGTCGCGCGCCGCCAGGGCCGGGCGGAACTCGCTCTCGTCGCTGTCGGTGGTCTCGTGCAGGTCGATGTGCAGCCCGAACTGTCCGAGCCGGGGCTGCACCAGCTGCATGAGGGCCGTCGCCTCGCGCGAGGGGCCGTCCGCGCGGAAATTGCGGTTGGGATCGACCGCGTCGTAGTTCCAGCGGTTGATGCGCTCGTAGCCCCAGGGGCTCACGCAGGGCGCCACCAGCAGATTGACCCGCCCGGCATAGGCCGCCGCGCGCGTCTCCAGGAACGCCAGCGCGCCCATCACGCCGCTGGTCTCGTACCCGTGGACCCCGCCGGTGATCAGGGCGGCGGGCAGCGCCGGATCCCACGGGCGACTGCCCAGCGCATGCAGCGCGTAGGTCTCGCCCGCGTAATCGAGCTGGCCGTAGGCGACCCGCTCGAAGCGGTCCGCGAGAGCTTCGATGCGCGGCAGGACATCGCGATCGTAGCGCCGGTGACGGGTCTGCCGCGCGCGCCACTGATCGCGTTCGGCGTCGCCCCAGGCGCGTCCGGGGGTCCCCACGGGATAGGCAACGGCATCGGTCATGGCGTCTCATATGACGGTTCGACGATGGCGTCAGCGTGGCGATGCGGCCCATCGCGCGACGCCGGCGGCCGGTGTGGCACGGCGCGACAAGCGATTGGCCCGTGAACGCAAACGCGCACCCACCCGACGACGCTATCAGTCCCCAGCGGCCGTTTCGGTCGGGGGAGAGACCTTGATGCCCATGCGTGAGACGTTCGCGGCGGTGGCGCTCTGCGCGACCTTGGCCCTGCCGGGTGTCGCCTCCGCCGCCAGGATCGTCGGCAGCTACGAGGGCGTGATCAACGGCGGCTACGCCTCGGGCGGCTTCGGCTATGCCGCAACCACCTATCTCGCCGGCCAGACGGTCCGGGGGACCTTCGAATACGACACCGACGACTTCGGCACGGTCTGCTCGTTGACGGCCTGGAGCGCCTGCTATCTCGGGACCGGCCTCACGATCACCCAGACCGTCAACGGCGTGACGGAGACGTTCGTCTCGACCCTGCCCGCCGCGCCCGGGGCCGGCAACAACGTGCACGGCGGCCTCGCGCTCTACAATCTCGACGCCGACACCATCGAGCTCTCGACCTACGGCTACGTCGGTTCGCTGGACGCCAAGGCGCGGAACTATTGGACCGACGTCTCGACGGTGTTGCCGACCGGGACGATCGCCGACGTCCTGGATCGCTACACGGTCTACGACGGGCCAAGCGGCCTGGGGGCGTCGGGCGGATTGCCCACCGGCTTCATCCAGCCCAACCGCACGAAGATCGCCGAACTGACGAAGGGCGACCTGACCATGGACGTCGACTTCACCTTCGACATCAACCGCTTCAGCATCGGTCCGGCCGCCGTGCCCGAGCCCAGGACCTGGGCCTTGATGCTGGTCGGCTTCGGTCTGGTCGGCGCGGCCGTCCGCGCGCGCCGGGTCGGGGGCGTCGCGCGGGGCAACCCGGTCGGTTGAGGCCGTCGCCCGGCCGCGACGCCGTCACCGGGCCGGGGTCGCTCCGGCGCCGGCCTTCCGGCCGAACGGCCAGGCCGTCACGCCGCCGGCGAACAGGGCCCACCAGACGATGACCGGCTGAAACGCCAGGCGCGGCGCGTGATAGGGCCACCAGGCGCTGGGGCCATGGGCCGAAATCGCGTCGAGCGCGTGCTTGATGTTCGCCGGATAGACGCACACGGCATAGAGCGCGAGGCCGACGGCGGCCGCCCGGCGCAGGGGTGGGATCGCCACCAGGGCCGTCGCCCCCAGGATCTCGGCGACGCCCGTCGCGGCGATGACTAGCTCCGGCTGCGGCACCCAGCCGGGCGTGATGCTGAGGAACGGCCCCGGCGACCGCAGATGGGCGATGCCGGCCGCGAGATAGGCGGCGCCGAGCAAGATCCGCAGGATCAGCCGGGATGTTTCGAGCCTGCTCATCGCGCCACGCCTCTCAAGGGGCGCCGCGATCACGGGCGCCAGGGTCACGTATCCCGGTTTGGGTCGGGGAGGCTATCGGGGTTGGGTTCTGAGGGGGGGGCTGGGGTTGTTCTGGTGGGGGAGGGCGGCTTGGCGCCACGAGCCGACATCGGCTCCGCGTCCGACCTCAGACCGACGGATGCCAATGTCGGCGGTAGGCACGCGACGGCCCATCGGGCGTCAGGTCCCGACCAGGCGCTAAGTCTCCTCCCCCAGCTCTACGCTAAGACGCCGGGACGGTGGATCGACGGCGAAGGGCGACGCCTGCCATCCCAAAGCCTGCGATCATCAAGGCCCAGCTTGCCGGCTCGGGTACGCCGGCCGGACCGACAGCGCTGAGCGCGAACTCGACGTTGTCGATGCCCACATCGTAGTTGTCCGGGCCCCACTGGATACGGATGCCGTCGGCGCTGGTGAAGTTGTAGCTGAGGTGGCTGTGGACCTGCCCGTCCACCGTCAGCGCGGTGCTCGGGCTCAGCACCTGGCCGGCGCCGTTCAGGATCGTCACTTGGCTATTGCGCGTCTGGTTCGGCCAAGCGCCCAGGTCGAACCCGAGCAGCGTGACCTGGAATCCCGACAGCGGCTGCAGGAAGATCTCCGCCGGCCCTGTCGTGTTTCCCTCGCCGCCATAGGCCACGCCTGTCAAATCGCTGTAGAACGACCCATAGGCCCGTAGGCGGTTCTCACCGCCCACGGTCACGTCGCGGTCATAGACCACGTCCAGTTGGCCGGCGATGTCGCCGTAGCTGTCGTCGATAACCTCGTTGTTCGAGCAGCTGGTGCCGCCCCCGCAGATATTCCCGCTGAACGTGAGCACTTCGGCGCCCGCGCCGCTCACGCCGAACCCCAGGCTCGCCGCCACGGCGCCGGCCATCAACATCGTCCGCATCTCAGATCCCCTGTCTACGCTGGCCGCGCCGTTGTGGGCGGTCACCCATGCAAGGCGCCGAAATCTCGCGCCGCGGGTCAGAGGATCTCCGATGCGCCATGAGGGGACATTGGCTCCCTTCCAGATTCGAGACGTTCGCGTGCGGATCGGTATCGTGTCCCCGAAACCCGGGAGGCTATCGGGGCGTTCTGAGGTGAGGCTGGGGTCGATCTGGTGGGGGAGGGCGGCTTTGCGCCATCTGCGGAGGTCTAGATCGACGCCGGAGGCGGACATTGGCGGCGTAGTGCGAGTTGCGCCTGTGTGAACTCGGTGTACTAGACGCTACGTGGGGCCGACACCGACCATCAGCGCGCGCGCCGAACGGCGGGCGATGATCGCGATTATCGCGGTCTTCGCGTTGCTCGTGCAGGCGATGCTTCCGAGCCTTGCCGCCGCCACGCCGATGCCGACGGGCGCACAGGTCATCTGCACCGAGATGGGCCTGCAGACCACGCCGGCCGACCCGGCTGCGCCGCCGGTCAGCCACGCCTGCAAGCACTGCCTCTGCCCAGCCCTGGCCGATACGCCGCCCCCAATCGTGGCTGTCTCCCGGGTCGCCTATGTCACCGCTTTCACCGCGGTTCGCCCGGCTGCGCAGACCCGCATTCCGCCGGCGCGCGCGCCACCCCGACCTCCCGGACAGGGTCCTCCGCTTCCGACTGCCTGATCGACTTCGCCGGCGCGCGACCCCGCGCGCCCGTCATCTTGCGTACCGGAAACCTGTCTATGTCTCTCATGACCCGCGCGCTCAGCCGCGCCCTGCTGCTGGGCGCCTGCGCCTGGCCCGTCCTCGCGTTCGCCGATGAAGCGGACACCCCGAACACCGTCGATCGTGTCGTCGTCACCGGCGGCCGCTCCGCCCTGACCGTCCCAGACACGGCCCAGGCCACGGCCGACATCCAGCGCACCGCCGGCGGCGTGGCGCTGATTCCCGACACCGCCTTCAAGAGCGGCCCGGCGGCCGCCATCAAAGACATCCTGGCCTATGTGCCCGGGATCATCACCCAGCCACGTTACGGCCCCGACGCGCGGGTTTCGATCCGTGGCTCGGGCCTCTCCCGCGCCTACGGCAACCGCGGGATCCAGGCGCTGGTGGACGGCGTGCCGATCAACACCTCGGACGGCCTGCTAGACCTTTCGGAGGTCGATCCCAGCGCCTACCGGTATGTGGAGGTCTTCAAAGGGGCCAACGCCCTGCGCTACGGCGGGAATTCCCTGGGCGGGGCGATCAACTTCGTAACGCCGACCGGCCGGGACGCAACGGGCTTCGACGGACGCCTGGACGGCGGCAGCTTCGGCTTCGTGCGCGGGCAGGCCAGCACCGGCGGCGCGGACGGCGCCTGGGATTGGGTGGTCAACGCCTCGGCCCAGTCCGAGGACGGCTACCGAGACCATTCCAAGGGGACCTTCAAGCGCCTCAACGCCAACCTGGGCTACCGGCTCTCGTCCAACGTCGAAACGCGGTTCTACGTCAACGCCTACGCCTGGCGCGCCCGCATCCCGGGTGAAGTCAGCAAGGCTGCGGCGCTGACCAATCCGAAGGCGGCCAACTCCGATTGGGTGGTGCAGGACCAGCAACGGAACATCGACTCGGTGCGCCTCACCAACAAGACCACCGTGCGCCTGGGGACCACGACGGTGGAGATCGGCGCCTACTATCTCGACCGCCACGTCGATCACCCGATCTTCCAGTATCTGGACTTCACGGTGGACGACTACGGCGGCTTCCTCCGCGCCACCGACGACCGGCAGCTAGGCGCCTTGCGCAACCACTTCGTCGCGGGCCTGAACCTCAACAACGGCAAGCTCGACACCGAGCAGTTCGTCAACAACCCCGGCGCCGTGAAGGGCGCCCTGGTGGCCTCCATGGTCGACAAGTCCAAGAACGTCACCGCCTATGCCGAGAACGCGCTCTACGTCCGGCCCGACCTCTCGCTGATCGCCGGCGTCCAGTACCTCCACGCCACCCGCGACCGCCGAGACCGGTTCCTGTCCAACGGCGACCAGTCCGGCGAACGCAACTACGACCTCTGGAGCCCCAAGGTCGGCGTGCTGTGGGACCCCGGTCCCGACTGGCAGGTGTTCGCCAACATCTCGCGCAGCGCCGAGGTCCCGAGCTACGACACCATCTCCTTCGCGACAGCGGCCAGCACGGCGGCGCTGAAGGCGCAGACCGCCACAACCTTCGAAGCCGGGACCCGCGGCCGGCGCGGCGAGCTCACCTGGGACGCCTCGATCTATCGGGCCGAGATCAAGAACGAGCTGCAATGCCTGACCACCGGTCCGTTCAGCGCCTGCAGCACGATCAATGCCGGCCGAACCGTGCACCAAGGGATGGAAGCCGGTCTCGCCACGCCGCTGGCCAAGTCGGCCTTCACCGAGGGCGACGAGATTGAACTCAACCTCGCCTACACCCTGAACGACTTCAAGTTCGACGACGACCCGCGCTACGGCGACAACGAACTGCCGGGCGTGCCCAAGCACCTGCTGCGCGCCGAGGCCCTCTACCGCCATCCGAGCGGACTCTATGCCGGCCCCAACGTCGAGTGGTCCCCCCAAAGCTATTACGCGGACAACGCCAACACCCTGACCATCGACCGCTACGCCCTGCTGGGCTTCCGGGTGGGCTTCGAGGCCGAGGCGGGGTGGTCGGCCTACCTTGAGGGCCGCAACCTGACCGACAAGCGCTATATCTCCACCGTCGCCATCGCGGGCGCGGCCACGCCCACCTCGGAGCTGTTCAATCCGGGCATGGGCCGGTCGGTCTACGGCGGCCTGCGGTACCGTTGGTGAGGACGCGCCGATGACCACGATTGATCGCTCCGACCCCACCCCATCCGACACGGCCGGCGCCGTCTACCGGGCGTTCTGGCGCTGGCACTTCTACGCGGGGCTGCTGATCCTGCCGGTGCTCATGCTCATGGCGCTGACCGGCGGCGCCTATCTCTACCGCACCGAGATCGAAGGCGTCCTCTACCGCTCCATGTCGACCGTCGAGGCCAGGACTCCGGCGGTCTCGCCGGACGCCTGGGTCCGCGCGGCCGCCGACGCCACCGGCGGCAAGGCCACGCGGGTCGAGGTTCCGGCCCGGGCCGTGCAAGCCGTCCGCGTCGAGACGGATGGCCCCAAGGGGACCCGCACCGTCTTCATCGACCCGGCCGACGGTCGCGTCACCGGCAGCATCGCCGGCGTCGGGATCATGGACACGGTCAAGCAGATCCACAGCCTGGCCCTGGCCGGCAAGATCCCCAACATGCTGATCGAACTGGTCGCGGGCTGGGCCATCGTCATGGTCGCGACGGGCGTTGTCCTGTGGTGGCCGCGCGGGGCCCCCGGCGGCGTCGTCACCGTTCGGGCCACGCCGGCAAAGCGTGTGTTCTGGCGAGACCTGCACGCGGTGACAGGTCTCTTCGCGGCGGCGGTGATCCTGTTCCTGGCGGTCACAGGCATGCCGTGGTCGGCGGTCTGGGGGGCGGAAGTCCGCAAGCTCACCAACGACGCCGGCTGGGGGGCGCCGAAGCCGCCCGCGTCGGCCGCGGCCTGGACCCACGCCGCGCACGACACGGGGTCCGACCCGGCCACCCCTTGGGCGATGGAGGGGATGGAGATGCATGCGATGCACCACGCCCCAGCGGCCGCACCCCTCACCCTCGCCGGCGCGATCCAGCGGGCCGAGGCGGCCGGCGTCGCCCGTCCCTTCGCGGTGTCGATCCCCGCAACGCCCGACAAGGCCTGGTCGGTGTCTCGCATCCCGTCGAAGGTCGAGGAGACCCGTAGCCTCTATCTCGCCGCCGACGGCCGCACGCTGGCCGACATCGACTGGCCGCAGTACGGCCCGGCCGCCAAGGCTATTCAGTGGGGCATCTACACCCACCAGGGCCAGCAGTACGGCGAGCCCAACCGCCTACTGATGCTGGCCGGCTGCGTGGCTGTCTGGCTGCTGGGGATCTCGGCGATCACCATGTGGTGGAAGCGCCGGCCGAAAGGCCGCCTCGCAGCGCCGCCGAAGCCGGTGGACCGCAGGGCCTATGTCGGGCTTGCGGCCGTCGTTCTCCCCCTGGCGCTCCTCTACCCGTTCGTCGGCGCGTCCATCGTCGTCGTTCTGCTGCTGGACATCATCGTCCGACGCCTTCGATCAACGCCGACGATCACCCCCTAAACGCCTGCGGCGCGCGCCTGTCGTGCGCCACGAGCGGCAACTCGGGTTCGCAGCCTCTAGCGAGCCATACCCGTTGCCTAGTGCGGACGTTCTGAGCGCCTCGGATGAGTCAGATGGCGCCCTCGGCGCACCCCATGCTGACGGCTTCGCCCTCTCTCCCTCCTCATTGAGGGCGTGAGGAATCTGGATGCGCTCCTGCGTCGAGCCACCCCGGAGCTCCAGGGCCAGGTCGCGCTGGGCGCGCGTGCCCGTGGCGCCTCGGCGCCTACCCCTACCCGCCCGGGTGTAGCCCCGGGGCTTCCTGGCCGGTGCGGGCGACGTAGTCGGTGTAGCCGCCGCCGTATTGGTGGACGCCTTCGGGGGTCAGTTCCAGGACGCGGTTCGACAGGGCGGCCAGGAAGTGGCGGTCGTGGCTGACGAAGAGCATGGTGCCTTCGAAGTCAGCCAGGGCGGCGACCAGCATCTCCTTGGTCACCATGTCGAGGTGGTTGGTCGGCTCGTCCAGCACCAGCAGGTTCGGCGGATCGAACAGCATCTTGGCCATGACCAGGCGCGCCTTCTCGCCGCCGGACAGGACGCGGCAGGGCTTTTCCACGTCGTCGCCGGAGAAGCCGAAGCATCCCGCCAGGGTGCGCAGGGCGCCCTGGCCGGCCTGCGGGAATGAGCTGTCCAGGGACTCGAAGATCGTCTCTTCGCCGTCCAGCAGGTCCATGGAGTGCTGGGCGAAGTAGCCCATCCGGACGCTGGCGCCGATGCCGACCGTGCCCTGGTCGGGCGCGGTGGCGCCGGCCACGAGTTTCAGCAGCGTGGACTTGCCGGCGCCATTGGCGCCGAGGACGCACCAGCGTTCCTTGCGGCGCACCAGGAAGTCGAGGTCCTCGTAGATCGGCTGGGCGCCGTAGCCCTTGTGGACCTTGCGCAGGCTGATGACGTCGTCGCCCGACCGGGGCGGGCTGCGGAACTCGAACTGCACCGACTGGCGGCGGCGCGGCGCCTCGACGCGTTCGATCTTGTCCAGCTTCTTGACCCGGCTCTGGACCTGGGCGGCGTGGCTGGCGCGCGCCTTGAACTTCTCGATGAACTTGATTTCCTTGGCGAGCATCGCCTGCTGGCGCTCGTATTGCGCCTGGCGCTGCTGTTCGCCGAGCGCGCGCTGCTGGTCGTAGAAGTCGAGGTCGCCCGAATAGGTGACGAGGTCGCCGCCGTCGATCTCCACCACCTTGCCGATGATGCGGTTCATGAACGCGCGGTCGTGCGAGGTCATCAGCAGGGCGCCGCTGTAGTTCTTAAGGAAGGCCTCGAGCCAGATCAGGCTTTCCAGGTCGAGGTGGTTGCTGGGTTCGTCCAGCAGCATGCCGTCGGGGCGCATCAGCAGGATGCGGGCCAGGGCCACGCGCATCTTCCAGCCGCCGGACAGCAGGCCGACGTCGCCGTCCATGCGCTCCTGGCTGAAGCTCAGGCCGGCCAGGACCTCGCGCGCGCGGGCGTCCAGTGCATAGCCGTCCAGTTCCTGGAAGCGCTCCAGCACCTCGCCATAGCGTTCCATGTTGGCGTCCAGGCGGTCGGCCTGGTCCGGATCGACCATGGCCGCCTCGAGGCTGGCCATCTCGGCGGCCAGCGCGCTGACGGGGCCGACGCCGTCCATCACCGCGGCGACGGCGCTCTGGCCCGACATCTCGCCGACGTCCTGGCTGAAGTAGCCGATGGTCATGCCGGGATCGATCACGACCAGGCCGTCGTCGGGCTGCTCCTGGCCGGTGATCATGCGGAACAGGGTGGTCTTGCCGGCGCCGTTGGGGCCGACGAGGCCGACCTTCTCGCCCTTCTGCACGCCCATCGAGGCTTCGATGAACAGGATCTGGTGGCCGTTCTGCTTGGAGATATTGTCGAGGCGGATCATGGGGCGGCCTGCTAGCGCGGGGGCGCGCAGAACGCCAGCCTCGGCCGGTGGACGGCTCGTCGCAGGGGCGCGGTCTGCCGTCTCTCGGACGCTCCGACCAGCTACATCCGCTCGGGCGTGGAGACGCCCAGGAGGTCCAGGGCCAGTTCGAGCTGGCGGAGCGTGGTGGCGGCGAGGGTGAGGCGGGAGGCCTTCACGGCCGGCTCGGCCTGCATGATCGGGCAGTTGGCGTAGAACTTCGAGAACGACTGGCTGAGGCGGTAGGCGTGTTCGGCCAGCGCGTTCGGGGCCTTCTTGTCGTAGGCCTCGGTCAGGGCGGCGTCGAAGGCGTCGAGGGTCAGGACCAGGTCGCGTTCGGCGGGCTCGGTCACGGTGACGGGGCCTTGGGCCGCGCCCTCCCCACCTTCTGCTTCCTGGGCGGCGCGGCGCAGGATGCTCTTCACCCGCACGGCCTGGTAAAGCAGGTAGGGGCCGGTCTTGCCCTCGAAGCTCATGAAGCGGTCGAGGTCGAAGACGTAGGAGGTGCCGCGGAAGTTCTGCAGGTCGGCGAACTTGAGCGCGGCGACGGCGACCTTGCCGGCGGTGGCTTCGAATTCCTCGGGCGGCAGGTTTTCGCCGAGCCCGGCCTCCTGCAGGCGCTCGCGGGCCTTGCCCAGCGCCAGCTGGATCAGGTCGTTCAACTTGAGGACGCCGCCCTCGCGGGTCTTGAACGGCTTGCCGTCGGTCCCGTTCATGGTGCCGAAGCCGATGTGCTCGAGCTGGCCTTCGGTGGCGTAGCCGGCGAGGTAGGCGGCGCGGAAGACGATCTCGAAGTGGTCGGCCTGGCGCTGGTCGACGCAGTAGATGACGAGGTCGGGACCGAAGGCCTGCTTGCGGTCCAGGATCGTGGCGAGGTCGGTGGTGCCGTACATCGCCGAGCCTTCGGACGAGACGACCAGCAGCGGGTCGGGGCTGGGGACCGTGACCACCGAGCCGTCGGGCAGCTTCTTCTTCTTGGTCTCGCCCTCGCGGGCGACGCGGATGATGCGCGCGCCCTGGTCGTCGACCAGCAGGCCCTTGGCGTCCAGTTCGGCGACCATGGGCTGGATCAGGTGCTCAACGTCGCTCTCGCCCTTCCACCAGTCGAAGTCGACGCCCAGGGCGTGGAAGTCGCGTTCCAGGGCCACGCGGGTGACATCGCGGAAGCGCTGCCACAGGGCGTAGTAGCCGGGCTGCTTGGTCTGGAGGGCGGCGGTGATCTTGCGGGCGCGGTCGCGGTAGTCGGTGTCGGTCTTCCCCTTGGCGGCGGCCTCCGGATAGAGGCGGTCCAGGTCGGCCAGGCTGACGGCGTCGAAGGTCGAGACATCGCCTTCGCCGCCGGCGTTGATGGCCTCGACGACGGCGGCCACGGCGGGCTGCTCGTCCATGACGGCGCCGATCAGCAGGCCCATCTGGTAGCCCCAGTCGCCGAAGTGGGCGTCGCCGATCACCTCGTCGCCGCGGAAACGGTAGAGGCGCTTGATGCTCTCGCCGATGATCGAGGCGCGCAGGTGGCCCACGTGCATCGGCTTGGCGACGTTGGGGCCGCCGTAGTCGACGATGATCTTGCGGGCGTGGGCCACGGTCTCGGCGCCGGCGCGCGGATCGGCGGCGATGGCGTTGGCGCGGTCGGCGAGGGCGGCGTCGGCCAGCTTCAGGTTGATGAAGCCGGGGCCGGCGATCTCCACCGAGGCCAGGCGCGGGTCGCCCTGGAGCTTCTCGGCCACGGCGGTGGCGATCTCGCGCGGGTTCTTAGCCAACCGCTTGGCGGCGGCCAGGGCGCCGTTGGACTGGAAGTCGGCCAGGTCGGGGCGGTCGGAGGGGGTGACGCGGCCCAGCTCAGGCGGCGCGCCAATAGCGGCGAAGGCGGCTTCCACCGCCTCGCCCAGAACCGATTTCAGATCGCTCATTGGCTAGGGGTATTGGACGTGGTGCTGGCCTGGCCGACGTTGAGGCGGAAGCGCTTACCTTCGCGATTGAAGGCGGCCATCTGCGGCGTGACCTCGAAGCCGATCAGGACCTCGAAGTTCGAGCCCGAGGTGGTGGTCGAGGCGCGCGGGATGGTGATGTTGCCGATGTTCTCGGTGACGTAGACGCGGTCCGTGCCCTCCGGGAAGGTCACGGGCAGCTCGAAGGTCTCCTTGGCCAGGACCGTCTTGTTGCGGTCGGTGACGGCGACCCAGTAGCGGTAGGTCTTCTGGCGGCCCGAGGCCTGCGGGCCTTTGCCCATCTCGAACAGCACTTCCATGGTCACCTGGATCGGCTGGTCGTCCTTGTAGGCGCAGCCGGCCGAGATGCCCTGGATCTCGCCCGAGAAGCCGACGTTGGCCGAGGCTTCGCGGTTGTCCTTGAAGTCGACGTAGCGGGCGGCGTCATACAGCGACTTCACGAACGGGCAGGGGCCGGCGTTGCGCAGGGCCTGGAGCGGGGCCTGGTTGTCGCCCCACTCTTCCTTCTGCTTGCGCTTCTTGGCGGACTCTTCCTGCTGCTTGCGCTGGTCGGCCTCGGGGTCGCGGCGGCCGCTCTGGGCGTACGACAGGGTCGGGACCGTGGTGAGAGCCGCCATCAGGGCGGCGGCGACGAGCATTTGGCGGCGCATAGGAGGCGTCTCGGAAAGAAGGGCCGCGAGAAGGCCGCGGAGTCAGGGGTCTAAGTACAGCCTGACGAATACGGCTGCAACGCGGCCCTGGGTCCCATCGACGCTTAGCGCGCCCGGCGGACGCGCTTGTTCCCCGACGGCATCTTGAATTGCGCGTCCAGGGTCGATCCATTGGCGCCGCGCCGCGTCCTCGCGCCGCCACGCCTGGAGCCCTTCATGACGTCCGACACCGGCCCGATCGCGACGTTCGACGATGTCGTCGTCGGCCGCCGCAGCATCCGCGGCTACAAGCCCGACCCCGTCCCCAAGGCGGTGATCCGCGAGGTCCTGGAGCTGGCGATGCGGGCGCCGTCCTCGCTGAACACCCAGCCCTGGAACTTCTACGTGGTGGCGGGCGCGCCGCTGGACCGAATCCGCGCCGGCAACACCGAGCGGAACCTGGCCGGCGTGCCCGACACGCGCGAGTTCCGCAGCCACGGCGCCTATGAAGGCCCACACCGCGAGCGGCAGATCGAGATCGCCAAGCAGCTGTTCGCCGCCATGGGCATCGAGCGGCACGATCAGGATCAGCGCCGCGACTGGGTGCTGCGCGGCTTCCGCCAGTTCGACGCGCCGGTCTCGGTGGTGGTGACCTACGACCGGTCGATCCACGGCGGCGACATCGCGCCGTTCGACTGTGGCGCGGTGGCCAATGCGCTGGTCAACGCCGCCTGGTCGCGGGGGCTGGGCTGCGTGATCAACAGCCAGGGGATCATGCAGTCGCCGGTCGTGCGCGAGCATGCGGGCATTCCCGACGACCAGGTGATCATGATCTGCATCGCCATGGGCTATCCCAACGACACCTTCCCCGCGAACGCCGTCGTCTCGCGGCGCAAGTCGGTGGACGACGCGGCGGTGTTCGTGGGCTTCGACGACTAGCTCGCCGTTCGCGAAACCCCTTGTCCAGCCCCCGGGATCGGGATGTGTTGCGGCCCGGAGAGGCTTGATCGGGCGATGGCGCCGTCGAAGGACCCCGCGCCGGTCGGACTGAAGGGGGACGAGGTGAGGGCGGGCGTCGTCATCGTGGAAGACGATCCGATCGTCGCCGCCCATGTGGGGCGCGGCGTGACGGCGCGCGACGAGCTGGCGCTGGTCGGATCGGCCGCGAGCCTCACCGAGGCGCGGTCCCTGATGGATCGGGATGCCGACCTGTTCATCCTGGATCTGGGCCTGCCCGACGGCAACGGCATCGAGCTGATCGAGGCGATCCGCGCCCGGGACGGCCGGCAGCCGAAGATCCTGGTGCTGTCGGTGCTGGGCGACGAGGAGACCGTCCTGGCCGCCGTCCTGGCCGGGGCCGATGGCTACCTGCTGAAGGACCTGGACAGCCTGGACATCGGCCAGCAGGCCGCCGACGCCCTGGCCGGCGACGCGCCGCTGTCGCCCAGCATCGCCGGTTATGTGCTGCGCCACCTGCGCCGGCAGGAGGGACGGGCCAAGCCGGAGGACGCCGATCCGGTGCTGTCGCCGCGCGAGATCGAACTGCTGCAGCTGCTGGCGCGCGGGTACAGCAACAAGGCGGCGGCGGCCGAGTTCGGGATTTCAGCGCACACGATCGGCGACCACGTGAAGTCGATCTATCGCAAGCTTCGGGTGAGCAATCGGGGCGAGGCGATGGTCCAGGCGTTCCGCAGCGGACTGCTGCACCTGTGACAGCGGTCGGCGCGCGGACGGGATGGCGCCGCGCGCTGACCGTCATCCTGGGCGCGCAACTGCTGTTCTGGAGCGCGTACGGCCTGATCGTCCTGGGCCTGCGGCAGGCCGGCGCGAGCGAGGCCCAGCGCCTTCCGGCGGCGGCGGCGACGCTGTCCTTGTCGCCTGGCCGCGCGGGCGCCTTTGTCGCCGGCCTGTCCGGCCCCGCGGTCCTGCGCATCCCGGGGTGGCAGCCGGTGATCGTGTCGCCGGGCCAGGCGAGCCTGCTGTCGCGCGGCGAGGTCGGCGCCGCGCCGGGCCGAGGGTCGCTGACCTGTCTCGGGGCGCCCTGCGCCGGCCGCCCCGACGCCTACGCCGGCCCGATCGAGGCCATGCGCAAGGCCGCCGCGCTGGAGCGGTTCCAACGCTTCGACATGGTGTGGCTGGCCGTCGCCCAGGCGATGATCCTGGGCGCGGCGCTGCTGGTCCTGCTGCCGGTCAATCGCAATTCGCGCCTGCAGGTCGCCACCGGGGTCTTCATGATCCTGGTCGGGGCGGACGCCTGGCTGACGGCCTTCGGGGCCGCCGCCCTGCCGTACGCCGGGTTCCCGCTGCTGCGCTATGGCGTCGAGTACCTGATGCTGGCCGCGGCGGCGGTTTCGGTGAACGCCTTCGCGGGATGGCGGCCGCGCGAGGCCTGGGCGGCCGGCGCAGGCTTCGCCGTCGCGTTCGCCGTCCTGGTCGCGACCCTGTTGGCGGGCGGTCGCTTCGACGTGGCGACCGCCTGGCTCGACGCCGCCGCCATGACCCTCCTGACCGGCTACGGCGGCCTGGCCCTGCTGCGGATGGCCCGCACCGCGCCGGGTCCGGCGATCCGGGTGCTGGCGCTGCTGATGGTCGGCCTGGCCTCGATCGTCTTCGACCTGTTCCTGTTTCCCCCGCCGTCCCACTTCGTGCTCCAGGCCTCGGTCCTGGCGCCGCCGCTGACCACCTTCGGCATCCTGTTCGAGATCGCGCTGCAGGGCCGGCGGCTGAACCAGGAGGCGGAGGGCGCGCGCAGCGACCTGGAACGGCAGGTGCTTGAGCAGGACGCGAGCCTGCTGCGCTCGTCGCAGCTGCTGCGCCATCAGGAACGCCTGATCGCGGTCGACGCCGAGCGCCAGCGCCTGCTGCGCGACATGCATGACGGCGTCGGCGGCGTGCTGACCCACCTCCTGCTCGACGTGCGCGCCAACCGCCTGAGCGCCGCGGAGATCGAGCAGGGGCTCCAGGCGGCGGTGGACGATCTGCGCAACATGGCCAGCGCGATCGACGCGGGGAACGAGCCGATCGACGAAGCCCTGGCGATGTTCCGCGAGCGCCTGGCGGGCCGCCTCGCCCGCGCGGGCGTCACCTTCGATTATCGGTGCGACCTGGCGGTCCCGGCGCCCAGCCTGGACGCGCGGCGGCTGCTCAGCCTGTATCGACTGCTGCAGGAGGGCGTCGCCAACAGCCTGCGCCACGCCGCGCCGTCGCGGATCGAGCTGGCGGCCGAGACGGGCGGCGGCGGCGCGATCCGCATCCTGCTGTCGGACGATGGCGCGGGGTTCGAGCCGCAGCACGCCGCCGGCTCGCCGGGCGAGGGGCGGGGGCTGGCCAACATGCGCCGCCGCGCCGTCCAGATGGGGGGCGAACTGGCCATCGAAAGCGGCCCCGGACAGGGCGCGCGGCTGATCCTGACGATCCCGATCGTGGCGCCGACGACCTCGAAATCGCGAATTTCGGCGACTTAACCGCCCTGTATCCCCGGAACGCGGGATTGTGGTCCGCGCTCGCCCGACAAAGCATGGCGCCAGGATTTTTCCGGCGGGTCCGCCCTGTCGGCCGTGGCGTCAGTGGGAGTGCAGAGTCGATGAACAAGCTTGCCAGTCTTCTCGCCGGCGTGGGCGCGGCCGTGGCGCTGGCCGCCCCGGCCCACGCGGTGGACTTCGTCCTGGAGTCGCATGTGGGCGACGCCTGGACCTACACGCTGGTCTACGACCCGTTCGACAACATGAGCTTCGCGGAGTCCGGCGTCCACCCGACCATCACCCTGACCGGACTGTCCGGCGTGACCGCCGTCAGCGGCCCAACCAGCACCGACTTCCCGAACCAGGAGATCAACGACGTTCAGTTGCAGTGGACGGGGAGCATCCTGGACGGCGGCGCGACGGTCGTGTTCGCCAACCTCCTGCAGCGGGTCGGCACCGGCAATTACAGTACACTGAAGCACGTCTACGGCTTCACCCTGACCGCGCCGGGCGCGGTCGAGGGCGAGGTCGGCCTTGCGACCAACGGCTTCTACTACGGCGCCTTTCCGGCCAACACGAACGGCGGGATGAACCCCGCCAACGACCGGGACATCGCCAAGACGACAGCCGGTCCCGTGGCGGCGTCCGTCCCCGAGCCCGCCACCTGGGCGATGATGATCCTGGGCTTCGCCGCCACGGGCGGAGCCGTGCGACGCCGCCGCGCCGCGACGCCGGCCTGACCCCAACCCGACCTCAGTTCAAAGCATGAGAGACCACAAGATGATGAAGCGCGTCCTGCCGTTCGCGGCGGTCCTCAGCGTGGCGGGCGCCGCGCAGGCCGACACCTTCCACGTGACCTTCGAAGCCCCGGGCGTACAGACGTCGACGGCCAGCTTCAGTTCGGTGGGGATCGAGACCTTCGACGGCGTGGCGCAGGGCGCCAGCCGGTCGTTCACGACCGACTTCGGGTCGGGCGGTGTCATCACCGGCAGCTATGCCGGTGTCGATATCCTCGGCGCCGACCAGTACGGCGGCGCGGGCGGGGCGGGGAACTTCGCCAGCACCTTCAGCGGCTATTCGCTGGGGCTGAGCACGTCGGATCCGGCCGGGATCAACTACTTCGGCTTCTGGCTGTCGGCGCTGGACAGCGGCAACACCGTGACGTTCTCGCGGGCTGGGAGCACCCTCTTCAGCTTCACGCCAGTCGACGTCCTGGCGCTGGTGGGCGGCAACCCCGCCTACTTCGGCAATCCGAACGCCGGCGGCGCGAACGGCGGCCAGCCCTATGTCTTCCTGAACTTCTTCGACACGGACGGCGCCTTCGACACCGTCACGTTCTCGGAGGGCCTCGCCAACGCAGGCTACGAATCCGACAACCACACGGTGGGCTTCTACACGGCCCAGAGCGGCACGCCGGTTCCCGAGCCGGCCGCCTGGGCGACGATGATCCTGGGCTTCGCCGGCGTGGGCGCGATGGCGCGCCGGCGCGTCGGGCTGGCGTTGCGGGCCGGCTAAGCCGCCGCCTGCGCCGGATGGGTGCTGGAACTCGGCGGGCCGGGGCACTAGGTTCCGGCCATGTCGAGCCGTCCGCCCCTCACCATCCTGCTGGCCAGCCCTCGCGGCTTCTGCGCGGGGGTGGACCGGGCGATCCAGATCGTCGAGCGGGCGATCGCGAAGTATGGGGCGCCGGTCTATGTGCGCCACGAGATCGTGCACAACCGCCATGTGGTCGATCGGCTGAAGGCGCTGGGCGCGGTGTTCGTGGAAGAGCTGGACGAGTGCCCGCCGGACCGACCGGTGGTGTTCTCGGCCCACGGGGTGCCCAAGTCGGTGCCGGCCGACGCCAAGGCGCGCAAGATGCTATTCCTGGACGCGACCTGTCCGCTGGTCTCGAAGGTGCATGTGGAGGCGGGCCGCCACTTCGACGCCGGCCGCGAGATCGTGCTCATCGGCCACGCGGGGCACCCGGAGGTGGTGGGCACCATGGGCCAGCTGCCCGACGGCGCGGTGGCGCTGATCGAGACGGTGGAGGACGCGCGTGCGTTCCAGCCGCGCGACGCGGGCAATGTGGCGTTCGTCACCCAGACCACGCTGTCGGTGGACGACACCGCCGACATCGTCGCGGCGTTGCGGGCGCGGTTCCCCGAGATCGCCGCGCCGCACAAGGAAGACATCTGCTACGCGACCACGAACCGTCAGGACGCGGTGAAGGCCATCGCCGCGCGGTCGCAGGTGCTGCTGGTGCTGGGCAGCGCCAACTCCTCGAACTCGGTGCGGCTGGCCGAGGTGGGCCAGAGGTCGGGGGCGCGGTCGTACCTGATCGACGACGCCGGCAGCCTGGACATGGCGTGGGTGGACGGCGCGACGATCGTGGGCGTCACGGCCGGCGCCTCGGCGCCTGAGGTGCTGGTGCAAGGCGTGATCGACAAGCTGGGCGCGAGCTTCGACGTGACGGTCGAGGAGATCGACACGGCGCGGGAGACGGTGACGTTCAAGCTGCCCCGGGCGGTGGCTTAGGGGTAAAACCCTATTCATCCCCGCGAACGCGGGGACCCAGGCTTCTTTCGTTTGGCGTTGGCGGCGGATTGGGGCGCAAGTCTGGGTCCCCGCATTCGCGGGGATGAGTATCGTCGGGCATTCTGTCGACTTGACCGTCCGCGCGACGTCGCCCATCGGGAGCCCATGGCGGTCTATACGGACATCACCGACGACGAGCTGGCGACGCTGCTGGCCGACTTCGACCTGGGCGCCCCGCTGGCGTTCAAGGGGATCGCGGAGGGGGTGTCGAACTCCAACTTCCTGCTGGAGACCGAGGGCGGGCGCTTCATCCTCACGGTCTACGAGAGCCGGACGAACCCCGACGACCTGCCGTATTTCCTGGAGCTGATGCGCTGGCTGGCGCGGCACGACTATCCGTCGGCCGAGCCGATGGGCGACCGGCAGGGCGAGCTGATCAAGCACGTGCGGGGCAAGCCCTGCGCCATCACCGGGTTCCTGAACGGCCTGTCGGTGCGACGGCCGACGGCGGCGCACTGCCGCGAGGCGGGCGGCGGGCTGGCGGGGCTGCATCTGGCCGCCGACGGCTTTCCGATTGCGCGGGAGAACGACCTGGGCCAGCCGGCCTGGGCGAAGATGTTCGAGGGCCTGGAGGGCGCGGCCGAGGGGCTGAAGCCCGGCCTGTCGCAGACCATCGCGGACGACCTGGCCATGCTGGCGCAGCGGTGGCCGACGGATCTGCCGGCCGGCGTCTGTCACGCCGATTTCTTCCCGGACAACGTGTTCTTCACCGGCGGCCGGTTCTCGGGCGCCATCGACTTCTACTTCGCCTGCACGGACGCCTTCGCCTACGACGTGGCGGCGGCGCTGAACGCCTGGTGCTTCGAGCCGGACGGCAGTTTCAACATCACCTCGGCGCGACAGTTCCTGAGCGGCTACGAGGCGCTGCGGCCGCTGAGCGACGCGGAGCGGGCGGCGCTGCCGGTGCTGGCGCACGGGGCGGCGATGCGGTTCTTCCTGACGCGGCTGTACGACTGGGGCACGACGCCGGCCGGGGCGCTGGTGCGGCCCAAGGATCCGCTGGAGTACGAGCGCAAGCTGGCGGTGCATCGCAGCGCGCCGGATCTGGTGCTGTTCGGCTCCTCCTTCGCCAAGGCTTCGGAGGACAAGGCCGCCGCGGACCCGTCGTCCGAAGCTCTGCGAGGCGCGTAGGAGGATGACCCCCGGCGTGGTGATCTATACCGACGGCGCGTGCTCGGGGAATCCGGGGCCGGGGGGCTGGGGCGCGATCCTGATGCACGGGACCAGCGTCAAGGAGCTGTCCGGCGGGGAGCTGCAGACCACCAACAACCGGATGGAGCTGATGGGCGCCATCGGGGCGCTGGAGGCGCTGACCAAGCCGTGCCAGGTCGAGCTGCACACCGACAGCACCTATGTGATGAAGGGCATCTCGGAGTGGATCCACAACTGGAAGCGCCGGGGCTGGAAGACCGCCGACGGCAAGCCGGTGAAGAACGACGACCTGTGGCGCAGGCTGGATGAGGCCCGCGCGCGGCACGACGTGAAGTGGCGCTGGGTGAAGGGCCACTCCGGCCACGAGCACAACGACCGCGCCGACGAGCTGGCGCGGCGCGGACTGGAAGATACGCGGGCGGCGGCGGGGCGCTAGGCCGTCGCGCGCCTGCGGGTGCGGAGCCTCGCGCCGGCCGCGCCGAAACCCAGGATCATCAGGGCCCAGCTCGCGGGCTCCGGCACGCCGGCGGGCTCCTCCGGCGGCCATTCGGGCAGCGGCGGGGGGGCGGCCAGAGGCGCAAGGCCGGCGAGGACGTTGTAGAAGCCCGGCCGGCCCGGCGTGGGCGTGAAGGTGACCCCCACGCTGCTGTAGAACTCGCCCGGTCCGTGGAGGGCGTAGATCGTGCGGGCATTGGTGCCGAAATCGGCGCCGTCGAAGCCCACGGGCCCGTTGTTAGGCACGCCGCCGCCCGCCGAGATGCCGACCAGGACGGTGCTCTGCGGAGCGCCGTCGCTGTAGGCGAAGCTGAAGTGGCCGTCCGAGAACAGGCTGAGCTGCGTCAGGTAGATGCCGGTCTGGCCATATTCTTCGCTGAGCCAGGTGACCGTGTAGCGCCCCGTCTGGCTCCGGTCTTCCATCACATAACCGACCCGGTCGAACCATTGCGGCGCGATGCGGGCGGGACCGTCCACGAGGCTTGAGCCGGCGGGACTCCAGTCCGCGACACCCAGGTCCAGGGCGCCGGACGGGGTGAAGGTGACGAAGCCGTTGGTCGAGAGGTTTATCGACGAATAGGTCTGGCCGTAGAAGGTGAAGTTGAACGGCAGATCGACGTGGGCGCCGGAGTCGTCGCCGCCGAACAAGGTCTGGCCGTACTGCGGAAAGTGCGGCACGGGACCTGCGAGGATATCGGCCGCCGCGACGGACGGCAGGGTCAGGCATGCGACGGCGGCGACCGCAGCGGCGGCCTGAGACAGAAGCGGCTTCATCGTGATCCCCGTGCGCCGAACACCCCGTCGGCGCGTCGTCAGATGTCTAGGCGAGATCTCAACCCGGGGTCGATCCGCCAGGAATCCCTATTGCGTTGTACGTGCGTGCTGCCCCTTCGCGCGTAAGGGGTTTGTCAGTCGAGGGCGCTAACCCACTGGTTGAACAGCCGGGCCGCTTGATCGTCGACGGCGGGGGCGACCTCCCGGGTCTCGCCGGCGCGGGCGCGGACCTCGCCGGGTGTCAGGCCGAACTCGCGCTTGAAGGCCCGGGTGAGGTGCGCCTTGTCCGCGAAGCCGGTGAGGGCGGCCAGCGCGGCGATCGGGCGGGTTTCGCCGGGTGTTTCCAGCCAGGCGCGGACGCGGCGCAGCCGGCGGACCTGGAGATCGCGCAACACGCCGCCCTTGTCCTCGAAGGCGCGGTAGAGGGCGGAGCGCGAGACGCCGAGGGTCGCGCAGATCCAGGCCGGGTCGATCGGCTCGGCCAGGTGGGCGTCCATCAGCGCGTGCACCCGCACCGTCAGCGTGGCTTCGCGCGCGCGGCCGGCCTCGCCCGCCCGCAGTGCGTCCAGCAGGGTGTCGCAGACCTGGTCGACGACCATGCGTTCGACGACGCCACTCTGGCCGGGCGCGAGTTCGGGAAGGCTGCGCAGGACGGCCTGCAGAGATCGGCCCAGCAGGCGCACCAGCGGGCCGCGGGTCAGCAGGCCATGGGCGTCGAAGGGCTGCAGGCGCGGCACGAGCAGCCGCCGGGGGATGGCGACGGCGATCTCATGGACGTCGGCGACCTCGAATTCGCACGCCTGGCGCATGTCGACGACCAGCAGCGAGCCCGGAGAGCCGATGCGGGCGCCGGCGCCGCAATCGGCGACGACGCGTCCCTTGAGGTGCAGGTTCACATAGAGGTGGTCGACCTCGTCGCGCAGTATGCGGGCCGAGGACCGATCGTAGCGGACCGGGCTGGACCGGATTTCGGCGATGACGATTGCGCCCACTTTCCACGCGGTGGCGACGGCCGCGAACGGCGCCGCCGCCGGCGCGGTGAGGTCGAAATTGACCATCCCGGAGGCGAAGGTCGGGAAGCGCTCGTCCGGCGGGAGCGTATGACTGTCGAACTCGAGAACGGGAAAGCACGGCACGCCGAGGGTCGCCCCATTTACTTGCGCGACGAGCCTAGACCGGCCGCGTGGCCATTGCGGTCGGGTAGGCGACGCAGGTCAAGCGACGAACGGCGTTCTTGCGACCGGACGATGGGCCCCCCATCTGCAGAGATGTGGACGTGCTGGGGATGTATCGCCGACCGCGGGGCATGTAATTCAATCTCGAAACAGATCATTCAAGGTTGAAGGATAAGGTTCGTCCGCTGACGATTCGCGAGGAGGGGCTGTATGGGCGCGGTAATCGAGGAACATCCCGAGGTTCAGGTCTTCGACGAGATCAGCCTGATCGAGCACGGCGTGCGCACGGCGATCTCGCGGGCGTTGCCGGTGGGCTTGACCTATCCGCAGTACGAGGTGCTGAGCCTGATCGCGCGGCGGGGCGAGGACCTGACGCCGGCGGCGATCTCCACCGCGCTGAAGATGACGCCGGGGGCGATCACCAACACGCTGCAGCGGCTGGAATGCACGAACCTGGTGTCGGTCGAGCCGTGCGCCGCCGACCGGCGCAAGAAGCGGGTGCGGATGACGGCCGAGGGCCGCGAGGCCTATGCCCGCTCGATGGCGGCGATCCGGCCCAAGGTCGAGAAGCTGCGCGAAGGCTTCACCCAGAAGGAATTCCGCGAAGCCCTGCCGTTCCTGCGCGCGCTCCGGGTGTGGATGAGCGAACTGGCTTAGGGGCCGACGAGCGACCCCATTGGGTACCCCCAAATGGGGGCTCCGGCCTGGCGGACGCCGGGGTTTCATGGAGCCATCCACCAAGGGGGTTCCAGTGTCAGTTCGTCATACCGTGTCTTTCGCCGCCGCAGCCGCGGCCCTCGCGCTCAGCGCATCGCCGGCCTCGGCGACGATTTTCTACAGCAACTACACCCCGTCCGACACGGCCGCGTCGACCGTGGGCGTGGGCCTGCCGCTGACCCGGCGAACGCCGGACGGCGCCCAGTCGTTCGACACGGCGGCGTCCAGCAGCACCTACTGCGCCAACATCTACTGCACGTTCTTCTACGGCGACACGGTGACGACCAGCTTCACCGTCGACTCGACGTTCACGGCCAGCCACATGATCGTGCCGATCGCGACGGTGTCGCCGTATGGCAACCGCCGCAGCGGCTTCAACATCGAGAAGCTGGAGGGCGCCGACTGGGTCGGCCTGGGCTTCATGCAGGTCGAAAGCGGGCTCGTGCCGGGGCTGTACGAGGTGCAGGTGGCGTTCGGAAATTCCAGCGGCTCGACGTTCAACCCGGCGCCGATCAACTTCGAGGCTGGCGAGACCTATCGCATCCGCACCAATCACGCGGCGGGCGCGGCGGGCTATCTGAGCTGGTACCTCAGCGACACGGCGGCGGCGGACGGGCAGTCCTATCAGTACAGCACCGCGCCGGGTGCGGCAGGGCCGCTGGCGTATCAGCCGGCGTTCGCCCTGACCGACGGCGGGGCGCTGACGTTCCCGGCGAACAGCGCCGCGCCGGAGCCCGGCACGTGGGCGTTGATGCTGGGCGGCTTCCTCGGCGCGGGCGCCATGCTGCGCCGTGACCGTCGGCGGCTGGCGCGAGGCTGACGCCTATCGATGGCCGCCGAAATCGCCGCCGATCATGGATTGCCAGTGCGACGTCATCGGCGGCGTCAGGCGTTCCTCGAACGTGTGCAGCTGTTGGGAGAGCCGCGTGGCCGCGGGGTTCTCCTCCGGGGCCAGGCGCACGGCGGGCCGGTAGGCGGCGATGTCCTGCATCAGCGCCAGCAGGCGTGTGTGGTCGGGCGTGCCTTCGGGGGGTGCCGCGTTCAGCAGGTGCATCCCCTGTTCGAGCGCGGCTTCAAACTGTTCGTGCGTGCGGATCATGGGGGGCCTCCAACGGGGACGCCCAAGCCCTGGGGGCGGGCGTGGGACTTGCGCTGTGACAGGAACGCGCAAGCCCCGCAGGTCGCTGCATCCGACCCGACCGGTTTAGAGGCCTTTCACCTTCGCCAGGTTGGTCTTCGGGATGGCGATGGTGAAGGCGCCGCCCATCTTGGCCTTTTCGCTGGCGGTGTCGGCCCAGGCGGCGACGAAGCCGGCGGGGGTCGGGGCCTCGGGGTCGCTGACCGCCAGGGTCCAGGTCTTGCCGGCGAGGGCGGCGGTCAGGACCGCGCGCAGGTCCAGGTCCTCGGCCGGCGGCTCGGCGGGCGGCTTCAGCAGGGTGTGCAGGATCAGCGCGTCGGTGCGGGGGGCCACGACGGCCAGGGCCGCGCCGGCGGGCACGTCCTTCAGGCTGGCCACGAAACCGGTGAGAATCGTCCGCGCGCGGGTGGTGCGGCGGTCGCCGCCGGCCCGCGAGACGGTGTCGCCACCCGCGCGGACGAACGCCCAGCCGCCGTTGCGGTGGGCGGCGTCGTGGCTGGCGGCGATCCAGAGGCGAACGGCGGCGCTCACTTGGCCTCGGCGTACAGTTTCACCAGCCGGTAGCTGAACTCGCGCGCATCCAGCAGCGACTTCACGCCGATCCGCTCGTTCAGGCCGTGCAGGCGACCGAGGTCGGGATCGTAGAAGATGCCCGAGACGCCGTAGGTGGGGATGCCGACGGCGATCAGCGGCCCGGCGTCGGTGCCGCCGGCCTGCAGGACCGGAACCACCGGAATGCCCGGCCACATCTGGGCCGAGATCTTCTCGATCGGGCCGACCACCTGGGCCGTCAGCGGCGGGGCGGTTTTCTCGCCGCGGCTCTTGGAGGGTTGGGAGACCTCGACCTTGGCGTCGCCGATAGCCTTCACCAGGGCGTCGCGGACAGCGGCGGGGGATTCGCCGGGGAAGATCCGGCAGTTGATCGTGGCGTTGGCGCGCTGGGGGAGGGCGTTCTGCGCGTGGCCGCCGGAGATCTGGGTGGCGACGCAGGTGGTGCGCAGGATCGCATTGTAGTTGGCGTCCTTGCTGAGCGTGGCGTCGGCCGCGGCGTCCTTGGGGTTGGCGACGATGGCGGTCATGGCCGCGCCGGTCGCGCCGCCGACGATGGGCGCCATCTTGGTGAAATAGGCCCGGGTGGTGTCGTTCATCTGGACCGGGAAGGTGTAGCCGGCGACGCCGTCGATGGCGCGGGCCAGCTGGTAGATGGCGTTGTCGGGGACCGGGCGCGACGAGTGGCCCCCGGGGTTCACAGCCTCCAGTCGGAAGCTGGACGAGGTCTTCTCGCCGGCCTGGATGTTGTGGACCACGGGCTTGCCGCCGGCGCTGTCGAGGGCGCCGCCCGCGCCTTCGTTCAGGGCGAAGGCCGCGTCGATCAGGTCGCGGCGGTTCTCGGCCAGCCACGCGGCGCCATTGACCTGGCCGCCGCCCTCCTCGCCGCAGGTGAGCGCCACCTTCAGGGCGCGCCGCGGCTTGTAGCCCTCCTGCTTCAGGCGGATGAGCAGATCGGTCCAGATGGCGGCCTGGGCTTTATCGTCCGACGCGCCGCGCGCGTAGAAGTAGCCGTTCTCCTCGACCAGGGTGAACGGGTCGCGCTCCCAGTCCTCGCGCTTGGCCTCGACGACGTCGATGTGCGCGAGCAGCAGGATCGCCTTGGCCTTGGGATCCTTGCCGGCCAGCACCGCCACGAGGCCGCCGTCCTTGGGCTTGTCCGGCGGGGTGAACAGGGTGAGGTCGCTGTCGGCGAAGCCGGCCGCCTTCAGGCGCGCGGCCATGCGCTCGGCGGCCAGCGTGCAACTTCCGGCGGAGAAGGTGGTGTTGGTCTCGACCAGCTCCTTGTAGAGGGCGCGGAAGTTGGCCTCGCCGGGCTGCTGGGCGTGAGCGGCGCTGGCGAGCATGGTGGTGGCGGCCAGGGCCGCGGCGAACTTCAGCATCAGAGCCTCCCGAAAGCGGCGGGACTATTCCACTGGGTCGACGAGCGCCACAAGGCGTGATGCGCATGCGTCCGCTTTAACCGCCAAGACGCCAAGTCCGCCAAGGGGCCGGCGCGTGTCCCGGAGGCTTGGCGTCCTTGGCGTCTTGGCGGTGATCTTTGGGCGCCTGCGGCGCGGAGGCTAGGCCGCCACCGCCGCCATCAGCTCCTGGGACAGCCGGCCGCTCATGCCTTCGGTCGAGGTGTTGGTCATAAGGACGAAGCTGGTCTTGCTGGCGGGATCGGCAAACCAGCTGTGGCCGTAGACGCCGCCCCACATCCAGGCGCCGGCCGGAAGCGGCGAGCCCTGGGCGCTGGGGTCCAGCATCACCGCGCCGCCGAAACCGAAGCCCCAGCCAGGCCCGCTGGTGACGATGGCGTGGCCGCCGGTCTGGTTGGTCATCATGTCCCGGGCGGTCTCGGCGCTGACGATGGGCCCGCCGCCGTGCAGGATCGCCTCCAGGAAGGTGTGGAAGTCGGGGGCCGAGCAGGCCATGCCCGCGCCGCCGGAGGGGAACGAGCCGGGGTCGAAGATGCGGTCGGGGGCGAACTTGATCCCCGACAGCTCGGCGAACGGCACGGTGTGGGTCGCGCCCATCGGCTTGGGCGGCGGTCCGTCGGCGTAGGCCTTCGCCAGGCGGGCGCGGTCGGAGACGGTGAAGCCGGTGTCGGCCAGGCCCAGCTTGCGCGTGACGCGCTCGGCGACGACCTCGCCCAGGGTCTTGCCCGTGGCCTCCTCGACCGCCGCGCCCAGGACGTCCAGGCCGACGGAATAGAGCCAGGCGGCGCCGGGCGGGAAGACCAGACCCGCCTCCGTGATCCGCTTCAGCTCCTCGGGGAAGCCCAGGCCCGGCTGGTCCATGCCATCCGACACGCCCAGCTTGAGGTAGGGACCGTCGTCAGGCTGCATGAAACCATACGAGAGGCCGGCGGTGTGGGTCAGCAGGTGGCGCAGCGTGATCGTCGGGACCTGGCCGTCCCACTTGGGCTGGAAATCCGGCAGGTAGCGGGTGACCGGGTCGTCCAGGCCGATGACGCCGTCGTCCACCAGGCTGAGCACGGCGGCGGTGACCATCGGCTTGGTCAGCGACGAGGCGCGGAAGATGGCGTCAAGCGCCATGGGGCGGCCGGCCTCGACGTCGGCTTGGCCAGCGGCGCGGGCATAGGCGCGCTGACCTTCGCGACCGACCAGCACCACGGCGCCGGCGATCCGGCCCTCGGCCAGGGCGGCGTCGACGATGGGATCCAGCCGGGCGGCGAGGGCCGCGTCGGGACGGTCTGCGAGCTGGCCCATGGTCGTCTCCTCGTTATCGTTGCGGCGAACCTAGCCAGAGGACGCGGCGTCATTCAAACCGAATGGCGGTCGCCGCGTTGTGTGCGGCACGGAGGTCCCCATGCCCGACGCCCTGCATGTGGTGTGTCCCCACTGCGACGCCACCAACCGATTGCCGCCCGCGCGGCTCGCTGATGGCGCGAAATGCGGGAAATGCCAGAAGGCGCTGTTCACCGGCGAGCCCGTGGCGCTGGACGGCGCGCGGTTCGACAAGCACCTGGCCCGCAGCGATCTGCCGCTGATCGTGGACTTCTGGGCGGCGTGGTGCGGGCCGTGCCGGGCCGTGGCGCCGATCTTCGCGCGGGCGGCTGGCGAGCTGGAGCCCCGGGCGCGGTTCATCAAGATCGACGTGGACGCCAACCAGCCCCTGGCGGCGCGCTTCGGCGTGCAAGGCATCCCGGCGCTGTTCTGCTTCACCGGCGGCAAGGTGGCGGCCCAGCAGGCGGGGCTGTCGGACCCGGGCGTGTTCCGCAGGTGGGTGGAGCAGTTCGGCGCGGCGGGGGCGTAGGCCGTCGCTCGACTTGGGCGGAGGAGGTTGCCCTCCCTAGGGTCCCCACGGGATAATGGGCGTCGAACTTCAGGAGCGGCGCGTTGCGGGACGGAATCGAACAGGGCGGCTGGGAAAGCCATCGGCCGAAGCTGAGCTATCCGTTCGAGCAGGGTCCGGAGACCGGTCAGGCGGTCGATATCGCGCCGGGCGTGAAGTGGATGCGGATGCCGCTGGGCGGCGCGCTGGCGTTCATCAACGTCTGGGCCATCGCCGACAAGACCGCCGATGGCCAGGACGGTTGGGCGATCGTCGACACCGGCATCGGCGGAATGGAGACGCGCAACGCCTGGCGCGCCGTGCTGAAGGGTCCGCTGGAGGGCAAGCCGGTGACGCGGGTGTTCGTTACCCACATGCATCCCGACCACATCGGCATGTCCGGTTATCTGACGCGCAAGTTCGACGCGCGGCTGTGGATCACCCGGCTGGAGTACATCACGTGCCGCTCGCTGGCGGCGGATACGGGGCGCGAGGCGCCGGCCGACGCGCTGGCGTTCTTCAAGGCCACCGGCTGGGACGAGGACGCGCTGGAGAACTATCGGGCCAAGTTCGGCGGGTTCGGGCGCGGGCTCTATGCGCTGCCCGACAGCTTCCACCGGCTGAACGACGGCGACGACGTCCGGATCGGCGACCACGACTGGAAGATCGTCGTGGG
The DNA here is from genome assembly GCA_018821435.1 of Alphaproteobacteria bacterium. Lineage (GTDB taxonomy): Bacteria > Pseudomonadota > Alphaproteobacteria > Caulobacterales > Caulobacteraceae > Phenylobacterium. Next base: position 45,595 of record JAHJME010000007.1, read on the forward strand.
CTCGGGCCACAGCCCGGAGCACGCCTGCCTCTATTGCCCCGAACTGAAGCTGATGATCTCGGGCGACCAGGTGCTGCCGAAGATCTCGTCCAACGTCTCGGTGTTCCCCACCGAGCCGGACGGCGATCCGCTGACCGACTGGATCACCTCGCTGGCGCGGATCAAGACCAAGATCCCGGACGAGGTGCTGGTGCTGCCGGCGCACAACGACCCCTTCCACGGCCTGTACGCGCGGATCGACCACCTGATCAGCGGGCATGAGCGGGGCCTGGAGCGACTGCAGGACCTGCTGGCCGAGCCGAAGCGGGTGGTGGACGTGTTCTCGGTGCTGTTCCGCCGGCCGATCAACGAGCACCTGCTGGGCCTGGCCACCGGCGAGAGCCTGGCGCACCTCAACTGCCTGATCGCGCGGGGCCAAGCGGTGCGCGAACGCGACCAGAACGGCGTCGACTGGTACCGGGCGGCGGCCTAAAGCCTCACCGGCAGGGTGGAAACGAACACAAGAAGGCGGCCCTCGCGGCCGAACGCGGAATGACGGATCACATTTTGAGCGCGCAAGCGGACGGCGTACTGACGCTGACGTTCAACCGCCCGGAAAAGAAGAACGCGATTACCGGCGCCATGTACCAGGCGCTGGGCGACGCCATCGACGGGGCCAACGCCGACGCAGGCGTGCGCTGCATCCTGGTCCAGGCGAACGGAGACAGCTTCACCGCCGGCAACGACCTTGGCGAATTCGCGGCGGTGAATGCCGGCGACGGGGCGGCGAACGAAGCGCGCGGCAAGGGCAATCCGCTGCTGATCGCGCTGGGACGGGCGAAGAAGCCCATCGTCGCGGCGGTGCATGGCCGGGCGGTGGGGGTGGGCGTGACCATGCTGCTGCACTGCGACCTGGTCTATGTGGCCGAGGACGCCCTGCTGAGCACGCCGTTCGTGAACCTGGCCCTGGCGCCCGAGGCGGCGTCATCGCTGTTGCTGCCGGCGCGGATCGGGCACGCGCGCGCGTTCTCGATGTTCGTGCTGGGCGAGACGATCGACGGCCGGACCGCCGCCGCCTGGGGGATCGCCAACGCCGCCGTGCCGATGGCCGAGCTGCGCGAGCGGGCGCTGAAGGCGGCGCAGGCCGTCGCGGCACGGGCCGCGGCGTCGGTGCAGGGCGCCAAGGCGCTGATGCGCGACGAACCTTCGATCCAGGAGCAGATGGTGCGTGAGAACGCGATCTTCTCCGCCCAGCTCAAGAGCGCGGAAGCCAAGGAGGCGTTCGCCGCCTTCGCCGAAAAGCGCGCCCCCGACTTCAGCAAGGTGGCCTGACCATGAGCGACCGCATCACCTCGGCGTTCGGGGCCACCACGACCGCCCGTGAAATCACGGCCAGCCACGACCTGAACGGCGTCAGCGCCATCGTCACGGGCGGCGCGTCCGGCATCGGCGTCGAGACCGCCCGCGCCCTGGCCGAGGCCGGGGCCGAGGTGATGCTGGCCGTCCGCAACAAGGCCGCCGGCGAGGCGACCGTCGCCGATATCGAAAAGACCGCGCCGGGCAAGGTCTCGGTGGGCCTGATCGACCTGTCGGACCTGGCCTCGGTGGCGGCGTTTGCCAGCGCCTGGGCCGACAAGCCGCTGGACATCCTGATCAACAACGCCGGCGTCATGGCCTGCCCGCAGAGCTACACGGCGCAGGACCTGGAGATGCAGGTCGGGACCAACCACTTCGGTCACTACCTGCTGTCGGTGCTGCTGGCGCGGGCGCTGATGAACGCGGCCCAGGACGGCAAGCAGAGCCGGCTGGTGTCGCTGTCGTCCATCGGCCACCGCCGGTCGGGGATCAACTTCGACGACATGCACTATCGCACGCGGCCCTACGACAAGTGGGAGTCGTACGGCCAGGCCAAGACGGCCAATTCGCTGTTCGCGGTGGGCTTCAACGAACGCTTCGCCGACCTGGGGATCAACGCCAACGCGGTGATGCCGGGCGGGATCATGACGCCGCTGCAGCGGCATCTTCCGCGGGAAGAGATGATCGCCTTTGGCTGGATGGACGAGGCCGGCAAGCTGAACGACCGCTTCAAGTCGACCGAGCAGGGCGCGTCCACCAGCGTCTGGGCGGCGCTGGGCGACGAGCTGGAAGGCGTGGGCGGGCTCTATCTGGAGAACTGCAACCAGGCTGTGCCGTGGACGGCGGAGAACCCGTTCGAAGGCGTGCTGCCGCATGCCCTGGACCCCGAGACGGCCGAACGGCTGTGGGCGGTGTCCGAGGAGACGACCGGGGCGCGGGTCTAAATCCACGCGCCGGGGTTGGCGTTGGCGCGTCCGGACGCCTAGGTTCGTGACATGAGCGTGACTGTTCGGGTGGCGACCGTCGCCGATGCGCCGTTGATCCTGACCTTCATCCGCGAACTGGCCGAGTACGAGCGGCTGCTGCACGAGGTGGAGGCGACCGAGGCCGACATCCGCCGCGACCTGTTCGGGGAAAACCCGCGCAGCTTCTGCGAGATCGCCGAGCACGACGGCCAGCCGGTGGGCTTCGCGCTGTGGTTCTACAACTACTCCACCTTCCGGGGTCGCGCCGGAATCTACCTGGAGGACCTGTTCGTGCGGCCCGAGGCGCGGGGCGAGGGCGCCGGCAAGGCGCTGCTGGCCCGGCTGGCGCGGCGCTGCGTGGACGCGGAGCTGGGGCGGCTGGAGTGGGCGGTGCTCAACTGGAACACGCCGTCGATCGAATTCTACGACAGCCTGGGCGCCTCGGCGAAGACCGAGTGGACCGTGCGCAGGCTGGACGGCGAGGCGCTGGCGCGGCTGGCCGAGTCCGAGGTTGCGACGGCATAGCTTGCCGGGCGGTTTCTGCCGGTCTGCAGGTCTAGACGGCGATATCGATGATCATGGGCTGGGGCGGGCGGCCTTCCTTGCCGGCCTTCTTGGCCTCCTGGGTGAGCGTCTCCTGCATCACCTCCTGGATCTGCTTGGCGATCTCGGCCTCGAGCGAGGTCAGGGTGGAGGCGCGGGTTTCCGGGGACATGGCCGAGAGCTTGGCGTCGTCCAGGCCCTGCTTCTTCATGAGGTCGTCTTTGATCTTCGCCTTCAGCGCCTCGAACTTCTTCTCCTGGGCCCAGGCATAGATGCCCTTCTCGCGCACCGCGTCGAGGTCCTGCTTCTGGCGGGCGGCGGAGGCCTCCATGCGCGTCTTGGCCGCGTCGGCGGGGGACGGGGTCTTGTCGGCCTTGTCGGTGGGCTTGGCCACCAGCGAGGTCGCCATCGCGAACATCGCGCCAATACCGTCGATCGCCATGTGGTCCCCCTTGCGTCGGGCATAGTTAAGCAAGAACTGGACCAGTTTCGGCGGCGGCCTGGCGCCTCAGCGCGGACAGGGATTTCAGCCGCAGAAGGCGCCTGCGGCGCGGCCCGTCAGGCCGCCCAGGCGGCGGCGAAACGGCGGAGGAGGGAGAGGGCGGCGCTGTCGGCGAGGCCGGCGGTGGCGGTCAGGCGGACGAAGAGGTGGCCGGCGGGGCGGCGGCCACGGGCGGGCAGGCCCTCGGCTTCCACCCGGACCAGGCCGCGCTCGGCCGCCTTCTTGTCGATCCAGACGCTGCGGCGGCCGATGGGGGTGTCCAGGCTGACGCGGCCGCCCTTCTTCAGCAGGCCCGGGGCGACCTTGACGGTCATCCAGAGGTCGTCGCCGCGCACCAGCACGCCGTCGTGAGCGCGGATGTAGACGCAGAGCTCGGCGCCGGCGGCGCGCACCTTGTCGCCGGAGCGCAGGCCGGCGGGCAGGGTGATGCGGATGAACTGGCCGTCCGGCATCCGATGGTCGACGTCGCCGCCCTCCAGCGCCAGCTTCGGCGTGATCTCGAGGTCGGGGTCGGGCGTGGGCCGGGCGCGGGTCGGGGTCTGGACCAGGCGGTCGCCGAGCGGGTCCTGGAGGCGCTGGTAGGCGTCCATCACCTGGCGGAAGCTGTTCTCGTCGCCGCCGGAATCGGGGTGGGCGCGCTTGGCGGCCTCGCGGAAGGCCTTGCGGACCTCGGCGGGGGTCGACGCCGAGCTGACGCCCAGCACTTCGCGAGCGTATTTCAGGGACAGTTCGGGCGCCGGCCGAGTCATCAGCCCGGACGTTAAGGTGAACGGGGTCAACGCACCGTTAAGCGGGTTTGCGCCCTTGTTTGCTTCGCGGAGGCGCGGATGGCGCGCTATATCCCGACCGTGACCGACAAAACCTTCATCCCGCCGTCGCCCAGCGAGGACGACTACGTCCGCCAGGTGACCCAGGCCGAGCCGCCGGCGCTGCTCAGCGAGACCGATCCTTTCGCGCTGTTCGATACATGGCTGCAGGAAGCGGTGGCGAAGGAGCCCAACGACGCCAACGCCATGTCGCTGGCCACCGTGGACGCCGACGGGCTGCCCGACGTGCGGATGGTGCTGCTGAAGGACGTGGATCCGTCGGGGTTCGTCTTCTATTCGAACGTGGAGAGCGCCAAGGGCCGGGAGCTGGCGGGCCAGCCGAAGGCGGCGCTGCTGTTCCACTGGAAGTCCCTGCGTCGGCAGGTGCGGGTCCGTGGGACCGTGACGCCGACGACGGCGGCAGAGGCGGACGCCTATTTCGCCACGCGGGCGCGGCCGGCCCAGTTGGGCGCGTGGGCCAGCGACCAGTCGCGGACCCTGCCGGACCGGCTGGCGCTGGAGAAGAAGATCGCCGAGGCGGGCCTGAGGTTCGGCCTGGGCAAGGTTCCGCGCCCGCCGCACTGGTCGGGCTTCCGCGTGGCGCCGCAGTCGATCGAGTTCTGGCGCGACCGCCCGTTCCGCCTGCACGAGCGGCTGGTGTTCGAGCGCGCGGCGGGTGGGTGGACCACGCGCCGGCTGTTTCCTTGAGCGGCCTCGCGCCCACCGCCCTGGAGGCGGAGCTGATGGCCTGGCTGAGGGGCCGGACCGACAAGACCATCGACACGGCCTGCGCTCACGTCTTTCTGGGCGAGGCGGCGGCCTGGAAGCTCAAGCGCCACGCCGACCTGGGCTATGCGAACTTCCTGACCCTGGAGCGCCGAAAGTGGGCGCTGGACCGGGAGCTGGAGTTCAACAAGGCCGCGGCCCCGGACATCTATCGCGCGGTGCGGTCGATCACCCGCGAGGCGGACGGCGGCCTGGCGATCGACGGGGCCGGCGAGGCCGTCGACCATGTGCTGGAGATGCGCCGGTTCGACGAGCGCGAGGTGCTGGCCGCCAAGCCGGAGTCGGTGGACGGCGAGCTGGCCGAATCGCTGGGGCGGCTGATCGCCGGCTTCCATGCTGCGGCGCCGCTGAAGCGGGGACGCGGGCTGGCGGCGCTGGAGTTCACGGTGGGCTCGAACGCCCAGTTGCTGCGCGAGACCTGCCAGGGGCTGGACCAGGACCGGGTCGAGACGATGATCGCCCTGACCGAGGCGGAGCTGGCGCGGCAGGCGCCGGCCCTGGCGCAGCGGTCGGCCGGCGGGTTCTCGCGGCGGTGCCACGGGGATCTGCACCTGGGGAACATCCTGGTGGAGGACGGTCGGCCGATCCTCTTCGACTGCATCGAGTTCAACGACCTGCTGTCGGACCTGGACGTCCAGTACGACCTGGCCTTCCTGCTGATGGATCTGGACTTCCGGTGCCGCCGCGACGCCGGGGTGCGGGCGCTGTCGGCCTATATGGACCAGGCGGCGCGCAGCTTCCCGGCGGAGATCTGGGACGGGCTGGCGTCGATGCCGCTGATGCTGTCGGTGCGGGCCGGGGTGCGCGCCCACGTGTCCGCGCACTCGGGCGATCCGGCGGCGGCCAGGGCCTATGTGGAGGCCGCCATCGCCCACCTGGCGCCGCCGCCGCCGCTGCTGGCGGCCGTCGGCGGACTGTCGGGCTCGGGCAAGTCGACGTTCTCGCGGGCCGCCGCTGCGCTGCTGGGCGCGTCGCCGGGCGCGGTGATCCTGCGGACGGACGAGGTGCGCAAACGCCTGCTGAACGTGCCGCCGACCCAGCCGCTGGGCCGCGAGCACTATGCGCCCGACGCCTATGCGCGGACCTACGACGTGATGATGGACAATGCGCTGGCCGCGTTGCGGGCCGGACGCTCGGTGGTGCTGGACGCCAGCTTCATCGATCCGGGCCTGCGAGCGCGGGCCGAACGGCTGGCCGAGGCTGCGGGGACACCGTTCCGCCCGGCCTGGCTGCACGCGCCGGCGGAGGTTCTGGAGGCGCGGGTCAGCGGCCGCTCGGGGGATGCGTCGGACGCCACCGTCGAGGTGCTACGCGAGCAGCTGACGCGTGGCGCCGGCGAGATGACGTGGCCCGTGGTCGACGCCCAGGCGCCCACGGCCGACGCGGTAAGGGCCTGGAACGACGCGGCGCGCTGAGGCTCCCGTTGCGGAAGCGCCATCGGCTCTCTAATCCTGATCGCAAGTAACAAGCGATCACTTGGGGAGACGTAGGCGCATGCTGGGCCTGATGCAGAACTGGCCGTTGACGGTCGACAAGATCCTCGACCACGCCAACGCCTGGCACGGGGCCCGCGAGGTGGTCAGCCGCTCGGTCGAGGGGCCCATCGTGCGCACGACCTATGGCCAGATCCACGACCGGGCGAAGCGGGTCTCCAACGCGCTGAAGGCCCTGGGCGTGCAGCCCGGCGACCGGGTCGCGACCCTGGCCTGGAACACCGGCCGCCACATCGAGGCCTGGTACGGGATCATGGGGATCGGGGCGATCTGCCATACCTTGAACCCGCGGCTGTTCGCCGAGCAGCTCTGCTACATCATCAACCACGCCGAGGATAAGGTCCTGCTGACGGACCTGACCTTCCTGCCGATCCTGCTGGAAAACCGGGACAAGATGCCGACGGTGAAGCACATCATCGTGCTGACCGACGCGGACGGGATGAAGGGCGTCAATTTCCCGGGCGCGCTGGCCTACGAGACCCTGATCGAGCAGGCGTCGGCCGACTGCGTGTGGGGCGGCTTCGACGAGAATACGGCGGCCGGCCTCTGCTACACTTCGGGCACGACGGGCAATCCGAAGGGGGTGCTCTACTCGCACCGCTCGAACTTCCTGCACACCATCATCACCATGGGCCGCGACGTGATGGACATCGCGGCCACCGACACCGTGCTGCCGGTGGTGCCGATGTTCCACGCCAACGCCTGGGGCCTGGCGCTGTCGTGCCCGGCGGCGGGGGCCAAGCTGGTGATGCCCGGCGCGAAGCTGGACGGCGCCTCGGTCCACGAGCTGATCGAGAGCGAGGGCGTGACCTTCTCGGCCGCGGTGCCGACGGTCTGGCAGATGCTGCTGACTCACCTGCGCGAGACCAAGGGCACGCTGACGACCCTGAAGCGGGTGGTGATCGGCGGGTCGGCGGTGCCGGAGGCCATCGTGCGCGGCTTCCGCGACGAGTACGGGGTGGATGTGACCCACGCCTGGGGCATGACCGAGCTGTCGCCGCTGGGCACCATCGCGGCGCCGACCGCCGCCATCGCCGCGTCGGACGCCGAGACGCAGCTGCGCTCGAAGCTGAAGCAGGGCCGCCCGCCGCTGGGCATCGAGATGAAGCTGGAGGACGACGCCGGCAAGCGTCTGCCGCACGACGGCGCGACGTTCGGCAAGCTGAAGGTCAAGGGTCCGTTCGTGGTCGGGCAGTACTTCAAGTCCGAGGGTGGCGAGATCCTGGACGGCGACGGGTTCTTCGACACCGGCGACGTGGCGACCATCGACGGCGACGGCTTCATGCAGATCACCGACCGGGCCAAGGACGTGATCAAGTCGGGCGGCGAGTGGATCAGCTCGATCGAGATCGAGAACATCGCCATGGGCCATCCGAAGGCGGCCAACGCCGCGGTGATCGGGGCGTTGCACCCCAAGTGGGACGAGCGGCCGGTGCTGCTGGTGAAGCTTCGCGAAGGCGTCGAGGGGACGAAGGACGAGTTCCTTTCGTTCCTGGACGGCAAGATCGCCAAGTGGTGGACCCCCGACGACGTGGTCTTCGTCGACGACATCCCGCTGGGCGCCACGGGCAAGATCGACAAGAAGCTGATCCGCGAGCGGATGAAGGACTATGTCCTCCCGACCGCGAAGGCCAAGGAGAGCGCTTAGCCCTTGGCGCGGATCGTCCGCTACGGGGCCGACGCAGGTCCCGTGGCCATCTACTTCCATGGCGTGCCGGGCGCGCCGGAGGAGTGCGCCCGCTTCGACGCGGCGGCGCGCGCCGACGGGGTGCGGCTGCTTGGCATCGACCGAGGGTCGCTGGCGGACAGCCTGGGGGACGACGCGCATTTCAGCCGGCTCGCGGACGAAGTCGCGGCGCTGTCCGACGGCGGGCCGCTGCACCTTATCGGCTTCTCGCTCGGCGCCTTCGTCGCGCTGCGCGTCGCGGCGCACCTGGGCGTTGGGGTCGCGTCGCTGGATCTGGTGTCGGCCGCCGCGCCGCTGGAGTTGGGCGATGTCCTGGACGAGATGGCGGGCAAGCCGGTGTTCGCAATGGCCCGACGGTCGCCGCGTCTGCTGGGCGTGATGACGGCGGCGCAGGGCTGGCTGGCGCAGGTGGCGCCGGGGCGGCTGTTCGGCATGCTGTTCGCGACGGCGGCCGGCGAGGATCGCGCCCTGGCGGCCGATCCCGCGTTCCGGTCCATGATCGGCGAGATGTTGCGCCAGGCCCTGGGGCCGGGCCGCCCAGGCTATCTGCGCGACGTGCAGGCTTACGTCGCGCCGTGGGCCGGGCGTCTCGGCGCAGTGGCTGCCGAGACGCGCCTCTGGCACGGCCGGGAAGACAACTGGGCGCCGCCGGCGATGGCCGACAGCCTGGCGCGCGTGCTGCCGGCGGTCAGCCAAATTGAAATCGAGCCCGGCCTTTCCCACTATTCATGCCTGTTCTGGTCCTTGCCGCGCATCCTGGCGCGGATCGGCGACCAGCGGGGGTGATGGGGATGATCGAACTGCAGCCCGCCACCGACGCCGACTATCCCGAGATCGTCGCCCTGACCAACCGGGCGTTCCGCGACACCGGTCCGCAGGCGAGCTGGAACGTCGAGGACATCATCGAGGGCGAGCGGATCAACCTCTCGCTGCTGCGCGACGACGTGGCGATCCCGGGGGCGCACCTGCTGATCTGGCGTGACGCTTCGGGCGAGCATCTGGGCCATGTGCGGCTGGACGCCGGGGCGGATGGCGCGTGGTTCCTGGGCATCCTGACGGTGCGGCCCGACCGGCAGGACGCGGGCCTGGGCCGCACGCTGCTGGCCGCCTGCGAGGACTGGGTGCGGGCGCGGGGCGGCCAGCGGATCGCCATGACCGTGATCCATCAGCGCGAGACGCTGATCGCCTGGTACGTGCGGCGGGGCTATGTGGTGACGGGCCAGACCAAGCCGTTCCCCTATGACGACACCCGGTTCGGGCGGCCGACCCAGGCAGGGCTCTATTTCGACGTGTTGGAAAAGGACCTGGGCGCATGACCTTCGCGGACGACGCGCCGTATCACGCGCACATCTATCATGCGGCGGATCAGCGGGCGGCCTCCGACGCCCTGCACGCGCGGCTGACCCGACTGCTGGCCGAGATGCCGGACCTGAAGATGGTGGGCAAGCTGCGCGAGCGGCCAGTGGGCCCGCATCCGCTGCCGCAGTTCGAGATCCATTTCCTGAAGCGGGCGCTGCCCGACATCCTGCCGCTGATCGCGGCGTCGGGCCTGCGGGCGCTGGTGCACCCGCTGACCGACGACGACCTGGCCGACCACACGACCCTGGCGCACTGGATCGGCGACCCTCTGGACCTGGACCTCTCGGTCATGGACCCGCCGGGCGTGAACCAGGGCGTGCCCCGGTTCGGCAAGGTGGACTTTTAGCTCTCCGACGCCTTGCGGCGGTCGAGGACGAAGCCGCCTTCGCCGTGGCCGCCGATGCTGGACCAGCGGGCTTCCTCGGCCTTGTGGATATATTGCTCGGCCACCAGCCAGGCCTTCATCGGGGACAGGCAGGCCAGGCAGCCGCCGATCAGGGCCGGGAACACGGTGGCGAACTGCAGCCACATGGGCGGCTGGAAGACCACCACCGACCACGCCCAGACGGCGACCACGGCGATGCCGACGCCGCTCATGACGAAGAACGCCGGACCGTCCGCCGGATCGGCGAACCCGTAGTCCAATCCGCATTGATCACAGGACTTCGCGATCTTCAGGAAACTCGAGAACAGCTTCCCCTCGCCGCAGCGGGGGCAGCGGCACCGCAAGCCGGCGCTGAGGCTGGACGGTTCGCAACCGGTGAAGTCCATCGCGTCATCTCCATACAATGTAGATATTGAACTCATACAATCTATGTGTAATGTATGTGTATGGGCCGGAAATCGCAATGGACTCCGTGACGCACCCTTCCGCGCGCTGGCTGGCCCGGCTGCCATCGGGATCGCAGCCGCTGTACGCCCGCGTGGTCGAGGCGCTGGAGGCGGCGGTGCGCGAGGGCGAGCTGCAGCCCGGGGACCAGCTGCCACCGCAGCGGACGGTGGCCGAGCTGCTGGGCGTGGACCTGACCACGGTAACCCGGGCCTACGCCGCGGCCCGCGCGCGCGGGCTGATCGAGGGTGCGGTGGGCCGGGGAACGTTCGTGCGCGGCCGCACGGCCGACGACGAGGCCGGGCTGGTCGACCTGTCCATGAACCTGCCGCCCCCGCCGCAGGGCCTGTCGCTGGGAATGCTGCTGAAGGACACGACGCGGGCGATCCTGGAGCGCACCGATCCGGCGACCCTGATGGCCTATCACCCTGGCGGCGGCAGCCTGGGGCAGAAGGCGGCGGCGGCCCTTTGGCTGGCGCCCTGCCTGGGGGACGTGGCGCCCGAGCGCCTGTTGATCGCGCCGGGGGCGCAGACGGCGCTGGCGGCGATCCTGGCGGCGATCACCGACCAGCGCGGCGAGGTGCTGATCGTCGAGCCCCTGGTCTATCCGGGGGTCCTGTCCGCCGCCCGCCTGCTGGGCCTGCGGGTGGTGGTGTGTCCGGCCGACGCGCGGGGCCTGGACCCGCAGGCGCTGGCCCGGCTGTGCGCGCGGGAGCGGCCGACGGCGGTCTATCTCACGCCGACGACCCAGAACCCGACCGCCGTCACGATGGACCCCGCCCGCCGGCGCGATATCGTCGAGGCGACGGCGGCCAGCGGCGCCTGGCTGATCGAGGACGATCCCTACAGTCGGCTGTTCGACATGCCGATCCCGGCGGTGGCGACGCTGGCGCCCGACCGCACCTTCTATCTGGCGACGCTGTCGAAGTGCCTGTCGCCGGGCCTGCGCACCGCGTTCCTGCTGCCGCCGCGCGGGATGGAGACGCGGATGGCCGAGAGCCTGCGCGCCATCGCGCTGATGCCCTCACCGCTGATGGCGGCGGTGGCGTCGGCCTGGATCCGCGAGGGCGTGGCCGACCGGCTGCTGGCCGCGGTGCGCAAGGAGGCCCGCGCGCGGCGCGCCATCGCCGCCGAGGTGCTGCCGCAGGCGCGCGGCGCGGCCGAGGGGATCCACGTCTGGCTGGACCTTCCGGCCGGCTGGGCGCCCGACCGCGTGCATCGCCTGGCGCAGGAGAAGGGCCTGTCCCTGGTCACCGCCGACGCCTTCGCCGCCGACCCGGACCACCCCAACGGCTTGCGCATCTCGCTGGGCGGTCCGGCCAAGCAGGCGGTGCTGCGGGGCGCGCTGGAGGGCGTCGCGGCGCTGTTGGGCGGCGGGCCCGCGTTACGGGTGGTGGTGTAGCTGAGCGTCCGACGTCGTTGCGCGTCAGCGCCGATCAGATTTGTCCACGAACCACACGAACCACACGAACGGGCAGACTAGAGCAAGGCGCTGATGCAGACCCGGCCCGTTCGTGTGGTTCGTGTGGTTCGTGGACAAACGAGACAGCGCCTGCGGCGCGTATCAGCCCGCCAGCCGGTACTCGCTCTCCGGTCCCGCCGACCCGTCCGCCACGAGCTGTCCCTTGCGGACCAGGTGGATCATGGCGGCGAGCATCGAGCGGGCGGCGGCGGGGTGTAGGCGAGCGTCGACATCGGCGTACAGGCGCGGGACCAGCTGGTTGATCCTGGCCGGGCCCGACTTCAGGGCGGCCAGGATCTGGTCCACGCGTTCCTGGCGATGGTCGATGTAGGCGGCGATGAAGGCGTCGGCGTCGCGGATCGGCGGGCCGTGGGTGGGCCACAGCACGTCGAACCGGCGGCCGCGGATATCGTTCAGGCTGGCCAGGTAGTCGGTCATGTCGCCGTCCGGCGGCGTGATCACCGTGGTCGACCAGCCCATGATGTGGTCGCCCGAGAAGCAGGCGTTCTCTTCCCGGAAGCCGAAGCAGATGTGGTTCGACGTGTGGCCGGGGGTGGTGATGGCGTCCATCGTCCAGCCGGCGCCTTCGATCACGCCGCCCGCGCAGAGGTCGATGTCGGGGCGATAGGTCGTGTCGCGCCCGGCCTCCATCTTCACGCCGCCGTCGTCGTCGTCGTGCGGCGCGGTCTTGCAGCCGTAGATCGGCGCGCCGGTCCTGGCCTTGAGCGGCGCGGCCAGGGGCGAGTGGTCGTTGTGGTCGTGGGTGATCAGGATGTGGCTGACGCGCTCGCCCGCGACGGCCGCCAGGATCGCCTCGAGGTGCGCCGGGTCGTCCGGGCCGGGATCGATCACCGCCACCTCGCCGCGCCCGACGATGTAGGTGCCGGTGCCCTTGAAGGTGAACGGCCCCGGATTGTTGGCCGTCACCCGCCGGATCAGCGGCGAGACCTGGTCGCAGCGGCCGTATTCGATGTCGATCTCGCGGACGTAGGGGATCATCCGCCCAGCACGCCCGACAGGTCGTAGCCGGCGGTGCGGCCCAGGCCGATCAGTTCGGCGGGGGTGTGGGCGCCGGTCTCGGCCTCGCTCAGCGACCAGGTGACGATCGAGCGGGTGCCCGAGCGGCAGAACGCCAGCACCGGGCCGTCGGCCTCGGCCAGGATCGCCTTGGTCTGTCCCACCTGTTCGGGGGTGGGCACGCCGCGCACGGGGATGTGGAAGAAGGCCAGGCCCGCGGCCTGGGCGGCGGCGGCGATCTCGTCGGCGGTGGGCTGGCCGGGATCCTCGCCGTCGGGGCGATTGCTGATCAGCGTCTTGAAGCCCAGGCGGGCGGCTTCGGCCACATCGGCGATGCTGATCTGGGGCGCGGTGGTGAAGTCGTCGGTGACGCGTCGGAAGTCAGACATGAGGTACTCTTTCGTCGGGGGTGGACCCTTCGTTGACATCATCGGGGGTGGGTGGAACTTTCGCAACGGGCGGCGCCGAAAAGGCCGCCAGAGTCATCTGCGTTTCAGGGGCGTTTCGAGCGGCATGCTGCGATACATCGGTCGGCGCCTGCTCATCGCGATTCCAACGCTGTTCCTGGTGATTACCGCCGCCTTCTTCATGATGCGCGCGGCGCCGGGCAGTCCGTTCGACGGCGACCGCAAGCTGCTGCCCGAGATCGAGGCCAACGTCCTGGCGAAGTACGGGATGAACAAACCGCTGGGCGCGCAGTACGTCGACTACCTGGCGGGCGTGGCCCGGGGCGACCTGGGGCCGTCGCTGAAATACCGGGACAAGACGGTGCTCGACATCCTGAACGAGAACTATCCCGTCTCGCTGAAGCTGGGTCTGTCGGCGATCAGCATCGCGGCGGTGTTCGGGGTCAGCCTGGGGGTGATGGCCGCCCTGCGGCAGAACGGACCGGTGGATCACACGGTGATGACCGTGGCGATCCTGGGGGTGTGCATTCCCACCTTCGTCACCGCGCCGCTGCTGGTGCTGGGGCTGGCGTCGAAGCTGGGCTGGTTCCCGACGGCGGGGTGGAACGACGGGGCGCTGATCAACATGGTGCTGCCGGTGACGGTGCTGGCCCTGCCGCAGATCGCCATCATCTCGCGGCTGACGCGGGCGGGGATGATCGAGGTGCTGCGCTCGAACTATGTCCGCACCGCCCGCGCCAAGGGGCTGCCGGAAAGCCTGATCGTCCGCAAGCATGCGCTACGCGCGGCGCTGCTGCCGCTGGTCAGCTATCTGGGGCCGGCGTGCGCGGGGCTGATCACCGGCTCGCTGGTGGTGGAGAAGATTTTCAATCTGCCGGGCCTGGGCAAGTTCTTCGTGATCAGCGCGCTGCAGCGCGACTACACCGTCGTCATGGGCATGGTGATCTTCTACGCCGCCCTGATCCTGGTGCTGAACCTGGTCGCCGACCTGCTCTATGCGGTGCTCGACCCGCGCGTGAGGCTGGCATGACCCTCCTGGCGCCCGACGCGGGCGAACGCATGACCCTGGCGGCCGTGAAGGGCCGCAGCCTGTGGGACGACGCCGGCCGGCGGCTTATGCGCAACAAGGCGGCGGTGGCCAGCATGATCGTGCTGGGCGTGCTGGTGCTGCTGGCGGCGATCGGCCCGTACCTCGTGCCGTTCGCCTACGACCAGGTGGACAAGCAGGATGTCTGGCTGCCCCCGCTGAAGGAAGGCCACCTGCTGGGCTCCGACGCCCTGGGCCGCGACCTGACCGCCCGGCTGCTGACCGGCCTGAGGGTCTCGCTGGCGATCGGCCTGGTGGCCACGACCGTGTCGCTGGTGATCGGCGTCGCCTGGGGCGCGGTGGCGGGCTACGTCGGCGGCAAGCTGGACGAGGTGATGATGCGGGCGGTGGACGTTCTCTATTCGCTGCCCTTCATCTTCTTCGTCATCCTGCTGATGGTGACCTTCGGGTCGAACATCATCCTGATCTTCGTGGCCATCGGCGCGGTCGAGTGGCTGACAATGAGCCGGATCGTGCGCGGCCAGACGCTGACGCTGAAGAACAAGGAGTTCGTGGAGGCCGCCCGCGCCGCCGGCCTGAGCCGGGGCGCGATCATCGCGCGTCATATCGTCCCGAACCTGCTGGGACCCGTGGTTGTCTACGTGACGCTGACGATACCGGCGGTCATTCTGGCCGAGAGCTTCCTGAGCTTCCTGGGCCTTGGGGTGCAGCCGCCGATGGCGTCGCTGGGCACCCTGATCGCCGGGGGCGCCTCGGACATGGAGCTCGCGCCGTGGCTGCTGGTGTTCCCGTCGCTGGTGATGGTGGTGACCTTGATGTGCTTCAACTTCATCGGCGATGGGCTGCGCGACGCCATCGATCCAAAGGACAGGTGATGGTCGCCGGGGGGCAAGTCACATCGCCGGAACAGCTGCTGGCCGACGCCATCGCGGCGATGCGGCGGGGCGACCGCGCCACCGCGCTGACCTGCGTGACCCAGGCCGAGGCCATCGCGCCGTTCGATCCGCACGTGAAGATGCAGAAGGCGATGATCCATCGGGTCGGCGGCGCCTTCGCCGCGGCGCTGGCCGCGCTGGACGAGGCGCTGGCGCTGGAGCCGTACAACTTCCTGGCCCTGCTCTCGAAGGGCGCGGTGGTCGAGAAGCTGTCGGGCGAGCGGCTGGCCGCCAAGGTCTATGAGAACGCCCTGAAGCTGGCGCCCGACGAGGCGAACATGCTGCCCAGCCTCAAGGCGCCGGTGGCCCGCGCGCGCGAAGTGGTGGCCAAGACCCACGAGGCGCTGGAAACCTATCTGCGCGACAGCCTGGGTCCGCTGGACCAGGCGGGCGGCGAGATGGCGATGAGCCGCCTGGACGAGGCGATCGGCGTCTATGCGGGGCGGCGCAAGGTCTACAACCACGAGCCGTTGCTGCTGCACTATCCCCGGCTGCCGGCTATTCCGTTCTATCCGCGCGAGCTGTTCCCCTGGCTGCCCGAGCTGGAGGCGGCGACGCCGATGATCGTGGCCGAGCTGCAGGCGGCCCTGACCGGACAGATGGACGCCTTCGCGCCCTACATCGCCTTTCCCCCGGACTCGCCGGTGAACCAGTGGGAGGAGCTGAACCACTCGACGCGGTGGAGCTCGCTTTTCCTCTGGAAGGACGGGGTGCGGCAGGACGCGGTCTGCGCGCGCTGTCCGAACACCAGCGCGCTGCTGGACAAGCTGCCCATGGCCCACCAGCCGCACTTCGCGCCGACGGCCATGTTCTCGGCGCTGGACGCGCGCACCCACATCCCGGCGCACACGGGGTCCACGAATACGCGACTGCTCTGCCACCTGCCGCTGATCCTGCCGGGGCCGGCGCGGTTCCGGGTGGGCAACGAGGTGCGCCCGTGGAAGATGGGCCAGGCCTGGATCTTCGACGACACCATCGAGCACGAGGCCTGGAACGACGCCGACGAACTGCGGGTCATCCTGATCTTCGACGTCTGGAACCCGTTCCTGGAGCCCGGCGAACGCGAGCGGATCAGCGCGATGATGGCCGCCCGCAACGCGTTCTACGCGAACTGACTATTCGCTGCGGCGGGCGCGGAAGGCGCGGCTGTTGTCGATGGTCATCAGGAAGCTGCCCATGGCGGCTTGGCGGATCTTCACGGTCGCGCCGGGCTTGGGGTCGCGGAACAGCTCGTTGCCGTCGACCTGGGTCCAGACGGCGCCGTCCTCCAGCTTGATCACCCATTTGCCGGCGCCGTTGACGCGGGCGACGGCGACGACGCCCGTGGTGTTCGCCAGCTCTTCCTTGCTCTCGCCGCGCTCGAACAGGGTGATCGAGGGGACCGAGAAGCCGAACGCCTGCTTGCGGACCTTGCGGGCCTGTTCGCGGTCGACCACGACGATGTCGCCCTTGGCCTCGGCCTGGTCGAGCGCCACGGTCACCTGGTCGTAGCAGGCCAGGCGGGCGGTCTCGTCGGTCACCTTCCGGCAGTCGACCAGCTTCTGCAGCATGGCCGAGCGCGCCTCGGGCTTGGGCTGGGCATTCGCGCCCGCCGACAGGAGGGCTGGGGCCAGGAGGGTCGCCGCCAGGGCCAGGCCCGCCGCCCGAATCGCCGCCGTTTTCATGTCGTTCAAACCCAAATTGACTCTGGCGCCCATTAAGCGGGACGGGGCGCGCCGCGCAACGGGACGTGGCCCAGGCAGGTGGGTCGGGGGCGATTCTTCCCCGACCCCGGGCGGACCAAGCGGCCGGCTCCGTCACAATCCTTGACGAAACCTTGCCCGGTTTGGGGTGGCGCCCAGCAATCTGTGACCAGAATGCGACAGGTGGGCGCCTGAAACATTGCGGAGAGCTAATGTTCGTTGACCGGTTAGCGATGAGCCCCGTAACTCCAGCGTAACCGGAGGCGCAGGCCGTCACCGGGACCGATCTCTTTTTGTGGGGAGCGGCCGCCGCACTGGCAGGACCGCTGGAGGATCAAAACCTTGAAGTTCAAATCCATGCGGGAACGCCTGTTGGCGTCTTCCATGATCTGCGGCGCCCTGGTGGGCATCTCGTCGCAAGCCGCGGCCCAGACCGCCGGGGAAATCTCCGAAGTCGTCGTCACCGGTTCGCGCATTCCGTCGCCGAACCTGGAAAGCGTCAGCCCGGTCACCGCGATCAGCGCCGCCGAACTGAAGGCCCAGGGCGTGACCCGGGTCGAAGACATGATCAACAGCCTGCCGCAGGCCTTCTCGGCCCAAGGCGCGGCGCTGTCGAACGGCTCGACCGGGACGGCGACGATCAACCTGCGCGGCCTGGGTGCGACCCGCACGCAAGTTCTGATCGACGGCCGCCGCCTGATGCCCGGCACGCCGAACACCACCGGCGGCGCTCTGGCCGCCGACATCAACTTCATTCCTTCGGCCCTGATCGAGCGCGTTGACGTGCTGACGGGCGGCGCCTCGGCCGTTTACGGCGCCGACGCCGTCGGCGGCGTCGTCAACTTCATCATGTCGAAGAACTTCGAGGGCGTTCGGGTCGACACCCAGTACGGCATCTATCAGCACGAGAACGACAATCCGGTCGCCGGCGTGGTGCAAGCCGCGCAGAACGCCGCGGCCAACCCGCAGTTCTTCAAGCTACCGAAGAACAACGTCCGCGACGGTGAATCCTCGCAGGTCACCCTGATCATCGGCGTCAACTCGCCGGACGGTAAGGGCAATGTCACCGCCTACGCAGGCTACCGCCACGTCGAGCCGATCCTCCAGGGCAACCGCGACTTCTCGTCGTGCACGCTCAATTCGGACGTGACCTTCGCCGCCGCCGGTTGCGGCGGTTCGGGCACCGCCTTCCCGGCGCGCGTCGGCGCCTACGTCGTCGACCCGGCCGGCCCCGGCAACACCTTCCGCCTGCGGAACGCCGCGACCGACACCTTCAACTTCGGTCCGGACAACTACTATCAGCGTCCCGACGACCGCTACGTCCTGGGCGCCTTCGCCAACTACCAGATCAACGACTGGGCCACGGCCTACGCCGACGTGATGTTCATGGACGACACGTCCACGTACCAGATCGCGGCGGGCGGTATCTTCGCCGGCACGTTCTCTGTGAACTGCGCCAACCCCTTCCTGTCGACGCAACAGCGCGGCCTGCTGGCCGCCACGGCGGCTTCGGGCGGCGGCACCTGCGCCACCAACCCGGGCGGCACGTTCACCGGCACGGTCTCGCGCCGGAACGTCGAGGGCGGCGGTCGTCAGGGCCAGACGCAGCACCAGCAATACCGTTACGTCGTCGGTATGCGCGGCGATCTGAACGACAACTGGAACTACGACTTCGCGATGCAGTACGGCCGGGTGTCGTTCAACCAGACCCAAACCGGCTTCTTCCGCACCCCGGCCATCAATCAGGCTCTGAATGTCGTTCAGACCCCGACCGGCCCGCAGTGCGCCGATCCGACGGGCGGCTGCGTGCCCTACAACATCTTCCAACTGGGCGGCGTGACCCAAGCGGCGCTCGACTTCCTGGAAACCCCCTCGAGCTCGACGGGTAACCTGTTCGAGCGCATCGTGAACTTCAACATCGGTGGCGACCTGACCGAATACGGGGTGAAATCCCCGTGGGCCACCGACGGCGTGGGTGTGTCGTTGGGCACGGAATATCGTCGCGAGACCCTCGACTTCGCCTCCGACTTCATCTCGTCCTCGGGCCAGTTGAACGGCTCGGGCGGCGCGGCCCCGCCGGTCAACGGTTCGTTCGACGTGTACGAACTGTTCGCTGAAACGCGGATCCCGATCCTGCAGGACATGGCCTTCGCCAAGAACCTGACCCTGGAACTGGCCTTCCGTTATTCGGACTACTCGTCGGTCGGCACCACCGAGACCTACAAGATCGCCGGTGAGTGGGAGCCCGTCGACGGCTTCCGCGTCCGCGGCGGTTACAACCGCGCCGTTCGCGCGCCGCACGTCCTCGAGCTGTTCAGCCCGCAGAACGTCGTCCTCGACGGTACGCAGGACCCCTGCGCCGGCCTGACCCTGGCGTTGAACGCCGCGAAGGTCGCGTCGTGCATGAGCGCGTTCAAGCTGACGCAGGCGCAAGTCCTGGCGATCGAGAAGAACCCGGCCAACCAGTACAACGGTCAGACCGGTGGTAACCCGAACCTGGATCCGGAAACGGCCGACACCTACACCCTGGGCGTCGTCTACCAGCCGTCGTTCCTGCCGGGCTTCAACATCTCGGTCGACTGGTTCGACATCAAGGTGAAGGACTTCATCGGCGGCATCGGCGCCGACACGATCATCAACCGCTGCGTCGACACCCAGGACCCCTTCTTCTGTAATCTGGTGAAGCGCGACGGGCAGGGCTCGATCTGGCTCTCGACCCAAGGCTTCGTGCAGGACACCACGCTGAACACCGGCGCCCTGCGCACCAAGGGTATCGACGTCAACGCCAGCTACCGCACCGACCTGGAGACCCTCGGTCTCGAGAACATGGGCGGCATCGGCATCAGCTTCGTGGGCACCTGGCTCGACGAGCTGTCGACCCAGAACCTGCCGGGCGACGACTACTTCAACTGCGCCGGCTACTACGGCACGATCTGCTCGGTCACGGGCGGTCTGTCCTCGCCGAACCCGGAATGGCGTCACAAGGCGCGCCTGACCTGGACCACGCCGTTCGAGTACGGCGACTGGTTCAAGGACTTCTCGCTGAGCCTGCAATGGCGCCACTTCAACAAGGTGACGCTGGACGCCTACTCGTCCGACCCGCAACTCAACAACCCGGGTCTGCAGTACGCCACCGACAAGACCCTCGGCGCCCGCGACTACTTCGACCTGACGGCGTCGTGGACCATGCGCGACAACCTCAACTTCCGCGCCGGTGTGAACAACCTGTTCGACAAGGATCCGCCGCTGAACGGTTCGTCGAACTGCCCGACCGGGCCCTGCAACGGGAACACCTGGCCGCAAATGTACGACGCGTTCGGCCGCTACCTGTTCATCGGCCTGACCGCCGACTTCTAAGTCGAAGGTCACTTCGAACTCTCGGATGGGGCGGCGGAGCAATCCGCCGCCCCATTTCGTTTGGGGGCCATTCTCTTTGCGGCCGCCGCTGTTACCCTGACGCCGTGAGCACCTGGAACACCGGCCGGTTCAGCGTCACGTTCGGCGCCACGCCGGCGTCCGCCGCACCCGTCCCCGCCATCGCCGATCCCGCCGAGGCCGCCCGCTGGGGCGCCGAGGGGGACCGCCTGCGCCTGGCCGGCGATATCGCCGCCGCCGACCGCGCCTATGCCCGGCAGATGCGGGCCGCCGTCTCCGATCCCGAACTGGTCCGCGCCGCCGACGCCCTGGTCGCCGGGCGGCCCGCCGAGGCGCACGCGATCCTGAGCGCGGCGGTCTCTCGACGCCCCCGCGATCCGCTGGCCCTGTGGATGGCCGGCGACGTCGCCTCGCGCGGCGGCGCCAACCGCGAGGCCGAGGCGCTGCTGGCCCGCTGCCTGGACCTGGCGCCCGGCTTCACCGCCGCCCGCTACGCCTACGCCATGGTGCTGACCTGGCTGGACCGGGTGCAGGACGCCCTGGCCCAGGCCGACCGCCTGCTGGCCGACCAGCCCGCCAACGCCCTCTACCGGCACCTGCGCGCCTCGTCCTTGCTGCGGCTTGGCGAGGAGGCCGCCGCGGCCGACGCCTATGCCGCGGTGCTGGAGGCGCATCCCGACCAGCCGCTGAGCTGGATGAGCTATGGGCATGTGCTGAAGACCGTCGGCCGCCAGGCCGAGGCGGTCGCCGCCTACCGCCGCTGCCTGGCGCTGGACCCGCGCCAGGGCGAGGCCTGGTGGAGCCTGGCGAACCTGAAAACCGTGCGCTTCGACGCCGCCGATGTGGCCGCCATGCGCGCGGGCCTGGCCGGCGAGCTGTCCGAGCCCGACCGGCTGCAGCTGCACTTCGCCCTGGGCAAGGCGCTGGAAGACGCCGGGACCTACGCCGAGGCGTTCGAACACTATGTCCAGGGCAACGCGATCCAGCGCGCCCGGCTGGACTACAACGCCGCCGAGACCACCGGGCAGATGCGCCGGACCACGGCCCTGCTCAGCCGCGGGTTCTTCGCCGCGCGGGCGGGGCAGGGGGCTGCGCAGCCCGACCCGATCTTCATCGTCGGCCTGCCGCGCTCCGGCTCCACCCTGGTCGAACAGATCCTGGCCAGCCACAGCCTGGTCGAGGGGACACAGGAACTGCCTTATTTGCCGGCGCTGGCCGCGCGCCTGGGCGGTCCGGCGCGCCGCGAGGCCGAGGGCGCCTATCCCGACGTACTGGCGGCGCTGTCGCCCGCCGAACTGGCCGATCTGGGCCAGGAATACCTGGCCCGCGCCCGGACCCATCGGAAGTCTGACCGGCCGTTCTTCATCGACAAGCTGCCGAACAACTTCGCCCACGCGGGCCTGATCCAGCTGATCCTGCCGAACGCGAAGATCATCGACGCGCGGCGCCACCCGCTGGGCTGCTGCCTGTCGGGCTTCAAGCAGCACTTCGCCGTGGGACAGCCGTTCACCTACGACCTGACAGACATCGGCCGCTACTACGCGGACTATGTGGCGCTGATGGCCCATGTCGACGCGGTGCTGCCGGGCCGGGTCCATCGGGTGATCTACGAGCGGATGGTGGCCGATCCCGAGGCGGAGACCCGCGCGCTGCTGGCCCATTGCGGGCTGACCTTCGAGGCGGCCTGCCTGAAGTTCTACGAGAACGACCGGGCGGTGCGCACGGCCAGCTCGGAGCAGGTGCGCCAGCCGATCTTCACCGACGCGGCCGATCACTGGCGGCATTTCGAGCCGTGGTTGGGCCCATTGAAAGCGGCCCTGGGACCCGTTCTGGACGCCTATCCCGACGCTTCGTCGATCTAGGCGCGCCGTCAGGCGAAGTGGATGCCGGTTCGTCGCCCGGACGGCGCGCCAAGTCGAAAACCGCGAACGCAATCCGTGGAATTGGCGATCAATTCCGCGGATTGCGTTCTAGGACGCGCGTTGCTCCGCGCCCGCTGGTAGGCTAGGCGCCGGACTTTGGCGAGAGGGTGCGAGACGTTGAGCGATTGGAAAGTCGGACCGATCAAGGTGAAGTCGGGCTACACGCCCGCGCCCGGCCTGAAGCCTGCCGTGGCGCCTGGCCCGGCCGCGGCCCGGAATCCCGCCGCGGACCGCCAGCGCCTGACCGAGATCCACGCCGCCACCCAGGCCCAGGACTTCCCGCGCGCCGCCACCCTGGCCGAGGCGGCGCTAAAGGACGGGATCGAGCATCCCATGGTGCTGAACCTGGCGGCGCTGAAGGCCGAGCAGGAAGGCCGCTTCGACGACGCGCTGGCCGTGCTGCGCCGGGCCGTCGAGATCGCGCCGCAGGACCTGGGCGCGCGCAACGCCATGGGCCTGGTGCTGACCCGCCTGGAACGCTACCGCGACGCCCTGGCCGCCTTCGACGGTGTGGTCGAGCTGGAGCCCGATTTCGCCGGAGCCCACTGCGCGCGCGGCGCGACGCTGGAGGCCATGGGCCGCCTGAAGGAAGCCGAGGCCGCCTACAACCACGCCCTGGGGCTGGAGCCCGATAACCTGGGCGCGACGCAGGGCCTGGCCAATCTGCTGAGCCGCAGAGGCGCCCACGCCGACGCGCGGCCGCTGGCCGAGGCGGTGCTGGAGGCCGAGCCCAACTTCCCCGACGCCGTGATGGTGCTGGCCGCCGCCGACGCCGCCGAGGGCCATGGCGAGCGCGCGCAACGCCGGCTGGAGCTGTTGGCCGGCGACGAGCGACTGACGCCGCACCAGCGCGCGCTGGTTCAGGGCCAGCTGGGCGACGTGCTGGACGCTCAGGACCTGCCGACCGAAGCGTTCCAGGCCTACGCCGCCTGCAACATGGGCCTGTGGCGCGCCTATGCGCCGGTGCACGGCCAGGGGATCAGCGCGCTGGATTTCGCCCGCGCCATGATCGCCGAGCTGGACGCCATTCCGCCCGAGGCCTGGACGTCAAAGCCCGCGCCGGTGGACGGCGGCCCGAAGGCCCACGTCTTCCTGCTGGGCTTCCCCCGCTCGGGCACCACCCTGCTGGAGCAGGTGCTGGCCAGCCACCCCGAGGTCGAGGCGCTGGAGGAACGCGAGACGCTGCTGGACGCCCAGCGCGCGTTCCAGATGCAGCCCGCCGATATCGCCCGCCTGGCCAAGGCCTCGGAGGCCGAGCTCGCGCCGCTGCGCGCGGCCTATTGGGCGAAGGTGCGGGAAGAGGGCGCCGATCCGGCCGGCAAGGTATTCGTGGACAAGCACCCGCTGCACACCTTCCGCCTGCCCCTGATCCTGAAGTTGTTCCCGGACGCCAAGATCCTGTTCGCCCGCCGTGATCCGCGCGACGTGGTGTTGAGCTGTTACCGCCGCCGGTTCGCCATGAGCGGCTCGGCCTACCAGCTTCTCACCCTGCCGGGCGCCGCGGGCTACTACGACGCGGCGATGAAGCTGGCGGACCGCCTGGCGCCGGCCCTGGACCCGCGCACCCAGGTGGTGCGGCACGAGGCCCTGGTCGCGGACTTCGACAAGGTGGTGGGCGAGGTCTGCGCCTTCATCGGCCTGCCGTGGTCGGACTCGATGCGCAATTTCGCCGACAAGGCCCGCGACCGGGCCGTGGCCACGCCCAGCGGCGCGCAACTGTCCCGCGGCCTCAGCGCCGAGGGCGTGGGCGCCTGGCGGCGCTATGCCGAGCAACTGGCCCCGGTGCTGCCGGCGCTGGCGCCCTGGGTGGCGGCCTACGGATACGACGCCGAATGACCATGGACCGGCGCCATGCGCTGCAGACGCTCCTGGTGGGCGGCCTGGCCAGCGCGTGCGCGACGGCGCCCAAGGCCACCGCGCCGCTGGTCTCGATCAATCTGGCCGACGTCCAACCGCCGATCGCGCCGGCCACCGGCACGCGGCTGGAGACCGCCTTCGACCAGGCGCAGCGGATGACCGTGCCCGTCCGCCTGGGCGATCGCGGGCCGTTCCAGTTCGTGGTCGACACCGGCGCCAACCACACGGTGATCAGCGTCGAGACCGCCCAGCGTTGCGGCCTGGCCGGCGACGGCGTGGCGCCCGTCCATGGGATCGTCGGGACCCAGCCCGCGCCGCTGGTAAAGGCGCCCATGCTGCGGGTGGGACAGGTGCGGTCCACCAACCTCAGCCTGCCGACCCTGCCCAAGGCCGCGCTGGGCGCCGACGGCCTGCTGGGCATCGACGTCCTGAGGAACCGGCGCATCCGGCTCAATTTCCGCGCCAACAGCTTCGAGATCGGCCCGTCCGGCAAGGGCGCATCGGTGGTGCAGCTGGGCGGCGGCGGCGGCAGCCGGATCCCCGACCCCGCGCGCGGCATCGTCGTGCCCGCCCAGTACCGCTCGGGCCAGCTGGTGATCTTCGACGCCGACGTGGCGGGCGTGCCGGTGCGGGCGTTCCTGGACTCCGGGGCCCAGATCACCTGTGGCAACGAGGCGCTGCGTCAGGTGCTGGTCCGCGAGCGGCCCGAACTGGCCGAGGGCATGCAGTCGACCCGGCTGATCAGCGCCACGGGTCAGACCTCGCCGGCGCAGCTCGCGCCGCTGTCGCGCCTGCGGCTGGGCGGCATGGCGCTGAACAACATCCGCGCGGCGTTCGCGCCGCTGCACATCTTCAGCCTGTGGGGACTGAACGACCGACCGGCGATGCTGGTGGGCATCGACGTGCTGCGTCACTTCGACGAGGTAAACCTCGATTTCGGCCGCCGCGAAGTCACCTTCATCCGCGCCCGGAACACCCGGGCCGCCTAGGGGCGGTGGCGCGCTGAACGCCGCTAGTGCAGAGGCATCGGGGCCAGGACGGTGCCGCCGCCTTCGCCGCGCAGCTTCGCCTCGGCCACCTGGTCGATGATCGACTGGGCCCGGGGGTCGCCGAACACCCAGGCCGCCGCCGCCAGGCTGCGCGCCGAGGTCGCAGAGACGCCCAGGGCGTTCTGCAGCGCCTTGAAGGCGCCCTCCTGCGGGCTCATGCGACGGAGCGGTACGTCGCCTTCCAGCTTGGCCAGCTGTTTGGCCTTGTCCACGGCCTGGTAGAAGCCGCCGATCTCGTCGACCAGGCCCAGGCTCTCGGCCTGCGCGCCGGTCCAGACGCGGCCCTTGGCGATCTCGCGCACCCGCTCGGGCGGCAGGTTTCGGCCGGTGGCCACGCGAGTGATGAAGTTGCCGTAGATGCGGTCCATCCAGCCGGCGAACGCCGCCCGCTGGGCCGGGGTGAACGGCTGGCCCATGCCGAACGCGCCGGCGTACGGGCCGCCGACGCCCGTCTCGCGCACGTCGACGCCGAACCTGGCCAGCGCCGGCCCGATGGCGAACTTGCCGCCGAACACGCCGATCGAGCCGGTGAGGGTGGTGGGCTGGGCGACGATGGCCGAGGCCTCAGACGAGATCCAGTAGCCGCCCGAGGCCGCGTAGGTGCCCATGGAGATCACCACCGGCTTGCCCTTGGACTTGGCGACCCGGATGGCGTCGAGGATCTGCTCCGAGGCG
The DNA here is from genome assembly GCA_018821435.1 of Alphaproteobacteria bacterium. Classification (GTDB taxonomy): domain Bacteria; phylum Pseudomonadota; class Alphaproteobacteria; order Caulobacterales; family Caulobacteraceae; genus Phenylobacterium. Next base: position 71,329 of record JAHJME010000007.1, read on the forward strand.
GTGTCCGAGCCGCCGGGCGAGTTCACCCGCAGGACGATGGCCTTGATCGAGTTGGCCTTGGCCGCCCGCAGGATCGCGTCGGCCAGATCGTCGGAATAGATGCTGGAGCCGCCGCCGGTGAACGGGTTCGAGCCCTGGTCCTTGCCGGTCAGGATCGCGCCCTCGGCCTCGATCACCGCGATGGCGTCGCCGGGCTTGGCGGCGTCCCGCGCCGAGCGGTTGTCGGCATAGTCGTCGAAGTCCATCGGCCGCGCGCCGTCGCCAGCTTTGTCCAGCAGGGCCTGCTGGGCCTCGCGCACCTGGCCCAGGTGGTCGATCAGGCGCAGCGTCAGGGCGTCCTCGGCCAGGTAGGGGCCAGCCTCCAGCGCCGTGCGCAGGACGGCGGGGTCGGCCTTCCGGTCGGCGGCGGCGAAGCCCAGGTTCGACGTGTAGACCGAGCCCATCCAGCTCAGCGTCGATTCCTTATGGGCGGCCGTGTAGTCCGAATAGAGATAGCCGTTGACCGCGTTCTTGTACTCGTAGCGCTGCTCGTACTGGGGCACGACGCCGTACTTGTCGAAGAAGCGCTTGAAGAACAGGTCCTCGGTGGCGACGCCGGTCACCTGCAGCGAGGCTCCCGGCTGCATCCAGAACTGGTCGCTGGCGCGGCCCAGCATATAGGTCGTGGTGACCATGCCGGAGGGGTAGAGCCCCTGGCTGTGGGTGTAGATCGGCTTGCCGGCGGCGCGGAAGTGGTTGAACGCGAGGCGGATCTCGTCGGCCATGCCGGGCTCGATCCCGCCCTCGGGCAGGCGCACCAGCATCCCCTTGATCTTGTCGTCCTTCTCGGCCCGCCGCAGCGTCTCGATGATCGACATCACCGAGGTCGAGTTGCGGCCGATGCCCCAGAGGGGGTTGTGCGGCGCCTGGTCGGTGAGCGGCGCACGCAGGTCCAGCTCGAGGATGGCCTTGCCCGGCGTCGGCGCGGGGGCCGTCGCCGACATCGCCATGCCGATCAAGACGATCGGCACGCCCACCAGGAAGATGATCAGGCCCGCGAAGACCCCCGCCGCCGTGATCAGAAACTGTTTCATGTCGCCTTGGAGCCGCGTGCTGGACGCTTGTTTTCTGTCGCGGCTCTCGCACACATTGCGGCCCGCGCCTAGAGCGGCGGACCCGCACATGGCCAAGGATGACGTCCGGATGATCGACCTGCACTACTGCGCGACGCCGAACGGCCAGAAGGTCGCGATCATGCTGGAGGAGACGGGGTTGCCGTTCCGGGTGATCGGCTACGACATCTTCGAGGGCGAACACCTTGCGCCTGAGTTCGGGCGGATCAATCCGAACCACAAGCTGCCGGCCATCGTGGACCATGAACCCGAGGATGGCGGCGAACCCCTGGCGGTGTTCGAGTCGGGCGCGGTGCTGCAGTATCTGGCCGAGAAGTCGGGGCGCTTCCTTGCGCCGTCGGGCCGGGCGCGCAGCCAGGCGATCCAGTGGCTGACGTGGCAGATGGCCGGGCTGGGGCCGATGGGCGGCCAGGCCAGCCACTTCCTGCGCTATGCGCCGGCCGGGCAGGACTACGCCACCGAACGCTATACCAAGGAGCTGGAGCGCCTGCTGCAGGTGCTGGAGCGCCGGCTGGGCCAGACGCCCTATCTGGCGGGCGAAGACTACACCATCGCCGACATGGCCGTCTGGCCGGGACGCGCCTCGGCGTTCGTCATGGGCCTGGGCCTGGAGGCCTACCCGGCGATGAGCGCCTGGTTCGAGCGGGTGCGGGCGCGGCCGGCGGTGGCGCGGGTGATGGCGCGGGACGACCTGAAGGCGCCGGCCAAGTACACCGGCCGCAAGCAGGAGCTCTCGCCCGACGAATGGTCCAACATGTTCGGCGACAGGATGCACGGGGCCGTGCGGCAAGGCCGGGCCTAGGCCCTCGGGCCCGTATGTCTAATCAGCGCGGGAAAGGAATTGGTCGGAGTGGCAGGATTTGAACCTGCGACCCCCGCGTCCCGAACGCGGTGCTCTACCAGACTGAGCCACACTCCGACTTGGAGGCGCGCTTATAGAGGAGGGTCCGCGCGGTCGCAAGCGGGCGAAAAGACCGTTTTCGCAGAGGCGTTGCATCGGCCCGTCCGCTGCGCTATTTCCCCCGCTCCCAGGGGCTCAACCCCCTTGGCGGCCGTTCCTGCTGGGGAATGGTGTAATGGTAACACTGCGGTTTTTGGTACCGTCATTCTAGGTTCGAGTCCTAGTTCCCCAGCCACGGCCCTCTCGCCTGCCCCGGCCCGTTTCGCGGGCCCAAGGCAGAGCTGAGCGCGGCGCACAACCCACAATTGCTGCGACACCCCGTCACTCGGGGAATCTACTTAAGCATTCGTCCCGGATATCCAGACCCCGAATCACTGTGGTTCTTAGTCGTTAACCATAGTGAACAACGACGAAAGACGGGCCACGGATGATCCCAGGAACCTTCTCTGAAGCGCGCGCATCCCGGGGGCTGGGGCGCCGCATCGAGATGCGGTCCTAGGGCTGGGGACGACCATGGGTGGCAAAGTTCTTATCATCGACGACGACGCGGCGTTGCTGCGCCTCATGTCGATGGCGTTTCAGGCGGCGGGATATCAGACCGTCGCCGCCGACAATGGCCGGACGGGCATCCGCATGGCCGGGGCGCACAGGCCCGATCTGGTGGTGACGGATATCGTCATGCCGGACATCGAGGGCATCGGCTGCATCCGCGCCATAAAGCAAGGCGCGCGGCCGCCGAAGGTCATCGCGATCTCGGGCGCCGGCCGCGCCCGGGGCGCCGACTATCTGAGCTGGGCGCGCCATCTCGGCGCCGACGAGGTGCTGGCGAAGCCCTTCCGCATGTCCGAGCTGATGAAGATTTCCAAGTCCGTCATCGCCAAATCAACCGTCAACGCGACCGAACTCTAGGGGTTAGAGCCGATGCACATCCTTCTGGTGGAAGACAACGAAGCCACGGCCAAGAGCGTGAAGCTCATCCTGGGCGCCGAGGGGCACAACGTCTCGATGACGGCCTCGGGCGAGGAGGCGGTCGAGCTGGCCGAGATCTACGAGTACGACGCGATCCTGATGGACCTCGACCTGGAGGACATCACCGGCGTCGAGGCGCTGCGGGAACTCCGGCTCAAGAAGAACACCACGCCGGTGATCATCCTGTCGGGGACCACCGACGTGGAGACCAAGGTCAGCTCGCTGGCGGCAGGCGCCGACGACTACATGACCAAGCCGTTCCACAAGTCGGAGCTGGGCGCCCGGATCAACGCGGTGGTGCGCCGCTCGCGCGGCCACGTGGACTCGATCATCCGCACCGGGGCGATCGCGCTGAACCTCAACACGCGGACGGTGGAGGTGTCGGATATCCAGATCCACCTGACTCCTAGCGAGTACAAGATGCTGGAGCTGCTCTCGCTGCGGAAGAACACGGTCCTCACAAAGGAGGCCTGCCTGAACCACCTCTACAACGGCATCACCGAGCCCGAGATCAAGATCATCGACGTGTTCATCTGCAAGCTGCGGAAGAAGATCGCGGCGGTGGATGGCGGGGGCAGCCCGATCGAGACCGTCTGGGGCGGCGGCTACATGCTGCGCGACGCCAAGTCGGTGCGCCTGGCCGCCTGATTTCACGAGCGTTTTCGGACGTGACGCGGCCGGCTCCTCACGGGGCCGGCCGTTGTCGTGTCATGGCCAAGCCGTGCGGCAAGCCGCCGCTACGTAGACCTACCTAGGTAGTGGTCTCGGGATGTCAGCGACCCTGGCGTGTGCTCTTGATTCGCTCGGCCACATTCTGGCCATCAATGAGACAGGGCAGCTTCGGGTCATGAGCGTCGATGGGATCGCAGCTTCGGAAGGCAGTGGCAGGCGCAAGCCGGTCCGCGCGTCCGCGCCGCCGCTCCGCCGCCAGGCCGTCCGGCCCGCCCGCCGCGCCGAGGCGCGCGGCGCCGCCGCCGACCAGCGCCTGGAGGCGCTGCACCGCCAGACCGGCGTCCTGGCCCACGACTTCAACAACCTGCTGAACGTCATCCTGGCCGCCAACGAGGCCCTTGCCGCGCAGATGCCGGAAGGCTCCGACGCCTGGGACTTGGCCCGCATCGCCCAGGAGGCCGCCGAGAAGGGCGCCGAACTGATCGGCCGCATGGTCGACCTGTCTCGGCCGGACGACGATGGCGCCGTCGTGGACGCCGCCGAAGTGGCCGTGACAACCGCGCGCCTGGCCCAGGTCTCGACCCCCGCAGCCGTCACCGTGGTGGCCCTGGCTCAGGCTGAGCCGCTGGCCTGCCGGGCCGATCGGGGCGCACTGGAATCTGCGCTGCTGAACCTCTGCGTCAACGCCGGCCACGCCATGCCGGCGGGCGGCGCGATCCGGGTCTCCGCGTCCGCCGCGACCCTGGATGGCGCCCGCTACGTGGCCTTCTCGGTGGCCGACCCCGGGATCGGTATGTCGCCGGAGACCCTGGCCCGCGCGACCGAGCCCTATTTCACCACCCGCGCCGGGCGCGGCGGCACCGGCCTGGGCCTCAGCGGCGTCCGCGACTTCGCGCGCCGCTCGGGCGGCCGTCTGAAGCTGGTGTCCCAACAAGGCCGCGGCACCACCGCGACGCTGTACCTGCCCCGCGCCTAAGCGCCCCGATCGCCCTTCATCGGGCTTTCATCGGGAGATCGTCGGGCGTTCATCGGATGGCCGTCCTGCCGCCCGATCTTCGGCGCCGGCACCTTTGACGAACCGACGCACACCGCGCCGCCCGCTCAAAGGACCCGACCCATGCTTCAACATCGCCGCGCCGCCATCGCCATCGCTCTCGTCGCCGCCATGGCCGCCCCTTCCGCGTTCGCCGCGCCGGTCACCGTCCCGCAAACGTCAATCCGATACGTCGACCTCGACCTCGCCAAACCCGCCGACGCGCAGATCATGCTGAAGCGAATCCGTCACGCGGCGGTCGCCGTCTGCCGCGCCAGCCAGCCGGACATGAGCACCGACATCAACAGCATCGAGCGGTTCGACACCTGCTATCGCCAGTCGGTCGTCCGCGCCGCCGGCGCGCTGAACGCACCCTTGGTCACCGCCGCCGCCAGCGGTCGGGGTTTCGCGACCCAGCCCGCCGTGCTGGCGCAGAATGTCGTCCGCGCCAGCGACAAGTGAGCGCCGCCTGCCGTCCTGCTCAAGCCCTGCCGGCGGCGCTTGCCACGACAGGGTTTGGGCGCGACCTTCCCGACTCGGACGACGACGCGCGGCGCCTCGCCGCCGATCCGTGGACCAACGGGGACCCGGCAGGCTTGAGCGACACATCGCCGATCATCCTGGCCCACGCGAAGCCCTTCCAACTGGGCGCTGTGCGGGTCCGGCCGGCGACCCGTGAAGTCGTCGCCGCCAACGACAGGCGCGAGGTCCTGGAGCCTCGCGTCATGCAGGTCCTGGCGGCGCTGGCGCGGGCTGAGGGCGAGATTGTCACCCGGGACGAACTGACCCTGTCATGCTGGGAGGGTCGCGTCGTCGGCGAGGACGCCATCGACCGGGTCATCGTTCGCCTGCGCCGTGCGGCGCGGGACATCGGACACGGAAGCTTCCAGATCGAGACGATCACCAAGGTCGGCTATCGCCTGACTCCGCCGGTGGATTGGAACGTCGGGGGATCGGCCGATGCGGCTCAGCCTCCGCAGACCGCGGCTCGTCAGGTCGCCCAGGCGGTCCCGGGGCGGCGCGCCCTGCTGGCCGGCGGGATCGCCGTAGCCGCGGTGGGTGTGGCCGGCGGCGCGGTCCTGGCCCTGCGCGGCCGGCGCGGGCCGCAGCCGCCGCCCGCCGACGTCGCGCCCCTGATCGAACAGGCGTCGCTGGCGATCCAGCAGTCCGACTCCGCCGGCGACACCACCGCCATAGGCCTGATGCAGCGGGTGACGGCGGCTCACCCCGACTATGCGCCGGGATGGGGTCTGCTGGCAGAGATCTACGCGCACGCCTCGCACTGGGCGCCGACGGCCGTGGCGCCCACGATGGTGGCCCGAGCCAAGGAGACGGCGCAGCGGGCGCTCGCGCTCGATCCCCACAACGCCGCCGCGCCCCTGGCGCTGGCGATGACCCTGCCGCTTTCGGGAAGCTGGGGCGCCACCGAGACGGCCAGCCGCGCGGTGCTTGCGCACGAGCCGGACGACTACCTCGCCATCCGCACGCTCGCCCACACCATGGGCCAGGTGGGTCGATGTCGCGAGCGTGGGGAATTAATGGACCATGCGGCGGAGATCGGCGCGCCGACGCCCTCGCTGCTCTACAATCACGCCGTCGCCCTGTGGGCCGCGGGCCGGCTGGAGGACGCAGACCGCGCCATGGTCCGGGCGATGGAGATTTCGCCGCGGCACTACGCGGTGTGGTTCACGCGCCTCTACCTGCTGCTCTACACCGGCCGCGCGGCCCAAGCGCTGGGGATGGTGGAGGACGTGGACGGCCGTCCGAACGGCATCCCCGAGAGCGAGTTCGAAAACCTGCGCGTCATCATTCCGGCGATCCGGTCGCAGACGCCAGCGGCCGTCGCGGCGGCGACCACGCTCTCTCTCAGCCTCTCGCACCACGGCGCCGGCCACGCCGAAAACGGCATGCAATGGACCAGCGCCATGGGCCAGCTCGACGCCGCCTTCGCCATCGCCGAGGCCTACTACTTCGACCGCGGCTTCTCTGTCGGCGACGTCCGCTTCTCGACCGAGCAGGGCCGCTACATGCGCAAGGCCGATCGCTCGAGCTACATCCTGTTTCTGCCTTCAACCGCGGCCATGCGCGCCGACCCCCGCTTCAAGGCGCTCGTCGAGGAGATCGGCCTGGAGGTCTATTGGCGCCGCTCCGGCAGCCGGCCCGACTTCCGCGTCTGACGGGCGCCCTTAGCCCGCCCCGGCGGTGAGGGTGGAGCGGATGAGGTCCGAGAGGCTGTCGGCGCGCATCTTGGACATGACGTTGGCCCGGTAGATCTCGACCGTACGCGGACTGATCGACAGGGTGGCGGCGATGACCTTGTTGCTGGCCCCATCGACGATCAGGTCCAGCACCTGGCGCTCGCGGGGCGTCAGGCTCTCCAGGCGGCGCAGGATGCGCGAGCGCGCCGCGTCGGCGTCCACGGCGGCGTCGTTCTCCTCCAGGCAGTGGCGCACCACCCGCAGGATCCGTTCGCTCTCGTACGGCTTCTCGATGAAATCGACCGCGCCGGCCTTCATGGCGTCGACGGCGCGGCTGACGTCGGCATGACCGGTGATCACTATCACCGGTAGAATGCAGCCCACCTCCTTCAGCGCGCGGATCAGCTGGATGCCGTCCATGCTGGGCATGCGGAGGTCGGTGACGATGGAGCCGCGCGCGGCCGGGTCGAAGGTGGCGAGGAAGTCGTGGGCGGAGGCGAACCCCCTGGAGGTCAAGCCATCGGACTTGAGCAGCATGACAAGCGAATCCCGCGCCGCGTCGTCATCATCGACGACGAACACTGTTCGACTCGCCGCTCCGCTCGCCATCTGCACCTGCCCGCGCCAATACAAAACTAAAAGCGGCGCCACCCAGACGGCTGGGTTCTACCCAAATCCGTCCCTTATGGTTTTCGACTATAGCACTGGAAATGGAGAGGCCTAGCCCCATGCCTTCGGGCTTTGTGCTGGCCAAGGGCTGAAATAACCGCTCCGCGACGCTGGCGTCGATTCCTGGACCACTGTCCTCGACTGTCGTGACAAGTTGGCCCTCAGGTTCCAGTCGGGTTGAAATGTTAATCTGGCGGTTCGGGTACTTCGTCACAGCTTCGATGGCGTTGCGGGCCAAGTTAACCACAAGCTGTTGAATCTGAATCCGGTCGGCGACGACCGTGTCCTCGCCCTTGTACAGGTCGTAGACCAGCCGGACGTTCGCATCGCGCGCCATCAGGGCGATGATGAAATCGACCTCGCCGATCATGCCCGACAGGCTCTCGGGCTTCTGAAGCGTGCCGCCGCGATTGGCCAGATCGCGCATCGTGCGGATGATTTCGCCGGCGCGCACGGCCTGGTCGCCGGCCCGCCCCACGGCGTCCAGCAGGTCGTCGTCTTCCAGCTCCAACCGGGCGATCAGGTTGCGGGCGGCGCGCAGATAGTTGGCGACGGCGGACAACGGTTGGTTGAGCTCGTGGGCCAACACCGACGCCATCTCGCCCATGGAATTGGCGCTCCACACCTGGGTCAGCTGTTCGCGCAGCTCCTCGGATCGGCGCTCGGCTTCCTGGATCGAGGTCATGTCGCGCACGACCATGGTCAGCAGGCGGCGCGACGCGATGGTCACCTCGCCGACGCGGACCTCCATGGGGAACGTGGCGCCGTCCTTCCGCAGGCCGGTGAGCTTGCGATAGCTGCCGCTGACGTCCGCGTCGTCGCCCACGGCGCCACCGGTCAGGGCGCCGCCTTCGTGGGCCGGCATCAGCCGGTTGATGTCCTGGCCGACCATCTCGGCGGCGTTCCAGCCGAACAGACGCTCGGCGGGATGGCTGAAGCTCTGGATCAGGCCCCGATCGTCGATGAGGATCAGGGCGTCGGCGACGATCTCCAGGCTGGCCTGCAGCAGTTCCTCGCGCTCGGCCTGGTCGGCGATGATCTCGGCGGCGGCCACACGCTGGGCCATCAGCGCGCGGACCCAGGCGGTGACGCCCAGGCCCAAGGCCAGGAACAGGGCCGCGCGCACGCCGCGCTCCAGCAGCGGCAGGTCCGCCATGCCGTCCAGGGTGAAGCCGCCCACGGTCAGGAGGACGGCCGCCGTCAGGGTCGCCCCCGCGCCGCCGTATGCCGCGCACGCCAGCAGCACCGGTGCGCAGAACAGATAGACCGAGTGGCTGAACATCGGGCGCAGCGCGTACAGCACGGCCAAGGCAGCCGCGGAAACGCCGATCGCCAGGAGCTGGCTTCTAAGAACGCCGAAGCCTGAACTCGCTACTGCCACGCCGGTTGTGCGATTTCCCGTCCACAACCTAAAATGCATTCTACATTCCGCGCCGGGTCCCCGTCCGGCGAACGTGTTGTGCTAAAAAATCACAAGCTAAGCAATTAGGTACAACTACATAAGGGTAGGTACATGCAGGGGAATTCGCGCCTGCGGCGAATTCCAGCGATGACTGCATCTGTTGAGGCGAGAACTGGAGTCACCTACCCGACAGACTGATCCCGGGCGCGTCGGGAGCTGTCTGATCTCCACCATTCAGCGCCTTCTGCATCCAGACGATGTCGACCCACCGCCCGTGCTTGAAGCCGAAGCTCTTGCCGACCCCGGCGTCCTCGAACCCCAGCGCCCGGTGCAGGCCGACGGAGGCCGCGTTGCCGCTGTCGCCGATCACCGCCACCACCTGGCGGATGCCCAGGCCCGCGCAGGCGTCGATCACCGCGCTCAGCACCGCGCGGCCGACGCCCCGGCCCACCGCGTCGGGGGCGATGTAGACGCTGTCCTCGACGGTGTAACGATAGGCCTGGCGCAACCGGAATGGCCCGGCGTAGGCGAAGCCCAGCACCAGCCCACCGTCCTCGGCGACCAGATAGGGCAGGCCCCGGTCGGCGACGGCGGCCCGGCGGGTCTCCATCTCGGCGGGCGAGGGCGGCTCCTCCTCGAAGGTGCCGAAGCCGTGCAGCACGTGGTGACCGTAGATGGCCGCCAGCGCGTCCGCGTCTTCAACCGTCGCCGCCCGGATGATCACTGGCCTCAGGTCCGCTTCAGCGCCCAAACGGCGAAGGCGTAATCCAACGCGATCTCCTTCAGGAAGTCGAAACGGCCCGAGGCGCCGCCATGGCCGGCCTCCATGTTGATCTTGAGCAGGATCGGGGCGTCGCCTGTCGTGTGCTCGCGCAGTTTCGCCACCCACTTGGCCGGCTCCCAATAGGTGACGCGCGGGTCCGAGAGCCCGCCCGTGGCCAGGATCGGCGGATAGGCCTGGGGGCTGACGCGGTCGTACGGGCTGTAGCCTTCGATCAGGTCGTAGGCGGCGGCGTCGTCGATCGGGTTGCCCCACTCGGGCCACTCCGGCGGGGTCAGCGGCAGGGTGGTGTCGCTCATGGTGTTGAGCACGTCCACGAACGGCACGGCGGCGATGATCGCGCCCCAGAGGTCGGGCCGCAGGTTGGCCACCGCGCCCATCAGCATGCCGCCGGCCGAGCCGCCATAGGCCGCGATCCGGCCTTTGGAGCCATAGCCTTCGGCGGCCAGGTGCTCGGCGCAGGCGATGAAGTCTGTGAACGTGTTGGGCTTCTTGTCCTTGCGGCCGTCCAGGAACCAGCCCCAGCCCTTGTCCGAACCGCCACGGATGTGGGCGGTGGCCCAGATCCACCCACGGTCCACCAGGCTCAGGTTCCGGATCGAGAAGCTGGGCTCCATGGCGTGGCCGTAGCTGCCGTAGCCGTACAGCAGCACCGGGGCCGTGCCGTCCTGCGGCGTGTCCTTCAGCATCAGGAGCGTGATCGGCACCTCGGCGCCGTCGGGCGCCGTGGCGGTCAGCCGGCGAGCGACATAGCGCGACGGATCGTGGCCCGAGGGGATTTCCTGGGTCTTGCGCAGGGTCCGTTCGCGGCTGGCCATGTCGTAGTCGAACGTCTGCCGCGGCGTGGTCGGCGACTGGTAGACGAAGCGGGTGACGGTTGTGTCGTACTCGTAGCCGCCCTCGAGATTGAGCGCGTAGGCCTCCTCGTCGAAGTCGACGATATGCTCATCTCCCCCACGCGCCATCACCACCAGCCGGTCGAGCGCGTTCACCCGCTCGGCGCGCACGAGGTGCCCGGCGAAGGCGGCGAAGCCGGTGATGTAGCGGCCGGGCTGGTGGGCGATCCAGTCGCGCCAGGTGGCCTTGGCCGGGACGGCGGCCTCGGAGATCGCCAGTTTGAAGTCCACCGCCTCGTCGTCGTTGGTGCGGATCACCCAGCGGTCGGTCCAGTGGTCCAGGCTGTACTTCACGCCCACGCGGCGCGGTTCGGCCACCACCGGCGCGGCGGTCGGATCGGTCGCGGGGATCAGCAGGATCTCGGTGGTCTCCTGGTTGCCCACGTGGATCAGGATGTGGCTGTCGTCCGACGCGGCGCCGACGCCCAGGAACATGCCGTCGTCACGTTCCTCGTAGACCAGCGTGTCGTCGCCGCCGCGCGCGGGGCGTCGGAAGACCTTGGCCGGACGGGCGTTCTCGTCGCGCCAGATCCAGAAGATCCATTGACTGTCCGGCGAGAAGGTGAAGTCGCCGTAGGCGCTCTCGATCGGTTGGCCGACCTCCTGGCAGGTGGCCAGGTCCTTGACCCGAATTTGATAGTACTCCGAGCCCTGTTCGTCGGCCGCCCACGCGTAGAGCGCGTGGTCGGGGCTATGGCTGGCGGCGCCCACCTGGAAGAACGCCTTGCCCTTGGCCAGGGCGTCCTCGTCCAGCAGCACCTTCTCGCCATCGGCTTGGCCCCTGGGGCGTCGGGCATGGATCGGATGCTCGGCCCCGATGGCGTAGCGGGAGTAGTAGTCGTAGGGGCCGTCGGGGGAGGGGACCGAGCTGTCGTCCTCCTTGATGCGCCCCTTCATCTCCGCGAACATTTCCGCCTGCAGCGCCTCGGTGTCGGCCAGCACCGCCTTGGTGAAGGCGTTCTCGGCGTCGAGGTGGTCGCGCACGTCGGCGCGCAGCGTCTTCGGGTCGCGCAGCACCTGCTGCCAGTTGTCGTCCTTCATCCAGGCGTAGTCGTCGATGCGGACGCGGCCCAGTTGCGCGATGCGGTGCGGGACCTTGGCGGCGACCGGGGCGACCGGGGTTTTGGAAGAGCTCATGGCGGCTAGATGCGACGCCAGCCCGTATCACTCAAGTCCGCACCACCACCGGCTGCGATTGAGGCGCCCGTGCGGTTTCACGCGCGACGTTCCACCGCAGCGAATGTGGCGACTTGTTGGCAGACAGCGTTCCGTGATTCACTACTTATGCATCCACATCGCGCATCAAAGACGCGAGTAGCACATCGAGTTTTTAGGGGCCTGCCATGGTCATGGATCTTGCTGTCGAGCTGATCCACGCGACTGTTCAGCTCGAACAGCCGCTGGGCGACGGGACGCGGACGGTCGGGACCGGGTTCCTGATCTCGACGGCCAATCCCGATGGCACGACCCGCACCGTGCTGATCACCGCCAACCATGTGCTGCAGAAGATGCCGGGCCAGAACGCCCGCATCGGCTACCGGATCTCCAACGCCGACGGCTCGTGGAGCTACTCGCCTCAGCAGGTGAAGATCCGCGACAACGACGGCCACGAACTGTGGACCCACCACCCCAGCCGCGACGTCGCCGCCATCTCCATCAAGGCGCCGGCCGAGTTCGCCAAGGCGGCGCTGCCCGAACGCTATCTGGCGGCCGACGACACCTTCGACACCAACCACGTCAACGCCGGCGACGAGATGATGGCCCTGGGCTTCCCGCGCGGCCTGTCGGCCAACGCGGCGGGCTTCCCGATCCTGCGGTCCGGGCGCGTGGCGTCCTATCCGCTGGGGCCGGCCAAGGTCTATCCGACGTTCCTGCTCGACTTCTCGGTGTTCCCCGGCAACTCGGGCGGTCCGGTGTTCATCAGCCGCGCCTCCAAGACGCAGGGCATGACCCAGGTGTCGAACGAGGAAGACCCCGGCTTCATCGCCGGCCTGCTGACGCAACAGGTCGAGCTGAACAGCGAGCGGCTGGAGATCGGCATCGTCACCCACGCCAAGTTCGTGCGCGAGACGATCGCCCTGATGCAGAACCCGCTGGCGACCGCCACCGTGGCGGACGCGACGCCCGTGGTGGGCGGCCGCACGGCCTCGGCGGAAGAAGCCGCGCGGAACTAGCGCCTGGCGGGCGATCCCGGACCCGCCGGGACCGCCCTGCCGATCAGCTGTAGACGACCGAAATCGTCTCGGCGATGCAGGCGGGCTTGGTCTCGCCCTCGATCTCGATGGTGCATTCGTTCTTCAGCTGCATGCCGCCGGCCTTGGGCTCGGCGCCGATCAGCTTCTGGCGCATCCGCACGCGCTTGCCGACGCGGACCATGTTGATGAAGCGGACCTTGTCCGAGCCATAGTTGATGCCGCGGGTCACGCCCGTGATCGGCAGCATGCCGGCGCTCAGGAACGGGATCAGCGACAGGGTGAGGTAGCCGTGGGCGATCGGCCCGCCGATTTCCTTGGTGGCGCGCTCGACGTCCACGTGGATCCACTGGTGATCGCCGGTGGCTTCCGCGAACTGGTTCACGCGCTCCTGGGAGATCTCCACCCAATCCGACACGCCCACTTCCTGGCCCACCAGTCCGGGCAGGTCCTTGATCTCGACCGGGTTCATGCTTTCGTTTCCTCGCGTGCTTGAATTCGAGCCCAAGCGTCTAACATCTGTTTGGATCGGGGCAAGCGGGACGCAGCGTCAGACCATGGGCGACATCACGATACGCTGGGCTCGCGGCGACGAGGCGGCGGCGCTGAGCGCACTGGCGCTGCGGGCGAAGGCGTCATGGGGCTACGACGCGGCGTTCATGGAGGCCTGCCGCGCGGAGCTGACCCTGACGCCCGAGCAGATGGCCCGCTGGACCATCTGGGTGGCCGAGGCTGACGGGGCGATCGCGGGCATGATCGCGCTTAACCTCACCGACGGCGCCGTGGTCGAGGACTTCTTCGTCGAGCCGGACGTCCAGGGGCGCGGTGTGGGGGCCACGTTGATGGCGACCCTGCTGGCGGCCTGCCGGGAGGCCGGCGTCACGACGCTGGAGGTCGACGCCGACCCGAACGCCGAGGGCATCTACGCTCGCCTGGGCTTCGTCACCTTCGCCCGCTCGCCTTCCGGCTCGATCCCGGGCCGCACGCTGCCGCGTATGCGGCTGGCGCTTGCCTAGACGATCTTCGAGCCTTCTTTGCCCCAGTACGCGTCGCGGATCAGGCGCTTGTAGAGCTTGCCGGTCGGGTGGCGGGGCAGCTCCTGCATGAAGTCCAGCAGGCGGGGCGACTTCACGTGGCTCAGGTGCTTGCGCGCATAGGCCATCAGTTCGTCGCGCAGCGCGTCGCCGGCGTCGGCCCAGTCCATGGGCTGGATCACCGCGATGACCTGCTCGCCCATCTCCTCGTGCGGCCCGCCGACCACGGCTGCGTCGGCGACCTTGGGGTGGCCGATCAGCAGGTTCTCGATCTCCTGCGGATAGATGTTCACCCCGCCCGAGATGATCATGAAGCTCTTGCGGTCGGTGAGGTAGAGGTAGCCCTCCTCGTCCATCCAGCCCACGTCGCCCAGGGTGGTCCAGCCGTGCTTGTTGGTGCCCTCGGCGATCTTCTCGGGCGCGTTGTGGTAGGCCAGCGGCGGGCCGTTGGCGAAGTGGACGGCGCCTTCCGTGCGCGGCGGCAGGGCCTCTCCCTCCTCGTCGCAGATGCGCAGCTCGCCCAGCACCGCCTTGCCGACCGAACCCTTGTGGGTCAGCCACTCGTCGGACTTGATGAAGCAGAAGCCGTTGCCCTCGGTCCCGGCGTAGTACTCGTAGATCACCGGCCCCCACCAGGCGATCATCTGTTCCTTGACCGGCACGGGGCAGGGGGCGGCGGCATGGACCGCCGAGACCATCGAGCTCACGTCGTACTTCGCCCGCACCGCCTCCGGCAGCTTCAGCATGCGAACGAAGTGGGTCGGCACGAACTGGCCGACGTTGACCTTGTATTTCTCGATCAGGCCCAGGGCGGTCTCGGGGTCGAACTTCTCCATCACGATGACCGTGCCGCCCAGCTTGTGGACGCTCATGCACCAGCGCAGCGGCGCGGCGTGATAGAGCGGCGCGGGCGAGATGTAGGTGCAGCCGGGCGGGAAGCCGAACAGGCCCTGCGCCATCATCACCAGGGCGTTTGGCTCGTCGATCGCCGCGCCGGTCAGCGCGGGCTTGATGCCCTTGGGGCGGCCCGTGGTGCCCGACGAGTAGAGCATGTCCGAGCCGGCGGTCTCATCGGCGATCGGGGTGGTCGGGAACCCGGCTCGGGCGTCCTCGAAGCTGGCGTAGGGCGCGCGGGCCTCACCGACCATGTAGAGCTTCACCCCGCTCAGCACGCCCGGCAGTTCGTCGGCCACCGATCCGACGCCGGGCGAAGTGATCAGCACCTGGGCGCCGCAGTCGCCGACGATGTACTCGACCTCGCCCGCCGTCAGCTTGGACGAGATGCAGGTGTAATAGAGCCCCGAGCGCTGGGCGGCCCAGGCGATCTCGAAGTAGCGCGGGTGGTTGTCCATGAAGATGGCGATCACGTCGCCGGCCTTGAGGCCCAGCGAGCGGAAGAAGTGCGCCCCCTGGTTCGAGCGCTCGTCCAGCTGCTCGAAGGTCACTGTCTCGCCGGAGCCGGCCATGATGTAGGCGGCGCGGTCGGGTTGGGTCTTGGCGTGGGTCGCCGGATGCATGTGGTCACTCCCCAGCGCGGCTCGTCCGCGCACTTCTTGGTCTCGTTGGGCCAGGTCTGGCGCCCAGCCGATCTTGCAGGCGAGTTGCGGACCTTGACGTCGCGTGCGTCAAGCGGGTCCGGCGGGGGTCTCAGGCGCCCGCCGATCGGGCGACGGGGCGAAGACTTGCCCCAACTCAGGTCAAGCGTGACGCGCCCGTCACTTTGCGACGCGGGGCCCTCGCGAGACGCCGGGTCGCCGATCAAGGTTATGGGATCGATCCTTCAGGAGGTTCCATGGTCGCCCTGCTGCTTGCCGCGCTCTTCCAGAGCGCCGCGCCCGCCGCCGCCGCCGCCGCGCCCAGCGCCCCGCCCGCCAAGGCCGCCAGGCTCTGCCGCACGGAGACGGTGGTCGGCAGCACGATCAAGAAGAGGATCTGTCGCCCGAAGCCCGCCGAAGAGGTGGCGCGGGAAGACAAGACCGAGCCGGCGCAACTGGCCCAGAGCTCGCCGAAGTAGATCGGCGGCGATCCCGGCGCCAATTGCGCGGCGGGGCACACCGAGGCCTTGACCTCCCGTCCGTCACCCGGTCCGAACTGGCCGCGAACAAGGACGAGGAACACTTCCCCATGCCCACCTTCGAGACCCTGCTTTATGCCGTCGAGGACGGGATCGCGACGATCACGCTGAACCGGCCGGACAAGCTGAACGCCTTCAACACCACCATGATGAAGGAGCTGATCGCCGCCTTCGACGAGACGGACGGCGACGACAATGTACGGGTGGTGATCATCACCGGCGCCGGGCGCGCCTTCTGCGCCGGGGCGGACCTGTCGGCCGGCGCGGCCACCTTCGACTACGACAAGCGCGGCGGCGAGGACAAGGCGGCGCGGCAGGAGGAGGGCGTGCACCGCGATGGCGGCGGCCTGGTCACCCTGCGCATCTACGACAGCCTGAAGCCGGTGATCTCGGCGTGCAACGGCGCGGCCGTCGGCATCGGGGTGACGATGCAGCTGGCCATGGATATCCGCCTGGCGTCGGACACCGCGCGGTATGGCTTCGTGTTCTCCCGGCGCGGCATCAATCCCGAGGCCTGCTCGTCGTGGTTCCTGCCGCGGCTGGTCGGGCTGCAGCAGGCGCTGGAGTGGTGCTACACCGGCCGCCTGTTCCCGGCCCAGGAAGCGCTGGATGGCGGCCTCGTCCGTTCGATCCATGCGCCCGACGACCTGCTGCCGGCCGCGCGCGCCATCGCCCGCGAGATCGCCGACAACACCGCGCCGGTGTCGGTCGCGATCACCCGCCAGCTCATGTACCGCATGGCCGGCGCCAGTCATCCGATGGAGGCGCACAAGGCCGACAGCCGCGGGATCCAGGCCCGGGGCCGCGCAGCCGACGCGCGCGAGGGCGTGACTTCGTTCCTGGAGAAGCGGCCGCCCAACTATCCGGACAAGGTGTCGAAGGATCTGCCCGACATCTGGCCCCACTGGACCGCGCCGACCTTCAGCTAGGCCGGCGACCTGCAATAATTCCATCGGCGGCGCCCCTTGTGGGCGCCGTTTCGTTTCGTGACCGCGCGTCGCATGTTGCGCTGCACGCGAATTAGGCAGGTAGAAGACGACGCCAACTCAGCGCCTGGAACATATGTTGTTTGCGTTGCGCTCGTCTTCTGTTCTCGGAATAGGCGTAGCGACGTTGTTCTATTTCTCTGTTGTATGACGGCATCGATGCCGATAATGACGGCGCACCGATCTTGTGAATCACTGAGCGCCCGATCTGGCGCGGAACCTTCGGAACCAAGAGAAATGGACGAAAAGTCGGAAGTCATCGAGATGACTGCGGACATTGTTTCCGCCTACGTCGGCAACAACACTGTCGCCGCGGCGGACCTGCCTATTCTGATCCAGAGCGTTCACCGGGCGCTCGCGAGCGTTTCGTCGGGCGCTGAGACCGTCGAGGCCGCGCCGAAGGAACCGGCGGTGCCGATCCGCCGCTCGATCACCCCGGATCACCTCGTCTGCCTGGAAGATGGCCGCAAGTTCAAGTCGCTGAAGCGGCACCTGCGCACCAAGTACAACATGAGCCCCGAGGAATATCGCGCCAAGTGGGGCCTGCCGAAGGACTATCCGATGGTCGCCCCGAACTACGCCAAGGCGCGTTCGGACCTGGCCAAGCAGATGGGCCTGGGCCAAGGGGGCCGCCAAGCTCCCCGCAAGAAGCGCTAAACACCGCGTTTCAGCAGCCGCCGATCTTCGAACGCCCGCCGGAAACGGCGGGCGTTCTGCGTTTCCACCGCGGTGTCATCGCGGCGCAAGTGTCATTCCGGTCTTCGGCTTCGCCAACCGGGATGACACCGGTTGGGGTTAGTGGCGCTGCGGCGTCCAAATCCCGGCCAGCGGGGGCGCTTCGATCACATTTGGACCCCGTTAACCCTTTCGTCCTTGCCGCCGATTCGCGGATCAGGCGATGTGTGATTCGTTATGAATCCAACCCGTTGTTAGAGTAACCGCAGATGGCGACGCAGATGGCCCAACCGGCCGCGGCCATCAGGGCCCATGAAGAGCTCTTCGCCTACTGGAGCTCGCTGCGGGGCGGTGTCCCGGTCCCGCCGCGCGGGCGTCTCGACCCCAACGACATGAAGCGCCTGCTGCCCACGGTCAGCCTGATCGAGGTGATGCCGGGGGCGACGCCCGACTACCGCATGCGCCTGGCCGGCACCGGCCTCTACAGCGTCTATGGCCGCGAGATCACCGGCCGGCGGCTGGCCGAGGTCTACAACACCAGCGCCGCCGAATACTGGCGCGACGAACTGGGCCGGGTGGTCAAGGACCGGCGGCCGGGGGTGGGGGTGCACAACCTCGCCTGGCGCGGCGCCTCGCACCTGTCGCTGATCTGGATCCGCCTGCCGCTGATCACCCAGGGCTCCGAGGTCGACATGATCCTGGGCTACGACGCCGTGGTGGGCCTGGGCGCCCAGACTAGCGGCATCCGCGCGGCATGATCTCGCGCGGGGCCTTCCTGGGCCTAGCCGCCGCCTTCGCGGCTGCCCCGGCGCTGGCCGCCCCTGCCTTGACCGACGACGCAACCGAGATCGTCGCCATCCGCAAGGTGATCGCCGACATGGAAGCCGCGTGGAATCGCGGCGACTTCAACGGCTACATGCAGGGCTTCCAGAACCCCGGCGTGGTGTTCGTCTCCAAAGGCCGGTTTCAGGATGGCTGGCAGGGCACGCTGGACCACTACGTCCGCGACTACGGCGGCTCGCCGGAAAAGCGCGGCCGGCTGCGGTTCTTCGACATCACCATCCAGATGCTGGCGCCCGACGCCGCGCAGCTCGTCAGCCGCTATGAGCTGGTGAAGCCCGACCAGCCGCAGGACGGGATCAACACCCGGCTGATGCGCAAGATCGACGGCCGCTGGGTCATCGCGCTGAACCACGTCTCCTCTCGCTAACACTTAGCCGTTCGAGAAAGTTTTTCTTGCGCTCCCCGCTTCATGCGGCGACACTTAGCCAAGTTGGAAACTGTTCTCGAGTGATACCTCATGACGCTGACGCTGCATTCCCACCCGCTCGCCTCGTTCTGCCACAAGGTGCTGATCGGGCTCTATGAGGCCGAGGTCCCGTTCGAGATGCGGCTGGTGAACCTGGGCGACCCCGAGGCGCGCGCCGCGTTCGTGAAGATTTCGCCGTGGGGCAAGATGCCCGTCCTGCGCGACGACGCCCGCGACCGGACGGTCTTCGAGACCTCGATCATCCTGGAGTACCTGGAGCAGCACTATCCCGGTCCCCGGCCGCTGATGCCCGCCGATCCCGAGGCGCGGCTGGAGATGCGGTTGTGGGATCGGATTTTCGATCTCTATGTCCAGACGCCGATGCAGGCGGCCGTGGCGGCGACGATGCGCGGCGAACCCGACCAGGCGGCGGCGTCGGCTGCGGCCCTGCCCACGGCCTACGATCAGATCGAGGCCCGCATGGCCGGGCGTGAATGGGTGATGGGCGACCAGTTCACCCATGCCGACTGCGCCGCCGCGCCGGCGCTGTTCTACGCCTCGGTCGTCGCGCCCTTTGGCGAAGACCGCCCCGCGCTGTCCGCCTATTTCGAGCGTCTCATCGCCCGACCCTCGGTGGCCCGCGTGCTGGTCGAGGCGCGGCCTTACTTCGATATGTATCCGCTGAAGGACCGGCTGGAGCCGCGCTTCCTGTGACGCCGCAGGATCTTGGCCTCGACCGCCTGTTCCACGCCCTGGCCGACACCAGCCGGCGCGGCATGATCGACCGGCTCAGCCGGGGGCCGGCCTCGGCGTCCGAGCTGGCTCAGCCCCTGACCATGGCGCTGCCGTCCGTGGTCAAGCACCTGCAAGTGCTGGAGGCCGGCGGCGTGGTGACCTCGCTGAAGGCGGGGCGGGTGCGCACCTATAACCTGGCCCCCGCCGCGCTGGCCCAGGTCGAGGCGTGGGTGGCGGCGCGGAAGGCGGGCTACGAGGCCCAGTTCGACCGCCTCGAGGCGTACCTTGTGGCGCAGGGAGACGGCGCATGACCAATCGCTCGGCGGCCCACACCAGCTTCACCATCGTCCGCGACCTGCCGGCCCCGCCCGCCGCCGCATTCCGCGCCTGGTCCGACGCCGAGGCCCGGCGGCGCTGGACCGAATGCCACCCCAGCATGGTGCGCGAACACAGCCTGGACTTCCGGCCCGGCGGCCTGGAGATCAACCGGATGACCGGCCCGGACGGGGCCGTCTTCCTGGTCGAGGCGCGCTTCATCGAGATCCTGCCCGACCAGCGGATCATCTACGCCTACGACTATCGGGTCGGCGACCTGCGGACCTCGGCGTCGCTGGTCACGGTGGAATTCGCGGCCGGCGGCCGGGGCACGACGATGACCTTCACCGAGCAGGCGGTCTTCCTGGACGGCTACGACGAGCGCGACGAGCGGATCGAGGGCACCAACGAAGGCTTCGACCGCCTGGAGCTGGACCTGCAGGCCGCCCTGACCCGCCAGTAGCGTCAGGGGACGGGCGGCTTGGGCGGCGGCTGATTGCCCAGGCGCGCGGCGCCCAGGATGTTGACGATGCCGTAGTTCCCCTCGTGACAGGCGTATTCGAACATCGCGCCCGCGCTGACGTGGAACGCCATCTCGCCGCGCCAGGGGCGGGTGTAGATCGCCGGATCGGTGACCGTGAACTCGTAGAAGATCTCGCCCTTCGCCACCCGGGTGAACCGCTCCTCGACCGTCGCGTCGCCCGACAGCCAGAAGCCCCAGTTGCGCTCCTGGTAGCCCTCGCGTAGCCGCGTGGTGGTCACCACCAGGGTGTCGCCGTCCCAGCGGCCCCGGCATTCGCCGAGCCAGGACCGGGGCGTATCGGCGGGCGCCGGGCCGGCGTCCATCCGGACGATGCGCGCGTCGTGGTACTTCTCGCTCAGCAGCACGACGGCGTCGCGGGTCTGGACGATCTGCAGCACATTGGTGTCCGGCGAGTTGATGAGCGGCGCGCCGGTGGCCTCCGCCGTCAGGCAACGCTCGGACATCGGCCGGTTTTCCACGTCGTCGTAAAGCGCCCGCCGGTACTTCCCGAGGCCCAGGGTCTTCTTGGCCGCCTCGCTGTAAGGCAGTTGCCCGTCCGGCGGGTCGACGATCCACGAGCCGCGGATCTCGCCCTTGATCCGCGCCAGGCCGCCGCCGGATTCCGGAAACTCCGAGTCGCCCTGGCCGACGGGATCGGGGCCCACGTTCACCCCGCCGGTCTTGGCCAGCTTCGCCTCCCAGGCGCGGGCCGCCTCCGGCGTGACCGCCAAGGTCTTCAACTCGTCGGGGCGCTCCAGCTCGGTATAGGAGGCGTTGGTCCAGAGCCCTTCGAAATCGGGCGTCCCGAAGCGCGTGCGCGGCGCGCGATACGGCCTGGCCGCGGCCAGCGCCGGCCCCGCCAGCGTCCACGCCGCGAGCGACGCCATGAGACCACGCCGGTCGATCATTGAATCACCCCACTCGCACGCGGGGCAATGTTGATGGAACGCGGGTCGATTTCAACGCTGCTCGCCGACGGCGGCGCGCGATCAGGCGACGGCGGCCATTTCCGCGTCACGCCGGATGCGGCCGACCATCGAGGCCAAGCCGTTCGACCGCTGGACCGACAGCGCGCCCGACAGCCCCAGCTGCTCGAACGCTGCCTTGGCGTCGAACGCCAGGATCTCCGCTGGGGGGCGGCCGGAGTAGAGGCGCAGCACGATTGCGATCAGGCCGCGCACGATGTGGGCGTCGGAGTCGCCGCGGAAGCTCAACGTTCCGTCGGCCTGGGGTTGGGTGATCAGCCACACCTGGCTGGCGCAGCCGCGCACCTTGTTCGCCTCGGTCCGCTCAGCGTCGGTCAGGGGGACCAGGTCCTTGCCCAATTCGATTAAATAGCGGTAGCGCTCTTCCCAGTCGCCCAGGAGCTCGAACTCGTCCTTGAGCTCGGTCAGCGCGTCGTCGATGGCCATGGCGGCGACTTAAGGCGTGGCCCCTTGGCCCGCAACCGTCATCAGCCGATCGGCAGCCGCACCTGCGCGTTCACGCCCTGGCCGGCGGGCGACGACAGCTTCAACCGCCCGCCCATCGCCGTGCAGGTCATATCGGCGATCGGCAGGCCCAGGCCCGCGCCCTCGGCCTTGCGGGTCAGGGCGTTCTCGCCCTGCTCGAAGGGGGTCATCAAGCGCTTGAGCTCGGCGGGATCGATGCCGTCGCCTTCGTCGCGGATCAGGATTTCGACCTCGCCGTTGGCCACGGTCGCGGACACCCGGACGCAGCCGTCCTCGGGGGAGAAGACAATGGCGTTGTGCAGCAGGTGGGCCAGCACGGACCGGAGACCCCGGCCGTCGGCGGTGACAGCCGGCAGATGGCCGCGCCCCTCGACCTCGACGCTGACGCCGCGCGCCGCCAGGTCAGGGGCCAGGGTCGCCAGGGCGTCGTCCAGGGCGGGCTCCAGCGGCTCGCAATCGGCGTCGAATTCGACCGCCCGGCCTTCCAGGCGCGCGATCTCCAGCACTTGATTCACAAGTTTCAACAGCTTCTGACCGCTGCCGTGGATGATCGCGGCATATTCCTTGTACTGAGGAGCCCCCAGGGGTCCGTACAGTTCCGCAGTGAGAATTTCCGAAAACCCCAGGATGGAGTTCAACGGCGTGCGCAGCTCATGGCTGACCATCCGCAGGAACGAGCGCTTACGCTCGTCCATGGCCGCCTCGTATCGAACGAGGGCGCGCCGCTTTGCGTCGGCGGGAGGATTGGCCTCTTGAGGCATGTAACGGCGGTACGCCTGGTCGGTCGGGGCCTGCAAGGTGGCGCATGGCGCTTACGAAAGTCTTTCGCCCGACACTGTGCGGATGCGCGCGCTCGCGCGAATCCCCTGGGGCAAGTACGCTTCCGCTTCCAAGCTGACGGGGGTTCTTGAGCGAACCATGGCCCGGTCCCGCGCCACATCCTCGCAAGTGCGCCGCCGCAGCGATGCGGCGCCTGGAGTCATGTGGCACGCCGGCTGGGCCCTCGCCGTCGCCGCGACCATCGCCGGGCTGACGGTCCAGGGGATGCTTCCGGTCGGACCGGAGCTGCTGGCGCTTGGAATCTGCGGCGCGGCGGCCATGCTGGGCGCCCTGCTGTCGATGATGGGACAGCCCGGCCGGGCCGTGACTGTGCTGATTTGGGGCATCGCCGGCGCCGCGGCCTGTCATTTGACCGGCGGAACGGCCGGCCCGCTGGCCGCCTGGTGCCTGGCGCCCGCCGCGGCGGCCACCGCCTACCGCAATCGCGACACCCTGGCCCTCGGCGCCGCCGCCTCGCTGGCCGCCGCGGCCGTCTCCGCGCTGGACGCCACCCTGCTGCCGCTGCCCACCGCCGCGCCGGCGCTCGCGCCCTGGCTGGGCCTGTTGTCGCTGGGCACCGTGAGCCTAGGCTTCGCCGTGGGCCTGATCGGCGTGCAGGGCGTCAGCCAGCGGGACAACCGCCGTCGCGACCGCGCCGAACAGGTGCTGGCCCTGCTGGACGGCCAACCGCTGCTGCTGGCCCTGGTCGAGCGCAGCGGCCGGGTGATCACCGCCGCCGGCGTCGCCATCGCCGGCCAGGCTCCGAGCCAGGTCGAGGGCCGCAGCCTGGGACACCTAGTTGCCGAGGCCGATCTGCCGATCCTGGCCGCCGCCCTGCACGCCGCCGCCCGCGACGGCCAGGCCGCCGTCTATGTGGCTCCCACCGGCGATCCCGAGGGCTCGCTGGAGATCTCGCTGCGCGCCGCCGGCGCCGACCGCTTCGTGGCCGCCGTGCGCGACTCCCGCGAACAGGCGCTGCGCGAGCGCCGCTTGGAGGCCGAACGGGTCGCCGCCGAGCAGCAGAACGCCGGCAAGTCCCGCTTCCTGGCCAATATGAGCCACGAGCTGCGCACGCCGCTGAACGCCATCATGGGCTTCTCCGACATCATGCGTCAGCGGCTGTTCGGTCCCATGGGCGACCGCTACGCCGAATACGCCGAGCTGATCCACGAGAGCGGCACGCACCTGCTGGAGCTGATCAACGACGTGCTCGACATGTCGAAGATCGAGGCCGAGAAGTTCGAGCTCTCCATCGAGACCTTCGACGCCCGCGACGCGGTCTCCGCCGTCCTGCGGCTGATGCGCGGCCAAGCCGACCGGGCCGGGGTCCATCTGCGCGGCGTCCTGCCCATCGGCCCGCTCTACGCCGACGCCGACCGGCGCGCGGTGAAGCAGATCGCGCTGAACCTGATCTCCAACGCGCTGAAGTTCACGCCCCGCGGCGGATCGGTGACCGTCACGGTCCAGGGCGGGGACGACACCTTGGAGCTGGTGGTGGCCGACACCGGCGTCGGCATCGCCCAGGACGACCTGCATCGCCTGGGCAGCCCCTACGAGCAGGCCGGCGACGCCGAACAGCGCGCCGCGGGCTCGGGCCTGGGCCTGTCCCTGGTGCGCGCTTTCGCCCGCCTGCACGGCGGCGACATGGTGGTGGAGAGCACGGTGGGCGAAGGCACGACCGTCACCATCCGCATGCCCGTCCTGGCCCCCGCCGCCGCCGAGACCCCGCGCCTGCGCCAGGCCAACTGAGCCGTCGCGTCAGCGCCAAAGAAGCGGTAATCTTCCTCAGCCTGCAGCGCTCCGCTCTAGCGCGACGCGACCTGCAGGAAGGCGCGGCCGGCGGCGAAGTCGCCGACCTCCACATAGGCTGTGCGGGTCCGTTCGCCGGAGAACAGGAACTCGATCGCGATGGCTTCGCGCGGGTCCAGGTCGGCCAGGGCCTGGGCGGCCGTGGCGGGGAAGCGGAACGCCCAGGCGTCCTCGGATCCCTTGGGCAGCAGCATCTCGTCGGCCTCGCTGCGCGCCTCGGCCATATAGGATCGGGTGGCGCCGGGCGGCGGCAGCTTGCGACTGAGCGGCGCGGCCTTGCCCCGCGTGTCGAGGTACGGGCCCAGCGTGCGGGTCCCGTCGCGCAGCACCAGGCGCGCGGCATAGGGCGTCTGGCCGTCGGCGAAGTCGGCCACCGCCACCAGGGCATTGGCGCCCTCGCGGCCGGCGAGGCCAAACGTCATGCGGCCGCCGCTGAAGGCGGTGTCCTGGGCCAGGCGCCAGCGCGCGGCCTTGCCGGAGCCCCGGTCGGCCCGCCAGTCGGCGGCGTCGCCGGGATAGGTCATGCGGGTGACGCGGGCATAGCCGGAGAACGCCTGCTGCACGCGGGCGGCCTCGGCCAGAACCTTGGGATTCCTGCAGTTGAGCTGGCCCGCATAGCGGCGGGCTGCGGCCTCGCGGCCGGCCAGGGTCTTGGTGTCGGTTCCGGCGCGCAGGGCGGCGCCCCGCGCCTGGGCGGCGCCGGCGGCCAGCGCGGCGGACACCTCGGGCGTGAACAGGCCGCAACGGCTGTCCGCCGCGGTCATCACCGTACGCTCGAAGAACAGGTCGGTCGGCTGCGCCAACGCCGCGCACGGCATGGCGGCCAGCGCCACGCCCAACAACCTCATCCATCGATACGCCGGCATCGCGCTTCTGCGCGTGCTGGTCATGCATCCACCATCTGATGCGGCCTTATCCGGCCGTCTGAGGCGTCGCGTTGTACGCTGGTAGTGTTGACGCCCACTTACCCGCCGTGGTGAAGGCGAAGTGACAGGGCGCCCCGCCTCGTCGCATAAGCGCCCCATGTTGCTGTCCACCGATATCTGGGTCGGCGCCCTGATCCGCCGCGTCGAGATCGGCGGCGGCTTCGCCGTGGTCGCGCGCAAGGGCGATCCCCGCGCCGGCGCGGTGCTGGTCAAGGTGCTGAACCGCAGCGACGGCACGGCGCGCCTGCTGTCCGAGGCCACCCGGGGCGATGGCGAGCGCATCTGGATGGAGCCCGCCGCATCGCGCGAGGAATCCGACCTGGACCGCTATATCGAGCGCGCCGCCCGCATCGACCCCGACGTCTGGGTCGTCGAGATCGAGGACCGCGAGGGCCGCCACTTCCTGGTCGAACCGGTCGAGAAGGGCTGAGGCCGCGCGGGCGCGCTACCCAGATGGGTAGGGTGCGGTCGGCCCGCCCCCGCTAGGTTTCCCTCCAGTGGTTTGCTGGAGGCCTGGATGAACGTCGCCCACCTGTCCCGGAGGCGCGTCGGCCTCAAGACGGCGCTCGCGGCTTTGGCCGTCGCCGGCCTGGTCGGGGCGGCCACGCCCGCCGCCGCCGCCAAGTTCGTCTTCGACATCACGCTCTACAACAAGACCGTCGATACGGCGTCCTCGTCGAACGCCTACAGCGTCAACATCACCTTCCGGCAGACGTTCGAGGGAACCACGGTCCAGCGCTATCTGGTGACGTCGTACGGTCCCCCGGACTTCACGGGGACCTTCGGCGACGCCTACGCCGGGGTGTCCCTGGAACCGGCGACGCTCACGTCCACCCCCGTCGACGACGAGGTGCGCGCGCTTTCGTCAGGCTTCGCGCTCAGCGGCTTCGGCCCCTCGATCCACGGCAGCGCCGTCAGTCATGAATCCAACGGCGTCTACACCGGCAACACCAACTTCGGCGCGAACGACGGCGCCAGCTACGACGACACCGACTACGTCGATCCCTTCACGTCCTACCGAACCGTCCGCGCCGGCTGGAACATGTCGATCCTCGGCCCGACCTCCGACATCGACGTGCCCCTGGCGGGTCACTATGCGCCCCTGACGGGCCAGGACCTGCTGGACGCCTTCGCGGGCAAGGATCTGGCCTACACGCTGCTCGGCTATCACTCGGACGAGATGGATATCTTCACGCCCAATCCGGATACCGGCGCCCTCGACTACACCCACGAGTACCTGGTGAACGACCGCGTCATCTACGATGGCGTCGCCGTCCTCAACCTCGAGCTCAGCGATCTCAGCGACGTCGTCGCGGTTCCGGAGCCGGGGGTCTGGGCGCTGATGCTTGCCGGTTTCGGGGCGGTGGGGGCGACGCTGCGGCGGCGTCGGTCCGCCGGTCTGGCGCGCGCCGGTATCTAAGGCGAGCCCTCAGCTCACGCGGATCACGACCTTCCCGAGGTGCG
Source organism: Alphaproteobacteria bacterium (assembly GCA_018821435.1). Lineage (GTDB taxonomy): Bacteria > Pseudomonadota > Alphaproteobacteria > Caulobacterales > Caulobacteraceae > Phenylobacterium. The sequence continues at coordinate 98,214 of JAHJME010000007.1, forward strand.
CGCCGCGTTCCAGGTGGCTGAAGGCCTCGCGGGCCTCGTCGAAGGCGAAGACCCGGTCGACGATCGGCTTCAGGCCGGTCGCCGCGACGGCGCGGTTCAGGTCCAGCAAGGCGGCGCGGTCGCCCACCGTGATGTTGCGGAAGCTCGCGCCGCTGGTCTTGAGCTGGAAGAAATCGATGCCCGGGTTCTCGGTGCTCAGGAACCCGATCGAGGCGATCTCGCCGCCCAGCGCCACGGCGCGCAGCGATTGGGCGATGGTCCCCGGTCCGCCGACCTCGACCACCCGATCCACCCCTCGGCCGGCGGTCAGGACGCGAACGCGCCGGCCCCACTCCGGGTCCTCGACGTAGTTCACCACCTCTGCGGCGCCTAAGGCCCGCAGTTGGACCGCCTTGCCGGCGCTGGAGGTCGTGGCGATCACGGTGGCGCCCACCGCACGCGCCAGCTGCAGCGCGAAGATCGAGACCCCGCCGCTGCCCTGCACCAGCACCGTATGGCCGGCGCGGATGGGCGTGGGGCCGGTCAGCGCCGTCCAGGCCGTGAGGCCGGCGCACGGCAGCGTGCAGCCTTCTTCGTACGTCAGCGCGTCGGGCAGGCGGACCACCGCCTCCTGGCTGAGCGCCTTGAGTTCGCACAGCCAGCCGTCGCTCTCGGCCCCGTAGCTGTCCCTGGCGATCGTCGACGGCATCTCGCCGCCGAACCATCGCGGGTGGAACGCACCCATCACCCGGTCGCCGACCTTGAACGCCTCGACCCCCTCGCCCAGCGCCACGATCTCGCCCGCGCCGTCGCTGGTCGGGATGAGGCCGGGGATGCATTTGCGCGGGTAGCGGCCGCGCAGCATGGCGATGTCGCGGAAGTTGAGGGAGACGGCGTGGACGCGAACCAGCACCTCGCCCCGCTGCGGCCGCGGATCGGCCTCTTCGCGCAAGCGCAGTTCGTCCAGGCTGTCGAAGCTGTCGAAGCGGTAGGCTTTCATCTTCGGCCGTCGACCCCGACGCTATGCGCAGTGCAGGCCACGACGTTATGCGGCGCGCCACGCGCGCGCCACCGTGTTTGCTTCCGCGCCAGCGCCTCGCGTGATAGGCGCCGGCTATGAGCACCTCTCCTGCCGCCGAGGCCGCCCGTCGGCGCACCTTTGCGATCATCTCCCACCCCGACGCCGGCAAGACGACGCTTACGGAAAACCTGCTGCTGGCCGGCGGGGCGATCCGGGCGGCCGGCGCCGTGCGTGCGCGCGGCGAGAACCGCCGCACCCGTTCCGACTGGATGAAGATCGAGCGCGAGCGCGGGATCTCGGTCTCCGCCTCAGTGATGACGTTCGACCACGACGGGCTGATGTTCAACCTGCTGGACACGCCGGGGCACGAGGATTTCTCGGAAGACACCTATCGCACGCTCACGGCGGCCGACGCCGCGGTCATGGTGCTGGACGCCGCCAAGGGCATCGAGCCGCAGACGCTCAAGCTGTTCGAGGTCTGCCGGCTGCGCGACATCCCCATCGTCACCTTCATCAACAAGATGGACCGCGAGGCGCAGGACCCGTTCGAACTGCTGGACGAGGTCTCGTCGAAGCTGCAGCTGGATCCGTCGCCGCTGTACTGGCCCGCCGGCTCGGGCGGCCGGTTCAAGGGCATGCTGGATCTGCGCCGGCAGATGTTCCTGCCCTTCATGAAGAAGGGCGGCGGCGCGGCCGGCGACGAGGACGGCCACCCCGGCGCGATCCCGTTCAAGGGCAACGCCATCGTCAGCTACCTGGACCCCGACGAACAGGAAGAGCTCGCCGAGAACGCCGAGCTGGCCATGGGCGGCCTGAAGGCCTTCGATCCCCAGGCGTTCCTGGAAGGTCACATGACTCCGGTGTTCTTCGGCTCGGCGCTGCGCCACTTCGGCGTCGACCAGCTGCTCGAAGGCCTGGGAATGTACGCCCCGCCGCCCAAGACCGTGGCGGCCCGCAAGGGAGCTGAGAATATCCACGTGGCCCCGGGCGACCGCGAGGTCACCGGCTTCGTGTTCAAGGTCCAGGCGAACATGGACCCCAACCACCGCGACCGGATCGCCTTCCTCAAGCTGTGCTCGGGCAAGTTCAGCCGGGGCATGAAGCTGAAGGTGCAGAACACCGGCAAGCAGCTCAGCGTCAATGCGCCGATGATGTTCTTCGCGTCCGACCGCGAACTGGCCGAGGACGCCTTCGCCGGCGACGTAATCGGCATCCCGAACCACGGCGTGCTGCGGGTGGGCGACAGTCTCTCCGAGAGCGGAACACTGCGCTTCGCCGGCCTGCCCAACTTCGCCCCGGAAATCCTCCAGCGCGTCCGCGTGAAGGACCCGCTGAAGGCCAAGCACCTGAAGAAGGCGCTGGAGAGCCTGGCGGAGGAGGGCGTGACCCAGCTGTTCCGGCCCTCTCTCGGCGCGGACTTCATCGTCGGCGCCGTGGGGCAACTTCAGTTCGAAGTGATGGCTGACCGCCTCCGGGAGGAATACCAACTCGACGTGATCTTCGAGCCCAGCCCGTACGGCGAGGCGCGTTGGATCCTGGGCGACAAGGCCGACATCGAGGACTTCATCAGCAAGCACCGCTCGGCCATGGGCGCCGACATCGACGAACAGCCGGTGTTCCTGGCCAAGAGCTCCTGGGACGTCGGCTACGCCGTCGAGCGCTATCCCAAGGTCCGCTTCGAACGCTCGAAGGAACGGGCCTGACGGGGACAGGCGGCATGACCGCCATCCTCTATGGCTCGCCGGCCCCCGGCCTGACTGAGATCCCCCCTGGCGCGACCCAGGTGTCGCCGCTCGTCGTCGGCTCTCAGGACCTTGCCGCTCTCGCCGACGCCAGCGTCGATCAAGCCGTGATCCTCGGCCCCGGCGCCGTGCTGGAGCGCGATTACGTGCTCGCCCAGGCGCTGCGGGTGCTGGCGCCCGGCGCGCGGCTGCTGGTCTTCGCGCCCAAGGACAAGGGCGGCTCGCGGCTGAAGAAGGCGCTGGAGAGCTTCGGCTGCACGGTGGTCGAGGACGCGCGCAAGCATCACCGGTTCTGCAGCGTGAAGCGGCCGGTCCAACTGACCGGCGTGGCCGAGGCCATCGCCGCCGGCGGCCCCCGCATCGTGCCCGGCCTCGACGCCTGGTCGCAGCCCGGCGTGTTCAGCTGGGACCGCCTGGACCCCGGCAGCGCCCGCCTGATCGCGGCCCTGCCGACCCTGTCCGGCCACGGCGCCGACCTGGGCTGCGGCGTCGGCCTGCTGGCCCAGAAGGTCCTGACCTCGCCCGCGGTGACCAGCCTGGCCTGCCTCGATATCGACCGACGGGCGGTGGCTTGCGCCGAGCACAATCTGAACGACCCGCGCGCCACGATCCGTTGGGCCGACGTGCGCCAGTGGGACGACAGCCTGGTCGGCCTCGATTTCGTGGTCATGAACCCGCCGTTCCACGACGGCGGGACCGAGGACCGCGACCTGGGCGTGGCGTTCGTCCGCACCGCTGCCCGGATGCTGCGCCGGGGCGGGGTCTGCTGGCTGGTGGCCAACCGGCACCTGCCGTACGAGGCCGCGCTGGCGGCCGCCTTCGAGAGCGCCACGGTCCGCGACGACGCTGGCGGCTACAAGATCATCGAGGCCCGCAAGTGACCGCCAAAGTCCCGATGGCGCGGCTGGACCGCCTGCTGGCCAACCTGGGGTACGGCTCGCGCCGCGAGGTCGGCGGCCTGGTTGCGCGCCGTCAGGTCATGCTGGACGGCGAGATCGTGAAGGACGTCGGGGCCAAGATCCCGATCGTCGCCGATCTGCCCGAGCGGATGAAGATCGTCGGCAAGCCGATCGACCCGCCCGCGCCGCTGACCCTGATCATGCACAAGCCGCTGGACGTGGTCTGTTCGCACCGCGAGGCCGGCCGCAGCGTCTACGAACTGCTGCCCCAGCGCTGGCGGGCGCGGACGCCGGCGCTTTCCTCCATCGGTCGGCTGGACAAGGACACCACCGGCCTGCTGCTGATCACCGATGACGGCCCGTTCCTGCACCGGGTGATCTCGCCCCGCGCCAATGTGGCCAAACGCTACGTCGCCACCCTGGACCGGCCGCTGGAGGGCGGGGAGGTCGAGGCGTTCGCGGCGGGGACGCTGATGCTGGAGAGCGAGACCGAGCCCCTGGCCCCGGCGCTGCTGGAACCGCTCGGCCCGAACGCGGCCCGGCTGACCATCACCGAGGGTCGCTACCACCAGGTCCGGCGGATGTTCGCCGCCGTAGGCAACCACGTCACGGCCCTGCACCGGGACAGGATTGGGAACCTGGATCTGCCGGCGGATCTGCAGGCGGGCGCGTGGCGCATCCTTACCGCGAACGAGCAGCTGAGCCTTTTCGCTTAATCAAGGTTAACAAGCGTCCGCCATTAAACTGTTGATCTTCAGCGCTTTACTCGATCAGAAAACTGCGGATGTTAACCATACATCGCAAGTTAATGACTTGTTAAAGGGAGCGGCTCCGGGTTTGCTGTGTTCTGGCAAAGCCCGTCGGGGACGTTCCAACGTGGGACGCTCGGGGGCCGGAGCGGGTCGATGTTCGAGTTGGGTAAAGAACTCAAGCGCTTCTTCGCAGCCGACCGCGGCAAGGCGCCGACGGATGGGCTGACGGGCGGCGACACCTCGCTGCTCGAGTTGCTGGATTGCCAATTGCTGGCGCAGGAAGCCAAGGCCGCCGACGTTGCCGCCGGGCGGATCAGCGCCAAGGACAAGCCGCGTCGCAGGCTGGAAGCCGCCATCGTCTGGCGCGAGGTCGCCCGCCGCACCGGCGATCCCGTGGCGCTGCGCAAGGCCGCCGCCGGCGCCGAGACCGCCGCCGCCGGCTTCGAGGCGACCAACCGCAAGGATGGCTGGGCCCGCGCCCGCTGCGAGCAAGCCTTCTGCGCGCTGCTGGGCGCCGAGATCTTCGGCGATCCCGGCCTGAATGCCGCCGCCGAGGTCGCCTTCAAGGAGGCCCGTGGCCATGTGAAGGGCGGCCTGGCCGCGCCGCTGGCCGACGTGGGCCTACTGGCCATCGAGGGCCGCCGCGATCTGGACCATATGGACGCCGCCCAGGTGCGCGCCTTCATTCAACGCTTCAATCCGCCGATCGCGGCGCTGGACGGCATCGCCAAGCGCGTCACCGCCGCCCGGGCGCTGGCCGCCGAGGCGCGCCTGATCCGCGCCGATCTGCTGTGCGGCTGGGGCGCCCGCCTCAAGGACGGCGACCTGCTGGACATGGCCGCCCGCGAGGCCGCCACCGCCGGTGACCGCCTGGACTCGGCCTACGAGCCGCTCACCTGGGCCCGCGCCAAGATCGCCCACGGCCAGGCCCTGGCCTTGCGCGGCGAGGCGGTCGGCGACGTCGACGCCCTGGCCGCCGGCGCCGGCGCTCTGGCGCTGGCCCTGGACAGCCTGACCCGCGAACACAGCCCGCTGGACTGGGCGCGCACCCAGGTCGCCCTGGCCCAGGCGCTGCAGGCGCTGGGCGAGGCGTCCAACGACGCCCGCGCCTTCGACCACGCCGTCTCCTGCTACGACCGCGCCGGCCTGGTGCTGAAGGACACGCCGATCCTGCCGCTTCGCGGCCTGGCCGCCGGCTCGCGCGCCGTCTGCCTGGCCCGTAACGCCGAACTCACCGGCGACGCCGCCGTGCTGGATATCGCCGAGGCCGCCATGAAGATGGAACTGGCCGCCCTGTCGCCCCGCCGCGATCCGGTGGGCTGGGCCCTGGCGCAACTACACCTGGCCCGCCTGTACGAAGCCCGCATGGGCATGACCGGCCGCGACAATGGCGAACGCTCGGCGGCGCTGATGGCCCTGGATGCCGCCCTCGACGTCTTCGCCGAGCACGGCCTGCGTTCGCTGAGCGTCCTGGCCAACGACGCCATCGACCGCCTGCATGACCAGCACGAGCGCTCGCAGGGGTAACCGCTCGTCGCAAGGCTACGCCGGCGGCTTTCCAGGATGGCGATGCCGGAGCATGCTTCCGCTTGAAGAGGAGCCGCTCATGCCCCGCACGCTCGCGTCCGTTGCGTCCCTGATCGCTGTCTGCGCGGCGACGCCGGCCGCGGCCCAGACCTGGACGTCCGCCCCGACCGCCGCCGAGATGGCGGCCGCCTATCCCGCGAAGGCCAAGGCCGAGGGGGTCGGCGGCGACGTCCTGCTGGCGTGCACGGCCAGCCGTGGCGGGGCCATGACCGCCTGTGACGTGCTGACGGAGTCGCCGCGCGGCTACGGCTTCGGTGGCGCGGCCCGCAAGCTGGCGCAGCAGTCGCTCCGGGCCCAGGGCCTGGCCAAAGACGCCGAGGTCCGCGTTCCCATCGCCTTCTCGGCCGACCTCGCCAAGGGTGGGGCCGTGACCGTCAAGACGCCCAAGTGGGCGGCGCTGCCCAGCGTCACCGACATGCAGTCGGCGGTGCCGAAGACCGAGGGTGGGCCGAACAACATCCGTGTGACCCTGGTCTGCGACGTTCAGGCCGGTGGGTCGCTGAACGCCTGCGCAGTCGACCGCGAGGAGCCGGCGGGGCAGGGCTTCGGCCCGGCGATCCTGGCCCTGGCGCCCAAGTTCAAGGTCGAGCTGATGAGCGCCGAGGGCATGCCGACGGTCGGCGCCAAGGTGCGCGTGCCGGTGCGGTTCGACCTGAAGCCCGTCCAGCAGGCGACGAAGTAGCCTAGCGGCCGCGCCACCACTTCAGGCCCGCGCGCTCCACCGCTTCCAGCAGCGCGTGCAGGGCTACGCCCATGGCGCCCAGCACCATCAGGGCGGCGATCATCCGCGCGGTCTGCAGCTTGTTGCCGGCGTCCAGGATCTGCCACGCCAGCCCTCGCACCCCGCCCGAGCCGGCGCCGAACTCGGCCACGACCGCCCCGATCAGCGCCAGGCCGGCGCCGACCTTGTGGCCCTCCAGCAGGAACGGCACGGCCGACGGGAGGCGCAGCCGGACCACCCGCTGCCAGCGCCCGGCGCCATAGAGCGCGAACAGCCGCTCCAGGTCGGGGTCGGCCGAGCGCAGGCCCGCCGCGGCGCCGGAGAAGATCGGGAAGAAGGCCACCAGCACCGCCAGGGTCACCAGCGCCCGCTCCGGATGATCGATGCCCGCCCAGATCAGCACCAGCGGCGCGATCGCGACCACGGGCGTGACCTGCACCACCGACGCCAGCGGCCGGATCGCCCGGTCGGCCAGGGGGCTCAGCGCCGTGACGATCGCCAGCGCCTGGGCGATCAGGCTGGCCAGCACCAGGGCGACGAGCGCGGTCGACAGCGTGCGCCACGAGGCGGCCACCAAGGTCGGCAGGTTCTCCGCCAGCGCCACCGCCACGGCGGACGGCGCGGGCAGGAAATAGGCCGGCACATGCATCGCCCGGACCGCGATCTCCCAGGCGGCCAGCAGAACGGCGAGGAGGGCGAAGGGGGCCAACCGGCTCATGCCGCGATCCCCTCGGCCAGGGCGGCGGAGACCTGTTCGGCGGTGGCGCGGAACGGCGCCTCGGTGCGGAAGTGGGGCGGGCGCGGCATCGGCCCCGCCACCGCGAAATCGCCGGCGATGCGACCGGGACCCTTGCTCATCACCACCACGCGGGCGGCCATGTAGACGGCCTCCTCGACATTGTGGGTCACGAAGACGATGGCCGGCTTCGCGGCGGCCCAGAGGCTGAGCACATCGTCGGCCAGGGCGCGGCGGGTGATCTCGTCCAGGGCGGCGAAGGGTTCGTCCAGCAACAGCAGCTTGGGTTCGGTCACCAGGGCGCGGGCCAGGGAGACCCGCATGGCCATGCCGCCGGAGAGCTGCGCCGGCCGCTTGTCCTCGGCCCCCGCGAGGCCCACCCGCGCCAGGGCCGCGCCGGCGCGGTCATAGGCCTCGGCGCGCCGCATGCCCGCCAGTTCCAGCGGGAGAGCAGCGTTGGCGCGCGCCGAGAGCCAGGGGGCCAGGGTCGGCGCCTGGAACACCACCGCCGTCTGGCCGCGTCCGGCGGCTCGGGTCACGGTCCCCCGCGTCGGCGCCTCCAGCCCCGCCAGCAGCCGCAGCGCCGTGGACTTGCCGCACCCTGACGGTCCGACCAGCGCCACGGTCTCGCCCGCGCCGATCTCCAGGCTCACCGGCCCCAGCGCCCGGCCGCGGTCGTAGTCGACCTCGACGTTATTGAGGGCGGCGACGGCCGTCACTTCGGCGCGAACTGCAGGGTGTAGGCGCGCTTGTAGTCGAGGGTCTTGGGGTAGACGCCCTGGGAGGAGGCCACGTCGAAGAAGGCCTTCCAGCGATCGTCGGTCATGGCGCCGACCTGCTCGCCCTTGTCGCCGCTGACGATGCCGTAGTGGCGCATCTTCTCGCGGGCCTGGTCCAGCACGTCCTGAGTCATCTCAGGATTGTCCTTGCGGATCGCGGCGTCGGCGGCGGTCGGGTCGCCGGTGAGATAGTCCTGCCAGCCCTTGGCCGAGGCCTCGACGAAAGCCTTCACGGCGGCGGGGTTCCTGGCGATCAGCCCGTCGGTGGCCAGCACCATGGTCGCGTATCCGGGGTAGCCCTCGTCGGCCAACAGGAAGACCTTCGGCTTCATCCCGGCCTGCTTCTCGATCGTGTAGGGCTCGGAGGTGACATAGCCCTGCTGGGCGGCGCGCTTGTCGGCCAGGAACGGCGCGGCGTTGAAGGTGTACTTGCGCACCTGGTCGTCGGTGAACCCGTACTTGGCCTTCAGCCACACCCAGAACGCGGTGACCGAGGCGTCGGACAGCAGGATCGGATGGCCCTTGAGGTCGGCGATCTTCTCCACGCCGGCGTCAGGGTGGGCCATCAGCACCTGGGGGTCCTTCTGCATGAAGGCCGCGACGGCCCTCACCGGCACGTTCTCCTGCGCCAGGTTCATGACGATGAAGCTGTTGGAGCCCATGCCTAGCTCGACGGCGTTCGCGGCCAGCAGCTGCGGCACGTTCACGCCCGGCCCGCCCTGGACGATCTTCACGTCGAGACCGCGCTTGGCGTACTCGCCCGAGGCCAGCGCCTGGTAGAAGCCTCCCTGTTCGGCCTGTGCGCGCCAGTCGGTGGCGAAGCGGATGGTGACGGGCGCGCCGGCGGCGGGCGCCTCGGCCTTCTTCGTCGGCGAACAGGCCGCAAGCAGGGCGGCCGCGGCCAGCACCAGGTTACGCAGAGCTTTCATGGACACCCTCGACAGACGCGGCGCGAGCCTAGGGCGGGCCGGCTCAGCTTCCAAGAGTCTGGTGTGGTCCAGATCGCAAGAGGGCGACGCTCCGGTCGCCCGGGGCTCCCTTTGGGAGCCCCAATCTCCAGATAGCAAGAGGGCGACGCTCCGGTCGCCCGGGGCGTCGCCCTCTCATACAGATCCGTTGGGGGACCTGCGCCTCTAGGCCAACTTCCAGTTCGGTCTCGGGTCGCCCCGTTTCCGTCCTGAACGCCGATGTCGAACCTTCCGGTCGGGTTCCGGGTCGCCCCGGTCCCTAGCCTTGGATCAGACACTCCGCTCGCTTCGCTTCGGGGTCCGCCGTTGCCGGTTTCTCCGTCCGCCCGCGCCGCAGTTCCTGTCGGCAAGAGGACGGTGCGCCTGAAGCTTTTATGACGCAAGCCGGCGCACTGTGGCTATCGCGGGAGGGCTGTCGAGAACCTGTGCCGCGCTTGTTGATAACGCCGTATGGCGTCGAAATTCGGATACGAAATCAATGCTATCGATGCATCCACAGGAAAGCGCTCAGCGCCCCGTTTGCAGCGCTTCGCGACGCTCTTCCAGCTCCAGCCACTCTTCTTCGGCCGCGGCCAGTTGGGCCCGCGCGGCGTCCAGTGCGCGGCTGAACCGATCGAAGCCGGCAGGGTCGCGGGAATAGAGGCCGGGATCGGCCATGGCGGTCTCCAGCGTCGCCATCTTGCCGGGCATATCGGCGATCAGGGTCTCCAGTTCCGCCAAGCGCCGCTGGTCCTTATAGGAGAGCTTCTGAGCGGCCTTTGGGGTTGCTGTCGGGGCGGAGGACTTCGACGCCGACCGTGCCGCCTCCGCCTTGCCAAAGGCGCCGAAGAAGCCGGGGTTCTGGCTCAGGAAGTCCTGCCAGCCGCCCGGCGTCTCCACCGCGCGACCCGTGCCGTCCAGGCCGATGGTCGAGGTGGCCAGCCGGTCGATGAAGTCGCGGTCGTGGCTGACCAGGATCAGCGTGCCCTCGTAGTCGGCCAGCAGGTCCTCGAGCAGGTCCAGGGTGTCCATGTCGAGATCGTTGGTCGGCTCGTCCAGCACCATGACGTTGGCGGCGTTTGCCAGCGCGCGCGCCAGCAGCAGGCGGTTGCGTTCGCCGCCCGACAGGCTGCGCACCGGCTGGCGAAGCTGGCTTTCCTTGAACAGGAAGTCCTTGGCGTAGGCGTTCACGTGCTTGGGCTGGCCGCGCACCAGCACCTGGTCGCCACCCAGCGGCGTCAGCACGTCCTTCAAGGTCATCTCGGGCGACAGGGCGGCCCGGGACTGGTCGATGTAGGTGATGGCCAGGTTGGTGCCCAGCTTCACTTCGCCGGCGTCGGGCGCCAGTTCGCCCAGCAGCAGCTTCACCATCGTGGTCTTGCCCGCGCCGTTCGGGCCGACGATGGCCACGCGATCGCCACGCAGGATGCGGGTGGAGAAGTCCTTCAGGATCACCCGCTCGCCGAACGCCTTGGAGAGGTTCTTGGCCTCGGCCACGCGCTTGCCGGAGACGCCGCCCGCGTCCATGCCGATGCTCATGCTGCCGCGGTTTTCCCGCAGCCGCGCGCTCCGGTCCTCGCGCAACTGCAGCAGCCGACGGCGGCGGCCTTCGTTGCGGGCGCGCCGGGCGGTGACGCCGCGCTCCATCCAGTGCTGCTCGCGCTCCAGCAGCTTGTCCTGCCGGCGGGCCTCCTCGGCCTGCTGCGCCTCGATCTTGGCCACCCAGTCCTCGAAGCCGGCGAACCCGGCGTCCAGGCGGCGCACAAGGCGGTGCTCCAGCCAGAAGCAGCGCTGGGTCACCCTCTCCAGGAACGCGCGGTCGTGGCTGACGATCAGGGCCGCGGCGCGGCTGGACGCGATCTCGGCCTCCAGCACCTCGATGGCCAGGATGTCCAGGTGGTTGGTCGGCTCGTCCAGCAGGATGACGTCGGGGTCCTCGGCGAACGCCTTGGCCAGCGCCACGCGCCGGGTCTCGCCGCCCGACAGGCCCTTTGCGCCCTTCTGCGGATCCATACCGAACGCTTGCAGGGCGGCCTCGGCCCGATAGTCGGGTGCGCCGCCCGAGGTGGCGTGGTCCAGGATGGTGTCGCCGGTGATCTCCGGCTCTTGCGGCACATAGGCGATCGTGGTGCCGGGCGTGACCGTGCGTTCGCCGGCGTCGGCTTCGATCTGGCCGGACAGGATGCGCAGCAGTGTGGATTTGCCTGCGCCGTTGCGTCCGACCAGACAGGCGCGGGTCCGCGCATCGAGCGCGAGGTCGACGCCGTCGAACAGCATCATCGGGCCGTCGGCGAGACGGACCTCTTTCAAGGCGAGGATCGGGGCTCTCATGGAGGCGCTCCACATAGAGGGTCCCGGCCGCGACGCAAGTTCGCGCTTCTGTCGAACGCGTCGCGGGCTTACATCCTCGCGATGACTGGCGAACCCTTCTGGCGCCGAAAGACCCTGGAACAGATGACCGTCCCCGAGTGGGAAAGTCTCTGCGACGGCTGCGGGCTGTGCTGCCTCGTGCGCTTCGAGGACGAGAACACGGGCGAGGTCATTCCGACCCGCGTCCACTGCAAGCTGTTCGATTCCGCCGCCTGCAGCTGCTCGAACTATGCCGAGCGCCACAATCACGTGCCGGACTGCATCAAGCTGACGCCGCACAATATCCGCGCGCTGGAGTGGATGCCGCTGAGCTGCGCCTATCGCCGGCTGTACGAGGGCCGCGACCTGGCGGACTGGCATCCCCTGGTGTCGGGCGATCCTGAGAGCGTGCACCGGGAAGGCATCTCGATCCGCGGCCAGACGATCAGCGAGACCGTGCTGGCGGAGCCGGAGGACGCCCTGGACTTCGCGGCCTGGGACCTGATCATCGAACGGGGCGACGACTAGTCTGTGGCCAAACTGCCACACTAGGCCTTGCGTGACGGAACCCGCCGCCCAATCTAGAACTCACACTTCCATCGTGGTCTTTCGAGGATTCTGACGAGCTTGGCGCGCGACCCCTATCAGGAGCTGGGCGTACCCCGGACGGCGACTTCGGACGAGATCCGCAAGGCGTTCCGCAAGCTCGCGAAAGAGAACCATCCGGACACCAATCCCGGCAACAACGCCGCCGAGGAGCGCTTCAAGAAGGTGAGCGCCGCGTTCGATATCGTGGGCGACGTCGACAAGCGAAAGAAGTTCGACGCCGGCATGCTGGACAACGACGGTCGCGAGGCCGGCGGCTTCGGCGGTGGCGCGCCTTGGGGGGCTGGCCCCGGTCCCGGCGGCTTCGGACAGCGCGACGGCCGTGGCGGGTTCCGCACCGAGACGTTCGAAGGCGCCGACCTGGGCGACATCCTGGGCGAGATGTTCGGCGGCGCCGGCGGCAAGGGTCGTCCGGGCGGCATGGGCGGCGGCTTCGGCGGCTTCTCCCAGCGCGGCGCCGACACCCGGGCCAAACTGGACATCGACCTGGTCGACGCGATCCGCGGCGGCAAGCGGCGCATCGCCTTTTCCGACGGCCGCACCATCGACGTGACGATCCCAAAGGGCGCCCAGGACGGCCAGACCCTGCGGCTGAAGGGGCAGGGCGCCCCCGGCCGCTCCGGCCCCGGCGACGCGTTCATCGAGATCGCCGTCCAGCCGCATGCGATCTTCAAGCGCGAAGGCGACACCCTGGTCATGGACCTGCCCGTGACGTTCTACGACGCGGTCCTGGGCGGCAAGGTCGAGGCGCCGACGCCGGACGGTCCGGTGAACATCACCGTGCCCAAGGGCGCGAACACCGGCGCGCGGCTGCGGCTGAAGGGCCGGGGCCTCTCCGATTCGCGCGGCCATCGCGGCGACCTGTTCGCCCGGCTGGTCGTGACCCTTCCGGAGGCGCCCGATCCCGCCCTGGAGGCGTTCGCCGAAGAGCAGAGGGCCAAGCGCCCCTATTCGCCGAAGCGGCGCGCTTAAGCTAAGGAACCCTGATACCGGCGTTCAGGCCGGGTTCAGTCGCCTGCGCCTAGGACGGGTTGCATGAAACGCCTATTCGCCCTTGCCGTCCTGCTTGCGACCGCCACGACGCCCGTCGTCGCGGTGGCGCAGGACTATGGTCGCATGGTGCTGATCGAGGGCGGGGGTCAGGATCATGCGCGGCGCCAGGCGCCGCTTTCGCGCGTTCTGGCCATGCTTGCGTCGCGTTACCCCGGTCGCCACCTCAACAGCACCATGGGCGACGCGGGCGGCAGGCCCGCCTATTACGTCCAGTGGCAGATGGAGAACGGCCGTGTGGTGGTCTTCGTCGTGGACGCCGAGTCGGGCCAGGTCATCGGTCGCCAGGGCGGCTAGTTCTTTGAATCAAGAGAAAGAAGGGACGCGACGTGCGCATCCTGCTTGTTGAAGACGATCCGGACCTGTCGCGTCAGCTGAAGCTGGCGCTGGCCGACGCCGGCTATGCGGTCGACCACGCCCCCGACGGCGAGGAAGCCCAGTTCCTGGGCGAGACCGAGCCCTATGACGCGGTGATCCTGGACCTGGGCCTGCCCAAGGTTGACGGGGTCTCGGTGCTGGAGCGTTGGCGGCGCGAGAACATGGCCAGCCCCGTGCTGATCCTGACCGCGCGCGGCGCCTGGAGCGAGAAGGTCGCGGGCTTCGACGCCGGCGCCGACGACTATCTGACCAAGCCGTTCCACACCGAGGAGCTGCTGGCCCGTCTGCGCGCCCTGCTGCGCCGCACGGCCGGTCACGCCAGCCCCAGCCTGGCCTGCGGCGGCCTGCGCCTGGATCCCCGCGCGGCGCGGGCCAGCGTCAACGGCGAGCCGCTCCGGCTCACCTCGCTTGAGTACCGCCTGCTGCACTATCTGATGATGCACCAGGGCCGGGTGATCAGCCGCACCGAGCTGGTCGAGCACCTGTACGACCAGGATTTCGACCGCGACTCCAACACCATCGAGGTATTCATCGGCCGCGTGCGCAAGAAGATCGGCTCGGACCGCATCGAGACCGTCCGCGGGCTGGGCTATCGCCTGATTTGCCCGAGTGACGAGGTCGAGGCGGAGTCGCCAAACACGTGAGACTGCCCGAGGGCCTGACACGTCCCTCGCTCGCCCGCCGGCTGGCGATCCTCGCCGTCGGCTGGAGCTTCGCGGCCTTGGTGATCGCCGCCGTGGTGCTGGCGCTGCTGTTCCAGCAGGCGGCGCTGCGGCGGTTCGACGCCAATCTGTCGGACCTGATCGACAACCTGATCTCCGGCTCGACCATCGAGGCGGGCGAGGTGATCGCGCCCGCCCTTACCGACCAGCGGGCGCTCCGGGCCTACTCGGGACGCTACTGGGACATCGCCGAGCCCCTGGCGGCCGGCGGGGTGCGCAGCCTGGTGCCGTCGCGTTCCCTGTGGGATTCGGCGCTGAAGATCCCCGCCGACCTGCCGACACGGCTGAAGGCCAATCCGCGCAAGCCCATCGCCTTCGACGCGCCGGGCGTGCAGCCGGGCGAGCGCCTGCGGGTGGTGGCGCGCTGGACCAGCCTGCCGGGCCGCGACGCGCCCCTGGTGTTCATCGCCGCCGAGGACCGCCGACCGATCGACCGCGAGGTCCGCAACTTCTTCACCACCACCGCCATCGCCTTCGCCTTGCTGGGCCTGGGCCTGATCGTCGCCGTCGTGGTCCAGGTGCGGGTGGGTCTGCAGCCGCTGTTCCGCCTGCGCCACGAGGTGGCCGACGTGCGGCGCGGCAAGGCCGAGCGCCTGCAGGAAGACTATCCCTCGGAGCTCCGGCCGCTGACCGACGAACTGAACGCCCTGGTGGCCCATAACCAGGAGACCGTGGAGCGCCAGCGCACCCACGTGGGCAACCTGGCCCACGCGCTGAAGACCCCGATCTCGGTCATGATCACCGAGGCCAGCCAGCGGCCCGGCCCCCTGGCCGAGGTTGTCACCCGCCAGGCCGAGGTGATGCGCCAGCAGGTGGACCACCATCTGCGCCGCGCCCGCGCCGCCGCGCGCAGCCAGGGGCAGGGGGAGCGCACGTCCGTCGCCGAGGTGCTCGACGAGCTGGCCCGGACCCTGGAGCGGATATTCCGCGACAAGGGGGTCGAGATCGACTGGGACGCCCCCGACGACCTCTGGTTCCTGGGCGAGCGCCAGGACTTCATGGAGATCGCCGGCAACGCCATGGAGAACGCCGGCAAGTTCGGCCGCCGCAAGGTGCGCGTGCGCGCCACCGTGGCCGGGCCGGAGCGCATGCGCCTGACGGTCGAGGACGACGGCCCCGGCCTGCCCCAAGACCAGCGTGAGGAGGTGATCCGCCGCGGGTCCCGCCTGGACGAGAGCGCGCCGGGATCGGGCCTGGGGCTCTCCATCATCGACGAACTGGCGCGCGCCTATCGCGGCTCGCTGAACCTGGGCGATTCCACTCTGGGGGGACTATTGGTCGCAGTCGATCTGCCGCGTGCGGCGGCCTGAAAACCCTAGACTTCGTAAAGCCTTAACTAGCCGGAAGCCATGTTTGCTGCCTAACGGCGTTCTGCCGGAGTAGAGAGGCTTATGTCGGCGCTGAACGAGCGCAAGGTCGCCATCGTGCGTACGCTGGTGGAATCCGCGCCCGACCGGGTGATCGGAAGCTTGCGTCAAGCGCTGGCCGAGACCGCCGACAACAGCGCCCTGGGCGGCGTCAAGCGGCTGGTCGAGGTGGAGGTCTTCGACCGCAACCTGCGCAACGCCATCCTGCAACCGATCGCCCCGATGTGCGTCGGCGGCGGCGACGATCCGCACCGGATGACCTTCCCCTCCCGCGCCTTGGGCCTGATCTGGCGCGGGGTGCGTAACGTCGAGATCGACGCCATCGCCGTGATCCGCGACGCGGCCGAGCACGACACGCCCATCCACTTGGTGATCGAAGCCCAGGACAAGATCACCGCGACCGCCGCCGCGGGCCTGCGGGCGCGCGAGACCTCGGAATTCCGCACGGCCGCCGATTTCGCCGACCGGGCGCGTCCGGGCGCCGCCGAACAGCTGGCCGCTTGCCTCGACATCGCCCCGGTGGTCCGCCGCGCCACCCAACGGCTGCCGGAATGGCTGGCCCATCCGGGTGGCGAGACCTCGGCCGGCTCGCGCCTGGCCTACAAGGACGCCGTCACCATCGCCGATGACGCCGGGCCGCGTTTCTTCGAGATGCTGGCGGCCCAGATGGCCCATCCCTGGATGGTGCTGCGGGTGATCTCGGCGGTGATGGACAAACCCACCGAGAGCTATCTGGCCGATTCCGAGATGGCCGCGTTCGGCGAGAGCCTGCTGGCCGATATCGACGAGGCCCTGGTCACCATCGGCGGCCTGAAGCCGGAGTCCGGTCCCGCCGGCGGTCGGGCGGCGGCCAAGATGGCCGAGCTGGTCGTCCAGCAGGTCATGGAGATCGAGACCTGCATCGACCTGCAGCGCGACCACGGCTGGGGCAAGCGGGTGCACAAGCAGCGCGCCGGCCTGGCCGCCGCGGTCGAGGCCCGCCTGAAGGAGGCCGAAAAGGCCGCCGCCGAGGCGCTGCCGATGCATGCGGCGCGCAATCAGCGGGTCCGCCGCCAGGTTCCGCGCCTGAGCGACCCGCCGGAAGACCGTCTGGTCTCCCACGCGCTGACCCTGCTGTCCTTCTCCGACGAGCTGCGCACGACGGCCAACTACGGCGGCTTCTCCTCGGCGCGGAACAAGATGGTCGAGAAGGTGGGCGAGTATCTGGACCACTATGTGGACGACGTCGTGGACCTGGTCCGCACGGACGAGGTGGAGGATCGCGAGATCGCCGCCGCGTTCCTGGGGCATGCCGCGGTCTTCAACCATCTGGTCCGCGGCGAGAAGGCCGGCGAGCTCGTCCGCCGCCGCGCCCACACCGCCCTGCACCCGGAACAGTCGCACCGCGCCGAAGACTGACGTCGGTCTGCGTCGCCGTTTGTGGCTGACGCCTCCGCGCTGGGGAACATCTCCGCGCGGACATCTTTGCGCGCTCGCGCGGTTCGTCGCTTTCGGCTAAACGCGCGGCCATGTTGGTCTTCTGGGCTGTCGTCGGCGTCCTGACCGCCGCCGCGGCGGGTCTGATCCTGTTCCGCGCCGCCGGCGCATCCGCTCAGGCCCAGGCCGCGGATCCCGCGCCTGTCCTCTATCGCCGACAGCTGTCCGAGATCGACGAACTGGCGGAGCGTGGCCTGATGGGCGAGGCCGAGCGCAAGGCCGCCCACGCCGAGGCCGCGCGGCGCCTGCTGGCCGCCACCGACGCGCCGGTCCAGGCCTGGAACGCCGATCCGAAGGCGCGCCGCCTGGTGCTGCTGGCCGTGGTCGCCGCGCCGGCGGCTGCGCTGGGCCTCTATCTGACGCTGGGCTCGCCTGGCCTGGGCGACCAGCCGTTCGCGGTCCGCCTGGAGAAATGGCGCAACACCGACCTGGCCTCGCTGAGCGCGCCGGAGATCGCCGCGGTGCTGCGCCAGGCCACGGCCGCCCGGCCGAACGAGGCTGAGGGCTTCCGCCTGCTGGGCCTGGCCGAGGGCGCGTCGCAGAACCCCGTCGCCGCCGTCAGCGCCCTTCGCCGCGCCGCCGCCCTGGCGCCGCAGCGGCCGGACATCTGGCAGATGCTGGGCGAGGCGGAAGTCTATGAGTCGCAGGGCAAGGTCGACGCCGACGCCCAGGCCGCCTTCGGCCGTCTGCTGGCGCTGGACCCGAAGAACCCGACCGCCCGCTACTTCCTGGCCGAGGCCAAGGGCGACGCCGGCCAGACCGCCGAGGCCAGGGCCGACCTGACGGCGCTGCTGGCCGACCTGCCCGCCGACGACGCCCAGCGCCGCGCCGCGGTGCAGGCCGCCATCGCCAAGCTTGAGGGCAAGGCCGCGCCGGTCACGGCCGATCCGCAGCAGCTCACCATGATCCAGGGGATGGTCGCCAGCCTGGCCGCCAAGCTCGAGGCCAACCCGGACGACCCCGCGGGCTGGGTGAAGCTGGTTCGCGCCTACGCCGTCCTGGGCGATACTGCGAAACGCGACGCCGCCTACGCCACCGCCCGGGCCCGCTACGCCCAGCGCCCGCAGGTGACGCAACAGTTGGACGAGGCCGCGCGAGCGGAGCCGATGCGATGAGTTTCCTGCCGAAATCCCGCAAGGCGCGCACGCGCCTGCTCCTGCTGTCGGTGATCGCGCCCGTGGTGGCGGTGGCCATCGGCCTGACGCTCTGGGGCATGCGCGACTCGATCTCGCTGTTCTACACGCCGTCCCAGGCGGCGGCGGCCAAGCCGGAACCCGGCCGCGCCATCCAGTTGGGCGGGCTGGTGACCATGGGCTCGGTGGTGAAGCACCCCGACGGCCGCGTGGAATTCACGGTCCAGGACAAGATCTCCGCCGACCGCGTCCACTATCAGGGGGACCTGCCGGACCTGTTCCGCGAGGGGCAAGGCATCGTGGCCGAAGGCTCGTACCGCGCCGACGGCGTGTTCGAAGCCAAGCGCGTGCTGGCCAAGCACGACGAGACCTACATGCCCAAGGAAGTCGCCGACGCGTTGAAGGAACAGGGCGAATGGCGGGGCGAGGGCGCGCCGCCGCCGAACTATGACGTGAAGCCCTACGGCAAGGCGCAGAGCGGAACATGATCGCCGAAGCCGGCGCCTTCGCGCTGATCCTGGCGCTGGCGCTCTCGATCGCCCAGGTCGCCCTGTCCATTGCCGGCCGCGTCCGCCGGTCCGCGCCGCTGGTCGGGGCGGGCGAGGGCGCGGCGTTGGCCGCGTTCCTGGCGGTGGCCGTGGCGTTCGCGGCGCTGATGCACGCCTTCATCGTCTCAGACTTCTCGGTGGCCAACGTCGCGCAGAACTCGCACTCTGCGAAGCCGCTGCTCTATCGCGTGGCCGGGACGTGGGGCAGCCACGAAGGCTCGATGCTGCTCTGGTGCCTGGCGCTGACCGGCTTCGGCGCGGCGGTGGCTGGGCTGGGCCGCGACCTGCCGCGCGGCCTGCGCGCCATGACCGTGGCGACCCAGGGCCTGCTGGGCACGGTGTTCCTGGCCTACACCGTCTTTGCCTCGAACCCGCTGATGCGCCTGCTGACGCCGCCGGTCGAAGGGCGCTCGCTCAATCCGCTGCTGCAGGACCCGGCCCTGGCCGTCCACCCGCCGTTCCTCTACGCGGGCTATGTCGGCATGTCGGTGGTCTTCTCCCTGGCCGTCGCCGCCCTGATCGAGGGCCGGATCGACGCGGCCTGGTCGCGCTGGGTCCGTCCCTGGGCGCTGGCGGCGTGGAGCCTGCTGACCATCGGCATCACGCTGGGCGCCTTCTGGGCCTATTACGAACTGGGCTGGGGCGGCTGGTGGTTCTGGGACCCGGTGGAGAACGCCAGCTTCATGCCGTGGCTGATCGCCACCGCCCTGCTGCACTCGGCCGTGGTCACCGAGAAGCGCGGCGCGCTGACCGGCTGGACGGTGTTCCTGTCGCTGGCGGCCTTCACGTTCTCGATGCTGGGCGCCTTCCTGGTGCGCTCGGGCGTGCTGACCTCGGTCCATGCGTTCGCGGTCGATCCGACGCGAGGCGTGCTGCTGCTGATCATCCTGGGGGTCACCTCAGGCCTCGGCTTCACCCTGTTCGCCTGGCGCGCGCCGAACCTGACCCAGGGCGGCATGTTCGCGCCGATCAGCCGCGAGAGCGCGCTGGTGATGAACAACATCCTGCTCGCCGCCTCCACCGCGACGGTGCTGCTGGGCACGCTCTATCCGCTGATCCGCGAGGCGATGACCGGCGAGGCGATCTCGGTCGGCCCCCCCTACTTCAGCCTGACCTTCACGCCGCTGATGGTGGCGCTGCTGGTGCTGTTGCCGGCTGGGCCGCTGCTGGCCTGGAAGCGCGGCGATGCGCGGGGCGTCATCCAGCGCCTGTGGGTGGCCCTGCTGATCGCCGCCGGATCCGGCCTGCTGGCCCTGGCCCTGGTCCAGCCCAAGAAGGTGTTCGGCATCCTGGGCGTGGCGCTGGGCGGCTGGCTGATCGCCGGCGCCGTCACCGAGATCGCCGAGCGCACGCGCGCCTTCCGCGTCTCGGCGCGCGAGACCTGGCGGCGGCTCGTGGGCCTGCCGCGCGGCGCCTGGGGCATGACCTTCGCGCACCTGGGCTTGGGCGTGTTCGTGCTGGGCGCGGTGTTCGAGACCACCTGGAAGGTCGAGGCGGCCGAGGCCCTGCCGGTGGGCGGCGGCCTGAACGTCGGCGCCTATCACGTCAGCCTGGACGCGGTGAACCCGATCAGCGGCCCCAACTACGACGCCGATCGTGGCCTCATCACGATCACCCGCGCGGGCCAGCCGATCTGCAAGGTCGAGCCCGAGCGGCGGACCTACACCACCGGCGGCCAGACGACCTCGGAGGTCGGGCTCTGCTATCGCGGCCCCTCGCACATCTACATCGTACTGGGCGAACGGCGGGACGGCGGGACCTATCTGGTGCGCGCCTATTGGAACCCGTGGGCCAGCCTGATCTTCCTGGGGCCGGTGATCATGGGCCTGGGCGGGCTGATCTCGCTGTCCGACCGCCGGCTGCGGCTGGGCGTGGGCCGGCGCAAGGAACAGGCCGCGTGAGGCTGCGGCTGCTTCTGGCGGCGCTGGCCGGGTTGGCGTGCCTCGCCGCCGCCTCCGATCCCGCCGAGCGCCTGCCCGATCCGGCGCAGGAGGCCCAGGCCCGCGAGATTTTCCGCGATGTCCGCTGCCTGGTCTGCCAGAACGAGTCGATCGACGACAGCGAAGCCGATCTGGCCCACGACCT
Organism: Alphaproteobacteria bacterium; assembly: GCA_018821435.1. Taxonomy (GTDB): domain Bacteria; phylum Pseudomonadota; class Alphaproteobacteria; order Caulobacterales; family Caulobacteraceae; genus Phenylobacterium. The sequence continues at coordinate 119,091 of JAHJME010000007.1, forward strand.
GCGTCAGATCGTCCGCGAGCAGGTGAAAGCCGGCAAGAGCGCGCCCGAGATCAAGCGCTTCCTCACCGACCGCTACGGTGAGTTCGTGCTGCTGACGCCCCGATTCTCGATCGGCAATCTGGCGCTCTGGGGCGTGCCCTTCCTCGTGGTGATCGCCGGTGTCACACTGCTGTTCGTGCGGTTGCGGAACCGATCGCTCGACGTGGAACTCACACCATTGGAAGCGGAGCGCTTGCGCCGCTTGGACGAAGACGAAACACCCTGACACGATCCCGCCCAATATTGGACGTGAAGCGGCGCTTAGGGTGACCTAAACGTAACTTGAAGGGACGTTGCACTTCCGTGCATCCGACCTAGGTTGTTTGAGTGCGCACCACCTCCCCGATAGGTCGCGCCAGGGAAACGAAGGCTGATGACTTCCAAGAAGACCGGTTACCTCCTGGGCGCCGTCGCCGGCGCCGGCGTCATGGCCGCCGCGGTTGCGGGGGCAGGCATGCAGCTTCCCTCCGCCCACGCGCAACTTCCCGGCGGGCTGATCAAGGCCTCGACCGCCCCCATCTTCGCGCCGCCGCCCGGCGCGCCCATGTCGTTCGCCGACATCTTCGACCGCGTCTCGCCCGCGGTGGTGTCGATCAATGTGACCAGCCGCGTCGATCCGGCCGCCATGCGCCAGATCCCCGGCCTGCCGTTCGTTCTGCCCGGCCCGCGCGGTGGCGCTCCGGGTGGTGAGGACGGCGAGGACGGCGATCAGGGCGGCCGCACCGAGAAGGGCCAGCCGCGCCTGCCGACGCAGCAGTCGTCCGGCTCGGGCTTCTTCATCTCGGCCGACGGCTACATCGTCACCAACAACCACGTCGTCGAGAACGCCGAGAGCATCAAGGTCGTCCTGAAGGACGAGACCGAACTCGACGCCGAGATCGTCGGCCGCGACGAGGCGACCGACCTGGCCGTCATCAAGATCAAGGGCGGCCGCGGCGGCCCGTTCCCGTTCGTGAACTTCGAGAACGCCGGAAAGCCGCGCGTGGGTGACTGGGTCATCACCGTGGGCAACCCGTTCGGCCTGGGCGGCACCGCCACGGCCGGCATCGTCTCGGCCTACGGTCGCGACATCGGCGAGACGTTCGTCGACTACATCCAGATCGACGCGCCCATCAACCGGGGCAACTCGGGCGGCCCGACGTTCGACGTGTATGGCCGCGTCATCGGCGTGAACACCGCGATCTTCTCGCCCTCGGGCGGCTCGGTGGGCATCGGCTTCGCCATCCCCTCGGACGTGGCCGAGACGGTCACCAAGCAGCTGATCAACGGCGGCAAGATCGAGCGCGGCTACATCGGCGCCACGATCCAGAACTTCACCGCCGAGATGGCCGAGGCCCAGGGCCTCGAGGGCCAGAAGGGCGCCATCGTCGCCGACATCTCCGCCGGTGGCCCCTCGGCCCGGGCTGGGGTCCAGGTGGGCGACGTGGTCGTGGCCGTGAACGGCGCGACGGTGAAGAGCTCTTCCGACCTGACCCGCCAGGTGGCGCGTGTCCGCGCCGGCGAGAACCTGCGCCTGGACGTGATCCGCGATGGCAAGAAGCGCACCGTGGACGTCCGCTCCGGCGTGCGCCCGTCCGAGAAGGAACTGGCGGCCAACGACAACTCCGGCGGCCCCGGCGGCCGTCCCGGCATGCCCGGCGCTGCGCCCGCGGCCAAGGCTCCGGTGCTCGGCATGTCGCTGAGCCCGCTGGACGAGCCGGCGCGCAACCGGCTCAACCTGCCGGCCGAGGTGCGCGGCGCCCTGGTCGACTCGGTCGAGCAATCGTCCGACGCGGGTACGAAGGGCTTGCGCCGCGGCGACGTGATCACCCTGGTGAACGGCCGTGCGGTCGCGGCTCCGGCCGAGTTCGCCGCGGTGGTCGACGCCGCCAAGAAGGCCGGCCGGACCAGCGTGCTGATCGGCGTCTACCGGAATGGCCGGACCGCCTTCCTGCCGATCAAGGTTTCGGGCTAGACTCCCGCTCTCAAAGGGCGGGAATCAAATGCGGATCCTGATTGTCGAGGACGACCTTGAGGCGGCCGAAGCCATGGCGCGCGGCCTCACCGAGGCCGGCCATGACTGCACACGCGGCGCGGACGGCGAGGAGGGCCTCACCGCCGCCCGCGACGGCGAGTTCGACGTGATGATCGTCGACCGCATGATGCCCAAGATGAACGGCCTCCAGCTGGTCGAGACCATCCGCCGGGAAGGGGACCGCACGCCGGTCCTGTTCCTGTCGGCCCTCGGAGAGGTGGGCGACCGCGTCGACGGCCTGCAGGCGGGCGGCGACGACTATCTGGTCAAGCCCTACGCCTTCGCCGAGCTTATCGCCCGGATCGAGGCCCTGGCCCGTCGCCGCGACACCGGCTCGGTCCAGACGCTGCTCAAGGTGGGCGAGCTGGAGATGGACCTGATCGCGCGGACCGTTCACCGCTCGGGCAAGGAGATCGACCTGCAGCCGCGCGAGTTCCAGCTGCTGGAATTCATGATGCGCCACGCCGGCCAGTCGGTGACCCGCACCATGCTGCTGGAGAAGGTCTGGCACTACCACTTCGACCCCCAGACCAACGTCATCGACGTGCACATCTCCCGCCTGCGCTCGAAGATCGACAAGGGCTTCGACCGGCCGATGCTGCAGACGGTGCGCGGCGCGGGCTACCGGCTCGACGCGTAAGCGCCCTGAGCAATCGGCGGTCCGCCGCCGATCGCTCAGACTATCACTTTAGGAATAGGCTATTCGTCGTGCAGAGCCTGATCCAACCTAAGCGACGAATAGCCTAGGCCATGGCGGTGAAGCTGCCACGCATCTTCCGGACCACGCCGTTCCGGCTGACGCTGCTGTTCCTGGCGCTGTTCGCCAGCGCGGCCTCGGCGTTCCTCGCCTACATCTACATCGCCACCGCCGGCGAGGCGACGCGGCGCACCGACCAGGAAATCCGGCGCGAGATGCGCAGCCTGGTCGATGTCTATGACCGCGCCGGCATCGATGCGGTCAACCAGTCGCTGATCCAGCGCGCCGCCAGCGAGAAGCCGTTCCTCTACCTGCTGCTGACCAAGGACAACCGCCGCATCTCTGGCTCCATCGAGGAGAGTCCGGTGGAGGATTTCGTGGGCGAGCCGGCCTGGGCCACCTTCCAGGTGACCGACGTCGACCCGCAGGGCCACGAGGTGAAGCATCCGGCGCGCGGCCTGCAGCAGAAGCTGCGCGACGGGGAGATTCTGTTCGTCGGCGCCGACGCGGGCGAGGACGAGGCCTATGTGGCCCGGATCGTGCGCGCGCTGTGGGCCTCGGGCGCGCTGGTGGTGCTGCTGGGCCTCGCTGGCGGCGTGCTGGTCAGCCGCAACGTCTCGCGCACCATGGTCGACCTGATCAGCGTGGTGGAGCGGGTCCGCAACGGCGAGCAGGGCGTCCGCGCCCGGGTCCGCGGCGCCCGCGACGAGTTCGACGAACTGGCCCAGGGCGTCAACGACATGCTGGACCGGCTGGAGCGCTCCATGCAGGGGCACAAGCACGCCGGCGACGCCATCGCCCACGACCTGCGCTCGCCGCTGACCCGCCTGCGGGCGCGGCTGGAGACCGCCTACATCGACGTCGAGGCCGGCAAGGGCAACGCCGAGGAGGCGCTCGCCCAGGCGCTGGACGACACCGACGGGGTGCTGAAGACCTTCGGCGCCGTGCTGTCGATCGCTCGGCTTCAGGCCGCTGGCCAGGCGCCCAACCCGACCCTGTTCGACCCCGCCGAACTGGCCGCCGACATCTCGGAACTGTACGAGCCGTTTTGCGAGGAGAAGGACCTGGAGTACGCCGCCGAGACGGCGAAGGACCTTACGATCCGCGGCAATCGCGAGTTCCTGGCCCAGGCGCTGGCCAACCTGCTGGACAACGCGGTGAAGTACACGCCGGCGGGCGGGGCGATCATGCTGCGGGTGCGCCGCCGCTCCTCGGGCGAGGTGGAATTCTCGGTGACCGACACGGGTCCAGGCGTGCCCGACGAGGACCGCGAGCGGGTGATCCAGCGCTTCGTGCGTCTGGAGAACAGCCGCAACGAGCCGGGCGCGGGCCTGGGCCTGTCCCTGGTCGCCGCCGTCGCCGAGGCGCACGGCGGGCGGCTGGAGCTGTCGGAAGGTCCGGGCAAGGTCGGCGAGATGGGGCCCGGCCTGCGCGTGGCCTTCATCCTGCCCCGCGCATGAGCTTGAGCGGTCCTGAAATGCGGCCGATGGCGGCGAACCTGCGGCCGAGCGGGCCCGTGCTGGACGCCAAGGCGGCCGAGCGGCTGCGCGGCGTGATCGCTGAGCGCATCTGGACGCCCGAGCTGGAGCAGGCCTGGCCGGCGCTGGCGCCGGTGTTCGGCGCCTCGTCCTACCTGGCCGGCCTCGCGCGGCGCGACCCCAAGCGGCTGGCGGGCCTGCTGGCGGACGATCCGGACGCGCGGCTGGCCGACATCCTGCGCCGTACCGAGGCGGTGGCGGCGACGCTGCCCGAAGCCGCCCAGGTGGCGCTGCGGATCCTGAAGCAGGAACTGCATCTGTTGACCGCCCTGGCCGACCTGGGCGGGGTCTGGGACCTGGACCAGGTGACCGGCGCGCTGACCCGCTTCGCCGACGCCGCCGTCTGTTCCGCCCTGACCTCGGCCGCGCGCGGCGAGATCGAGGCTGGCCGCCTCACGTCGCTGGGCGCGGGCGAGCGCGGCCCGGTCCCCGGCTGGTTCTGCATCGCCATGGGCAAGCAGGGCGCGTTCGAGCTGAACTACTCCAGCGACATCGACGTCTCGGTCTTCTTCGATCCCGAGGTCCTGGGCGCCGTCCTGGCCGAGGGGGTGGAGGTGCAGGCCTTCGCCGTGCGCCTGACCCAGCGGGTGTCGGACCTGATGCAGGCCCGCACGGCCGACGGCTACGTCTTCCGCATGGACCTGCGCCTGCGGCCCGATCCCTCGTCGACGCCGCACGCCGTGCCGGTGCCGGCGGCGCTGGAGTATTACGAGACCGTCGGCCAGAACTGGGAGCGGGCGGCGTTCATCAAGGCTCGCGCCTGCGCCGGCGACATGATCGAGGCGGCGGCGTTCCTGGGCGAACTGATCCCCTACATCTGGCGCAAAAACCTGGACTTCGCCGCCATCGCCGACATCCATTCGATCAAGCGCCAGATCCATGCGCACAAGGTGGACGAGCGGGTCTCCGCCAAGGGCGTCGACCTGAAGCTGGGGCGGGGCGGCATCCGCGAGATCGAGTTCTACGTCCAGACCCAGCAGTTGATCCTGGGCGGCCGGCATCCGGAGTTGCGCAGCCCGCGCACCCTGGACGCGCTGCAGGCCCTGACCGCCGCCGGCCACGTGACGCCCGCCGCCGCCGCCGAGCTGACCGAGGCCTACAAGCGCCTGCGCGCCATCGAGCACCGCATCCAGATGCTGGCCGACGAGCAGACCCACAAGCTTCCGGAGAGCGACACCGACCGCAGGCGGGTGGCGGCGCTGGCGGGCGACGCCCCCCTCCGGAGCTTCGACGCCGAGATCACCCGCACCCTGAAGGCGGTCAACGCCCGCTACGGCGAGCTGTTTGCCGAGGAGGAACAGCTATCCTCCCGCTTCGGCAGCCTGGTGTTCACCGGCGTCGACGACGACCCGGAGACCCTGGCCACCATCAAGCGGATGGGCTTCTCCGACCCGCCCCGCGTTTCGCAGACGATCCGCGCCTGGCACCACGGCCGCGTCGCCGCCACCCGCACCGAGCGGGGCCGGGAGCTGTTCACGCGGCTGGCCCCGCGCCTGCTGGAGGCTGCCAACGCCACCGGCGCGCCGGACGTGGCGTTCAACCGGTTCTGCGATTTCTTCGCCGGCATCTCCAGCGGGGTGCAGCTGCAGTCGCTGTTCCTGGCCCAGCCCAAGCTGTTCGAACTGGTGGTCCAGGTGCTGGCCTTCGCGCCCCACCTGGCGGCCACCCTCTCGCGGCGGCCGGCGGCGATCGACGCCATGCTGGATCCGGACTTCTTCTCCGAGATCGAGATCGCCGACGAGCGCGCCGACATGGAGCGCCAGGTGGCCCGCGCGCCCGGCTTCGAGGGCGCCATGGACGTGGTTCGGCGCATCCACCGCGAACAGGCGTTCCGCGTCGGCGTGCAGGTGATGAGCGGGTCGGCCTCGGCCGAGGTCGCCGGCCGCGCCTTCGCCGACCTGGCCGACCTGTGCATCCAGACCCTGGCGCCCGCCGCCCTGGCCGAGGCCGTGCGCATGGGCGGCGCATTCCCCGGCGACGTGGCGGTGGTCGCCCTGGGCAAGTGCGGCTCGCGGGAGATGAGCGCCAGTTCCGACCTGGACCTTATGACCCTCTACCGTGCGCCCGATCCGGCGGCGACGTCGGAGGCCAAGGGCTGGGACGCCTCCACGTTCTACGGCCGCTTCACCCAGCGGCTGATCGCGGCGCTGTCCAGCCCGACGGCCGAGGGGCAGCTCTACGAGGTGGACATGCAGCTCCGACCGTCGGGCACCAAGGGTCCGGTGGCGGTGAGCTTCGCGGCCTTCGACCACTACTACCAAGGCGAGGCCGAGACGTGGGAGCTGCTGGCCCTGACGCGGGGCCGCGTTGTCTGGGCGACCTCGGAGGGCTTCGCGGCCGACGCCCAGGCGGGAATCGAGGCGGCGCTGCGCCGCCCCCGCGATGCGAAGAAGACGGCGCGCGATGTGCGCGAGATGCGCAAACTGCTGGAGACCGAGCGGCCGCCCAAGGGCGACTGGGACCTGAAGCTGTCGCCCGGTGGGCTGGTGGACATCGAGTTCGCCGCCCAGTTCCTGCAGATCGTCCACGCCGCCGACGGCGGCCCGCTGGCCCCCAACACCGCCGCCGCGCTGGATGCGCTGGGCGAGGCGCGCCTGGCGCCGCCCGAGCCCCTGGCCGCGCTCCGCGACGCGTGGCGCCTGCAACAGGACCTGACCCAACTGCTGAAGGTGGCGTTGGGCGATAATCCCGATCCCGCTGGGGAGCCCAAGGCGTTTCAGGCGCTGCTGGCTCGCGCCGGCGAGGCGAGGACGTTCAAGGCGCTGCGTACGCGCCTGGACGTCGCGCAGGCCGGCGCCCGGGCGGCCTATCTGGCGCTGGTGAAGGCCTGAGCGACGGACTCGCGCGCCTCGCCCGTACAACACCTCGAGGGCACGACAACGAAGTCCCGAGGACCCATGACCCGTATTCTTCTCAGCCTGGCCGCCGCCGCCCTGTTCGCTACCGCCGCGCAGGCGCAGCCCGCACCCGGCCGTGAGGCGCCGAACCCCGACGCCGACCATGACGGCAAGGTGACTCTGGCCGAGTTCAAGGCCTCCACCGCCCAGCGCCAGGCCCGCATGTTCGCCCGCATGGACACGAACAAGGACGGCAAGATCACCCAGGCCGAGGCCGACGCCGCCGCGAAGATGGCGGAGGCGGCTGGACGCAAGGGCGGCGGGGGCAAGCTGATGCGCCTGGACGCCGACAAGGACGGCGCCGTCACCCAGGCGGAGCTGGGCGCGATGAGCGAGCGGCGCTTCGCGAAGGCCGACACCAACAAGGATGGGTGGCTCTCCAAGGGCGAGTTGCTCATGATGCAGCAGCGGCGTGGCGGCGCAGGCGCCGAATAGCCCGCCCGCCGCAACAGGCGAGGTCAGGCTTGGGGGATCCCGACGAGGAGCTCTTGTCGCGCGTCGCGTCGGGCGATCCGGCCGCCGTGCGCGCGCTGGTCGCGCGGAAGCTTCCACGCCTGCTCTCACTGGCCGGCCGCATGCTGGGCCACGGCGGGGACGCCGAGGACGTGGCCCAGGACGCGTTCCTGCGCGTCTGGAAGCAGGCGCCCAAGTGGAAGCCCGGGGCCGCGCGGTTCGACACCTGGCTCCACCGCGTGGCGTTGAACCTCTGCTACGACCGCCTGCGCCGGCGTCGCGAGCTGGCCTATGCCGAGCCGCCGGACCAGGTGGACGAGGGGCCGGGGCCGGATCGCGGGCTTCAGGCGCTGGACACCGGCCGCCGGGTGACCCAGGCGCTCCAGGCGCTGCCGGACCGCCAGCGCGAGGCGGTCGTGCTCTGCCACTACCAGGAGCTCGGCAATATCGAGGCCGCCGCGGTAATGGGCGTGACCGTCGAGGCGCTGGAAAGCCTGCTGGGCCGCGGCCGGCGGGCGTTGCGCGCGGCGCTGATGGATCTGAAGGAGGGACGAGATGACTCCTGAGCGTTTCGAGACCCTGGCCCAAGCCTGGGGCGGCGACATCGCCCGCTGGCCGAACGCCGAGCGGGAGGCGGCCGCCCTGCTGATGGCCGCGCGACCCGCCTGGGTCCGGGACATCCTGGCCGGCGCCGTCGATCTGGACGACCTGTTGGACGCCGTCCCCGTGCCGACCGGCTCCCCCGGTTTGACGGCGCGGATCGTCGCCGGTGCGCCCCGGCCCCGCGCGCGCCGATGGATCGGCTGGCTCATGCCCGCGGGCATGGGCGTCGGACTGGCCGCAGCCTGCGCGGCGGGCGTCGTGGCGGGCGTGCAGCTCCATGCGCCATCCTCAACGCCGGCTGCGTCAGATGCGGACGCTTTGCTGACCGCCGTCAGTGACGATGACGTCGGCCTCTATCTGGATGAGGACGCATGATCGACCGCCCGATCCTCCACGGCGCGCTGTTCGCGTCGCTGGCCCTCAACGTGTTCGTGGGCGGGGCCTTCGTGGGCTCGCAGCTGACCAAGGCCAAGGAACCGCCCGCGGCCGTGGCGACCGGCGTTCCGCGCAGCCCGGTGGTGATGGCCGTGCGGGCGCTGCCGCCGGAGCATCAGGCTTCCTGGCGCGCGCAGAACCCCGACTACACCCGCACCTATGGGCCGAAGGTGCGGGAGGCGCGACGCCTTACGCGGGAGACGATGCGCGGCTTCGGGGCCGAGCCGTTCGACACCCAGGCGGCGGTCGCCAGCCTGGCCCGCGCCAGGGATCTGGAGCACGAGAGCCGGGTGGCGATGGACCGCCGGCTGGTGGCCTTCGCGGCGACCCTGCCGCAGGCGGAGCGCGCGGCGTTCGGCGAGGCGCTGGCCCGGCCGAGGGTGGCGCTAGGCCGCGGCGCTGGAGAGGGACGTCGGCTGGCTCTGCCGGACCGGTAGGGCGAAGCTGGCGGAGGTGCCCTGGCCGGGCGCGCTCTTCAGGTCCAGCAGGCCGCCGTGCATCTCGACCAGCGACTTGGTCAGAGCCAGGCCCAGGCCGGTGCCCTGAGTGGTCTTGGAATGCTGGCTCTCGACCTGCTCGAAGGGCTTGGCCAGGCGCTCCAGGTCGGTGGCGGAGATGCCGATGCCCGTGTCCTGGACGCTGATCCGCACGCGCTCGCCCAGCGGGTCCTCGCGGCGTTCGCCCCGGACCGTGACGCGGCCGCCGCGCGGGGTGAACTTGATGGCGTTGGACAGCAGGTTCAGCAGCACCTGCTTTACCGCCCGGTGGTCGGCCTCCACGTCGGGCAGGTCGACGAAATCGAGGATCAGGCTGAGGCCGGCGGACTCGGCGCGGTTGCGGACCAGCCTGAGCGCGTCCTCGGCGATCTCTTCCAGGCAGACCGGCTCGAAGCGCAGGGTCAGCTTGCCGGCCTCGATCTTGGACATGTCGAGGATGTCGTTGATCAGCGCCAGCAGGTGCTGGCCGGAGCTGAGGATGTCGAGGCAGTAGTCGCGGTAGCGGGCGTCGCCCAGCGGACCGTACATCTCGCCGGACATGATCTCGGAGAAGCCGTTGATGGCGTTCAGCGGGGTGCGCAGCTCGTGGCTCATGTTGGCCAGGAACTCGCTCTTGGCCTGGCTCGCGCCCTCGGCGCGGATCTTCTCGGCCTCGTACTTGCGGGCCAGTTCCGACAGCTGCTCCTGGCTCTGTTCCAGGTTGATGACCGCGCGGCGGAGTTCCTCCTCCTTGATCCGGCGGGCCTCCTCCTGGGTCTTCAGCACGGTGATATCGGCGGCGGTGACCACCAGGCCGCCCTCGGCGGTGGGGCGTTCCGAGATCTGCACCCAGCGGCCATCGCTGAGTTCGGCCTCGCGCACGCCGCGACGGCCGCCCGGTGCGGGGTACTCCTGGCGGATGGCCATGCGCGCGGCGCGTTCCACCTGCTCGCGGCCGACGCCCGACTTCAGGATGTCCGCATCGAGCTGGAAGTAGCTGCGGAAGTTCTTGTTGCACATCACCAGGCGGCCGTTGCGGTCCCACAGGACGAAGGCCTCGGAGGTGCTCTCGATGGCGTCGCGCAGACGGCTTTCGGCGGACTGGGCGCGGGCTTGGGCCAAACGTTCCTCGGTGACGTCCAGGGCGACGCCGATGATCCGGGCGAAGCCGCCCTCGGGACTGTCACCAAACCCGCGACCGCGGAAGTCGATCCAGACCGGACGCGCGCCGGCGATCGGCGGCACCCGGAACGAGACGTCGAAATCGCCGTAGATTGCGGCGGTCGACAGGGCCTCGCGCATGTCGTCGCGGTGGCCGGGGGCGACGCGCTCCAGCACCTGCTGGCCGTCGACCAGGCCCGAGCGCCAGCCGAACAGCGAGGCAGTGACCTCGGACATGAAGATCTTGTCGTTGGCGAGATCCCATTCCCAGATGCCGCAGCGCGCGGCCTCGACGGCCATGCGGAAGCGCTGCTCGCTGTCGATGCGCGCGGCCTGCACGCGCTCGACGCGGCGCATCTCCTGGATCAGCAGCACGCCCAGGGCGATGGCGGTGGCGATGGGGACCATCAACCAGCCGGCCAGCTCGAACTGGCCCGGCGCGAGTTGGAGGATCCGGACGACGCCAAGGGCGCCGACCAGGGTCAGCAGGCCGATGACCACCAGGATCGACGGGCGGGAATAGCGCCGAGTGGCGGAGACACGGCCCCGCCCACGCCTTTCAGGCGTCACCCCAGCGATATTTTGCCCCCCGCGTCCGGCCAAAGCCGCCGCTCCTTACAGTCCACCGACCCGGTCTCCCCGAACCGGAACGGAAGTCTATGCTGATCCGCGGCCCGCGGTCATCGCGGGCAATCGACACATCAGTTCAGCGCGCGAGTGGCCAATTCGTAAACGTTCTTCGACAAGCCCTCGATCGCGACAATCCGCTCCAGTTCCGCACGCATCAGCTTACCCAATTCGGGTTTCAGCCGCTTCCAGCCGCCCAGCGGGTCGACCAGCCGGGCCGCGGTCATCGGGTTGAAGCGGTCGACGGCGATGATCTGGTCGGCCAGGAACCGATAGCCCGCGCCGCTGGGATCGTGGAAGCGGGCGGGGTTGAAGTTGGCGAAGCTGGAGACCAGGGCCCGGAGCCGGTTGGGGTTCTTCTCGTCGAAGGCGGGGTGGGCGGTGAGGCCCAGAATCCGGCCGGTGGCTTCCTCGTTCGGGTCGCGCGCCTGCAGGGCGAACCACTTGTCGACGACCAGGGGCTCATCCTTCCAGCGGCTGTAGAAGTCGGTCAGCGCCTCCTCGTACAGCGGCCCGCCGATCAGCATCAGGGCGTTCAGGCCGCCGATCATGTCGGTCATGTTGATCGAGGCCTGGTAGTGGCCGAAGGCGATGTCGGCCACCTCGGCGCGCGGGTTGGCGGCCATCAGCTCCAGGGCGGCGTTGCGCAGCGCGCGGCGGCCGGCGCCGGCGGCGTCGGGCGAGAACTCGCCCAGGTCCTGCAGGCCGGTGTGGATGTGGCGCAGCTCGCCGTTCAGGTGCAGCGCCAGCCGCAGACGCAGCGCATCGCGGGCCGCGTGGTTCGCGGCCGGATCGACCGGGTTGCGCAGCAGGGCCAGGTCGGTCTCGGCCGGCAGAGCCAGCAGCAGGGCCTTGAACGCCGGGTCCGAGGCCTGGTCGACCAGGGCGCGGCCGACGGCCTCGGCGTAGCGCTCCTCGCCCACCTCGTCCGGCTTGCCGGCGGCGCGGCCCAGGATCAGCTCGGCGGCCAGATCCTGGCCGGACTCCCAGCGGTTGAACAGGTCGGGGTCGGAGGCCAGCTGGACGTAGCGTTCCTTGGGCTGGGCGTCGGTGGTCATCACCACCGGGGCCGAGAAGCCGCGCAGGGCCGAGACCACCGGCAGGCTGTCGACGCCGGTCAGGGTGACCTTCATCTCGGCCTTGTCGACGACGACCACGGTTTCATCCACCGCTTGGCCGTCGCGCTCGAAGGCCAGGGTGCGGCCCTCGTAGTCCAGCAGGCCGACGGTGACCGGGATCGGCACGGGCCGCTTGGTCTCCTGGCCGTTGGTGGGCGGGTTGGCCTGGGTCAGGGTCAGCTCCAGGGACTTCGTCGCCTCGTCGTAGCTGCCGGCCACCGAGACTCGAGGCGTTCCGGCCTGTTCGTACCAGGCGAAGAAGTCCGAGAGGTCGCGGCCCGAGACCTCGGCGAAGCACTCGATGAAGGCCTCGACCGTGGTGGCGTGGCCGTCCCAGCGATCGAAGTAGAGGTCCATGCCCTTCCGGAAGGCCTCGGCCCCGATCAGGGTCTTGAGCATGCCGATGACCTCGGAGCCCTTCTCGTAGATTGTCGCCGTGTAGAAGTTCTCGATCTTCATATAGGCCGACGGCCGGACGGGGTGGGCCAGCGGGCCCTGGTCCTCGGCGAACTGGCGCATGCGCAGGGCCTTCACCGCCTTGATGCGACCCACGGCGTGGCCGCGCATGTCAGCGCAGAAGCCCTGTTCGCGGAAGACCGTCAGGCCCTCCTTCAGGCAGAGCTGGAACCAGTCGCGGCAGGTGATCCGATTGCCGGTCCAGTTGTGGAAATACTCGTGGGCGACCACGGCCTCGATGCGCTCGTAGTCCACGTCGGTGGCCGTGGCGGGGTCAGCCAACAGCAGCGAGGAGTTGAAGACGTTGAGGCCCTTGTTCTCCATGGCCCCGAAGTTGAAGTCGCGGACGGCGACGATCATGAACAGATCGAGGTCGTACTCGCGGCCGTAGGCCTCCTCGTCCCACTTCATCGAGCGCTTCAGCGCGTCCATGGCGTAGGCGGCGCGGGGCGCCATGCCGGGGTCGACGAAGATCCGCAGGTCCACGACGCGCCCGCTCATGGTGGTGAGCTTGTCCTCCAGCACGTCCAGCTCGCCGCCGACCAGGGCGAACAGGTAGCTGGGCTTGGGGAAGGGGTCGTTCCAGATGGCGAAGTGACGGCCGCCGGGCAGGTCGCCCTTGTCCATCAGATTGCCGTTGGCCAGCAGGTGGTGGATCTTCTTGTCCGCCTCGATCCGCACCGTGTACTTCGACAGCACGTCGGGCCGATCGGGCCAGAAGGTGATCTTGCGGAAGCCCTCGGACTCGCACTGGGTGCAGTAGCGGCCGCCGGACATGTAGAGCCCTTCCAGCGCCTTGTTGTTCGCCGGGTCGATCTCGACTTCGGTCTCCAGGCTGAAGGCGTCCGGCGCGTTCGGGATGGTCAGGAATTCATCGTCGATGGTGCGTTCGGCCTCGGTCAAGACCCGGCCGTCGATGGCCACCGAGATCGGCGTCAGCCGTTCGCCGTTGAACACCAGCGGATCGGTATGGTCGCCGTTGCGGCGCACGGTCAGTTTCGCCTTCACCCGTGTGGTGTTGGCGGCCAGGACGAACGTCAGATGGACCTCGTCCACCAGGAACGCGGGGGGACGGTACTCGGAGAGCCGGATCGGCTGGGGCGTGTCGGTGCGCATGCCCGACATCTAGGCGCGCGAGTGCGGCGGCGCCAAGGCGTCAGCGCGCTATCCTTGAGGACACCAAGACCACGAAGGTCACAAATAGCACGAAGGCGCCCTGTGCGAACACCGCCGGCAGCGCAGGGCTGGGCGTCCTTGGTGATCTTCATGATCTTCGAGGTCGTGGTGTTCGAACCGCGCGTGCCGCGCAGGTCAGGCCGAGCTCTCCAGGGCGGAGCCGTCCTCGTCGTCCTCGTCGTCCGGCGGCTCCAGGGCCTCGGGCGGCGGGTCGGGGAGTTCGCGCCAGACCAGGGCGGCGGCTTCGTCCAGGCCCAGATCGCGGCAGAGGCGCACGACATGCGCGTCCAGCGGCTCGACGACCCAGGCGTCGTCCTCGGCCATCAGCCCGAAGGTGTTGTCGCGCGCACGGATGTCGAGGCGCTGCTCGATCAGGTCGAAGTAGTAGCCGGCCTCGTCGTAATCGGCGTGTTCGTACTCGGACCAGACGACGCGTTGTGCGGGCACGCGAAGGGCGTCGCGGCGTTCGGCGATGCGTTCCGCGTCCCGCGCCGGTGTCGGCGGCAGGGGCCTGGGCGGCGGCGGGTTGTCCCGCGCGTCACGCTCGCGCCCGCGCCTCAGCTGGGCCTGCAGCGCCAGGCTCTGGCGCACGCAGCGGGAGAGCTTCTGATAGGCCTGCGCCAGGTTCACGACTTCCGTCGGATCGTCCGTCGACATGGCGCAGGCATGCACATGC
>JAHJME010000008.1 GCA_018821435.1 Alphaproteobacteria bacterium
GAGATTGTCCACGAACCACACGAACCACACGAACATCGGTGCGTGCCCCGGCGCTCGGCCAGGACGCCGCCCGTTCGTGTGGTTCGTGTGGTTCGTGGACGACCGCGCCAAAGGCGCGCCAGCGCGTCTGGCCCCACGCCGATGGCGCAGGGTTGGCGAAGGCGGGGCTGAAGGTGTCGAGCGCGCAGTGATTTAGCGGCGGGGTGGGCCGGTGGCGGAGCGGGGGCGTCGGGCCAAGAGGGCGACGGTGGTGGCGATGTTGGTTCGCGGCGGACCGGTCGCGATGGCCACCGCCGTTGCGCCGGTCGGCCGGTGTCGCAAACCGTTGGGGGTCGGCCGGCGACCTGGGTCTCCGCCGGCTCGGGCGAGCAGGGCGGTGAGGGCCGTGAGCGCCGCCGGCGCAGGGCCGGGCAGGGCGGCCGCGTCCTTGGCGATCCCGCACAAGGTCGACAGCAGCAGCGGCAGGGTGGCGCGCTCGGTCTCGCGCTCCCGGTCGGTGTCCAGGCGCTCCCGCGCTTCGGTCTCAGGCGGGTCCGCGCGCTCGTGGAAATCCTCGGCCTCGCCGGCGGCGTCGCGCCCAAGCGCCGCGCTGGGCGCCCGCCGCAGTCGCAGGCCCAGCGCGATCGACACCCGCACACCGAAGAAGCACCGCTCGAACAGATCGAAGAGCTCCAGCTTCCGCGTCCAGTCCTCGACCCGCTCGGCCTCACGCCCGAACGCCATCCCCAGCCGGTGCGCGCAGGCGCCCATCTCGGCAAGCATGGCGGCGCTGGCGTCTTCGGCGGTCATGGGAACAAAGATAGAACATTTATGCGCCGAGCGCAAGGGCGATCGATCCGGCGCACGTCCATGAAGCGTTTGATCGCAGCAAACCCACATGTGCGCCTAACGGAACGACAGACGCGCGAAGGTTGCAGCGGCATCGATATCGAGGCGACGGATTCTGCACGGTGTCTCAAACTTCAGCGGCGCGGGCGTAACGAATTGAAGTCCGCCCCCGACGGCGTAGAGCCGCCGATGCCGCCGCGTGGCGGGCTTCGGGGATCATCATGAAATCTTTTGCGACGTTGAGCGCCGTCTGCGCCATCGGCCTGAGTGCGTTGGCCGGCCAGGCCCAGGCCGACATCTACCACATCACCCACACGGGAACGGTCGAGAGCGGGATCGACACCCGTGGCCTGTTCGGTGACGCCGACGTAGACCTGAGCGGCCTCGCGTACTCGGCGGTCTTCACCTTCGATTCCAGCCTGCTTACGCCCCAGAACCAGAGTTTCCCCGGCATCGAAATCCACGGCTACCATCCCGGCGCCGGCAGCGTGGTGCTCACCATCGGCGGCGCGGAATACACCTACGGCGGCAGCGACGGGTCGGGTTTCGTGCGCGCAACCTTCGCGCCAGGCATCAATCCAATGCGGGCCGTGAGCACCGCGCAGATCCTGGGCGACTCCGGCTACCTGACCTTTCAGGTCGCATCGCTGTCGACATTCCTGGACCCGTTCGACCTGGAATCTCCGCTGTCCTACACGGTCACCGACGCGGATCGCGCGGTGATCACGACCAGCGCCTCTTGGGACGCCGGCGACTTCAGGATCGTCTTCAATCAAGCGACCCTCACAACCAGCTCCGAGCCGGGCGGGCCTGTCGCGGGCGTGCCGGAGCCGGCGAGCTGGGCGCTGATGATCATGGGTTTCGGCGGCATGGGCGTGACGCTCCGCAGCCGTCGTCGGGCGCTGGCCGCGATTTAGCCGGCTAAGGACGCGGCGAAGATCGCTGCGTCCTCCGCCGCCGGTTTTCAACCCGGCGTCTCAAACGGCAACGCCGGCGGGGACGCGTCTTGCGGCCCTGCGTGGCGCCAGTCATCGGGACGTCGATGGGTTTTTGGGATGGCGCATGCCGCCACAGTTGGGGATCGACGAGATGAACAACATGAGCTCGCTGAAGATGGCGGCCTGCGCCGTGGCGGCCTGGGCGGCGCTGGCCGCGCCGTCCTTTGCGGCGACGTTTTCGAATAATTGGTCGTTCGTGGACACGGACACCGGCGCGACGGTCGGCGGCGTGATTTCCGGCCTTGTCGACGGCGACAACCTGAGCGCCGACGGACTGACCATCACGGTCACCCAATCGCCCTATGACGTCATGCTGGGCGACTATACGTTCGACTTCAGCGCGGGGGCCGGATACCCGAGCAACCAGGACACCTACAGCGCTTCGAACAGCGTCGTGACGTTCGCGAACTTCATCTATGCCAACGAGATGGGCGAGTTCCTCACGTTCGGCACGCACCCCACCGGTGGATCCTTCTATCCGCAGCTGATCAGCTACAATACCGGCGAGTGGGCGTACAACATGACAGCCGGCGTACAGTTCAGCGCGGTGACGGCAGCGGAACCGGCGGGCGTTCCCGAGCCGGCGACCTGGGCGATCATGATCGGTGGTCTGGGCCTGGTCGGCGCCAGGATGCGTCGCCGGCGGGGGACGACGGCCGCCGCGGCCTGAGTCCGAAGCTCGCGGCAGAGGCGATCCATGACGAACGAAACCCTGGTGGATCGCCTGCCGCATCTGGCCGCGCAGATCGCGGCGGACTATGCCGATCCCTTCGCCGCCTGCCGCGAGCTGGTGGCGACGATGTTCGATCTGGATACGCCGTCGCCGGACCTGCGCGCCGGCTATGGGATGAGCTTCGCGCTCTACGACTTCGGGCCGATCAAGCTGGGCGAGTCCGGCGCGACGACGGCCTCGATCCTGGTCCGCAGCCCCCAGACCATCGCCCGCACCGGCGTCGATCAGTTCCACGTCCAGTACTACCGCACGGGCGGCTTCGTCATGACCGTGGACGGCGCCGAGCGCGAGGTGAGGGCGGGCGACATCTGCATGCTGGACCTGTCCCGCCCGGTCACGCTTCGCGCCGAACGGATCGACAACCTCTCGGCCATGGTCGCACGCGACCTGCTGGCGCCGTTGTTGGCGGACGTCGGGGATGTCCACGGCCTGGTGCTGCGGCGCGACAGCGAGGCCGGGATCGCCGTCCGCGAACATCTGGACGAAATGTGGCTGGAGGCGCCGGAACTGACGGTCGCGCAGGGGCTGGCGTCGAGCCACGCCGCCGCCGCGATGCTGGCCGCCGTGATCCGCGCGAACGGCCAGGGGCGGGCGGCCACCCGCACCGAGCTGCGCGCGAGCCAGTTGCGGGCGATCTGCCGGCGCATCGACAAACAGATCGCCGATCCGGGGCTGGGGCCGGCCACCCTGGCGCGCGACTTCTATGTGACGCGCCCGACCCTCTACCGGATGTTCGAGCCGCACGGCGGGATCGGCCGATACATCCTGGGCCGCCGGCTGACCGGTGTGTTCCGGGACCTGTCCGACCCGTCCCTGGCGCACATGGCCGTGGCCGAGATCCTGCGGCAGTGGGGTTTCGCGAACCACACGGCCGCGGGGCGCGCGTTCCGCGGGGCCTATGGCATGACCCCGTCGGAGTGCCGGTCGCGGTCGCGCGACATCCATCGCGCGGGGGGCGTGGCGGGCGCGAAGGCCTTCGACGTTCCGCCCGAGATCCCCCCGAACATCAAGGCGTTCCAACGTCAGGCCGCCCGCTAAGGGCGGCGAAGGCGGCGGGTGGAACGCAAAAGGCCCGGGCTTTCACCCGGGCCTTCGCAGTTCTGTCGCTCGTCGCCCGGTCTAGTCGACCGGTTCGATCTCTTCGGCGGGGGCTTCGATGACCGGGGCGCCGCGTTCGCGTTCGTCGCCTTCGATGTCGAAGGCCAGCTTGCCGTCCTTGAGCACCACTTTCACGTGGCCGCCCTTGATCAGCTTGCCGAACAGGATCTCGTCGGCGAGCGGCTTCTTGATGTTCTCCTGGATCACCCGGGCCAGGGGCCGGGCGCCGTAGAGTTCGTCGAAGCCGTTCTTGGCCAGCCAGTCGGCGGCCTCGTCCGAGGTCTCGATCGTCACGTGGCGGTCGGCCAGCTGGGCCTCGAGCTGCATGACGAACTTCTGCACCACCTGACGGATGATCTCGGGCGTCAGCGGCTTGAACTGGACGACGGCGTCGAGGCGGTTGCGGAATTCCGGGGTGAAGAGGCGCTTCAGAGCCTCCTCGACCTCGTCGTCCGCCTTGCCGCGGCCGAAGCCGATCGAGTTCTTCTGAGCGTCGGAGGCGCCCGCGTTGGTGGTCATGATCAGGACCACGTTGCGGAAGTCGACCTTCTTGCCGTTCGAGTCCGTCAGCTGCCCGTGGTCCATGACCTGGAGCAGGATGTTGAACACGTCCGGGTGCGCCTTCTCGATCTCGTCGAGCAGGACCACCGAGTGGGGGTGCTGGTCGACGGCGTCGGTCAGCAGGCCGCCCTGGTCGAAGCCGACGTAGCCGGGAGGGGCCCCGATCAGGCGGCTGACCGTGTGGCGCTCCATGTACTCGGACATGTCGAACCGCAGGAGCTCGATGCCGAGGGTGGAGGCCAGCTGGCGCGCCGTCTCCGTCTTGCCGGTGCCGGTGGGCCCCGAGAAGAGGTAGGAGCCGATCGGCTTGTTGTTATCCCGCAGGCCGGCCCGGGCCATCTTCATGGCCGAGCTGAGCTGGTCGATGGCGTCGTCCTGGCCGTAGACCGCCCGCTTGAGGTCGGTCTCCAGCTGCTTCAGCGCCTCGGTGTCGGTCTTGGACACCGACTTCGGCGGTATCCGGGCGATCTTGGCCACGACGGCCTCGACCTCCTTCAGGCCGATGATCTTCTTCCGCTTGCCTTCCGGCAGCAGCATCTGCGAGGCGCCGGCCTCGTCGATGATGTCGATGGCTTTGTCGGGCAGCTTGCGGTCGTTGATGTACTTGGCCGACAGCTCCACCGCAGCCTTGATGGCGTCGTTGGTGTAGCGGAGCTTGTGGAACTCCTCGTAGTACACCTTCAGACCCTTGAGGATCTTGATGGTGTCTTCGATGGTCGGCTCGTTCACGTCGATCTTCTGGAAGCGGCGGACCAGGGCCCGATCCTTCTCGAAGTGCTGGCGGAACTCCTTGTACGTCGTCGAGCCCATGCACCGCAGGGTGCCCGAGGCCAGAGCGGGTTTGAGCAGGTTGGAGGCGTCCATGGCCCCGCCGGAGGTCGCGCCAGCGCCGATCACCGTATGGATCTCGTCGATGAACAGGACCGCGTCGGGGTGGTTCTCCAGTTCCTTGACCACCTGCTTCACGCGCTCTTCGAAGTCGCCGCGGTAGCGGGTGCCGGCCAGCAGCGCGCCCATGTCGAGCGAGAAGATGGTCGAGTTGGCCAGGACCTCTGGGACCTGCTTGTTGACGATCTTGCGCGCCAGGCCTTCCGCGATCGCGGTCTTGCCGACGCCGGGATCACCGACGAGCAGGGGATTGTTCTTGGTCCGGCGGCAGAGGATCTGGATGCAGCGTTCGACTTCCGACATCCGGCCGATCAGCGGATCGACCTTCCCCTGCTTGGCCTTCTCGTTGAGGTTCACGCAGTAGGCTTCGAGGGCCTCACCACCGGTCTTCACAGGCGGCTTGTCCTCATCCTCCGACGAACCCTTCACGGGCTTGGCCTCGGCGGCGCCGGCTTTCTTGGCGATGCCGTGGGCGATGTAGTTCACCGCGTCGTACCGCGTCATGTCCTGCTCCTGCAGGAAATAGGCGGCGTGGCTCTCGCGTTCGGAGAAGATGGCCACCAGCACATTGGCGCCGGTGACTTCCTCTCGACCCGAGGACTGGACGTGGATGACGGCGCGTTGGATCACGCGCTGGAAACCAGCCGTGGGCTTGGCGTCCTCACCATCATCGACGACCAGCGAGCGCAGTTCGTTGTCCACGTAGTTGGTCAACGTCGTGCGCAACGCACCGAGTTCCACGTCGCAGGCGCGCATTACGCCCGCAGCGTCCTCGTCATCGATCAGGCTGAGGAGCAAGTGCTCCAGGGTGGCGTATTCGTGCTTTCGCTGGTTGGCATAAGCCACCGCGCGATGCAGGGATTCTTCGAGTTGGCGGGAAAATGAAGGCAAGAGCCTCTAATCCTTCTCCATGGTGCACTGCAGCGGGTGCTGATGCCGCCGCGCCGTATCAACGACCTGGGCCACTTTTGTTTCCGCCACTTCGTAAGTGAAGACCCCGCAAACGCCGACGCCGTGTTGATGGACGAGGAGCATTATGCGAGTCGCGTCTTCGCGCGACTTATTGAAGAATTGCTCAAGTACGTAGACGACGAATTCCATCGGCGTGTAGTCGTCATTGAGCAGCAGAACCCGGTACATCGAGGGTTTCTGCGTCTTCGGTTTGGTCTGTGTGATCACCGTCGAGCGAACGCCAGTGTCAGCTCCACCTTCCTTCCGTTCGCTCATGTTCGGCTCTCCTAGGGCGGCGATGGTCGGCCGCCAACTCGATTAGATATGGAAGATAGCGCCATTTGGAAGGGATGAATCGTCACGGCGACGTTTGAGGCGCCTGCGGCACGTATTTGATCAGGCGTCCCGGTCACTCATCATTGTACGCGCCCTTGGCCCGCAGGATGCGGCCGGAGGTGACGGCGTCGGCGCCGAATCGCGCGCGAATCGCATCGACGGACCTCTCGCTGGCCAGGGCCTTCTTCTCCCCTTCGGCGAAGAAGTCACTGCTGGCCGTCCGGGCGTCGATCAGGTCGGCGATGCCGATGCCGATCAGGCGCCATGGCCGGCCCGTCGCTTCCTTGGCCAGGAGCTCGCGGCCGACCTTGAACAGGGTGTGCGCCGTCTGGGTCGCGACAGGCAGGGTGCGTCGCCGTGTCACGATCTTGAAGTCGGTGGTTCGCAGCTTCAGTGTCACCACCCGCCCGGCGATCGCGCCGTCGCGGGCCTGGCGGGCGACCCGCTCGCACAGGGGGGCCAGCTTGTCCTCAAGGGCGGCGATGTCGCTGAGGTCCTCGTTGAAGGTGGTCTCGGCGCTGATCCCCTTGCGCGCCTCGTTGGGGTTCACCGGCCGCGCGTCGCGCCCGTGGGCCAGGTCGTGCAGGCGCAGGCCATGGGCGCCCCAGCGATCGGCCAGCACCTTCACGTCCACCCGCGCCAGGTCACCGACGGTGCGGTAGCCGGCCTTCTCCAGGCTGGCGACCATGGCGGGGCCGACGCCGGGGAGAATGCGGACGGGCCTGGGCGCGAGGAAGGCCTGGGCCTCATGGCCGATCACCGAGAAGCCGCGCGGCTTGTCGAGGTCGGACGCCACCTTGGCCAGGAACTTGTTCGCCGCCAGGCCGATGGAGACGGTCAGCCCGGTCTCGGCCTCGATGCGGGCCTGGAGCCTGGCGAGCGTTATGGCGGGCGGCGCGCCGTGCAGGCGTTCGGTGCCGGAGAGGTCCATCCAGGCCTCGTCCAGGCTGAGGTTCTGGATCAGCGGCGTCAGCTGGGCCGCCAGGCCCAGGATGCGTTTGCTCTCGTGGCGGTACTTGCCGAAGTCGGGCTTGATGACGACGGCTTCGGGGCAGGCCTTCAGCGCCTTGAACATCGGCATGGCCGAGCGCACGCCGTTTATCCGGGCGATGTAGCAGCAGGTTGTGACCACCCCGCGTTTCCCGCCGCCGACAATGACGGGCACATCCCGCAGCTCGGGCCGGTCGCGCTTCTCCACCGAGGCGTAGAAGGCGTCGCAGTCCATGTGGGCGATGGCGAGTTGGCCCAGCTCGTCGTGCGCGATGATCCGGGGCGACGCGCAGGTTGGGCAACGCCGCACCGCCGCGTCGCCCTGCCAGAAGCAGTCGCGGCAGAAGGCCTTCATTCCGCGTCGCCGATGTCGATGCCGATGCGGCTCATCGGCCTCCTATACTCGATTTGTTCCGCGACCTCACTTGTCCGCGGGGGCGGGCTTGGCCTTCAGGTAGGTGTCGAGCCAGATGGTCATCTCCCACAGGGTGTGCAGCGACGACTCCCGCGCCCGATAGCCGTGCGCCTCGTTCGGCAGCACCACGTAGCGAACGGTGGCGCCGGCGCCCTTCAGCGCGGCGTAGAACCGCTCGGTCTGCACCGGGAAGGTGCCGGAGTTGTCGTCGGCCCCGCCGTGCATCAGCAGGATCGGCTCCTTGATCTGGGTCGCGTAGGTGAACGGGCTCATCTTCGTGTAGATGTCCGTCGCCTCCCAATAGGTGCGCTCCTCGGCCTGGAAACCGAACGGCGTGAGCGTGCGGTTGTAGGCGCCGGAGCGGGCGATGCCGGTCCGGAACAGGTCGGTATGGGCCAGCAGGTTGGCGGTCATGAACGCGCCGTACGAGTGGCCGCCGACGGCGATGCGGTCGCGGCTGGCGACGCCCAGGTTCACCACGGCGTCCACTGCCGCCTGGGCGTCGGCCGTCAGCTGCTCGACATAGGTGTCGTTGGCCTTGCCGGACGCGCCGACGATGGGGAAGGCGGGGTTGTCCAGCACCGCATAGCCCTGGGTCACCAGCAGCAGGTGCGAGATGCCGCCCGGCCGGGAGAAGCGGTTCGCCGCGCCATCCACCACCTGGCCGGCCATGGCCGCGTCGGTGAACTCGGCGGGATACGCCCACATCAAGAGCGGCAGCGGCCCGTCGCGCTTCTGGTCGTAGCCGGCCGGTAGGTACAGCGTGCCCGACAACGGCAGGCCGTCGGCCCGCTTGTAGGTGATCAGGCGTTTGGTCACGCCGGCGAACTGCGGCGCGGGGTCGGCGAAGGCGGTGAGCGCCTTGGGCGTCTTCGCGCCAAGGGTCCGCAGGTAGTAATTCGGGACCGTCGCCTGGCCCTCGCGGCGGGTGACCAGCTTCGTGGCGGCCTTGTCGGTGAACGCGAGCGGCAGCTCGTAGACGCCGGGCTCGCTGCGCCACAGTTCCTTGGTCTTGCCGTCGGCCAACTCCAGGCGGCTGACGAAGGGATACTCGCCCTTGGCCGTCGCGCCGGGGCCGGTCATCAGCACGGCCTTGCCGTCGGCGGTGAACTGCATGACCGGCTCGCCCGCAGCGTTGTCCGTGGTCATCGGCCGCCCGGGATCGCCGTAGCGGTCCTGCGAGCTACGCGAGATCAGCACGCGGCCAGGGCCGGGGCTGGAGGGGTTCACGGCGATCCGGGTCTCGTGCCGGTCCAGCCACCAGCGGGTGGTGACGATGGCGGTGTCGGCGCGGCCCCAGGCGATCTCGTCGTAGCGTTCCTTCAGGTCGACCAGGGTGCGCGGCTGGGCGGTGAACGGGGCATCAAGCAGCAGGAGGCGGTCATGGTTGGCCACCTTGTTGCGCGGGTCGCCGCCGTCCAGGGCCTCGGCCCACAGCAGGGTGGCGGGCGCGTCGGCGCGCCATTCCACCTCGCGCGGGCCCTTCACGACGGCGTCGAAGGGCGGCGGCACGTCGTCGGCCAGCGGGCGGTCGACGATGGCCTTCACGACCTTGCCGGTCATGTCGAGGACGGCGATCTCGGTGGGGAAGGCGCGGGCGGGGACGACGTAGCTGAAGGGCCGCTTCAGCTTGGCGGTCAGCAGGAAGCGGCCGTCCGGCGAGGCCGAGACCGACGACCAGACCGCCGGCGCGGCGATGGGGGTCACCGCGCCGGAGTCTGCGTCCACCTTGGCGATCTGGCTGGTGAAGTAGTGGTCGAACAGCACCTCGTCGCGCGGGCTGCTCAGCAGGTCCTGGTAGGTCCGCGAGGGGGCGGTGCGGCCGATGCTTTCCTGGATGGTGGGGCCGTCCGGCGTGGTCGACTCGACCGGGGCGGGCCCGCGGCCGGCGGGGACGGTGCGGGCGATCAGGGTCCTGGAGTCGGACAGCCAGGCGTAGGGCGCGCCGAAGGCGGCGTTCAGCACGGGCCCGGTCAGCTTGCGCGCGGTCCCGGCCGCCACGTCCACGACCCAGAGTTCCAGGCCGGTCGGCGCCTCCATGGCGATGGCCAGCGTCTTGCCGTCGGGCGACCATTGCGGGCCGATGAAGCGCGCCTTGGCGGGCAGGGCGACCCTCGTCGTCTTGCCGGAGACAATGTCCTTGAAGGCGAGGCCCGTGATCCAGGTCGTGCGCGCCTCGACAGGGCCGTTGGTGCGAGGGTTGATGCGATAGCCGCCCAGCCGCAGGATCGGCTCGGACACGGCGGCGATCGACGGCAGGCCCTCGCGGTTGAGGATCGCCAGGGTGCGGCCGTCGCCGGCGAGCAGCACGGCCGGCGTCGGCTGGGCCTCGATGATCTGGGCGATGGGGGCGGGCGGGACCTTGTAGCCGGCCTCGATGGCCGCCAGGCCGCTGGCGGGCAGGAACAGCAGGCCGGCGGCGACGGCGCTCGACAGAAGGCCGCGGAGGCCCGACCGGATCAGCATTGTGACATCCCACGGTAGCAAAGTCCGCGAGATGACGCGCTGACCGCACGCCCGTCAACGCGGCGCGGGACAACGCGCGGCCCGCCCAAGTCTCCCGACAGCATTCTTGTTGGAATTTACAATGTACGCTAACGATCTCGCATATCGTCGGCGTGAGATCGGCGTGCTCCAGGGAGGTTCGACATGACCGCGACTGCGTCGTCAGCCCAGGGCGCCGCCGCGCCGGCCGCAGAAGGCAAGCCGGCCAGGCTGGGCCTCTCGACCAAGCTGTTCTACGGGGTCGGCACCGTCGCGTTCGGTGTGAAGGACCAGGGGTTCTCGTCGCTGCTGCTGATCTTCTACAATCAGGTGATCGGCATGCCGGCCGCCACGGTGGGCGCGGCCATCATGGTCGCGTTGATCGTGGATTCGCTGCTGGATCCGATCATGGGCCAGGTCTCGGACAACTGGCGCTCGCGCTGGGGTCGGCGGCACCCGTTCATGTACGCGGCGGCCGTGCCGGCGGCCCTGTCCTACCTGCTGTTGTGGAACCCGCCGGCGCTGTCGCCCGGAATGATGTTCGCCTATCTGGTGGCCGTCGCCATCGTGATCCGCAGCTTCATCACGATGTACGAGATCCCGTCCTCGGCGCTGGCCCCGGAGCTGACCCAGGACTACCACGAGCGCACCCAGGTGTTCGCCATCCGCCAGTTCTTCGGCTGGGTCGGCGGCGTGGGGATGACCGTGCTGGCGCTGCAGGTGTTCCTGACGCCGGACGCCGAGCATCCGGTGGGGCAGCTCAATCGCGACGGCTACCAGGCCTATGCGCTGTGCGCGGCAGTGGTGATGCTGGTGGCCATCCTGGTCTCGACAATCGGCACCCACCGCCACATCCCGCGCCTGCGCACGCCGCCGGTGCGCAAGATCGGCCTGGGCCAGCTCGTCGGCGAGATGACGGCGACCCTGGCGCACCGGTCGTTCCTGGTGCTGATCGCGGCGGGGCTGTTCAACGCCATGGCCCAGGGCCTGGTGCTGTCGCTGACCCTCTACATGGGCACCTATCTCTGGCAGCTCAGCTCCGGCCAGATCGCGATCCTCACCGCGAGCAACTTCATCGCCGCGATGATCGCCCTGGTGATGGCGCCGTCCATCTCCAGGCGGCTGGGCAAGCGCGAGGCCGCGCGTCTGATGAAGATCACCTCGCTGGTCTTCGCGGTCAGCCCCATCGGCCTGCGCCTGGCCGGCGTGCTGCCGGCGAACGGCGACCCGATGCTGCTGCCGATCCTGGTGTTCGCCGGCACCATCGCCACGGCCACCACCATCACCACGGCCATCCTGATCTCCTCGATGATCGCCGACGTGGTCGAGGATTCCGAGCTGCGAACCGGCCGGCGGTCGGAGGGCCTGTTCTTCTCGGTCAGCGCCTTCGTGGCCAAGGCCGTGTCCGGCGTCGGGATCTTCATCTCCAGCGCCATCCTGGCCCTGATCGCGTTCCCGAAGGGCGCCAAGCCGGGGCAGGTGGCGCCCGACGTGATCGACAGCCTGGGCCTGACCTACATCTGCGTGGTCGCCGCGCTGTACGCCGGGGCGATCCTGGCGATCTCGCTGTACCGGATCACCCGCGAGGATCACGACGCCAATGTGCGCAAACTGGCGGAGCAGGGGTAGGGGGTGAGACGATGAGGTTGATCAGCGTTCATCATTTGTTCTAGACTTCTCCTCTCCCAGGCGCGGCAGCGCCGTGGGAGAGGCCGGGTGAGGGCGGCGCCGACGCATCGGCCCGGCGCTCCGGTTGGATCAAGGGCCCGTCATGGCACAGATCGTTTCCGTCACCTCGAAGCTCCGTCGGGATCGGGCGCGTCGCCTGCGCCGTGATCAAACGCCCAGCGAGGGCCGCCTGTGGGAGGCGTTGCGCGCCGGCAGGATGGAAGGCTGGAAGTGGCGACGGCAGGTTCCCGTCGGGCCGTTCGTCGTGGATTTCCTGTGTCTCGAGGCGGCGACAGTGGTCGAGGTCGATGGCGGGATTCACGCCGAGCGCGCGGAGGTGGACGCGCGCCGCGCCGCCTTTCTTGCGAGGCGGGGCCTGCACGTCCTTCGCTTCTGGAACGCTGAGGTGGCGACCGATCTGGAGCGTGTCTGCTGGACGATCCTCAGCGCCTGCCGGGAAACCGACCCCCGCCGACGCGGGCGCAGGATCGGCCGCTAGCCTTAGCCGCGATGGAGCCTACCGGGTCCAAGGCTGGCGCGATCCCATCCTCCGCGCCGCCCTCTCCCGACCTCTCCCACGACGCTGCCGCGTCTGGGAGAGGAGCAGGTCTCCGAGCCGCAGCCCTACCGCCGCACCGCGGCCTCGATGGCGTCGGCCAGGTCGGCCCAGTCGTCGATCCTGGGGTGGCGGTCGGAGCGGGGGGCCAGGGGGCGGAGGCGCAGGTCGGCGACGTGCTGGAAGGTGGCGGTGGCGGGGGAGTGATCCTGGACCGAGTCCAGGTTGGAGATCAGGTCGTCGACAAACGCCGTCTTCTGCGGCGTCTGGGCCACCAGGGCGGCGGCGATGGGGCCCTTGGGCCCGGAGTTCAGGATCAGCGGGTGGGGCAGGCCGTGCTTGCGCAGCCAGTCCGTCCGCAGTTGCTCGGCGTTGGCGGGCGCGTTGGACAGAATGAGGATCTCAGCCGACTTCGCCAGCCGGTTCAGCGCCTCCATCCCGCCGGGCGCCGGCTCGATCTCATGGCAATGGCCGGCGAAAAAAGCGTCGAACAGCTTCTTGCCCTCGGCGATCTCCAGGTGCTGGGTCGCGCCGGGGCGATAAATGTTCTGGAATAGGGCGAACCGGTCGATTCGCATTTCCAGGCCTTCGCCGACCAGAAAATCGCCGAAACCCTGCATGAACAGGCCCAGCACCTCGTCCACATCGACCAATATCAGCGGTCTCTCGGTGGAAAGGCCCAGCGAGGCCAGGGTGGGTGCGACGATATGCGGGTGCTCGGCCAACGGTGTTCCAGCGCGGATAACGAAGTTTAAGGATATGCGGCCCGATAAGCTCCGGCAGGGTGGGGAATGGCCGAACATCGGCCGCGCCTCCAACAGTCGGGTCCTGAATGGCCAAGAAGGTCCTCATCGTCGAGGATAACGAGCTGAACATGAAGCTCTTTCATGATCTGCTCGAAGCCCAGGGGTATGAAACCCTTGAGACCCGCGAGGGTCTGGCAGCGCTGTCGCTTGCTCGCGAACATCGCCCCGACTTGATCCTGATGGACATCCAGCTGCCGGAGATTTCGGGGCTGGAGGTCACCAAGTGGCTGAAGGAAGACGACGATCTGGCCCACATTCCGGTCGTCGCCGTCACCGCCTTCGCCATGAAGGGCGACGAGGAACGGATCCGCGAGGGGGGCTGCGAGGCCTACATCTCCAAGCCGATCTCGGTCAGCCACTTCCTTGAAACCATCAAGCGTCTGCTGAACTAGTCATGTCCGCGCGTATCCTCGTCGTCGATGACATCGAATCGAACGTGCGCCTGCTCGAGGCCAAGCTCTCGGCCGAGTATTACGACGTCCTGACGGCCAGCGACGGGCCGACCGCCCTGGCCATCGCCGCGTCGGAGCTGCCCGATATCGTCCTGCTGGACGTGATGATGCCCGGCATGGACGGCTTCCAGGTCTGCCGCCGGCTCAAGGACGACCCCGCCACCCGCCACGTGCCCGTGGTGCTGGTCACCGCCCTGGACGGCCGCGCCGACCGCGTGGCCGGGCTGGAGGCCGGGGCCGACGACTTCCTGACCAAGCCGATCGACGACGTCATGCTGTTCGCCCGGGTGCGCAGCCTGGTGCGGCTGAAGGCCGTGATCGACGAACTGCGCGCCCGCGAGGCCTCGGGCCGCCGCATGGGCGTGATCGCCGGCGCCGCCTCGCGACTGGGCGGTTCGGGCGGCCGCATCCTGATCGTCGACGACAATGTCCGCCAGGCCGAGCGCGTCGCCGCCGAACTGGCGGTGGAACACCGCCCGGTCGTCGAGAGCGAGGCCTACAAGGCCGTGTTGACCGCCCGTGGCCCCGTCGACCTGGTGATCGTCAACGCCAACGCCAAGTCGTTCGACGGCCTGCGCTTCGCCGCCCAGCTCCGCTCGGACGAGGCGACCCGCAACCTGCCGATCCTGGCCATCGCCGACTTCGACGAGCGCCAGAAGGCGGTCAAGGCGCTGGAGATCGGCGTCAACGACATCCTGGCCCGCCCGATCGATCCGGGCGAACTGGCCGCCCGCGTGCGCACCCAGATCCGCCGAAAGCGCTACACGGACTATCTGCGGTCCAACCTGGACCACTCGCTGGAGCTGGCGGTCACCGATCAGCTGACCGGGCTGCACAACCGCCGCTACATGGCCGGCCAGCTCGAGGCGCTGATGCGCCGGGCGAACCAGGGCGGCGAGCCGGTCTCGCTGCTGGTCATCGACATCGACCATTTCAAGAAGGTCAACGACAGCTTCGGCCATGATGTCGGCGACGAGGTGCTCTCGGAGTTTGCGGTGCGCCTGGCCTCCAACGTCCGCGCCATCGACCTGCCGGTCCGCCACGGCGGCGAGGAGTTCGTCGTGGTCATGCCCGACACCGACCTGGAAGACGCCCGCCGCATCGCCGAGCGCATCCGCCTGCACGCTGCGGGCTCGCCGTTCCGGGTGATGAGCGGCGAAGAGCTGCTGTCGGTGACCATCTCCATCGGGGTGGCCTGCAGTTCCGGCGAGACCGACACGCCCACGGCCCTGCTCAAGCGCGCCGACGAGGCCGTCTACGAAGCCAAGTCGCGCGGCCGCAACCGGGTCATCGCGAGAGCGGCCTGAGGGCGTGCCCGCCTAGGGCCGCCCGTACACGAACTGCGTCAGCATCATCCGCGGCGTCGGCAGGACGTTCGGCGTCGGTGCGTGCAGCATCAGCGGGTGCATGACGATCACGTCGCCCGGCTCGCCCAGCATCTCGCACACTCGCACGTGGACCCCATCCACCTCGGCGCCGTCCTCCATGAACCGCCGGACCCGATCCTGGCGATCGTCGGGCGCGCTCAGGGCCGCAAACCAGGGCGATTGGGCCTCCAGCCGCCGGCGGACGCCGGCCGAGGCCAGCGGGCCGTCGGCGCCGTCCAGCACCGCCTGGATCAGCCGGTGCGAGCCGGCGACATAGCCCGTGCCGCCGCCGCCGGGCCGCAAGGGCTCCAGCACGGCGAACAAGCGGGCCAGACGCGTGGCGCCGGGGCGACCGAAGTCCATGTGCCAGTGCCGGCAGGGTACGTCCCAGGCGGCCTCACCGGTGTGGAAGCTGACGAGCGGCAGGCCCCAGTGCGGCGGCTCCTCCCAGTCGCCCAGCAGGTCGTTCAGCACCCCGCGCACCACAGAGCTGGCCATGGCCGCGAATGCGCCGGTCCGGGAGGACAGCTTCGAGGGGCGGGGCCCGGGATCGGGACGGGCTTCCAGCTTGCGTCGAAGGGCAGCCGTCATGGCCTGCACGTCGTGAGGGGGAATCGCACCTGGCAGGCGCACCACGCCCTCGCGGGCGTAGATCGCGGCGAGGGCGGGGGTCAGAATCTCGCGGGTGTCCTTCACGGAAGGCTCCTGAACGTACCGCCCCGCGGAGAGCGTGCGTCCGGCCCGAAGCCGATCCGCTCGCTCGCCGCGGGGCGGTACCCCGCGAACACCCGCAAGGCGCGGGTTGTCGATCCGCCATGCTCGCGCCGGTCCGGCTGGGCGTCAACCCGTCGGCCAGACGCGCTGCGCCGCAACGCAAAACGCCCGGCGGTGACGCCGGGCGTTTTCACAGCAGATCGGAGGCTTAAGTCAGCCTACTTGATCTTGCCTTCCTTGAACTCGACGTGCTTGCGCACGACGGGATCGTACTTCTTCAGGACCATCTTGTCGGTCTTGGTGCGGGCGTTCTTCTTGGTGACGTAGAAGAAGCCGGTGTCCGCCGTCGAGTTGAGGCGGATCTTGATTGAGGCGGGCTTCGCCATGGCTCGAATCCTTGCGGGGCCAAACGGGGTCGCACCGCCGGCGGGAGTTAGGAGGCGCGGAAAATACGAATCCGCGGCCGGAAGTCAATGGCGTTAGAGGCTTGTCGGCTTCGCGCCCTTGTCGGTGTAGCGCAGGAACAGCTTGCGGCGGGTGGGGTCGGTCATCCGCTCGACCGCTTCCTTGATCATCGTGCGGGTCACCGTCGGCAGCGGCAGGCCCATGGCGTCGTCGAAATCGACCCAGGCGATCTCCTCCAGTTCCCCGCAGTCGGGTTGGCGGTCCAGGCTGGTCAGACGCTCGGCGTCGGCCAGCAGGAACCAGGTGTCGAAGCGCTTGCCGACGCCCGGCGGGGTGATGGCGCGGGCGACCACGTCCAGGGCGTCCAGGTCGGCCAGCACCCCTTGCTCGGCGAAGGTCTTCCAGGGGCCCGTGGCGCGGGCCTGGGCGGGTTTGGCCAGCAGCAGGCCGGCTTCCTCCCAGGTCTCGCGAACGGCGGCCAGGGCCAGCGCCCGGCCGCGTCCGGCGGGCAGGTAGCGGTCGAACAGGCCGCCGACGTCGGCCCGCAGGTCGGTGGCGAAGGGCGCGCGGTAGTCGGCCCGGTCGATCCGGCCGCCCGGAAACACCCAGCGGTCGGGCATGAAGCTGTGGCCGCCGTGGCGCTTGCCCATCAGGACGCGCGGCTTGGCGGCGTCGCGGCGGATGATCATCACCGTGGCGGCGTTCTTGGGCCGCACGGCGCGCTTTCCGGGGATGCGCGGCGGGCCTTCGGGCTTGTGGGCCACAGGTGCTTCAGTCGACATGAAACAAGTGTATGGCCCCGACGCCGGGCGAGGGAAGGGCGCCGTTGCGGAAGCGGGTCAGCGCTTCTTGCCGCCCATCTTCTGCTTGCGGCCGGTGCGGATGCCCGGCGGACGGCCCGTCGGCGACTTGCCCCCCGGTCGCCGGTCGTTGCGGGCGCGCATGCCCAGGCGGGGGCGGGGCGCGGTCCGGTCAGGGGCGGCGGGCTCGCTCAGCATGTGGAACAGCAGGCCGCCGGTGATCGGCGTGGCCTCTTCCAGTCGCACCGTCACCGTCATGCCCAGGGGCCAGCGGGCGCCGGAGCGCTCGCCCACCAGGGCGTGGGAGCGGTCGTCGTGGATGAAGAACTCGCCGCCCAGCTTCGACACCGGCACCAGGCCGTCGGCGCCGGTCTCGGCCAGCCGCACGAACAGGCCGAAGCGGGTGACGCCGGTGATCCGGCCCTCGAACTCCGCGCCCACCCGGTCGGACAGGAAGGCGGCCACATAGCGGTCCATGGCGTCGCGCTCGGCCGCCATGGCGCGGCGCTCGGCGAAGGTGATCGACTCGGCGGTGTCCTTCATCTGCGAGATGTCGCGGTCGGACAGGCCATCGGTTCCCAGGCCCAGCGCGCTCACCAGCGCCCGGTGGACGATCAGGTCGGCGTAGCGGCGGATCGGCGAGGTGAAGTGGGCGTACTTGGCCAGGTTCAGGCCGTAGTGGCCGATGTTCTCGGTCGAATAGACGGCCTGCATCTGGGTGCGCAGGACCACCTCGTTGACGATGTCGGCGTGCGGCCCCTCGCGGGTCTCGGCCAGCAGCTTGTTGAACCGCTCGGTGCGCGGAACCTCGCCCTTGGTCCACGGCAGGCCCAGGGTGCCCAGGAAGTCGACCAGCGCCTGGATCTTCTCCTGGCTGGGCTGGTCGTGGATCCGGTAGATCAGCGGCGTGCGCTTCTGCTCCAGGGTCTCGGCGGCGCTGACGTTCGCCTGGATCATGAACTCCTCGATCAGCTTGTGCGCCTCCAGGCTGGCGCGCGGCGTGATCTGGGCGATCTCGCCTTCGGTGTTGATCGAGATCTTCCGCTCCAGGCTCTCGATGCCCAGGGGCGAACGGGCGTCGCGGCCCTTCTTCAGGCAGGCATAGGCGGCCCACAGCGGCCTCAGCACCGGCTCCAGCAGCGGGCCGGTCTTGTCGTCGGGATTGCCGTCGATGGCGGCCTGGGCCTGCTCGTACGACAGCTTGGCGGCCGAGCGCATCAGGCCACGGACGAACGTATGGCTGCGCTTGCGGCCGTCGGCGCCGAAGACCATCCGCACCGCCATGGTGGCGCGGTTCTCGCCCTCGCGAAGGCTGCAGAGGCCGTTGGAGAGCCGTTCGGGCAGCATCGGCTCCACCCGGTCGGGGAAATAGACGCTGTTGCCCTTCTCGCGGGCCGTGCGGTCCAACTCCGAGCCCGGCCGGACGTAGGCGGCCACGTCGGCGATGGCGACCCAGCAGATCCAGCCGCCAGGGTTCTTCTCGTCGGTGTCGGGCTCGGCATAGACCGCGTCGTCGTGGTCGCGGGCGTCGGCCGGGTCGATCGTGATCAGCGGGACCTGGCGCAGGTCCTCGCGGCCGCTTAGCGTCGGCGGCTCCGCGGCTTCGGCTTCGGCCTCCGCGCCTTCGGGGAAGCCGGTGGGGATACCGTGGGCGTGGATGGCGATGATCGAATAGGCGCGGGGATCGTCTTCGCGGCCGACGATCTCCAGCAGCTTGCCGTGCTTGGGTCCGTAGCGGCTGCCGTGGCTCTCGATCTGCGCCACGACCAGGTCGCCGTCGCGGACGTTCTCGCCCTCGGGCAGCAGCAGGGTTTCCTTGGTGCGGCGGTCCACCGGCTCGACCCGCACCTCGCGGCGCGACTTGCGCACAACGCCCAGGATGCGGTGCGAGCTTTGGCCCAGCCGCTTGATCAGCCGGGCCTCGGTCTCGCCGCTCTCCAGCTTCACGAACCGCACCAGCAGGCGGTCGCCCATCCCCGGGGCGCCGGCCTTGGCGTCGCCGCCGGGGGCCAGGGCGACCATCGGCGCGTCGTCGCCCTTGGTCAGCTTGACCATCAGGTCGCCGTCGGACGTCCGCTCCACCACATCGACCACGCCCACCTCGGGCAGGGCGCCGGCCTCGGCGAAGCCCTTGCGGCCGCGCTTGCCCAGGGTCCCGTCGGTTTCGAGCGTCTGGAGCATCGCCCGCAACGCACGCCGATCCTCGCCCTTCAGTCCGAAGGCGCGGGCGATGGCGCCCTTGTCGGTCTCGCCGCTCTCGCGGATGAACTTCAGGAGGGTTTCGCGGTCTGGCACGCCCTTGGCGGGACGGGCGCTCGAGGTGTTGAAGCGGGTGGCCTTGGGCGCGCGGGTCTTGGGCATGATTCCGTATAGCGTCTTCCGTCGCGCTTCGCGCCACTGCTGCGGTCGGCCGGGATGGGCCTTCGCAAACGGCGTGGACTTGGGCATCTATGGTTCGGATCGGATCCGCCGGCCCGGGAGAATACGATGCTCAGCGGCGCGCACAGGTTCCCCAAGCAGGACCACGTGACCTATGGCCGTCCCGCCGCCGAGGTGGTGGGCGAACTGGCCAAGGCCTGGGGTGCGAGCCGGATCCTCCTGGCCACCAACCGCTCGCTGGCCGATGGCCTGGCGGCCGCGTTCGCCACGGCCCTGGGCGACCTCTGCGTCGGTGTCTTTTCGGACCTTGGCGCCCATTCGCCGCGCGACGGCGTGATCGCCGGCGCGGCCGAGGCGCGACGCCTGGACGCCGACCTCATCGTCGCCCTGGGCGGCGGCTCGGTGATCGACGCCACCAAGGTGATCCAGCTCTGCCTTTGGGCGGGCCTGGAGCGGGTGGAGCAGCTCGACGCCTACCGCGCGGGCCGTGGGCCGGACCGGGTGAATGTGGCCAAGGTCCCGGCGGGCGTGCGCTTCATCGCCGTGCCCACCACCCTGTCCGCCGCCGAATTCACGCCCTTCGCCGGGGTCAGCGACGCCGCGCGCCAGGTGAAGGAGAGCTACACCCACCCGATGCTGGCGCCCCGCGCCGTGGTGCTGGACCCCGCCATGACCCTGGGCACGCCGCCGGACCTCTGGGCCTCCACCGGCATGAAGGCGGTGGACCATGCGGTGGAACAGCTCTGCCATCCCGTCCGCGCGCCCTATGCCGACGCCCTGGCGGCCGACGGTCTGCGCCGGCTGGCCCGGGGGCTCTCGGCCAGCAAGGACCGACCCGACGACCTGGACGCGCGGCTGGAGTGCCAGTTCGGCATGTGGCTGGCGATCAGCGGCGTCGGCTCCGGGCGCGGCATGGGCGTCAGCCACGCCATCGGCCACACCCTGGGCGGCAGCTACGGCGTGCCGCACGGGATCACCTCGTGCGTGACCCTGCCGGCCGTGCTGGCGTGGAGCGCGCCAAACGCCATCGCCCCCCAGGCGCAGATCAGCGAGTTGCTGGGCTATCCCGGACCGGCCGCCAGCGCCGTGCGCGAGCTGGTCGCGGGCCTGGGCCTGCCGACCGACCTGCGCAGCGTCGGCATCCTGCCCAAGGAGTTCCAAGCCATCGCCGAGCACACGATGCACGACGCCGGTGTACGCTCGAACCCGCGGCCGATCACCGGGCCGCAGGACATCGTCGAGATCCTGGAGCTTGCGGCGGGCTAGCCGTTCAGGAACGCGATCATCGCCGGGTAGGCCGCCCGGTCCTGCAGCATGAACAGGTGGCCGCCCTCGAACCACTGCAGCGCCGCGCCGGGGATCCGGGCCGCCATCTTCTCCTGCGCCGAGGGCAGGGCGATGCCGTCGTAGCGGCCGGCGGCGATCAGGGTGGGGCAGGCGATCTGCGGCAGCCGATCCCAGGTGTCGTGGTCCCGCCGCGCTTCCAACTGGCGGTGCGCGCCCTCGGCGCGGCCGGGCTCGCCGGCGAACGGGTCGGCGCTGCCGAGCTCGACCAGCTTCTCGTAGTCGGCCGGATGGGTGGCGGCCCAGGCGGCGTCGCGCCGCACATCGCTGATCGGGATCATGTGCCGTGCGCGATCCTCGCCCTTCAGGTGTTCGATGTCGTGGAAGGGGAAGGAGGCCCCGCCTTCGCCACCCGGCGAGGTGCAGGCCAGGACCAGGCGCTTCACCCGCGCCGGGTGCCGCAGCGCCAGCTCCTGCGCCACCATCCCGCCGAACGACGCGCCCATCACCAGGGCCTCGTCCCAGCCCACGTGATCCAGCAGCGCCGCCGCGTCGTCCGCGTAGTCGGCCATGGAATAGGGGACGTCCGGCTTGTCCGTCCGCCCCAGCCCGCGCTGGTCGTAGGCCAGCAGGTCGAACGTCCGGGCCAGCGGCGAGGCGAACACGTTCGGCTGCGTCCGCAGATCCCCGCCGGTGCCGGAGATGAACAGCAGCGGCGGGCCGGAGCCGGCGCGCTCGAAGTGGAAGGTCAGGCCGTTGAGGGTCGCGTTGGGCATGGGCTCAGCCTACCCACCTACCTGCGCGGCGCCAGCCCTCCAGGATCTATTCGTCCCGAAACGTGCCCAGAAGCGTCAGGCCTTCCACCGTCGTCGCGCCGTCGCGCTTGACCACCGTGCGAACGGCGCCTGCGCCTGTCGCCTGGATCACCTGGGCCAACCGTTCGGAATGGGTCACCAGCCAGACCTGGGTCCGCGCCGCCGCGTTGGCGATCATGCGGCCGAGCGGCTCCATGAGGTCGGGGTGAAGGCTTGCCTCGGGCTCATTGAGCGCGATGAACGGCGGCAGGCGATAGGCCATCAGCGCGCCGGCCAGGCCAAGGAAGCGCAGGGTGCCGTCAGACAGCTCGGCGGCTTGAAAGACCCGCTGGGGGAAATCGGGGAATCGGAGCTCGAAACTGGCCATCTGGCCCGGCGGCGGCACGACGAGCTCAGCGCCGGGAAATGCGCCGTCGATCGCCACATCCAAGTCCCGGGTATCTTCTCGGATGTGCGCCAGCGTCGCAAAGACCGCGGCCAGATCGCTCCCATCCGACGCCAGATCTGGTGTCGCCACCGCCACGCATGGACGCCGCAGAGGCGAATCCGAGTCGGTGCGCAGGTCGTGATAGAACCGCCACGCGAGCAGGGTGCGTCGCACCTGGTCCAGCGCGGGATAGCCGGATGGATCTTCCAGGCGACCCAGCACGGTCTCAGACGGCAAGAGGTCGATGTCCATGTCCGCCGGGCGGCCATCCTCACCACGCACCATAACCGAGGGACCGTCACGCGACATCAGCGTCGCCGGGCGCCGGCCGCCGAGATATTGCAGCGTCTCCGTTTTGACATGGGGTTCCAGCGCGAACGCCGCCGAGACGGGCGGGGGATAGCCGATCTCGATCTCGTACCTGTAGCTGGGCTCCAGCCGATCTGGTTCGGATAGATCGACGGCCAGCGCTATGCGCGGTGGGCCGCCGCCCTTGCGCGCACCCGCCCACATCGTCCGATCCAGCCCCTCGGATCCAAGGTCACGCCCGATCGTGTTCGCCGCGGCGGCCCGGAGCAGCTCAAGCGCACGATAGAGGTTCGATTTCCCGGCCCCGTTCGCGCCGACGAACACGTCCAACCGCGACATCGGATAGGCGATGCGCTGCAGCGACCTGTACCCCGATGCCTGGAAGCCCCGGACCGGCAGTGTCATCGGCGGTCTAACCCTGTCGCTTTCGCGAACATAGTAAGAACATCGCGGCGGCCGTCAAGGCGTCGGCTAGAACGGCGTCTCGTCGTCCGAGATCGCCGCGGCCGCCTTTGGCGCGGCCCTCTTGGCGGTGGGTTTCTTCGCCGCGGTCTTCTTCTTGGCGGCCGGTTTCTTCTTCGCCGTGGTCTTGGGCGCGTCGCCCTCGGCCTTGGCCTTGACGGCGCGGGCGGGCTTCTTGGGCTTCTTGCCGCCGCCCTTGGCTTCGCGCTCGGCGATCAGGACCACGGCCTGTTCCAGGGTCACCTCGAGCGGGTCGGCGCCGCGCGGCACGTTGGCGTTGGTGGAGCCGTGCTTGATGTAGGGGCCGTAGCGGCCCGACAGCACGCGGATCGGCTGGCCGTCCACCGGGTGGGCGCCCAGGTCCTTCAGCGCCGCGGCCTCGCCGCCGCGACGGCCCGCCCGCTTGGTGGCGATCAGGTCGACGGCGCGGTTCACGCCCACGTCGAACACCTCGTCGGCCGTGGGCAGGTTGGCGTAGGTGCCTTCGTGCAGCACGAACGGGCCGAAGCGGCCGATGCCGGCCAGGATCGGCTTGCCGTCCTCGGGGTGCTTGCCGACCTCGCGGGGCAGGCGAAGCAAGCGCAGGCCCTTTTCCAGGTCCATGTCCGGCGCGGACCAGCCCTTCGGCAGGCTGGAGCGCTTGGGCTTCTCGCCTTCGCCCAGCTGGACGTAGACGCCGAAGCGGCCGGTCTTGAGGAACACGGTCTCGCCGGTCACCGGGTCGATGCCCAGTTCGCGGTCGCCGGCCGGGCCATCCTCGCCCTCTTCGGCGACGGTCAGCGGCCGGGTGTGGCGGCATTCGGGATAGTTCGAGCAGCCGAGGAACGGGCCGTACTTGCTGCTCTTCAGGCCCATGCGGCCCGAGTTGCAGACCGGGCAGGCGCGCGGGTCGCTGCCGTCGGCCTTGTCCGGGAACAGGTGCGGGCCCAGCGTCTTGTCGAGGGCGGTAAGCACGTCGCTCATCCGCAGTTCGGCGGTCTCGCCGATCTTGGCGTTGAAGTCGTTCCAGAAGTCGCGGAGCAGGACCTTCCAGTCCAGCTCGCCGGCCGACACCAGGTCGAGGCGCTCTTCAAGCCCCGCCGTGAAGTCGTATTCCACGTAGCGGAGGAAATACTCTTCCAGGAAGCCGATCAGCAGGCGGCCTTTGTCTTCCGGCACGAAGCGCTGCTTCTCCATCCGCACATAGGCGCGGTCACGCAGCACGGTCAGGATCGAGGCGTAGGTCGAGGGCCGGCCGATGCCGAGCTCCTCCATCTTCTTCACCAGGCTGGCTTCGGAATAGCGCGGCGGCGGCTCGGTGAAGTGCTGGTCGGCCTTGGACGAGCGGACCTGGGCGGGGGCGCCCTCGGCCACCTGCGGCAGGCGGCCGCCTTCCTCGTCGTCCGGATCGTCGCGGCCTTCCTCGTAGACGGCCAGATAGCCGTCGAAGGTCACCACCACGCCCGAGGCGCGCAGGCCGGTCTGGCCGTCGGAGGACTCGAGGTCGATCGTCGTCCTCTCGACTCTCGCGTTCTCCATCTGGGAGGCGATCATCCGCTTCCAGATCAGTTCGTAGAGCCGGCCCAGGTCGCCATCGAGGTGCAGCTTGCCGGGATTGCGGGCCAGGCTGGTCGGCCGGATGGCTTCGTGGGCCTCCTGGGCGTTCTTGGCCTTGGTGGAATAGATCCGCGCCTTCTCCGGCACATATTCCTTGCCGTAGAGGCCGCCGATCACCAGCCGCGCCTCGTCCAGCGCCTCGGGCGCGGTCTGCACGCCGTCGGTCCGCATGTAGGTGATGAGACCCACGGTCTCGCCGCCGATGTCGATGCCTTCGTACAGTTTCTGGGCGGTCTGCATGGTCCGCTGGGCGTTGAAGCCGAGCTTGCGCGACGCTTCCTGCTGCAGGCTGGAGGTGGTGAAGGGCGGCGGAGGCGAGCGACGGCCGGGCTTGCGCTCCAGCGCCGCCACCTTGAACGTCGCGGCCTTGACCGCATCGCGGGCGGCGAACGCGCCGGCTTCGTCGCCCAGGTCGAACTTGGTGAGGCGCTTGCCTTCGTGCTTCGCCAGGCGGGCGGTGAACGGGTCGCTGTTGGCGCTGACCTCGGCGTCGACGGTCCAGTATTCCTGGGTCCTGAAGCGCTCGATCTCCAGCTCGCGGTCCACGACGATGCGCAGGGCGACCGATTGCACCCGGCCGGCCGAGCGGGCGCCGGGCAGCTTGCGCCACAGCACCGGCGACAGGGTGAAGCCCACCAGGTAGTCCAGGGCGCGGCGGGCCAGATAGGCCCGGACCAGCTCCATATCCAGCTCGCGCGGATTGGCCATGGCGTCCAGGACGGCGGTCTTGGTGATGGCGTTGAACACCACCCGCTGGACCGGGATGTCCTTCAGGCCGCGCTTCTTGGCGAGGATCTCCAGCACGTGCCAGGAGATCGCCTCACCTTCGCGGTCGGGGTCGGTGGCGAGGATCAGGTGGTCGGCGCCCTTGGCCGCGTCGGCGATCTCGGCCAGCCGCTTGGCCGCCTTGCCGTCCACTTCCCAGGACATGTCGAAGTCCTCGTCCGGGCGCACCGAACCGTCCTTCGCGGGAAGGTCGCGGACGTGGCCGTACGAGGCCAGCACCTTGAAGTCGGAGCCAAGGTACTTGTTGATGGTCTTGGCCTTGGCGGGGCTCTCGACGATGACGAGCTTCATCTAGGGTGTGTCTGTTCCAAAAAAGAGCGCGGAACGTGGGGGCGGTCCCTGCGGCGTGTCAACGGGCCGGATTCACCCCGGTCAGGCAGCCCCTTAAGGGGCTATTCCTTTCACGACCATGCCGCCTGGCAACAAATCGGCGCGTCCGGCCACCGCCAGCTCCATCAGGGCGGCGAAAACGGCGGGGGCGGGGGCCTGGGCGGCGCGCACCAGTTCGTCCCGCGACACCGCCGTCGGCGACAGCAATTCGGCCAGCCGTTCGCGCAGGGCGTCGTCGGGTTCGACGGGGGCGTGGTGGAACGGCGTGCGCTCCGGTTCTCGGAAACCGCCGATGCCCTCCAGCGCCCGCAGCACGTCCTCAGGCCCTTCGCAGATCGCCGCGCCCTGGCGGATCAGGTCGTTGGTCCCCTTGGCGCGCGGGTCCAGCGGCGAGCCGGGCACGGCCAGCACCTCGCGGCCCTGCTCGTTGGCCAGGCGGGCGGTGATCAGCGAGCCCGAGCGGAACTCGGCCTCGACCACCACCACGGCGCGGGACAGGCCGGCGATGATGCGGTTGCGGCGGGGGAAGTCGCGGGCCACCGCCGTGCGGCCGGGCTCGTTCTCCGAGACCACGCAGCCCTGGTCGACGATCCGGCCATAGAGATCGCGGTGCTCCGGCGGATAGATGTCGTCGATCCCGCCGCCCAGCACGGCCACGGTCCCGGTGGGCAGGGAGCCCTCGTGCGCCGCCGCGTCGATGCCGCGCGCCAGGCCGGAGACAATGACGTGGCCCGACTGGCCCAGTTCGGCGGCCAGGCCCCGGGCGAAGCGCTGGCCGGCGGCCGAGGCCACCCGCGCGCCGACGATCGCCACCGTCTGGCGGTCCAGTAACCTGGGGTCGCCGCGCACCCAGATCAGCGGGGGCGGCGGGTCCAGCGCGGCCAGGGCCTGGGGGAAATCGGGCTCGCACGAACAGATCAGCCGCGCACCCAGCGCCGCGCCATCCGCCAGTTCCCGGTCGGCCTGGGCCACGGTGGCGATCTTGATACCGCTGAGCCGCCCGCCGCGCCGGGCCAGGTCGGGCAGGGCGGCCAGGGCCAGGGACGCCTCGCCGAAGCGGCCGATCAGCTGGTCGAAGGTGACGGCGCCCACGTTCTCGGTGCGGGCCAGCCGCAGCCAGTCCCGCCGCTGGGCGTCGGAAAGCTGGCGGATCACCCCTGCGGCTTCCCCTTGTCCTCGTAGAGCTCGGCGGGTAGGGGCGGCCCGCCGTTGTGGCCCGCCGTCTCGGAGGTCTTCGCGCCGATCCTGGGCTCCTGGCCCTTGAGCAGGCGGCGGATGTTCTCCGAGTGCCGGACGAAGATCAGCAGGGCCATGAACAGCGCCAGCAGGGCGATGGCGGGGGGGCGGCCCAGCACCAGGGCCAGCAGGGGCGCCAGCGCCACGGCCACCAGCGCCGCCAGCGACGAGATCCGGGACAGGAAGGCCACGACCAACCAGGTCGCGCCGGCCGCCAGGCCCACCGGCCAGGCCGCCGCCAGCAGCGTGCCGAAGAAGGTCGCGACGCCCTTGCCGCCCTTGAAGCCCAGCCAGACCGGGAACAGGTGGCCCAGGAACGCCGCACCGCCGGCCAGCGAGGTCAGCACCGCCTGCTGCTCCGTCGTGCCGTCCCGCGTCGCCAGCCAGGCCAGCAGCACCGCCACCGCGCCCTTGCCGCCGTCACCCAGCAGGGTGATCGCGGCCAGGTCCTTGCGGCCCGTGCGCAGGACGTTGGTCGCCCCGATGTTGCCGGAACCGATGGAGCGCACGTCGCCTGCGCCGCCCAGCCGGGTGGCGATCACCCCGAACGGAATCGACCCCAGCAGATATCCGCCCACCAGCGCCCCGCCGATCAGCATCGGACTCAGAATCTCGGCCATGAACGCTCCCTCTCAGCCGCCAGTCCTAGCGCGGCCCGCCGGCTTCGTCAGCGTCCCGGCGGATCGTGCGAACAATATGAGAACAAGCGGAGCCGGGCAATACGCCCTCACATCTCCGTCGCCAACGTCCGCTGCGGCGCCGCGATGGCTGGCGTGTTGCAAGCGCGGCGCGGCGCACCTTGGTCACGCGCCCGGCCGGGTTGTGGTGGGGGATGGTCGCGAAGGCCGGCGTCGTCCTCACGGGCGGCCAGGCGTCGCCATCCCTGCGACATTTTCGCCCATCAAATGAGACTTTTACGCCATCTCCCCTCGGCGGGCCGACGCTGCCGCCTCCCGTCCGTCGGCCCCGCGACTTAACCTTAGTGTCTCGTTAGTCCCGCCGCGCAAAGTATCGGCCAAGTTGTGGTTTTGAGATCGGCAACTCGCCGAGGCGACCACGACCCGGCGGAGCGGACGATGGGATTTCTGAACAGGACGGCAAAGGTCGACCCCGGATACGTGCGTGGCCTCGAGGGCATGGTCGCGGCGATCCAGCGCTCGCAGGCCGTGATCGAGTTCGAGTTGGACGGCACGATCATCCGGGCGAACCGCAACTTCCTCGACACCGTAGGCTATTCGGAGTCCGAGGTGGTGGGCCATCGCCACGCCATGTTCGTCGATCCGGCCGAGGTGGGCGGCGACGCCTATCGCGAGTTCTGGCAGACGCTGAACCGCGGCGAGTTCATCGCCACCAAGTTCCGCCGCCTGGGCAAGGGCGGCCGCGAGATCTGGATTCAGGCCTCGTACAACCCCATCCTCGACCAGGCGGGCAAGCCCGTGCGGGTGGTGAAGTTCGCCACCGACATCACCGCCACCGAACTGGAGCGTGGGCGCAGCGAAACCGATCGCGCCGCCGCCATCGCCCGTGAGCAGGAGATGGTCGTGACCCACGTGGGCGCCGGCCTGAAGCGCCTGTCCGACGGCGACCTGACCGCCAGCATCGGTGATGACCTGGACGGCGCCTACGCCAAGATCCGCGACGACTTCAACAGCGCGTCGGTGACGCTGCGCGAGGCGCTGACGGCCGTGCTCGAAAGCGCCGGGACGATCCGTGGCGGCTCGGACGAGATCGCCTCGGCCACCGACGACCTGTCGCGGCGCACCGAACAACAGGCCGCCAGCCTGGCCCAGACGGCCGCCGCCCTGGACGAGATCACCGCCACGGTGAAGCGCAGCGCCGAGGGGGCCCGCCAGGCCTCGGGCGTGGCCTCGGGCGCGCGAGCCCAGGCCGAGCACTCGGGCGAGGTGGTGCGCGAGGCCGTGGCGGCCATGCGCGACATCCAACAGAGTTCGGACAAGATCACCCAGATCATCGGCGTCATCGACGAGATCGCCTTCCAGACCAACCTGCTGGCGCTCAACGCCGGCGTCGAAGCGGCGCGGGCGGGCGAGGCGGGCCGGGGCTTTGCCGTCGTCGCCTCGGAAGTCCGCGCGCTGGCCCAGCGGTCGGCCGAAGCAGCCAAGGAGATCAAAACCCTGATCTCGGCTTCGTCCCAGCAGGTGGAGCGCGGCGTGGGTCTGGTCGACCAGACCGGCCAGGCGCTGGGCGGCATCGTCGAGCGCGTCGCCGAGATCGACGGCCTGGTCTCCGAAATCTCGCTGTCGTCCCAGGAACAGTCCACTGGCCTCAGCGAGGTGAACACCGCGGTCAATCAGATGGACCAGGTGACCCAGCAGAACGCCGCCATGGTGGAGGAGGCGACCGCCGCCGCGGCTCAGCTTCGCCAGGAGACCGGAAACCTGACGCGGCTGGCCGGCCGCTTCAACGTGGGCGACGGTGTCCAGCGCATGGCGCCGCCCC
The DNA here is from genome assembly GCA_018821435.1 of Alphaproteobacteria bacterium. Lineage (GTDB taxonomy): Bacteria > Pseudomonadota > Alphaproteobacteria > Caulobacterales > Caulobacteraceae > Phenylobacterium. Next base: position 29,135 of record JAHJME010000008.1, read on the forward strand.
CCGCGCGCCGGGCTCCGGCGGCGGTTGGCGCGCCGGCCGTCCAGCAACGGCTCAAGGCCGTCGTCGGCGGCTGGGACGAGTTCTAGGCGGAGTAGACCGTCCGGCCGTCCACGACGGTCCGCAGCACCTTGCCCTGGAGCCTGCGGCCGTCGAACGGCGAGTTCTTCGACTTCGACACCAGCTTGGCCGCGTCGATCAGCACCGGCGTGTCCAGGTTGCACAGCACCAGGTCGGCCGGCGCGCCCTTGGCGATCCGGCCGGCCGGCAGCCGCAGCAGATCGGCCGGCGCCGACGTCACCGCGCGGATCAGGTCCATCAGCGGAATCTGGCCGTCGTGGTGGAAGGCCAGCAGGGCGGCCAGCAGGGTCTGCAGGCCCACCGCGCCCGGCGCCGCCTCGTCGTAGGGCAGGCGTTTGTCTTCGGCCGGGGCGGGCGCGTGCGCCGACACCACCACCTGGATCAGCCCCGAGGCGATCGCCTCGATCACCGCCTGGCGGTCCTCTTCCGACCGCAGGGGCGGGTCCAGCTTGCAGAACGTGCGGTAGTCGCCGATGTCGATCTCGTTGAACGACAGGTGGTTGATCGAGGTGGTGGCCGTCACCGGCAGGCCGCGATCCTTGGCCCGCTTCAGGCTCTCCAGCGCCGCCGCGGTGGTCACCTGGTCGACGATCAACTGGGCGCCGGTCAGCTCGACCAGCGCCAGATCGCGATCCAGCATGATCTTCTCGGCGATGGCCGGCACGGCGGGCAGGCCCATCCGCGCCGAGAACTCGCCCTCGCTGGCCGCGGCGCCCGCCGACAGCCAGGGATCGGCGGGACGGTGCGCCACCGGCGTGCCGAACGCCTTGGCGTAGCTCAGCACCCGGCGGAACACCTTGGAATCCACGATCGGCCGGTCGGCGTCGGTCACATACAGGCAGCCGGCCTCGTGCATCAGGCCGATCTCTGCCATCCGCTGGCCTTCGCAGCCCTTGGTGGCGGCGCCCGCCGGATAGACGTTGACCAGCTCGATGTCGCGCGCCCGGCGCAGGATGAAGTCGACCACCGACGGCTCGTCCATCACCGGATGGGTGTCCGGCTGCACGACGATGGTGGTGACGCCGCCGGCGGCGGCAGCCAGGGCGGCGGACTTCAGCGTCTCCTTGGGCTCGGACCCCGGCTCGCCGGTCTTCACCCGGATGTCGATCAGGCCGGGGATCAGCAGGGCGCCGCCGGCGTCGATCACCTCGAAGTCCGCCGACAGCGCGCCCAGCCCGCCGCCCTTGGCGACGTCGGCGATCACACCCTCGGTGACGATCACGGCGCCGGGTCCGTCGTAGCCGCTGGCCGGGTCGACGATGCGGGCGTTGGTGAAGGCGACAGGCCGGCTCATCCTACTTCGCTCCTAGCAGGAGCTTCGAAGGATCGGGTCGAAGCCCTTCGAAGCCTTGGCGAAGAAGGGTCATCGGTCGTTCTCCAGGCGCGCGGCCAGCGAGGTGAGCACGGCCATCCGCGCGGCGACGCCCATCTCCACCTGGTCCTGGATCAGGCTGACCGACAGGTCGTCGGCGACTTCGGAATCGATCTCCACGCCCCGGTTCATCGGCCCCGGGTGCATCACGCGCACATTGTCGGAGGCATAGGCCAGCTTCTCGCGGTCCAGGCCGAAGAAGCGGAAGTACTCGCGCTGGGACGGCGCCATCACGCCATCCATACGCTCCAGCTGCAGGCGCAGCATCATCACCACGTCGCAGCCGGCGATGCCCTTGCGCATGTCGTGGAAGACCTCGACGTTCCAGCGGTCGGCGGCGGCGGGAATGAGGGTCGGCGGCCCGACCAGGCGCACGTTGGCGCCTAGCATCTGCAGCATGGCGATGTTCGAGCGGGCCACGCGGCTGTGCAGCACGTCGCCGCAGATCGCCACCTGCAGGCCGGAGATGTAGCCGAAGGCGCGGCGCATCGAGAGCGCGTCCAGCAACGCCTGGGTCGGGTGTTCGTGCTGGCCGTCGCCGGCGTTGATCACCGAGCAGCCCACCTTCTGCGACAGCAGGCTGGCCGCGCCCGACGAGGCGTGGCGCACCACCAACAGGTCCGGCTGCATGGCGTTCAGCGTCACCGCCGTGTCGATCAGGGTCTCGCCCTTCGAGATCGAGGAGGAGCGGGGGCTCATATTGACCACGTCGGCGCCCAGCCGCTTGCCGGCCAGCTCGAACGAGCTCTGCGTGCGGGTCGAGTTCTCGAAGAACAGGTTCATCAGCGTCCTGCCCTTGAGCAGGTCCAGCTTCTTCGAGGTCTGGCGGTTCAGGCTGACGAAGCCGTCGGCCAGATCCAGCAGATTGGCCACCTCGACCTCGTTGAGATCGGTGGCGGACAGGAAATGCTTTTTGGGGAACGAGAAGGTCCGCTGCAGGACCTCGTTCAGACCGGGGGGCGCGGCGCTCATTAAAGCGCGGTCTTAGAGCGGCGAGGGCGGCAAGGGAAGCGACGGCAACGGGTGATCCCCAACTTCCTTCGAACTGGACATTGCGCGGCTCGGCCGGGCGTCCCTACATCGGGCTCAACAACGCCGTTCGGGGAAACCAATGACCATCTGCCTCTTCACCTTCGTCGACCTCTATTCCAAGGGCCTCGGCACGCTCGACAACCTGCTGACCAAGGGCGTCGCCTTCGCCGCGGGCCAGGGCGTGTCGGAGGCCGACATGTTGGAGTGGCGGCTCATCGACGACATGGCGCCGCTGCGCTTCCAGGCCAATGTGGTGCTCAACTTCGCCCGCCAGTGGCCCGCTCGCGCCGCCGGCCTGCCGATCCCGGCGGATATGGCCGATGGCCTGGACGTCGCCGGCTACAAGGCCGCCATCGCCGAGGCCAAGGCCTACCTCGGAAGCCTCAAGTCCGAGCAGTTCGACGGCCGCGACGCGACGCCGATCACCTTCAATCTGGGCATGATGGAGCCGACCCTTCCGGCCGGCCAATGGCTGTCCAGCTTCGCCACCACCAACTTCTATTTCCACCTGTCGACCGCCTACGCGATCCTGCGGTCCAAGGGCGTCCAGATCGGCAAGCCCGACCTGTTCGCCGGCGGGCTCTAGGCGGCCGCGTTCCGCAGCCGGTCCAGGGCGCCCTGGAGGATCCAGGCGGCGGCGGCCTTGTCGACCACCTCGGCGCGGCGGGCGCGGCTCGTGTCCGCCTCGTCGATCAGCATGCGATTGACGGCCATCGAGCTCATCCGCTCGTCCCAGAAGGCGATGGGCAGGTCCTTCACCCGCAGGACGTTGCGGGCGAAGGCGCGGCAGGACTGCGCGCGCGCGCCCTCGGTCCCGTCCATGTTCACGGGCAGGCCGATGACGATGGCCTGGGCCTCGCGACTCTCCATGGCATTGAACAGCGCCGCCAGGTCGTCGGTGAACTTGGTCTTGCGGATCAGCAGCAGCGGGCTGGCGATCGAGCGTCCGGCGTCCGAGGCGGCCACGCCGATGGTCTTCTCGCCCAGATCGAGACCGACCACGGCGGCGTACCGGGGCAGCAGGGCGGGGAGTTCGAGCAGATCAACGACGGCCATGCCCGCCTATAGCTTGCAAAGCAGGGCCTCGCACGGCTAACCCACGGCCTCTGGATTTATGGAGGGATGGTTATGGCCATCGACGCCGCGACCGTGCGCAAGGTCGCGAGGCTGGCGCGTATCGCCGAGCCCGAGGAAAAGCTGGAGTCGCTGGCCAAGGAGCTGAGCGGCATCATGGACTGGATCGAGCAGCTCGCCGAGGTGGACACCGACGGGGTCGAGCCGATGACCACGTCCGTGGCCATGACCCTGCCCATGCGCGACGACGTCGTCACCGATGGCGGCGACGCGGCGAAGGTGCTGGCCAACGCGCCCAAGAGCGCCAAGGGCTTCTTCATCGTGCCGAAGGTGGTGGAATAGCCATGTCGGACCTGACCGGACTTACGCTCAAGGCCGCCCTCGACGGGCTGGCGGACAAGAGCTTCTCCTCCGAGGAGATCACCAAGGCGCACCTCAACGCCATCGAGGCGGCCAGCGCGCTGAACGCCTTCGTCGTCAACACGCCGGACAAGGCCGTCGAGATGGCCCAGGCCTCCGACGCCCGCCGCGCCAAGGGCGAGGCCGGTCCGCTGGACGGCGCGCCGCTGGGCATCAAGGACCTGTTCTGCACCGAGGGCGTGGAGTCCACCGCGGGCTCGATGATCCTGCGCGGCTTCAAGCCGGGCTACGAGTCGACGGTGACGTCGAACCTGTGGCGCGACGGTGCGGTCATGCTGGGCAAGCTCAACATGGACGAGTTCGCCATGGGCTCGTCCAACGAGACCTCGGCCTGGGGGCCGGTGGTGAACCCCTGGCGGGCGCGGGGCGGCAACGCCGACCTGACCCCCGGCGGCTCGTCGGGCGGCTCGGCCGCGGCGGTGGCGGCGGAGCTCTGCCTGGGCGCCACGGCCACCGACACGGGCGGCTCGATCCGCCAGCCGGCGGCGTTCACCGGCACCGTGGGCATCAAGCCGACCTACGGCCGCTGCTCGCGCTGGGGCATCGTCGCGTTCGCCTCGTCTCTTGACCAGGCCGGGCCGATGGCGCGGACCGTCGAGGATACCGCGATCCTGCTGCGCTCCATGTCGGGCCACGACCCGAAAGATTCGACCAGCATCAACGCCGAAGTCCCTGATTTCGCAAGCTTCTGCGGGAGGTCCGTGAAGGGCCTGCGGGTCGGCATTCCCAAGGAATACCGCGTCGAGGGCATGCCGTCCGAGATCGACGCCCTGTGGGAGCAGGGGATCGCCTGGCTGAAGGAGGCCGGCTGCGAGATCGTCGAGGTCAGCCTGCCGCACACCAAGTACGCCCTGCCGGCGTACTATATCGTGGCGCCGGCCGAGGCGTCCTCGAACCTCGCCCGCTACGACGGCATGCGCTACGGCCTGCGGGTCGAGGGTGCGAACCTCACCGACACCTACGAGAAGACCCGGGCCGAGGGCTTCGGCCCCGAGGTGAAGCGCCGGATCCTGATCGGCACCTATGTGCTCTCGGCCGGGTACTACGACGCCTACTACCTCAAGGCCCTGAAGGTCCGCCGCCGCATCGCCGACGACTTCGACCAGGCCTGGCAGACCTGCGACGCCCTGCTGACGCCCACCGCGCCGTCCGCCGCCTTCTCGCTGGGCGAGAAGTCGGACGATCCGGTGGCGATGTACCTGAACGACATCTTCACGGTGACGGTGAACCTGGCCGGCCTGCCGGGCATGAGCGTGCCCGCCGGCGTCGACGCTCAGGGTCTGCCGCTGGGCCTGCAGCTGATCGGCCGAAACCTGGACGAGGGCACGCTGTTCTCGCTGGGCTCAGCCATCGAGAAGGCGGCGGACTTCCGGGCGAAACCCGCGAAGTGGTGGTGAGATAGTTCCTCCCCTTCGGGGGAGGTGGCTCGCCGCATCGCGGCGAGACGGAGGGGGGCCTCGACGATCTGAGCGGACCCCCTCAGTCAGCTTTGCTGACAGCTCCCCCGAAGGGGGAGCAATTAGCGACCAGTCTTACTTCAGCTTGTCGAATTCGGCCTGGAGCGCCTTCAGCTTGGCGTCGTCCAGGGCGCCCTGGCTCATGGGCGCGACCTGGGCCAGCGTCATGGTGGCGATCTGGTCGTAGAACTGGGTGATTTCCGGGAGGGCCTTTTCGAGGGTGGCCTTGGCGTCCGGGTTCTTGATGATGTCGCCAATCGGCGTGGTATCCACCGAGACCTTGCCAGCCGCGGGAGCGGCGGGCGCAGCGGCCGGCGCGTGGTCCTTGTGGTCCTGGGCGAACGCCGGCGCGGCGATCGCGGCCACGGCGAGGGCCGCGGCGAAAGCGAGAGTCTTCATTGGGTGTTCCTTTTCCCCGGGTCTAAGCGCCGTTTAGACGCGGGGAACTTTGAGTCTATTTCCAGGCATTTGCGCAAGAGGGCATCTGCGCGCGCTTCACGTCCGGCCCCTGCTTCGCTAACTACCGCCCTATGAGCGAAGCGAACTCCAAAGTGATCCAAGGCCGCACCGGCCCGTGGGAAATCGTGCTGGGCCTCGAAGTGCACGCCCAGGTGGCCTCCAACGCCAAGCTGTTCTCCGGCGCCGCCGTCGGCGCGGGCGCGGCCCCGAACGCCCAGGTCAGCCTGGTGGACGCGGCCATGCCCGGCATGCTGCCCGTGATCAACCGCCACTGCGTGGAACAGGCGATCAAGACCGGCCTGGGCCTGAAGGCGCAGATCAACAACTGGTCGCGCTTCGACCGGAAGAACTATTTCTACCCCGACCTGCCGCAGGGCTATCAGATCAGCCAGTTCAAGGACCCGATCGTCGGTGAGGGCGAGGTGATCGTCGAGCGCGACGACGGCTCCACCTTCACCGTGCGCATCGAGCGGCTGCACCTGGAGCAGGACGCCGGCAAGAGCCTGCACGACCAGGATCCCAACTACACCTACGTGGACCTGAACCGCTCGGGCACCGCCCTGATGGAGATCGTGTCGAAGCCCGACATGCGGACCTCGGAAGAGGCGGCGGCTTACGTGAAGAAGCTGCGCACGATCCTCATCTACCTGGGGACCTGCGACGGCGACATGGAGAAGGGCAACCTTCGCGCCGACGTGAACGTCTCGGTCTGCCGCCCGGGCGCGTACGAGAAGTTCCGCGAGACCGGCGACTTCAGTCACCTGGGCACGCGTTGCGAGATCAAGAACGTCAACTCGTACCGCTACATCCAGCAGGCGATCGAGTATGAGGCCCGCCGGCAAATTGAGATCATCGAGGACGGCGGCAAGATCGACCAGGAAACGCGCCTGTTCGACCCGACCCGGAACGAGACCCGCTCCATGCGGTCGAAGGAAGAGGCGCACGACTACCGTTACTTCCCCGACCCCGACCTGCTGCCGCTGGTGCTGGATCCCGCGTGGGTGAAGGCGATCGAGGCGACGCTGCCGGAGCTGCCCGACGCCAAGAAGGCGCGGCTGCAGACCCAGTACGGCCTGACGGCCTATGACGCGGGCGTCCTGATCATCGAACAGGCCCGCGCAGACTTCTACGAGTCCGCCGTTAAGGGCCGCGACGCCAAGCTGACCGCCAACTGGGTGACCAACGACCTGGCCGCCCGCCTGACCGCCGGCGGCATCGACATCGAGAACAGCCCGATCGCGCCGGCGGCTATCGCCGAGCTGGTCCAGCTGATCGAGGAGGGGGTGATCTCCTCCAAGATCGCCAAGGACGTCTTCGAACGCATGTGGGCGGGCGAGGGCGGCGCCTCGGAGATCGTCGACAAGCAGGGCCTGAAGCAGGTCAGCGACACCGGCGAGCTGGAAAAGATCATCGATGACCTGATCGCCGCCAATCCGGGCCAGGCGGCCCAGGTGAAGGAAAAGCCGCAGGCCATCGGCTGGTTCGTGGGCCAGATCATGAAGGCCACCGGCGGCAAGGCCAATCCGGGCGTCATCAACCAGATGCTCAAGGCCAAGCTGGGCGCCTGACGCGCGCGCTCCTCCCCCGCAAGGCGGGGGAGGAGCCGCCGTCTCTAATTCACCCGGTCGAAGACCCGGCCGCTGCCGCGTTCCACCAGCGCAAAGCCGTTGCCCATGCGCACCCAGTCGTAGCCCTGGGGCGGGGGACGCAGGCGATAGCGGCGGTAGTCGTCCACTACGCCGCCGCCGCGGTAGCCATCGGGCGGGCCGCGCCGCGCGGCGACGCCGGGGGCGGGGCTCATGTAGTTGGGTCGGGGCGCCTGCCCATAGCTGGGGCGTCCGTCGTCATAGCGTTGGCGTTCCTCGTAGCGGCGGCGGTCGTCGCCGTCGTCGCGGCGCTCCTGGCCCTGCCAGCGCTGACCGTCCGGCGCGCGCCGCTCCGGACCCGGGCGGCCGCGGTCCTGGCCCTGACCGCGACGCTCGCCGCCGCGCTCGGCCGGCTGGGCGCGGCCACGGGGCTCCTGACGCTCGGCGCGTTCGGCCCGACGATCCCGGTCACCGTCACCCGCGAACGCGGGGCTCGCCGTGGCCGTGGCCACGCTAGCCGCCGCCGCCATCATGAGGATCATGCGCTTCATGTTGGCTCGATCATCGCACGCCTGCCTGAACTCTCCCTGAACGCGCCGTTGTCCGGGCGACGCCAGGTCGACGTCACACCGCCACACGCGATCAGGCCGATCAACCTCAATCGCAGCGTCGGGTTCCAGCGTAGCGGTTCGCGGGACAGGTGCGGTGGAATGTCCCAGGCGGGCTTCCTGACAATTGGACAACAGCGGCTTTAACCATGTGTTCAGCCCAAAGTTGGTTCTCTGCACCCGTAGACCGGTGAAGGGCTCGAAAAGCGAGGCCGCCGGGCTAATGAGGATAGAAACCATGCTGGCGAGCATCGACCCGAAGTCCGACGCCCTGCCGCTGCCGACTCCGGACGCGACGGGCGACGATCTGTTCCGTATGGGCCTGCTGTATTCCACGGGCCAGGGCGGCGCGCCGCTCGATTACGTTTCGGCGCACATGCTGTTCAACCTGGCCGCCATGCGCGGTTCGCTCGAAGCCAAGGTCTACCGCAAGGAGATCTCGGAAGAGATGGCGTCGGAAGACGTGGCCGAGGCCCAGCGCCAGGCCCGGCAATGGCTGGCCCAGGGCTGATCCGTCAGCCCTGATCATCTTCGGACATGAAAAGGGCCGCTGCTTGAGCGGCCCTCTCCAGATATCTTTGCGCGGCCGCGTCTAGGCGGTCTGCAGCCGACGGCGGTTCGACCGCATCAGCGCGCCCATCGCGCCAAAGCCCATGATCATCATGGCCCAGGTGGCCGGTTCCGGCACCGGCGCCACGTCGCTCTGGCCGAACTCGAGCCGGAAGCCGGTCGGGTTGCCGCCGTTCTGGGCGAAATTCGCCACCTTCACCGTCAGCACGTTCGTGCCCGCGACGAAGTCGCCCGTCGAGGCGCTGAAGCTGTCCCAGCCGCCGAAGCCGCCGCCGGTCGTGGGGGTCAGGACATTGCCGTTCAGGGTGATCAGCGACACGACGTTGTCGGCCGCGAACGAGGCGAAGAAGCTGGCCGCGCTGAACGTCGGCAGGTCGAACGCCAGCGAATAGGAATATTCGCCCGCGACCGACGGATCGAAGCTGTCGGCCGCGTTCGGCGTCGGCGTCAGCCAGCGCGAGGTCGCGGTTTCCGCGAGCCACGGGCCCAGTGGGAACATGCCGTTCTGGGCGCCGGTGTAGGCCTCGCCGCCGTTCAGGCTCCAGTGCAGGTCCGCGCCGTTGCCGGTCGTGGCCGCGCCGCCGGCGTCGACGCCGGTGTTGTACAGGCCGGTGATCGTCGCCGCGCCGGCCGAGCCGGCCATGGTGAGGGTGAGTGCGAAGGTCGCGGCGGCAAGGAACTTCATCGGGCTAACCTTCAATGGCGTGTGAGCCGGGCTCGGATTGAGACGCCGGAGCGTCGTACCAGGCCTTGCTTGCACGGGCCGTGCCAGGGGGCCGGCAAGGCCCTGTGCGTATGATGCGCAACCCCGCTAGGCAGAGCGCCCATCGTCGGCTAATAACCGCCCTCCGCGGGAGCCTAGGCCCCTGCGACCCGGTGACGTGGCCGAGTGGCTGAAGGCAACGGTTTGCTAAATCGTCATACGTGAAAGCGTATCCAGGGTTCGAATCCCTGCGTCACCGCCAATTCCTTCCAGAGCGACAGGCCCGCGCCGCCCCTAGAGGGGCAGCAGCAGCAGGTTCTCGTTATCGACGTAGCGCCGGTGCTTGCGGGCGACCTGGTAGCGGTTGTCGGCGATCCAGGCGTCCATCGCCTCGCGGTTCACATCGTCCACTTCGACGAAGATCGTCGGCCGGTTGGCGGCGATGGTGCGGGCCAGGCCCCTGAGCACGGCCAGTTCCTGGGCCTCCACGTCGATCTTCATGAAGTCGATCTTGCGGTCGGCGAACAGGTCGTCGCCGGGGATCATCTGGATGCGCCCGTTGTCCTCGGCCATCATCCGCGCGCCGCCCAGGTTGTGGCTGGGCCAGCGGGCTTCCGCCTTTCCGGGCGCGTCGGACAGGCCCATCGCCACGACGGTGGCGGGCAGGGCGTTCAGCAGCAGGTTCAAGTGCAGCAGCCGCAACGCCGAGGGGTTGGGCTCCACCGCGATCACCGCCGACGGCGCGCAGAACTTGCTCATGTAGACGAGGTGGTTGCCGACGTTGGCGCCGATGTCGAGATAGACCCCGCCCGCCGGGAAATGCGCCGCGATGATGTCCAGCTCGATCGGCTCGTAGAAATAGCCGTTGATGTGCTGGTTCTGGATCACGTCGGCGATGTCGCTGACGAAGAACCGCACGGTCTGGCCGCGATGGGCGAATTCGGCGAGCACGCCGGGGGTGGTGGTTGCAGGCATGGGCCATCCGTAGCGGGGGATCGGCTGTTTCGCATAGCCCCGCCGCCATGCGGGCTTGGATGACGCCGCGTCCGGCGTGGTCCTCTGCGTCCAGGGCCGCGTCAGACGGCTCCGCGAGGATGAAACGCATGGACGACTACGATCTCGTCATCGTGGGCGGCGGCATCGGCGGCTCGGCGCTGGCGGCCGTCATGGCCGGGGCCGGGCGCTCTGTCCTGTTGCTGGAGCAGTCCGAGACCTACCAGGACCGGGTGCGCGGCGAATGGATCGCGCCGTGGGGCGTGGACGAGGTGAAGCGCGTCGGTCTCTACGACCTGCTGCTGGGCGCCGGCGGCCATCACCTGACCCGCCATGTCACCTATGACGAGCACCTGGATCCCGCCGTGGCCGACGCCGCGCCGACGCCGCTGGGTCTGTTCCGCGCGGGCGTGCCGGGGCCGCTGTGCATCGGCCATCCGCATCACTGCCAGACCCTGTTCGACGCCGCCGGCGCCGCCGGGGCCGAGACCCTGCGCGGGGTCCGCGTCACCGAGGCCATCGGCGGTGAGAGCCCGCAGGTGACTTTCGAGCTGGGCGATCGGACCCGCACCGTCTCGGCCCGGCTGGTGATCGGCGCCGATGGCCGGACCTCCCAGGTGCGCGAGACGGCGGGAATTGTCCTGCACCAGGACACCCCGCACCACTGGTTCGCCGGCCTGCTGGTCGAGGGCGTGGACGAATGGCCCGACGATCTCCAGGCCATCGGCACCGAGGGCGACTTCGGCTTCCTGGCCTTCCCACAAGGCGGCGGCCGGGTGCGCGTCTATGGCGGCTATGCCCTGGACGAGGCCAAGCGCTTCAAGGGCCCGGACGGGCCCCGCCGCTTCCTCGACGCCTTCGCCATGCAGTGCAGTCCCGGCAACCGCCACATCGCCGCCGGGCGCCCGGCCGGGCCGCTGTTCAGCTACATCAACGCCGACGCCTGGACCGACGCGCCGCTCGCGCCGGGCGTGGTGCTGGTGGGCGACGCGGCCGGCTGGAACGACCCGATCATCGGCCTGGGCCTGTCGATCACCTACCGCGACGTGCGCATCGTGAGCGACATCCTGAAAGCCGGCGACGACTGGTCCGAGACCGCCTTCGCGCCGTACGCCGAGGAGCGCGCCGAGCGGATGCGCCGCCTGCGCTTCGCCGCCCAACTGCAGTCGGCCCTGGACATGGAGTTCGGCCCCGACGCCGCCGCCCGGCGGCGCAGCTACTACGAACGCGGCGCGGTCGATCCGACCCTGAAGATGCACGGCTTCGCGGTCATGGCCGGGCCGGAGGCAGCCCCGCCCGAGACGTTCACCGAGGCGCACCGCGCCCGCGTGCTGGGAGCCTGAGCATGGACATTGCCGACTACAACGCCCGCTGGCTCGCGGCCTGGACCGCCAAGGACGTGGACGCCCTCTGCGGCTTCTACGCCGAGGACTGCATCTACAAGGATCCACAGACGGCGGCCGGCCTGACGGGGCAGGCGGCGTTGCGCGGCTACCTGACCGGCCTGTTCGCCGCCACGCCGCCGATGACCTACACGCCGGACGAGACCTGGCCGATCCCGGGCGGCTTCTGCGGCCGCTGGTACTGCGAGATCGGGCCGGGGGGTTCGGGCGGGCGCCTGCGCGGCTTCGACCTGGTGATCCTCGACGGCGACCGGATCGCCGTGAACGAAGTCTACGTCCACCAGATGCCCGCATGACCAAGCCGGATATCCGTTGCCCCGCCGCCGTCGACGCCGCGTGGCTCACCGCCGTCCTGCAGGGGGCGGGCGTCGACGCCGTGGTGGCGGGCTTCGAGGCGAACAACGTCGGCACCGGCCAGATCGGCGAGAGCGTCCGCTTCAAGCTGGCCTACGAACGCGACGCCGACGACGCGCCGCGCTCCATCGTCGGCAAGTTTCCGTCGCCCGACGACACCAGCCGCGGCACGGGCATCATGCTGGGCAACTATCTGCGCGAGGTGCGCTTCTATCAGCAGCTCGCGCCCCGGGCCCTGGTGAAGACCCCGCGCTGCTGGTTCACCGACACCGACGAGACGGGCGGCGAGTTCGTCCTGATGATGGAGGACCTGGCGCCCGCCGAGCAGGGCGATCAGCTCAAGGGCGTCACCCTGGACCAGGCCCGCCTGGTCGTCGAACAGGCCGCGCGGCTGCACGCCTCGTTCTGGGGCGACGAGGGCCTGGACGACCTGCCATGGGTCCAGGGCGCGAAGGCCGCGCCGGCCAGCGCGGTGACGCCCGAGATGGTCTCCGGCCTCTGGCAGGCGTTCCGCGTCCGCTACGCAGACCGGCTGAAGCCGCACTGGGTCGATGTCGGCGAGGCGATCACCGCCAACTGGTCGCGCTTCGGGGAGATGGACGAGGGGCCGCGAACCCTGGCCCACCACGACTTCCGGCCCGACAACATGATGTTCGGCACGCCAGCGGGCGGTCACCCGGTGACCGTGCTGGACTGGCAGTCGTTCACCTATGCGCCCGGCGCGACCGACGTGGCCTACTTTCTGGCCGGCGCGCTGTCGCCCGATGTCCGCCGCGCGAACGAGCCGGCGATGCTGGCGCTCTACCTCGCCGAACTCACCCGCCTGGGCGTCACGGGCTATTCGACGGACGACCTGCGCCGCGATTATGGCCGGGGCGGCTTCCAGTTGTTCCTGACGGCCTTCTTCGCCGCCATGGTGGTGATCCAGACCGAGCGGGGCGACCGGATGTTCCTGCAGATGCTGGGCAGCGCCGCCGACCACATCCTGGACCACGGTGCGCTGGCGGCCCTGAGCTGACCCAGCGTCAAGATTCCCGCTGGTAAGTGAACAGCGATCAGTTATGTTCGGCCCCAACAAGCGATAGGGGCGGACTCCGTATGACGACCGAGCACTTCGACGTGGTGATCGTGGGGGCGGGGCTCTCCGGCGTCGGCGCGGGCTATCACCTGAAGACCACCTGCCCGGACCGCTCGTTCGCCATCCTCGAAGGCCGCGACGCCATCGGCGGCACCTGGGACCTGTTCCGCTATCCGGGCATCCGCTCGGACAGCGACATGTACACCCTGGGCTATGCCTTCAAGCCGTGGACCGAGGCCAAGGCCATCGCCGACGGCCCGTCGATCCTCAACTACGTTCGGACTACGGCCTCGGAGAACGGCATCGATCGCCACATCCGCTACGGCCACATGGTCAAGCGCGTGAGCTGGTCTACCGAGGCCGCGGCTTGGACGGTCGAGGCCGAGGTCGCCGGCAAGCTCGTCCAATACACCTGCAACTTCCTGTTCCTGTGTGGCGGCTACTACTCGTACGAGGGCGGCTACACCCCGGACTATCCGGGCGTCGACAGCTTCAAGGGCGCCCTGGTCCATCCGCAGAAGTGGCCCAAGGACCTGGATTACGCCGGCAAGAAGGTCGTGGTGATCGGCTCGGGCGCCACCGCCGTCACCCTGGTGCCGGAGATGGCCAAGACCGCCGCCCACGTCACCATGCTGCAGCGCTCGCCCACCTACGTCGTCAGCCGCCCGGCTGAAGACAAGATGGCCAACTCCCTACGCAAATGGCTTCCCGGCAAGCTGGCCTACGACATTGTCCGGTGGCGCAACGTATTGTTCGGCATGTACTTCTTCAAGATGGCCCGCGAGAAGCCGGCCGCCGTGAAGGCCAACATCCTGAAGATGGTCCGTGAGCAACTGGGCCCCGACTACGACGTCGATAAGCACTTCACCCCCACCTACAATCCCTGGGACCAGCGCCTGTGCCTCGTGCCGGATGCCGACATGTTCCTGCAGATCAAGGCGGGCCGCGCCTCGGTGGTCACCGACCACATCGAGACCTTCACGCCGACGGGCATCCGCCTGAAGTCGGGCGCGGAGATCGAGGCTGATGTGGTGGTCAGCGCCACCGGCCTGGTGCTGCAGGTCTGGAACGGCGTCGAGGTGAACGTCGATGGCCGCCGGATCGATGCGTCCCAGACGTTTGGCTACAAGGGCATCATGTACGCGGGCGTGCCGAACATGGCGTCGGCCTTCGGCTACACGAACGCCTCCTGGACCCTGAAGTGCGACCTGACCTGCGAGTTCGTCTGCCGTGTGCTGAACCACATGAAGAAGACCGGCCAGCGCCAGGTGACTCCGGTCAACACCGAGGCAGACATCGCGGCGACGCCGTGGCTCGATTTCTCGTCGGGCTACGTCTCGCGCGCCATGGAGAAGTGGCCGAAGCAGGGCTCGAAGGCCCCGTGGCGCCTGGACCAGAACTACGCCAAGGACCTGATGAACCTTCGCTACGCCAAGCTCGAGGACGGGGTGTTGCGGTTCTCCAATCGCGTGGGCGAAGGCGCCAAGACGCCGGAAAAGATCGCCGCCTAAGGTTTCGGTGGCGTCCCGCGTCGGCGCGCATTACGAATGTAATTCGTATCTGTCGCGGAGCGTCTTGCAATGTCGCGTGTGCGTAGGCGTCGGCTGACGACGGGCCAGAAGGTCACCTTGGGGATCGCCGCTGTGATCGCCGTGGGGCTGCCCGGCTGGTTCGTGGGCCAGAGCTATCTGGGCAAGCGTGACGCGGCGATGTTCCTCGCCCGCGAGGCCATGGTCGACGGCCCGCCGTGCCCCAGCCTGACCAAGGCGCAGTTCGAGGCCCAGGGCCTGAAGGCGCCCAAGGCCACGTTCTACGAGGGCGTCACCTTCGCCCGCCAGTTCGGCCACATGGACTGCCGCTCGCTGCGCTACGGCGCGGGGTGGGGGACCGAGGTCTATCCGGTCTGCCAGTTCACCAGTCCCAAGGCGCTGAAGGTCACCACGCCGAAAGGCGAGTGGTACTTCAACCCCGGCATCGGCCAGCCGGCGACCATCGGCGCGCCGCGCGGCGAGGCGCGCTGCGTCATGGCCTCGAACTTCACCATGAAGCGGCTGGTGACCGGGAACTAGGCCGGGTGGCAGTCGGCCAGGCCCTGGTCCGGTTTAGGCAGCGGGGCTTCTGCGCCGCCGGCGCCGCCAAGCGGTCGTCGCGAGGTGACGAAGTGGCCGAAATCCGAGGGCGGATTGCGGGTGGTCCACGCCTTGGGCCGCGAAAGCTGAGCCTTCAGGCGCGACAGGAGATCGTCTAGGCTCTCGTCGGAGCCCGTCAGATCCTGGCGGAAACTGCGCTCTTCCATGAACGCCGTTATACGCCCGTCGGGCGAGTGATTCCACCCTGGGGCTGCGTCGCTGTCCGGGCTAGGATCACGTCTTCGAGAAGAGGGAGGGGAACCCCATGAAGCTGTACGATTCAATCGGCCCGAATCCGCGCGTCGTGAAAATGTTCATGGCCGAGAAGGGCTTGGCGGTTGACCGTATCGAGGTCGACCTGCGCGGCGGCGAGAACCGCCGCGAGCCCTATCTGGCCGTCAATCCCGCCGGCCAGACGCCGGCTCTGCAACTCGAGGACGGCGCCGTCGTCGCCGAGGTGACGGCCATCTGCGAATACCTGGAAGAGGTCACGCCCAACCCGCCGCTGATCGGGACCAATTCCCAGGAACGCGCCCACACCCGCATGTGGACCCGTCGCGTGGACCTGAAGGTCTGCGAGCCGATGGCCAACGGCTTCCGCTTCGCCGAGGGCCTGCCGATGTTCGAGCCGCGCATGTTGTGCCGGCCCGATGCGGCGCCGGCGCTGAAGGCGCTGGCCCAGGACGGCATCGGTTGGGTGGAGGCCAATATGGACGGCCCCTGGATCGCCGGCGGACGTTTCACCCTGGCCGATATCCTGCTGTTCGCGTTCCTGGAGTTCGGCGGCGCGGTCGGCCAGCCGCTCGATCCCAAGTTCGCCAAGGTCGGCGATTGGTTCAACCGAGTGAAGGCGCGGCCCAGCGCGGCGGCCTCCGCCTGAGACCAGACGGCCGCTGAGGGGTCTCTGCCTGATGCCAAAGCCTTCAGCGGCCGCCGACGCCGACACGGACGCCCACGCGGCCACGGCAATGCCGGACGGCCTGCCGATCCCGCGCCGCTATTGGTCGGTGGCCGCCATCTGGCTGGCCATGACCATGTCCGTGCTGGACGGGGCCATCGCCAACGTGGCCCTGCCCACCATCGCCCGCGAGCTTCACGCCAGCGCCGCCTCGTCGATCTGGATCGTCAACGCCTACCAGCTGGCGATCACCGTCACCCTGCTGCCGCTGGCGGCTCTGGGCGACCGGTTGGGCTATCGGCGCGTCTACATGGCGGGCCTGGCGGTCTTCACCCTGGGATCCCTGGCCTGCGCGCTGTCGCACAGCCTGGAACAGCTCACCGCCGCGCGCGTGCTTCAGGGCGTAGGCGCTGGCGGGATCATGAGCATCAACGCCGCGCTGGTGCGCTTCACCTACCCCAAGCGCTTACTGGGCCGGGGCATCGGCATGAACGCCCTGGTGATCTCGGTGGCGGCCGCCATCGGGCCCACGGTGGCGGCCGCCATTCTGGCGCGGGCGTCGTGGGAGTGGCTGTTCGCCATCAACGTGCCGATCGGCATCCTGACCATCGCCATCGCCAGCCGCGCGCTTCCGGTGACGGTGGGCTCGTCGCGCAAGTTCGACTGGGTCTCCGCGATCCTCAACGCGCTCACCTTTGGCTTCCTGATCACCGGGGCCGAGAGCGTGGCGCGGGAAGGGCTGGCGGCCGGCCTCTGGAAGCTGGGCGTCGGCGTCGTGGCGGGCGGGTTCCTGGTTCGGCGCGAGCTTGGCCGCGAGTCGCCGCTGGTGCCTTTCGACCTGCTGCGGATCCCGATCTTCGGCCTGTCGATCGCCACCTCGATCGTGTCGTTCGCCGCCCAGATGATGGCCTTCGTGGGCTTGCCCTTCTACTTCCAGACCGTGCTGGGCAAGAGCGCGGTGGCGACCGGCCTGCTGATGACGCCCTGGCCGGTGGCGGTGGGCATCGCCGCGCCGCTGGCCGGACGCCTGGCCGACCGCTATCGCGCCGGCGCCCTGGGCGGGATCGGCCTTACGGTGATGGCCGCGGGCCTGTTCGCCCTGTCGCTGATCAGGCCCGGCGCGTCGGACCTCGACATCGCCTGGCGGATGGCCCTGTGCGGCCTGGGCTTCGGCTTCTTCCAGTCGCCCAACAACCGCGCGATGGTCACCTCGGCGCCGATGCACCGCAGCGGCGCGGCCGGCGGCGCGCTGGCCACGGCGCGGCTATTGGGCCAGACGGCGGGCGCGGTGACGACGGCGGTGTTCTTCCACCTGTCCGGCACCGACGCTACGACGACCGCCCTGGCAACGGCCTCGGTCCTGGCCTTGCTGGCGGCCCTGGTCAGCCTCTCGCGCCTGAAGCTCGCCCCGCGTCCGCGGCCGGAGCCCCTGGATCGCGAGGGCGAGATCCCCGCCTAGAGGTGTAGTCTCTTGCGCCGCAGGCGCGGCCCTTTGAACACCAAGATCACAAAGACCACCAAGATCACAAAGATGCTCAGATGGGCTCGGACTCTTGGTGTCCTTCGAGCTCTTCGTGGTCTTAGTGAACAGCTCTTCCTGCGCTGCGCGCGGCCTTAGCCCACTTTGCGGTCGCGGCCTTCCCAGTAGGACTTGCGCAGTTCGCGGCGCAGGACCTTGCCCGACGGGTTGCGGGGCAGCGCGTCGATGAAGTCCACGGTCTTGGGCGCCTTGTAGGCGGCGATCCGGGTGCGGGCATAGGCGATGATGTCGGCCGGGCTCGGATCCTGGCCCGCCGCGCGCACGATGATCGCCTTCACCGCCTCGCCCCAGCGCTCGTCCGGCACGCCGATGACCGCGGCGTCGGCCACGCCCGGGCAGCCCAGGATCGCGTTCTCCACCTCGGCCGGATAGACGTTCTCGCCCCCCGACACGATCATGTCCTTCACCCGGTCGTGGACGAAGAAGAAGCCGTCCTTGTCCATGAAGCCGGCGTCGCCGGTGCGCAGCCAGCCATCCGGCCGGATGGTCTCGGCGGTGGCTTCCGGACGGTTCCAGTAGCCGGCCATGACGATCGGCCCGCGAATCTCGATCTCTCCGATCTCGCCCTGAGCCACCTCGACCCCGTTCTCGTCGGCGATCCGGGTCTCCAGCGTCGCCCAGGGCCGGCCGCAGGAGCGCAGCAAGTCGCCGACGTGCTCGGACGGCGCCAGGGTCGTGCCCGCGCCGGTGGTCTCGGTCATGCCGTAGAACTGGATGAAGCCGCAGCCGAAGGTCTGGGTCGCCTTGGCCAGCACCGCCTCGGAGATCGGCGAGGCGCCATAGGACACGGTCTTCAGGCTGGAGAAGTCGGCGTCCTCGACGCCCGGCGTCTGTAGGATCGCGTTGATCATCACCGGCGCCAGGAACACGTGCGCCACACGCTCCTCGCCGAACGCCTTCAGCACGTTCGCCGGCGCGAAGTCGGCCTGCAGCACGATCCGGCCGCCCGCCGCCATGCCGGAGAAGCTGATGTTGGTCCCGGCCACGTGGAACATCGGCATCAGGATCAGCACGGTGTCGTCGGCGGCGTAGGAGAACCCGTCCACCAGGTGCCGCAGCTTCAGGAACGCGGTGTAGTTGGCGTTGGTCAGCCGCACACCCTTGGGCAGGCCCGTGGTGCCGGAGGTGTAGAGTTGCAGCACGTCGTCGGTCTGCCGCGGCGGGTCCAGCTTCGGCGCGGGCGCGGCGTCGCGCAGGCGGGCGTAGTTCGCGAAGGTGGGATGGTCGCCGCCGACGGCGATCACCTTCACCGGTCGGTCGGCGTGTTCGGCGACGGTCACCGCGCAGTCGAAGAACTCGGGCGTCACGAAGAACACGCTGGCGCTGGAATCCTTCAGAATGAAGGCGATCTCAGGCACGGCCAGCCGCGAGTTGATCGGCGCGAAACAGGCCCGCGCCTTGGCGACCCCGAAGAAGATCTCGTACCAGGCCTCTGACGGCCGCCCCAGCCAGGCGATCCGGTCGCCGGGCGTCACGCCCGCCTGCTGCAACAGCCCCGCCACCAGATCCGACCGCCGGTCCAGCTCGGCGTAGGTCAGGTCGCGGCCTTCGAAGTGGACGGCGACCTTGTCGCCCCGGTCGCGCCCGTGGACGGTGGCGATGTCGGTCAGTTGCTTGATCGGGTCGTCAGTCATGGCCGTCGGTTCGCTCCCGCAGGCTGTGCCGCCTGTCTGCGACCCGTCTAACCGATCGGCCGTTCGTCAACAAACCTGACGCTAGGTGACAGCCGCGCGCGTGCGGAATTCCGGCGCCTCGAACGCCTTGGTCTCCAGCACATCGCGCAGGATTTCCACCGCGTCCCAGACGTCGGCGTGGCTGAGGTAGAGGGGCGAGAAGCCGAAGCGGGCGATGTCGGGCTCACGGAAGTCGCCGATCACACCCCGGGCGATCATCGCCTGGACCAGGCCATAGCCCTCCGGATGAGCGAACGAGACGTGCAGGCCGCGCTGCGCCATGTCGCGCGGCCCGGTCAGCACCAGGCCGTGGCCGGCGCAGCGGCTTTCTACTAGGTCGATGAACAGGCGGCACAGCGACAGCCCCTTGGCCTCCACCGCCTTGGGGTCGGCCTCGAGCTGGAGGTCCAGCCCGGCCTCCAGCGCCGCCAGCCCCAGGATCGGCGGCGTGCCGCACAGCATGGCGCCAATGTCGGCGGCGGGGCGGTATCGGTCCTCGAAGGCGAACGGCGCGGCGTGGCCCATCCAGCCCGACAGCGGCGAGCGGATCTGCGCCTGATGGCGCTCAGCGACGAACAGAAATGCCGGCGCGCCGGGGCCGCCGTTCAGGTACTTGTAGCTGCAGCCCACCGCGAGGTCGGCGTTCGCGGCGTTCAGATCGCAGGCCACCGCGCCGGCCGAATGGCACAGATCCCAGAGCATCAGCGCGCCCTTGGCCTGCACGGCGGCGGTGGTCGCGGCCATGTCCCAGCGCCGGGCGGTCTTGTAGTTCACCTGGGTCAGCACGACCGCCGCCGTGTCCGCGTCGACGGCGCCTAGCACCTCGTCCGGCGGCAGCACCTTCAGCATTGCGCCGCTGAGCGCACAGACGCCCTCCAACACATAGACGTCGGTAGGGAAGTTGCCGCTCTCGATAATCAGCGTCCGGCGCTCCGGCCGCAGCGACAACGCGCCGGCGGCGAGCTTGAACAGGTTCACCGAGGTGGAGTCGGCGACAACGACCTCGTTCGCCTTCGCCCCGATCAGGCGGGCGATCTTGCCGCCCAGGCGCTGCGGCGCCTCGATCCAGCCGGCGGCGTTCCAGCTGGTGATCAGGCCCTGGCCCCACTCCTGGCCGACGGTGAGCGCGACCCGTTCAACGGCCGCGCGGGGCAGGGGGCCCAGCGAATTTCCGTCCAGGTAGATGACGCCGGGCGGCAGCGCAAAGGCGTCACGGAATCGCGCCAGGGGGTCGGTGGCGTCCAGGGTTTCGGCGTCGGCGCGGTTCATCCTCCGCTTCTACCGGCGACGTTTCGCGCCGGAAAGGACGACGGCGCGCGGGCATGCTTAGATGGTTTCGAACAACGGGAATGGCGGGCGCGAAGACCCGTCTTGAGGGAGCTTCCATGATCCATTGGCGCAAGCTTGCGCTGGCCTCGACGGCCGCGCTCATCCTGGCCGGCGGCGGCGATCCCGCCTTCGCCCAGCGCAAGGCCGCCACCGCCGCGCAGCAGGCCGCCAAGCCCGCGCCTTGGCCGGGCCTGCCGCCGGGCGCCAGCGAGGAATATATGACGCTCCGCGATGGCGCCCGCCTGGGCGCCAACGTGTTCAAGCCGCAGGGCAAGGGCCCGTGGCCGGTGGTCATGGCGCGCACGCCCTACATCAAGGACGGCCGTCTCGACCCTGAGAAGGATCCCGGCGGCGCGAAGAACCGCGAGGCGCTGGTCAATCAGGCCAAGCGCTACACCGACGCCGGTTACGTCTACGTGGTGCAGGACGTACGCGGGAAGGGACGCAGCCAGGGCTTCTACACCGCCTTCGAGAATGACATTGAGGACGGCTACGACGCCGTGGAATGGGCCGGAACCCAGCCCTGGAGCAACGGCAAGGTCGGCATGACCGGCGGCTCGGCCCTGGGCATCACCGCCAACTCGGCGGCGCTCGCCGCGCCACCGCACCTGAAGGCGGCCTATGTGGTCGTGGCCCCCGCCGACCGTCTGTCCTACAGCTATCCGGGCGGCGTGCTGAAGGAGAAGGACACCATCGGCTGGCTGGCCGGGCAGGGCATCCCCGAGGAAACCCTCAACAAGACCCGCGGCCGCTCGCTGGACGACGTGAGCTGGAACCGCGTCGCGATGACCTCGAACCGCAAGTATATCCAGATCCCGATCTACAACGTCGGCGGTTGGTACGACATCTTCAACGGCGGCACCGTCGACAACTTCGAATACCTGCAGAACCAGGGCGCCCCGGGCGCGCGGGGAAACCAGAAGCTGATGATGGGGCCGTTCGGCCACGGCCAGCTTTCGGGCGACCTGGCCTATCCGGGCAGCGACCGGCTGGCCCTGGGCGGCGATCAGGAGTTGCGCTGGTTCGAGTACTGGCTGAAGGGCCAGGACAACGGGATCATGGACGAGCCGCCGGTCCAGTACTTCATGATGGCCGGCGCCAAGAAGGACGCGTTCTCGGCGAAGAACCGGCTGCTCAGCTCTGCCAACTGGCCGCTGGCCTACCGCGAGGTGCGCTACTACCCCGGCCGCGACAATGCGCTGTCGACCAAGGCCCCCACCGCGGATGAGCGCAAGGTCAGCTACAAGTTCGACCCCGCCGATCCGGTGAAGACCTTCGGCGGCGCCAACCTCACCTTCGAGCGCGGGCCTGAGGACCAGCGCCAGGTCGGCCAGCGCCAGGACTACCTGCGCTTCCAGACCCCGGTGCTGGACAAGGACGTGGCCATCGCCGGGCCGGTCAAGGTCGAGCTCTACGCCGCCACCGACGGCCTCGACACCGACTTCGTCGCCAAGCTGGTGGACGTCTATCCGGACGGGTACGAGGCCCTGGTGCTGGACGCGCCGATCCGCGCCAAGTTCCGCAACGGTCGCCTGCCCGAGGACATCCGGATGATGACCCCCGGCGCGCCGGAGAAGCTGACCATCGACTTGTGGCCCACCGCGATCACCTTCGAGAAGGGTCACCGGATCGCGCTGCACATCACCTCGTCGAATTCACCCCGCTTCGAGGTGAACCCCAATACCGGCGAGGCGCCCGCCATGGGCAAGCTGAAGCCGCGTGTGGCGACCAACAGCATCTACATGGACCAGACGCACCCGACGGCGATCGTGCTGCCGGTGATCTACCCGAACGACCTCAAGTAGCCGGCGCGTCCGGCGCGTCCGGATCGGATGCGCCGGGCTCCCCGTCCTGGCCCTTGCCGTAGTCGTCGATGCGGCGGTCCCAGCCGGAGCCGTACTCGCCCCGATCCTCGCCCTGTCGCGAGCCGTAGCGGTCGCGATCCCACGCGTCGCGCTCGCCTTCGCCATGCCCGCCGGGCGGGTCCTTGGGGTCATGCGTCACCATGACGACTGAACGGGCGTGCGCGAGCACCGTTCCAACGCTAATGTGCCTTTGGGAACAGGGATTTACACGTGACGGACGACGATGATGTCGCCGCGCTGGCCGCGGCGTTGACCGGCATGTTCCGCACACTCGAGGCGCGCCCGGTGCCGGAGCACATCCAGCGGGTCGTCGATCAGCTTGATGCGTCGGCGGGGGAGGCGGCTACGCCGTCCCCATTACCGCCATTGTCTCCAGAGCCATGACGTCGTCTGCGGTCTGCGCGTCCATGATCTTCAACAGGCGAGCGCGAGCACGGTTCACCCGGCTCTTGATGGTCCCCAGCGCGCAACCGCAGATCACGGCGGCCTCCTCGTAGGAGAGGCCGGCGGCCCCCACGAGGATCAGCGCCTCGCGGTGCTCGACAGGTAGCCGCTGCAACGCGTCCTGCAGCGCCCGCATGGCCACGCTCCAGTCCTGGGTGGGCGGCGTCCGCAGCATGCTGGCGTATTCGCCGTCCTCGTCGCGGACCTCGCGGCGGCGGCGCAGGACGCTGGTGTAGTAGGTGTTTCGCAGGATCGTGAACAGCCAGGCCCGCAGGTTGGTGCCCGGCTCGAACTTGTCGCGATTGGACCAGGCCTTGATCAGGGTGTCCTGCACCAGATCGTCGGCGTCGGAGCCGTTGTGGCTCAGCGACCAGGCGAACGCCCGCAACGCGGGTATCAGGCCGACGACCTCGTCGCGCCAACTCGTGCTGGAGTTCATCCAATCCCCTAGTTACTCCGGCCGCCCAGACCGGATACGTGCTCTCCACCAGCAGGGATTGAACGAGCGTCGCCACGATCCGTTCCGGCGATTCGGAACGCATCTGGCCAAACAGCGTTGGCGTCCGAGATTGGATGCGCGGAATGCAACACCGCGCCCATTGTGGTGTTCTGGTTTCGTCCCCACATTAGCTGGCGGGCGCCGAAGCCAAGCTTCCGGCCTATGAGGGGATTACCCATGCGCAGCACCGATCGTCCGGACGCCCGCGCGCGCTCCGAAACACAGGCCGCCTCGGTCGACGCCCTGACCCGCTATCGCCAGGTGCGGCGCGGCACCGAGGGCCTGACGCGATCGCTGACGCCCGAGGACATGGGCGCTCAGTCCATGCCCGACGCCAGTCCCACGAAGTGGCACATGGCGCACACCACCTGGTTCTTCGAGACCTTCATGCTGACGCCGCATCTGGCGGGCTACCGGGTGTTCGATCCCAAGTTCGGCTACCTGTTCAATTCCTACTACGAGGCGATCGGTCCGCGGCAGCCGCGCCCGGCGCGCGGCCTGATCACCCGGCCGTCCGCCGCCGATGTCCTGGCGTATCGCGCCCACGTGGACGCCGGCATGGCCCGTCTGCTCGCCGACGGCGCCGGCGATCTGACCGATCTCCTGGAGCTGGGCCTGGCGCATGAGGAGCAGCACCAGGAGCTGGTGCTGATGGACATCCTTCACCTGTTCGCCCAGTCGCCGCTGGCGCCGGCGTTCGCGCCGCCCCGGACGTCACCTTCGACCGCGCCCGCCGCGCCGCTGGCCTATGTGGGCTTCGCCGGCGGCCTGGTGGATATCGGCCACGACGGACAGGGCTTCGCCTTCGACAACGAGGGGCCGCGCCATCGCGTGTGGCTGGAGCCGTTCCGGCTGGCCGACCGGCTGGTGACCAATGCCGAGTGGCTGGCCTTCATGGCCGCCGACGGCTACGCGCGGCCCGAGTTCTGGCTGTCCGAAGGTTGGGCCCTGGTCCGCGACGAGGCGTGGCGCGCGCCGGTCTACTGGCGCGAGACCATCGACGGCTGGCAGGTCATGGGCCTGAACGGCCTGCGGCCGCTGGACCCCGCCCAGCCGGTCAGCCACCTCAGCTATTTCGAAGCCGACGCCTATGCCGCCTGGGCCGGCGCCCGCCTGCCCACCGAGGCGGAGTGGGAGCACGCCGCCGCCGGGGTTGCGGTCGACGGCAACTTCCTGGGCTCCGGCCGCCTGGATCCGCAGGCCGCCCCGGACGGCCAGGGCCTGCGCCAGATGTTCGGCGATGTCTGGGAATGGACCCGCAGCGCCTATCTGCCCTATCCGGGCTTCAAGCCGGCCGGTGGCGCGGTTGGCGAGTACAACGGCAAGTTCATGTCGGGCCAGTTCGTCCTGCGCGGCGGAGCCTGTGTCACGCCCTCAGGCCACGCCCGGGCGAGCTACCGCAACTTCTTCTATCCGCATCAGCGCTGGATGTTCTCCGGCCTGCGCCTGGCCCTGGACGGGGCCGGGGCGGACGTCGAGGTCTCGGACCTGGAGGCGGATGTCGTCGCGGGCCTGTCGAAGACCCACAAATATGTGCCGCCGAAGCACTTCTACGACGCCGCCGGCTCGGACCTGTTCGAGGCGATCACCGAGCTCGAGGAATACTACCCGACCCGCACCGAGGTCGCCCTACTGAAGGGCGCCGCGTCCGAGATCGCGCGATACATCCCGGACGGCGCGGCCCTGGTGGAATTCGGCTCGGGCGCCAGCACCAAGACCCGCATCGTGCTCGACGCCGCGCCCCAGACCGCTGTCTACGCCCCCATCGACATCAGCGCCTCGGCGCTGGAGGGGGCGGCCCAGGCGATCGGGGCGGACTATCCCAACCTCATCGTCGCCCCGCTGCGCGACGATTTCACCAATGCCCTCAAGCTGCCGCCGGAGACCGAGGGCCGGCCCGTGGTCGGCTTCTTCCCCGGCTCGACCATCGGCAACTTCACGCCCGAGGAGGCCCGCGCGTTCCTGACCAGCGCGCGCCGGCTGCTGGGCGAGGGGGCGGCGTTCCTGGTGGGAATGGACCTGGTTAAGGACCCCGCCGTCCTGGTGGCCGCCTACGACGACGCCAAGGGTGTCACCGCAGCGTTCAACAAGAACCTGCTGGTCCGCATCAACCGCGAGCTGGGCGGCGACTTCGACCTGGACGCCTTCGCCCACCGCGCGGTCTGGAACGCGGCCGAGAGCCGGATAGAGATGCACTTGGTCAGTCTGAAGGACCAGACCGTTCACGTGGCGGGTCAGCCGTTCCGGTTCGCCGAGGGCGAGACCATCCACACCGAGAATTCGTACAAGTTCACCATCGAGCGCATCACCACGCTGGCGGCGCAGGCAGGATGGACGTTGGAGCAGCGCTGGGTCAGCGACGAGCCGGCGTTCGGCATGGTCCTGCTGCGGGCCTGACGCCGAACCCCCTGGCGTCTGACCGATAGCGTCTTAGCCCTGACAGCGGAAAGCGGACGCCGGTGACGGCGCCCGCTTCCAGGTCGGGGTATCTATGAACGTGAAGGCTTAGCTTTCGCGGCCTCGCGTGCGGCCACCGCCGCGGGAGGCTTCGCCGCCCTTGCGGCCGGCCTGGGCCGCGAGGTCGCGGTCCTTGGCGAAGCTGCGCTTTTCACTTGGTACGCTGGCGCCGCCCTTGCGGGCGATCTCACGACGGCGTTCGGGGTTCATCGCGGCGAAACCGCGCCGGGCGCGGGGCTTGTCGGTGTCGGTGGTGGGCATTGGAGGGGGGTCTCCTCGTGGGGGCTTGCGGTGAGGCTAACCCGTGAGGAAGGGCCAAGGTTGCGTTAGGACTTGCGACTTATTCGCGGCGAAGCGCCTCGATGGGATCCAGGCGCGCCGCCCGCCAGGACGGATAGGCCCCGAACACCAGCCCGACGATCACCGAGAAGCCCAGCGCCAGCGGCCCCGCCCAGGCAGGCACGGCGGCCGGCCACTGGCCCAGCTTGGCGATCGCGAACGCACCCAGCACCCCGATGGTCAGTCCGATAAGGCCGCCCACCAGCGACAGCGCGATCGATTCCAGCGCGAACTGGATGAGGATGTGCGAGCGCTTGGCGCCCACCGCCATGCGCAGGCCGATCTCCCGCGTCCGCTCGGTCACGGCCACCAGCATGATGTTCATGATGCCGACCCCGCCGACCACCAGCGACACGCCCGCCACCGCAGCCAACAGCACCGTGAAGGTGCCGATCGCCGCCTGGCTGGCCGCCAGGATCGAGGCCATGTTCTGGGTTTGGAAGTCGTCGTCGTCGCCCTGGCGGATCTTGTGCTGGTCGCGCAGCAGGTTGGTGACGTCCTCCTGCACCCGATCCAGGCTGTCCTCGTCGGTGGCCTTCACATAGATCGTCTGCACCGCGTCGCCCCGGCTGCGGCGCCCCGCGATCCGCGAGCGAACGGCGCTGAGCGGACCCAGCACCACGTCGTCCTGGTCCTGGCCGAACCCGGCCTGGCCCTTGGACTCCAGCACGCCGATCACCTCGAAGGGCACGCTGCGCACGCGTACGCGCCGGCCGATGGGGTCGCTGTCGCCCCACAGCTCGCGCGCCACCGTCGGGCCGACCACCAGCACCTTGCGGCCCTGGCGCGCCTCGTTCTCGTCGAACATGCGCCCCGACGCGATCTTCAGGTCGCGGGCGATCAGGTAATCGGGGGTGACCCCCTGGATCTGGCTGTTCCAGTTCGCGCCGTCCGAGGCCAGCTGAGCCTGGCCGCGCACCAGGGGGGCCACGGCGGCGACGTTCTCCACCTGCTTGGCGATGGCCGTGGCGTCGCCGTCGCGCAGCGAGACGCCGCCGCCGGCCGCCTGGGCCACGGGGCCGCGCTGGAAGTTCGGCGTCACGATGATCAGGTTCGAGCCCAGGCCCGAGATCGCCTGGGTCACCCGCTGCTGCGCGCCCAGGCCAATGGACGTCATCATCACCACCGCGGCGACGCCGATCACCACGCCCAGCGAGGTCAGCACGCTGCGCATCGGGTGGGCCACGATGGCGCCCAGGGCGAAGCGGACCAGTTCGAAGGACTTCATGCCTTTCGCCCCCGCTCGTCCGAGACGATCAGGCCGTCGCGGAACGCCACCCGGCGGTGGGCCATGTCGGCGACCTCCGGGTCGTGGGTGACGATGGCCAGGGTCAGGCCGCCGGCGTTCAGCTCCTCGAACAGCGCCAGCACCTCTTCGCCGGTGTGGGTGTCCAGGGCGCCGGTGGGCTCGTCGGCCAGCAGCAGGTCGGGCTTGTTGGCCAGGCTGCGGGCGATGGCCACCCGCTGCTGCTGGCCGCCCGACAGCTGGGTCGGCCGGTGGCCCATGCGCGCGCCCAGGCCGACGCGTTCCAGCAGTTCGGCGGCGCGCGCCCGGCGATCCTTGGGCGACATGCCGGCGTAGACCATCGGCAGCTCGACGTTCTGCAGCGCCGTCAGCCGGGGCAGCAGCTGGAAGGACTGGAACACGAAGCCGATCCGGCGGCGGCGGAAGTCGGCCAACTCGTCGTCGGTGAACTGGCCCACGTCGTCGCCCTCGAAGCCGTAGACGCCGGCCGTCGGCCGATCCAGGCCGCCGAGGATGTTCATCAGGGTGGACTTCCCCGACCCTGACGGCCCGATCACCGCCACGTACTCGCCGCGCGCGATCTGGAGGCTGACGCCGGCCAGGGCCGACACCTCCTCCTCGCCCATGATGTAGACCTTCTTCAGGTCCTGGATGTCGATCATGGTCAGGGCGCCTACATGCGCACCCGGACCCCGCCGCCGCCGCCAGGCGCGCCGGGCGGTAGGCCCATGCCGCCCAGCTGGGCCTTGGGCCGGGGACCGCCGCCGACGATCACCTGGTCGCCAGGCTTCAGGTCGGGGCCGACGATCTCGGTGAAGCTGCCGTCCGTGGCGCCGGAGCGCACGGCGATGGGCGTGGGCTTGCCGTCGCGCAGCACATAGACCGTGCCGGCGCGCAGGCCGCCACCTCCGCCGCGTCCGCCACGCCCCTGCGCCATCGTGGCCTTCAGGGCGACCAGCTTGGTCTTCTGGTCGGGGCGAAGCAGGGGCTCCAGCTTGGCGAACGCCTCGCCAGTGACCTTGGTCATCGCCTCGCGCATGGCGGCGGGATTGCCCGTGGCGCCGGACCGCGCGGCCTGCATCTTCTGGCGCATCTCGGCCTGGATCGGCTCCCAGGCCTTCTGCTGCTTGGCGTCCAGGCCCAGCTGTTCGACGACGCGGGCGCCGGCGCCTTGCCGCGCGCCGCCCTGACGGTTGCCGCCGCCTTGTTGGCCGCCGCCCATGCCGGGGCCGCCGACCATCGCGCCGCCGCCCTGGCGCGCGCCGCCCGTCGTCTCGGCGGGCGGGCTCCAGCGCAGGGCCTGGGCCGGGACCTTGGTGACGTTGCGCTTGGTGTCGATGATGATGTCCGCGTTGGCGGTCATGCCCGGCAGCAGCTTGCGGCGCGGATTGTCCGCTTCGGCGATCACCGTATAGCTGACCACGTTCTGGTCGGTGGTCGGCTGCTTGCGCACCTGGGTCAGGATCCCCTCGTAGGTGTCGTCCGGGAACGCATCGACGGTGAACCGCACCATCTGGCCTTCCTGCAACTGGCCGACGTCGGCTTCGTCCACCGAGATCTTCACCTCAACCTTCGACAGGTCTTGGGCGATGGTGAACAGCACCGGGGCCTGCAGGCTGGCGGCCACCGTGTTGCCGGGCTCGACCTTGCGATCGACGACGATGCCGTCGATGGGCGCCACGATGGTGGTCCGGCGCAGGTCCGCATCCTGGCTGCGCAACGCGGCGCGGCTCTGGGTGACGCGGGCGGCGGCGGCGGCGACGTTGGCGCGCGAGGTTTTCAGGGCCGCCGTGGCCTGGTCCAGGGTCGTGGCGGCGTACCAGCCCTGGTCCACCAGGGTCTTCTTGCGATTGTAGTCGGCCTGGGCGTTGTCCAGCGTCGCCTGCGCCTGGCGCACGGCCGCCTGGCCGGCGAGGATGTCGGCCTGCCCCTGGGCCACGCGGGACTGGTAGGTCTGGGGATCGATGATCGCCAGCGTCTGGCCGGCCTTCACCTCGTCGTTGAAGTCGACCAGCACCTTGGTCACCTGGCCCGAGATCTGCGAGCCGACGTCCACGGTGACCAGGGCCTGCAGGCTGCCGGAGGCGGAGACCGAGCGGGTGATGTCGCCTTGCTCCACGGCGCCCAGCCGATACGGGTCCTTCACCGGCTTCGGCCGCGTTTGCCAACCGACGATAGCGGCGACGATCAGCACCACGACGCCCAAGGTGATCCAGGCGGCGCGAGGAATCCGGAAGGTGCGGCGGCGCGTGGGGCTGTTCAGGCTCATGTTGTCCCAAGTATCGGAGGGTCCTGATGAACCCGCCGTGACTAGGCCTTAGCGCCGTTACCGCCCGATTTCATGATTGTTTCGACGTCGCCGCCAAAATGCGCGGCCTAGAGCGGCAGTTGAACCCGCGCCGTCAGGCCGCCGCCGACGCGATTTGTCAGGCTGACGTCGCCACCGTGGCCGCGAGCGATCGAGCGCACGATCGCCAGGCCCAGGCCGATCCCGCCGGTCTGGCGGCTGCGCGACGGCTCGCGGCGGTAGAAGGGGTCGAACACCTTCTCGGCGTCCTTCTCCGGAATGCCCGGGCCGTCGTCGTCGATCTCGACCACGGCATGGCCGGCGTCGCTGAACACCCGCGCCCGAGCCTGGCCGCCGAACTTCACGGCGTTCTCCAGCAGGTTGGCGATCAGGCGGCGCAGCGCCATGGGGTCGCCCTCCAGGATCACCTTCTCGCCGGGCTCGACCTCGGTCTTGGCGCCAGTCTCGGCCATCTCGTCGCAAAGGCTTTCCACCAGCGACGACAGCTCCAGCGGCGTCCGCTCCCCCGGCCGGGTGGCGTCGCGCACGAAAGTCAGCGTCGCGGTGATCATCTCCTCCATCTGGTCCAGGTCGGAGGCGTACTTGACCCGCTGCTCCTCGGGCAGACTCTCGATCCGGAAGCGCAGGCGGGTGAGGGGGGTGCGCAGGTCGTGGGCGATGGCGCCCATCATCGCCGTGCGGTCCTCGACGTAGCGGCGCAGGCGTCCCTGCATCTCGTTGAAGGCGCGGGCGGCGGTCGTGACCTCGGCCGGCCCCTTCACCTCCAGCGGCGGGGCGTTGGGATCGCGGCCCAGCCGCTCGGCGGCCTCGGCGAACACCTTGATCGGTTGCGACAGCCGCCGCGCGAAGATCCACGCCACCGGCGACATCGCCAGCGCCGAAAGGGCGAACCAGATCGCGACCCGCTGTTGCCAGTCGTCCAGCCAGAACGGCCGCTCCGGCTCGACCACCTTCCAGCGGCCGTCGGGTTGGCGCACGCCCACCTCGAACGGCGCGACCAGGAAGTGCTCTTCCTCGCGCATGCCGGCGCGGGCCACGCGGTCGCGGATGATCCGTCCGACGCGACGGTCCGCGAGCGGGCCACGCTTGCCGCCGATGGTCACGCTGGAGCTCGGCACCCCCAGGTCGGCGGCGATCTTGTCGCGGATGGCGGGCATGGTCTTGCCCTCCAGCTCAGGACCCGGCGGCGTGTCCTTGGTCTCCAGCATCAGCGGACGCCGCTCGGTGAAGCTGGGGGCCTGGCCGCGGAAAGTCCGCTCGATCTCCGACAGGCGATAGAAGTCCGGCGCCGGCGGCGGCAGCATGAACACCAACAGGGCGCTCATCGCCCAAGCCGCCACCAGCGTCAGGCCGGTCAGCGTCAGCAGCTGGACCAGCAGGGAGGCCGTCGGGCGGCCGAACCGCATCACGCCCGTTTGACCTTGCCGAAGGGCGTCACGCCCGTTTGACCTTGGCCGTGAACATGTAGCCCTCGTTACGGATCGTGCGGATCAGGTCGTGCCCGCCGCCGCCATCGTCCAGCTTGCGGCGCAGCCGGCTGATCTGCACGTCGATGGCCCGGTCGAAGGCGTCGCTGTCGGGCCCGCGTGCGAACTCCAGCAACTGGTCGCGGGTCAGCACCCGCTGCGGCCGCTCCACGAAGGCGCGCAGCAGTGAGAATTCGCCAGAAGACAGGTTCACCACCACGCCGGCCGGCGAGCGCAGTTCGCGCCGCACCAGGTCCAGCCGCCAGCCCGCGAACTCGCAGCCAGCGCCCAGGGCGCCGCCCGTGGTCCGCTGCTCGGCGCGGCGCAGCACCGCCCGCACCCGCGCCAGCAGTTCGCGCGGGTTGCAGGGCTTGGCCAGGTAGTCGTCGGCGCCCAGCTCCAGGCCGACGATCCGGTCGGTGTCCTCGCCCATGGCCGACAGCATGATGATCGGCGGCGCGTTTTCCGTTGTGGTCAGGCGGCGGCAGACGGCCAGGCCGTCCTCGCCGGGCATCATGATGTCCAGCACGATCAGGTCGACCGGGCCGCGCTCCAGCACGCGCTCCATCTCCTGGGCGTCGGCGGCGGTCTCGACCTTGTAGCCGTGCTTGCCGAGGAAGTCGGACACCACGTCGCGGATGCCCGGGTCGTCGTCGACCATGAGGATGCGGGCGCCGGCCCCGGCCATGTCAGATACGAGCTCCATGGGCGGCAAAATGGTCGCCGGCCGTAACGCGCGAATGTCTCGGTTGAAACCGAGGTGTCCCAATCGGGGCAAGGTCGCTCATTCGGCGGCCAGGACGTCGTCGGCGACGTAGGGGTTGGTCCTGCGTTCCTGGCCGAAGCTGGACATCGGCCCGTGGCCCGGCACGAACTTCACGTCGTCGCCCAGCGGCCAAAGCTTGCCGGTGATCGCGTCGATCAGGTCCTGGAAGTTCCCTCGCGGGAAATCTGTGCGCCCGATGCTGCCCTGGAACAGCACGTCGCCAACCTGGGCGAACCGCGCCTCGCGGTGGAAGAACACCACATGGCCGGGCGTGTGACCGGGGCAGTGGATGACCTCGAACTCCGTCTCGCCCAGCGTGACGCGGTCGCCGTCCTGCAGCCAGCGGTCGGGGGTGAAGGGGCGGGCCTCCGGCATCCCCCACTTGGCGCCGGACGTGCCGATCTCGTCGATCCAGAACTGGTCGTCGGGATGCGGTCCCTCGATGGGCACGCCGGTCAGCTCCTTGATCGCCTGCGTGCCGCCCGCGTGGTCCAGGTGGCCGTGGGTGATCCAGATCTTCTCCAGCGTCAGCCCGTGCTCCTCCAGCGCCGCCATCAGCCGCGGGACCTCGCCGCCGGGATCGATGATCGCGGCCTTCTTGGTCTTCACGCACCACACGATGGTGCAGTTCTGCTGCAGCGGGGTGACCGGCGCGATCAGCGCGCGGATCGGCAGGGTTGGGGCAGGGGCGTTCATGTCGGCCCTATGATCGTGGGTCGCGGCGCATAAGAAAAGGCCCGGGAGTGATCCCGGGCCTCTCCGTCTTGCTTAGTGACCCTTCGCCGGATCCACCACGCTGGGCGGCGGGGCGTCGGAGTCCAGCTCGGGAACCCCCGGCTCGCCGTGCGCAACGTGGCTCTTGCGGTAGCCGTAGCTGAAGTAGACGACCAGGCCGATGGCGGCCCAGGCGACGAACATCAGCTGGGTTTCGCGCGGCAGGCTGATGAACAGGTAGACGCAGCCGATCGCGGCCAGCGGCGCCACGATCATCACCGCCGGGGTCCGGAACGGCCGGGCCCGGTTCGGATCGGTGCGGCGCAGCACCAGGACAGCGATGGCCACCATGGCGAAGGCGAACAGCGTCCCCGAGTTCGAGATGTCCGCCAGGATCCCCACCGGGAAGAAGGCGGCGAACAGGGCCACGAACACGCCCGTGATGATGGTGATCACGTGCGGCGTCTTGAACTTCGGGTGGACCTTGGACAGCACGGGCGGCAGCAGGCCGTCGCGGCTCATGACGAAGAAGATCCGGGTCTGGCCGAACATCATCATCAGGATCACCGAGGGCAGGGCCAGGCCGGCCGCGAGGCCGATCAGGTTGCCGATCTGCGGCCAGCCGATGGAGCGCAGGGTCCAGGCCAGGGCTTCCTTCGAGCAGACGACCTTGCTGTCGGCGAGGCTGGCGCAGGCGGCGCTCAGTTCCGGGCTGCCGGGACGCAGGCCGACGCCCGAGGCGTCCAGCACAGGCTGGGCTCCCACGGTGCCGATCACGCCCGAGGCGACCAGGATGTAGAAGATGGTGCAGACGCCCAGCGACCCGATCA
This sequence comes from Alphaproteobacteria bacterium, assembly GCA_018821435.1. Taxonomy (GTDB): domain Bacteria; phylum Pseudomonadota; class Alphaproteobacteria; order Caulobacterales; family Caulobacteraceae; genus Phenylobacterium. The sequence goes on from JAHJME010000008.1 coordinate 62,825, forward strand.
GGCCGATGGGCATGTTCCGCTGCGGATTCTTCGTCTCCTCGGCGGCGGTCGAAACCGCGTCGAACCCGACGTAGGCGAAGAAGATGGACGCCGCGGCGGCCGAGACCCCGCTGAACCCGAGCGGCATGAACGGCTCGAAGTTCTCCATCTTGATGACGGGCACCGCCAGCACGATGAAGAGGATCAGCGCCGCCACCTTGATGGCCACCAGGAAGGCGTTGACCGTCGCGGATTCCCGCGTGCCGATCACCAGCAGCGCGGTGACCAGCAGGGCGATGCCCATGGCCGGAAGGTTGACCATCCCGCCGTCGAACGGCCCGCGTACGAGCATGTCGGGGATGTTGATGGCGAAGGCGTTCTCGATCAGCCCGACGACGTAGCCGGACCAGCCCACCGACACGGCGCCGGCGGCGACCGCATATTCCAGGATCAGCGCCCAGCCGACCATCCAGGCCAGCAGTTCGCCCATCACCGCGTAGCTGTAGGTGTAGGCGGAGCCGGAGACCGGCACCATGGCCGCCATCTCGGCGTAGCAGAGCGCCGCGACGGCGCAGACGAAGCCCGCGATGACGAAGGCCAGGATCATGCCGGGACCGGCCTTTTGGGCGGCCTCGGCGGTCAGAACGAAAATCCCGGTGCCGATGATGGCCCCGATGCCCAGCATGGTCAGCTGGAACGGCCCGAGCGATCTATGGAGCGACTTCTTCTCGGCCGTAGCCAGGATCGCGTCGAGCGGCTTTACGCGCCACATATATTCCTCCGAACAGCGGCCCCCGAGCCGCCATATCCCAAATTTGGCGCGACCGTGGCGTGGTTGTGCCCTTGTGGTCAAGCGACAACGGACTATGGCGTTTCCCCTCCACGTCGGCGCGCGCTAGAGCCCGGGAATGCTTCCGGTTCACGAGGCCCTGCCTGATCTGAAGGCGTCGCTGCGCGCCGGGAACGCCGCCGTGCTCGTCGCGCCGCCCGGCGCGGGCAAGACCACGGTCGTTCCGCTCGAGCTGCTGGCCGAGCCCTGGGTGGCCGGCGGCAAGATCATCGTCCTCGAACCCCGCCGGCTGGCCGCCCGCGCCGCGGCCGAGCGGATGGCTGCCACCCTCGGCGAACGGGTCGGCGACACCGTCGGCTACCGCGTCCGCCTGCAGTCCCGGATCTCGGCCGCCACCCGCATCGAGGTGGTCACCGAGGGCGTCTTCACCCGCATGGTGCTGGGCGACCCCGAACTGCCGGGCGTCGCGTGCGTGATCTTCGACGAGTTCCACGAGCGCAGCCTGGACGCCGACCTCGGCCTGGCTCTGGCCCGCGATGCTCAACGGCTGTTGCGCGAGGACCTGCGCCTGCTGGTCATGTCCGCCACCCTCGACGGCGCGGCGGTCGCCCGTCTGCTGGACGGCGCGGCGGTGATCGAGAGCCTGGGGCGGATGTTCCCGGTGGAGACCCGCTACCTTGGCCGCGATGCCCCAAGCAAGGATGGGCGCCTCCGCATCGAGGACCAGGCCGTCCGCGCCGTCGAGCGCGCGCTCGCCGAGGAGACCGGCAGCCTGCTGGTCTTCCTGCCGGGTCAGGGCGAGATCCTGCGCACCGCCGAGCGGCTGCGGGAGCGCAACCGCCCGAATGTCGAGATCGCGCCGCTCTATGGCGCCCTCGACCCCCGCGACCAGGACCGCGCCATCGCGCCCGCGCCGACCGGCAAGCGCAAGGTCGTGCTGGCCACCTCCATCGCCGAGACCAGCCTGACGATCCAGGGCGTGCGCGTGGTCATCGACTGCGGCGTCGCCCGCGTGCCCCGCTACGATCCCGCCAGCGGCCTGACCCGTCTGGCCACCGTCCGCGTCAGTCGCGCCGCCGCCGACCAGCGCCGGGGCCGCGCCGGCCGCACCGAGCCCGGCGTCTGCTACCGCCTGTGGGACGAGGCCGAGACCCGCGCGCTGCCGGCCTATGCCGACCCCGAGATCCTGGACGCCGACCTCTCCGGCCTGGCCCTTGACCTCGCCCGCTGGGGCGCCAAGGACGCGACCGACCTGGCGTTCCTAGACCCGCCGCCGTCAGCCGCCTTCACCGAGGCCCGCGCCCTGCTGCAACGGCTCGAAGCTTTGAACCGCGACGGCGTGCTCACCGCCCACGGTCGCGCGCTGGCCGACATGCCGCTGAACCCCCGCCTCGCCCACATGGTGCTGAAGGCGGCCGACACCGGCCAGGCCCCGCGCGCCGCGCGCATCGCCGCTCTGATCACCGAGCGTGGCCTGGGCGGCCGCGACGCCGACCTGCGCCATCGCCTGGACGGCCTGGAGCGCGATCGTGGTCCGCGAGCGCGCGACGCCAAGGCGCTGGCCGAGCGGTGGGCGGGCCTCAGCGGCAGGGCGGGGAAGGGCGAGGCGCTGTCCGACGGCCTGCTGCTGGCCTTCGCCTATCCGGAACGCGTGGCCAAGGCGCGGGGCGGGCAGGGCGAGTTCCAGCTGGTCACCGGCCGCGGCGCCTTCGTCGACCCCACCGACGCCCTGGCCCGCGAACCCTGGCTGGCGGTGGCCGAGCTGGGCGGCGGCGACCGCCGCGACCGCGTTCTGCTGGCCGCGCCGCTGGAGCCGGCCGAACTCGTCGCCTTCAAGGACCAGTTCGAGATCGACGAGCGGCTGGAGGAAAGCGGCAGCGGCCGCCTGCGCGCCAAGCGCCTGACCCGCCTGGGCCGGCTGACCATCCGCGAAGAGATCGACGACAACCCGGACCCGGCCCTGATCGCCCGTGCCCTCACCGACCGCGTGCGGCGCGAGGGCGTGAAGATCCTGCCCTGGGGCGAGGCGGCCACGTCGCTGCGCGAGCGCGCCGCCTTCCTGCAGGCCCGCGATCCCGCGTGGCCGGACCTGTCCGACGAAGCGCTGGCCGCCAGCCTCGACGATTGGCTGGCCCCGGTGCTGCTGGGCCTGCGCGGCCTGAACGCCCTGAAGCCCGACGTCCTCGACGGCGCGCTCCGCACCCTGGTCCCCTGGGACCTGCAGCGCCGCCTGGACGCCGAGGCGCCCGTCCGCTGGACCGCGCCCACCGGCAACAGCTTCACCATCGACTACGCCGCCGAGGCCGGACCTCGCGTGGATGTCCGGGTGCAGGAGGTGTTCGGCCTGGCCCAGCACCCGACCATCGGCGGCACGCCGATCACCATGTCGCTGCTGTCCCCTGGCCACCGCCCGATCCAGACCACCCAGGACCTGCCGGGCTTCTGGAAGGGCTCTTGGAAGGACGTCCGCTCCGACATGCGCGGGAGATATCCCAAACATGTCTGGCCGGAGGACCCCTCGACCGCCGCGCCGACGGCCCGGGCCAAGCCGCGGGGGACGTGAACCCAATTCCTCCCCCGAAGGGGAGCAATCACGCAGAGTCTAAGCCGCCGCCTTCCACGTCTTCGGGTGCTGGCTGCGCATCCCCACCGCCAGGCGGTTCCAGCTGTTGATCAGGCCGATCAGCAGGGTGAGGTTCACGATCTCGCTCTCGCTGAAGTGTGGCTTCAGCCCGTCGTAGTCGGCGTCCGGCGCGCCCGTCTGCGCCACCAGGGTCAGGGCTTCGGTCCAGGCCAGGGCGGCGCGCTCACGCGGCGTGTAGAAGCTCGACTCGCGCCAGGCGTTCAGCAGGTAGAGCCGCTCCTCGGTCTCGCCCGCCGCACGGGCGTCCTTGGAGTGCATGTGGAGGCAGAACGCGCAGCCGTTGATCTGCGACGCCCGCATCTTCACCAGCTCGTAGAGGCTGTATTCGAGCCCCGAATTGCGCAGGATGTCTTCGAGCTCGGCCATTTTCTGAATGCCCTGGGGGGCGATGGCGAAGCCGTTCAGGCGGGTGGTCATGGGGGGATCTCCTTTTCTCTGCCCCTAGGACGGAGGAGGAGCCCTGGCTGTGACATAGGCCCGGCAAAAACCGCCAAGTCTCAGGGTTTTTTCGGCGCCGGCATGAGGGTCGGAAGGTCCGCCATCTGGCGCGCCTGTTCCGCCAGGCTCGGGACGCCAAGTTCGACCCTGATCGAGTCCGAGATCAGGTCGCGGTTGTAGGGCTCCTGCGTCCAGCCCCCGGTGACCTTGGAGCCGGAAAACTGAGTCCCATAGACCTGTGGCTTGCCCACCTGAACCAGATAGCGGTCGAGGGTCGCCGACGCGATCCACAGCGACTCCTTCCGCCCCTTGGCGACGGCGATCATCGCCAGGGTGTGGGCCAGCAGATAGTCGTCGTCTTCGTGGCCGTGCTGGAACACGAAGGCCGCGGCGTGGAAGTCGTCTGCGGTACGCAGCGCGCCGTCAGCCAGCAGCTTGCGGGTCGCCAGCCGCCGCTGCTCGTCGCGCGGTCGGATCACCTTCCAGTCAATCGTCCCGACAGGCGCCTTCCGGTCGGCCTGGTCCTCCTGGAAGATGCGCTGCATCTCGCCGTTGTCGGCGGCTGGCGCGGGCTGGGCCAGGGCGCTCCCGCCTGCGAGCCACAGGCAGAGAGCGAGAGCGGCCAGGCGCATGGGAGTCTCCGGAATCTACGCCGTCGCGGCGTAGATCATGATCCCCGTCGCCACGGACAGATTCAAGCTGTCCGCCCGTCCCCGCATGGGGATCTTCACGTTCACGTCGCACAGGGCCGCCATGTCCGGTGTCAGGCCCTGCTGTTCGTTGCCCATCAGCACGACCGTGGGTTTGGCGTAGGTCGCGTCGCTGTGCGTCACCTCGGCCGAGAGCAGGGTGCCGATCACCGAGCCGGTCCAGCCGCCGCGCCACGCCGCGAACGCGTCCTCGGTGGCCTGAACCAGCGGCACGGCGAAGATCGAGCCCATGGTCGCCCGCACCGCCTCGACCGAATAGGGATCGCAGCACTCGCCCACCAGGATCACCGCGCCGCAGCCCGCGCTGTCGGCGGTGCGGATGATGGTCCCCAGGTTGCCGGGGTCGCGGACCCGATGCAGCGCCACGACGCAATGCGCCACGCCGGCCGCGACATCGCCCAGCGCGACGAACGCCTGCGGGAACACGCCCACCACCGCCTGGGGGTTTTCGCGCCGCGAAACCTTGGCCAGGATGTCCTGGGTGACTTCGATCACCTGGCCCCGCGCCGCGATCGTCGCGTCCACGGCCTTCCGCATCATCGGGTGGTCGGTCGCATCGGGCCCATGCATCAGGATCGTCGGCGCGTGGCCGGTGTCGATCCCCTCGATGACGTTCTTCAGCCCCTCGGCCACGAACAGGCCCGTCTCGTCGCGTTCCTTGCGCATGTGCAGCGCGCGGACGGCCTTCACGGTGTCGTTGGACAGCGAGGTGATCACCCGCGAACTCATCTGGACCATCGGGCGAAGAAGCTCATGCCGATGGCCCGGTCGCCGCGCTGTTCCTCCAGCGCCAGCTCGCCCCACTCGATCCTGCCGCCGCGCGCCTCGAGCTTTTCGGCCAGCAGACCGGCCAGGGCCGCGCCGGAGATCCGCTCGGCATAGGCGTTCAGCACCAGAAACTTCGCGTCCGCCGACAGCAGCTGCGCGCACAGGCTGGCCATCTCGGGCAGATCCTCGAACAGCCGCCACACCTGGCCGTCGGGCCCACGGCCGTACTTCGGCGGATCCAGGATGATCCCTTCATAGGTCGAGCCGCGCCGCACCTCGCGCTGCACATATTTCTTGGCGTCCTCGACGATCCAGCGCACCGGCCGGTCGGAGAGGCGGGACAGCTCCGCATTCTCCCGCGCCCAGGCCACGGCCTTCTTCGACGCGTCCACGTGGGTCACCGCCGCGCCCGCCGCCGCCATCACCAGGCTGGCGACGCCCGTATAGCCGAACAGGTTCAGCACGCGCGCCGGCCCGCCGTCGGCATTGGGTCCCATCGACCGCACCTGCGTGTCGAGCCAGCCCCAGTTCGCCGCCTGCTCCGGGAAGAAGGCCAGGTGGCGGAAGGCGGTAAACCGGCCATGGAACTTTACGTCGCCCCAGCCCAGCGGCCAGCTCTCGACCGGTCCGGCCTTGAACCGCCACCGGCCGGCGTCCTCCTCGTCGGAGGGGTCGAACACCGCGTCGGCGGCGTCCCAGACGTCCTGCGGCAGCCGGGGCGACCACAGGCATTGCGGCTCGGGCCGGACCACCTTGTAGGGGCCGTACTGCTCCAGCTTCCGCCCATGGCCGGAGTCCAGCAGGGCATAGTCCGCCCAACCGGTGGTGCGCATCACCTCGGACGCCACGGCGATTTGGGGCGGGCTCATAGCCGGCCCCTTACGCGGAGTGAGAGGCGCGCGTCCAGCCCACTGACAAAGACTTGTCACACCTGACGATTTGAGGTCCGCTAGAATGGGGACGGTATGGGGATGAGTTTATGAGTTCAGTCGCGACGGCGACGCGGAAGACCGCGCGCAAGGCAAAGGGCGACGGACACCTCCGGCGCGCCGAGATCCTCGAGGCGGCGGAACGCATTTTCGTGGCCGAGGGCTACGAAGGCGCCACCATCCGCAAGATCGCCGACGAGGTAGGGGTCTCCTCCACGGCGCTCTACATGCACTTCCAGGACAAGGCCTGCATCCTCCGCGAGATCGTGGACGCGACGCTGAGCCAGCTGCTGGAACGCAACACCGCGCTGGCCGCCCGGCCGCTGGACCCCGTGGTCCGCACGCGGATGATGCTGGACTCCTACATGCACTGGGGTCTGGAGCATCCCAACGCCTACCAGCTGGTCTACTGCGCGCCGCAGGTGACCTCGACCGATGACACGCCGGCCAGCACCACCGACCTCAGCCACGACTGCTACGAAGCCTTCGCGGGCGTCGTGCGCGAAGTGGCCGCGGCCGGCCGCCTGCGCACGGGCGGCGCCGACTCGGCGGCCCAGGCGCTGTGGATGTCCTGCCATGGCGTGGTGGCCCTGCTGATCGTGCGGCCCAGCTTCGAGTTCGCCGACCGCGAGGAGCTGATGCAGGTCACGCTGGACGGTCTGCTGAACGGCCTCGTCATCGACTGAGGGCGTTCGCATGACCTTCGCGAAGTGGGTCTTTACCCTGGGCGGGATCTGGGGCGTCCTGATCATCGGGTCGCTGTTCTTCCTGGAGCCGGTGGTGGTCGCCCAGACCGGCCCGCTCAGTCATCCCGACACCTACTACGGCTTCGCGGTCTCCACCTTCGCGTGGCAGCTGGGCTATCTGGTGATCGGCCGCAATCCGGCCGCCTACCGCCCGTTCATGCTGCTCGGCGCTGCGGGCAAGCTGGGCTACGCCGGCTTCTGCTGGACCCTCTACGCCCAGGGCCGCATCCCGATCACCGTCCCCGCCATCGCCAGCCCCGACCTGCTGCTGGCCGTGTTGTTCGTCGTTGCGTGGCTGAAGACGCGGCCGCTGACACAACCCGCGACCTAGAGCCCGGCCATGACGAGCGGAAGGGGAGCCTACGGGTTGCTCGCCACTGCCGACGCGGTGGGCGTGTAGTTGTAGCTGCCCCGCCGCAGGTCGTTGGAGAGCGTGATCGGGGCCGAGCCGCCATTCGCCTTGGCGCGATAGACCTGCATGTTCTCCATCACCCGCATCACGTAGTTGCGGGTCTCGGAGAAGGGGATGCACTCGATGAAGTCGAGCGGGTCCTGGCCGCCGGCCCTCGGGTCGCCGCACATGGCGATCCACTGCGGCGGGCGTCCCGGCCCGGCGTTGTAGCCCGCCGCCGCCAGGACGTACGAGCCGGAGAAGCCGTTCACCAGCGACCCCAGGAAGCTGGAGCCCAGGCGCATGTTGTAGTCCGGCTCGTAGAGCAGGGCGGCCGAATAGCCGACGCCCATCTTCCGCGCGACGCCGGCCGCCGTCGAGGGCAGCAGCTGCATCATGCCCCGCGCATCGGCGCCCGAGCGGACGGCGGGGTCGAAGCCGCTTTCCTGCCGGGTGATGCCGAGCACCAGCGCCGGCTCCGGCGCGCCGGCCACTTCCGGCGGGGTGCGATAGGGATAGGCGCGGTCGGCCAGGATCAGGCCGCGCTGGGCCGCCCCGCGCGCCGCCTTCATCGAGGTGTCCTGGTCGCCGTAGCCGCGCACCGCGTCGATCAGCAGCGCCGCTTCCGTGCGGTTGGGCACGATATCGTCGATGTGCAGGGCGAAGACCTTGAACAGATCGCGCTGGTTCTGGTCGGCCAGCAGGCGCATGGCCTGGACCACGTCCTGGCGCTCGAACTTCGCCCGCTCGGCCTCGGTGGGGACGGGATCGGCCGGCAGCACGAGCTTCAGGCCCAGCTTCTCGGCCGAGAGCTGGCCGTAGAACGTGGTCACGTGCTCGGCGCCGCGCGAATAGTAGGTCTCGGCGGCCGTGCGGTCGCCCTGGGCCTCGGCGGCGCGGGCCATCCAGTAGAAGGCGCGGGCGCGGGTGATCGGCGACTGGCCGATCCGCTCGATGGCGGCGAAGTGACGGGCGGCCGTGGCGGGTTCGCCCAGCCGGTTCAGCGCGATCCAGCCGGCGTAGAACTCGGCCTCGGTGGCGTCGGCGCCGCTGTTCAGGCCCGTGTTGGCCGCGGCGCGGTAGGCGGCGCGCCAGTCGCCGCTGCGGATGGCCGACAGCGTCAGGCGATAGCGTTCGTCCCAGACCCGATCCGCGCCGTCCGAGGTCACTCCGTCGGTGGCGGCGGTAGAGAGGGCGGCGGTGGCCTGGCTGTCCTGGCCGCGGCGGCGCAGGAACGAGGCCCGCTCGAACGCCACGCCGGGGCTGGCCTGGTCGTCGGGCGTCAGGCCGTTGAACCCGGTGTCGGAGTTTCCGCGCAGCGCGATCCGCGCCAGGGCGGCGGCCTGCCGGTCGGCGGGCAGCAAGGTCACCACGTCGCGCGCGGCGGGCCCCTGGGCGCCGTACAGCAGCACATCGGCCCGGCGGATGTGATCTTCGGGCGTCAGCACGTCGCCGAACCGGGTCAGCATGGCGCGCTGGGCGTCGGCTTCGAAGCTCTTGTCCCGCCACCAGCGGCGGACCAGGCTGGTCGCCTCGGCCTGACGGCCCAGGCTACGGTAGGCCGAGGCCAGCGCCGTGGCGCCGGGCGCGCTCTGCGGCTCCTGGCCGGCGAACCATTCGACGATCTGGGCGGGCGACTTGCCCGACGTCTCCAGCACCTTCTCGGCGGCGATCTGGCGCCGCGCGCCGCGCGGGAAGCCGTCCAGCTCGCGGCGGGCGGCGTCCAGGTCGTAGAAGCCGAGCGAGGTCGAGCTGACGTCCACCATCGCCCAGGTGACGAGCTTGCGGGCGATGGGGTCGGACAGGCTGGCGACCGCGCTCTTGGCGCCGGCGACGTCCCCGCGCTTCGCGGCGGCCATCCCCTGGGCGAACATCGCCTGGTCGCTGGAACTCAGCGGACGGGCCACCGTTTGCTTGGCGACCGTGTACGGAACCGGCGCGGCCGGCAGCTTCGGCTGGCCGAGGAGATCGCCGATCGGGTCCAGGACCTGGGCATGCGCGACCGCCGTCGCCGCCAGCGCGGCGCAGCCAATGAGCAGGGCGTTACGAAATCGGATGTTCAACGAACTCCCCCTGAGTCGGGGATTTAAAGGAATCGGCGTTGCGGGCTAAGCCCACGCCAACATATTGTCCCGGCAAATCTGAACGTCGCCTCACTAGGCGCCATCTTCACAGTCTTTTGCGCACCCCCACATAGCTGACATGTCCGAACCTCTCTTCCGTGGCGTCTTACCGGCGCTCGTCACGCCTTTCCGCAATGGCGCAGTCGACGAGGACGCTTTTGTGTCCCTTGTCGAACGCCAGATCGCCGCCGGCGTGCACGGGCTCGTTCCCGTCGGCACCACCGGCGAGACCGCGACCCTCAGCCACGCCGAGCACCGGCGCGTGGTGGAGCTGTGCGTGCAGACCGCGCGCGGCCGGGTGCCGGTGATCGCCGGCGCCGGCTCCAATTCTACGGCCGAGGCCATCGAATTGGTGCAACACGCCAAGGCGGTGGGCGCCGACGCGGCCCTGGTGGTCACGCCCTACTACAATCGGCCCAACCAGGAGGGGCTGTACGCCCACTACGCGGCCATCAACGACGCCGTGCAGCTTCCGGTGCTGGTCTACAACGTGCCCGCCCGCACCAGCGTGGACATCTCCAACGCCGTCCTGGTCCGCCTGTCCAAGCTGCCGAACATCGTCGGCATCAAGGACGCCACCGGCGACCTGGGCCGCGCCAGCCTGCAGCGCGTCGAGTGCGGCGAGGACTGGGTGCTGCTGTCCGGCAATGACGACCAGGGCCTGGGCTACGTCGCCCAGGGCGGCCACGGCTGCATCTCGGTCACCTGCAACGTCGCGCCGGAGCTGGTGGCCCAGATGTACAACGATGCGCTGTCCGGCCAGTGGCAGGGCGCGCTCTACGGCCAGGACCGGCTGATTCGCCTGCACAAGGCGCTGTTCTCCGACGCCTCGCCGTCGCCGGCCAAGTTCGCCATGGCGCAGCTGGGTCTCTGCACGGACGAGGTGCGCCTGCCGATCGTGCCGTGCTCCGAGGCCGCCCGCGCCGAAGTCCTCGTCGGCATGCGAGACGCGGGGCTCATCTGATGGCCGGTAAGCTGATCGCCGAGAACCGCCGCGCGCGGTTCGACTACTTCCTGGAGCAGACCTTCGAGGCGGGCATCGCCCTGACCGGGTCCGAGGTGAAGAGCCTGCGCGTCGGTCGCGCGAACATCGCGGAGAGCTACGCCGCGGTGCAGGGCAAGGAAATCATGCTGATCAACGCCGATTTCCCGCCGTACGCCCAGGCCGGTCCGCACTTCAACCACGAGCCTCGCCGGCACCGGAAGCTGCTGCTGAAGCGCAAGGAGATCGACAAGCTGATCGGCGCCGTCCAGCGCGACGGCCGCACGATCATCCCGACCAAGCTGTATTGGAGCGACAAGGGTCTGGCGAAGCTGGAACTCTCCCTCGCCAAGGGCAAGAACACCCACGACAAGCGCGAGACGACCGCGGCCCGCGACTGGCAACGCGACAAGGCGCGGCTCATGAAGGGCGATCGGAGCTAGCTTGGGTCCCGCCGACATCGAGAGCCTGGAGCGGGCCACGGTCGAGGGCGTCGCCCCGGCGCTGATCGAGGAGATCGGCGGCTGGCTGGTCCCGCTGGACGACGGCGCCATCGGCCGCGCCAAGAGCGCCGTGCCCCTGCGCCACGACCTGGACGCCTCGGCGCTCAGCGAGGTCGAGGCCGCGTACTGGAGCGCGGGGCTCACCCCCATGTTCCGCCTCGCCGACGTGCCGGGCCTGCAGGGTGTCGCCGAGGCGCTGACCGCGCGCGGCTATGTCGGCGCGAAGCCCACGATCGTGAAGGTCGGCGACGTCGATCGGCTCGCCGCGCTCCGCGATCGCCCCGCCGACCTGCTGGACACGCCGGACGAAGCCTGGGGCCAGGTCTTCCTGGGCGAAGGTTTCGATCCAGAGGACGGCGCCGGCCGCGTCGCCGCCCTGACCCGCTCGCCCGACGCCATGTACGGCGCGGCGCGCGAGGACGGCCGCACGGTGGCGGTGGGCGCTGTCACCTTCGGCCACGGCTGGGCGGGCATCCACGGCATGCGCACCGACGCGGCCCGCCGGGGCCGCGGCCTGGCCAGCACCGTGCTCGCCGCCCTGGGCCGCGCCACCCAGGCGCGCGGGATCGATCGCGTCTTCCTGCAGGTGGAAGAGGGCAACGACGCCCGCTCCCTCTATCGCAAGGCGGGCTTCGAGAAGGTCTGGCGCTACCAGTACTGGACGCGCTGAGGCCTATTCGGCCGCCATCGGCAGGATGATCGCCTCGCGGCCGCCGCGCACCAGGCCCCCGGGCAGGGCGCCCGTGTGCTCGCCGTCCTCGAAGGTCACCTGGCCGGATTTCACCGTGTAGCTATAGCCCTCGGCCCGCTGGACCAGGCGGCGGCCGCCGGCCGGCAGATCCTGGATCGACTCTGGCCGGAACAGCTGCAGCTTGTCGAAGTCGATCACGTTCACGTCGGCCAGCAGGCCCGGCTTCAACTGCCCGCGGTCGTTCAGGCCATAGGCCTTGGCCGTGTCGCTGGTCAGCTTGCGCACCAGGAACTCCAGCGGGAACTGGTCGCCCTTCACGCGGTCGCGCGCCCAGTAGCTGAGGATGAAGGTCGGCATGCCGGCGTCGGCGATCACCCCGCAGTGGGCCCCGCCGTCCGACAGCCCGAACAGCACGTTCGGGTGCTGCATGTTCTTGCGGAAGAAGTCGAAGTTGTAGGTCTGGTAGCCGCCCAGCGGCTGGTAGAACAGCTCGCGGCCGTCGTCGCGGAGCAGCAGGTCGTACATCGTCTCCAGTGGCGACACGCCCGCGGCCTCGGCCAGTCCGGCCACGCTGCCTTCGCGGTCGGGCTCGTAGTTGGGCCGCTCGCCCAGCGGGAAAATCCGCCACAGCAGGCTGCCGCCGAACGCCACGGCCAGGTCCCCGGCGACGCCTTCGCCGATCGCGGCCCGGATCAGCGGGCTGTCCTCGCTGAGCAGGGCGGCCCGGATTTCCGGCGTCTTCATCGCGGCCAGCTTTTCCTCCACCGGCAGGTCGGCCAGCTTGGCCTTCCAGGTCGGGCTGGCCAGGAACACGTGGAAGTTCGAGGTCAGGCCGTGAAGGATGCCCGTCGGCCGCCCGGCGATCTGCGGACGGATGTCCATGCCCTGGGCGCGGGACTCCTCGGCGATGTTGTACATCTTGTCGCCTTCGTAGGCCTGGGCCGACGTGGCGACCAGGGTCACCGGCAGCCCGGTCTCCTCGGCGAAGCCCTTGACCCACATCCACTCGTCGTCGTCACCCAGGTGGTCGGAGACCATCTCGAACACGCCGTGGCGCAGGCCCTTCATGCTGAGCCCCAGCGCCAGCATCTCGTCCGAGCCGGCGAAGGTGCCGGGCATGTGAACGCCCTTCAGGTCTTTGTGCAGCAACGTGCGGCTGGTCGAGAAGCCCAGCGCACCGGCCTCCACGCCCTCACGCACGATGGCCGCCATCTCGGCGATCTCGGCGGCGTTGGGCTGGTAGTCGGTGTTGCAGCGGTCGCCCAGCACATAGGCCCGGACCGGCGCGTGCGGCACATGGGTGCCGATGTCGATGGCGCGCGGCTTGGCCTCCAGCGCGTCGAGGTATTCGGGGAAGGTCTCCCACTTCCAGTCGATCCCCTCGTGCAGGGCCGAGCCGGGAATGTCCTCCACCCCTTCCATCAGCTCGATCAGGAAGTTGTGGGCGTCGGGCCGCACGGGGGCGAAGCCTACGCCGCAGTTGCCCATGATCGCCGTCGTCACCCCATGCCACGACGAGGGCGCCAGCACCGCGTCCCAGGTCGCCTGGCCGTCATAGTGGGTGTGGATGTCCACCCAGCCGGGCGTCACGATCTGGCCCGTCGCGTCGATCTCGCGCGTCGCCGTTCCCGACACCTGGCCCACCTGGACGATGCGGTCGCCGTTGATCGCCACGTCGCCAACGAACGGCTTGCCGCCCGTGCCGTCGACGATGGTTCCGCCGCGGATGATCAGGTCGTGCATCGGATCCTCCCAGATCGCATGTTCTGCGGAGAAGGTGAGCCCGGCGCCGTGGCGGAAGTGAAGCGGTTATTCGGGCAGGGGTCAGCGCCGGGCGTGTAGCCGCCGGGACGGCCGCAGCAGCGCCGCCAGTTCGGCGTGCGAGGCCAGCGCGGCCACCTTCGCCGGGGTCTGGCCGAAGTCGTCCGGCGCCGAACGGTCGGCCCCCAGCGCGAGCAGGCGCTCGGCGGCGGCGACATGGCCGCCCACCGCCGCATGGTGCAGCGCCGTCATCCCGAAGTCCCCTCGGGCGTTGACCACCGCGCCCAGGGCGACCAGATCCTTCACATCGGCCTCGTTCCCGCCTAGCGCGGCCAGGTGGAGCAGGGTGTCGCCATCGCTGTTTCGCGACGCGGGGCTGTCCAGCGCTCCGGCGTCCGGGTTTTCGGCGTAGGCCGACTTGATCTCGTCAAACGTACGGGAGGTCATGATGCTTACTTCGCCAGGTCGCGCAGGATCGAGTCGTAGTGGGCCAGGTCGCCGTCGATCGCGCTGATCGGAGCCCGCTCGTTCAGGCCGTGGCTGAACTCGTCGCTATCCTTCATGAACAGGCCCGAGACGCCATAGCTCGGCACGCCGGCGGCGCGGAAATACATGCTGTCCGTGGCGCCCGACGCCTGGCTGGGCACGATGGCCAGGCCGGGGAAGCGGACGTGGACCGCCTTGGTCACCGCGGCCACCACATCCGCCCGCAGCGGCGAGGCGGGGCTGTCGATGGAGCCGTCGTCCAGGCGGGTCACCACCACGCTCGGATCGCCGACGATCTCGGCCAGGGTCGCCTTCACGCTGGTCGACGAGGTGCCGGGGAAGATCCGGCAGTTCACGGTCAACTCGGCGCGCTGGGGCAGGGCGTTGGCCGCGTGGCCGCCGCTCAGCATGGTGGCGACGCAGGTGGTGTGCAGCGCCGGGCTCCACGCCGGGTCGGCCCGGATCGCGGCGATGGCCGCCTTGTCGGTCGGATCGGCGGCGAACTTGGCCAGCGCCTGGCCGATCGGGCCGGGAGTATTCTTCGCCGAGGCCGCCAGCGAGGCGCGGGTGATGTCGTTGCTCATGGTCGGCCACTGATAGGCCTCGAGCTTGTCGATCGCCTTGGCCAGCCGATAGATCGCGTTGGTCGGCGTGGGCCGGCTGGAGTGGCCGCCCGGATCGGTCACCGTCAGGTGGAAGTCGGCATAGGTCTTCTCGGCGCCCTGGATGCCGAACGACACGGGCGTGCCGTCCTCGTTCAGCCCGCCGCCGCCGCCGTCGATGTTCAGCACCAGCTCCGCGCCCTTCAGCCGTTCGGCCAGGACGGCGGTGGTGCGCATGGTGGTTTCCTCGTCGCCGGACAGCGCCAGCACCACATCGCGGCCGGGCTTCCAGCCGCTCTTGCGCAGCTTGGCCAGGGTGGCGACCATCATCGAGACGTCGAACTTGTTGTCCACGGCGCCGCGGCCGAAGACGTAGCCGTTCTCCTCGATCGGGGTGAACGGGTCGCGGGTCCAGTCCTTGGGGTTCGCCTCGACCACGTCCATGTGGCCCGAGATGACGATCGGCTTCTTCTTCGGATCGGTCCCCGGATAGCGGGCGATCAGGAACGCCGTGCCCGCCATCGGCTCGATGGTGATCTCGGCCGCGCTGTAGCCGGACGCGACAAGCACGCTCTTCAGATACTCGGCATAGGGCACGAACTGGTCGCCGCCCTGCACGGTGCGATAGGCGATGCCCTTCTTCAGGATGCCCAGCGCCTCGGCGTGGAGGGCCGGGTCCGCCTTGGGCGGCGCGGCGAAGGCCGGCGCGGCGAGGGCGGTGGCGAGGAGGGCGGCGATCAGGGTCTTGGACAAGGTGGAATCCACTCAAGCTGTAGCGAGCCGCGACGCTACAAGCCGCGTCCGCTATCCGCCATAGGTTCCGGGAATCTGCTTCACCCCATCGTCAGGAATGACCAGCCAGCCGGGCTTGGCCGCCAGGTTCTGGTGCAGCACCGGGCGCACGCCGGGATCGTCGTCCAAGGCCGACGCCGCGACCGGGAACACGTCATGCTCGGCGGACGGCTCGCCCAGCGGCGACCCGCAGGTCCCGCAGAACGCGCGGACATGTTTGAATGGCGCAGGCGGCTCGTAGCGGCGGATGTGCTCGGCCCCCGCCGCCAGCCGGAAATCCTCCCGCCGCACCATCAGCACGGCGGCGAACAGCCCGGCCTGCTTTCGGCAGCGCGAGCAGTGGCAATAGCTGAGGCTGAGCGGCTTGCCGGTGAGTTCGAAACGCACCGCGCCGCAGAGGCAGCTTCCTTTGATCGGGTCCATGCGGCGAAGGTTAGCGCCGGCCTGCTGACAGGGTGTGGCAGCTACCCCACTAGCTCCCGCGCCCGCCGGAACACCGCCTCGAACATCTCCGCCGTCAGCCGGCCCGTGTTCGTGTTGAGCCTTGAGCAGTGGTAGCTGTTCAGCACGATGTACGGCCCGGCCGGGAACTCGGTCCCGTGCCCCGGCAGGCCCGCCGAGGCCTTCAGCCCCAGCGCCCGCAGCACATTGCGCCGCGAGACGTCGCCTAGGGTCACGATCACCTTCAGCCGGGGCAGGGCGGCCAGCCGCGCGGTGAGGAACGGGCGGCAGGTGGCCTCCTCGATCGTCTCCGGCTTGTTTCCTGGCGGCGCGCAGCGCACCGCGTTGGTGATCATGCAGTCCTGAAGCCGCAGCGTGTCGTCCGGCCGCGCCTCGTACACCCCGGTCGCGAAGCCGGTCTTCAGCAGGGTGTCGTACAGCATCCACCCCGCGCCATCGCCGGTGAACGGCCGCCCGGTGCGGTTGGCCCCCATGCGGCCGGGCGCGAGGCCCACCACGCACAGCCGGGCCTGCTCGTCGCCGAACGAGGCCACCGCGCCGTTGAAGCCGCCCGGCACGGAGATCTCGTTGGCGCGGCGATAGGCGACCAGCCGGGGGCAGAGCGGACAGTCGGCCGGCGCTTCGGGCGGGACGCTAGGCGTCGGCATCGGTGTCGCGGTCGGCGTGCGCGGCCCGGCTCTCGGACAGGAACTTGGGCAGGCGCGACGGCCGCCCGATCATGTCGGCCAGGTCCTGCAGGTCGACGAAGTTGTCCGCCTGCCGGCGCAGGTCGTCGCTGACCATGGGCGGCTGGCTCTTCACGGTGGAGACCACGGTCACCCGGCTGCCGCGCCGCTGCACCGCCTCGACCAGCTTCCTGAAATCCCCGTCGCCCGAAAACAGCACCATGTGGTCGACGTGCTCGGCCATCTCCATCATGTCGACCGCGATCTCGACGTCCATGTCGCCGCGGAAGCGCTTGCGACCATTGGCGTCGGTGTACTCACGCGCCGATTTCGTCACCAGGCGATAGCCGTTGTAGTCCAGCCAATCGACCAGCGGCCGGATCGGCGAGTACTCCTCGTTCTCCACCAGGGCGGTGTAATAATAGGCGCGCACCAGCACGCTGCGCTTCTTGAACTCCTCGAGCAGCTTCCGGTAGTCGATGTCGAAGCCGAGGTGCTTGGCCGCCGAATAGAGGTTGGCCCCGTCGATGAACAACGCCAGCCGGTCCGTGGGGTAGAACGTCATCAGCGCAAATGTCCTGGACCTGAATGGGGTGGTCGTCGTCGCCCTGGGCAGCAATCTTTCGGGCGGCTACGGCTCGTCCGAGGCTCTGCTGGAGGCGGCGCTGACCCGGTTCCCGGCGGTCGGCTTGAAAATCCTGAAACGGTCGTCCTGGTGGCGCTCGGCTGCCTGGCCCGACCCAATGGGTCCTGAGTACCGCAACGGCGTCGCGCTTGTCGAGGCGCCGGGCGGGCCGCTCGAGGTGCTGCGCACGCTACGGGGCCTGGAGAGGGAAATGGGCCGGGAGCCGTCAGCCCGCAATGCGCCCCGCACCCTGGACCTCGACCTCATCGCGCACGGCCGCGCGGTGCTGGACGACCCTGTCCTGACCCTGCCGCATCCCCGCGCCCACGAGCGCCTGTTCGTCATGGGACCCCTGGCCGAGATCGCCCCCGATTGGCTCCATCCCACCCTGGCCCGGACGGCGGCGATGCTGGCCGCGCGCGCCACGGTCGGGACCGACGCCACGCCGATTTCATGAAAATGTCGGGTCCCTGGATGTCCATCCGTCCTTGGGACGCCAAAGCGACGAAAGGGACCCCATGCGCTTCATGATCATCCGCAAGTCCGACGCCGACACCGAGGCCGGCGTCATGCCGACCGAAGAGCTCATCAGCGCGATGATGGACTACCATGAGCAGATGGGCCGCGACCTGAAGATCCTGGCCGGCGACGGCCTGCACCCCAGCGCCAAGGGCGCCCGCGTCAAGTTCGAGGGCGGCAAGCCCATGGTGATCGACGGCCCGTTCACCGAGACCAAGGAGCTGATCGCCGGCTACAGCCTGGTCGAGGCCGATTCGCTGGCGCAGGTGCTGGACTGGGCGAAGCGCTGGCCCGCCATCTGCGGCGACGCCAACGTCGAACTGGAAATCCGCCAGATCTTCGACCCCGCCGATTTCGGCGACGCCTTCACCGCGGAGCTGCAGGATAAAGCCAGGCGGATCGGCTTGGGGGCTTAGGTCATTGTCCTTCTCCCCTTGCGGGAGAAGGTGGCGGCCGAAGGCCGACGGATGAGGGGTCGCGCTCCAATATCCGAGTTCGGCGCTGTCCCGCCGCGATTCCTGAGAGGCCCGCACGACCCCTCATCCGACCTGCTTCGCAGGCCACCTTCTCCCACAAGGGGAGAAGGGCGGGGCGCCCCATCTTAGGCTGCGGCCTTTGCGGCGTTGCACAATGGCCTCCGAACCTCTATTTTCGCCGGTTCTATCCTAGCTGAGAGACTCCATGGCCCGCGTCACCGTCGAAGACTGCATCCAAAAGGTGCCGAACCGCTTCAACCTCGTGTTGCTGTCCGCCCATCGTGCGCGCGCCGTTTCGGCTGGCGCGCCGCTGATGGTCGACCGCGACAACGACAAGAACCCGGTCGTGGCGCTTCGCGAGATCGCCGACGATGTGGTGGACGCCGAGGAACTCCGCGAGGCCCTGATCGCCTCGCTGCAACGCGTCGACGAACGCTCGGAAGCCGAGGAAGAGGCTGAAACCCTCGCCCTGCTGGCCGACCCGACCCACATGCAGATGAGCGAGCTCGAGCTCGTTCGCGCCCTGCAAAGCGACCGCGACGGCGGTCAGGAGGAGCGGTACTGAGCCCAGAGGGCACAGAACCACTCCTTAGAGAGGCGGCGACCGCAACCGCCGTCCCGCCTCTTGATACCCCTACGCCTGAGGCGCCGATGCAGGCGCCGACCCTGGCCGGGAGCACCCGGCCCAAGATGCTTCGCCAGTTCGAGCTGATCGATAAGGTCCGCTCGTACGACCCGTCCGCGGATGAGGCGATGCTGAACCGCGCCTACGTCTACGCCATGCGCCAGCACGGGTCGCAGAAGCGGGCCTCCGGCGACCCCTATTTCGCCCACCCGATCGAGGTGGCGGGCATCCTCACCGACTACCGGCTCGACACCGAGACCATCGTCACGGCGCTGCTGCACGACGTCATCGAAGACACCGACGCCACCCGCGAGAAGATCGAGGAGCTGTTCGGGGCCGAGGTCGCTGAACTGGTCGAGGGCGTCACCAAGCTCTCGAAGCTGGAACTCTCCCAGGAACACCTCCGCCAGGCCGAGAATTTGCGGAAGTTCATCCTGGCGATCTCCAAGGACGTCCGCGTCCTGCTGGTGAAGCTGGCCGACCGTCTGCACAACATGCGGACGCTGCACTTCATCAAACAGGCCGCCAAGCGCGAGCGGATCGCGCGCGAGACCCTGGACATCTACGCCCCCCTGGCCCGCTCCATCGGCGTGCACCGCATCTGCGAGGAGCTGGAGGAGCTGGCCTTCGCCCACCTGAACCCGGTGGGCCGCAACGCCATCCTGCGCCGCCTGGAAGTGCTCCGTGCCGAGCAGGGCGGGGCGGTTTCGGCGGTCAGCCAGGAAATCAACAACCGCCTCGCGGCCTCCGACATCCCGGCCCGGGTGTTCGGCCGCGAGAAGCACGCGTTTTCGATCTGGCGAAAGCTGCAGCGCAAATCGATCGGCTTCTCGCAGCTCTCCGACATCTATGCGTTCCGGGTGATCGTCGACACCGAGGACGACTGCTACCGCGCCCTGGGCGTGATCCACCGCGCCTGGCCCAGCGTGCCCGAGCGGTTCAAGGACTACATCTCCACGCCCAAGCGGAACAACTACCGGTCCATCCACACCACGGTGGTCGGCTACAAGGGCATGCGCATCGAGATGCAGATCCGCACCGAGGCGATGGACCTGGTGGCGGAAGAGGGCGTGGCCGCCCACTGGAACTACAAGAACAAGTCCTACGGCTTCGACGTCGAGCATCAGAAGGCCGCCGGCGGCCGCGACCCGCTGGTCAACCTGCGCCACCTGGTCCAGGTGCTGGAGCACGGCGGCGACGCCGAGGAGCTGGTCGAGCACGCCAAGCTCGAGATGTATCTCGACCAGGTGTTCGTCTTCACGCCCAAGGGCCAGCTGGTCAGCCTGCCGCGCGGGGCCATGCCGCTGGACTTCGCCTACGCCCTGCACACCGACCTGGGCGACACCACCGTCGGCGCCAAGATCAACGGCGAGCTGAAACCCCTGCGCACCGCCCTGACCAACGGCGACGTGGTAGAAGTGATCCGGGGCGGCAAGCCCGTGGTGCCGCCCGACTGGCGCTCGCTGACCGTCACCGGCCGCGCCCGCTCGGCCATCCGCCGCCACATCCGCCAGACCGAGCGCGAGGAATTCCTGCGCCTGGGCCGCGCCACCGTGGACCAGGCCTTCGAGGCCGCCGGCAAGAGCCGCAAGGACGTCTCTCTGCGTCCCGCCCTGGATCGGTTCGCCGTCGCCAGCGAGGACGAGCTGTTCGACGCCGTCGGTCGCGGTCGCGCCACGCCCTCACAGGTGCTGGAAGCCGTCTTCCCGGGCCTCAAGGCCGCCGAGCGCGAAGCCGCCACCGCGCGCCGCCACATCCTGGAAGGCAAGACCGCCCGGCTCTACGTCCGGGGCGGCGGCCTGACCCCCGGCGTCACCATCCACTTCGGCCAGTGCTGCTCGCCCGTGCCCGGCGACCGCATCGTCGGCATCCTGGAGGCGGACGGCCGCGGCCTGACCGTCCACACCATCGATTGCGAGAAGCTGGCCGAGTACGAGGACCGCGAGGAACTCTGGCGCGACCTGCAATGGACGCCCGAGGCCGAGCGCAACGCCATCGCCCGCGCGCGCCTGACCGCCACCATCCGCAACGCGCCGGGCGTCCTGGGCCAGGTCTGCACCGTCATCGGTGAGGCCGGCGGCAACATCGTCAATCTACGAATGCATCATCGCCAGTCCGATTTCTTCGACGTGGACATCGACGTCGACGTCAACGACGCCCGCCACCTCACCCACATCACCGCCGCGCTCCGCGCCAACCCCAGCGTCGAAGAGGTCGAGCGGACGAAGGGCGAAGTCCGCTAGTCGTCGATCATCACCACGCCGGTGATTTCCTCGCGGTAGCGCTTCTCTTCCTGCCAGTGGCGGAGGATGCCCGTGAGGATGTAGGGCGGCACCCAGTCGAAATCCTCGTGGTGCGCGCCGGCCAGGTAGAGCGGGGTGATCGACTTGTAGTTCTGCTCGATGATCGCCTCGCAGTACGAGCGGATCGTCGAGCGGTCGGTGGAGACCTCGCCCAGCCGCCGGTCCTCGGCGTCCAGCCGCTGGCGGCCGACCGGGATCCACAGGGTGGGGTAGGGCTGGTCGTCGATCACGCCCTTCAGCTTGTCCTTGCCCGACAGGTGCAGGCGCAGCGGCCCCACCTTGCGCGTGTAGGCGCCGGTCAGCAGGAACGCCAGGTCCACCGAGACGATCAGCCGGTTCGGGCTGGCCCACGACGTCAGGCGGAAGCCGGTGTCGATCGACGGCCCGACGAACTCCCGGGTGATCGAGGGGTTCTCGGGGTTGGCGTAGAACTCCTCGCGGATCTCGGCCTGGCTCAGCACCGGGTCCTGCACGTCGGACCAGGCCGTGCCGCGGCGGAAGAAGATCTCGGCGTTGGGCACCGGGAACAGGCCGATCCAGGCCGTGGACTTCACGTCCAGGTGCTTGGAGGCCTCGTCGCGCGAGCCGCGGTACTCGTTGAGGGTCGCCAGCCACACGTGCATCAGGGCGTGCGCGTGGCTCAGGCTCTGCAGCTCGCAGACGTAGAGCAGCTCGTCGCCGTTGCTTTTCCAGAACTCCGGCGCCGGCAGGCCGTCGTCCAGGCCACCCGAAAACTCGCGGTACTGCCTCTGAAGAATGTAGTCGAAGTTACGGTAAAACGTGACGATTTCCGGCCGCCACGTATGCCGCGACTGCTTGTAGGGGGTCGAGCCCACCATATCGACGCTGAGGAACAGTCGCAGGCGCGGCTTCAGGCCCTCGGGGAATTCCGGCGGGAACACCTTGCGGTCGTGCAGCGCGGGGAGTTCGGCCATCACCGACGGTCCAGCCGCGCTCTCGCCCTCGGGCAACGCGGTGGCGTTGGTGGCGGCTGGATGCCGCCCGGTGGCCGTAGATCTTGCATCCATAGGGGGTCTGGAGAGCCTTGGTTGGCGGCCTGCAGCAACGGAGGTATCAGCGTGCATTGTCTCACTGAGTTGTTGCCGAGAAGCGAACGCCCATGAATTCAGATGACGTGCTCGACGAGTTCCGCGCCGCCGGCGCCCTCCGGGAGGGCCATTTCATTCTCGCGTCGGGCCGCCATAGCCCCATGTTCCTGCAAAAGAATCTGGTCTTCCAGTACGCCGACCGCACGGAGCGTCTCTGCCGGGCGCTGGCCGCCAAGATCGAGGCGCAGTTCGGCAAGCCGGACGTGATCGTGGCCCCGGCCGTCGGCGCGATCATCCCGGGCTACGAGGTCGCCCGCGCCATGGGCGTGCCCTCGATCTACGTCGAGCGCGAGGACGGCGGCTTCAAGCTGCGCCGCGCCTTCAAGATCGCCCCCGGCGCCAAGGTCGTGGTGGTGGAGGACGTGATCACCACCGGCGGGTCCTTCCGCGAGGCCGTCGAGCCCATCGAGGCCGCCGGCGGCGTGGTGGTCTGTTGCGCCTGCATCGTCGACCGCTCGGGCGGCAAGGCCCAGGTGGGCTGGCCCCTGGTGGCGCTGGCGACCGTGGACGTGCCGTCCTACGCCCCCGACGAGATCCCGCCCGAACTGGCGGCGCTCCCGGCCGAGGAGCCGGGTTCGAAGAGGTTGCGCGCGTGATGAAGCTACTCATCCTCGCGCATGCGGGGACCCAGACTTGCTTGCCAGGCCTGGACTCCCGCCGCTTCGCCCCAAACATAAGCCTGGGCCCCCGCATGCGCGGGGGTGAGTAAGGTGATGAATGTCCCGACTTAGACTCGGCGTGAACATCGACCACGTCGCCACGGTGCGGAACGCGCGGGGCGAGGGATATCCCGATCCCGTGCGCGCCGCCGAGATGGCCCTGGCCGCAGGGGCCGACGGCATCACCGCCCACCTGCGCGAGGATCGCCGGCACATCTCCGACGCCGACATCGACGCCCTGGCCGCCATCTGCCGCCGCCGTGGCCGTCCGCTCAACTTCGAATGCGCCGTGACGCCGGAGATGGAAGCCATCGCGCTGGCCCACCTGCCGCACGCCGCCTGCCTGGTGCCCGAGCGCCGGGAGGAGGTGACCACCGAGGGCGGCCTGGACGTCGTGAAGGGCCACAACGTCATCGCCCCCGTGGTGCGGCGCATGGTCGAGGCCGGCATCCGCGTCTCGGCCTTCATCGACGCCGACCTTGCCCAGGTGGCCGCCGCCAAGTCGGTCGGCGCCCAGGTGATCGAGCTGCACACCGGCGCCTACTGCGAGGCGGTCCGCGAGCGGCGGCCCCAGGCCGACGCCCTGCTGGCCAACCTCAAGGCCGCCACCGCCGAAGCCCACCGCCTGGGCCTGGAGGTCCACGCCGGCCACGGCATCGACTACGAGACGGTGAAGCCCATCGCCGCGATCCCGGAGCTGATGGAGCTCAACATCGGCCACTTCCTGATCGGCGAAGCTATCTTCATCGGCCTTGGCCCCGCTATCCAGCGCATGCGCGCGCTGATGGACGAAGCTCGCGCGAGCCAAGCCGCGTGATCCTGGGCCTGGGCTCCGACCTCTCCGACATCCGCCGCATCCAGGCCAGCCTCGATCGCTTCGGCGACCGCTTCAAGGAACGCATCTTCACCGACCTGGAGCGCAGCCGCTCGGACCGGAAGGTCGACGCCGCCGCCAGCTACGCCAAGCGCTTCGCCGCCAAGGAGGCCTGCGCCAAGGCCCTGGGCACCGGCATGCGCCGGGGCGTCTTCTGGCGCGACATGGGCGTGGTCAACATGCGATCGGGCCAGCCGACGATGGAGCTGACCGGCGGCGCGCTGGTGCGCCTGAACGAGATGACCCCGCCCGGCATGAAGGCGGTCATCCACCTCAGCCTCACCGACGACCATCCCTACGCCCAGGCCTTCGTGATCATCGAGGCGTTGCCGGCGTAACGGCACGTTGAATGAGGGCGCGCTGCGCGACCCGGCGCCTTGCGCGCCGCAGGCGCTGTCATTCGACCACGAACCACACGAACCACACGAACGCGTTCAAGGACCCGCAGCCTCGCCAGCAGCAAGGGCTGTTCGTGTGGTTCGTGTGGTTCGTGGTAAATCTAGCGGCGCTGACGCGCCCTTGCGGCTGAACCGCTCGCACGATCCCTCATCCGCCCAGCGCCCTTCCAGTCGACTGCCCCAACGTCACGGCGCCACCACCCCGCCCATCAGCGGAGGCGTGTATGAGTTCGGTCAGCGAAGCCCAGGTCCAGGCCATCACCGCGAAGGTCGAGGCCTTCGTCCGTGACGTGGTCGCCCCCTACGAGAAGGACCCGCGCTGCGGCGCCCACGGCCCCTCCGAGGATCTGGTCGTCGAGCTGCGCGCCCTGGCTCGCAAAGCCGGCGTGCTGACGCCCCACATCCTGGCCGACGGCGCCCACCTCAGCCAGCGCCAGACCGCCGTGGTGCTGCAGGCCTCGGGCCTGTCGCCGTTGGGTCCCGTGGCGGTCAACACCGCCGCGCCGGACGAGGGCAACATGTACCTGCTGGGCAAGGTGGCCTCGCCCGAGCAGAAGGCGCGCTTCCTGGCGCCGCTGGTCGAGGGCCGCGCCCGCTCGGCGTTCTTCATGACCGAACCGGCGGAGGAGGGCGGCGCGGGCTCCGATCCGTCGATGATGCAGACCACGGCCCGCCTGGACGGCAACCACTGGGTGATCGAGGGGCGCAAGGCGTTCATCACCGGCGCCGATGGCGCGGGCGTCGGCATCGTCATGGCCAAGACCGACGATGGCGCGACCCTGTTCCTGGTCGATCTGCCCGACCCCGCCGTCCGCATCGAGCGGGTGCTCGACACCATCGACAGCTCCATGCCCGGCGGCCACGCCATCATCAGCCTGGACGGCCTGCGCGTCCCCGCCGACCAGATGCTGGGCGCCAGCGGCGAAGGGTTCAAATACGCCCAGATTCGCCTGTCGCCGGCCCGCCTGTCCCACTGCATGCGCTGGTACGGCGCCTGCGTCCGCGCCAACGAGATCGCCACCGCCTATGCCGTCAAGCGCCACGCCTTCGGCAAGCCGCTGATCGACCACGAGGGCGTGGGCTTCCAACTGGCCGACAACCTCATCGACCTGAAGCAGGCCGAGCTGATGATCGACTGGTGCGCCGGGGTGCTGGACACCGGCGTCCTGGGCACGGCCGAAAGTTCGATGGCCAAGGTCGCGGTGTCCGAGGCGCTGTTCCGGATCGCCGACCGCTGCGTCCAGGTGATGGGCGGCACGGGCGTCAGCGGCGACACCATCGTCGAGCAGGTGTTCCGCGAGCTGCGCGCCTTCCGCATCTACGACGGGCCGACCGAGGTCCACAAATGGTCCCTGGCCAAGAAGATCAAGCGCGACGCCCTGCACGCGGCGAAGGCGGGCTAGTTCCAACGGCGGCGGCGCGGGTCTAGGCTCTCCCAAAATATGTTGGGAGGATTGTCATGCGTCACCTGTTCGCCGCCGCCTTCGCCGTCCTGGCCCTCGCCACGCCGGCCGCCGCCGACACCCTGCAGGAGGTCACCACCAAGGGGATCATTCTGAGCGCCCAGGGCATGGATATCGATGTGAAGTATACGCCCGACGGCAAGTTCACCGCCATGGACGGCCAAGTGGTCGGCGAGTGGCGCATCGACGGCGACAAGCTCTGCACGAAGTCGAATTTCGACCCGAACGAGCAGTGCGTCGCCTATCCCAAGGACAAGAAGTCCGGCGACAGCTTCGAGATCACCAGCCCGCAGGGCACGGCCACGATCAAGATCAAGTAGCGCAGCGCCGCTCCCTCAATCGGTGTCATCCCGGTTTCGCCGCCAGGCGAAGACCGGGACCCCGATGTGTTGAGTTCGGCTACGGTCGCGGCGGCGCCGCTGCGCGACACCTTCAGCGGACGTGATCGGGGTCCCGGTCTTTGGCGACGCCAAAACCGGGATGACACCGGTGAGGTGGCCGGGCCGGTGAGCTACTGAACGTCCGGTCGTTGCACCTGCCCAGGGTCGTAGAAGAACACCTCGCGCCAGATCTTGTCGCCGCGCCACGTCTGCCAGGCGATCTCCTCGAAGCGGCGGACCGTCCCCTTGTGCGAGGTGAAGGTGAAGCGCCAGTGGATCGCCACGCGGTAGCCGTCCACCATCGGCGGCGCCAGCAGCTCGGTGATCACCTCGGCCTGCCGCGCCAGCATCTGCGCCTCGCCGGCCATCAGCAGCTCGCGGCCCAGGCGCGGCGCGTCCTGGTTCTCCTGCATCGAGGCGTCGTCGGCGTACCAGTCGCGGATGGCCTCGACGTGCTCGCCGGCCAGCACCTGGGCCACGAAGGCCTCGACGGTCTCTCGCGTGGGCATCGGCTCTCCGTTACGCGGCGGCGGCGCGGCGCTGCATCAGCCGCGGCCAGAGGGTGTTGATCGCCAGGCCGCCCAGCACCAGGACGGCGGCGGTGAGCTTCCAGGAGGTCAGCGGCTCGTGCAGCAGGACCGCCGAGGCGCCCATGCCGAACACCGGCACCAGCAGCGACAGCGGCGCGATGGTCGCCGCCGGGTGGCGCGCCAGCAGCCAGGCCCAGACCGAGTAGCCGAAGATCGTATTGCCCACCGACTGCCACAGCACCGCGGCCCAGGCCCCGGCGTCGGCATGGACGATCGACGCCGAGATCGCCGGCCAGCCCTCGAACATGAACGCCAGCGCGAACAGCGGCGGCGCCGAGAAGACGCTGGCCCAGACCACATAGCTCAGCATGTTCACCGACCCGGCCGCCCGCGCCGTCGTGTTGCCGCCGGCCCAGCCCAGGGCCGCGATCACCACGAGGCCCAGGCCCAGCGGCGTCACCTCTGCGTTGGTGTGGATCATCAGCCAGCCCAGCCCCGAGGCGGCCAGCAACAGCGCCGCGATCTGGAAGGGCTTCACCCGCTCGCCCGCGATCAGCATGGCGAGGCCGATGGTGAAGAACGCCTGCACCTGCACCACCAGGCTGGCCAGGCCCGGCGAGATCCACTGGGTCATGGCGATGTAAAGCATGCCGAACTGGCCGACCCCGATCAGCACGCCGTAGAGGGCCAGATTCCACCACGGGACGGCCGGTCGTCGCAGGAAGAACACCGCCGGCAGCACCGCGAAGGTGAACCTGAGCGCCGCGAACGTCAGTGGCGGGAAGTCGGCCAGCCCCCACTTGATGACCACGAAATTGGTCCCCCACACCGCCACCACCACGAGGGCCAGGAGCAGGTGCAGCGGGGGCAGGGTGTCGCGGGTCATGGGGCCTAGATAGGCGTTACAGCCGCGCTGTCACCGGTCCAATGCGCCGCAAGTGGCTCTCGATCATCGGTTGGGGCTCAACATCCCACCTTCTCCCCTTGCGGGAGAAGGTGGCCCGCGCAGCGGGTCGGATGAGGGGTCGCGCGACCGCTTCAGCCGCCATGGCGCGCCAGCGCCCATAAGATGGCCACGAGCCAAACGAACAAGCAGGATCGCGGCGAGGCTCGAGGTGGTCTGAGCCCGTTCGTGTGGTTCGTGTGGTTTGTGGTTGAATGAGCCGCCTGCGGCGCGCCCGGCCGAGCGCGACCCCTCATCCGTCACCCTGCGGGCGACACCTTCTCCCGCAAGGGGAGAAGGCCGCGCGGGCCCACTCCGCGACGGGCGACCGATCGCCGCCTCTCACATTGTTCACGGGCGCGAAACTTGCTCCTGGGGTACGGAGCAGCCACGGACGCGGGAATCCGCGTCCGCGAACCGTTGAATCTGGAGCATTTTGGCTCGGGACGTTCCGTCCCGTGCCGAAATGCTCTAGGCAAACACCCGCTTCGGCACGCCGAAGCGCCCAGGGACGACAGATGAGTCAGAACGTGCAGAGCGCCCAGACGCCTGAAAAATCCGGCGCCGTGAATGAGCTGGTCGAGATCTTCAAGACCATCTTCTGGGCGCTGCTGATCGCGCTGGTGCTGCGGGTGGTCTTCTTCCAGCCCTTCACCATCCCGTCGGCGTCGATGGAGCCCAACCTGTATCAGGGCGACTACATCATCGTTTCGAAGTTCAGCTACGGCTACTCGAAGCACTCGATCCCGTTCAGCCCGCCGCTGTTCAAGGGCCGTATCCTCGAGAAGCAGGCCCAGCGCGGCGACATCGTCGTCTTCAAGCTGCCCAGCGACAACCGCACCGACTACGTCAAGCGCGTGATCGGCGTGGCCGGCGACCGCATCCAGATGAAGAGCGGCCTGCTGTACGTGAACGACAAGCTGGTCCCGCGCGAGGCGCTGTCGCCCGTCCGCGAGGACGTGGGCGGCGGTTACGTGCGCGACGTGGCCCGCTTCCAGGAGCGCCTGGCCACCGGCAAGACCTTCGTCACCCAGGACTTCGGCACGGACGGCGAACTCGACAACACGGACGTCTTCGTCGTGCCCGAGGGCAACTACTTCATGATGGGCGACAACCGCGACAACTCCTCGGACAGCCGCGTCAACCCGGCGATCGGCGGCGTGGGCTACGTCCCGGCCGAGAACCTGGTCGGCAAGGCCCAGATCATCCTGCTGTCGTGGAAGCCCGAGGCCTCGATCTTCAAGCCCTGGACCTGGATCCTCGACGCCCAGCCCAGCCGGTTCTTCAAAGTCCTCAAATGAACGCCCACTCCCGATGAATACCCGGGCGGCGGCGGTTGAGGACCTCGAAAGCCGCATCGGCCACATCTTCACCGACCGCGACCTGCTCGAGCGCGCGCTGACCCACGCCAGCGTCGGCGACGGCGCGCGCGAGGTGCGCCACAACGAGCGGCTGGAGTTCTTAGGCGACCGGGTTCTGAACCTGTGCGCCGCCGAGCGGCTGATGGCCCTCGACCCGGACAGCCGGGAAGGGGAGATGTCGCGCCGCCTCGCCAGCCTGGTGAACTATCACGCCTGCGCCCGCGCGGCCGAGCGCGCCGGCCTGCCGCCCGCCCTGCGGCTGTCGGCCAGCGCCACCAAGGTGGGCGCCCGCAAGTCCGACGCCGTGCTGGGCGACGCCTGCGAGGCGCTGATGGCGGCGCTCTACATCGATGGCGGGCTGGAGACGGCCAAGGCGTTCTTCGAGAAGTTCTGGGCCGAGGAATTCGCCACCCTCGACACGCCCCGCTCCAAGGACCCCAAGACCCAGCTGCAGGAGTGGGCCCAGGGCCTGGCCCTGCCGCTGCCGGCCTATGAGGTCGTGGAGCGCCTGGGCCCCGCCCATGCCCCCGTTTTCACCGTCGAGGTCCATGTTCAGGGCTTCGAGCCCGAACGCGGCGAAGGCGGTTCGCGCCAGGCGGCGGAGAAAGCCGCCGCCCAGGTTATGTTGCTGAAGCGCGAAGGCATGGAATCCGAGGCCGACCAATGACCACGCCCAATATCCCGCCCGCGGAGACCCCGCGCGGAACCCACGCCGGCTTCGCCGCCATCATCGGTGCGCCCAACGCCGGCAAGTCCACGCTGACCAACCGCCTCGTCGGGGCCAAGGTCTCGATCGTCACCCAGAAGGTGCAGACCACCCGCTTCCCGGTGCGCGGCGTCGCCATCGAGGGCGAGGTCCAGATCGTCCTGGTCGACACCCCCGGGATCTTCCAGCCCCGCCGCCGCCTGGACCGCGCCATGGTCCGCGCCGCCTGGGGCGGCGCCGAGGACGCCGAGGTCATCGTCCATCTGGTCGACAGCGTCGCCGAACTGGCCGCCGCCACCAAGGAGGGCAAGCCCGCCGACCGCAAGGCCGCCGTCGATGTGGAATCCATCGTCGAGGGCCTGAAGCGGTCCGGCAAGAAGGCCATCCTGGCGCTCAACAAGATCGACGGCATGCGGCGCGACACGCTGCTGGCCCTGTCGCAGCGCCTGTTCGAGACCGGCGTCTACTCCGAGGTCTTCATGATCTCCGCCGCCGACGGCCAGGGCGTGGGCGACCTCAAGACCCGGCTGGCGGCGTTGATGCCGGAGGGCCACTGGCTCTATCCGGAAGACCAGACCGCCGACCTGCCGGCCCGCCTGCTGGCCGCCGAGATCACCCGCGAGAAGCTGTACCTGCGCGTCCACGAGGAGCTGCCCTATTCGGCCGCCGTCGAGACCACGGCGTTCCAGGAGCACAAGGACGGCGGCGTCCGCATCGAACAGACCATCTATGTCGAGCGCGAGAGCCAGCGCCCGATCATCCTGGGCAAGGGCGGCCAGACCCTGAAGTGGATCGGCCAGAAGGCGCGCGAGGAACTGATCGAACTGCTGGACCGCCCGGTCCACCTGTTCCTGCACGTCACCGTCGACGAAAAATGGGCCGACAAGCGCGAGTTCTACGGCAACGTGGGCTTGGACTTCGAAGCGTAGGGTTTCGCTCCTCCCCTGCGAAGCGGGGGAGGTGGCAGCGAAGCTGACGGAGGGGGCATCAGACCCCAAGCTCGGAGTTGGCCGCCTGACGCCCCCTCCGTCTCGCCGCCGGTGGCGCCGATCCACCTCCCCCGCGACGCAGGGGAGGAGCGAGCGGCCCTTCGCGAAACCGCGACGACGCCCTACGTAGAACCCATGGTCGACCTCGACGCCTATTTCGCCCGCATCGGCTACGCCGGCCCCCGCGACGCCAGCGTCGCCACCCTGCGGGCGCTCCACGCCCTGCACCCCGCCAAGATCCCGTTCGAGGCCATCGACTGCCTGCTGGACCGGGGCGTCGACATCTCGCCCGCCGCCGTGGACGCCAAGCTCATCCACGGCCGCCGCGGCGGCTACTGTTTCGAGCACAACAGCCTGTTCACCCGCGTGCTCACCGCCCTGGGCTTCGAGGTCGAGGGCTACGCCGCCCGCGTGCGCTGGAATTCCCCGCCGGAAGCCCCGGCCCAGCCGCGCACCCATCACGTGCTGAAGGTCTGCGCCGAGGGCCAGGACTGGCTCGTCGACGTGGGCTTCGGCGGCTGCGTCCTGACCGCGCCGCTGCGCTTCGTCGAGGGCGAGGTGCAGGCGACCGACCACGACAGCTATCGCCTGCTGCCGATCGAGGGCGGCGTTTCGCTGGAGGTCCGGCGCGAGGTGGGGTGGGTCCCGGCCTACGATGTCTCGACCGTCCCCTGCGTGCCGCGCGACTACGAGATGGCCAACTGGTTCACCTCGACCCATCCGACCAGCCACTTCCGCCACAACCTGCTCTGCGCGCTGACCACGCCCAAGACCCGCTACGGCCTGCTGTTCAACCGCTTCACCACCCGGCCGCTGGCCGGCCCGCACACCAAGGAGATTCTCGACGCCGACGGCATCGAACGCGTGCTGCGCGACGTTTTCGGCCTGCCGGTCGAGCCGTCCTGGCGGCCGATGATCGAACACGCCGCAGCCCAGCCGGCCGCCTGATGGAGTTCGAGGACGACGCCTTCGTGCTGGCGGCCCGCGCCCATGGCGAGGCCGGCGCCATCGTCGATCTGCTGACCGCGCGCCACGGCCGCTACGCCGCCCACGTGGCCGGCGGCGCCTCGCGCAAGATGAAGCCGTTCCTGCAGCCCGGCGCCCAGGTGCTGCTCCGCTACCGCGCCCGCGTCTCCGACCAGCTGGGCTCGGCCCAGCTGGAGCCGGTGGGCGAGGGGCCGTCCGCCCTGTTCGACGACGCCCTGGCCTTGGCCGGGATCGCCGCCGCCGCGGCCGTGGCCAACGGCGCGCTGCCCGAGCGCGAGCCGCACCCCGGCGCCTACCTGGCCTTCGAGGCGCTCACCGCCGCCTTCGCCATCCCCGACATCTGGCCCGCCGTCTTCGTCCGCTTCGAGGCCGGCCTGCTGCAGGACCTGGGCTTCGGCCTGGACCTGTCCAAGTGCGCGTCCACCGGCGCCGTCGACGACCTGATCTACGTCAGCCCGCGCACCGGCCGCGCCGTCTCCCGCAATGCCGGCGAGCCCTACAAGGACCGCCTGCTGGCGCTGCCGCCCTTCATGCTGTCCGCTCAGGGCCGGCTGACGCCCGGCGACATCGGCGCCGGCCTGGACCTGACCGGCCACTTCCTGGAAGCCTTCGTCTTCCACCCCCAGAACCGCCCGCTGCCCCCGGCGCGCGTGTGGCTGCTGGACCGCCTGCGCGAGCTGGACCGGCTCTGAGGCGCGCAGCGCCCGCAAACGCGGTGAAAGCCGTGCCTGCGGCGCTCCGAGCCGTCGCCTCGAATCCCCGGTCGCGCTAGAGACAATCCATGGCCACCACGACGACCGCCCCCCCGCCGCCGCCCGGCGACCGCATCATCGACGAGCCGCTGAGCGAGGCGCTGAGCCGCCGCTACCTGGCCTATGCGCTCAGCGTCATCACCGACCGCGCGCTGCCCGACGTGCGCGACGGCCTGAAGCCCGTGCAGCGCCGCGTGCTCTACGCCATGCGCGAGATGCGGCTGAACCCCGAGAACGCCGCGCGCAAATGCGCCAAGGTCGTCGGCGAGGTGATGGGCGGCTATCACCCCCACGGCGACCAGTCGATCTACGACACCCTGGTCCGCATGGCCCAGTCGTTCGCCCAGCGCTATCCGCAGGTCGACGGCCAGGGCAACTTCGGCAACATCGACGGCGATAACGCCGCGGCCATGCGCTACACCGAGGCCAAGCTGACGGTGGCCGCGACCCTCCTGCTGGAAGGCATCGAGGAAGACGCCGTCGACTTCAAGCCCACCTACGACGGCTCCGACGACGAGCCGGTGGTCCTGCCCGCCGGCTTCCCCAACCTGCTGGCCAACGGCAGCACGGGCATCGCCGTCGGCATGGCCACCTCGATCCCGCCGCACAACGCCGGCGAGCTGATCGACGCCTGCCTCCTCCTCCTCGACCAGCCCGACGCCTCCACCGACGCCCTGATGACCCACGTCCAGGGCCCGGACTTCCCCACCGGCGGCGTCATCGTCGAGCCCCGGTCCAGCCTGCTCAACACCTACGAGACCGGCCGGGGCGGCGTCCGCGTCCGCGCCCGCTGGACCAAGGAGGACCTGGGCAAGGGCACGTACCAGATCGTCATCACCGAGATCCCGTACCAGGTCCGCAAGGCCGACCTGATCGAGGGCCTGGCCGAGCTGATCGACGCCAAGAAGGCGCCGCTGCTCGGCGACGTTCGCGACGAGTCAGCGGAAGACGTCCGCGTCGTCCTCGAACCCAAGAGCCGCAACGTCGAGCCCGAAGTGCTGATGGAGAGCCTGTTCAAGCTCTCCGACCTGGAGACCCGCTTCAGCGTCAACCTCAACGTCCTGGACGCCCGCGGCACCCCCGGCGTGATGGGCCTCAAACAGGCCCTGGTCGCCTTCCTGGATCACCGCCG
Organism: Alphaproteobacteria bacterium; assembly: GCA_018821435.1. Lineage (GTDB taxonomy): Bacteria > Pseudomonadota > Alphaproteobacteria > Caulobacterales > Caulobacteraceae > Phenylobacterium. The sequence continues at coordinate 96,118 of JAHJME010000008.1, forward strand.
CGAGGTGCTGGTCCGCCGCGCCCGCCACCGCCTGGCCAAGATCGAGGCCCGCCTCCACATCCTGGACGGCCTGCTGATCGCCTACCTCAATCTGGACGAGGTGATCCGCATCGTCCGCTACGAGGAAAACCCCAAGGACAAGCTGATCGAGACCTTCTCGCTCAGCGACCTCCAGGCCGACGCCATCCTCAACACCCGCCTGCGCCAGTTGGCCCGGCTGGAGGAGATGGAGCTGCGCCGCGAGCACGCCGAGCTGGCCGAGGAAAGAGATGGAATTGTCTCGATGCTGGCCAACGACAAGGCCCAGTGGAAGCTGGTCGGCCAGGGCCTGAAGCACACCAAGGCCAAGCTCAAGGACCTCAACGTCCGCCGCTCCAGCTTCGCCGACGCGCCCCAGATCGACACCGAGGCCGCCCTGGAGGCCATGATCGTGCGCGAGCCGATCACCATCATCCTCAGCGAGCGCGGCTGGATCCGCGCCGCCAAGGGTCGCGTCGAGGACCCCTCGGAGCTGAAGTTCAAGGAGGGCGACAAGCTCCAGTTCCTGGTCCCCGCCGAGACCACCGACAAGCTGTTGATCTTCGCCTCCGACGGCCGCTTCTTCACCCTGGCCTGCGACAAGCTCCCCGGCGCCCGCGGCCACGGCGAGCCGCTGCGCCTGATGATCGACCTCGACGACAAGGTGGGCCTGCTAGACGTCTTCCCGCACAAGCCGGGCGCCAAGCGCGTCCTGGCCTCCAAGGCCGGCTACGGCTTCATCCTGCCGGAGGAGGAGGCCATCGCCTTCCGCCGCGCCGGCAAACAGGTGCTGAACGCCGGCGACCCGTCGAAGAAGGGCGAGGGCGCCGCCGTCTGCCTGCTCCTCGGAAACGCCGACCAGCTCGCCGTCATCGGCGACAACGGCAAGATCCTGGTCTTCCCCACCAACGAACTGCCCGAGATGCCCCGCGGCAAGGGCGTCAAGCTCCAGTCCTACCGCGAAGGCGGCCTCCGCGACGCCCTGGCCTTCACCGAAACCGACGGCATGACCACCGTCGACCCGAGCGGCCGCACCCGCGCCTGGCCGGAGTGGAAGGAATGGCTGGGCAAACGCGCCGGGGCGGGCAAGCTGGCCCCGAAGGGCTTCCCCGCGACGAAGCGATTCCGACCGAAGTAGGCGAGACGTGCGGCCGCGTCGACACAAGTCGAATTCCCTTCGGCAGATCGAAGTAAGCGTGCGCGTCGCTTTGGCGGTTGACGATGGCGCACCCACTAGGCACGGTTGTGTGTCCGGGGGGGACGACTAATGGATGTTGGGCTAGTGCCATTCTTGAAATGGGCTGGTGGCAAGCGCTGGCTTGCTGAGCGCCTCAAGGCGGAATTTGACCGTCCATTTGTTGGGTATAGAGAGCCATTCCTAGGTTCAGGCGCAGTATTTTTTAGATACGGACCTACGCCCGCAGTTTTGTCGGACATGAACTCGGAGCTGATTGACTGCTATAGAGCAATCGCAGCTACACCAAAAGATGTTGCTGACGAGCTTTCGAAGTTGGAATTGGCGCATACTGACGCATTTTACTACGAAATCAGGGGCATGAAGCTGTGCGGGGCGGCGGAAAGAGCTGCCAGATTTCTGTATCTAAACCGCACGTGTTGGAACGGGCTCTATCGCGTCAATCTGAAGGGGGAATTCAATGTCCCAAGAGGGACAAAGGATGCAATTGTCCTGCCGACGGATGATTTCGCTGCTGCGGCAGACCTTTTGAATAGGGCTACAGTACGCGTCGCAGATTTTGAAGACAGCATCAGTGAGGCCCGTCCGGGAGAGCTGATCTTTGCTGATCCTCCGTATACGGTTGCTCATAATCGCAACGGATTTATCAAATATAATCAGAAGATATTCAGTTGGGATGACCAGCGCCGATTGGCGGCTGCGCTCCTCGCTGCCGCAAAGCGAGAAGTCAGAGTGATCGTGACAAATGCTGACCACGACGATGTGCGCGAGTTATATCGTGATTTTCCCAGCAAATTTTCACTAAGTCGCCATAGTGTTATTGCGGGCGGATCTGCCTTTAGAAAGGCAACAACAGAGCTACTTGTTACGAATACAGAATTGAAATTTGGAGACGGCGCATGAGCGGTGCGCCCATTCTTGAGAGAATACCTATCGTTAGGACTCTGGCGGTTTGCACGAGGGAGTCAAGGCGGGACGCCCGCATAGAACTTACGTGGCAAATTGGATTCGCGCTGCTTTCTGTATTTATAGTCGGACTTATAGTTCTGCTGACTAAGCCCCCTGCGAAGTTTCTCGAACAAATGTATCCGCTCATTAGTCGTGGAGAGCTTATGGTGTATGCGGCATCGCTTTGCGGCGCTGCATTGTATGTATTGCGCCACAATATCAGAGCGCCGATGCCGGACGTCTTGCGGTCAAAAGTTACATCCATTGGTAATCTGACTGTCTGGACGGCCCTTATAATGTTTCTGGCAGTTTCGGCGTATATAATTCGAAAGATGAGTGACCTTCATCATATCGCGATGAATGATGGCCTAATCTATGGCTTGTCTTGGGTTTTACTGACCCTATCTGTTGTAATTTCTTACGTAATATTTGCTCTGAAACACTCGCTTGCCTCAGGCTATACGATGGCCGCCCGCGAACAAGCGGAAGACTTCTCGGAAAAGTGGCGCAGGGAGGCGGGAGATGGCGATTGAGACGCGAGAGCCTCCGCTTGATCTCGATAACAATGAAGTTTCAATCGTCGCATTAAAAGCGACGCAGCCAATCGGCGATTTGTATATCGGATCGGTTCCGTCAGATCTTTTGATCCGGATAACTGACTTTGATGTTCGACGTAAAATTGAAGCAGAGAGAGATGTTGAAAGATATCTCGGTATTCAGCGTCCATTGGATGACAGTCGGGTTAGGCAACTCAATAAGTATGTAAATTTCGTAGATGCAACATTCCCAACTGCTTGCATCCTAGCTGTTGATGCGGAGTACGCGTCTTACGACGAGGGCGCACGAACTTTGATCCTCCGAAACTATCGGGAGGGGGACGAAGTCCCGAGTCGGGCGATCCGCTATATCGCGCGTGTGCTTGACGGCCAGCACCGCATTGCCGGCCTAAGAGAATTTCGAGGGCCAACCTTTGAGGTTCCAGTCGTCTTTTTTGTGGGCGCAGATATCGCCGAGCAGGCGAACATATTTTCTACAGTTAATCTTGAGCAGAACAAGGTTGGCCGTAGCTTGGCTTATGATCTATTTGCGCTCGCGAAGACTAGGAGCCCTCAGCGCCTCTGCCATGAAATGGCGGTCGCCTTCGATGCGGATCCCAGGAGCCCGTTTTATCAGAGGATTAAGCGGTTGGGTGTGGCGACGCCTGGTCGATATCGCGAGCGGCTGTCGCAGGCCCAGTTTGTCGAAGCCATAATGCGGCTGATCACGAGGGAAGAGAAGGTCGACCGGGATATCCTATTGAGGGGAGGGTCCCTTCCTAGGCCGGAAGCCAAGGAACTGGAGCGTTGTATATTCCGTGGGATGTTTGTTGACGGGCGAGACATGGAAATTGCTCGCTCAGTGGATGCCTACTTTCGGGCTGTAAGAGATCGTTGGCCGGAAGCGTGGAATGCCGGCGGTGCTGGCGATGTGCTTAACAAGACGAATGGCTTCAGAGCGCTCATGCGGCTGCTTCGCAAGATTTATAATTACAAGTATGGGCCGAATGACGTCATTCAGTATGAAGACGTGCTAAAGATTCTCACGAGGTCCAAAATATTGGACGACCAGTTTACTACGGAAAATTACAAGCCAGGAACCTCTGGTGAAACGCAACTTTATCGTGATCTTCGGGACACGTGCGGTCTTCCTGAAGATTAATCAACACGATCACTGGGGCTGGCGCGCATGCTCAGGTTCGGTTAGGATTATTTCTGAGACAACAGTAGCCATAGGCCGGGTTGTGTTGGCTGATGGTGCTGCGGAATTTCGCATCCGCCGTCCACTGCAGCCTACCAGCCTGGCGCCGCAATCGGGTCAAGGACCGGGCTCCGCCCGGCCGCGCGGCGGCGAAGGGGGCGGGCACGCTCCGCGCCCGGACTGGAAGCGCCAACGCTGGCCTTACAGCCGTATCCAAGCCTCCGCCTCCACCGGCCAGCGCTCCACGTAGATGACGTCGCCGTGATGGTCCGCGTACACGCCGACGGAGGGCAGCTTCCCACAGGCGCATCGCCAGAACCCGGCGCGTTGAAGCTCTTCGAGGGTCCAGCCATCGAACGCGCGACATATCCCGGCCGGGAACCAGATGCGTTCATTGCCGCACTTGCAGTGACAGCGGAATGAGCCGCGCCCACCGCTGCGAACTTCGCCCAGCGTGCGGGGAAAGCGCGGCCAAGGCCTGCTGAAATCCACGTCGGGAACCACGACCTTGCGCCGGTGATCCGGCTCCCCGACCTGCCCGAGAACCCGCCAGCCGCCGCGAATGCGCTCGATCTCGAAATAGGCATCCAGGGCATCGACGAACGGGACCTCGTGCGGTTGGAACCACACCCAGGGGCGACCGCGCGACCCCGGCCTCAGAAACCAGATGTCGAGGCCCGGCCCTCGGACCGACAACCGCTCAAGCTTCACGACCTGAACCTCGCGAGCCACCCGCTATCTCCGAACCCCGGCGACGCGTACCGCGCCGGCTGGATGTTCGCAATATGTTCTCATAACCTCGGCGATAGGCGCGCATCCCCCGGATGCCACCCCGCCTTAAGTCCACGGCAGCCCATCGGCCCGGCGCCGCAGCCGGGTCAAGGACCGGGCTAAGCCCGGCCGCGCGGCGGTTCGCGCTAGCGCGTTCTTGAGGCGGCGAAGGGGGCGGGCACGCTCCGCGCCCCGGACTTGCTCCCCACACCCACACCAAACATGGCCAAATCCAAACAATCGCGTCACGCCCCCTCCAGCGGCGCGGCGCACACCCCACCGGGTGAACCCGATCCCGCTCGCCCTGGCCGCCCTGACCCTCGCCCCCTCGGCCGCCGCCCAACCCGCGCCCGCCGCCGTCCCGCCCGAAGTCCACTTCGGCGGCCCGGACCAACCCCCCGGCGCGCTCCGCGACCTGCTCAGGGCCAAGGTCGACGCCGCGCCGCCGGGCAGCGAGATCGTCTGGGCCACCTACTACTTTCGCGACCAGGACCTGGCCGAGCGCCTGGTGGCCGCCCAGCGCCGGGGCGTGCGCGTGCGCGTGCGGATCGAGGGCCGGCCGCGACGCGAGCGCGCCAACGACCAGGTGATCGCGACCTTGCGGGCGGGCCTGGGCGACGGGCTGCGCGTGCATCGCCCCTGGCTGGGGCTGGGTCACCTGCACGCCAAGGTCTACGCCTTCTCCGGCCCCCGCCCGGAGGTGCTGATCGGCTCGTTCAACCCCTCCGGCGACCAGGCGGCCGACCCGGCGGTGCTCGCCGACATCGGCGACCAGGACCGGGGCGAGAACCTGCTGGTGGGCTTCCAGGATCCGGCGGCGGCCGCGGCGCTGCGCCGGCACGCCGAGCGCCTGTGGACGGGGGAGGCGAACCGCTTCCATCTGGGCGACAACCGGCCGGTCGATCTGGTCTCGGTGCGCTTCTACTATTTCCCGCGGTTCAGCCCGCGCGTGGTCGAGCGGCGCCTGGCGCGGCTGCGGCCCGGCGACCGGGTGCAGGCGGCGGTCTCGCACATGGACGACGGACCGTTCGCCCGCGAGCTGGCCAAGGCCGCGCGGCGGGGCGTGCGCGTCGACGTCGTGGTCCACGACACCGCGCGTCGGGTCCCGCCGGCCGTGGTGCGGGACCTGGACGCGGCCGGCGCCAGCATCCGCCGCTACTGCACGCCCGAGCGCCTGCCGATGCACGCCAAGTTCGTGCTCATCGAGCGGGGCGGCCAGCGCTCCTCCTGGTTCGGCAGCCTGAACTACACGGCGAAGTCCCAGCTGCTGAACACCGAGGTCCTGGCGCGCAGCACCCAGCCCCGGCTGGTGGCCGGGCTGGAGTCCCGGTTCCGCACCATCGCCGACACCGCCGCCCGGACCCCCGACTGCGGCGCGGGTCGCAGGATCGCCAGCGCCGGGGCGGGCGGCGAGGGCCGCTAGCCGGTGCCGGCGCGTGGGATCAGGCCACCACCGCCCGCCGACGCCGCAACGCCGTCCCCGCCAGGCCAAACCCGGCAATCATCAGCGCCCAGGTCGCGGGTTCGGGAATCGCGCCCGGATCGGCGAGCGTGGTCGCCGTCCACGTCCCGACCGCAGGGTAGCTCTCCGCGAAGGAGTAGAAATTCAGGGAAATGCCGATGTTGTGGACCGCGGAGTCGCTCGTATAGGCCGCGTATCCCCCGAACTGCCCCTGCAGATTGTTGGCGGTGGAGAGGTCGATCGCGGTCTGGCTGTCAGGGTTGATCGTCGCCGAGACGCGCCAGTTGACGATCTGGCCCGCGCCGTTGGTGGCGAACAGGGTCCGCGACGACGCGAAGGGCGCGCTCAGGGTGTGGACGCCGTCGGAGATCGTGAACGACAGCCACGACACCGCCCCGGAGAAGTTGGCGCCCAGCGGGTCGGCCAGCTCGATCGTCGCGGTGAGGCGGTCGCCGAACGGTTCGGTCCCGCCCCGGAACGTGAAATCGGCGCCCACATAGGTCAGCACCGTCGTCGCCGCGGCGGGCGAGGCGATGGTCACGGCGGCGAGGGCCGCGAAGGCGATCGTCTTCAACGTGTTCATGCAGATCTCCTGGGTCGGCCGCCGTCGGCCACGTGAACGCGGCCAAGCTAGACCGCCGGCGCCGCCGCCGTGAGGACACAGGGTCTCAAAGGCGGACTCTGCGTCTCACGCGTCGATTTGCGACGCGGGCGCGGCGCGCTACGTCCGTTCCTGACGCACCGCCGTGTTTCACTCCTCCCCATGTCCGAGGCCGACGTCACGATCTCCCGCGAGGAGCAGATGCTGGGGGAGCTCGCCGAGCTGGACCTGGCGCTGGCCAAGCGCGTCCACGCCAAGGCGATGACCGCCGAGGAGCCGGACCAGATCAATGCGTTCAGCCGCACCTACCAGCGCATCGCGCGCTCGGTGCGCCAGAGCCTGATCGCCAAGGCCAAGCTGGCCCGCGAGCGCGAGGCGGCCGCCGCCCGGCGGCGCAGCCTCGACCTGCTTGACGGGTTCGGCGACGGCTTCGGCGGGCGTTTCGATCCCCGGTTCGCGTCGCGGCCGCCTGCGCCGTCCCGGGCGTCGCGCGACCTCGCGGCCCAGGCCGTGCGGATCGGCGAGACCTTCGCCGCGGTTCGTCCCCTGGTGGAGCGGGAGCGTCCCGACTACGACGAGACCGACGACCTGGAGATCCATACGATCCTCCGTGAGCTCGCCGAGTACGACGACTTCGTGGAGGTCCCGGTCGCTGTCCTGGTCGACCGCGTCCTGGAGATCCTGGACTATCCCGCCGCCGGCGCGGCAGCCCTCCCGGCCGAGGCCGAACCCAGCGACCCCCCGGTCCACGACACCGCCTGACCGGCGACGCTCCCTAGAGATCGAACCCCGCGCGCCAGCGGGCGCCTTCGGGCGGCAGGCTCAGGTCCGCCGTCGCCCCCGGCTGCGCCGCCAGCGCCCGGGTCAGCAACCGGTTGCCGAATCCGCGCCGCCCGCCGGGCCCCGGCGCCGGCCCGCCCGTCTCGGTCCAGTCCAGCGTCAGCCGTCGCCGGCCGGCGGTCTCGTCCACGCGCCAGATCAGCCGCACCCGACCGTCAGGGCCTGACAGCGCACCGTGCTTGGCGGCGTTGGTGGCCAGTTCGTGCAGGCACAGGCTGAGCGCCACCGCCGCCTCGGGCGCGACGGTCACCGGCGGGCCGTCCAGGGTCAGGCGATCGGCGGGGGCGGGGCGGAAGGGCGCCAGGGCGCGGGCGGCCAGGGCTTCCAGCGTCACCTCGCGCCAGCCGGCGTCCACCAGCACGTCGTGCGCGTCGGACAGGGCGGCCAGCCGCGCGGCGAAGTCGTGGCGCGCCGCCTCGGTGTCGGTGGCGCCCCGCAAGGTCTGGTCGGCCAGGGATTGCACCACGGCCAGGGTGTTCTTGACCCGGTGATGCAGCTCCAGCTTCAGCAGCCGCTCGCCCTCGCGCGCCGCCATCTCCCGCGTCAGGGCCGAGCGCAGCAGGGTCACCACCCAGATCACGAAGCTGCTGGAGGCCAGGAAGAAGGCGACGCCCAGCACCAGCCGGCGCGCCGCGATCGGGTCGGCCTGCGGCTCCAGCAGCGTCACCCCGCCAGCCGCGAGCGCCAGCATGCACGCCACGCCCGAGACCCAGCCGCCCAGCACCGTGGCCACCAGCACTGCCAGCACGAAGGCCGCGAACGGCGCGCCCAGGCCGATCCAGATCGCCAGCGCCAGCCGGATGCCCAGGGCCAGGGCGGCCAGCGCCAGGCCCAGCGCGATCCGCGCCGCCGGGCTGCGCGGCTGTCCCGCGATCCGCCGCACCAGGAAATCGGTCACCGCCACGCCCCCTGGGCTCACACACCGGTGATACCCGGAAACCTGTTTAGGCGACGGCCGCGCCTTGTACACCCCGACGCGGCGCCGCAGGTCGGGCGCGCGGGGCTACATCCCCACCCAGGCGCCGCCGTTGGCGTGGATCACCTGGCCCTGCACGAACCTCGCCGCCGGACTGAGCAGGAACTCCACCACCGCCGCATAGTCCGCGCCTTCGGTCAGTCGCCCCGACGGATTGGCCCGCGCGCCGCGCTCCAGCACCCGGTCGGCGGCGTCCTGGCCGCCCGCCATCCGCGCCACCGAGGTGGTCGCCACCAGCCCCGGCGCCACGGCGTTGATGGTGATCCCGCGCGGCGCCAGCTCGGGCACCAGATAGCGGATCAGGCTCTCGGCCAGCGCCTTGCCGGCGCCCAGGGCGGCGTAGTTGGCCAGGCTGGTCCGCGCCCCGGCGCTGGAGATGAAGACCACGCCGCTGCCCCGCGCCAACTGGGGCAGGGCGCTCTGCACCAGGTACAGCAGCGACAGCCCGTTGGTCTGGATCGCGCGGGTGAAGGCGCCCAGGTCCGCCTCCAGCAGCGCCGTCGGATAGATGGCCGCCGCGCTATGGACGATGTGCAGCGGCCCGTCGCCCAGGCCCGCCGTCGCCGCCGTCAGCGCCGCCGCGCCCTGCGGATCGCCGACGTCGGCCTGCACCGCGCGCACCTCGGCGCCCTGGCCCCGCAGATGGGCGACGGCCGCCTGCGCCGCCTCCGCGTCGTTCAGCCAGCCCAGGACCAGCGGCTCGCCGCGCGGCGCCAGGTGTTCGGCGATGGCCAGGCCAATGCCCTTGGTCCCGCCGGTGATCAGGATGGTCATGGATGCGTCCTCCCGGCCCCTGTCCCCGGAGCCTTCGGCCGCACCCTAGCCCGCTTCGCCCCGCCTTGGCCGTCATTCATCCCCAGTTCAGCCGCCGGCCCGCAATCTCCTGCCATCGACGGTCGTCGCTCTCCCGTCCCTCGAAACGGCGACCGAAGATGTAACAACGACACGCAAACCAAGGCGGCGCGTCACCCCTCCCGGTGGCGCGCCGTTTTGCTGTGCCCGGGCGGCCACGGCCAAGCCCGTTCAGGCAGGTGAAGCGAACCTGAACGCGCGGCCCCGACCCCGTTCAGGCTGGCCCCGCTACCTTGGGGTCAACGCTTGAAGGAGACCCACATGAAGAAGATCATTCTTGGCCTGGCCGTCGCCGCGGCGACCTTCGCCGCCGCCGGCGCGGCCTCCGCCCAGTCGTACGGCTATCAGCGCGAGTATCGTAGCGGCTACGACCGCGACTACCGCTACGATCAGCAACGCTTCCGCGACAGCGATCGCGACGGCATTCCGGACCGCGCCGAGTGGGGCCGCGACCGCGACCGCGACGGCCGTCCCGATCAGTACGACCGCTACGACAACCGCCGCGACCGCCACCACCACCGTGGCCACGATCGCGGCCGCTACGAGAGCCGTTACGACAATCGCTACGAATACCGCGGCTACCGCTAGCTCAACCGGACGCCCCCGCCATCACGGCGGGGGCGTTTCGCGTTTTTCAGGAACAAGTTTGACCTTGGTGGGCCACACGTGTTCTTGCGATGTTCATGATCGAGGGCACGCGAACTGAAGCGTACCGCGCCAGCCGCGCTGACTTAGGCGCTCGCCGGCTCCAGCGCCGGGTAATCCGTGTAGCCCGCGGCGCCGGGCGAATAGAAGGTCTCCATTTTCCAGGCGTTCAGCGCGGCGCCGGCTTTCAGTCGGGCCGGCAGGTCGGGGTTGGAGATGAAGTCCTTGCCGAAGCCGATCGCGTCGGCCTCGCCCGCGTCCAGCAGGGCTTGGCCCGTTTCGCCGGTCAGGCCCTCATTGGCGATGTAGATCCCGCCGAACGCCGCCTTGAGCTGCGGGCCCAGGCTGTCGCTGCCCACCCGCTCGCGCGCCATCAGGAACGCGATCCCGCGTTCGCGCATGGCGCGGGCCACATAGTCGAAGGTGGCCGGCAGGTTCGAGTCGCCCATGTCGTGGCTGTCGCCGCGCGGCGCGATGTGCAGGCCGACCCGTTCCGGGCCCCAGACCGCGATCGCCGCGTCCACCGCCTCGAGCATCAGGCGTGCGCGGTTCTCGATCGGTCCGCCGTATTGATCCGTGCGCTTGTTGGACCCGTCCTGCAGGAACTGGTCCAGCAGATAGCCATTGGCGCCGTGCAGCTCGACCCCGTCGAACCCGGCCCGCTTGGCGTTCTCGGCGCCCTTGCGATAGGCCGCGATCACCCCATCGATCTCGTCCAGGCTCAGGGCGCGCGGTACGGGGTACGGGCGCTTGGGACGCAGCAGGCTGACCTCGCCCTTGGCGGCGATGGCGCTGGCCGAGACCGGCGGCTGGCCGTCCAGCAGGCTGGGATCGGAGATCCGGCCCACGTGCCACAGCTGCATGAAGATCAGGCCGCCGGCGTCATGGACCGCCTTGGTCGTCAGCTTCCAGCCCTCGACCTGTTCGTCCGACCAGATCCCCGGCGTGTCGGCATAGCCGACGCCCAGCGGCGTGACCGACGTGGCCTCGCTGACGATCAGCCCGGCCGAGGCGCGCTGCGCATAGTATTCCGCCACCAGCGGCCCGGGCGTCCGCTCCACGCCGGAGCGGGCCCGCGTCAGCGGCGCCATTACGATCCGGTTCTTGAGCGTGAGGTCGCCGATCTTCAGCGGGTCGAACAGCGTGGGCATGGATAAGGGTCCTGCGACAGAAGGCGGTCACGATCAGGTAGGGAGTCCCTGCCGCTTCGCACGCGCAGAATTCCTCCGACCGCGCCCAGATTTCAACGTTGCCGCGCGGCCAAATCCGAGTCCCCATGCGGGCCGCCCATCCAGGAGGCTCCCATGGCCGACTCCGCCCAACCCGCACCCACCGCCGCCTCCACCGACCCGCAAGCGCTGGGCGTAATGCAGGGGGTCCCGCCGCCGGCGGAGCGGACCGTGCGCGTCTCCGACACCACCAGCTGGCGCTTTCCCAACACCCGCTGGAGCTTCAGCCATCAGCGCGAGCTGGGCGCCTCGGCCGCCATCCGCCGCGGGCCCGCGCCCGTCGCGGCGCTGCCCTACGCCCTGCGCGACGATCTCGATGCCGTCGCCTTCACCACCCAGGACGGCCATGCCATGACCTGGGGCCAGGCCGTGGACGAGACGTTCACCGACGGCCTCGTTGTGCTGCATCGCGGCCAGGTGGTCTACGAGACCTATCGCGGCGCGCTGCAGGCCCACATCCCGCACCTGGCCATGTCGGTCACCAAGTCCATCGCTGGGCTGCTGGCCGCCATCCTCGTCGATGAAGGCGCGCTCGACCCTGCGGCCCTGATCCCTGCGTACCTGCCCGAGCTGGCCGGCACGGCGTTCGCCGACGCCACGCTGCGACACGTCATGGATATGACCACCGGCGTCCGCTACCGCGAGGACTACGTCGACCCTGACGCCGAGGTCCGGTTCTACGGCGTCGCCGCCGGCTTCTCGCCGCCGCCCAAGGGCTACGCCGGCCCCACCACCATCTTCGACTTCCTCAAGACCCTGAAGAAGCAGGGCGAGCACGGCGAGGCGTTCGCCTACAAGACCTGCAACACCGAGGTGCTGGGCTGGATCGTCCAGCGCGTGGCCGGCAAGCCGTTCGCCGAACTGGTCTCCGAGCGCATCTGGCAGAAGATCGGCGCCGAGGAAGACGGCTACGTCATGGTCGACAGCACCGGCTTCGCCCTGTGCGGCGCCGGCCTCAACGTCACCACCCGCGATCTGGCCCGGTTCGGCGAGATGCTGCGCCTGGGCGGCCGCTGTAACGGCCGGCAGGTCGTGCCCGAGGCGGTCGTCGCCGACATCGCCGCCGGGGCGCGGACCGAGGACTTCGCCAAGGCCGGCTATGTGACCCTTCCGGGCTGGAGCTATCGGAACCAGTGGTGGGTCAGCCATAACCGCTTCGGCGCGTACACCGCGCGCGGGATCCACGGCCAGGTCTGCTATGTGGCGCCGGGCGCCGAGATGGTGGTGGCGCGCTTCGCCTCGCACCCGACGGCGGCCAACGGCAATGGCCCGCTGGATCGGATCTCGATCCCCTCCTACGAGGCGCTGGCCGAGCACCTGCTGCGCGGCTAGCTACTCGGCCTGCAGTTCGGCGATCCGTCGGGCGTAGCGGTCGGCCAGCGCCAGGCGGTCCTGGATATTGGCGCTGCCGGCCTGCCAGGCGGACTGGGCGTCTTCCAGCGCCTTGGGGTCGGCTCCGTCGGCGCGGGCCTGCTCCAGCGCGGACTTCATCCGCCGGTCCTGGATGGCCAGACTGGGATAGCCGCAGACCAGACGCTCATGCGCCGTCGGCAGGTCGAGGCAGGGATTGTCGTGGCGGCGCTCCGGCGGCAGCTCGGCGCGCAGCGCCGGGGCCGAGGGCTCCGCGATAGGCTGCGTCAGCGATTCCTCAGGAAGCTTGGTGGTCGTCAGCGCCACGGCGATCCGCGGGGCGGGCTGGCCGGTGGTCAGGGCCACCGCCTGTGGGCGCTGTGTTTGCGGGGGGCTGAGGCTGACGCCCCAGGCCAGCGCCGCGCCGATGAAGGCCGCGAGGCCGGCCACGGCGACGGCGGGCGCGCGTCGCGGGCGAATCGGCGGTGGCGCGAGGTATCGCGGCGCGGGCCTGGGCGTGGCCGACATCGGCAGGGTCTGGCCCGGCGTCCGCCCGGGTCTGGCGGCGAGCTCGGCCTCGAGCTGGCGTGCCAGGCTATCCTGGCCGCGGGCGCGCGCCAGTTCCAGCAGGCGCTTCACCTCTGCCGCGCTCAACGCCGTAAGCTGAATTCCCAGCATGAAGACCGCTAGCCTCCCCAAGCGCGGCTCAATCCCGACGCAAGATTAACACGGTCGCGGCAGTCCGTCAGGCCATCGCGGCCTGCGGCGAGTGTGGCCAATTGGGCGACGAATGTCGCCCGTATGGGGTGTGGCGTTGTTCGCCGTCGACGAACGGCCTAGCTTCCAAACGGGGCGGGGGCGCTCCGTATTGGGGGTGTGTATGGGGCGACGCGTAACGAGCGCCGGTCTGGCTGTCGCGTTGACCGGCGTCGCGGGGGCGGCGCTGGCCCAGCCCGTGCCACGGACCGCGCCCATCTCCGGCGCCATCGCGGCGGCCAAGGGCGGCGAACAGGCTGTCCTGGTCAGCGAGACGGCCCTGCGCCGCGCCGAAGTGCGCCAGCAGCTCAAGGCCGGCGACACCCTGCGCACCAACGCTGCCGGCACGCTGGCCATCGTCTTCGCCGACCGCACTCAGATCCGGCTGGGCCGCAACTCGGTGCTGCTGGTCAAGCAGGTGACGGCAGGCGTGCCGTCGGCGCTCCAACTCCAGCAAGGCAGCGTTTGGGGCCGCAGCCCGCGCGGCAAAGCCAACCTTTCGGTAGAGACGCCGTCCGCCACCGCCGCCATCCGCGGCACCGACTGGGCGCTGACCGTCTCCGGCGACGCCACCGCGCTCCAGGTCTTCGACGGCGCGGTCAGCCTGACCAACGGCCAGGGCGCAGTGAACGTCGCTGCCGGCCAGGCCGCGCGCGCCACACTGGGTCAGGCGCCGGTGCTGGTGGTGCTGGCCGATGCAGTGGGGCGAGAGCAGATGCTCTATTTCGTCCAACGAGAAGAGGGCCTGGACCTGCTGGGCGGCCGCAGTCCCGCGTTCGCCGCTGCGTTGCGTGGCGAGGCCGCCGCGCCGTCGCTGGATACCGCCGATCCGCTATCCTACGTCGGTCATGGCTTCCTCGCAGCCTATGGCGGCGACCTGCGCGGCGCGCTGAGGCTCAGCCAGGAGGGTCTCGCGCGCTATCCGGACGAACCCGCGCTCTACGCGCTGCAGGCCCGCACGGCGCTGTTGCTGGGCGACCCCGCGGCGGCCGAAGCCGCGGTGGAGAAGGCCCTGGCGCGCAATGCCCGCGACGCCGCGGCCCTGACGCTGCGGGCGCAGATCAAGGCTGACTATCGCAGCCAACCCTACGCCGCCCTGGCCGATGCCGAGGCCGCCATCGCCGCCGATCCGAGCCGCAGTGCGTCCTACGCGATTCTCAGCCAGGTGCGGCTGGAGCGGGCCGCCGACAAGGAGGCGCTGGACGCCATCCTCGCCGCCCTGGAACGCGACCCGCAGAACCCGGAACTGCACGCTCGCCACGCCCAGGTGCTGCTGGGGCAGAACCGCGTGCATGAGGCCAAGGCCGCCATCGACCGCGCCCTGGCCCTCGACCCCTCGCGCGCAACCGCGCGCGCCGCCCTGTCGCAATACCTGATCGAGACCGGCCAGATCGAAGCCGCGCGCGACGAGGTGCTGGCCGCCAGCGCCGACAACCCCGGCTATGCGCGCGCCCTGACTCAGTTGGCCGAGATCGAATACCGGCTGGGCGACGAGACGGGCGCGTTGCAGCAGCTCGACGCCGCCGACCGCCTGGACCCCGAGAGCCCGCTGACGCCGGTGGCCCGCACCGCCATCGCCTTGCACAGCTACCGCGTCGACGACGCCATCGCCGGGTCCCGCGAAGCGCTGCGGCGGTTCCGGGCGCGGGGCGGGGTCTATTCCAGCCTGTCCGAGAACCGGATCACCGGCAGTTACGCGGCCCAGGCGTTCCGGTTCGCCGGGATGGACGAATGGGCGCGGTTCTACGGCGACCGGGTCTTCGACAGCTACACGCCCTCCAGCTACTTCGACCAGGCGCTGAACCGGCTGCCGGATCCGACCTTCGTGGCGCCGCTGGAAGGGATCGGCTTCGACGTCGCCCTGGGCAAGTCGATCGCGCCGCTATCCAGCTTCCTGCAGGGCCTGGTCCTCGACCCCCTGGCCGTGACCTATCCCAAGCGCCGGGTGCAGTTCTTCAAGGAGGCGTTCACCGAGACCAGCGTCGCCGCCGCGTTCGGTCGCAACGACGACGTCGGCCGCCCCTCCGCGTTCGCGACCTTGGACGGCCTGACGCACAGCCCGTTCCCCATCGCCTACAGCATCACCGCCGGTCATCGCGAGATCGACCGCCGGAACGGCGCGCCAGCGTCCGCGCGCGAGGAGAACGCCGAATATCTGCGCGGGTGGCTGGGCGCGGAGGTGGGCGCTTACGACAACCTCGCCGCCTTCGTCGACCTGGAGCGCCTGTCGACCGACGAGCGCGAGGCGGTCACGGGCCTTCCGGCCATGTCGCGCGGCAAGGACGCCGTCCTGTTCGGCTTCTGGAACCACAAGTTCGGCGACCGCGACGTGCTGACGGTGGGCGTCGGTCATCGCAATCGCACGCGCGACCAGGACGTTGGCGTCACCGCCCAGATCGACCGCAGCACGCGTTTCACGGTCGCCAGCGCCAGCTACCAGAAGAGCCTGGATCGCCTGGACCTCGAGGCCGGCTTGGAGGCCGTGCGCCAGCGCGCCCGCAGCGACGCCGTCGGCGCACCCGTCACCCCCGACGCCAGCCGCACGCGGTTCAACCAGGAGCGGGCGTATTTCGACGCGCGCTGGGCGCCCTATGGGCCGCTGATCCTGCAAGGGCAGGTCGCGGTCGTGGACAGCCACATCCGCCAAGTCGGCGCGGCGTTCTATCCGGTGGCGCGGTTGGGGCCGACCGACCAGACCACGTTCGACTTCAAGCTGAGCGCCGCATTCGAACCGCGCGCTGGCCACTGGCTACGCGCCGCCTTCTCCCGCGAGACGACCAGCGAGGTCGCTTTCACCTTCGCCCCGACCAACCCGGTGGGCCTGCGCGCCGACTACATCCCGTCGAACTTCGCCGGGCAGTTCGATAGCGCCATCGTCCGCTGGGAAGGCGAGTGGAACCCGCGCGTCTTCTCCAGCTTCGAGTACCAGCACCAGGACTTCGATGGCTTGGTGGCGCCAACGCCCGACGACCAATTTCCGCTGGGCTTCGCCGACGCGCAGATCGACCGCTTCCGGACCGCGCTCAACATCTGGCCCGGCGGAAACGTCGGCCTGTCGGCCAGCTACGCCTGGTCGGACGGCGAGGGGACGCAGATCCTGGGCCGGCTGCCGTTGCCGGACCGCAAGCTGCCCTACCTGCCGCGCCACTTCGTGCAGACGCAGGTGAGCTGGGCTTCGCCCGCCCGCGTGAAGGTCGAGCTGCGCCAGACCTGGGCCAGTTCGGTGGTCAACTTCGCTGGCCAGCGGAGGGGCGACAGCTTCGTCACCGACGCCAGCCTGGTCTGGGAACCCCTCGACAAGCGCGCCGAGGTAAAGCTGGTCATCGAGAACCTGTTCGATGCCGAGAACACCCTGCGGCCGACGGCCGGACGGCTGATCGGCGGCGCGGTGGCGTACCGGTTCTGATGCGCGCGGGGGGCCGCCTCACGCTGCGCCTCGCCATCGCGATCGCGGTCGGGTTGGCGGTCGCCCTCGCTACCGGCCTGCGGGTGTTCGAGCCGGTCAGCGGCCGGGCGTTCGACCTGCTGTCGTCTGTCGCGCCGGCGCATCCGCCGCAGCCCGGCGCGGTGCTCGTCACCATCGACGAGCCCAGCTTCTCGGCCCTGGGGCGGCCCTGGCCCTGGCCGCGCGACACCCACGCTCAGCTGATCCGCGCCCTGCGCCAGGCGGGCGCGAAAGCCATCGCCTTCGACGTGGTCTTCGCCGAGCCCTCCGACCCGACCGCCGACGCGGCCCTGGCCGCCGCGGCGGGCGCGGACACCCTGTTCGCCGCCGACGAGACGGTGAGCGAGCAGGGCTATGGCTCGACTGTCATCCGCACCGAGCCGATCGCGGAGCTGTTGGCCGGCGGCGCCCAGTCCGGCGTGGCCAGCCTGTCGATGGACGGCGATGGCGTGCTGCGGCGGATCCCGCGTTATCCCGACAGCTTCGCCGCCCGCATCGCGCGAATGACCGGCGCACCTGGCGAGGCGGGGCAGGGTGGGCGGCTGATCCAGTACTTCGGCCCGGCCGGCAGCTATCCGCGCGTGTCGTACTATCAGGCGCTGGAGCCCGCGAAGTATCTGCCGCCGGACCTGTTGAAGGGGCGCATCGTCATCGTCGGCCTCGCCCTGCAAACCTCGCCGGAGGCGGGGAAGCGCGGCGTCGACGCGTTCGAGACGCCCTGGACCTTGACCACCCGCCAGCTCAGTCCGGGCCTGGAGGTGCAGGCCACTCTCTATGACAATCTGGTCCACGGGCTGGGCATCCGGGTCGCGCCGCTGCCGGTCAGCCTGTTCTTCGTCCTGACATCCACGCTGCTGGGCTGGCTGGCGACCCGGCCACAAGCGCCGCTCGCCAAGGCCGGCCTGACGATCGGCGCAGTGCTCTCCGGCATTATGGCGGCGTGGATGATGCTGCGGTTCGGGCGGATCTGGGTCTCGCCCGTGGAGCCGGCCGTCACCCTGGCGTTACAGGCCATCGCGTTGTCGGCCTACGACTTCGCCGCCGAACAGCGCCGGCGGCGCGAGACCCAGGCCGCCTTCTCGCAATACGTCGCCCCGGCCGTGGTCGAGCGGTTGATCGCCAACCCCGAGCTACTCAACCTGGGCGGCGAGACCAAGGACCTGACGATCATGTTCGCGGACATCCGCGGCTTCACCGGCATCTCCGAGGCGATGAAGGACGACCCGCAGGCCCTGACGCGGATGATCAACGGCATCCTGACCCCGTTGTCCGAGATCATCATGGCGCGGGGCGGCACCATCGACAAATACATGGGCGACTGCGTCATGGCCTTCTGGGGCGCGCCGCTGGACGACGCCGACCACGCCCGGCACGCGGTGGACGCGGCCATGGCGATGCTGGCCGCCATGCCCACGATCAACGACACCTTGCGCGCCGCCGCGCCGGACCGCGACTTGCCGCCGGTCCGCATCGGCATCGGCGTGAATTCGGGAACCTGCGTGGTGGGCAACATGGGCTCGGAGAAGCGCTTCGACTATTCGGTCCTGGGCGACGCGGTGAACATCGCCTCGCGGCTGGAAGGACTCTGCAAGACCTACGAGGTGGAGCTGGTGGTCGGTGAAGCCACGGCGCGCGCGCTCACCGACGTGGACCTGGTCGAGCTGGATCGCATCGCCGTCCGCGGCAAGCGCGAGACCCAGGCGATCTACACCGCCAAGGCGCTGCGGGAACTCTCGGACGGGTAGCCGACTTATCCCGGGCAGGAGACCCGATGGCGGATGAAGCGACGACGGGGCGCGAGATGATCGACAGCGACTTCAACGACGATCCAGCGACGCGCGCCGGGCAGATCGACGTCCTGATGGCCGGCCCGCCGGCTGAGCTGCCGTCCATCGTGGTGGTCGGCGATGACGCCGTCTTCGGCCTGCGCCCGATCCGGCGGCAGGCCTAGAACACCCCCATCGCCAGGCCCGCCGCCAGGGCGGCGCCGAGGTCCGTGCACCGCGCGAGCGCCTCTTCGCTCAGCACCTTTTCCGCCAGGATCGCCTCGGGCGTCTGGGCTTGGGTTCCGACGATCAGCGGCTCGGCGATCGGTTTGAGCCGCCAGCCCATGGCGATCCGCGCCAGTTGCCGCGCCGCGCCCGTCCCATCGCTGCCGGCCGCGATCAGCGCGGCGTAGGGCCGGCCGTTCAGCTGCTCCAGGCAGGGATAGTAGGCGCGGTCGAAGAACTCCTTCATCGCCCCCGACATCGTGGCCAGGTTCTCCGGGCAGGCGAAGAGGTAGCCGTCGGCGTCCAGCAGGTCGTCCGGTCCCGCTTCGTCCGCCGGCAGGACGCGGACCTCGACGTCCGGTTCGTCCGCGGCGCCCCGCGCCGCCGCCTGAGCCATGGCCCGCGCGGCGCCGGTGCGCGAATGCCAGACGATGAGGAGTCGCTTCATGCCCCCAAGGCTAGCGGATTGCGGGGGTGAAACGCACCTGTGCTTGCGCCGGCCCCGCCTGTGCCTAAGGTTCAAGCCAACAACTGTTTGGGGAGGGGATCATGATGCTTCGTACGACGACCCGGTTCGCGGTCGCGTTGACCGCCGTTTCACTGGTGCTCGCGCCCGCCGGCGCAGGCTACGCCCAGGCCGCAAAGAAGCCCGCCGCGGCCGCGTCTGCCGCCGGCCTCTCGCCCGCCGCCAGTCCCGAGGCCCTCGGCTTCGACAGCGCCCGCCTGGCCAAGCTGGACGCCTACATGGCCGGGACGGTGGCCCAGGGCCGCGTCGCCGGCATGACCACTCTGCTGGCCCGCCACGGCAAGATCGTCAGCTACAAGACCTACGGCAAGAAGAGCCTGGCCACCGGCGCGCCGATGACCGAGGACGCGATCTTCCGCATCTACTCGATGACCAAGCCGATCACCGGCGTCGCGATGATGATCCTCTTCGAGGAAGGCAAATGGCGCCTGGACGACCCGGTCACGCGCTTCGTGCCCGAGTTCAAGAACCTGAAGGTGATGACCGGCACGGACGGCAACGGAAAGCCGATCCTGGAGGACGCCAAGCGTCCGCCGACCATGCGCGAGATCATGAGCCACACCGCCGGTTTCGGGTACGGCCTGCAGGACGAGCATCCGGTCGACAAGCTGTACCGGGAAAAGCAGGTGCTGGGCTCGAACGGCCTCAAGGAGATGATCGACCGCACTGCGACCATCCCCCTGGTCTTCCAGCCGGGCAGCTCATGGCGCTATTCGTCGGCCGTCGACATCCAAGGCGCGATCGTCGAGCGGATCTCGGGCCAGACCCTGGGCCAGTTCATGGAGCAGCGGATCTTCAAGCCGCTGAAGATGAACGACACGGCCTTCTTCGTGCCGGCCGACAAGGCCAGCCGCCTGGCCGCCGTCTATGTCGCCAACAAGGACACCAAGAAGATCGAGGAGGCGGTCAACGTCTTCGGCAGCGAGCTGCCGACCTACCTGACCCCGCCGCGCATGGAATCGGGCGGCGGCGGCCTGGTGGGCTCGACCATGGACTACGCCCGCTTCGCCCAGATGATCGCCAACAAGGGCGAGCTGGATGGCGTGCGCATCCTGTCGCCGGCCTCGGTCGAGCTGATGGGCACCAACGTGATCTCCAAGGACGCCCTGGTGGCCTCTAACGGCAACGGCGTCAGCCGCTTCAACGAGGCCGTGGGCTTCGGCCTCGACTTCATGGTGGTCAAGGACGCGCGGGCGGCTGGCACCCTCGAAGGCAGCGGCTCGATGAGCTGGGGCGGCGCGGCCGGGACCTGGTTCTGGGTCGACCCGAAGAACGATCTGATCTTCGTGGGCATGATCCAGCGCCTGGGCGGCACCGGCGGTGACGACCTGGGTGGCATGGCCCGGACGCTGACCTACCAGGCGCTGGTCCACCCGGAGAAGTAGCGGTCGATCATCGTCGATGAGGCTGCCGCGCGCAGCCTCGTCTTGTCTGGGGTAAAGTCTCGTGAGCGCCTCGTTATCCGGTTCTCCCGCGCGGGCTCTCGCGCTGTTCGGACTGCTGTCGGTCGTCGCCGTGGCGATCGGTTGCGGCGTGGCGGCGGCCAGCGGCGTCCCGCCGGGCGCGTGGGTCCGCAATCCGGTCAGCTGGTGCGTTGGCGCGCTGGCGGCCGTCCTCATCCTGCGGCTGGCGGGCCCCCGGACGCGGCTGGCCTTTTTAGCTGCCGCGCCGGTGGGCCTGCTCGCCACCCTAGCGAATGCCGGGCAGCTGGGCGTTCATCGCTGGCTGGACCTCGGGCCGCTGCACATCAACGCCGCACAGGTCCTGCTGCCGCCCGCGATCGTCGCCTGCGCGGCGTCGTCCGCTGGACGGGCGCGGCCCTGGGTCGCCGCGGTGGTCATGGCGCTGCTGGTCGTCCAACCCGACGCCTCCCAGGCCACCGCGTTCGGGGGGGCGCTGTTCGCCCTGATCGGCGTCAGCCGACTATCCAGGCCGCTGCGGGCGGCCGCGATGGCGGCGGTCGGCGTTGCGATCGCGGCGAGTTGGCTGCGGCCCGACCCGCTGGCGCCGGTGCCCGAGGTCGAGGAGATCATGCGTCTGGCCTGGGCCGTCTCGCCGGTGGCGGCGATCGCGGCCTGGGCCGCGTTGTTTGGCGCCGTCGGGTCCTTCGCGTTCATCAGAACGCCCGGGGCGGGCTCGCGCGCGCTTTGCGCCTACGCCGCGCTGTCGGCGCTGACGCCGCTGCTCGGGCCGTTTCCGGTGCCGCTGGTGGGCATGGCGATGAGCCCGATCCTCGGCCTCTGGCTGGGCGCCGGCCTGCTTGCCGCCGAGGCCCGTCGGGCCGCTGTCAGTGCGAATAACCCGGCGGCATCGGCCGGTTGAGGTCCAGGTAACGGTCGCGCAGATCCAGCTGGCGTGACCGCAGGGGCTGGGCCTCGCCGCGCACCAGGATCAACTGCGGCCGCGACATCGGCTCGAAGGGGTCGCCGGACCAGATCACCAGGTCGGCGTCCTTGCCGGGCTCCAGCGAGCCCACGCGGGCCGACACGCCGAAGATCTTCGCCGGGTTGAGGCTGATGGCGGCCAGGGCGCCGGCCTTGGTCATGCCGTTGGCGACGGCGACGCCGGCGTTGTAGCGCATCTCGTGCGCCCGGTGCGCGCCGCTATTGCCCTCGATGGCCACCGTGACGCCGGCCGCCTCCAGGCGCGCCGCGTTCTCCATCGTCGAGCCCAGGGTCTCCAGGCTGGTCGGGCGGTCCAGGACCGGGTTCAGGATCACCGGCACGCCCGCCGCCGCCAGCTCCGGCGCGACGCGCCAGGCCTCGGCCGCGCCGGACAGGATCAGCTTCAGTTTTTCTTCCTTCGCCAGCTTCAACACCGCGCGGATATCCGAGGCGCGGTTGGCCACGGCGATCAGCGGCATCTCACCCTGGACGACGGGGATCAGCGCCTCCAGGTCGGCGCGCGACAGGCTGAGGTCGCGATAGCTCGCGCGCTCGTAGGCGGCGCGATTGCGCATGTAGGCCCGGACATCCGCCAGGGCTTCCTTCAGCAGTACATATTCTGCGCCGCGCGCGCCGCCGGCCACCTTGGCGCCGGCGTCGCCGAACGGGCTGACCATGGCCACTCGGGCCTTGATCAGCATCTCCTGGCCGCGGCCCAGCTGGATCACCGCCGCCTGGCCGGCGAACAGGTGGTGGGCGTTCTCGGACGCGGGTGCGCCGGACGTCGCCTCGTCGCCGCTGTCGTCGTGCTCGCCCGCGCCGCCCTGGCCGCCCTCGGCCCGAGGGGTCACCACCGCGCTGGTGATGCCGCCCAGGCGGGCGACGGGGATCACCGTCGAGTCGGGGTTCAGGGCGTATTGCACGTCGAACGCCGCGCCGATGTCGGGGGTATTCACATCGACATCATCGCCGACCGCCGAGATCTCCACCGCGCCGAGCATGCTGTTCACGGCCACGAAGCCGGGCGTGAGCACGCCGCCCTTGGCGTCCACCACCTGGGCGCCGGCTGGCGTGGCGACGCTCGCGCCGACCGCGACGATCTTGCCGTCGCGGATCACGACCGTGCCGCTGGCGATCTCGGCCGCGCCGGGATTGAGGATGTGGGCGTTGACGATGGCCACGGTGGCGGCCTGGGCGTCGGTGGCGGCGACCAGCGCCGTGGCGGCCAGCAGGGAGGCGAGGCGGCGGATCATCGGCGGCCCTCCAGGCCGAGTTCGAAGTCGGAGCGCGATTGGAAGCGGGGATCGGTCCGGTCGTAGGCGACCCCGCCGTCGATCCAGACCCGCTGGGCGCGGGCGTAGATCGAGAACGGGTCGGCGTCCCACAGGGTCACGTCGCCCCGCTTGCCCACCTCCAGCGAGCCGGTCTCGGCGGCGATGCCCAAGGCCTTGGCCGGGTTGGCGGTGATCCAGCGGATCGCCTGGCCCTCGGTGATCGTCAGGCCCGCCGCGCGTCCGGCGGCCAGGGCCTCGGCGGCTTCCTGGTTCAGGCGCTGAATCAGGTCCGGGTCGTCCGACTTGATGATCCCGCAGGCGCCGGCGGCCTCGACCAGCGGCACATTGGCCTCGATCGAGTCGTTCATCTCCAGCTTCGAACCCCACCAGTTGGTCCAGGTGGCCGTGCAGATGCCGTTCTTCGCCAACAGGTCGGCGATCTTGTAGGCCTCGACGGCGTGGTGGAAGGCGGTGATGCGGTAGCCGAACTCGTTGGCGATATCGATCATCTGGGCCATCTCGTCGGCCCGGTAGCAGTGGTTCTCGACCAGGATCTCGCCCTTCAAGACGCCCACCAGCGTGTCGAGCTGCAGGTCGCGCTTGGGCGGATCGGCTTTCTCGCCCTTGGCCGCCTTGGCGCGGTAGTCGTCCCACTTGCGCATGTAGTCGGAGGCGTTGATCCAGGCGGCGCGATAGCCGGCCACATTGCCCATGCGCGTCGAGGGCGCGCGGCCCTTGCCGCCATAGACCCGCTTCGGGTTCTCGCCGCAGGCCATCTTCAGCGTATAGGGCGCGCCGGGAAACTTCATGCCCTGGACGGTGCGGGCCGGAACGTTGCGCAGCGTGACGCCGCGCCCGCCGAACAGGTTGGCCGAGCCCGGCAGCACCAGCAGGGTGGTGACCCCGCCCGCACGGGCCAGGTTGAACGTCGGGTCCTGCGGCCAGACCGAGTGTTCGGCCCAGACCTGGGCGGTGTTGGGATCGGTGGCCTCGTTGCCGTCCGAGTGCGCCTGCACTTCGGGCGAGGGATAGACGCCGGCGTGCGAGTGGGTGTCAATCAGGCCGGGGGTGACCCACTTGCCCCGCGCGTCCACGGTCTCGTAGTCGGCCGGAACCGTGAGGCCCGCGCCGACGCCCGCGATCTTGCCGTCGCGGATCAACACCGTGCCGTTGTCGATCTGGGCGCCGGTGCCCGTCAGCACGGTCGCGCCCACCAGGGCCACGGCGCGGCTGGGCAGGGGACGATAGGTGCTGGGGAACGGGTCCTTCGACCCGGCCGGGTCCAGGCCCTTGGGCAGCGGCGCGCTGGCCTGCGACGAGGATCCCGCCGACGCGGTCTTGCCGGCCGCCGGCTTGGTCGTGATGGTGGCGCAGGCCGCAAGGCTGGCGCTGGCAAGCACCGCGAGCGCGGCGCCGAAGGCTTTGTTCACTGGAAATCCCCGAACAGACGGCGAGATGGGAGGGTTCGTCGCGCTCGGAGTCAAGCGATCCGCCCCGCAGCGCGCCTTGACTTTCAGGCGCCCACATGCGCCCTTCCGCGCCTCGCAAAACAGCTGATTTCCCCAAGAAAATGCACGCCTACCGCACTCATACCTGCGGCGCGCTTCGCGCCGCCGACACCGGCAAGACGGTCCGCCTCTCGGGCTGGATCCATCGCAAGCGCGACCACGGCGGGCTGGTCTTCATCGACCTGCGCGACCACTACGGTCTGACGCAGCTAGTGATCAGCCCGGATACGCCCGGATTCGCCGTCGTCGAGCGCCTGCGCGCCGAGAGCGTGATCCGCGTGGATGGCGAGGTCCTGGCGCGGTCCGGCGACACCGTGAACCCGAACCTGCCCACCGGCGAGGTCGAGATTCGCGCGGCCGAGATCACCGTGCTGTCGGAAGCCTCCGAGCTGCCGCTGCCGGTCTTCGGCGAGCCCGACTATCCGGAAGAGATTCGGCTGAAGAACCGCCACCTGGATCTGCGCCGCGAGACCCTGCACAGGAACATCGTGCTGCGGTCCAAGGTGATCCAGTCGATCCGCAATCGGATGATCGGCCAGGGCTTCCTGGAATTCCAGACGCCGATCCTGACGGCCAGCTCGCCGGAAGGCGCGCGCGACTTCCTGGTGCCGTCGCGGCTGCACCCGTCGAAGTTCTATGCGCTGCCGCAGGCGCCACAGCAGTTCAAGCAGCTGCTGATGGTCTCGGGTTTCGACCGCTACTTCCAGATCGCCCCCTGCTTCCGCGACGAGGACCTGCGCGCCGACCGCAGCCTGGAATTCTACCAGCTCGATGTCGAGATGAGCTTCGTCACGCAGGAAGACGTCTTCGCCGCCATCGAGCCCGTCATGCACGGGGTGTTCGAGGAGTTCTCCGAGGGCAAGCCGGTCACGCCGTACCCGTTCCCGCGCATCCCGTACCGGGAGTGCATGAGCAAGTACGGCACCGACAAGCCGGACCTGCGCAACCCGATCGTCATGCAGGACGTCTCGGACCCCTTCCGCGGCGGCGGCTTCGGCCTGTTCGCCCGCATCCTGGAAGACGCCAAGAACGCGGTGTGGGGCATTCCCGCGCCGACGGGCGGCAGCCGCGCGTTCTGCGACCGCATGAACAGCTGGGCGCAGGGCGAGGGCCAGCCGGGCCTGGGCTACATCTTCTGGTCCGAGGACCAGGGCGGCTGGGGCGGCCCGATCGCCAAGAACCTGGGCGCCGAGCAGACCGATGTGGTCATGGGTCAACTTGGCCTGGGCAAGGGCGACGCCGCGTTCTTCGTGGCCGGCGACCCGAAGGTCTTCGCGAAGTTCGCCGGCGGCGCGCGGACCAAGGTCGGCACGGACCTGAAGCTGGTCGACGAGAACCGCTTCGAGTTCGTCTGGATCGTCGACTTC
The DNA here is from genome assembly GCA_018821435.1 of Alphaproteobacteria bacterium. Lineage (GTDB taxonomy): Bacteria > Pseudomonadota > Alphaproteobacteria > Caulobacterales > Caulobacteraceae > Phenylobacterium. Next base: position 121,993 of record JAHJME010000008.1, read on the forward strand.
CCGATGTTCGAGATGAACGAGGAGACGAACCGCGTCGACTTCAGCCACAACCCGTTCTCGATGCCGCAGGGCGAGCTGGAGGCGCTGACCTCCAAGGACCCGCTCGACATCCTGGCCTATCAGTACGACATCGTCTGCAACGGCTACGAGCTGTGCTCGGGCGCGATCCGGAACCACCTGCCGGAGATCATGCTCAAGGCCTTCGCCACCGCCGGGTACGGTCCGGAAGTGGTCGAGGAGCAGTTCGGCGGCATGCTGAACGCGTTCCGCCACGGCGCGCCGCCGCACGGTGGTCTGGCGCCCGGCATCGACCGCATCGTCATGCTCCTGGCCAACCAGGTCGCGATCCGCGAGGTCATCGCCTTCCCGCTGAACCAGCAAGGGCAGGACCTGATGATGAACGCGCCGTCAGAAGTCGATGAGAAGCAGTTGAAAGAACTGCATATCCGCCTGGCGCCGCCGCTCAAGGCGAGCTAGCTGGCTTAGGCGTTCAGCGCGCGACGATGGTGAAGTAGCGCGGCGCGGCCGGGGGAGCCGGAGGCGCCGGCGCGGCCGGCATCGCCGGCACCATCCGCATCGCCGGACGCGGCGGGTCGGGTCGCATGATCATCCGCACGCCGTTGCACATCCGGACCGCCAGGCCGTGAGGCGCGCGGGTGCGGCTGTCGCCGCAGGCGTCGTCCAGCTGGTCCTGGGTCAGGCCGCGGGCGTTCGACAGGTCGACGCCGTGCAGGGTGGTGCGCGAAAGGTCCGCGTCCTTGAAATCGGCCCCGTCGAACGTCGCGCCCGTCAGGTTGGCGTTGGTCAGGTCCGTAGAGCGGAACGAGGCGTGGCTGAACGATCCGTACGACAGGCTGGAGTTGCTCAGGTCGGCGTCCTGGAAGATCGCGCCCTGCGCCTCGGCCCGGCTGAAGTTGGCGGCCGTCAGTTCGGCCGAACGAAGGATGGCTCCCGTCAGGCGGGCGCGCACGAAATTGGCGCCCGTGGCCTCGATGTCGGTCAGGTTGGCGCGCGAGAGGTCGGCGCTGTCGAAGACCACGCCGCGCAGGGTGGCGGACTTCAGGATCGCGCCCACCAGGATCGCCTTGCGGAAGTTGGCGCCCGTGGCTTCCACGTCGGACAGGTCGGCCTTGGTCAGGTTGGCCGAGCCGAACACCACTCCGTTCGCCTCGGTGGAGCGCATGCGCGCGCTGGTCAGGTTGGCGCTGGTAAAGTTCGCGCCGGTCATCGCCGAGTCGCTGAGGTCGGCTTTCGTCAGGTCGGCGCCCACGAACACGGAGGCCAGGAACTTGGCGTCGCGCAGGTTGGCGCCCATCATCGACGCGCCGGAGAAATTCGCGCCGATGATCCGCGCGCCTGAGAGGTTCCGGCCCGAGAGCTCGCATTTCACACAGGAACCGCCGAACGAGTCCTGACGCCGGATCTCCTTTTCGCCAGCCTGCGCACGCCCGGCGATCGGAACGATCGCGAGGAGCGCGGCCGTGGCGGCCAGGAGGCGGGCGGTACGCGACATCAGCGGGGCTTTTCCTTGCAGTCTCCCTGTCACCTGTGCCCGCTGAGCCCCCACGGCGCCACTTAAATCGCGGTAATTTCCGGGTGTTAGCTGCGACGTTTAGCCCGTTTGGTCCTCGGGCAGCCGCCCCGCGCGGGCGCCGCAGGTTTCACAGATCAGGGCTTGGCCCTTCTTGACGACGGCGATGTCGCCGCAGGCCGCGCACACCTCCGCCGAGGCCAGCGCCGCGGGGCCGGGACCCCGGTTGGCCGAGGGCAGGAACACCAGATTGTCCGGCGCGGCCCCCCGGGCGAAGCCGCGAGAGATGAAGCGCGAGGCCGGCTGCGGGACCGGATCCTGTTCAGGCTCGTCGGCGCCGATGGCGTCGGCCTTGCCGCGCCCCAGGCCGTCGGCGTTGAGCTCGCCGGAGTCCGGGCTCGCCAGCTCGTTGCGGCCCAGGTAGCTGATCCCCAGTTCGCGGAAGATGTAGTCGAGGATCGAGGTCGCCGACTTCACCGTGTCGTTGCCGGTGACCGAGCCGGCCGGTTCGAAGCGGGTGAAGACGAAGGCGTCGACGAACTCGTCCAGCGGCACGCCGTATTGCAGGCCGATCGAGATCGCGATCGCGAAGTTGTTCATCAACGAGCGGAAGGCGGCGCCTTCCTTGTGCATGTCGATGAAAATCTCGCCCAGCTGCCCGTCGTCGTACTCGCCGGTGTGCAGATAGACCTTATGGCCGCCGACGCTGGCCTTCTGGATGTAGCCCTTTCGGCGGTCGGGCAGCTTCTGGCGGGTGCGCTCGCGTTCGACGATGCGCTCCACGATCCGTTCCTGGGCCTCGGTCGGCGGCGGCGCGCGGACGGGCCGTTCCGCCACCGGCGGGATGTCGAGGGCCAGGGTGGCGGCGCCGGTGGCGCGGCGGACGCGGATGGCCACCGGGCTGGCCGCGATCAGGGCCGCCACATCGCCGAGGGTCGCGTCCCAGGGCAGGGTCACGTCCAGCACCGGCGGCGCGTCGAGGATCGGGGCGAGGGCGGCCAGCATCGCAGCTTCCGCCGTCGCCGGCATGTCGGTCGCGCCGCGGAGAACCAGACGCTGGTCCTCGGTCAGACTGTTCGCGCCGGCCAGGCTGTCGACGCCCAGGGCGTGGGCCTCGGCCTGGGCGATCGCGTCCGCGGCGAAGCCGGCCAGGGCCAGGACGTCCAGGCTCGGGTCGGCCAACTGCTCGGGCGTCGCGCCCAGCACGTCGCGCAGGAACCCCTCGCCAACCACCGTCGGGGCGAAGGCGCGGGCCAGGCTGCGCACGAAGGGTAGCTCGGCCTCGGCGGCGGCGATCTCCAGGCTGGTGAAGCCGCGCGCCGTCAGGGCCTGGTGGTTGACCCCCGGCGCGTCTGCCAGGCTCCGGTGGCCCAGCAGGGCGTCGCGGACGTCGGCCAGGTCGGCGCCCGTCGCGGCGATGCCAAGGATCGCGGCCTCGGACAGCACGCGCACGGTCTCGCCGTCGGCGGTCTCGGCCACGGTGACCGGCCCGGCCCAGGGCGCGGCGTCCAGGCGGGCGCCCAGGCGCAGCGCCAGCTCCGGATCGTTCAGCAGGCCCAGGCGCACGTCGAGGTCCAGGTCGTCGGTGGCGGTCCGCGCCGCCTGGAACAGGTTGCGGGTGGCCTGGCGCGCTTCCTCGCTGTCGTAGTCGAAGCCGTGGGCGACCAGCCACTCGCCCAGTCCGCCGAGGCCCAGCAGCATCGGCCCCTCGGCTTCCGCGCCCAGGGCGATGGCGGCCAGCTTTACGCCGGCGGCGAAGGCGGTCTCGTCGAAGGCGTCGTCGCGCCAGAAGGCCATCAGCTCGACGCCGGCAGCGGGCAGGGCGGCGGCTTCGGCGATGGCGCTGGCGGCGGCCGCGTCCGGCGCGGCGATGGCGCGGCCGGTGGTCCAGGCGGCGCGGGCCAGGGCCAGGCCTTCGCCGGCCA
>JAHJME010000038.1 GCA_018821435.1 Alphaproteobacteria bacterium
GGCCGCGGCTGGTGCGGCGGCTCCGGCCCCCGCGGCTGGCGCTCCGGCCGCAGCGGCTCCCGCCGCCCCGGCCGCGGTCCCCGCGAAGAAATAAGAACCATCCTTCTCCCCTTGCGGGAGAAGGTGTCGCCCGCAAGGGTGACGGATGAGGGGTCGCACCGAGCCATCGGGCGGCCCTTCGTCGTTTTTGGCGGACAGGCCGTGCGACCCCTCATCCGGCCGCTGCGCGTCCACCTTCTCCCGCACGGGGAGAAGGACGCCTAAACCCGCCGATAGCTGGTCGGCTGGCCCGAACCGTTGGCGTCGATCCGCGCGATGGCCGCGCTCAGCGGTTCGGTCACCGTGGCCATGTGGTGGCCGTTGGCGTGGACGATGCGCCCGTCGCCCAGACCCAGGGCCACATGGCCTTTCCAGAACACCAGGTCACCCCGGCCGAAATCGGCCGCCGCGATCTCCAGGCCCAGGGCCTGCTGCTGGTCGGTGTCGCGCGGACAGGCCCGGCCGCAGGCGAACAGCGCCTGCTGGGTCAGGCCCGAGCAATCCAGGCCCAGGCTCTCGCGACCGCCCCACAGGTAGGGCGCGCCGACGAAGCGCTCGGCCACCGCCGCCCAGTCCTCCTCGAACTGGCCGATAGGGGTCAGGTGCGCGGCGGTCATCCAGCCGGCGCCGGTCACCTTGGCCAGCTTGCCCTCGACGGTTTCCACCGTGACCAGGCTGTTGATCGAATAGGGACCCAGCGCGCGCGACTTGATGCTGGCCTCGGCGAACGCATAGGTCCGGAGCGCCGCGACGCGGTGGGTCGGCATCGGCCCGGCGGGTTGCAGGGCCGCGGCCTCCACGAAGCCCACGTAGCCGTCGCGGGCCGCCTGGCCGAACAGCCAGCCGCCCTCTTCCTCAAGCACCTCGAAGCGCTCGCCGAACAGGATCTGGTCCATCTGTTCGGCATTGGCGTCGGGCGCCGACCGGATCGCGGCGGCGGGCGCCATGCAGCTCATGGCCTTGGGATCGAGGTAGACCTCGGCTTCCAGCACGCCTTCCAGGCTACGGGCGGCGATGCCGTCGCGCCAGGGCGTGATGCGCGGATCGTGCTTCATGCGAAACGCTCGCGGATCATGCGGTAGAGGCCGCGAATGGCCTGGGCTTCACCGCCACCGGGGAATCCGGGGCGGGCGCGTGGGTTCCACGCGAAGATATCCAGATGGACCCACGGTCCCGGCGGCGCGAACCGCTGGAGGAACAGGGCGGCGGTCACCGAGCCCGCCTGGGCCCAGCCGTCGGGGTCGTTCTTGATCTCGGCCACGTCGCTGTCCAGCGCGTCGGCGTAGGGCTTCCAGAGCGGCATCCGCCACAGAGGATCCGATTCCATCGTCGCCGCCGAGTCGATCTGCGCGGCGAGGCCCTCATCGTCGGTGTAGAACGGCGGAAGCTGCGGCCCCAGCGCGATCCGCGCCGCGCCGGTCAGGGTCGCCATGTCGATGGTCAGGTCCGGTTCCAGCTCGCAGGCCCGCGTCAGCGCGTCGGCCAGGATCAGGCGGCCTTCCGCGTCGGTGTTGCCCACCTCGATGCTGAGGCCCTTCCGCGAGGCCAGCACATCGCCCGGCCGCATGGCGTCGCCCGAGATGGCGTTCTCGACCACGGGGACCAGCACGGACAGGCGCACCGGCAGCTTCGCCGCCATCACCATCCGGCCCAGCGCCAGGGCGTGGGCGGCGCCGCCCATGTCCTTCTTCATCAGGCGCATGCCAGCCGACGGCTTGATGTCCAGGCCGCCGGTGTCGAACACCACGCCCTTGCCGACGATGCAGACCAGCGGCTTATCGCCCCCATCCTTGCCCTGCGGGGCCCAGCTCATCTCGATGAAGCGCGGCGCGCGGGCGACGTCGGCGGCGCGGCCGACGGCGTGGATGGCGGGATAGTTGGCTTCGAGCAGGCCCTGGCCCTCGATCACCGTGATCGCGGCGCCGTGCTGCTCGGCGATCTCGCGGGCGATGGTCTCGATCTGCAGCGGGCCCATGTCGTTGGCCGGCGTGTTGACCATGTCGCGGACCAGCGCGCAGGCGTGGGCCACCTGCCGCACCTCGGCGATGTCGGCGCCGTCGGCCAGCAGCCGGGGCCGCTCTGCGTCACGGGCCTTGTACCGGTCGAACCGGTAGCTCCCCAGCGCGAACGCCAGGGCAGCCTGGTCGGCTTTGACCGCATCGGGCGTCTGGACGAAGCGATAGACGCCGGCCGGCAGCTTGGCCGGCAGGGCGCGCAGGACGGTCCAGCTGTCGCCGGCGCCGAACAGCACCCGGGCCAGCGCGCCTTGCGCGTCGGGGACCAGCAGCAGTTGGCCGGCCTTGCCCTTGAACTCGGCGGTGCGGGCCAAGGCCGCGGCGAACGGATCAGCCGCCAGGGCCGCCGTGGTCTCGGCTTCGGTCAGCGCATGGATCGGCGTGACCGCGCCGTCCCAGACATCGAGGATGATCTCGGACATGCGCTAGAGGCCCAGGGCCACGCCGAACGGCGAGGCGGTGAAGGCGAACAGGGCGCCCACGGCGATGGCCACCCCGTAGGGAATGCCCTCGCCCGAGTCGGCCAAGCGGTTCACCCACCGGGGACCCAGGGCGACCGCGGCGCGGAAGTGGGCCGATCGCAGCATCAGCAGGGAGAGGGCCAGCATGCCGCCGGTCATCGCGGTGGCCACCAGGAAGGTCGGCAGCGCGGGCACGCCTAGCCAGAGAACCACGGCCGCGATCAGCTTGGCGTCGCCGCCGCCCATCCATCCGAGCGCGAACATGCCCGCGCCGACGACCAGGAAACCCAGGCCCACCGCCAGTTGCAGGCCCAGCGCCGGCAGCGACACGCCGACAGCTAGGCCGGCCACAGGAAACAGCGCCAGCAGCGCCAGCGGAATCCAGTTGGGGATGGTGAAAGAGATCGCGTCGCTGAACGCCGCGCTCAGAACGAGCGCGGGAAAACAGAGCACCAGGGCGGCGGCGAGCAGCGCGAGCATCGGGGCATAACCTCTCTGATCGTCCTTATGCCAGCCGGCAAATGAACGGAGCGTTGCAGCGAAGCTTCAAAAGAAAAGGCCCCCGGCGTTTCCGCCGGGGGCCTCGATCTCGAACTGGGTCGGGGGTTAGGTGCCCGCCTTGTCCAGCTCGGTTTGGATGGTCGTGAAGGTCTTGTCCAGGCTCTCACCGACGAGGCCCACGGCGCCGACGATGACGACCGAGATCAGAGCGGCGATCAGGCCATATTCGATGGCGGTCGCGCCGGATTCGTCTTTCAGGAAGCGGGTCATGAACTTGGTCATTTGGATTCTCTCCTAGTTTCAGCGAGCAGACTGTAAGGGGCTTCAAGCTCTCGCCTGCTCGCCCCGAAGAACACGACCAATGTCCCTCACTGCATTTAAGACCGCATGAATCCGGATGACTAATATACGTACACGATTAGCCGTTCTTAATGGTTTATATCTGTAAACCATCCCCGACAGAGCTTCGGATTCCCGTGGGGAATCAACCGACTCTCAGGCGGCGTAGGCAGCGCCGCGTCCGCCGCCCCGCACGAACGCCAACCCGACCAACCCCACGGCCAGCAGGAAAAGCAACGTCGCGAAGCCGCCCTGCTGCGTTCCCGTGGCTCGCGTGCCGATGTTGACCAGGGTCGGTGCGAGCCAGGCGGTGGCCACCCCCGACAGCGCATAGACGCCGAAGAACGCGCCGGTTTGCTCGGGCGGCGTGATCCGCGTCAGCAACGTGCGGCTGGAGGCGTATTGGGCGGTGATGAAAATCGCATTCACGAAGCCTATGCCCACGAAGATCATGTCGGGCAGGTGGCCGAAGACCGGCCCATTCCACAGCGGACCGTGCGCGGCCGCGTCATAGGGCCAGAAGAACACGATCATGTCCGGCCGCATGCCCAGGAAGCAGGTCAGCGACAGCATGGTCATGAAGATCTCCAGCCGCAGAGCGTTCTTCGGACCGATGCCCGCGTCCAGCCACCGGCCGACGAAGCCGCCCAGCACGGCGAAGATCGACAGCAGGATGCCGTACGCCAGCATCTCCAGCGCGCCCCACTTCATCACCCCCACCGCATAGACCCCGGCGTAGACCAGCACGCCGTTCATCCCGTCGACGAAGAACATCCGCGAGCCGATGTAGATGGCCGCGTCCCGGTAGCGGCTGATGGTCTTCAGCATCCGCCACAGCTCGCCGGCGCCCTGCGCCAGGGCCTTCGCCGCCTTGATGCCCGTGGCCGGCGCGTCCGGCGTCCAGAGGAACAGCGGGATCGAGCCGAAGAACAGCAGGCCCGCCGCCAGCAGCGCCACCACCCGCTCGGGCTCGTGGGTCGCGGGGTCCAGCCCGAACAGCGGCGCCGAGGGCACCCAGCTCCAGTCCACCTTGCCCGGCAGGGCGAAGGCCCAGGCCGTGAACACCAGCGCCAGCACCGAGAACAGGTTGCCCAGCGACAGCGCCAGCCCCGAGGCCTTGTGCGCGCCCTGCAGGCCCGCGGCGCGGACCAGCAGCGAATTGTGCAGCACCTCGCTGTAGTTGAAGAGCACCTGCACGGTCATGGCGAACAGCATGGTCATCGCCACCGACAGGCCCGACCCGTCCGGCTTGGCGAACCACAGCGCCGCGCACAGCGGGACCATGATCCCCACGATCAGCGCCAGCCAGCCCTTGCGCCGGCCGACCTTGTCGATCGAGGCGCCGATGAAGGGCGCGGTGGCCATCACCGCCCAGCCGGCCCACTGCTGCCAGCGCGAGATGATCTCCTGGCCGCGCACCGGATCGCCGACCATCGTGCCGGCGACGTAGGGCATGAAAATGTAGATCGTGATCAGGATGACGAAGGGGTCGCGGCCACCCTCGAAGATCGACCAGGCCACCCCGCCCCGGTCCAGTCGGCCATTATCGACGGCGGACGGTCCACGGGCTTCGGCGGCGCTGGCGTCGGTCACTCGGTCATCCCCGGACAGCCGTTCTCGGGGACGGCGTTCGCGTCACCGTAACCGGCGGGGATAGGTTGTCGATGGTTACGTAAGGCGAGCGTCGGCGGCGGCCAGCGCCGCAGCGGTATCGACCTTCACGCCCTGCGCGGCCAACGCTTCGCCCAGCGCCGTCAGGCACAGGCGGACATGCCACGGGGTGGCCGAGGCGCCCATCAGCCCGATGCGCCAGACCTTGCCCTTGAGCGGCCCCAGGCCCGCGCCGATCTCCAGGTCCCAGGCCTTCAGCACATGGGCCCGGACGGCCGCCTCGTCGACGCCGTCTGGGACCAGGACCGTGTTGAGCTGCGGCAGCCGGGACTTCGCGTCGACCAGCATCTTCAGGCCGCCCGCCTCCAGGCCGGCGACCAGCGCCTCATGCATCCGGCCGTGGCGCACCGTGGCCGCCTGGACGCCCTCCTCGAAGATCGCCACCAGCGACTCGTGCAGGCCGTACAGCGCATTGATCGGCGCCGTGTGGTGATAGGTCCGGCCACCGCCCCCACTGCCATCCGGGCCGCCCCAGTAGGACATCAGCAGGTTGAAATCGAGCAGCCAGTTGCGGACCTTGGTCTTGCGCCCCTGGATCGCCGCCTGGGCCCGTTTGCTGATGGCGATGGGCGACAGGCCGGGGGGCGCGGACAAGCACTTCTGGGTCCCGGAGTAGATCACGTCGGCGTCCCACGCCGCGGCGTCCACGGTGATCCCGCCCAGCGAGGTCACGCAGTCCACCACCGACAGGGCGCCGTGCTTGCGCGCCAGCCCGCACAGGCTCGCCGCGTCGCTGCGCGCGCCGGTCGAGGTCTCGGCGTGCACGAAGGCCAGCACCTTGGTCGGCGCCTCCGCCAGCGCCGCCTCGACCCGCGCTGGATCGACAGGCTGGCCCCAGTCGTGATCGACCGTCACCACCGTGGCGCCGGCCCGGTCGGCCATGTCGGCCATTCGTCCGCCGAACGCGCCGTTGACCGCCACCACGCAGCGGTCGCCGGGCTCCAGCAGGTTCATCATCGCCGCTTCCATCCCCGCCGTGCCCGGCGCGGGCAGCGGGACGCAGGCGTGGTCGGGGGCATTGAACAGCCGCTGCAGCGCCGTCTTGATTTCCTCCATCAGCGCCTGGAACGCCGGGTCCAGGTGGCCGATGGTCGGGCGGGCCACGGCGGCCAGGACGCGGGGGCTGACGTCGGAGGGGCCGGGACCCATCAGGATCCGGCGGGGCGGTTGGAAGCTTTGCATGGAAACCCTAGGCCAGAAGGCGGTCGTGGATACGGCCACGCAGGTTGCTGTCGAGGCCCAGGGCCTCGTCGAGATAGCCGTCCAGCGAGCCGTGCGCCTCGGTCATCACCTTGAAGGCCATGTCCAGGTACTCGGCCTCGACCCGCATGGCGCTGATCAGCGCCTCGTCGGTGGCGACCCGGCCGCCGGCCGTCTCGGAGACGTACTCGCGCATCATCGGCAGGCGCGCGACCATCCGCTCGTGGTTGTTGGTCAGCAGGTAGTCGTCGCGGATGTCGTCCGCGTGGACCCCGGCCATGTGATGGGTCAGGGCGCAGATGATCCCCGTCCGGTCCTTGCCCGCCGCGCAGTGCACGAGGATCGGACCCTCGCTCTCGGCCAGCGCCTGGAAGTAGCGGCGATAGAGGTCGATGTGTCGCTTCTGGAACGGCGCGTGCCGGTAATAGTCCAGCATGTAGTCGCGGAACGAGGCGATGCTCAGGTCCGATTTCTGGATGAACGTCGACCACTCGTCGGCGGTGTCCTGGCCGATGTCGTTCTCGATCACCTGGGCGGCGAAACCGGTCCAGCGGCGCGACGGCTCGCGCTCGCGCTCGTTCGATCGGCGCAGGTCGACGATCACCGAAAGGCCCAGGGCCGCCATCTTCTCCAGGTCCGCATCCGTCGCCCGCGACTGCCCCGCCGAGCGGTACAGCAGCCCGCGCTTCAGCCGCCGCTGCCCCGCGGCGTAGTCGCCGAAGTCGCGGAAGTTCTCGATGGCGTCGAAGGGAATGTGCCGGGTCATGGCGGGGGTTCTAATCACCTTCCGCGCAGATTTCGAGACGCCCGCGGCGTCAACCGCTCAGCAATCGATCCTCAATCCGCTGACGCAGCGCGGCGTCCATGCCCAGCACGTCTTCCAGATAGCCGTCGATCGAACCGCAACGCGTGCGAATCTCGTCGAAGGCGGAGTCCAGGAAGGCGGGATAGACCGACGACGCCACCCGCATGGCCTCGTCACTCGGCCGGCGCCCGGTCACCCGCTCCACGAAGGCGGCCGACTGGGCCATCTTGCGCGCGATCCGACTCTCGTCGTTGGTCAGTAGGAAATCGGCGATCATGTCCTCGTGCGCCACGCCCGCCAGGTGATGCACCAGGGCACAGGCCAAACCCGTTCGGTCCTTGCCCGCCGCGCAATGAACGACGATGGCGCCATCCGCCTCGCCGATGGCCCGCAGGAAACGCGAGAACAGGTCCACGTGCCGCGGCTCGAACGGGTTCTCCCGGTAGTGACTGAGTGTGTTTTGATACCACCACTCCGCCGTCTGCGGCGCGGTCTTCATCGCCTCGACCCAATCCGGCTTGTCCGAGGTGATGTCGCTTTCGATCAGCAGCGCGCCAAAACCCTCCCAGCGGCGCCCTGGGTCGCGCTGCCGCTCCTCGATGTGCCGCAGATCGACGATCGTCGCGACGCCGAGGTTGCGCAGGCGCGCCAAGTCCGCCTCGGTCGCCCGGCTATGATCGCCGGAGCGAAACAGCCGCCCGGAGACCAGCCCCCGCCCGCAAGCCGTCGCATAGCCGCCGAAGTCGCGGAAGTTCTCGATCGCCTCGAAGTCGATGTGCCGGGTCATCGGCCCACCCTACCGGCTCTCCCCGCCTCCGGCGAAGTGGAGAAACGGAGGAGAATTCACCTGAACGGGGGCTCGTCGAAGCTGCGGAGCTTGCGCGAGTGCAGGCGGTTGCCTTCCTGCTTCAGCAGGTCGATCGCCGCCAGGCCGATCTGCAGGTGCTGGCCGATGGCGCGGTCGTAGAAGGCGTTGGCCTGGCCCGGCAGCTTGATCTCGCCGTGCAGCGGCTTGTCCGACACGCACAGCAGCGTCCCGTACGGCACCCGGAACCGATAGCCCTGGGCGGCGATGGTGGCGCTCTCCATGTCGATGGCCACGGCCCGGCTCTGGTTGAACCGCAGCGCGCTGGACGAATACTTCAGCTCCCAGTTCCGGTCGTCGGTGGAGACCACCGTGCCGGTGCGCAGGCGCCGCTTCAGCACCTCGCCGGTCTCGCCGGTCACCTGTTCGGCCGCGCCGTTCAGCGCCAGCTGGATTTCCGCCAGCGGCGGGATCGGGATCTCGGGCGGCAGCACCTTGTCCAGCACGTGGTCGTCGCGCAGGTAGGCATGCGCCAGGACGTAGTCGCCGATCTTCTGGCTGCCGCGCAGACCGCCGCAGTGGCCGATCATCAGCCACGCTTGGGGCCTGAGCACCGCAAGATGGTCGCAGACCGTCTTGGCGTTGGACGGGCCGACGCCGATGTTGACCAGGGTGATCCCGGCCCGGCCCGGCGCCATCAGGTGGTAGGCCGGCATCTGGTGCTTGCGCCAGGTGCCCGCCGCGACGGCGGCTTCGGGGTTCGGGGTGTCCGGGGTGACCAGCACGTGGCCCGCCGCCGACAGCGCCGTATAGGGCCCGCCCGCCTTCAGCTGCTGACAGCCCCAGGCGACGAACTCGTCCACATAGCGGTGGTAGTTGGTGAACAGGATGAACTGCTGGGTGTGTTCGGCCGGCGCGCCCGTGTAGTGCGCCAGGCGCTGCAGCGAGAAATCGGTGCGCAGGCCGTCGAACAGGGCCAGCGGCCGCGGCTCGTCACCCAGGCCGATCCAGGCGCCGTCGGCCACTTCGTCGCCGATGAACGCCAGCTCCGTGGTCGGGAAGTGCCGGGCGATCTCCACCGAGCTGACGTCGGCGACAGCCATGTCCGCCGGGTCCAGCACATAGGGGAACGGGATCTCCTGGTTGGAGCGTCCCACCTCCAGGGTGATGTCGAAGTCTTCCCGCAGCAGGCTGAGCTGCTCGACCAGATAGTCGCGGAACAGTTCGGGGCGGGTGACCGTGATCGCATAGCGGCCCGCCGAGGGAATCCGGGCGAACGCGCGGCTGGTGCGCGGATAGGGCAGCCCGGGCGGCCAGGTCAGGCGCAGTTCCGGATAAACGAACGCCCCGCCGCGTCGCACCGAGGCGTCGGGCGGCGGTCCGCCGGAGAGAAAGGATTTTAGGGCGGTGCGGAGAGACTCGACGCTTTGGCGATACTCGGTCTCGAGCCGATCGACGATGTCGGCTGCTTCTTGCTTCTTCATCGGGCGGATTATAGCGCCGCTCGGTGACGGTTGCGAATCTCGCGTGCTGGACAAGGCCGCCGTCCCAACGACAAATGCCCCCTGTTTTGGTCGGGGGCCGCATGAATCGTCTTTTTACGTACTTCATCGTGGGCGCCATGGTGCTGGGCATCCTGGTCGGGTGGGTCGTCAACCAGACGCTGCCCGCCGCCGACGCGGCGGTCGTCGCGGATAACCTCTCGATCATCACCGACGTCTTCCTGCGGCTGATCAAGATGATCATCGCGCCGCTGGTGTTCGCCACCCTGGTGGCCGGCATCGCCCACATGGAGGACGCCTCGGCCATCGGCCGGGTGGGCGCCAAGACGATGGGCTGGTTCATCACCGCCTCGATCGTCTCGCTGCTGATCGGCCTGGTCATGGTCCACATCCTGCAGCCGGGCGTGGGCATGAACCTGGCCATGCCCGAGCCGGGGACCGCCGGCGCGGCGGTCGACATGTCGAAGTTCACGCTGAAGTCCTTCGTCACCCACATCGTCCCGTCCTCGATCATCGACGCGATGGCCAAGAACGAGATCCTGCAGATCGTCGTCTTCTCGGTGTTCATCGGCACCGCGGTCTCGGCCATCGACGACAAGGCGCCGGCCGTCCTGGCCCTGGTCGAGCAGGTCGCCCAGATCATGCTGAAGGTCACCGGCTATGTGATGAAGACCGCCCCGCTGGCGATCTTCGCCGCCCTGGCCTCCACCATCGCCACCCAGGGCATCGAGGTGCTGGGCACCTACGCCAAGTTCGTCGGCGGCTTCTATCTTTCGCTGGGCATCCTATGGGGCCTGCTGGTCGCGGTGTGCGTGCTGATCGTCGGCCGCCGCGCGCTCACCCTGATGGGCGCCATCCGCCAGCCGGCCCTGCTGGCCTTCTCCACGGCGTCGTCCGAGGCCGCCTATCCCCGCACCCTGGAGGAGCTCCAGAAGTGGGGCGTCTCGCGCAAGGTGGCCAGCTTCGTGCTGCCGCTGGGCTACTCGTTCAATCTGGACGGGTCGATGATGTACTGCACGTTCGCGACGCTGTTCATCGCCCAGGCCTATGGCGTCGAACTCAGCATCGGCCAGCAGATCACCATGCTGCTGCTCTTGATGGTCACCTCGAAGGGCATCGCCGGCGTGCCGCGCGCCTCGCTGGTCGTGATCGCCGCCACCCTGTCGTACTTCAAGCTGCCGGAAGCCGGCCTGCTGCTGATCCTGGCCGTCGACCACCTGCTCGACATGGGCCGCTCGGCCACCAACGTGGTGGGCAACACCGTCGCCTCCGCCGTGGTCGCCAAGTGGGAAAAGCAGATCGAGGAGCCGCCGGCCGAGGCTCCGCCGGCCCCGGCCTGACGGCGCGACTCAATTCAGGGGCGTAACACCGACAAGCTCGCCCTATGAAAACAACGTCCTAACGCCCGCTAACCCTATCGCTTAACCCGGCGTTCGCCTCGTGTGGGGAAAGGTGGGTCCTCACGCAGGACCACGTAGCCCACCCGTGCCCCAATCGTTGCAAAGCCTCGCCGAACTCGCCGCCAGGGTGGCCGAGCTCGAAGCCGAACGGTCCATGACCCTCCGGCTGGCGCAGACCGATTCCCTGACCGGGCTGGTGAACCGCGGCGCCTTCACGTCCGGTCTGTGCGAGCGCCTGGACAAGGCCCGCGAGAGCGGCGCCCACGTGGCCCTGTTCGTCATCGACCTGGACCGCTTCAAGAACCTCAACGACAGCCTGGGCCACCACGCCGGCGACCTGCTGCTGGCCGAGCTGGGCCGCCGCCTGCGCGAGGACGCCGCCCCCGGCGAACTGATCGCCCGCCTGGGCGGCGACGAATTCGCCCTGGTCTCCGACACCCCTGACGTGGCCGGCCGCGCCGAGCGCCTGGTCAACGCGCTGGGGCAGCAGCACTTTATCTATGGTCGCGCCGTATCTCCGGGCGGCTCGGTGGGCGTGGCGGTGTTCCCGAGCGACGCCCAGGATGCCGCCGACCTGCAGCACTTCGCCGACATGGCGCTCTATCGGGCCAAGTCGTCCGGCGGCCACCGCTGGTCGCGCTTCGACGCCGCGCTGCGCGACGAGAGCGAGCGGCGGCGGACCTTGGAAAGCGAGCTGCGCCGCGCCATTCCCGCTGGCGAGATCGAGCCCTGGTTCCAGCCGATCATCGAATCCATGACCGGCCGCATGGTCGGCGTGGAAGTCCTCGCCCGCTGGCGCCACCCGGAGAAGGGCCTGCTGGCCCCCGCCGCCTTCGTGCCGATGGCCGAGGAGCTGGGCCTGATCCGCGAGATCGACGAGGCCGTATTCGAGGCCGCCTGCGCCCGCACCGCCCCGTGGGTCGCCGAGGGCCTGATCGAGTCCGTCGCCTGTAACGTCTCTCCGCGCGACCTGATGGACCCGGCGTTCTCGCGCAAGCTGATCGGCCGCCTGTCCAAGACCGCCCTGCCCGCCACGGCCCTGACCGTGGAAATCACCGAGACCTTCCTGCTGCAGGACCTGGCCCTGTCGCGCCGCCACATCGAAAGACTTGCGGCTAAGGGCGTCAACGTTGCGCTGGACGACTTCGGCACCGGCTATTCCAACCTGCGCGCCTTGATGCACCTGCCGATCCAGACGGTGAAGCTGGACCGCTCGCTGATCGACGACGTGGGCCGCGACGCCCGGGTCTCGAAACTGGTGGCCTCCATGCTTCAGGCCGCCCGCTCCCTGGGCGTCCGCATCGTCGCCGAGGGCGTCGAGACCGAGGGCCAGGCGCTGTTCCTGCGCTCGGCCGGCTGCGAGCGGATGCAGGGCTACTTCTTCGCCCGACCGATGCCGGCCGACGCGATGGAAGCCATGCTGCGCGAACAGAACGCCCCCATCGAACGCCTCGCCGCCGTCGGCTGACCCAGGCCTATTTCAGCGACGCCAGCGGCCGGGCCTTGGCCGGGCCGGCGATCAGGACCTTAGCCTCGGCGATCGCCGCCGCGCTGTCCGTCTTGCCCTCGGCGATCTGCTCGGCCAGACCCATCAGCTTGGGACCCGTCACCGAGCCGTTCTGGGCTTCCTCGGTCACCGTGATCCCACGGTCCTTCTCGATCGTCCGATCCCAGGCCGTGCGCACCTCGGCCCAGTAGGCCTTGGTGGCGTTCCAGTAGTCGTCGGCCGCCTTGACCTGGAACTTGTCCGACTTCGAATAGGTGTTCAGCACCACCTCGTGGACATAGGTCACCGGCTTGCCGTCCTTCAGGCCCAGCTTGGCGTTGTCCTGCTCGTGGATCCAGCCGGTCGGCGTCAGCGCATGGCGGTTCCAGCCCGCGTACCAGCTGTAGACCGGCTTGCGCACCGCATCGCGGCGGGCCAGGGGCCGCAGGGTGCGATCGCTCTGCCAGCTGGCCACGCCGCCCTCGTAGACCCACTTGCCGACGCCGCCGTAACGCGGGCTGTCGTCGGTCTGCCAGACAGTCTGCGACCAGGCGCCCTTGCGCGCCTCCGCCGACACCGGCGTCAGCACCCACTTGTTGGCCGCCTCGTAGGTCAGGACGTTGGCCGGCTGGTAGGTCCAGTCCTGGCGCCAGTGCTTGACGACGACCGGCTTGCCGTCGTCCTCGACCACCAGGATGTGCTGCAGGCTGATGAAGTCGCCCCGATCCTCGACCACGCGCACGGCCTCGTAGCCGCCGCTCACCTTCTCATCCAGGGGCTGGTAGCTGGGCACGAACGAGGCGGTCTCGCGCATGTCGAACCGCACGCGATAGTCGCCGGCCATGGCCAGGATCGAGGCCCGGTCGTTGTCCGGCGCCTTTTCTCCGGCCACGGCCCAGGCGGGCGCGGTCAGGCTGAACGCCAGTGCGATTGCGAGGCAGTTGCGGCGGGTCGTCATGGCGATGTCCGTGCTGGCTAGAAGTCGTAGGTGAGCGAGAGCGAAACGTTGCGTCCGGGCTGGGTGTAGGCGTCCCGGCTGACGGCGGTGGAGGAGATCCCCCGCACGTCGTTCCAGTAAGCGTACGTCTCATCGGTGATGTTGAACACACCCCCCCGCGCGGTCAGGCCATCGGCGACGCGCCAGAAGGCGGTCAGGTCCAGGACCGTGGAGCCGGTGGGCCGGAAGCAGCTGGGCGTGCAGGCCACCGCCACCCGGCCGGAATCCTTGCGCTCGGTGTGCACCGCCGCCAGCTCGCCGCCGAAGCGGCCGTCGGGGTCGCGATAGCTGACGCCGACCGAGACCTTCACCGGGTCGATGCTGTCCAGAGGCGCCTTGGCCGGCGAATAGCTGTTCCCCTTGGCGTAGGCCGCGCTCAGGAACGCGCCCATCCCGTTCTCCAGGCGCAGGCGCGCCCGGCCCTCGATCCCGTGGATCTTCACCTTGGACAGGTTCACGTACTGGAACACGCCGGGGTTGGTGGGGGTGAAGGCGCCCGACACCTGGATCTGCTCGATGAAGTTCTTGTACTCGCCGGAGAACGCCACGACCTCGGCCGACCAGATCGGCGTCACCCACCGCGCGCCGCCCTCGAACGCCTCGCTGGTCTCGGCTTTCAGGTCGGGATTGGGCAGCGACGTGTAGTTCTGGATCGGGTTGAAGAACGCGTTGTTCACCTGGCTGGGCGCCGGCGCCCGGAAGCCCTGGGCGTAGTTGAAGAACAGGCGGGCGTTCTCGGTCGGCTTGAACACCACGCCAAGCTTCGGCGACACGCGGCTGTCGTCCGACGACGACGGGACGAAGGTCCCCAGCAGGGCGTCGGCCTTGGGCGAGAGCTTGTAGTAGTCGAAGCGCAGCGCCGGGAAGAGGGTCACCATCCCGTCCAGGAACGCGATCTCGTCCTGCACGAAGGCGCCGGCCAGGGTGTAGTTGGTGGTCGGGAAGGCGCGGGTCGGGAACGCCTCGCCGGCCGGCGGGACCGTGCCGTCGCGAAGGCCGGACTGGCGGGTCTTGGAGGCATCGAAGCCGTAGATCAGTTTGTGGTCCACGCCGCCCAGGGCGAAGTCGCTCTCCAGCTGCGCGGCGACGCCGAAGACGCGGTTGTCGAACGTGTTCAGGCGCGTGCGGTCGGCCGAGACGTTGCGGTCCTCGGCGGTGAACTGGACCGTCTGGCTCTTCTGCCAGTAGGCCGACCAGCTCACCCGGTCGATCGGACCGGTCAGCTCGACCCGTTGGTCCAGGCCGACCCGGTCGCGCGTGGTCTCGTCGGCGGCCTTCAGGCGAAGCACGCTGGTCGCGGCCAGCGGCGGCTTGGCGATCCCCGACAGCACGTCGGCCTTGATGTTGCGGTCGAAGTGCTCGGCGGTCAGGCGAATGCGGTTGGTGTCCGACACGTCGTAGACCAGCTTGCCCAGCACCGAGCGGGTGAGGAAATCCTGCGGGTTCGCGGTGGTGCGGTCGGTGTTGGCCGAATCGTTGGTCCCCTGCGTCTCGGTCTCGCCCGCCTCGCGGTAGGTGTAGGCGATCATGCCCGAAAACCGGCCCTGCCGGCCCGCGGCCACCACGGTCCCGCCGACGCTCTCGTCCGCCGAGCCGTAGGCGCCGCGCACCCGGCCGCCGTAGTTTTTCCCATCGCGCAGGAAGTCCGCCGGGTCCTTGGTGGTGAAGCTGACCGCGCCGGCGACGCCGTCCGAGCCATACAGCGCCGAGGCCGGGCCGCGCAGGATCTCCACCGACTTCATCAGGTCCAGGTCCTGATAGTCGCCGCGCCCCACGGACTGGGCGCCGAAGGTGAAGCCGTCGGGCACGCGCACGCCGTCCACCTGGATCAGCACGCGGTTGCCCTCCAGGCCGCGAATGTTGAAGCCGGCGTTCCCGTCGCGGCCCGTCGTGCCCAGCGCCGCGCCGAAGCGAGTGGGGGACGAGCGCACCGACACGCCGGGCTCGTACTTCACCACGTCCCGGATGTCGGCGGCGAGGCGATCCTCCAGGTCCTCCGAGGTGATCACGCTAATCGTGGCGGGCACCTCGCTGGCGGCCTTCTCGGTGCGCGACCCCAGCACCGTCACCGGATCGACGGTGGCCGCGTCGCCATCGGCGGCGAAAGCCGGGCAGGCCGCGGCGAGCGCGAAGGCAGAGGCGACGCCGAACAGGGCCAGACGCATGGGAAACAGTCTCCAGAAGCAAAGCTGGAGCTTCCTTATTGCGAATGACTCTCAGAATCAATCGCAGTGATGCGCAATCTGTCGCACCTGCAACCTTTGCCGCAATCCCGCCTTGTTCCGGCCCGACACCCCTGAGGGTTGAGTTCGCGCGCCTTGGGATGGGGAATTCTACTGCGGCGACAAATTTCCTACTCAACCTCTGCGTTCAGAGGCGGTTGCATCTGTGCGCGGGGAACATCGCTTAGCCCTGGGGGGTTGTTCCGTTGAGCCCATGTCAAAAATGCCCATCCTGAAACGCTCCCTCGAGATCGACGCTCCGGCGAACGAGGTGTGGCGTGTGCTGACCACCCCAGAGTTGGTCCGCGAGTGGGCCGCCGCCTATCAGGATGGCCTGTCCATCCGCACCTCGTGGCGCGAGGGCGAGCCCGTCACCTGGAAGACCTCGGGCGGCGACACCCGCGCCGCCGGCAAGGTGGCCGCCTATCGGCCTGGCAAGCTGTTGAAGTTCGACTACGCGTCGTCGGACGATCACGGCGACTTCTCCGACACCTACGAGATCGTGGCGAAGGAAAACCGGACGTGGCTGAACGTCACCACCGGTCCGCTGGACGAGGCCGAGATCAACGCCCTTGAAGGCCCCACGGAAGAGGCGATCAAGGA
The DNA here is from genome assembly GCA_018821435.1 of Alphaproteobacteria bacterium. Taxonomy (GTDB): domain Bacteria; phylum Pseudomonadota; class Alphaproteobacteria; order Caulobacterales; family Caulobacteraceae; genus Phenylobacterium. The sequence continues at coordinate 16,047 of JAHJME010000038.1, forward strand.
GATCAAGAGCCTCGCCGAGGAGTCGGCCCAGATCCACGGCCTGCGCCGCACCTAGGCCTTCCCTACTCATCCTCGCGAACGCGAGGATGAGCAAGTCGTGGATGTTCAGTCGTCGACGCTGGTCTGCGGGCGGTCGTCGCCGTCCGACAGTTCTTCGCGCCAGTTCCCGGCCTTGTCCTCGTAGACGATGCCTTCGGTCTCGCCGCCGACCCGCTGCTCGCCGGCCGCGCGCACGGCCGCCTTGTGCGCCGCCTCATGGGTGGGGAAGGTCTCGGAATACGATCCGTCGACCTGATAGGCCCAGCCGCCGTCGTGCTCGACCACGTGATAGACGACGTTCGTCATGGGATGGCTCCTTAGGTCTCAATAATAGCGCGGGATCGGGCCGCGCTGCGGGGTTTGGTTCGGCAGGTCGACCATCGCGTCGTCGATGTAGCACCATCCCCAACCCTCGGGCGGATCATAGCCCTCGATGATCGGATGGTTGGTGGCGTGGAAATGCGCCGTTGCATGGCGGTTGGGAGAATCGTCGCAGCAGCCCACGTGCCCGCACGTCCGGCACAGGCGCAGGTGCAGCCAGATCGAACCGCTCTTCAGACATTCCTCGCAGCCCAGCGATCCGGGCGTGACGTCGGCGATCTTGCTGGCGTGGGAACAGGCGGTCATCGAGCGTCCTTGCAGCGGCGATCCCGCAGCTAGGACTCAAGTCCGGGGCCGCGGCAACGTTCCGTGCGCAGGGGTTCGACCTAAACCTCGACGACCGCCTTGCCGACGGGCGTCAGCGACAGGATCGCCAGCTTCACGTGCTGCAGGGCGAACGGGATGCCGATGATGGTCACCGCCAGCGCGGCCGCCAGCAGGATGTGGTGCAGCGCCAGCCACCAGCCCGCCAGCACCAGCCACAGGACGTTCAGGCAGCCGCTGCCGATCCCGTTGTCGCGATCCACCACCGCCTTGCCGAACGGCAGATAGCTGAAGCCCGCGATCCGGAACGCCGCCGGCGTCCAGGGCAGGCCGACGATGGTGATCGCCAGCACAAGGCCGGCCACGATCCACAGGGTGCCGGAGATCCAGCCGCCCAGGATGAACCAGAGGACGTTCAGCAACAGTCGCATGAGGCAGCTCCACGGGTCGGCCGGAGCTCAATATAGGTGTTCGCGACGCCGTCAGGCCACCGGCAGGCGCACCTGGACCCGCATTCCCCGTCCATCGGCCCCGCGCGACCAGTCCACGCCGCCCCCGTGCCGGGCCGCGCGCTCGGCCAGGCCGCCCAGGCCCGCCCCCGGCGTCACGCTCTGAGGGTCGAAGCCGACGCCGTCGTCTTCGACGGTCAGCACCAGGTCGCCCGCCGCATGCGCCAGGGTCACGCGCACCGTCCGCGCCTGGGCGTGCTTGACGATGTTGTTGGTGATCTCGCGCAGCATGGCGCGCAAGGACTGGGCGATCGCCGAGCTCACCCCCTCGGCCGGGGCGTCCTGCGGCGGCCAGTCCAGGGTCATGCCCCGCGCCTGCAGCCGCTCGGCCATTTCCTTGCGGCTGCCGGCCAGGGTCTCGGCCAGCCCGGTCTCGGCGCCCGACGGCTCGGTGACGATGGTGCGCAGGTCGGCCAGGGTCTCGCGGATGTAGCGGTCCTTGCGCTCGCCATCGCGGCTGTGCAGGGCGCTGAGCAGACTGGCGCCCAGGTTGTCGTGGATGTCGCCGGCGATCCGCTTTCGCTCCATGACCACGCCACGCTCATAGGCGTCGCGATTCTCGAACACGAAGCGCAGCATGTCGGCCAGGGCGTCGGCCTGGGCCACGTCGCCCGGCGAGAACAGCGCCCGCCCGCCCCGCGCATACTCCAGCCGCAGCGCCGGCAGCCCGTGCAGCGCCGGCGTCACCAGCGCCACGCCGTCGTCGGCCAGCCGCGCGCGCTCGCCCCCCTCGCCCACGTCCAGCCGCAGCGGGTCGAACCGGGTCTTCAGCACCGCGATCCATTGCGAGAGCTGATCCGCCGGCGCCGCGGTCAGGCCGATCTGCACCACGCCCTCGAACAGCGCCCGGTCGTCCGGCTTGCGCCGCCCCAGCACCCGATCGCCGATCCAGCCCCGCAGCGGCAGCCAGACCAGGCCGCAGATCAGCAGCGCCAGCGACAGGCTGAGCTCGGCCTGCAGCCGCAGCCCGGCCAGGAACAGCATGTCCAGCGCCGCCAGCAGCATCAGGCCCAGGGTCCAGGCCATGATCCGGCCCCACCACTCGCCCAGCTCGAACAGCCGGTAGCGCATGATCCCCACCGCCAGCCCGCCGTAGATCACCAGAAACAGCAGGAAGCCGTACGGCTCGGCCACCGAGGTATCGACCCCGAACATCTGCGGCGCCAGGATCGTGCCGGCGAAGAAGCTGGTCACCAGCACCCACGACAGCAGGAACCAGCTCAGCGCAGCCCGCGCCACCGGATCGCGCCGGGTCATCCACCAGTGGACGCCGGACAGCACGAAACAGCCGGCCAGTCCGCACATGGTCAGAAAGCGGCGCGCGAAGGTCAGGTCCGCGAACCACCCCAGCGCCTGCGCCGCGTACCAGGCCAGGAAGACGCCCACGACCAGCAGCCCCACCCAGCGCGGCGCCAGCTTCCGGGGATAATAGAGCAGCAGCGCGAACAGGGCGGCGCTGAACAGGCTCCCGCCCAGGAAGTTCACCCCGTTGACCAAGTAGAACGCCGTCTCCGGCAGGCTGAGCTCGCGGGCCGAGTACATCACCCCGATGGGCGCGCAGAACAGCATCCCGAAGCCGCTCAGCAACATGTAGCGCGCGCTGGCCTCCCGCGGCCGGAACACGAAGATCGCCGCCGAGGTCAGCCACGAGACCACGCCCACCACGACGCCGATCCAGAAGTCGATGCCGAACGTCCACAGCGGCCGGCCCCACACAGGCTGGATCGTCCAGTCCCGTCCCGTGCTGTCGGTCAGGGTCATCCGCGGCTGCCGCTGCATCTCGGCGAAGCGGCCCTGGCGCGTCATGAACCGCTGGAAGTCGGCGAAGGGCCCGAAGCTGCCGTCCACCTGACCGGTCAGGTCGTTGCGCTCCAGCCGCAACCGGTCGCCGCCGCCGCTGACCGCGACGATCACCGTGCCCGCCGGGATCGCCCGGCCCGGCCCCACGGCCGACTGCACCACGGCGCCTCCGGCGCGCGCGTCGAACGTCATGTCGACGCCCATCCAGGGCTGGTTGACCGAAAACCCGATGACCCCGGCGATCACCGCCACGACGAAGGCCAAGGCCAGGGCCAGGAGCCGGACCGGCGTGGCGTGCGCGGCGAGCGATCGGGCCACGCCCGCCCCGGCCCCGCGCGCGGCGGCGTCCCCACTCATGTCCACACTACGCCCCCCGGCGCCGTCCACGACGTCATCCATTCTTTAGGGGAATCATTGGCCTATGCCAGCCGCGGATATTATCATTCGTGTCAAAACGCGCGGAGCTCGCAGTCTCGCCCATGGTTGACGGTAGCGGTCAGGACACGGGAGGCGCCCCCCCCGATCGGGGGTGCCTGATCGTCGAGGATCGCCCGGACACCCGCGAGTGGCTGGCCGCCGTGGTCGCCGAGACCTTCCCCGACATGGCCCAGGCCACGGCCGGCTCCCTGCGCGACGCCCGCCGCTGGCTGGAGGCGCACGCCGCCAACCCGCCCTGGCGGCTGACCCTGGCGCTGATCGACCTGGGACTGCCCGACGGATCAGGCGTGGAGCTGGTGCGCGAGATCTCGCAGACGTTCCCCGACGCCCTGCCCGTGGTCGCCACCATCTACGACGACGACACCCACCTGTTCGATTCGCTGGCCGCCGGAGCGCAGGGCTATGTGCTGAAGCAGGAGCGTCCCGAGGACGTGGCCGCCTGCCTGCGCCGGATCGACGGCGGCGAGCCGCCCCTGTCGCCCTCGATCGCGCGCCGGATGCTGGAGCGCCTGCGCCCCCAGCCCGCGCCGCGCCGGCCCGACGACGCCGGCCTGAGCCCGCGCGAGACCGAGGTGCTGACGTTGCTGGCGCGGGGCCTGTCGGCGCCAGAGGCCGCCCGTGCGATCGGCCTGAAGCCGCAGACCGTCGCCGGCTATGTGAAGGTCATCTACCAGAAGCTCCACGTCACCAGCCGGGCCGAAGCCGTCCTGGCCGCCGCGGAGCGCGGGCTCGCCTGATCAGTCGGCGGCCGGGGCCGCCTGGGCGGTCTTGTAGTGGCCGGCCAGGTCCTCGTGCTCGGCGATTCGCACGGCCCGGGCGACGTTCAGCCGGGTGAAGACGTGGGTCGCGCCGCGGCGGCGGCCCTCGGCCCAGTCGGACCGCGCCTTCGACAGGTCGTTGGTCTCGCCGACCCACAGGACCGTGTGGCCCGCCGGCTCCTCGCGGACGTAGGCATAGTTGCCGGCCGCGGGCAGCAGGGCTGCGCCTTCGGGCCAGTGACGGAAGCGGTAGCGGACGCCCGAGGCGCCCTTGAGGTCGAGAAAGTCGTTCATCGGTGGTCCTTATGCGCGCCCTGGCGACGATTTCATATCCTTCAGGCCGCGATCCGGCCGACCTTGAGAATGCGAAGCACGCGGGTCTCCCCGCCACGGTCGGGCCAAAGGATCGACTGGCCTTCCTTCAGGCCGATCAAACCGGCGCCCACCGGCGTCATGATCGAGATGCGGCCCGCCGTGATGTCGGCCTGATCCGGATAGACCAGTTGCACCGTCCGCGCCTGACCATGGCCCTCGTCAACGAATTCCACCGTCGAATTCATGCCGATCACGTCGGCCGGCACCCGGCGGTCCGCCCGCACCTGGGCGCGCTCCAGTTCGTCCAGCAGCAGGCCGGCGGTCACCGGGTGGGCGGCCTCGTTCTGCAGCGCCAGGGCCGACAGCCGCTCGGCGTCGGTCTCGCTCAGCACGAGCGCGGGGCGGGCGGATGGCGTCTTCGCCTGCGGCATGGGGAACTCCGGGATCGGGAGCGACGGCGCCGCGCCGATCGCGTCGGCGCATGGCGTGGAGGCTCGATAGATGATGGATATGCGACGGCGGCGACGGACGTTCAGACCCCGGACCCGTCCGCGAAACGCGGCGAACGGCCGGGGCTAGGAGCCTGCTTGCAGGCTCCCGCCGTGATGGCGAAATCGCTGGAATTGTCCGTGCCGAAGCATGGGGCCATTCAGACGCCTGCGGCGCCCAAAGTCAAACGGGCCGCCCGCCACGGCGCTGCGCCGGACAAAGAAAGGCCCCCGATCCCGGCCGAGATCGGGGGCCTCACAAGATGCCCGCAGGTCTAGGAGCTCCTGCGGGCTCTCGTAGAAGACGCGAGCCGACCGAGAGACGTCCTCCCCAGGGCGCCGGCGGCTGGTCCGCGTCTAACGAGCTGGGCCGCCAGGAGCGGCCCAGGGAGGGATTTCGATGGCTCTACCGCGACATGACGATCGCAGCCCCGGCGCCGCGCCAGCGGGAGGCGGGCGGCGGCGTCGGGGGCCCTGAGATGCGCGGAGGGGGTATGTCGGGTCCAACCACGCGCTACAGGAAAGAGGTCTAAATCCGGGCGTATAAAGACCAGTCAACGGCCTGACCCGACAGGCCCGGCAGCCGATCTTTTCCCGAGCGGAAGCCGATCTTTCTGCCGTTGGTGGTGCGGGTTGGCGGTGGCGACGCCCCCCGGTTGTGCTAAGGCCGAACACGTGACGTGCGTGGCGCGGCGCGGCGCCGGGCCGCTCGCCGATTGGAACGGGACCGGGGGTTCGATGCAGCTGGCTCACCAGGCTGCGTTTTCGTTGGGAACGCTCGAGGTGCGACCGCCGACCTGTGAGGTCGTGTCGCCCCTGGGCCGCGAAGTGCTGCAACCTCGCGTGATGCAGGTGCTGGTGACCTTGTCGCTGGCCGACGGCGCCGTGGTCAGTCGCGACGATCTGATCGAAACCTGCTGGGGCGGCCGGGTGGTCGGCGAGGACGCCATCACCCTGGTGATGATGAAACTGCGCAAGCTGGCGGCCCGCAGCGGCGGCGCTTTCGTGGTCGAGACGATCCCGCGCGTCGGCTATCGACTGGCGGAGGGCGCGCCGGCGCCGCCGCAGGAGCCTTCGGGCGGCGACGCACGGCCCCGCCTCGTGGTCCTGGAGTTCACCCACGCGCTGGGCGACGAGGAACAGGCCTGGTTCGCCGAGGCGCTGGCCGACGAACTCACCGCGGGGCTGTCGAAGTCGCCGCTGCTGGCGGTCACGCCGCGCCAGGCCCTGCTGCATTCCGACGTGGCCGGCCATGCCCCCGGCGCCATCTGCGCCCGGCTGGGCGTGGACTATGTGCTGGACGGCAAGATCCGCAGCCTGGGCGGCACGGTGCGCGTGTCGGTCGACCTGATCCGGGGCTCCGACGAAACCAGCGCCTGGTCCGCCCGCTACGACCGGCCCATCGCCGACCTGTTCGCCATGGTCGGCCAGATCACCACCTCGATCATCGGCACCGTCGAGCCCGCCGTCCTCGAACAGGAGGAGGCGCGCGCGCTGCGGGCGCCCGCGCACAGCCTGCAGTTCTGGCGGCTGTTCGTGCAGGGCCGACGGCACTTCTGGCGCTCCACCGCCGCCGACGTCCGCATCGCCGAGGACTTCCTGGTCCAGGCGCTGGCCATCGAGCCGGACGACGTCTCGGCCCTGGCGTTCCTGGCGCACTGCAAGCTGTTCGAGGTCTGGGTGGGCACCTCCAACGACCCCGCCGCCGCCGTCGAGGCCGCGCAGGAAGTCGCGCTCCGGGCCATCGCGGCCGGCGGCTCCGACGCCTTCGCCCACTATACCCTTGGCGTCGTCCATTCGATGATGGGCCGCCTGGTCGAGGCCAAGGCCGAACAGCGCCGCGCGCTGGAGCTCAATCCCTACCTGGCGGCGGCCTCGGGCGAACTGGGCCGGCTGATGGCCTTCGAGGGCCAGTCCCAGGACGCCATCGCCTTTTCCGAGCGCGCCATCCTGGCCAGCCCCAACGATCCGCACGCCTGGCTGTGGTTCCGCAGCAAGGCCATCGCCCGCTTCATCGCCGGCGACTTCGAGGACGCCGCCCGCGACGCCGCCGACGCCTGCGCGCGCGGCCCCGAGCGCTTCCCCCTGCACTACCTCCTGGCCGCCTGCTACGCCGCCGCCGGCCAGATGGACCAGGCCCACCGCGCGCTGGAGGACGGCGAGCGCCTGGCCCGCGGCCGCGCGGGTCCCGGACGCAGCAACGCCACCGCCTATTCTCTCGACGCCCTGAAGACCGGCCACCCTTTCGTCAGATCCGCAGATCTGGCCCGCCTCGTTAAGGCTCTGCAAAAGTCTGGGTGGCAAGGTGCCTAGCTAGGCAACCTAGGCGGGAGCGGGGCAGAAGCCCCGAATACATGACATGACCAAAGTGAACACGCCCCAGAAGGTGGCGATCCTTGGCGGCGGTATGGGTGGTCTCACCACCGCCTTCCAGCTCACCAGCCAGCCCGGCTGGCAGGAACGCTTCGACATCACGGTCTATCAGCTCGGCTGGCGCCTGGGCGGCAAGTGCGCCTCCTCGCGCGGCGACAACGAGCGGATCGAGGAGCACGGCATCCACGGCTTCATGGGCAGCTACTTCAACGCCCTGCCGATGATGTCCGACGTCTACGCCGAGCTGAACCGCGAGCCCGGCCAGCCGCTGGCGACCTTCCAGGAAGCGTTCCTGGGCTCCAACTTCACCATGCTGTGGGAGTGGCAGGACGGGCATCTGAAGGCCTGGCCGGTCCGCGCCCCCTCCAACGACATCCCGCCCACGGACGGGTCCTCGTACAAGGGCGTTCAGACCGCCATCATCGCGATCATCAATGAGGTCGAGCAGATGCTCACCTCGACGCCGGGCATCCCGAAGATCGTCGACGTCTGCATCGCCGACCTGCTCGACAAGGCCAAGCAGCAGGTCGAGACCATTCCGCTGTCCGAGGGACCGAACCACCCGCTGGTCGCTGAGATCGAAGGCGCGCGCACGTTCATCACCGGCGTGGTCGAGACCATCGACAAGCTCGCCCCGAAGCTGGCCGAGCATGCCAACACCCTGCGCCAGGCCCTGCTGACCCTGGACTTCTATGCCGCGCTGATCGTCGGCGCCCTGACCGACAACGTCGAGGTCAACGGCTACGACATCCTCGATCCCGAGAACTGGAGCGACTGGCTGACCCGCCACGGCATCAACGCCGCGACCCTGCAGTCGCCGGTGGTCATGACCACGGTCAACATCTGCTACCAGAGCCCCAACGGCGACACGAGCCGCGCCGCGCGCATGGCCGCGGGCTGCTTCCTCGACTGGACGCTGCGGTCCTGCGCCTACATGGGCTCGGTCATCTGGAGCTTCGCCGCCGGCACCGGCGAGACCGTCGTGGCCCCGATGTACGAGGTGCTGAAGCGCCGCGGCGTGAAGTTCGAGTTCTTCCGCAAGGTCGAAAACCTGCGTCTCTCCGACGACCGCAAGCGCGTCAGCGCCATCGAGATGACCATCCAGGCCACGCTGAAGGACCCTGAGGCCGGCTATCATCCGCTGATCGACGTGAAGGGCCTGCCGTCCTGGCCCGCCAAGCCGCACTACGAGCAGCTGGTCGAGGGCGAGTACCTGCGCGCCACCGACATCGACCTGGAGTCCTACTGGAACGGCTGGCCGAACGCGGCCTTCCCGCACCTGATGGAGCCCCACATCCTGCGCGAGGGCCACGAGTACGACCAGATCGTCTTCGCCATTGCGCTCGGCGCCATTCCCTATCTCTGCAAGGAGCTGCTGGAGGAAAAGCAGGCCTGGCGCGACATGGTCGCCAAGATCCCGGCCCTGCAGACCCAGGCCATGCAGCTCTGGTTCTCCAAGGACATGTACGAGCTGGGCTGGTCCGAGCCGCTGGACCCGGCCAAGAACGAGCTGGCCCTCAGCGCCACCTACTTCTGCCCGCCGAACGGCAACGCCGAATTCCACGACCTGCTCAAGTGGGAGTGCTGGCCCAAGAACAACCAGCCCAAGGCGCTCTGGTACTTCTGCGGCCTGATGCCGGACTACGAGGCCCCGCCGCCGTTCAGCGACACGGACTATCCGCGCCGCATGTCCGAGCGGGTGAAGACCCAGTGCATCCAGTATCTGCAGACCTCCATCGGCACGATGCTGCCCAACGCCACCGTCCGGGCGAACAACCCGGCCGGCGACCCGAACGGCCTGGACTTCGACCTGCTGGTCGACACCCAGAACGGCGCGGCCCAGGGCGTCCAGCGCTTCGACAGCCAGTTCTGGCGGGCCAACATCGACCCCACCGAGCGCTACGTCACCTCGCCCCCCGGCAGCATCGATTGCCGGATGGAGGCCTGGGGTTCGGGCTTCGAGAACCTGACCCTGGCCGGCGACTGGATCTACACCGGCCTCAACGTGGGCAGCTTCGAAGGCGCCACCATGAGCGGCAAGCTGGCGTCCTATGCGCTCAGCGCCGCCCCGGCGCTGACCACGATCATCGGCTATCCGGTCGTGCCCCGGCCCCAGGTCTCGGTCGACCGCCCGCACTATCCGCCGCCGGTTCCGGCGGTGGCGAAGCCCGGCCTGCGGCTCGTCGGCTAGAGTCCGGGGGATCTCTGTTCGCAACGGGGCGCGCGGCGACATTCGTCGCGCGCCCTTTCCATTGGTCGTTGACGCCGTGGCTCCGGCGGACCCGGCCCGTTAGGCGGAGCGACCCAAAGAACAGAAGAGCCTCATGAAAATTCTCAACCTCCTGGCGGCGGCCGCCGTCACCCTCTCCGTCCCGACCCTGGCCCAGGCCAAGACCGGCGTCACCTTCCTGATCGTCGGCGATACGCTGACCTCGCCGTTCTCGTTCACCAACACGTCCGACGAGGGCGAGAAGATCGTCGGTTTCGGCTTCGACCTCAGCACCCTGACCGACGCCAACTACGTCTTCGACACGGAAGGCGGCGGCTCCACGCCGTTCACCCCCGTGAACGGCACGGCCGCCAAGACCGGCCTGGTGGCGATGCCCAACATCCCGGACATGGCCAAGGCCTTCTCGATCGCCTTCTTCGACTTCGATCCGGGCGAGACGTTCTCGTACAACATCGACGTCGACATCAACGCCGGCGGCTCCATCAGCGGCAGCCGCCTGATCGGCGCCAAGGTCTACTTCGACTTCGACAACGGCACCCGCTCCGAGGGCTTCCTCCGCGCCGTGCCGGGCCGCCCCACCGCCTCGACCTTCGTCACCGAACGGGTCATCGAGACGGGCGTGCCGGAACCGGCGACGTGGGCCCTGATGATCGCCGGCTTCGGCCTGGCCGGCTCGGCCGTCCGCCGCGCCCGGTCGCGCGCGCTCGCGGTCTAGCGAAACGGGAAGGGGCGCGGCCTACGCTTAGGTCGCGCCCGCCCTGCGTCTCCCACGCTCAAGCTTTACGGCCCATTCACCCTGGCGTTGGCATGGTCGCCATGCGTGTGCAACTTCTCGCCACGCGTGTGGAGGACGTCGATGACCGGGGTCGAAGTCGTGCTGGCGGTCAATATCGCAGTCGGCAGCCTGTTCGCCGCCGGCTATGCGATCATCGCCGTCAACGCCTCGCAGCGCGCCGCCCTGTGGTTCGCCCTCAGCTACGTGATCGGCATGGTGACCTCGATCACCGACCTGATCGGCGGCGTCATGGGCGCGTCCCGGATCACCGACGTCATCAGCTACATCGCCTTCCTGGTGGCCTCGCTCTCGATCAGCGCCTCGCTCGCCATCTTCCACCAGCGCCGGCCGCCCTGGCTGGCCATCGCCGCGATCTTCGCGTTCGGCCTGGGGATGCGCGCCTGGATCTGGAACATGGAGCGCGACACGCTGACCTACGGGTTCGCCTATCAGTCCTGCTACGTGCTGGCCTCGCTACTGGCCGCCCGCACCACGCTCTCCATCGACCGGCGCGGGTCCCTGCACCTGGCCCTGGCCGCCGTCTTCTTCGTGCTCTCGGCGCACTTCCTGCTGAAGCCGTTCGCGGCGATGACGCTGGGCTCCGGCAGCACCTTCGCCGACTACACCAAGACCACCTACGCCATGATCTCCCAGTCCAGCTCGGGAATGCTGCTGGTGGCCGCCGGCCTGCTCCTGCTGCTGATCGTGGCGCAGAAGGCGATCACCGAGTCCCAGCACGCCTCCGAGACCGATCCGCTGTCAGGCCTCGCCAACCGTCGCGGGTTCGACCGCCAGGCCGACGCCGCCTTCGCCCGCGCCCGGCGCACCGGCCTGCCCCTGGCCGTGGTGATGTTCGACCTGGATCACTTCAAGCGCGTCAACGACACCTTCGGCCACGCGACCGGTGATGGCGTGATCGCCGCCTTCGCCGCCACCCTGCGCGCCACCGCGCCCGGCGCCGCGGTCACCGCCCGCCAGGGCGGCGAGGAGTTCGTCATGCTGATCGAGGGCGCCACCGCCGAGACCGCCTGGCTCGCCGCCGAGGCCATCCGCATCCGCACCGCCGCCGGCCTGGGCGCCGACCTGCCCGCCATGACCGTCAGCGCCGGCGTCGCCCAGCTGCGCGCGCGCGAAAGCCTCTCCGACCTGCTGCGCCGCGCCGACCAGGCTGCCTACCAGGCCAAGACCGCCGGCCGCGACCGCATCGGCCTGGCCCCCGAAGACCCCGCCGCCACCGCCGCGCCCGAGCTCCGCCTGGTCGGCTAGCCCCCCAAAGCCCCCCGCAACCCGCCACCCCGCCTCAGTGCCCGCCTTCCACCCAGGGCACCCCCGCCGCCACGAACGCCTCGGCCAGCGCCGCCTCCAGCTCGGCCGCCTCCCAGCGCCGCATGGGGTTCAGGTGGTCCACCAGGTCGGGCATCAGCCGCACCCCGAACCGCCGCGCCGCCCTGCTCGCCTTGTAGCCCGCCTTGTGCTGGTCGAACCGCAGGTCGGGATCGCGCGACGTCTGCCCCACGTACGCCCCCCAAGGCTCCGGCCGCCGCACATCGTGCAGCAGGATCACGTACACAGAGTGCCCGGCCCCCCGCGCCCCCAGCGTGGTCGCCCGCAGCCCCAGCGCCGCCCGCCGCGCCGCGCCCCACCAGTCCGGCCGGAACGGCTTCTTCTCCACCACCACCACCGCCATCCCGCCAAGCTAGAGCCTCGCCCCGGCCCCCGCCAAGCGCCCGCGACGCCGAGCGGGGGGACTACGACCTGAAGCCTCGCCCCCCAACCTCTGAACATCGCCCCTCTCCCAGGCGCGGCAGCGCCGTGGGAGAGGTCGGGAGAGGGCGGCGCAGACCCATGGACCAGCGCTCCGTTTGGATCGAGGTCCCGCAGAGAAAGGGTCGTTCCAAAGCTCGGCCGAGATCGCCCGCGCGTGACGCCACGATGCGTTCGGGTCCAAGCCCGCGGCCGCTCCAACGCCGCGCCGCCCTCACCCAGCCTCTCCCACGGCGCTGCCGCGCCTGGGAGAGGAGCACCAGGCCAACCGCCCAACGCCTACGCCGGAAGTGGTCCGCGCCCGAGCGGACCCACCCCACCCTGGATCTCATGGCAGCCCCTTAAGCCGGCCGGCCTCGGCGGGTCAGGGACCGGCGCCAGCCGGCCGCCGCGCGGCGCGCCAGCGTCCTTGACGCGCCGAGGCCGGCCGGCTCGCCTCAAGCGAGAGATCAATCCCCATCGCCCGGTTGACGCGACCGCCCCACAAAGCTCCACTGTGAGAATGAAGGCGGTCTTCGATACCAAGCCGAACTCCGGCTACGACGACGAAATCGTCCGCCGCTACCACTTCCCGACCCAGCGCAACTACATGGACGCCGCCCGCGCCGCCGTCGGCGACTGGATCGTCTACCGCGAGCCCCAGCGCAATCGCGGTCGCCGCGCCTACATCGCCGTCGCGCGCGTCCTGAGCATCGAGCCCGACCCGCTGCGCGCCAACCACGCCTACGCGGTCATCGGCGACTACCTGCCCTTCGACCGCCCCGTCCCCTTCGCGGGCCCTGCGGACGGCGGCGGCTATTGGGAAACCCCGCTCCGCGCTGTCGAAGACCCCAGCCGGGTCGGCGCGACCCTCCAGGGCAAGGCCATGCGCCCGCTCGCCGACGCCGACTTCGCCGCCATCGTCTCCGCCGGACTTGCCGAGACCCTGGCCCCCGACAACGCCATCCGCCTGGGCCTGACCGACCTCGCCGCTGGCATGGCGGAGGCAGCTCGCCCCTTCGACCACACAGGCGCTGCGCCCGGTCTCGACCAGGTGCGCCGCGTCGAACAGATGCTGGTGAACCGCAAAATCCGCGACGCCAACTTCCGCCGCCAGGTCTGCGAGGCCTACGACGACCGCTGCGCCGTCACCGGCCTCCGCATCATCAACGGCGGCGGCCGCTCAGAAGTCCAGGCCGCCCACATCTGGGGCGTGGGCCAAGGCGGCCCCGACGTCGTCCAGAACGGCCTCGCCCTCTCGGGCACGGTCCACTGGCTCTTCGACCGCCACCTGATCTCACTGAACGAGGATTACGGCCTGCTCGTCTCCCACAACAAGGTCCCGGCCGAGCTCCGCATCCTCTTCGAACGCCAGCTCCAGCGCATTCACCTGCCGACTGACGAGCGCTTGTGGCCGCACCCGACCTATGTGGAGAAGCACCGCGAGGGGTTCATGGCGGCGTGAGGGAGCGTTTTGGCCAATGTTCGCCGTGGGTCACTAGGACGTGACGGTCGCCGCCGCATACTCGCTAGATGGCCGCCCAGTACTGTTCGCAGATATGATGCTCACGGCTCCGAAGCAACCTCGCCAGAGCGGGCGGCTCAGCCCTACGCAACCTTATGCCGAAACGGTCCTCGGAGACATCGGACTCGTCAGCGCGGGGTCGACCCGCAAAGCCCTGATTGTCAACGAGCGGCTCGCCGTTGCTTGGTGCGGAGACTTCGCATCGGCGAAGCGAGTGATTGCGCGATTGAGGCTGATCTTCGGCGAAGAAACAGCCAACCTAGAGAGCCTGCAGCAAGAACTGTCCTTCCTCGACGAATTTTCACCTGAGACGTCTTGCCGGGTCGTGGGTTGGCTCGTGGATGACGGCCCAAGATGTTTTCGCTGGGACAGTCGCTCACCATCGAGGTTGGAGACCGGCCCGGAGTTCGTGGAAGGAAGCGGCGCGTCCCTTTTCCTCACCATGGTCAACGAGCCAATGACGCGTGGCGTATCGGAAGAAGGCACATCCCTGGATCGGGTACAGTACGCGCTTGCAGCTCGGATCGCGGCCAGCTTGCGTCGCGATTGGCGAGACAGCGCAACAACACTCAATGGCTTCGGCTATTGGTACGAAGCCATATTCTTGGATGACGGCGGTCGCTTCCGATATGTCGATAACCTCGTGTTTTCAGCCTGGATGGTAGACTTCGACACCGGCGGAAAGGTCTTGCTGATTGCGCCGCCCACTATCGTCGTTCAGGCGCGGAGCAACGAGCGGTTCGCGGTAGTGCAAACCACCTGGATCGACAACCGAGGAAGCGCAACCGACACATACGTGGACGTTGTGGGCGATGGCACCGACCCGCTCGACGACATCGATCCGCGCAAGCAGGTGATCCGAGCGGAACCAGACCAACTGTGCTGGGCGTTCATCGTAGCCATCGGAGATCGCCGCGGCGAGGTTACCCTGGTGACGGAGCGAGGCGGCTCCTTCGGTAGGTTCATCATGGACGGCAAGATGCGGATCGAGTTCAGGCCGCAGGAGCTCTTCGACCTTTTCCAATCGGCGTTAGATGAACTCCCAGCGGCCTAATGCCGGCCCTACACGTCGGACGGAAATAGCGTAAGCGGCATTCGGAGTTTATCTGCTTCGCATTGCGCGAGAGATCGACACCTGGTCGGCGTCACGTCGGACGCTCAGATAAGGGTGCTGAAGCGCCCCTACTCCCCAGCCACCACCGCGCTCTCCGCCCGCTTCGCCTGCATCCGGTCAAACTCCCCCCACACGCCGCTCTCGCCGTGCCATTGCCCGCGCGTGGCGGCCTTGGAGTACTCCGTGCTCCGCGCCTCGAAGAAGTTGGCGTGCTCCACGCCGGACAGCATGCTCTGCAGCCACGGCAGCGGGTTTTCCTTCGCCCCGTAGACCTCCGGCAGGTGCAGCTGGCGCAGGCGCCAGTCGGCGATGAAGCGGATGTATTTCTTGATGTCTTCCGGGGTCATGCCCTGGATGTCGCCGGCCTCGAAGGCCAGGTCGATGAACTTGTCCTCCAGGCCCACCACCGTCTTGCAGCAGTCGACGATGTCGTCGGCGACGCTGTTGGTGACGCAGCCGGTCTCGGCGTTGAACGCGTGGTACAGCTTGATCACGCCTTCGCAGTGCAGGCTCTCGTCGCGCACCGACCAGCTGACGATCTGGCCCATGCCCTTCATCTTGTTGTGGCGCGGGAAGTTCATCAGCATGGCGAAGCTGGCGAACAGCTGCAGCCCCTCGGTGAAGCCGCCGAACATGGCCAGCGTCCGGGCGATGTCGGCGTTCGTCTCGACGCCGAACTGCTGCATGTAGTCGTGCTTGTCGCGCATCGCCTGGTAGTCGAGGAACGCAGTGAACTCGGCGTCCGGCATGCCGATCGTCTCGAGCAGCAGGGCGTAGGCGGCGATGTGGATGGTCTCCATGTTGGAGAACGCGGCCAGCATCATCTTCACCTCGGTGGGTTTGAAGACGCGCGCGTACCGCTCCATGTAGTTGTCGTTCACCTCGACGTCGGATTGGGTGAAGAAGCGGAAGATCTGCGTCAGCAGGTTCCGTTCCTTGTCGTTGAGGTTGGTCGCCCAGTCCTTGAGGTCCTCGCCCAGCGGCACCTCTTCGGGCATCCAGTGGACCTGCTGCTGCTTCTTCCAGAAGTCGTAGGCCCACGGATAGCGGAACGGCTTGTAGGCCAGGGACGGCGTGAGGAGCCCCGGCAGGCTGCGCGCGTTCGGGTCGGTGATCAGTGACATCGGTGTCGCCCGCAGATTCTAGGATTGGGTTAAGAGTGTATCAACATCTAGTGGGCGGCAAGCGGCGCAGACGCCGCATCTAGGGTTTTCCACGGAGTCGTGATGAGCGGTGGATATCTTCTATACGGCGACGTCGGGTCGGGCGCGGTGGCGGTCGAGGCGGCCCTGGTGCTGGCCCGCCAGCCCTATGACCTGATCGAGGCGCCCACGTCCGAGCCGGACGATCCGGCCGGCGGCGACCGGGTGCTGGCCGCCAATCCGCTGCGCCAGGTGCCGGCGCTGGTCCTGCCGAGCGGCGAGACCATGACCGAAAGCGCCGCCATCCTGATCTGGCTGGCCGAACAGCATCCGGAGGCGGGCCTGGCGCCGGCCGCCGGCGATCCGGCGCGCGCCGCCTTCCTGCGCTGGATGGCCTTCGTCTCGGCGGCGATCTATTCGCTCTACTGGGTGAAGGACGATCCCGCCCGCCTGGCCCCCGATCCCGCCGCCCAGCCGGCGCTGGTGGCGCGCACCCTGGACCGCATCTCGGAATGCTGGGGGATGATGGAGGCCCAGGTCAGCCCGGGCCGCTACATCCTGGGCGACCGGCTCACCGTGCTGGACCTCTACGTCACCGTCGTCAGCCGCTTCAATCCCCGCCGCCAGCGCTTCTACGACGTCGCGCCGCGCCTGGGCGAGGTGGTGCGCCGCGTCGACGCCGACCCGCGCCTCGCCGCCTTCTGGCCGGCGCGCTATCCGTTCGACCCGGGGTGGGATCGGCCCAGCTAGCGCCAGGCCCGATCAACATTCAGCGGGACGGCGGCTCGGATGGGAGGTCGCGCTCCGCTATCCAGGTCGGCGCGCGCCGCAGGCGCTTTCTCATTTGACCACGAACCACACGAACCACACGAACGGGCTCAGCGTCGATCGAGCGCCGTAGCTTCTCCTTCCTGTTCGTGTGGTTCGTGTGGTTCGTGGTCGAATCCCTTCGGCGCTGACGCGCCATCGCAGCTGAGGCGCCGGCACGACCACTGAACATCGATGGGCGCTAGCGCTGAGGCCTGAGCGAGAACGTGAACGCCGCTACCGTGTCGTCGCGGGTCTGCTGGCCGAAGATCATGTGGCGGCCCTTCACCTCGCGGTGGATGACGCCGAACGAGGCCTGGCCGTCGCCCTTGCGCCAGCCGACGCCCACCTGGGCGTCGCCGACCAGGGCGCCGGACGTGTCCGTGCTCCAGCCCGCGCGGTCCCAACCGCTCTCGCCGTGCAGCATGTTCAGGCCCACGGCCCGGCCGCTGGCGGCGGCGAACAGGTACCAACGGCCCTTGTCGCCGAAGCTGGTCCCGTCCTTGACCCCCATGTCGCGCAGTTGCTCCAGGGCGCGTTCGCCGCGGGACTTGGAGACGGTCAGCGTGGCGCCGCCCTCGGCCTGGGTGCCGAAGTTGGAGACGCCGAAGCCGGCGTGCGGGGCGATGTCGAAGCTGAGCTTGTCGGACTGGAAGCTGACCGCCTTGGGCCAGCTGCGCACCAGGGTGACGTCGTAGCGGTCGGTCTCGGGGCCGAAGCCCGGCAGCCGCTGGGCCGTGCCGACGCTGATCCGGAGGGAGTCGACCGGGCCGTCGTCACGGCTGGACAGGCGCACTTCGCTGGACTGCCAGAGCACCACCGCGGTGGTGGGCTCGAAGGCGGCGTCGTGGAGCGCGGCGCGGCTGATTTCGCTGGTCAGATCGGGCGCGAGAGTCTGTGCGGCGGCGCCATTGGCGACCGCCAGCCCCAGTACGATGGCAAAATGCGCCCCATAACGCATCTGCGATCTCCCGACCCACGTCCGTGCGACACGGGCCCCCGCGCTCATAGTTCGCCGGGTGTGTGACAGCTGCAAGCGCTAAAGCGTCGCACGCGAATTGCGGCAGGCTTAACGCCCGCTCACTGGCAGGCGAGGCACTCTTCGTAGTCGGTCTTGCCCTCGGCGTGGACAACCGCCGCCAGCTCCTCGCCGCCGGCATGGCTGGCCCGCTGCACCGACTTCGAGCGCAGGTAGTACAGCGACTTGCAGCCCCGCTCCCACGCCTGCCAGTGCAGCATGTGCAGGTCCCACTTATCGATGTCGCCGGGCAGGAACAGGTTCACCGACTGCGACTGGCAGATGTCGGGCGTGCGGTCGGCCGCCAGCTCCACGACCCAGCGCTGGTCGATCTCGAACGCCGTCTTGTAGATGTCCTTGTCGTCCTGGCTGAGGAAGTCCAGGTGCTGGACCGATCCCTCGTTCTGCAGGATCGAGTCCCAGACCTCGGCGGTGTTCTGGCCGGTCTGGTCCAGCAGGCGCTCCAGGTAGGGGTTCTTCACCGCGAAGGTGCCCGACAGCGTCTTGTGGCTGTAGATGTTGGCCGGGATCGGCTCGATGCCCGCCGACGTGCCGCCGCAGATGATCGAGATCGAGGCGGTCGGCGCGATCGCCAGCTTGTGGCTGAACCGCTCCATGACGCCACGCTCTTCCGCGTCCGGGCACGGACCGCGCTCGGCGGCCAGCTTGCGCGAGGCGGCGTCGCACTGGCGGCGCAGGGTCTTGAACAGCCGCATGTTCCAGCTCTTCGCCATGGCGCTCTCGAACGGGACGTTCTGCGCCTGGAGGAAGGTGTGGAAGCCCATCAGGCCCAGGCCGACGGAGCGCTCGCGACGCGCGGCGTAGACCGCGTTCTTCATCTCGGGCGGCGCGCGGACGATGAAGTCCTCCAGCACGTTGTCGAGGAAGCGCATGACGTCCTCGATGAACGTCGGGTGGTCGCGCCATTCCAGGAACGTCTCGGCGTTGACCGAGCTCAGGCAGCAGACCGCCGTCCGCTCCAGGCCCTGATGGTCCTTGCCGGTGTGCAGCATGATCTCGGAGCACAGGTTCGACTGGCGCACTGACAGGCCCAGCTCGCGCTGATGCTGCGGCATCGAGCGGTTCACGGTGTCGGAGAAGATCAGATAGGGCTCGCCGGTCTGCAGGCGGATCTCCAGGATCTTCTGCCAGATCGAGCGGGCATCCACCTCGCGAACCACCGCGTTGTCCTTGGGGCTACGCAGGCCGAACATGGCGCCGTCGCGCACGGCCTCCATGAACTCGTCGCTGATCGAGATGCCGTGGTGCAGGTTCAGGGACTTCCGGTTGAAGTCGCCCGAGGGTTTCCGGATCTCCAGGAACTCTTCGATCTCGGGGTGGTGGACGTCCAGATAGACCGCGGCCGAACCCCGGCGCAGCGAGCCCTGGCTGATCGCCAGCGTCAGCGAGTCCATCACGCGGATGAAGGGGATGATGCCGCTGGTCTGGCCCGCGCCCTTCACCTTCTCGCCGATCGAGCGGACGCCGCCCCAATAGGTGCCGATGCCGCCGCCGTTGGAGGCCAGCGCCACGTTCTCGTTCCAGACGCTCTGGATGCCTTCCAGGCTGTCCGGCACCGCGTTCAGGAAGCAGGAGATCGGCAGGCCCCGGTTCGCGCCGCCGTTCGACAGCACCGGCGTCGCCGGCATGAACCACAGGCGCGAGATGTAGTCGTAGATCCGCTGGGCATGCTCGGCGTCGTCGGCATAGGCTGTCGCCACGCGGGCGAACATGTCCTGATAGCTCTCGCCGGGCAGCAGGTAGCGGTCTTCCAGCGTGGTCTTGCCGAAGTCGGTCAGCAGCGCGTCGCGGTCGCGATCGACCTCGACCTTGCGGACCAGCTGCAGTTGCGGACGCGCCGGCGCCGAAGCAACCCGTTCAGAAGTCTCGGCAATCCCAACTTGCACCGCTTCACTCATGACCTTGCCTATGCCCCTCGAGGTGAGAGCGCCCTCGCTCCCGCCTATATGTTGTGGTTCAGCCCCCGAACCGGCCTACATATGGGGACCTGTCCGCTCGACTCGTCAATGAGGCGAGCCCGCCGCACACAGACTTTTTCGCTAATGAGACGTTAACGCGCAGGGCGCCCCTCTCGGCGGATTCCGTTACCCGAGTCGACCGCTCACGACACTGTGAACACCTATCGGGCCAGTGGCCAAACGACCGCGATCAGCGCCGTTCCGACCACCAGAACGATCAGCGTCAGCGGCGCCCCCAGGCGCGGATAGTCGATGAAGCGATAGCCGCCGGGCGCCATCACCAGCGTGTTGCACTGGTGGCCGATTGGCGTGAGGAAGTCGCAGGCGGCCCCCATCGCCACCGCCATCAGGAACGGATCGGGCTGCAGCCCCAGCAGCTTGGCCAGGCTGGCCCCGATCGGCGCCACGATCAGCACCGTGGCGGCGTTGTTGAGGAACGGCGTCGCCGCCATGGCCACCGCCATCACCGCCCCCAGCGCCAGGATCGGCGGCCGCCCCTGGAACAGGTCCGCCAGCGTCTGGGCGATCAGGTCGGCCCCGCCGGTCGCCCGGATCGCGTCGCTGACCGGGATCAGGCAGGCGATCAGCACCAGCAGCGGGCCGTCCAGCGCCGAATAGGCCTCGCGCATCCGGATCGCGCCCACCGCCACCATCAGCGCCGCCGCCCCGAAGAAGGCGATGGCCACCGGCGCGATCTTCAGCGCCACCAGCACCATGGCCGCCCCCAGGATCAGCGCCGGCGCCAGCGTGTGCCGGATCCCGCCCAGCCGCACCTCGCGCTCGGCCAGCGGCAACAGGCCCAGGGTCTTCAGCACCCCCGGCAACGCCCGCTCGGCGCCTTGCAGCACCACCACGTCCCCCGTCCGCAGCTTGAGCGCCCGCAGCTTGCTGGAGATCCGATAGCCGCTGCGGCTGACCGCCAGCAGGTTCACCCCGTGCGCGGTGTGCAGGTCCTCCTGCAGGGCGGACCGCCCCGCCAGCACCGAGTCCGCGCCGATCACCGCCTCCACGATCCGCACCTCGCCGGTCGGCTCGTCCATGGCGATCGGCCGGTCCGACCGGGTCAGGCGCAGCTTCAGCCGCGCGATCAGGTCGTCCAGCGCCTGGTGCTCGCCCTCCAGCAACAGGATGTCGCCCGGCCGCACCTGCGTATTGGCGTGCGGCGACGGCTGGCGCGCGCCGTCGCGCAGCAGCGCCATGACCGCCACCTCGCCGTTGGCCAGCCGGCCCAGCTTGCCCACCGTGGTCCGCCCCGGCTCCCACGAGCCCGGGACCTCGACCTCGGTCACATAGGGGTTGGCCGACAACGCCGCGTCCATCGCCTCCGGCGTCGGCCGGTGCGCGGGCAACAGCCGGAACGCGAAGGCCAGGAACACCAGCCCGACCGCGGTCACGCCCAGCCCCACCGGCGCGTAGTCGTACATCTCGAACGGCTTGCCCAGGATGTCCTCGCGCACCTGGCTGACGATGATGTTGGGCGACGTCCCGACCAGGGTGACCGTGCCCCCCAGCAGCGCGCCGAACGACATCGGCATCAACAGGCGCGACGGCGACGTGCCGGTCCGTTTCGCCACCGTGAGCGCGATGGGCATCATGATCGCCAGGGCGCCGACGTTCTTGGTCACCATGGACAGGATCGTCACCGCGCCGGTGAACAGCATCACCTGCGACGCCTGGCTCTTCAGGTGCGGCAGCAGCGGCCGCAGCACCACCTCCACCACCCCCGACTTGGCGAACGCCGCGCTGACGATCAGCGCGCAGGCGATGATGACGGTGATGTCGTTCTTGAACCCGTCGAACGCCGCCTGCGCCGGGATGATGTTGAGCGTCACCCCCACCAGCAGCGCCAGCACCGCGATCACGTCATAGCGCCACCGCCCCCAGATGAAGGCGGTGATGGTCACGCCCATCAACCCGAAGGCCAGGGCCTGCTGCAGCGTCATGAAGCCCCTCGCCCGTCGCCCACCAGACGACAACGCCAAGCTGCGCAATAAGTGGCGCCCGAAAAGAAACCTGACGCTCGCTGTCAGCTTTAGGCCCGTACAAGACCTCGCGAACTCAACAGCGAGGTTTCCGAATGACGCCCCACCCCGACCGCCGCGGCCTGCTCCAGCTGGGCCTCGTCGCCGCCGCCGCCACGGCCGGCGCCCGGCCA
>JAHJME010000039.1 GCA_018821435.1 Alphaproteobacteria bacterium
GGGGGGGGGGGGGGGGGGGGGGGGGGTGCGAACCTGCAAGCTCGGCGCTGACACCCCCACCCCAACCCCTCCCCGCAAGGGGGAGGGGCTCGCTGATCCTGGCCTTCGTCACCGCGCTCACCGCCACGTCGGCACTGGCCCAAACCCCCGCCCCGCCCGCGCCGCCGCCCAACGCCGGGCCGTTCTCGATCCCGATGTCGCGGCCCACGACGCCCGGCCCCGTCGAGCCCCTGCCCGCGCCGAAGCGGTTCGTCAGCAAGCACACGGTCACCGTGAAGGGCCAGAAGATCGCCTACACGGCTATCGCCGGCGAGACCTACCTCTACAACCGCGCCGCCGAGCCGATCGGCTCGATTTTCGCGTTCAGCTACCTCAAGGACGGTCCCGCCGATCCCAAGCGGCCGGTGCTGTTCGTGTTCAACGGCGGCCCGGGCTCCTCATCCCTGTGGCTGCACATGGGCGTCGTCGGACCGCGCCGCGTGGTGCTGGACCAGGAGGTGAACCCTTCCAACGTCCCGCCCTTCGGCGTCGCCGACAATCCGAACAGCCTGATCGACGTGGCAGACCTGGTGTTCATCGACCCGGTCGGGACCGGCTGGTCCAAGCCGGTCGGCAAGGGAACCACCGCCGACTTCTGGGGCGTCGACGAGGACGCCGACACCGTCAGCCAGTTCATCGAGCTGTGGCTCACCGAGCACCGCCGCTGGAACGCCCCCAAGTTCGTGATGGGCGAAAGCTACGGCTCGGTCCGCGCCGCCGTCCTGCCCCGCGCCCTGATGGGCGGACCGCTCTACACCGGCGTGATGCGCGGCATCACCCTGAACGGCGTGATCCTCCTGGGCACGACGCTCGGCGCCCGCAACGCATCGGGCGAAGCCGGCGCCGCCGAGATGCAACAGGCGCTGGCTCTGCCCGCCAAGGCCGACACCGCCTGGTACCACCAGAAGATCGACCGCAAGGGCCGCACCCTGGAGGCCTTCCACCAGGAGGTCCTGGCCTTCGCCAAGGGCGACTATCTGGCGGCGCTGACAAAGGCCAAGGCGGGCGCGCTGACCCCCGCCGAACGGAGCGCCGTCACGGCGAGACTGGCCGATTACACCGGCCTGCCCGCCTCGACCTACGACAAGACGCTGACCATCCAAGACGCCGCCTTCGGCCGCCAGATCCTGGGCGACAAGGGCCTGCAGGTCGGCGCCTACGACAGCCGCTACACCCTGCCCCTGGCCAACAGCGGCAATGACCCGGTCGGCGACGACCCGGCCATGGGCCGCTACGTCCCGGGCTTCGTCTCGGCCTTCCACCAGATGGTCAGCGACGATCTCAAGGTCGACATGGACCGCCCCTACGGCGCCATCGTCTGGAAGGACCTGCTGCCGTCCTGGAACTGGGACCGCAAGGGCGTGCCCGAAGGCCAGAGCTTCGCCACCGACCTCGCCGTCGCCATGCGCCGCAACGAGAAGCTGCGGGTCCTGGTCGCCTCCGGCTACTACGACCTCACCACCCACACCGCGCCTGCGGAATACTCGGTCGAACAGGCCAAGCTTCCCACCGACCGCCTGATGCTCCGCCGCTACGCCTCGGGCCACATGCTCTACCTCGGCGACACGGCCGGCGCGTTCGCGGACGACGTGCGGACGCTGATCCGAGACGCGACGCGGTAGCGGGAAAGCAGCCGCTGGGAACTTCTGCGGAGGGGTAGATTGCGGGCCCTGGGTCCCATCTCCTCGCCCCCCGCGAAGCGAGAGGGGAGAGGAGGCGTTGAACTCCCGAGAAGGGTCGATCTCTGTCCGTGGCGCCAAGGCGCAGAGCGGACCTTCGCGTCGTTGCCCGACAGCGGGCTTTCCGAACGTCAGCGAGGGGTGGAAAGGCGACCTAAGCGAATAGGCGGTCAACCGCATTGCGGTGCGCATCGAAGTCGCGGTTCAGCGAGAGACGCTCGGTCTCGTAGTCGCGCCAGATGCCGAAATCTGAAAGGCCGCGCGGGCAGTTCCTCACGGCCCTCCACTCCCCCGCCGCGCATTTGACCCGTTGGGCGGGGATTAGAGCATCATCGGTCAACTCAGCGAGCACGCCCTCAACAAGCCGAGCGAGCGTCGCTTGTTGCTCTCGGAGCAGGGACTTCCACACTTCCCGGAGGTGGACTTCTGCTTTGGAGAGCTTGTCGGCGTCATTCATGCCGCAGCCTAGCTTTGACTTGGCTCGCCCGACAACCGGACCTTTCGAACGTCGCCCGAGGATCGGCCCACGTCATTGGCCCAACGCCGCCTACCGGATGTTGGGTGATCTGCCCGACAGCGGACGCTGCGACTGACTGTGCGGGGGAGGGTCGCAGATCTTGAGCCTTGCGATGTGAGCGGCGGGCCTTACCTCACCACGCATGCTGATCCGCCCCGCCCGCCACGACGACGCCGCCGCGATCCTATCCATCATCGGCCCCACCATCCGCGCCGGGGAGACCTACGCCCTCGATCCCAGCATGTCGGATGCGGACGCCCTCGCGTACTGGCTGGCGGCGGACAAGGAGACCTTCGTCGCCGAAGAGGACGGGCAGGTTCTCGGGACCTACTACATGAAGCCGAACCAAGCCGGCGGCGGGGCCCACGTGTGCAACTGCGGCTACATGACGGCGACAACGGCGACCGGAAAGGGCGTTGCTCGCCGGATGTGCCGACACGCCATCGAGCACGCCCGCTTGCGGAGCTACCGCGCCATGCAGTTCAACTTCGTGGTGAGCACCAACGAAAGGGCCGTCCGGCTTTGGGAGTCGCTCGGGTTTGAGGTCGTCGGGCGGCTGCCGCTCGCCTTCAAACACCCGGCCCACGGCTACGTCGACGCCCTGGTGATGTTCCAGCCGCTCTGAGCCCGCGCCGGATGTCCGAGATGGGCCGAGGGACCGCCCTACAGACTTGACGGCCCGGGCCATGTGTTCTACTTTTGTTCACATGCAAGCCGAGGCCCCCCAGCTCGACGAAATGCGCGATGTCGCGCACGCCCTCGGCATGGCCTTCGGTCGGGCGGTGGAGACCGAGACCGATTTCGACCGCAAGCTCACCCTCTTCGACGCCTTCAACCACAGCTTCGCCTCCGTCCGCCTCTCCATTGCGCTGGCCCTGCGCCTAAGGCGCGAGGCCCATACGCCGGCGCGGATCGAGAACGAGCGTCCTGAGCCCCTCGACCTGGAGCGCGCCGAAGCGCCTGAGCGTGGCGAACGCTACGATGAGCGCGACCGCGATCGCGAGACCGAACGCGCCAGCTTCCCGCTGCTCCTGCGCACCCTCGGCCGCGTCGCCGACGACGCCCAGGCGCTGCTGCCGCAAGCGGCCGAACTTCCGACCCTGCGCGAACTTCTCGACCGCGTTGGCGTCCAGCCCGCTGCGCCGCAGCCACGGCCTGTCGCAACCCCGCTGCGAGCCCGCCTCTCCGGCGGAACCGCCACCCTCACCCTCTCGCCGCCACCGCGGCCCAGCGGTCTGGCCGACGGCCTGCCTCGACGGTCCACCGGCCCGCCGCGACGGTGACCGGGGCGAAAACGCCTCGAAACACGCCCCTCCCCGCTCCTCAACGATTGTCATCCCGGTTTCGCCGCGAGGCGAAGACCGGAACCCCGATGTGTTGCGTCAGAGGGTTGCGCGATGCGTCGCCGCTTCGCCTTCCCACGATCTCAACAGATCGGGGTCCCGGTCTTGGGCTGCGCCCAAGACCGGGATGACAATCGTGGGGTGGGTGACTACGCCAGGCTTACGGTGCGGTCACAAAATCCCGCACCGCCGCGTCGAACCGCGCCAGGTTTTCCGGGTGATCATAGACCCCGTGCGGCCCGGCGAAGTAGGCTGCCGTCAGTTGCCCACCGGGTACGCCCGCCTGGTCCAGGACGTAGCGGCCGGAATAGGCCGGCGTCGTCAGGTCGTAGTACCCGGCCGCCCAGAACAGCCGCATCTTCGGGTTCTCGCGCATCGCCGCGCCCAGGGCCTCGTAGGGATTGCTGCCCCGCTCGTGGGTCCAGGCCGCGTTCACCGCGAAATTCACGCCGTAATATGGGTCCGTGGCCGGGTACTTCAGCACCTCGTTCAGATACCGCCCGACCACCGGGCTCGGGATGGCGCCCAGCGCCGCGGGGCTGGGCGGCGGACCAGCCGGCGCGCCCGCCGCGCGCTTCGGCACGACCCCCAGGGCCGGGTCGTCGATGGCGCCGTCCTGACCGGGCTCCAGGGGCGCGGTGATGGTCACGTCCAGCAGGCCGGTGCGCAGCGTCTTGTCCTTGAGGATGTTGAACATCCAGTCGTTCTTCGAGAGCCGCAGGTCCTTCGCCTCGATCAGCGCGGCGGGCAGGCCGACCAGCGCCGACATCCGTTCGGCGACCCGCCGCTTCTCCGCTGGCGGCAGGCTCGCCCCCTGGATCAGCGCGGTCACGTAGTCGGTGCGGGCGAACTGCAGCGCCTCGGCGAACACCTGGTCCACGGTGCGGCCGGCGCGATCGATCTTCTGGTGATACCAGGCGCCCGCCGCCATGGTCGGCAGCGCCACGACATACGGCATCTCGCGCCCGGGCACGTCGCCCGCCAGCGCCACCAGCAGGACCCCGTCGAACGGCAGGTCCTGGGAGATCTTCACGATGCTGGCGGCCCGCGTGGTGCCGTAGCTCTCGCCGGCCAGGTAGCGGGGCGAGGCCTCGCGGCCATTGGTCTTCAGCCACACCTGGATGACCGTCTTCACGGACTGGGCGTCGCCCGAATTGGAATAGAAAGCCTTGCCGTCCACACCGGGGAACGGCCGCGAGAAGCCGGTGCCGACCGGGTCGATGAACACCAGATCCACGGCGTCCAGCGGGCTGGTCGGGTTCTCCACCCAGCCCCCGCCGCTGCGGTCGCCCGGCGCGGAGGGCGTGCGCTTGTAGGGTCCCAGCGCGCTCATGTGCAGGGGCGAGGACGAGGCCCCCGGTCCGCCGTTGAACAGGAACATCACCGGCCGCCTGGCCCGATCCTTCACCCCATCTCGGACATAGGCGATGGTCGTGGCGGATGCGACCGGGTGGCCGGCGGCGTCGTTCAGGAAGGTCTCAGCGACGGTGGAGGTGTAGCGCAGCGTCTGGCCGTTGAACGTGCCCTCGTGCCGGGTCACCGCGACGCGGGGGACACGCGCCGCGCCGGCCGCCGGCGTCGTTGGCGCCTGGGCTGCCGCGGGCAAGGGCGCCGCCGCCAGCATCGCAAATCCCAGCGCGGCCAGGCCGCCGTTGCGCCATGTCGTCATGTGCTTCCCCGGATCGTGGCGACGAGCCTAGCGGCGAACGTCCGGATTTTCCTTTCGTTGTGCGCCGACGAGGCGCGGCCCGAGACCGGTCCGGCAGGCCTCGGCGAACCTTCGCGCATGAGTTATGCGCTCCGTTCCAAGCCCGCGAATAGCCCACTCGCCGCGCGCGTCTCCCAGGGGTGAATTCGCAAAGAAACTCCGCCACCGGCGCCTAAGCTAAGACCACCCGCCGAAGTTGGGGGGCGGTGCGTAGGGATGCTTCGTTGACTTCAGTCCATCTGACAGGCGCGGCCGGCGCGCAGCCTTCGGCTGTGGGCGACGGCCTGTTCGACGCGCCGTCCTATGCGGACTGGGGCCGGGCGGTCGTGCGCGTCCGCGAGTCGGGCGCCGACGTGGCCATGCTGTGGGACAGCACCATCGCCGAGCCGACCGCCGCCCTGATGGACGTGGTGCGCGACGCGTTCTCGCCGACCATCTCGTCGCGCTATGTGAGCGTCTTCTCGGACGGCAACCGCTATGCGGTCGAGGCGCTGGCCCGCCGCTACGGCCTCGCATCCGACCAGATCATGACGACCACCGGCGCGACCGCCGCGCTGAACCTGGTGCTGCGGGCGCTGGTGACCCCGGGCGACCAGGTGCTGGTCGAGCAGCCGGGCTTCGACGTCCTGGCGCGGCAGGCGGTCAGCATCGGCGCCGTCGTCGGCGAGGTGATGCGGCCGGCTCCGGACTATCGCATCGACCTGAACGACCTGGCCGCCAAGCTGACCCCGCGCACCCGCGCCGTCGTGATCACCAACCTGCACAATCCCAGCGGCGTCCAGCTGGCGCCGGCCGAGATCGCGGCGATCGCCGCCGTCGCCGCCAAGGTCGGCGCGGTGCTGATCGTCGACGAGGTGTATGCCGACTTCGCCGCCGAGGCCGGCGCGCCGCCCGCCGCCGGTCTGGCGCCGAACATCATCACCGTCTCCAGCCTGACCAAGGTCTTCGGCCTGTTCGCGCTTAAGTTCGGCTGGATGGCCGGCGACCCGGCGCTGCTGGCCCGGGTCCGCGCCGCCAGCCCAGACGGCGACATCGGCGTCTCCAAGCTGTCCCACGCCGTGGCCGCCCACGTTCTAGAGACCCCAGCGCCGTTCGAGGCCCACTGGCAGAGCACGCTGGCCGGCACGCGGCCGGTCGTGCAGCGCCATGTCGACGCCCTGGTCGCCGACGGCCTGCTGGAGGGCGACCTGCCCCCCTACGGCTGCATGTACTTCCCGCGCGTGGTGGGCGTGGACGACACCGTCGCGCTGGCGCGGCGCCTGCTGACGGAATTCGATACGCTGGTGGCGCCCGGTGAGTATTTTGGCGCGCCCGGCCATATCCGCATCGGCTTCGGCTCGAACGCCAAGGGCCTCGACCTGGGCCTGCAACGCCTGCGGACCTGCCTGACCGCCCTGCGCTGACGGCTAGGCCGTCGGCCTGGGCGGCGCGCCGGGCGACGGGGCGAACCGGGCCACCAGGTCATAGGCGTCGCCGGGGAAGATCAGCCGCACGTGGGTGATCTTGTCGGTTCCGCGCCAGGTCCGGCGCTGCAGCACCAGGCAGGCGGCGGTCGCTTCGATGCCGAGGACCTGTGCGGTGGCGCGCTCCACATTGGCGGCGCTGATCCGGTGCTCGGCCTCGGTCCAGGGCACGTGGCCCAGCAGCCAGCTTCCGGGCGCGGTCCTGGCGAAATCCACGGCCTGGGCTTCGGGCACACTCTCCAGGTTGATCAGCCGCTCCTCCAGGGCGAACGGACGGCCGCCGGCCCGGTGCAGGCAGCGCAGGACGACGATCGGCCCGGGCGCGGAAAGGTCCAGCTCCTCGACCTCGCGCCGCGTCGCCTGCCGCACCTTCCGCGACAGCAGGTCGTAGCCATAGGTCTCGCCGCGGCCGCTGACCTCGGCGGCGATGTCCGGGATGTCCAGCACCACCGAGTGGATCCGCGGCCGCGACACGAACGTCCCCGCCCGCTTGCGCCGCACCAGCAGGCCGCTCTCGGCCAGGGGCGCCAACGCCTTGTTCACGGTCATCCGCGAGCAGCCGTACTGGACCATCAGTTCGTGCTCGAACGGAATGCGGTGGCCCGGCGGCCAGGCGCCCGACAGGATCCGCTCCGAGATGTCGGCGCGGATCCGCGTGTTGAGCGTGGCCGCCTTCGCGTCGCTCATTGGACCAGGCCCTCGAGGGCGGCCCGGTAGCGAGCCACGATCCGCGACCGCGCCCTATGCCGCCCCTGCTCGACCACTTGGCGACCCGCGCGCCAGACCCCGTCGATCGCGCCCGCGCCGCGCGCGAAGACCAGGCTGTCCAGCCAAGCGTCGCCGTCCCGCGCCGCCAGGTCGGCATGGTCGGCGCTCAGGCTCACCAGATCGGCCGGCCCGCCGACGGCCAGCCCGGCGTGCTCGACCTCGCCCAGCGCCCGGGCGCCGCCGATCAGCGCCCGGCGATAGAGCTCGGCGCCCGTGGACCGCCCGGCCTCGGACGCCAGCACGTTGCGCGACCGGTGCGCCAGGCGCTGGCCGTACTCCAGGGTCCGCAGTTCCTCGGCCGCGTCGATACGGACGTTGGAGTCCGAGCCCACGCCGAACGCCCCACCGGCGGCCAGGAATGCCGGCGCCGGGAACAGGCCATCGCCCAGGTTGGCCTCGGTGATCGGACACAGGCCCGCGACCGCGCCGCTGCGCGCCAGGCGCTGAGTCTCGCTGGACGTCATGTGCGTGGCGTGGATCAGGCACCAGCGGCCATCCACCGGGAAGCGGTCCAACAGCCATTCCACCGGCGCGGCGCCCGACCAGGCCTGGCAGTCCTCCACCTCGCGGATCTGCTCGGCGATATGGATGTGGATCGGCCCCGAGGCGCCGCTGGTGATCTCAGCCAGCTCGGCCTCGGTCACCGCGCGCAGGCTGTGCGGCGCGACGCCCACCTTCCCGCCCGCGAGCTTGCCCACCGCCACGCGCGAGCCTTCCAGCAGGCGCGCATAGCTGTCGGGCGTGCTGAGGAACCGGCGCTGGCCCTCGGTCGGCGCCTGACCGCCGAAGCCTGCGTGGGCGTAGAACACCGGCAGCAGGGTCAGGCCGATGCCCGTCTCGTCCGCCGCCGCCGCGACCCGCTCGGCCATCTCCGCCGGATTGGCGAAGGCCGCGCCGCCGACATCGTGGTGCAGGTAGTGGAACTCGCCAACCCGTGTGAAGCCGGTCTCCAGCATCTCCAGGAAAGCCATGGCCGCGACGGCCTCGACCTGCTCCGGCCCCAGCCGCTCCACGAAGCGGTACATCAGCTCGCGCCAGGTCCAGAAGCTGTCGCCCTCGGGGCCCCGCACCTCGGTCAGGCCGGCCATCGCTCGCTGAAACGCGTGGCTGTGCAGGTTGGGCAGACCGGGCAGTCCGATGGCGTGGCGGTCATCGCCCGGCGCGGCCGCGACGCCGGTCGCGATCCCCGCGATCCGGCCATCCGCCAGTTCCAGGCGCACATCGCGCGCCCAGCCCTCGGCCAGCAGCGCGTTCGCGAACCAGAGCGTCGCCTGCGTCATGCCCACTCCTCCGGATCGGTTCGTTATGTCTATACAATATCGCGACGTCTGGCTAAGTATAGACTTATCGGAACGGGAGGGCCGCGTGCGCTGCGATCGGGTTTGGAGCCATGCCCGCCTGGCGACGTTTGCCGCCGGTCGGCCTGGCCTTGGCGAGATCCAGGACGGCCTCGTCGCCGCCCGCGACGGACGGATCGTCTATGCCGGACCCCGCGCCGACGCGCCGACCCTCGAAGCCGATGAGCAGGTCGATTGCGACGGGCGCTGGATCACCCCTGGCCTGATCGATTGCCACACCCATCTGGTCCACGGCGGCGATCGCGCGCACGAGTTCGAGCTCCGGCTCGCGGGAGCGTCCTACGAAGAGATCGCCCGCGCCGGCGGCGGCATCGCCTCCACCGTCCAGGCCACCCGCGCCGCCAGCGAGACCGAACTGACCGCCATCGCGCGACGCCGCCTTGAAGCCCTTACCGCCGAGGGCGTCACCACCGTCGAGATCAAGTCGGGCTACGGCCTCTCCACGGCCGAGGAGCTGAAGCAACTCCGCGCCGCCCGCGCCCTGGGCGACCAAGCGCGCATCGTCACGACCTTCCTGGGCGCCCACGCCCTGCCCCCGGAGTTCGCCGACGACGCCGACGGCTACATCGACCTTGTCTGCCGCGAGATGCTGCCAGCGGTCGCCGCGGCCGGGCTGGCCGACGCGGTGGACGCCTTCTGCGAGGGCATCGGCTTCACGCCCGACCAGACGCGTCGGGTGTTCGAGGCGGCGCGCGCGCTGGACCTGCCGGTGAAGCTGCACGCCGAGCAGCTCTCCAACCTGAACGGCGCCGCCCTGGCCGCGAGCTTCGGCGCCCTGTCGGCCGATCACCTGGAGCACCTGGACGACGCGGGGGTCGCCGCCATGGCCCGCGCCGGGACGGTGGCCGTCCTGTTGCCCGGCGCCTTCTACTTCCTCCGCGACACCAAGCTGCCCCCGATCGACGCCCTGCGCGCCGCCGGCGTGCCGATCGCGCTGGCCACCGACTGCAACCCGGGCACCTCGCCGCTGACCTCGATCCTGCTGACCCTGAACATGGGCGCGACCCTGTTCCGGCTGACGGTCGAGGAATGCCTGGCGGGCGTGACCCGCCACGCCGCCCAGGCACTGGGCCTGGCGGATGAGGTGGGGACGCTGGAGGCCGGCAAGGCCTGCGACCTGGCCATCTGGGACATCGAACGACCGGCCGAGCTGGTCTACCGCATGGGCTTCAATCCGCTCCATGCCCGCGTAGTCGGAGGCAACACATGGACGCGGTGACCTTGCGGCCCGGCGACGTCACCCTGGGCGAGTGGCGCGCGATCTATCGCGGCGCCGGCATGCGCCTGGACCCGGCCTCAACGCCCGTGATCGCGGCCAGCGCCGCCTCGGTCGGGCGCATCGTGGCGCGCGGCGAACCCGCCTACGGCATCAACACCGGCTTCGGAAAGCTGGCCTCGGTGCGCATCGAGGCGGGCGATCTGGCGAAGCTCCAGCGCAACATCGTGCTGTCGCACGCCGCCGGCGTCGGCGAGCCCTCGCCGGTTCCGATCGCGCGGCTGATGCTGGCGCTGAAACTGGCCAGCCTGGCGCAAGGCGCCTCGGGCGTCGCGCCGGCCACCATCGCCCTGCTGGAAGCGCTGCTGGCCAAGGGCCTGACACCGGTGATCCCGTGCCAGGGTTCCGTCGGCGCGTCGGGCGACCTGGCCCCGCTGGCGCACATGGCCGCCGTCCTGATCGGGGTGGGCGAGGTCTTCGTCGGCGACGAGCGCAAGCCCGCCGCCCGGGCGCTCGCGGACGCCGGCCTCGCGCCCCTCGACCTGGGCCCCAAGGAAGGCCTGGCCCTGCTCAACGGCACCCAGTTCTCCACGGCCAACGCCCTGGCCGCGCTGTTCGACGCCGAGCGGGTGTTCCGCGCCGCCCTGGTCACAGGAGCGCTTTCGACCGAGGCGGCCAAGGGCTCCGACACCCCCTTCGACCACCGGATCCACGCCCTGCGCCGCCAGCCCGGCCAGATCGAGACCGGCGACGCTCTGCGTGGGCTGATGGCCGGCTCGGCCATCCGCGCCTCGCACCTGAAGGACGACGAGCGGGTCCAGGATCCCTACTGCCTGCGCTGCCAGCCCCAGGTGATGGGCGCGTGTCTGGACATCCTGCGACAGGCGGCTACGACCCTCGGCTACGAGGCCAACGGCGTCACCGACAACCCGCTGATCTTCTCCGACACCGACGAGGCCCTGTCCGGCGGCAACTTCCACGCCGAGCCGGTGGCCTTCGCCGCCGACATGATCGCCCTGGCGATCTGCGAGATCGGCTCCTTGGCCGAGCGGCGCGTGGCGATGCTGGTGGACCCGGCGCTCAGCGGGCTGCCGGCGTTCCTGACGCCGAAGCCCGGCCTGAACTCCGGCTTCATGATCCCGCAGGTCACCGCCGCGGCCCTGGTGTCGGAGAACAAGCAGATGGCCTACCCGGCCAGCGTGGACTCCATCCCCACCTCGGCGAACCAGGAGGACCACGTCTCCATGGCCGCCCACGGGGCGCGACGGCTGCATGCCATGGCGCAGAACGCCGCCTCGGTGGTCGGCATCGAACTGCTGGCCGCCGCCCAGGGCTGCGATTTCCACGCCCCGCTGACGTCGAGCACATCGCTGGAGGCCGCCCGCACCCTGGTCCGCGCCGAGGTCCCGCATCTGTCCGACGACCGCCACTTCCACCCGGACCTCGTCGCGGCCATTGCCATGGTCCGCTCCGGCGCGCTGGCGGACGGCCTGGACCTGCCGGGGGTCGCATGAGGGACTGGCTGGAAATCCACCGGGGCGACGCGCCGCTGGTGGTCAGCTTTCCCCACACCGGGACCGAGCTGCCGACGGGGATCGCCGCGCGTCTGATCTCGCCCTGGCTGGCCCGCAAGGACGCCGACTGGTGGATCGAGCAGCTCTATGATTTCGCCCCCTCGCTGGGCGCGACCACCATCCGCACCGCGATGAGCCGCACGGTCATCGACGTGAACCGCGACCCGTCCGGCGCCTCGCTCTATCCCGGCCAGGCGACCACCGGCCTCTGCCCGACCACCACCTTCGACGGCGAGCCGATCTATCGCACAGGCGAGCCGGACCAGGGCGAGATCGACAGGCGTCGGGCAGAGTATTTCGACCCGTACCACGCGGCCCTGCAGGCCGAGCTGGATCGCCTCCGCGCCCTCCACGGCAAGGTGGTGCTGTACGAGGCCCACTCGATCCGCTCGGCGATCCCGCGCCTGTTCGACGACCTGCTGCCGAACTTCAACATCGGCACGAACGCGGGCGCGACCTGCGACCCTGCACTCACCGCCGCCGTCGAGGCCGCGTGCGACGACAGCGACTTCAGCCGGGTGACCAACGGGCGCTTCAAGGGCGGCTGGACCACCCGCCACTACGGTCGCCCCGCCGATGGCGTCCACGCGATCCAGATGGAACTGGCCTGCCGCGGCTACATGGACGAACCGCCCGGCCTGCTGACCTCGGCGATCTGGCCGACGCCCTACGCCGAGGCGCGCGCCGCGCCGATGCGCGCCACCCTCACCAACGTCCTCAACGCCTGCCTGGACTTCGCCAAAGCATGACCCGCCTCGACAAGACCCGCGTGATCAAGCCCGCCACCGGGACGGAGCTCACCTGCAAGAGTTGGCTGACCGAGGCGCCGCTCAGGATGCTGATGAACAACCTGCACCCCGACGTGGCGGAGCGGCCGGAGGAGCTAGTGGTCTATGGCGGCATCGGCCGCGCCGCCCGTGACTGGGAGAGCTTCGACAAGATCGTCGAGACCCTCCGCCGGCTGGAGGACGACGAGACCCTGCTGGTCCAGTCGGGCAAGCCGGTGGGCGTGTTCCGCACCCATGCCGACGCGCCGCGCGTGCTGATCGCCAACTCCAACCTGGTGCCCCGCTGGGCGACCTGGGACCACTTCAACGAACTCGATCGCAAGGGCCTGGCCATGTACGGCCAGATGACCGCCGGCTCGTGGATCTACATCGGCGCCCAGGGCATCGTGCAGGGCACCTACGAGACCTTCGTGGAGATGGGCCGCCAGCACTATGCGGGCGACCTGTCCGGCCGCTGGTTGCTGACCGCCGGCCTGGGCGGCATGGGCGGCGCCCAGCCTCTGGCGGCGGTGATGGCCGGCGCCTCATGCCTGGCCATCGAGTGCCAGCAGTCCAGCATCGATATGCGGCTGCGAACCGGCTACCTGGACCGCGCGACCGCCGACGTCGACGAGGCATTGGCCTGGATCGAACAGTCCTGCCGCGACAAGGCGCCGATCTCGGTGGGCCTGTTGGGCAACGCCGCCGAGCTGCTGCCGGCGCTGTTCGCGCGCGGCGTGCGGCCCGACCTGCTGACCGACCAGACCTCGGCCCACGACCCGATAAACGGCTACCTGCCCAAGGGCTGGAGCTTGGAGCGCTGGGCCGCCATGCGCGACCAGGATCCCAAGCAGGTGGAGGAGGCCGCGAGGGCCTCGATGGCCGAGCACGTCCAGGCCATGTTGGACTTCCAGGCGGCCGGCGTCCCCACCGTCGACTACGGCAACAACATCCGCCAAATGGCCAAGGAAGCCGGCGTCTCCAACGCCTTCGACGTCCCGGGCTTCGTGCCGGCCTATATCCGCCCGCTGTTCTGCCGGGGCGTCGGCCCGTTCCGCTGGGCCGCCCTGTCCGGCGATCCGGAGGACATCGCCAAGACCGACGCCAAGGTGAAGGAGCTGATCCCGGACAATCCGCACCTGCACAACTGGCTCGACATGGCGGCCAAGAAGATCAGGTTCCAGGGCCTGCCGGCGCGCATCTGCTGGGTCGGCCTGGGCGACCGCGACCGGCTGGGCCTGGCGTTCAACGAGATGGTCGCCTCGGGCGAGCTGAAAGCCCCCGTCGTCATCGGCCGCGACCACCTGGACTCGGGCTCGGTCGCCTCGCCCAACCGCGAGACCGAAGCCATGCGCGACGGCTCCGACGCGGTGTCGGACTGGCCCCTGCTTAACGCCCTGCTGAACACGGCCTCGGGCGCCACCTGGGTGTCGCTGCACCATGGCGGCGGCGTCGGCATGGGCTTCTCGCAGCACGCCGGGATGGTCATCGTCTGCGACGGCACCGAGGCCGCGGCCAAGCGGATCGCCCGCGTGCTGTGGAACGACCCGGCCACCGGCGTCATGCGCCACGCCGACGCCGGCTACGACATCGCGCTGCAGGTGGCGCGCGACAAGCACCTCGACCTGCCCGGCATCCTGGGGTGACGCTCACCGTCCTGCGCGCGGCGGACCGGGCGGCGGTTCCCTGGAAGAACGGCGGCGGTGTGACCCGTGAGGTCGCCGCTTGGCCACCCGGCTCCGGCTTCGACGACTTCGCCTGGCGGGTCAGCATGGCCGAGGTGCGCGAGGACGGTCCGTTCTCCAGCTTTCCCGGCGTGGACCGCGTGCTGGCCGTGCTGGAAGGGGCGATGCGATTGACGGTCGAAGGCGGTGGCGTCGTCGACCTCGCGCCGGATGCGCCGCCCGCCGTGTTCGACGGTGAAGCGCGGGCCGGCTCCAAGCTGACGGCGGGTCCGGTCCTCGACCTGAATGTAATGACCCGCCGGGGCGTCGCCCGCGCCCGTGTCGACCTGGTCTCCGCCCGCGTGGAGCTCCCGGCCGGACCCGGCCACCGGCTGGTCGTGGCGCTCGGCGATATCACGGTGCTAGACGGGACCGCCCGCCACGCCCTGGGCCGCTACGACGCCGTGCTCATCACCGAGCCGCTGACGATCCAGGCGTCTGCCCAGGCGCGGGCCTATGCGATCACGCTGACGACGCGGGCGCCTACTGACCCCCGTCCACCCGCAGGATCGCCCCTGTAGTGAACGACGACGCCGGACTAGCCAGGTAGAGCGCCGAGGTCACCACCTCTTCCGGTCGGCCGGGGCGGCCCAGCGCATTGTTGGCGTGCTCACGCGCGTGCTCGGTCCAGGCCTTGGAGATATCGGTGAGGAACGGCCCCGCCGAGATCGTGTTGACCCGCACCTCCGGCCCGTACTCGCGGGCCATGGAGACGGTCATGGCGTTCAGCGCCGCCTTGGCGCCGGAATAGGGAATGACCGCCGGCAACGGCATCAGGGCCCCGGTCGACGAGATGTTGATGATCGTCCCGCCCCCGGCCTGTTTCATTCGGTGCGCTACCTGCGACGCCAGCCGGAACGGACCCTTGAAGTTCAGGCCCACCACGCTGTCGAACAAGGCCTCGCTGACCTCGTGGCTGGGCACGGCGGGCGACATGCCGGCGTTGTTCACCAGGATGTCGATGCGGCCGAACTGCGCGTAGCCGGCCTTGATCAGCCCGTCGATCTCGTCCCACTTCGCCGCGTGGGCGGCATAGGCCATGGCGCGGCGGCCCAGAGACCGGACCTCTTCGGCCACGGCCTCGCAGGCGTCCAGCTTGCGGCTGGAGATGATCACGTCGGCGCCCGCCCGGGCAAAGGCCATGACCATCTGCTGCCCCAGCCCCCGGCTGCCGCCGGTGATCAGGGCGACCTTGCCGGTCAGGTCGAAGAGATCGGCCGCCATCAGCTCATCCCGCCGCCGATGTCGCGGTCGCGCGCGTCGCCCAGCTGCGAGCCGCCGTCGCAGTCCAGAATCGTCCCCGTCACGTAGCGGGCGGACTCGCTGACCAGGAACACGGCGCTCTCGGCCACTTCCTCGACCTCGCCGAACCGGCGGAGCGCGATGCGGGCGGTGATGGCCTTGTCGGACTCCGGCGTCGGGCTGAGGCGCGCCATGCCCTCGGTGCCGGCGATCGGGCCGGGCGAGATGCCGTTCACGCGGACGCCCAGGGGCCCCCACTCCATGGCCAGCACGCGGATCAGCTGATTGATCCCGGCCTTCGCCGCGCAGACGTGGGCCTGCATCATCGCCGGGTTCACCGCCTGGCCGGCCGTGATGGCGATCAGCGAGGCGCCGGGCCGCGCCAGCAAATCGTAGCAGGCGCGGAAGACGTTGAAGGTGCCGTTCAGGTCGATGTCCACCACGGTGCGGAAGCCGTTGGCCGACATGCCTAGCGCCGGAGCCACGAAGTTGCCCGCCGCGCC
This sequence comes from Alphaproteobacteria bacterium, assembly GCA_018821435.1. Lineage (GTDB taxonomy): Bacteria > Pseudomonadota > Alphaproteobacteria > Caulobacterales > Caulobacteraceae > Phenylobacterium. The sequence continues at coordinate 15,902 of JAHJME010000039.1, forward strand.
CGAGACCACGATGTCCAGCGGCCCCAGCTTGTCCTTGGCCTCCTGCAGCGCCGCCTGGATCTGGGCGTAGTCGCGCACGTCGCAGGACAGGCCCAGCGCGCCATGGCCGATCTCGGCCGCCGCGGCCGTCGCCTTCTCCGGATTACGCCCCGCCACCGCCACCTTGGCGCCCAGCTCGGCGTAGCGCTTGGCGATGCCCAGATTGATGCCGCTGGTGCCGCCGGCGATGAAGGCGACCTTACCGGCCAGCAGGTTGTCCTTGAAGGCGCTCATATGTCCTCGCTTGCTCGTGATCGCGTTTGAGCGTGGAGGTCAGCCGAACTCTCTCAACGTCAGTCAACGCGGATCTGGACGGCCTTATCGCGCCGTCAGGCTGTCGCGGATCGCGGCCTGGCTCAGCTCTTCGTGGTTGGGCAGCTTTTGCAGGTTGAACTGGTTGATCATGCCCACGAAGACGATCTTGTTCGCGGGGTCGACCCAGAACCAAGTGCCGGCCGCGCCGTCCCACATGTAGCTGCCCTTGCCCATGGCCGTGCCGCCCTTGGCCGGGTCGGTGACCACCACGCCGTCGTAGCCGTATTGATAGCCGGCCCGCAGCCGCTGCCAGCCGTTGGTGAAATCCTTGTCGACGAGGGCTGGCGGAAGCTGGTTGCTCATCATCAGCTTGGCCGCCGCCGGGCTGATGATCCGGGCGCCGTCCAGCCGCCCGCCGTTCAGCAACATCTGGCCGAACCGCGCATAGTCGCCGGCCGTGGTCACCAGGCCGCCGCCGCCCGATGGAAAACCCGGCGGCTTGTCGTAGGGCATGTAGAGCAGGCCCGATCCCGGCGGCATCGGCCCCAGCTTGCCGCCGCTCAGCAGATAGAGGTTGGCGAACCGCGACCGCTTCTCGGGCGGCACGACGAAGCCGGTGTCCTTCATCTTCAGCGGCCCGAAGATCCGCGCCTGCATGAAGTCGTCCAGCCGCTGGCCGGTGATGCGCTGGACGATGGCGCCCTGCACATCCACCGAGGCGCTGTACATCCACTGGGTTCCCGGCTCGTAGGCCAGCGGGGTCTGGGCCAGACGGGTGATGAAGGCTTCGGCGTCGGGCGCGTCCATGACCTGGAGCGCCTTGTACTGGTCGTCCACATAGCCCTTGCCCATGCCGTAGCTGAACCCCGCCGTCTGCGTCATCAGTTCGCGCATCGTCGGGATGGATTTCGGCGCCTCCAGGATCGGCTTGCCGTCCGCCCCGATCCCCCGGAACACCTTCTGGCCCGCCAGTTCAGGCAGGAACTTCGTGATCGGGTCTTCGGGCTTCCAGCGGCCCTCGTCGTACAGGATCATCATCGCCACGGCGGTGATGGGCTTGGTCATCGAGAAGGCGCGGAAGATGGTGTCCATCTTCATCGGGTCGCCGGTCGCCTGGTCGCGCTTACCCGCCGCCGCGGCATGGACGACCTTGCCGTCCTTCAGCACCAGCACCACCGATCCGCTCCAGAGTCCCTGGTCGACCAGGGGCTGCAACGCCGCGTCGACGGCGGGGAGCCGGGGCTCCGCCCGCGCGGGCGCGGCGCCCAGGATCAGGGTCGCGGCGGCGGCCAGGGCGAAGCGACGCAGGAGGGGGCTCGTCATGATCGCAGGTCCGTCGTGACTGAAGGGATCAGGCCGCCGCCGGGCGCGGTTGCGCGCCGCGCCAGCCGTAGAAGGCGACGAGGGCGAAGCACGCCGCCGGCAGCAGGAAGGCCGCCGGCGTGCCGAACGCCTCGGCGATCCGCCCCATCGGATAAGGCAGCAGCACCCCGCCGCCGATCGCCATGACCATCATCGAGGCGCCGCGCTTGGTGGCCGGGCCAAGGTCGGCGACGCCCAGGGTGAAGATCGTCGCGAACATGGTCGACATGAAGAAGAACACCGCGATCAGCGCGACCGCCGAGACCCGCTCCAGGCCCGCCGCGACCACCAGGCAAAGCGCCACATTGATCAGGCCGTACAGGGTCAGGAGCACGCGGGGCGAGACCCGGCTGAGCAGGCCCGTGGCGACGAACCGGCCGATGAGGTAGCCCGCCGTGGCGATCGACAGCAGGTAGGCGCCGCCCTTGGAGGTCAGGCCTGGCCAGGTTTCGGTGACCAGGTTGATGAAGAAGGCGCCGATGCCGACCTGGGCGCCGATGTAGAGCGCCTGGGTCAACACCCCCAGCCGGAAGTGGCCACGCGACCAGAGCCCGGCGCCGCCGTCCGCCGACGCGGCCGCGCCATGGTCGGCCTCGCGGATCTCGGGCAGTCGGGAAAGGGCGACGAAGGCGGCGAAGGCCAGGACGGCGATGGCGATCCCGAGATAGGTGACCTGCACCGCGCCCATGCCGCCGGCGTCCGTTCCCGGGGCGGGCGGGGCCTCGGCGAAGAACAGCGCGCCGCCGATCACCGGGCCGCAGAAGACGCCCAGCGCATTGAACGACTGGGCCAGGTTCAGCCGCTGGGGCGCCTTGTCGGCCGGACCCAGGGCGTTGACGTAGGTATCGGCCGCCGTCTCCAGGAAGCAGAGCCCCGCCGCCAGCACGAACATCGAGCCGACGAAGAAGGTGAAACTGGCCGCCTGGGCCGACGGAATGAACAGCAGCGCGCCGCCCGCCGTGACCACTAGGCCGAAGACGATGCCGAACTTGTAGCCGCGCGCCTGCAGTAGGTAGCCCGCCGGCACGCTCATGATCAGATAGGCGCCGAAGTAGGCCATCTGCAGCCAGGTCGACTGCGCCTTGCCGACGTGCAGCGTCTCTTGGAAGTGCTTGTTGAGGACGTCGAGCAGGCCGTAGGCCAAGCCCCAGACGACGAAACAGGCGATGGCGATGGCCAGCGGTCCGCGCAGGGACGCCGCCGGTCGGGCCAGCCCGGGCGCGATCGCGTCGGTTTCAATCGCCATGGTTTCCTCCGGATACGGGCGTTGTTGTCACGCCCTTGCCGTCACGGTGCCCGTGATCTGTTTTGAATGCAAATGCTTCGTCTTGATCGTTTCGGTCGAACGCCGATCTGCGGCGTCAGACCACCGCCGCGCGCCAGCCCCGGCGATAGTCGTCCAGCGAGAACGGCAGCGGCGCGACCGCGACGAGCGGCGACGGCGGCGGCAGCGACGGGTTCAGCAGCCGCAACGCGCCGTAGGGCACATCGTCCTGGGCGTTCGAGACATAGACCGCCTGGTCCGGCCGCAAGGTCGCCAGCGCCCGCACGAACACCTGAGCCTCGGCGAAGCGGCCCTCGACCAGCAGGCGCTCGCGCGAGCCGATCAGATCCAGCGCCACGTCGGCCATCAGCGCCAGGTACAGGCCCAGCACCGCGCGCTTGTCGCCCCGATCGTCGGGCGGGTTCACCCAGCGCCCTGGATGGTCCGGGAACGGCCCCACGCCGGGCGCGAACGACGGCAGCACGCACGACCCGGCGGCGATCAGGCCGGGCAACCGCTGCAGCAAGGTCTCGGGATCGTAATCCTCGGTGAGATGGAAGGTGTCGAGGCCGGCGATCAGCTCGGCCTCCCGCCCACCCATGAACCGCGCCGAGGGGATCGGCCGGCCGCTGACATCGACGTTGGTCAGGCAGTCGCGCGCCTCGTCCAGCGTCGGCAGACAGCCCGGCGGCGCGTCCGGCGCCGGCGAGCGCATGGCGACAAACCAGGTGCCCGTGGACAGGATGGTGGCGTCCTGGTGGGCGATGGCCGGATGACCTCGCGCGGCGAGCAGCGCGGCGTTGCTGTCGTGCAGGCCGCAATGGACCTGGCAGTCCGGGGACAGGCCGGTGAGCCGGACCCACTCGGGGGTGATCGGCCCGAGCGCCTCGCCCGCATGACGCAACGGTCCCATCCGCGCCGCCCAGCCCCGCCCGACGGCCAGCCGGCTGGGCCGGCCCTGATAAGCCCGCCAGAGGTCGCTGTGGCAGCCCAGGCTGCTGGCCTCGCTGGCCGCCACCCCGCTCAGCCGCCACGCCCAGTACTGCGGCCACGGCAGGATCGTCAGGTCGTCCGGCCATGGCCCCGTCGTCGCCTCCAGCCGATGCAGTTGCAGCCCGAGGTTCAGGCCCTGCGGCAGGCGGGGCGATCCGGTGACCTCGAAGTCGTCGCGCTGGCGGGCGTAGTCGGCTTGATCGGCCTCAGAGGCCTCGTCCTCGTAGTCCATCGGCGGGGTGAACAGCGCGCCGCCCGAGACCAGAGCCGCCGCCGCCCCATGGCCGACGGGGATGATCGCGCGCACGTCCGCCAGGCCTGCGAACTCGCGCAGGGTCTCGCGCAGCCAGGCCTCGATGCCGCCGACGTCCAGCGCCCGATAGCCCGGCCCGGCCACTTCGGCATTGCGCCGGACACGACGCGCCAGCGCCTGGCCGTCGCGGGTCCACAACGACAGCTTCGCGTTGGTCTTGCCGACGTCGAGGACGACCGTTGCGCTTCCCCTCACTCACCCCTCCGATCTATTTTGACCGGTTTTTATCGAAACTGATTGAAGACCGAAAGGGCCAGCATTACGGTTTTCGCATGACTGTCCACGCCACGTCCCTTGCCATGACCGCCCTGCCCTTCCTCGTTCCCGCGTCGCGATGGTCGGCCGACGCGGCGGCGGCGCTCACGCCGGAAGCGCTGCTGCTCTACCGCTCGAACCTGCTGGGCTCGGACCTGACGGTGACCAATTTCGGCGGCGGCAACACCTCGGCGAAGCTGGCGGAAACCGATCCGCTGACCGGCGAGACGGTCACGGTGCTGTGGGTGAAGGGATCGGGCGGCGACATCGGCTCGATGAAGGTGGACGGGTTCTCGACCCTCTACCTGGACAAGCTGCTGCGGCTGGAGACGCTCTACCGCGGCGTCGCGCAGGAGGACGAGATGGTCGGCTACCTGCCCCACTGCACGTTCAACCTGAACCCCCGCGTCGCCTCGATCGACACGCCCCTGCACGCCTATCTGCCCTACGCCCACATCGACCACGTGCACCCCGACGCAGTGATCGCGCTGGCCGCCTCCGCTGGCGGCGAGGCCGCGACGCGCGAGATCTATGGCGGCGAGGTCGGGTGGCTGCCCTGGAAGCGGCCGGGCTTCGACCTGGGCCTGCGCCTGCGCGACTACGTGGCCGCCAACCCCGGCCTGCGCGGGGTCATGCTGGCCGGCCACGGGATCATCTGCTGGGGCGACGACGCCCAGGCCTGCTACAAGAACACCATCGACCTGATCGCCAAGGCGGCAGAACACCTGAACGCCCGGCTGGCCAAGGGCCCGGCGTTCGGCGGACGCGCCGTCGACCCCTTGCCGGCCGAAGCCCGCGCCACCGCGGCCGCCGAGCTGATGCCGCGCCTGCGGGGCCTGATGACCGGCGCCCGCGCCAAGGTCGGCCACTTCAGCGACGACGCCGAGACGCTGGAGTTCGTGGGCAGCCACGACTTCCGCCGCCTCGCCCAGATCGGCACCTCCTGCCCCGACCACTTCCTACGGACCAAGATCGCCCCCCTGGCGCTAGACCCGGCGCAGGTGCGCGAGCCCGGCTACCTGGAAGCCATGCTGGACAACTACCGCCAGGACTACGCGGCCTATTACCAGCGTAACGCCGGCCCCGATGACCCGAAGATGCGCGACGCCAATCCGGTGGTCGTCCTGCTGCCCGGCGTCGGCCGTTTCACCTTCGCGGCCGACAAGACCACCGCGCGCCTGGCCGGCGAGTTCTATGCCAACGCCATCAACGTGATGCGCGGCGCCGAAGCCATCGGCGGCTACATCGGCCTACCGGAATCGGAGGCCTTCGCCATCGAGTACTGGGCGCTGGAGGAAGCCAAGCTGCAACGCATGCCCAAGCCCAAGGCCCTGGTCGGCCGTGTAGCTCTGGTCACCGGCGCGGCCGGCGGCATCGGCGGGGCGGTGGCCGCGCGCCTGCTGCAGGACGGCGCTTGCGTCCTGCTGCTCGACATCAACGGCGAGGGACTGGAGGCCACCCGCGTCCGGATGGCCGGCCAGTTCGGCCATGACGTGGTCCGCGCCAGCACCTGCGACGTCACCGACGAAGCCGCCGTGGCCGCCGCGTTCGCGACCGTCGCGCGGGAGTTCGGCGGCCTGGACATTCTGGTCGCCAACGCCGGCCTAGCCTCGTCGGCGTCGCTGGAAGAGACCACCCTGGAGCTGTGGCGCAAGAACTACGGCGTCCTGGCCGAGGGCTACTTCCTGACCAGCCGCGCCGCCTTCCCGCTGATGCGCGCGCAGGGCTCGGGCGCCATCGTCTTCATCGGCTCGAAGAACGCCCTGGCCGCGACGCCCAACGCCTCGGCCTACGCCTCGGCCAAGGCCGCGTCCCTGCACCTGGCCCGCTGCCTGGCGCTGGAAGGCGCGGCGGACGGCATCCGCGTGAACGTGGTCAACCCCGACGCGGTCATCCGTGGCTCGCGGATCTGGGACGGCGACTGGCGCCAGGAGCGGGCCGACGCCTATGGCATCGACGCCGGCGAGGAGTTGGAGGCCTTCTACCGCAACCGCTCGATGCTGAAGCAGAGCGTGCTGCCCGAGGATATCGCCGAGGCAGTGTACTTCCTGGCCTCCGACGCCTCGGCCAAGTCCACCGGCAACATCATCAACGTCGACGCCGGGAACGCCCAGGCCTTCACGCGCTAGACCAACCAAGACTCCGAAGGAGCGAGGGAAACGCCATGTCCGGGCCGCCGCTGTCGCAGGACCAGATCGAGAGCCACAACGCCGCCCGGCTGGACGCGGTTCAGGACGAGTACGACGGCCTGGGCCGCGCACTGGACCGGCGCGGGATCGACATCGCGCGCATCAAGGCCCAGGTCGCCGCCTTCTCGGTCGCCCTGCCCAGCTGGGGCAGCGGCCGAGGCGGCACGCGCTTCGCCAAGTTCCCCATCGCCGGCGAGCCGACCGACATCCACGAGAAGCTGGAGGACTGCGCCGTCGTCCAGCAGCTCAGCCGGGTCACCCCCCGCGTCTCGCCGCACTTCCCGTGGGACAAGGTCGACGACTACGCCGGCCTGCGGCAGGAGGCCGCCGCGCTGGGCCTGGGCTTCGACGCGGTCAACTCCAACACCTTCCAGGACCAGCCCGGCCAGGCGCACTCGTACCGAAGCGGCAGCCTGACCGCGACCGACCCGGCGGTCCGCGCCCAGGCGGTGGCTCACAACATCGAGTGCATCGAGATCGGCGCGCAGCTGGGCTCCAGCGCGCTCACCGTCTGGGTCGGCGACGGCACGAACTTCCCGGGCCAGCAGGACCTGGGCGCCTCGCTGGACCGCTATCTGGACAGCGCGGCGCAGATCTATGCCGCCCTGCCCGACGGCTGGCGGATGCTGCTCGAGCACAAGATGTACGAGCCGGCGTTCTACTCGACGGTGATCTCGGACTGGGGCTCCAGCATCCTGGCCGCCCAGCAGCTGGGGGATAAGGCACAGTGCCTGGTGGACCTGGGCCACCATGCGCCGAACGTGAACATCGAGCAGATCGTGGCCCGCCTGCACCGCTTCGGAAAGCTGGGCGGGTTCCACTTCAACGACAGCAAGTACGGCGACGACGACCTGGATTCCGGCAGCATCAACCCGCACCAGCTGTTCCTGGTGTTCAACGAGCTGTTGGAGGCAGAGGCCAATCCGCGCGGCGGATTCAACCCCGCCTACATGATCGACCAGTCGCACAACGTCACCGACCCGATCGAGAGCATGCTGTCGTCGGCCGAGGCCATCGTCGGCGCCTATGCGAAGGCCCTGATCGTCGACCGCGCCGCGCTCCACGCCGCCCAGGCCGAGAACGACGTGATGATGGGCTTCCAGGCCCTGCGCCGCGGCTATCGCACCGACGTGACGCCGCTGCTGGCGATGGCGCGGCTGGAAGCCGGCGGCGCGGTGGACGCGATCGACCTCTACCGGGCCTCGGGGTGGCGCGATCGCAAGGCCCAGGAACGGCGTCCGGTCGGCCTCGGCGCCGGGATCGTTTGACGCATTTTGATCAAAGCCAATTGCGGCGTGCGCGAAAGCAACCGAGAAGGAGGGCGCACCAGGGATTGGGAGACACGATGCACGCGGCCGAGCGCGAAACGCTCATTCTGCGCCTGTTGAGCGACCGGGGCTTCGTCGGCTTCCAGGAGCTTGAGCGCCAGGTCGCCGCCTCGCCCGCCACCCTGCGCCGCGACCTGGGCCGGCTGGTCGAAGCCGGCCGCATCGACCGGGTGCGCGGCGGCGCGCGCCTGCGCAGCGGCGGCGACGCGGTCGCCTCGGGCGCCGGCCACCTGCAGGGCGTGCCTTTCCACGAGAACATCGCCCGCCACCCCCGCGCCAAGGCCGCCATCGGCCGGGCGGCCGCCGAGCTTTGCCGGCGCGGCGAGGCGGTGATCATCGACGGCGGCTCGACCACGCTGCAGATGTGCCCGCACCTGGAGCCGCTTGAGCTGCAGGTGCTGACCAACTCGTTGCACATCGTCAGCGCGCTGCTGCCCCAGCCCAACACCCGCGTCTCGATCCCCGGCGGCACCCTGTTCCGCGAGCAGAACATCGTGCTCAGCGCCTACGAGCAGGACGGGACCGAGCGCTATCACGCCACCAAGATGTTCATGGGCGCCGCCGCCCTCAGCCGCCACGGGCTGATGCAGAACGACGTCCTGCTGGTCCAGGCCGAGCGTCGGCTGCTCAGCCGCGCGGACGAACTGATCGTGCTGGTGGACAGCAGCAAGTTCGCCGAACCCGCCGGCCACGTGGTCTGCGGTCTGGACGAGATCGCGGTAATCATCACCGACGACGGCCTGCCGGCCGCCGACGCCAAGGCGCTGGAGGCCGCCGGCCCCCGTGTGATCCGCGTCCCCGTCTGAGCGTCCGCCTCAGGGCGCCGGCGGGGTCGTGACCTTCAGCAGGCGCACCGGCCCCAGCAATCCCGACGGCAGCAGCGGCGAGGTCGCCGTGTAGGGTGAGATCGGCGCGAAGGTCACCGGCTTGGCCCCCGGCTGCTTGTCGCCGATCAGCCGGTTGGGCCAGAGGTTCACCACCTTGATCTCGATCTGGTTGTCTCGCTTGCGCAGGGCGTCGGTCACGTCGACCCGATAGGGCGCGTGCCAGGACGTGGCCACGGGCTTGCCGTTCACCGACACCGTGGCCAGTTCGCGCACCTCGCCCAGGTCCAGCACCACCCGCTGGGCGCGCCCGAACCAGGAGGCCTGGACCTTCACGGTCTTGCGATAGGTGGCACCGCCGGAGAAATACTTCACCCCCGGATCGGCCGAGTCCGTCCACGAGCGGAGCTGGTCGAAGGTCGCCTCTGGCGGCGCGGCGCGGCCCGGCTCGAAGCTCACGGACCAGGGTCCCTCCAGCGTCGCGACCACATCGGTACGCGGCGTCGGCGCCTGCCATTCGGCGGCGGTCGCGGGCTTGCGGAACACCACGAACACCGCCTCGTGCGGCGCCAGGCTGAGCGGCACGGTCGTGGCCCCATCACCGCTCCGCCGATAGCTCGCGGCTTCGACCGCGCCGGTCTCCGCGCGCCAAATCTCGGGCGCCTTGCCCTGGACCCGGAAGGTGGCCTGAACCGCCTCGGCGCGGTCCTTCTGGTTGGAGACGAAATAGACGTCGGCGTCGTCCGTGCGCCGATGCAAGGCCAGCAGGTCCGGATCGGCCATGACGGCCTGGAAGGCGACATCCGGCGCGACCTTCTCGGCCTCGAGCGCCGCGGCCAGGGTTCGATAGACCCGACCCTTGCCGAACGCATGGCCCTGCGGCGGGTCGCCGGGTCCCCAGACCTCGTCGGCGATCTTCCGGATCTCCTCGTCGCTGGACCCTAGCCCCAGCGCGCCGGTCGGCTTCGGCCCCACGACTACGGCGCCGGCCGCGACCAGCTCGCGGACCTTGGCAGCCGCCGGCCCCGTCAGCCGGGTCACATGGTCGGGCAGGAAGAGCACCCGGTAGCTCATCCCGGACGGTGTCACGACGCGGCCATCCCGAACGCTCAGCAGCGTCAGCAGCGCCTCGGGGTTGATGTAGTCGTAGCGGTAGCCCGGCGGCACGTCGGTGTTCAGCCGCCGCCGCATCTGTTCGGTCAGGCTGCGATCCTCACCGTAGAAATAGGCGACGTCGGCGACGTAGCGCCCCTGTTGCAACATGTAGGAAGTGCGGGCCAGGTAGCTGACCCAGGCGCCCGCCTCCTCGGCCCACGTCTCGTTGCGATTGAAGAACTGGCCGAACCAGAACAGCGAGACGCCCGGTTTGGCGTCCACCAGCGGTTGCAGGCGCGAGTCGTGGATCAGGAAGCGGTTCACGCCGCGGGCGAAGATCTCGTCGGCCACGGGCTTGAGCATGCGCGGCGAGAACGACCAGGGGTCTGTCCCGGCCGCCACCGTCAGGGCCTCGGCCGCCACCAGCGGCTTGCCGTAGACATGCGCCGCAGACGCCGCCTCCTCCAGATCGGCCTTCAGCGAGAGTTGGCCCGGGCCGGCGGCGAAGGGGCGATACCAGTATTCGGCGGTCGGGATGTCGGACCGCGCCTTCATGGTCATGCCGTCGCCCAGCGCGCGCGGCGTATCGCCCTGGGCCTCGGTGTAATAGGCCATGCCACGCTCGTGCAGCGCCTTGGCCAGCACGCCGTAGTGGTTGTCGGCCAGCATTTCCTTGAGCGTCAGCCGGTAGTCCCAGAGGAAGCGGTCGCTGGCCTCGGCGCTGGTCACCACGCGCCCCGCCAATGCGGGCGTGAACGGCAGCGGATCGTAGCCGCGCCGGCGCCGGAACTCGGCCAGCAGGCCCGGCGTCCAGTTCTGCACGCCCGCCTCCCAGCTGTCGGTCAGCAAGGTCGACACGCCGTCCGGCCCCAACTTGCCGCCGGTCGCCTCGGCGTAGAGGCCCAGGTAGGCGTCGATGTAGCGGCGCACGGCCGCCGGATCGAGCTTGTCGACCTCCAGGCCCGTGGCCTCGGCTTCGGCCGGGCCGTTGGTCTGGCCGGTCAGCGACCAGCCGAACCGCAGGACGGTCCAGCGGCCGGGTGGCGGGGTCCAGTCCAGTCGGCCGTCCTGACCCAGGCGGGCGCTGAGATCGACGACCTTGGCGCGGTCGATCACGGCGTCGGCCGGCGCGGTGGGCGTCGTCGTCGGATCCACGCCGAGCGAGGGCTGGAACCCGGCCTTGGCCTCGAAGCTCTGCACGCGGGCGCCCGTCTCGAAGGCCAGCTTGGCGATGGAGAAGGACTTTGGCGGCGCGGCAGGCGCCCCGCGTCCGACCGGGTTTCCGGGCAATGGCGGCGGGGGGGGCAGGATGCTCAGCACCACCCGGAACACCTTGGCCGTCGTCGGCGCGAACGCCAGCGTCTGCTGGGCGGCGGGATGGTCGATGTGGCCGGCGCCGACCAGCGTCGCGCGCGTCAATGGCCGAAAGCTCGCGCCATCGTCGCTGGCCTGGACCTCGACGGTCGCGCCCGTGGGAACGCCCAGCGTCAGGGCGGACACCCGCGTGGGCTTGGCGAACGCCGCCTGGATCCACGCGCTGGACGCCGCCTCGGCGATCGGCAGCTGCACGGTGGCAGCCAAGTCCTCGGCCGCGATCGGCGCGAGGTCGATGGCGCCGGCGCTCGAGACGAAGGTGGCCTCGGGGCCGCCCTCGGCCGCTGGCGTCGGAAAGGCGATCACGAACGCGTCGGCGGCGACGTCGCCCTTCAACTGGCGCGCGCGGCTGGCGGCCTTCTTCGCCAGGAACGGTCCCGTGGCGGTGGGCAGCGCGGCCAGCGATCCCGCATAGGCCTTGCCGCCGTCGATCTCGGTGACGCTCCAGACGTACTTCTTCATCCCGTCCGCCGGTGGCACCCAGACCCCGCCGGTCTGGCTCCAGCCGGGCGAGCCCGCGATCCCCACCTCCATGCCGGCGTCGTGGGCGATCCGCGTGGTCTCGCGGAACACGTCGCGCCAGCCGGGGCTCATGTAGGGCAGCAGCGGGTCGACCAGCTTGGGCTCCGGCAGGCCACCCCCCGAGAAGCTGTGCACGCCGCCGATCCCGACCCGCTGCATCCAGGCCAGGTCCAGCTTGGCCCCCTCCAGCGAGACGTTGCCGCTCAGCCAGTGCCACCAAACGCGGGGCTTGGCGGCCTGGGGCGGGGTCTGGAAGCCGGCCAGCAGGGGGTCGGGCTGGGCCATCGCCGGTCCGGCGGCCAGCAACGCGGCGCTCAGCAGGAGGGCGGCGCGCCTCATTTGGCGGCCTTCAGAAGGCCCCGCGCCTCCATCCACCAGACGAACTCGTCCAGCCAGTGATCGCTGCTGGAGCCCTGCGGCGGCATGCCGAAGCCGTGGCCGCCCCGCTCGTACATATGCAGCTCGGCCGGACGACCCGCCGCCCGCCAGGCGTTGAACATCGGCACCGCGGCGTCGGCCAGCAGGCGGTCGTCGGCGGCGGTGGCGATGAACGCCGGCGGCGCGTCCTTGGGCACCGGGCGGCCCAGCGACCCGTAGATGATCCCGACGAAATCGGGCCGGCCCGAGGCCTCGCCGGTGGCGATGTTCGACGCCGTGATCGCGCCCGCCGAAAAGCCGACGAAGCCGATCCGCTTGGGGTCGATCTTCCAGTCCGCGGCCCGGCCGCGCACCAGGCGGACCGCCGTGGCGGCGTCCTCCGCGGCCAGCGCCTCGGTCGGGAACGGGGGCAGCCTGGGAGTCTCCGCCGTGGCCGGCGTCGCCGCCTTCATCCGCTTGCCCAACTCGGCCATGAACAGCGGCAACGCGTCGGGGGTCTGCTCCAGGCGGTACTTCAGGACAAACGCCGCGATCCCCCGCTCGGCCAGCTTCTGGGCCACCAGCACGCCCTCGCTGTCATAGGACAGCATCATGAAGGCGCCGCCCGGCGCCACGATCACCGCCGCCCCCGTGGCCTTCGCCGGATCGGGCAGGAACGCGGTGACGCTGGGCTGGCTGACGTTGCGGATGAACCGCAGGCCCTTGCCCGGCAAGGTGTCCGTGCGCTCGGGATTGGCGCCCGCCGGCAGCGGCGCGGCGTAGAGCGGGATCGGCGGCGCCTCGGCAGCGGTCGCGGCGAACGGCAGTCCGATCAGGATCGCGGCCAGGGCGACGACGCGCCCGAGGCTGGAGGTCGATGTCATTTGGCGCTCCCGGATGGCCAGTTTCTCTAGGCGCGAGACGATGTCGAGGGCGTGGCGGGGGCCTGCGGTCCGCACGCCAGTCCGCGGGCGCACGGCGCCGAAGCGCGGCGATAGCGTCGCATCCGTTTCCTCGTCGTCGTTTTCTGTCCGGACGCGACTTCGCGCCGGACCTTGTTGAGCGATCACGATGTCATATGATCGAAACTGAGTACAGCCGGGTTCGCGACCAATTCTCGCGCTCGAAGCCCGCGGCGTCGAGACGTTGGTGCGCCCGGAAAAACGCCCGCGAGCCGCCGCTCGATGGAGGCACGTGCTTCAGAACGGACTTGACGGCGGCTGAATTTGATCGATTTTGATGGCTTCTGCTGCAAGTCGCCATTTCACGGCCTGCGGCAAACAAAAAAGAACGTAGGGGGGATTACCGATGAACCAACGCCACACGCGCGCCTTGAGCCCGGCTTCACGCCTGCTGGGCGGCGCCGCCCTGGCCGCGCTCGCGATGGCCTGCGCGACTCACGCCCTCGCCGCCGAGGCCGAGACGGTCGATGAGGTCGTCGTCACCGGCTCCCTGATCCGCGGCGTCGCGCCGGTGGGGACCAATGTCACCAGCGTCGACGAGACCCAGATCAAGAAGATCGGCGCGGTCTCGACCAACCAGGTGCTGGCCCAGGTGCCGGTGATCTCCAACGCCTTCAACACCACGGCGGCGACCCCCACGACCATCGGCAATTCGATCTTCCGCCCCAACATCCGCAACCTCGGCGCGGCCGGGGGCAACACCACCCTGATCCTGATCGACGGCCACAACGTCGTGGGCGCTGGCATCCTGCAGACGACCCCGGACGCGGGCGTCATCCCGCCCGGCGCGCTGGCGCGGGTCGAGGTGGTGGCCGACGGCGGCTCCTCGATCTATGGCGCGGACGCGGTCGGCGGCATCGTCAACTTCATCACCAAACGCAAGGCCGACGGCTTCGAGATCTCGACGCACTATGGCGCGGCCAAGGGCGGCTACCACTCCGAGGACCTGAACCTGACGGGCGGGACCAGCTGGGACACCGGCTCGGCGTTCGTGTCCTTCGTCACGCGCTACAACAGCAATCTGTCGGCGGCCAAGCGCGACTATTTCCGCCAGGACTTCCGGCCCCAGGGCGGCACGGACTTCCGCGGCCGTGGGTGCGCGCCGGGCACCGTCACCGCCAACGGCACGACCTACGCCCTGCCCGGCCGCGTCGCCGGAACCAGCAACCTCTGCGACCTGGCCGTCTACACCGACCTGGTGCCGAAGGAGCAGCAGAACAGCTTCTTCGGCTCGGTCACCCAGTCGATCAGCGACAGCGTCTCGCTGGACGTCACCGGCTTCTGGACCAAGCGCCTGACCAAGTCGCTGGGCGCGCAGGTGGCCGGCGCGGCCGTGCCGATCACCGTCGCCAACCCGTTCTTCGTCCGCATCGGCGCGGCCAACGTTCAGACGGTGGACTTCAACTATTCGTCGGTCCTGGGTCCATACGCCGAGAGCCGCGCCGAGTTAAAGGAGTACGGCGTCACCCCGGTGCTCACCTTCAAGTTCGGCGGCGATTGGCAGGCCAAGGCCATGTACAATTACGGCTGGAGCGATACTCGGATCTTCGCGCCGGGCGTGAACACCGCCGCCCAGGCCGCCGCCGCCGCAGGAACCACCACCGCCACGGCGCTTAACCCCTACGACCTGACCCAGACCAATCCCTCGGTCATCTCGGCGATCACCAACTTCGGCAACACCGCCCGTTCCAAGCAGACCCTGAACGACTTGCGCGTCATCGGCGACGGCCCGCTCTGGACGCTGCCGGGGGGCGAGGTGCGCATCGCGGTCGGGGCGGAATACCAGCGCCAGGGCGCCGATGCCCTGTCTGTCAACGGCCCGGTCGGCGTGCTGACCGGCGCCATCGCGCTCAAGACCCACCGCAACATCAAGTCGCTGTTCGGCGAGGTGCTGGTCCCGGTGGTCGGCGACGGCAACGAACTGCCGCTGGTGAAGGAACTGACCCTGACCGGCTCTGTCCGCTACGACGACTACAGCGACTTCGGCTCGACCACGAACCCCAAGATCGGCTTCACCCTGGTCCCCGTCGAAGGCCTGAAGATCCGCGGGAACTACGGCACCTCATTCAACGCCCCCAGCCTGGCCGACAAGACCGGCGCGGTGGACTCCCGCGCCCAGATCCTGGCGGTCAGCCCGTTCCGCGCGCCCAACTCGGCGCCGACGGACCTGTTCCGGCCGACCATCGTGCTGGCCGGCGGCAACCCGGACCTTAAGCCGCAGACCGCCGACACCTGGTCGATCGGCGCGGACTTCACCCCGTCGCAGATCCCCGGCTTCCAGGCCGGCCTGACGTTCTGGAGCGTGAAGCTGAAGAACACGATCACCGTCGTGCCCTCGGGCGGCGTCGGCTCGCTGTTCACCGTCCCGGCGTTCAGCAGCTTTGCCACGATCAACCCGTCGCTGGCCTTCGCCCAGGCCCAGACCGCCGGCATGTTCATCGATGGGGCGCCCAGCATCGCGGCGCTCTATGTCGGGACCAGCCCCTATGTGCTGCTGGACCTGCGGCGCAAGAACATCGGCAACCTCAAGGCGTCCGGCCTGGACTTCTCGGCCAGCTACACCCGCACGCTGGACTGGGGCGCGGCGTTCGCCGCGGTGACCGGGACCTATGCCCTGGACCGCAAGGCCTCGCCGTTCGCCGGCGCGCCCTACATCGACGTGCTGGGCGCCGACACCAGCAAGTTTCGGGCGAGCGTGAGCGCCGGCGCGACGGTGGGCCAGTTCACTGGCTCGGCCACGCTGAACTACTCCGCCGGCTACGACGTCACCGCCGCGCTGCCCCAGACCCACACCGGCGCCTTCACCCCGGTGAACCTGGCCCTCGTCTACAACTTCGAGGACGACAACGCGGTGCTGAAGGACCTGAGCATCTCGCTGAACATCGACAATGTGTTCAACGAGGATCCGCCCTTCCTGAACGTTGCGCCCGGCGCCCTGCGCCAGGTGAACGGCTCGACCGTCGGCCGCTTCGCCAACATCGGCGTCCGCAAGCGCTTCTGACCCCTCCGCCGCCGTCGCGCCCCCGCGCGGCGGCATCGGCTTGTTGGCCGGCTAGCGGGTCAGCACGGCGATCAGCCGCTCGACGTCGTCCATCCGGTTATAGACCGAGGGCGAAATGCGGATCCGGTGGTCGTAGGTCGAGATGCGGATCCCCTCCGCCTTCAGCCGCGCGGCGAAGCGCGCCTCCGCGTCCTTGACCGCGAAGGCCACGATCGGACTGCGGGAGCCGCGCGGGGTCAAAGGCTCGAAGCCGCGACCGCGCAGGCCCTCCTGCAGACGGTCGACCAGCGGCTGGCGGTGACCTGCTATGGCGTCGACGCCTGAGGCCAGGATGTAGTCCAGCGAAGCCGACACCACCGCCAGCGCGCCCCAGGCCGGGGTGCTGACCTCGAACAGACCCGCCGCGCCGGTGGCCAGCTCATAGCCGCCCAGCAGCGGGCCCGGCGGTTCGAACGGCAGGGCGTGGCTCTCCTGACGCCGCACCTGGCGCCAGCCCACCTCGACCCGCTTCAGACGATCCAGGCGGTCGGGGCGGACGTAAAGAAACGCCGTGCCGAAATCGCCCATCAGCCATTTGTAGGTTCCACACGCGGCGAAATCGACGCCGCTCGCCTTCACGTCGATCGGCACGGCGCCCGCCGCCTGGACGATGTCGGCATAGACCAGCGCGCCCTTGGCGTGGGCCATGGCGCACAGCTCGGTCAGGTCGTGCTGGAAGCCGGTCACGCTGGAGACCAAAGACACGGCGACCAGGCGGGTCTGCGGCGTGATCAGCCGGGCGATGTCCGCCAGGTCGACACGGCCATCCTTCTGCGGCGCCACCCCCACCGGCGCACCGCGCTTAGCCTGCTCGCCATAGAGCACCAGCGAGGCGTCGTAGTGCAGGACGTCCGTGACCACGCCCGCGCCAGGTCCGACGCCCAGGGCAGCGTTGATCAGGTTCTCGCCCTCCAGGGTGCTGGAGACGACGGCGATGTCGGCGGGCGCGGCGTTGATCAGGCGCGCGAACCGCTCGACCGCCCCACGGCGTGGGTTCTGTCGCGGACTGACGGCCTGGGGTTCTGCCAGCCTTGCCGCGACATAGGCCGACCCTGCCGCCGCCGCGAACCGGCCCAGCGGATGGGTGAAGGCGGCGTCGAGATAGACGCCCTCGAACGGGAAGCTGACGCGGTCCGGCAAGGTCCCGGGCTGCGCGCCGGCGGCGTCCGCCACCGCTGGCAACAGCGCCGCACCGCCGCCGATCAATCCCCGGCGCGAGACCCGCATCCGCCGCCTCCCTAGTCGTTGACGATCGGCAGCCGCACGGCGCTGGCCCGCACCGGGTCGTGGAACACGCTCTGCGTCGCCTTGCGATAGTCCTGGGGCCGCGCATTGAAGATGTTCGGCACGAAGGTCTGTGGATTGCGATCGTAGACCGGGAACCAGCTAGACTGAACCTGGACCATGATCCGGTGGCCCTTGGCGAACACATGGTCGGCCATGGGCAGGGCGAAATGGTAGGCCTCGGCCTTGCCGGGGGTCAGCGGCGCGGGCCGGTCCAGCGCCTTCAGGTAGCGGCCGCGGAAGATGTCCATGCCCACCGGCAGCTGGTAGCCGCCGAGGTCGGGGTCCTCCATCTCGTCGGGATAGACGTCGATCAGCTTCACCACGAAGTCGCTGTCCGTGCCGGTGGTCGCGGCGAACAGCTCGACCTGCGGCTGGCCGAAGATGTGGACGGCCTTGTCCAGCGGCGGCGTCACATAGGTCAACACATCGGTCCGCTGGCCGGCGAACCGCTGGTCGGCGATCAGCGAGGTCTTCCAGGAGTCCGACCGGCCGCCGAAGAAGAACGGGCGGGCGATGACGCCGACAGGCTTGGCGGGGTCGGAGATGTAGTCGTCTTTGGGCTCGGCCGCCGTCGGCCGCTCGAACGACAGCCGGCCTTCGCCGCGCAGGTACAGGGCCGTCCCGGCCTGGGCGATCTCTTCGGAGCGCCGCCACCCGCCGCCGCCGGTCGCGAAGCTGATCACCGGCGGCAGGTCCGGGCCGTTGCCGCCGTCCTTCAGGTGCGCGTCCAGGAAGGGCTTGATGATGTCGCGGCGCGCCTTGGCGGCCGTGTCTTCGCCGAACCGGATCGGGCCCAGGCTGGAGCCGTCGCCATTGACCCCCATGTGGGCCCACGGCCCCATCAGCAGCGAGACCCTCCGGTCCTTGTCCAGCGGATGCAGGGCGCGGAACACCGCAGGCGCGCCGTAGAGGTCCTGCTCGTCGTAGAGGCCGCCCACCAGCAGCATCGGCGTGACGATCGGCCGGGCGGCCATCAACTTGTCCAGCGCCTGGCCCTGCCACCACCCGTCGTAGGCGGCGTGGTCGATGAACCGCTGGGCGGCCGGGAACACGTCCAGGCCGTAGCGGCGCATGTAGTCGCCGGCCGACCCCGTCTCCAGCATCCGCGCGTAGAGGTCGACGGCGCCGGTGGCGGTCGAGGGACCACGCTGCTTGGTGGCCATGATGATCGGCAGGACGTTCAGCGTGATCTGCCGGAACGCGCCGTTGTGATACCAGTCGTCGCCCATCCAGACGTCGACCATCGGGTTGATCGGCACGGCGGCCTTCAGCGCCGGATGGCCGCTCAGCGTCGCCATCAGGCTGGTGAACCCGGCGTAGGACCCGCCGATGACCCCCACCCTCCCGTTGGTCTCGGGGATGTTGTGCGTCAGCCACTCCAGCGTGTCGTAGGTGTCGGTCGCATGGTCGAGGCAGGTGGGGTTCAGCGGCCCCGACAGCGGCCGGTTGGTGACGTAGGTCCCCTCGGACCGGCCTCGCCCCCGAACGTCCTGCCAGACGCGGATGTAGCCATCCTCGACGTAGGGCGCATCGGACGCTGGCACCAGTTGGTCCAGCCGCTGGCTGGAGGTTCGGCCCAGGTTACCGTCGGCGCCGTAGGGCGTGCGTTCCAGCAGGATCGGCGCGCGCGCGACGCCCTTCCTCATGACGATCAGCGTGTACAGCTTCACCCCGTCGCGCATGGGGATCATCGCTTCGCGACGCACATAGTCCGCCTCGGCCGTGCTGGCACGATAGGCTGGGTTGATGTCGGATGGCAGGGTGTCGACGGGCGGCGCTGCGGCCGCACTCATCACCGTGGTCAGCGCGAGCAGCGCGCCGGCCACCCAGACTCCGACCGGCGCCATCAGAGCTCGACCGGCTTGGGCCGCAGCACCACGGCCAACGCCGCGACGCCGGCCAGCAGCGCGCACGGCGTCGCCGCCAGGAGCACGCCCGCCGGGGCGATGCCCAGCGCCAGAAGCTTGCCCGCCGCAAGCGGCCCGGCGATGCCGCCCAATCGTCCGAACGACACCGCCGCCCCCACGCCCGTGGCCCGGATCAACGTCGGGTAATAAGCCGGAGCCAGGGTGTAGAGCACGAGTTGCCCGCCGATCGCGAAGAAGCCGACCACGACCCCCGCAGCCACGACGGGCCAGAAGCCTTGCACGACGCCCAGCCCGAACAGCGAGGCGGCGATGGCGAGGTAGGTGACGGTGAGCACGGTCTTCAGCCGTCCCCGGTCGGCGACCATGGCCAGGACCACGCAGCCCGCCGCGGCGCCCATGTTCTCGAACGCCGAGATCATGCCGGCCTGTTGCAGCGTGAAGCCCTTGGCGACCATCAGCGTCGGCAGCCAGTTGTTGAGCAGATAGACCACCACCTGGGTGAAGCTGTAGCTGGCCCACAGCAGCAAGGTGACCGGCGCGCGGCCTTCGCCGAACAGGGCGACGGAGATTGGCGGGCGCCGGACGACGACGTCGGCGTCCACCACCGCGGCCTTCGCCGCCCGGAACGCGGCCGATTCCGGCAAGGCGAACATCAGGACCGGCAGCAGCAACAGCGGCAGCACGCCGCCGATGTAGAAGATCACTTTCCAGTCCAGCACCCCGGCCTGGCTGGCGACGAACAGGCCCAGCAAGGTGCCGCCGATCGGTTGGCCGCAGAACATCAGCCCGACGCCCGTCGCTCGCTTCTCAGGCCGCGAGGCCTCGGCGGCCAGCGCGATGAGGTTGGGGAACGCCGCGCCGAGCCCTAGGCCGCACAGCAGCCGCACCAGGACGAACTGCGTCAGGTCCGTGGCCTGCGCGGTGAGCAGCGAGAACACCGCAAGCACGAAGAAGGCGAAGATCAGCACGCGCTTGCGCCCGACACGGTCGCCGACGCGGCCGCCGAAGGCCGCGCCGATCATCAGGCCGACGATGGTCGCGGTCAGGATGTAGGAAATCTGGCTCGGGCCAAAGCCGAAGGCCTTGGCCACGGACGGCGCGGCCAACCCCATCGAGACGATATCCGCGCCCTCGAGCAACGCGGCCAGGAAGCACAGGAAGATCGTCACGATGGGGAGCCGAACGCTAGTAGCGGGCCGTCACGCCGACGAAGAACCGCCGTCCGTACAGGTCGCCATAGATCCGCGAGTTGAACGAGGGGTGCTCATCCGTCAGGTTCGCGACACCGCCACGAACCGTGAAGTCGCCGAAATCGTACTGGGCCGAGACGGTGTGCTGATAGTTCGCCTTGATGACCGGCACCGGGGTCGACTCGATCGTAGCCGTGGCGTTCGCCCGCACCGACGGTAGATAGTACAGCGAATAGAACAACTTAAGCGGGCCCTTCGAATACCGAAGATCGTAGCGGATCCGCCAGTCGGGCGCGGAGGGCGTGTCTTGGCTGCGGGTCAGATCGAAGCCCGTCACCGACGTTTCCTGCCGCGACGTATGGGTCGCCTCAGCGGCCACTTCCAGGGAGCCGTAGTCTTCGCCGCCGAAGAAGCGACCGATCGGGAAGCGGTAGTTGAAGTTGTAGACCTCGCCGCGATAGAGCACCGAGCCGGCGTTGAACGTCGTTTCACGGCCCGTGGTCAGGTAGCCCTGACTGTTCCGGGTGAAGGTGTCGCAGAACGACGTCTGCTGCGGTTGCGTGTCGTAGCAAACGCTCAGGAAGTTGTTGATCGTGAACGACGAGAGTCCGTTGGTCAGATCGATCTGGATGCGGTCGACGCTGAGGGTCAGGCCCGGCACATACTTCGGCGTGTAGACCAGGCCATAGGTCCAGGTCTTGGACACTTCGTTCTCGAGGTTCGGGTTGCCGCCAACGGTCAGCGCGACCAGGCCGGTGTTGATCGCCGGGTCGTTGAACGAGGCCAGCGGTCCGTATTCCGGGTGCGCAGCGAACAGCGCCTGGCAGTTGGCCAATCGCGCGGCCGCGTTGGGACCGCTGTTGATCAGGGTGCGGTCGCAGGGGTCCTGAGCCGGATTGCCGGGGTTGACGCTGGTCGGGGCGAACTGCTGGCCGAGGGTGGGAGCGCTGAAGTTGCGGCTGCGCGACGCGCGCAGGCCAAGGCCCCAGCCGACCGTCCAATTGCCGCCGATGCCCCAGACCTCTTCCTTGCCGGCCAGGGAATTGTCGACAAACCGGTAGGAGCCGTTGACGTCCAGCGCTTCGACGAACGGCAACGTAAAGTCGCCGCCCACGATCGGAATCAGGAGCTCGCCAGAGAATTCGTCGGTGTTGTACTTCCCGCTTTCGGCGAAGCTCTCGCCCTGGCCGGTGATGCCGGACAGGTTGGCCTCGAACGGGTTGAACTTCGCATTCTCCGCGCGGTGTTCGTAGGTCAGGGCGAACTTCGCCTTCCCGGCGGGCAGCGAGATCACATCGCCGCTGAGGGTCGCCAGGAAGTCATCCTGCTTGTTCCGGGTGGAGCCGCCCACCGGGACCGAGAAGTACGCGGTCGCCGCTTCGTTTCCGCCATTGATGAAGGGGTTGAAGGCGACGCAAGCGGGGTCGTCGTTGGTCGTGATCGCGTCGGCGTTGATGGCGCAGACGATCTGGCCGGCTCCGTTCCGGGCCGCGCTGAACGCGTTGTTGGTCTTGGCGATGTCGAAGTCCAACACCGTCTGGCGCGTCTTGGTCTCGCCGTGGCTGGCCGAGACGCTCCAGTAGAAATCGCGATCCGCGAAGTTGAAGTCGCCATCGAGCGCGGCCAACAGCCGCCAGACATCGGTCTTGGTGTTGCGGTTCTGCGGGATGACATCATACATCTTCGACAGGACTAGCGGTCCGCCGGCCGCGAAGGCCGGACTCGCGGCGCTCAAGGTCGCGATCTGAGCGGCCGTCAGGAACGGATTGTTCCGGGTGAAGCTGACAGGACCTTGCCCGCCCGGCGCGAAGCCGCCAACGAACTTGACCAGCCCCTGCGTGCCGATCTCATCGTCTCCCTTCTGGTGCGAATAGAGCAGCTCCGTCGAGGCCTTTATGTGGTCGGTGAGGTCATAGTGGCCAACCAACGTGCCGGTGTAGCGTTGCACGCCGGTGGCAAGGGTTGAGAGGCGTCGAGAGTCCAGCCCCTCCCCGCCCGACGCCGAACTGGAGTTCGGGCCGATGATCCCGGTGTCGTAGGGAATGACCATCGATCCGTCTGCCGCGAATTGCAGGGCCTGGCCGGAGCCATTGCGCAGCAGGCCGGTCGGCGCGGTGGTGTTCGTCGTGAAGATCACACCGTTGGTGTTGTAGCGCCACTGGTGCCCATTCAGGATGATCGCCGTCGGCGGGCGGCCGTCCGTCAGGGACGTGTTCGCCAGGTTGGTGATGCTTCGCGTCCCCGACTTGAAGAACTCGCGATCCTGTTCAAGCAGCGGATCGGTCTTGGAATATTCGATGTCGGCGGCGAAGTTGCCGCGCCCGCCGGCGAAATTCTTGCCGAACGTGACGCGCGCCGAGGGGCGCTTGTCGTCTCCATGGGAGCTTATCCCGTACTGGGTGTCGACTTCCATCCCTTCGAAGTTGTCCTTCAGGATGTAGTTGACCACGCCGCCGATGGCGTCCGAGCCGTAGACCGCCGCGCCACCCGCCTGGACCACGTCGATGCGGTCGATCAGACCCGCCGGGATGATGTTCACATCGACGCCGCGATCGCCGAAGTTGTCAGACGTTGCGACCATGCGCCGACCATTGATCAGCGTCAGCGTTCGGCCGGCGCCCAGGTTCAGCAGGTTGGGGTAGGTCTGACCCGAGCCCGCCGGAACGCCCGAGAACGGCGGCTGCGCGAAAGACGGGGTGTTCGAGGTCAGCTGGTTCAGCATGTCCCCGACCTGGGTGTAGCCGCGTTCCGTCAAGTCGGCCGCGGTGACCATGGTGACCGGCGAGGAACTGGTCGTGTCCGTGCGGCGAATTCGCGAGCCGGTGACAACCAACTCGGAGAGGTCGCGCGCGCCTTCCGTGGCCCCGTCGGTTGTCGCGTTACCGGCGCGGGCGGGTTCGTTTCCCACGGTAACGACACCCGAACGCGTGCGGGTGACCGTCAGGCCGCTGCCGGCCAGCAGGCGCGTCAGGCCGTCGTCGGCGGTGAACGTGCCGACCAGCGCCGGGGCCTGACGCCCACGCACGCTGCCTTCGGAGAAGATGATCTGCTGGCGCGAGGCCTGGCCGAAGGCGCGCAGCGCGCTGCCCAATCCCTGAGCGGGCAGGTCGAACCGATAGGTCTGTTCCTGAACCTGCGCCATTGCCGGCGACGCGAACACCATGAGCGCAGCCGCCGCGGCCGAGCCGCACAGGCCCGCCAACTTGATCCCAGTCATAACCCGAAGCCCCCTTCGTTTTTGCCGAGCGGCGATGTCATGCCGCCGTCTCAGAAGGGTGCTACGCGCCAGAACCAAAAACCCGCACGTCAGCCCGCAGGTCGTGGCGCCGAGCCTCCGAAAAGTTCGACGCCGTTCGGTCCACTGCGCGCTTTTACATCAAACGCTGCCCCCAGCCCTTGCACCAGCGCCTCGGTGTCGCCGGCGCGGAAAACGCCCGAGATGCGCAGGTTCGCCGCCGCCTCGTCGCCGATGGCGAGCGGGATCTGGGCGTAGCGGTTCATCCGCTCGACCACGAGCCCGAGCCGCTCGTCCTCGAAGACCAGCTGGCCGGCTTCCCAGGACAACGAGCGCACGGGGTCGGCGGCCGTGACCACGACGGGAGCGATCGAGGCGATCTGGGTCGGCGCGGCGATCGGCAGGATCAGCTCGCGGCCCGGCGTCAGCAACTGATCGGCCGGCAGGCGCCGGCCCGCCACGGCCACGGTCCGCCGCACGCCCTGGGTCGCGCGATCCAGCACCATCACGTGTCCCTCGTAGAGGACGACCCGTACCTGTTTCTGGACCAGTTCGACGCTGAACGCCGTCCCGGTGGCCACGACCACGTCGTTACCTGCGGTGACGGAGAACGGCCGTAGCGGATTGCGCGCGACATCGAACCGGGCGCGACCGCGTTCCAGCCAGAGGCGGCGGTTCTCCCGCGTGTAGCTGACCTTCACCACGGTGGCGGCGTCCAGCGACAGCTTCGAGCCGTCGGACAGGGCGATCACCTGCCGCTCGCCGACGCCGGTCTCATAGGTGCGCGGCATGAGCCAGGCCCAGGTCCCAACCCCGGCGACCGCCAGCAGCAGAGTGGCCGCCATCAGGGCCCAGGCGATCTGGCGGGGCGGCCAGGCCTGCTCGCGTCGGCGCAGGCTACGGCGCGCCGAGGCCAACGCGGCCTCGCGCAGCGCCATCACCTGGGCGCTGGCCGCATAGTGCTCGACCATGCGCCAGGCGCCGACGATCTCATCCAGCGCCTGGCCGTTCGCCGGGTCGGCGTCGAGCCAGGCCTGGAACTCGGCTTGCTGATCCTCCGGGACCTGCCCGTCGGCGAGACGTGCCGCCCAGGTGGCGGCAAGCTCGGCTCGCTGCTCCGCGGTGGTGAGAACGATCACACGGTTCATGCCTCGCTCCCGAAACGGTCGCGAAGATGGACGCTAGCGCGGACCACGTGCTGCTCGACGGTGCGGACCGAGATGCCCAGCATGTCGGCGATCTCCCGCTGCTTCATGTTCTCCAGCCGGAACAGTACGAAGATGGTGCGGGTCCGCTCCGGAAGCTGACGGAGAGCCGCCAGGACGGTGGCCAGGGATTCCTTCGCCTGCAGCACCCGGTCGGGGTCGCGCTCCTCGACCCAGTTCGCCTCGGTGGCGCCCAGGCCGGCCTGGTAGGCGGCGCGCACCTGATGGCGGCGTCCGCGATCGCGCAGCAGGTTGGCGGCGATCTGGAAGACGTAGGCGTCGGGCCGCGTCGCGTCGATGGTCGCACCGCGCTGAGTGACCCGCAGCAGCACTTCCTGGGTCAAGTCTTCGGCCTCTGAGTGGTTGCGGATCCGCCGCAGGAAGAACGCGATCAGCGCCGGCCGGAACCGTTGGCTCATCGCGCTGGCGGTCGCGTTGGCGTCAGGCTGCACGAGATCCGCTCCAGTCCTCAACCAGGACGCTACCGCCGGTAATACGCGCGGCGATGGATTTCCCACCCACGGACGCCGAAATCAAGCCGGCGCCCGCCTAGCGGCACGTCTTCTCCGGCACGTCGGCGATCCGCTCCCACTGGTAGGCGTCGATCGCCTCGCCGCGCGGCAGGTAGGTGATCGACAGCGGCTTTCCGGCGCGCGTCAGCTTCAGCGTCACCGTGCGGGTGACGTCGGCCTGGAGACTGTCGCTGGCGCCGCCGGACAGTACCTTGTCGCCGTCCAGCACGCCGGCCTTCGCCGCCTCGGAGTCCGGCTTCAGCCCCTGAATCGTCTTGTCGGTCCCCAGCAGCGACTTGTTGTCGAAGCCCATGTCGAACTGGCGGATCTTCTTGGTGGTGCGTCGGAAGCACGCCCCGAACCCGTCGGACTCGGGCAGCATCAGTTCGCCCGCCATCATCGCGCGGTGGACGGCGGGGCCCTCTTCGCCGGTTTCCTTGCGCAGCATGTCCAGCCAGATCGCCTCGGACACGGGCTCGCCGGTCTTGATGCGCACGACCATCGTCCGGATCAGGTCGTCCAGCGAGCGCTTGCCGCCCGACGCCTTGCGGATCTTGCCGTTCAACACGGCGAAATACATCGCCCCGCGGTCATAGGGCAGCACCCGGATGCGGGTGTCGTCCCAGAACGCCGCCAGCACCTGGTCCTCGGGCGTGTGCATCATCGCGTTGGTGTAGTAGCGGCTGGCCGTCTGGTTGATGTCGGCCAGATACTGGTCGGTGGTGATCAGGCCCGCGCGCCAAGGCAGCAGGCCCTGGTAGTAGACCGCGTTCCCCTCGTTGAACCACTTGCCCATCTCTTCCTTGGCGGTCCAGGTGTGGGTCATCTCGTGGCCGAAGATGCGCTTCAGACCCTCGGCGGTAGTGCCCTGGCCATAGCCGACGGCGAACGACTGGGTCATGGCCACACCGCCGCCCGGGTTCTGCGGATTGCTGCGCAGCACGACGCGATAGGGCGGTTCGACCGTGTCTTTGAAGAACACGCTCATCCAGGTGTGGAGCTTGCCGGTCCACTGCATCAGCGGGCGCGGATCGAACGGCGGCTCGCCGCCCCACAGCGCCGAGAAGCCGCCCTTGGCCACCTCGGGCTCGCGCTTGAAATGGCCCGCCATGAACATGGTCGCGGCGAGGCGCGAGGCCGGCCCGGCCGGGATCTCCACGTCGCCGTCGCCATAGCCGGACACGCCGATCGCGCCCGGCCCCATGGCGCTGACGTCCCAGCGGATCGCCACGCGGTAGGCCGCTTCGGTCTCAGGGATCGCCAGCAGCATGCGGCCGGGCGTGGAGAAGGTGTCGCCGTCGATGCGCAGGTTGATCGGCGGCCCGCTGCCGCGCGCGTTGTCGATGGGCAGGCGATAGGCCACGACCACCTCGCCATGGACGCGCCGGGTCGAGGTCCAAGGCTGGCTCCCGGCGCCCTCGGCCCCGATCATCGGCACGACGCCCTCGGCGTCGGTCACCGTCACCCCGGTCCGGGGCTGTGGCGACGGCATGTTGGGCGCCATGGTCGGCAGGGCGAAGAGCGGCTGGCCCGCCGCCACGTCCATCGCCGGCACGGTGATGGTGACGTCGACGTTTCCGCCCGCCGCCTCGCTCAGGACGCCCGGCTTGATCAGCACCGTCATCAGCGGCGCGGGGGCCGCGACGGCGGCGTCCGCGAACAACAGGCCCAACGCGAACGCGGGGCCGAACAGGACCTTCATATCGACCTCGGCTTACGGAAGGCGGATCACGCCGACCGACCCCTCGATGGCGATCTTCGTCCCGAACGGGGCGGAATCGCGCTGGAGATCGGCCAGGATGCGTTTGGCGTTCTCGGGGTCGGCGAAGTGCGGGATGCCACGCCGCGTGCGGTCGTAGGTGTTGCCGAGGTCCAGCGGATACAGCCGCACGGCCTTGATCTTCGGCCCGTCGAAGTCGGTGATCGCCACCACCCCGTCGTACCAGCTCGCGGGATTGCCGCCGGTGCGCACCGAGCGCTCCTCGGGCTGCGGCGGCGGCGCCTTGCCCGTCTTCGGATCGGGCCACACCCGCAGCGCCGATTCCTGCAGGGCCTTGATCTCCCCGTTGATGAAGAAGACCCCCATCCCGTAGAGCACGACCTTGCCCTTGTAGATTTCCACGCCGCGCAGCGAGTGCGGACCGCCGCCCAGGATCACGTCGGCGCCAGCATCGACGGTGTCGTGGAACAGCTTGATCAGGAAGTCCGGCGGCGGGGGGGTATCGTCGTCGACGCCCGTGGTGCTCTCGTGGGCGTGGATCGTGAAGACGACCACGTCGGCCTGTTCCTTGGCCTCGCGCACGGCCTTCAGCAGGCCCGCGTGGTCGTACAGGTCCATCTCCCACCTGAGCTCGGGCTTGTCGCCCAGCCGGTAGACTTGATCGTTGAACGTGACCTCGGTGGCGTCGGCGGCGGGCGCCGGCTTGAGGGGCGAGGCGAATTCGGTGGCCGCCTTCTTCACCAGAACCATCTGCTCCGGCGTCACCATCTGGATCGGTCGGGTGCGCAAGGTGCTGATGCCGGTGCGCGCATTGACCTCGCCGAACGCGTCGTTGGCGCCGGCATTGACCTTGAACGTCGAGGCCGTGGAGACCAGGGCGACCCGCGCCTTGGGCGTCTGCAGGAACCCGGCGCGGCGCGCCTCCTGCAGCGTGCGGCCGCCGCCCGAATGGACGACGCCCGCCTCATCGTGCAGGCGCATGGTCTCGAGCAGGCCTTCCGGTCCCCAGTCGGTAGCGTGGTTGTTGGGCAGCGAGACCATGTCGATGCCCATGGCCTTCTCGTCCTTGGCCAGCGTCCCGTCGCCCCACAGCAGGCCGTTGGCGTAGCCGGTGCCCT
Organism: Alphaproteobacteria bacterium; assembly: GCA_018821435.1. Classification (GTDB taxonomy): domain Bacteria; phylum Pseudomonadota; class Alphaproteobacteria; order Caulobacterales; family Caulobacteraceae; genus Phenylobacterium. The sequence goes on from JAHJME010000039.1 coordinate 44,209, forward strand.
TGAAGGTCTTCAGGTCAAACGTCGGGCTCTCGCGGTTGGCGATCGTCACATCGCCGCCCTTGATCAGTTCGATCACCTTCTGCAACTCGGGGTCCGGCCGGTCGGCCATCGGCCGCGAATAGAGCAGGTCGCCCAGGCTCACGAGGCTGAACTTGCCCTTGGGGCTTGCCGGCTTCGGCGGGGTCCGCAGGAACTCTGTCGGGTCGTTCGAGGGCCGGGGCATCTGCGCCGGCGCCTGGGCGTGAGCGGCGCCGGACGCGGCCAGGACGGCGACCAGCGCGGCAGCCGCCAGCAGGCGGGTCTTCTTCGGTTCGGTCATCGTCATCCCCCTCAGGACTTGCAGGCGGCGTCGGTGGCGCCGGGCGCGCGTTCCCATTGATAGGCGTCCACCGGCTCGCCGCGCGGCAGATAGCTCAGCGGGAAGGTCTTCCCGTCACGCGTCACCTGCAGGTTCAGCAGGCGATCGATCTCACCCTGTACGGCGTCCAGCGACACGCCGTAGGTCACCTGATCGCCCTCGCGCAGGCCCGCCTTGGCGGCCTCCGAGCCGGGCTTCAGCCCCTTGATGATCTTCGGGTTGGCGACGATCGAGGCATTGTCGAAGCCCAGGTCGAACTGGCGCATCTTCTTTACCACGCGGCGGAAGCAGGGGCCGAAGTCGTCCGATTCCGGCAGCATCAGACCGCCCGCCATCATCGACGCATGAACCGCCGGCCCCGCCTCCCCGGTCTCCTGGCGCAGCAGGTCAACCCAGGTCTGTTCGGTCAGCGGCTCGCCGGCGCGGTCCTTGGCGATCATGATCAGGATCAGGTCGTCGATGGAGCGCTTGCCGCCGGACGCCTTGCGCACCTTGCCGTTCAGCACGGCGAAGTACATGGCCCCGCGATCGTACGGCAGCACCCGGATCCGGGTGTCTTCCCAGAAGCGCGGAACCACCTGGTCCTCAGGCGTAGCCCGCAGCGCATTGGTGAAGTAGCGGTAGGCCGTCTCGTTCAAATCCTGGAGATACTGGTCGGTGGTGAACAGGCCGGCCTTCCAGGGGATCAGCGCCTGGTAATAGACGGCGTTGCCTTCCGAGTACCATTTGCCGATCTCGTTGGCGGTCCAGGTGTGGGCCATCTCGTGGCCCAGGATCGCCTTGAAGCTCTCGCCGGTGACGTCCTTGCCGTAGGTCACCAGGAACGAGTTCGTCAGCGCCGCGCCGCCGCCCGCGTTCATCGGGTTGAAGCGCATGAAGACGCGATAGGGCGGCTCGCTCTTGTCCTTGAAATAGCCGCTCATGAACTTGTGGAGATCGGCGGTCCATTGCATCGACGGCCGCGGGTCGAACGGCGGCTGGCCGCCCACCCAGACCGCCGAGAAGGCCCCGTGGGTTTCGTGCTTGAGCGGCCCGGCCATGTAGACGGCCCGGCCCAAGCGCTCGACCGGTCCCGCCGGCAGGGTGACGTCGCCGTCGCCCCAGCTGGACACGCCCTCCGCGCCCGGCCCCATCGCCGAGACATCCCACTTGAGCGCGATGCGGTAGTCGCCCTTCACGGCCGGCGAGATCAACAGGGTCCCGCCCACACCGGAGATGCCGGCGCCGTCGACGCGCAGCGCGGTCGGCGGGCCGCCGGACAGCGCCGGGATATTCTCGGCCAGCATGCGGTAGCGGACCGTCGCGACGCCCTTGATCGCGCGGCCCGGGACCCAGCTGTGCGGGCCACCCTTGCCGGCCTGGTCGGTCATCGGAACGGGGCCGGCGGCGTCGCTGACCGTCAGACCGTCCATCACGGCGGGGCGCGCCAAGCCCGGCGTGAACATGCCCATCGACAGGAACGGCGCGCCGGCCGGCGCGGCCACATCAGGGATGGTCATGGTGACGTCGATGTCGCCCTTGGACGTCGCCGCATCGACCTTGCCGGGCTTGATCAGCACCGTCATCAGGGGCGCGGGCTGCGCGACAGCGGACGCCGCGCAAAGTGACAATGCCGCGCCGAACGCCGCACCGATGAACGTTTTCATGGCCCCTCCGCGATACCCCTGAGCCGACATCGCCGCCTCGCTGAGTAGTACGCCCGAGATCGCGAAACCCCGGTGCGAAAGCACGGCCATGGGGTTCGCCGCCCCGCCCGCGTATTAGCTGGTGTGCACACCGCATTTGCTCGGGGCAGCGTCATGTGGGCTTTCGGCCGCAATTCGTTTCGCGCGGGCCTGCTCGCGGGCTGTCTGATGTCGGCCTTACCCGCCGCGGCGGAGCCGGCGCCTGTCGTAACGACCCATCGGATCCAGGTCGCCGGCCGGCCGCTCGCCTACACCGCCGAGGCCGGGCGGGTCCCGATCCGCGACGTGCAGACCGGCGAGCCGCTGGGCCATGTCTTCTATGTCGCCTATCGCGCGCCTGCCGCGCCGGGGACGGTGCGGCCGATCACCTTCATCTGGAACGGTGGGCCGGGCCTACCGGCCGCTTCACTCCATTTCGAAGGCGCGGGTCCCCGGCGGGTCGAGGGCGACCGGCTGGTCGACAATGCCGACACCTGGCTGACCGACAGCGATCTGGTGTTCATGGACCCCGTCGCCACCGGCTTCTCGCGCGCGGTCAGTCCCGAGGCCCAAAAGGCCTTCACCAGCTGGGTCGGCGACGTGGCCGCAACCACCGAGTTCGTCCGCGCCTGGGTTCTGCGGCACGGCGCCGAGGATGCGCCCCTGGTGATCGCCGGCCAGAGCTACGGCTCCGGCCGCGCGGGCGGCGTCGCCTACCAGCTTCTGAAGCGCGGGATGAAGGTGCGGGGGCTGGCCCTGATCTCCAACACCACCGGCCTGCCGGACTATCCCGAGCGCGCCTTGATCGCCCAGGCCATGCACACCGCCGACTACGCGGTGGCGGCGCTCTACTTCAAGAAGCTGCCGCCCGAGTTCGGCGCCACGCCGGACGCAGCGCGGGCCATCGCCGAGCGCTGGGCGCGCGAGACCTACTTGCCGGCGCTGCGCCGCATCGACCAGCTGACCGCCACGGAGCGGACGACGATGGCCGCCGATCTCGCGCGCCACATCGGCCTGCAGCCCGCCGACATCGACCCCAGGACGCTGAAGATCACCCAGGGCTACTTCCTGGGTCACATCGGCTCGGGCAAGCGCCTCTACTATTCGGACTATCGGTTTGAGGAGCCCTACAAGGCGCCGCCCCTGGCCCGAGGCATCCGCTACCTCCGCCATGATCTGGGCTACGCCAGCGACCTGCCCTACTTCGGCGTCGAGCCAATCGAAGACGGCTTCGCGCCGGATGGAGTCTACCCCAAGCCGATCAACTCGACCTGGACGCACTCCACCGTCTACGGCGCGACACCCGAGCAGATCGCCCAGGCCCAGGCCGCCTTCGCCAAGCTGGGCGCTATCGGCATGGGAAAGTTCGGACCGAACCTGCCGGGCGCGGCCGAGGCGATCAGCTTGAGTCCCGGCCTGAAGGTCCTGGTCGCCCACGGCGCCTACGATCCGCTGGGCGGCTGTTCGATGGACGCCGAGCTTGGACGCCAGCTGACCTCGCCGCATCGAGAGGCCGTCACGTTCAGGTGCTATCTCTCGGGCCATGCGATCTACCGCGACGCGCCGGCCCGCGCGCAGTTCGCCACCGACATGCGCGCGCTGGCCCGGCGGGCCTCCGGCGAATAGCTCGACCAGATCGGGGGTCAGCCGCAGGCGATCGAGTGGCTAGCGGAACGCCAGCCCCTCGAATTGTCCCGAGGTCCGCCAGTCGTCGATGTAGCGGAAGAAGGCCGTCGCGCCGGCGGGATAGCCGACGTTGAGCCGAGCCGCCGGGCCCGGGTTCTGGCCCTCGTTGTTATAGTAGCCGGGCGTGCAGTCGGCGGCGCCCATCATCCGGCCCGGACCTTTCAGCAGCAGGTCCACCCAGGCGTCCTGCGCCTCAGGCGTCACCTCGACCTCCCGCGCGCCAACCTCCAGCGCGTGCTTGACGATCGTGGCGATGGTCTTGCCGCCCTCGGTCAGGTTGTGCGGCACGTTGGAGATCAGATTGGCGCCCTGGGTCGGCTGGACGAAGAAGGCGTTAGGGAAGCCATGCACGTGGATGCCGTGCTTGCTCTTCATCCCCTCGCCCCAGGCCTCGCTCAGCTTCAGCCCGTCGCGGCCGGTCAGGTCGAAGCCGGCGCGGCGCTTGTACTCGGTGCCGACCTCGAAGCCCGAGGCGTAGATGATGCAGTCGACCTCATACTCGACGCCGCCAACCACGAGGCCCTTCTCGGTGATCCGCTCGACACCCCGGCCGTCGGTGTCGATCAGGTGCGTGCCCGGCGTGTTGAAGGCTTGGAGGTAGGCGTCGTGGAAGCACGGGCGCTTGCAGAGCTGGCGGTACCATGCCTTCAGCTTCTGCGCTGTCTCGCGGTCCTGAACGATGCCGTCCACCCGGGCGCGGATCTCCTCCATCTTCTCGAAGTCGCTGTCCTCATACGCGGCCAGCATGCCCATCGGCGTGCGCTGCTCGGGCGGCAACTCGCCGATGCGGGCGCGGATGCGGCGCGACAGGTCGGTCCAGCCGTCCTGGACCAGATCCTCTTCCGCGTTGCCCATGGCCTGGTTGGCGGTGAAGTTCTCCAGCCAGCGCTGCTGCCAACCGGGTGTGGCGATGCCGTTGAACCAGTCCGGGTCGATCGGCGCATTGGCGCGAACGTCGATCGACGAGGGCGTGCGCTGGAAGACGTAGAGTTCTTTGCAGGCTTTCGCGAGGTGCGGCACGGCCTGGACCGACGTCGCGCCCGTGCCGATGATCGCCACGCGCTTATCGGCCAGCTTCTCCATCAGCGCGCCGCTTGGGTCACCGCCGGTGTAGCCGTAGTCCCACCGGCTGGTGTGGAATGAGTGGCCCTTGAAGTCCTCGATGCCGGGAATACCCGGCAGCTTCGGCACGTGCAGCGGCCCCGTGCCCAGGCCGATGAAGCTGGCCGTGAACCGGTCGCCGCGATTGGTGGAGATCACCCAACGCTTGTTGGGCTCGTCCCAGCTCAGGTCCTCCACCTCGGTGTGGAACAGCGCGTTGTCATAGAGCCCGTATTGCCGGCCGATCCGCTGACACTGCGCCAGGATCTCCGGGGCATGCGCGTACTTCTCGGTGGGCATGTGCCCGGTCTCTTCGAGCAGCGGCATGTAAACCATCGAGGCCGTGTCGCACTGGGCGCCCGGATACCGGTTCCAGTACCAGGTGCCGCCGAAGTCGCCGCCCTTCTCCACGATCCGCACGTCGGTGACGCCCGCCTCGACCAGCCGCGCGCCGGTGACCAGGCCTGCGAACCCGCCGCCCACGAAGGCGAACGTCACGTGGTCGGTCTTGGCCTCACGGGCCACGAACGGCGTGTAGGGGTCTTCCAGATAGTGGGCGAGCTGGCTGCCCTTGAGTTCCAGGTACTGAGCATTGCCGTCGGCCCGCAGCCGCTTGTCCCGCTCGGCGACGTACTTTTCCAGGAGCGCCGTCTTGTCGATCTTCGGCTTCGCCGCGGCGTCCGCCTGCGCAATCGTCATCTGAAAGTCCTCGTGCTCGACGGTCGGCTATGGACCGACGATGCGGCCCGTTGTGTGGAAATAGGATGTCGCAGGCGAAATCCATACCTCCTGTTCGAAGAAACGTCAGGCCTCGCGGGCGTACCGCGTGAACGCCTCGGCCAGATGGTCGAAGACCGCGCGCACCCGCGGGACCTGGCGAAGGTCGCCATGGGTGACGATCCAGGTGTCCAGCCGACCGACCACCAGCTCGGGCAGCACGGCGCGCAGCTGGGGATCGGCGGCGCCGATAGGCCGCTGAACCACGGCCAGTCCGAGGCCGGCGCGGGCATAGGCCAGCACCGCCGGGTGGTTGTCGGTGCGCACGACGAAGCGGTCGCGGGTGAGCCCGGGATGCAGCATGGCGGCGAGCTCCAGGTCGACGCGGACGCGATCCGGGCCGATGAAGTCGTGCGCCAACAGGTCGTCCATGTCGGTCGGAACACCCCGCCGATCCAGGTAGTCCGGGTGCGCGAACAGCCCCAGCGGGATTGCCCCCACCTTGCGCGCGACGAGCGCCTCATGACGCGGTGCGTGCATGCGCACCGCGATATCGACCTCCTGTTCCAGCAGGTCGGCGGCGGCGTTGCTGAGCGAGACCTCCACGATGACGCGGGGATGGGCCGCCCGCAGGCTGGCCAACATCGGCGGCAACACCTCGACGCCCACGAACTCGGAGACACTCAGCCGGACCGCGCCGGCGATCTCGCCTGGCGGCGCCGAGGCGGCGCGCACGAAGGCGTCGGACGCCCGGGCCATGGCGCGGGCGGAATCCGCCAGCCCACGCGCCTGATCGGTCGGGACCAGGCCGTTGACCGAGCGGGTAAAGAGCACGGCGCCCACCGCCTGCTCCAGCGCCTCGATCCGCGCGCGGACGGTCGGTTGCGCCACGCCCAGCCGCCGCGCCGCCGCAGAGAGGCTGCCCTCGTCCAGCACCGCCAGGAAAGCGCGCTGATCGTCCCAAGTGACGCGACCGCTACTCATCAAAAACTGTCTAGCAGCTAATCCAACTTCAGCAATTATATACACGCTCATCCACGCGCATCCTTGGTTTCACGATCAGAGGAGATGCAGGATGACCACGAACAGGACGGCCCTCGTTCTCGGCGCGACGGGCGGCGTCGGCGGTGCGATCACATCGGTGCTGCTGGCATCGGGATGGTCGGTGCGCGCCCTGGTGCGCGACCCGGCGAAGGCCGCGGCCGGCTGGAGCGGCCGAGGTCTCGCGCCGGCCTGGATCGCCGGCGACGCGATGACCCGCGCCGACGTGGTCGACGCAGCCAGAGGCGTCGACGCCATCGTTCACGCGGTGAACCCGCCCGGCTACCAGAACTGGGATCGCCTGGTCCTGCCCATGATGGAAAACACCCTGGCCGCGGCGCGGGCGGCCGGTGGCGCGCGGATCGTCTTGCCCGGCACGATCTACAACTTCGATCCGGCGCGGGTCCCCGTGGTCGATGCGGACAGCCCGCAGATGCCCCGGTCCCGCAAAGGCGCGATCCGCGTGCGGCTCGAACAGCTGCTCGAGGCGGCGGCGCCGGCGGTTCCCAGCCTGATCGTGCGGGCCGGAGACTTCTTCGGCCCCGACGCCGGCTCGAGCTGGTTCGCGCAGGCCCTGGTCACGCCCGGAAGGCCGGTGCGCCGGCTGCTCAACCCGGCGAATGGGCCGGGCCACAGCTGGGCCTACCTGCCCGACCTGGCCCAGGCCATCGGCCGGCTGATGGACGCGGCCGAGCGCCTGGACCCCGTCGAGCGCGTGCAGTTCGAAGGCTATGTCGACGTCACCGGCGCCGGCATGGTCGACGCGTTGCGCGCCGCCATCGGTCGGCCTGTCCCTGTGTACGGCTTTCCATGGTGGGCGATGCGATTGCTGTCGCCGCTCGGTGGCATGCCGCGCGAGATGGCCGAGATCGCGCCGTACTGGCGCCACCCGCTGCGCCTCGACAACCGGCGGCTGGTCACGCTGATCGGGACGGAGCCTCGCACGCCACTCACCGCCGCTGTCGAGACGACGCTGGCCGCGCTCGGCTGCCTCGACGCCCCCGTCGCCGGCCACTAAGCAACCAAGTCACGGACGCTTGGGCCGTTTGAGGGTTCCCGCTAGGATCGGCGCATGACCACCGACCCTGTCCGCCGGCAGAACCCGGCGCTTCGCGCCGCACGGACGGTCTGGCTGGCCGTGGCGCCGATGGTCTTCGGGGTGCTGCTGTTCACCGCCGGCGGCGTGATGCTGGTGTCCACGGTGACCCCGGATTCCGCCGCGCGCGTCCGCCGCCTGTCGGCCCTGGCCCCGCCCGGGCTGGTGGACCTGTCGCACTTCGTGGCCAGCCTGGCGGCGGTGGCGCTGCTGTTCCTGGCCTTCGCCGTGGGCGGGGCGTTCCGACGCGGCTACCTGGCGGCGCAGGTCGTGTTGATCGCCGCCGCGGTCGCCACCCTGGCCAAGGGCCTCAACATCGATGAGGCGGCGTTCCTGGCGACGCTTGCCGTCCTGCTCTATTTCAGCCGAGGCGCCTTCTATCGCCGGGCCCCGCTGCGGACCGCGCCGCTCAGCTTCGGCGCCCTGGCCGGCATCGGCCTGGCGCTGGCCGCCGCCGGCTGGCTGGGCCTGTTCGCCTACGACCACGTCGCCTACCGCAACGAGCTCTGGTGGACCTTCCTCACCGACGGCGGCGCGCCAAGGTTCCTGCGGGGCGCCGTGGGCGCGGCCGTCTTCGCCGTCGCGGTGATCGCCTGGCGGTTCAGCCGAGCCCCCACGCCGACCGCGGCCACCCCGGCGGATCTTCAGGCGGTGACCCGCATCCTGGCCGCCGCCGAGAACGCCACGCCGGACGCCAACCTGGCCTACCTCGGCGACAAGGCCTTCGTATTCAGCGACAGCGGCGAGAGCTTCATCCAGTACGCCGCGCACGGCGGCGCCTGGGTGGCGATGAGCGAGCCGGTCGGACCCCTGCGCGAGCGCACGCAGATGATCTGGGCGTTCCGTGACCAGTGCGACCGGGCCGGCGCCTCGCCTGTCTTCTACGCCGTGCGTCGCGACAGCCTGGCCGACTTCATCGACTGCGGACTGACCGCCTCGAAGATCGGCGAGAACGCCGTGGTCGACTTGTCGCCGTTCAGCCTGGAGGGCTCCGACCGCTCCGGCCTCCGCCAGGCGCTGAGCCGCGGCCAGCGCGACGGCCTGACCTTCGACGTGATCGACCCCGAGGGCTTCTCCCAGATCGTGGGCGATCTGCGCGTGATCTCGGACGCGTGGCTGGCCATCCATCACGGCCGAGAGAAGAGCTTCAGCCTGGGCCGCTTCGACCCAGAGTACCTGGCGCGCTTCCCCACCGCCGTGATCCGTCGCGAGGGCCGGATCGTCGCGTTCGCCAACCTGTGGCGCACCGCCGACAAGCGCACCGTATCCGTCGACCTGATGCGTTACGGCGCCGATGCGCCCAAGGGCGTCATGGAGCTGCTGTTCGTCCACCTGATGCTGTGGGCCAAGGCCGACGGGTTCGCCCGCTTCGACATGGGCATGGCGCCCCTGGCCGGCCTGGACGACCACCGGCTGGCGCGCGTGGTCACCCGCGTGGGCGCCCTGGTCTACGCCCACGGCGGCGGCGTCTATGGCTTCGACGGCCTGCGCGCCTTCAAGAACAAGTTCCGGCCGCGGTGGGAGCCCAGCTATATCGCCGCGCCCCACAGCTGGTCCCTGGCGCCGGGCCTCAGCGACGCCGCCCTGCTCTCGAGCGGCGGTCTACGCGGCCTGCTCCGCTAGGTCAGCCCGCCGGCCAGCGCCCCAGGTCGGCCCGCGTGGGCGGCGCGGCGCCCGCCGAGACGCATGACAGCGCCGCCGCCCGGCACGCGAAGACCATGGCTCCTTGCACCGCGTCGCCGTCGGAAAGCGCCGCGCCGCACGCCATCCAGTCGGACAGCCACGCGCCGCAAAACGTGTCCCCGGCGCCGATCGTGTCGACGGCCTGGACGACCGGCGCGCTGGCAGCGCGCATGCCGAAGGCGCCCAACGCCACCGCGCCATCCTCGCCCAGGGTCAGAAGCACCAGCCGGGGTCCTTGGCGGAGCAGGCCCGACGCCGCTTCGGCCGGCGGTACGCCGGGCGCGAGGAACGCAAGATCCTCCTCCGACACCTTCACCACATCGGTCATGGCGATCAGGCGCCGCAGCCGCGCGAGAAAGTCCTCCCGGTCCGAGATCACCTGCGGCCGGATGTTCGGATCGAGCATCACCAACGCGCGTCCCGTGAGGTGACCCGCCAGCGCCTCCACTGCATCGGCCATGGGTCGCAACACCAGACCGAGACCGCCGATCAGCAAGGCGCCGACATCGGGCGTAACCGCCGCCAGGGCTGTCCGCGGCTCAAGGTGCTCGGCGGAGCTTCCCGCGAAGTCGAAGCGATAGGTCGCGACACCCGCCTCATCCAGCGTCGCGGTCGCCAGACTGGTGGGACGGTCCGTCCGAAGCCGTGGATCGAGGGCGACACCATCGGCGGCGAGCGCGGCGGCCAGGGCCACGCCATGAGGGTCGGTCGAGATCGCACCCAGGAACGCGGTCCGACTTCCGACGCGTGCGGCGGCACGCGCCGCATTGAACGGCCCGCCGCCCAGCCGTGGCGTCACGCCGCCGTCCGGGCCTGGAACGAGATCGACGAGCGCCTCGCCGGCGACGGCCACGACGCCGATCATGGAAGGACCGCCGCCGCCGCGATTGTCGGAGACAGCATAGGCGGCAACGGGCGCATCGCGCGGTCAAGGATCATCGTGCTCCCCCGGCGCGCGAGTTCCGGGCGCTAAGGGGTTCAGTTTGCGCACCCCCGGTTGGGGTGTCCAATTGCCAGCATTCGCCAGCCAATCCTTTTGCTCATCGGTCGCCGGCGTTGAGATCCGCCTCTTTCCGCGACGCCCTTCAGCCGGCGACAGGCGGTGGCGTAGGCTGTAGGACCGCCTGCGGGGTCGCAGGGACCCCTGGGAGTCACCATGCCGCTATCGATGCACCAGGCCTCGGCGCCGATCTTCATCCGGGCGCTCAAGGGGTTGAGCACGGTGCTACGCAAGGCGGCGGCTCACGCGGAGGCCAAGGGCTTCGATCCGGCGGCGCTGCTGCAGGCGAGACTCTATCCGGACATGTTCCCGCTCACCCGCCAGGTGCAGATCTGCACCGACTTCGCCAAGGGCGCGGTCGCGCGGCTGGCCGGCGAGGAACCGCCGGCCTGGGCGGACGACGAGGTCAGCTTCGAGGACCTGATCGCCCGGGTGGAGAAGACGGCCGCCTATGTGGGCGCGCTGGGTGCGGACCGGATCGACGGCTCGGAGCCGCGTGAGATCACCCTGGTTCGGCGCGGCGTGAGCAGCGTGGTGTTGGGCCAGACCTACCTGCTCGATCAGGCGATGCCGAACTTCTATTTCCACCTGACGACCGCCTACGCGATACTGCGGCACAACGGCGTCGAGGTCGGCAAGAAGGACTATCTCGGGACGTCCTAGAGCGCGGCTCCGGCCCCCTAGCGCGGCAGGGTGGACGGCCCCATCAGGTGGGCGTCCACGGCGCGGGCGCACTGGCGACCCTCGCGGATAGCCCAGACCACCAGGGACTGCCCACGACGGGCATCCCCGCAGGTGAAGATGCTCGACTGCGAGGTCCGATAGTCGTTGGTGTCGGCCAGCACGTTGCCGCGCGGATCGAGGTCGACGCCGCTCTGTTCCACCACGCCGGCCTTGGTGGGCCCCACGAAGCCCATCGCCAGGAATACCAGGTCGGCCTTGAGTTCGAATTCCGATCCGGCGATCTCGCGCATCTGCATCCGTCCGTCGGCGCCGGCGACCCATTCCAGTCGCACGCATTCTATGGCGGTCACGCGGCCGTCCTGGCCGATGAACCGCTTCGTCGCCACGGCGAACTCGCGCGACACGCCCTCCTGATGTGAGGACGAGGTGCGGAGCTTCAGGGGCCAATGGGGCCAGCTCAAGGCCTTGTCCTCGCGCTCGGGCGGCATCGGCATGATCTCGAGCTGAACCACCGAGGCCGCGCCTTGCCGGTTGGACGTGCCGATGCAGTCGGACCCGGTGTCGCCGCCGCCGATGACCACCACATGCTTGCCCTGGGCGCTTATCGACCCCGTCGGCGCCGCGGCGGCTTCGTCGTCGCCGGCGTTGCGCTTGTTTTGCTGGGTCAGGAATTCCATGGCGAAGTGCACGCCCGCGAGGTCACGGCCGGGGAGCGGCAGGTCGCGCGGATCCTCGGCGCCGCAGGCCATCACCAGCACGTCGTAGTCGTCCAGCAGCCGCTGGACCGAGACCATGCCGCCCACCTCGAACCCGGTGCGGAAGATCACGCCTTCCCCCTCCATCTGCCGGACGCGCCGGTCGATGAGGTGCTTCTCCATCTTGAAGTCGGGGATGCCGTAGCGCAGCAGGCCGCCGACCCGATCCGACTTCTCGAACACGGTGGTGGCGTGACCCGCCCGCGCGAGTTGCTGGGCGCAGGCCAGGCCGGCCGGGCCCGATCCCACAATGCCGACGCGCTTGCCCGTGCCCCGGCGCGAGGGCTCCGGCTGGATCCAGTTCTCGTCCCATCCGCGATCGATGATCTGGCACTCGATCGACTTGATCGTCACCGGCGTGTCCGGGATGTTCAGGGTGCAGGCCGCCTCGCAGGGCGCGGGGCAGATACGGCCGGTGAACTCCGGGAAGTTGTTCGTGGACTGCAGGTTGTCCAGCGCCGCGCGCCACTGGTCTCGGTGGACCAGTTCGTTGAAATCCGGGATCTGGTTGTTCACCGGGCAGCCCTGGTGACAGAACGGAATCCCGCAGCTCATGCAGCGCGAAGCCTGCTGGCGCAGCTCGTCCTGCGGCAGCGGCAGGACGAACTCCCGCCAGTGCTTCACGCGCTCGGCGGCGGGCGCATAGCCCCGTTCCTTGCGCTCGAAATCGAGAAATCCGGTCGGCTTACCCATGGTCGTTCCCCCGTCGTCCGGATTACTCAGCCGCGACCGCGGCGGCCGCGGCGCGTTCGGCGGCCATGTCGGTCAGCGCCCGACGGAAGTCCTTCGGCATGACCTTCAAGAACGACGGCAACGCCCGATCCCAGTTCTCCAGGATCTCGGCGGCCCGCCGGCTGCCGGTGTGCAGGTGGTGCCGCTCGATCAGGATGCGCAGCCGCTCGGCGTCATGGCCCAGAAGGTCGCCCATCCCGGCGTTCTCGACCGAGCCCGAGCGCTGGCTCGGCCGCAGCGCCTCGTCGCCGGCGCCCGGGCCCGCCTCGATCACGTCGAGGTCGACCATGGCCTTGTTGCAGAGCGGATCGAAGCGCCGGCGCGGGTCGTAGACATAGGCGACCCCGCCGCTCATGCCCGCCGCGAAGTTGCGGCCGGTGTCGCCCAGCACCACGACCACGCCGCCCGTCATGTACTCGCAGCCGTGGTCGCCCACGCCCTCGACCACCGTCACGGCGCCGGAGTTGCGCACGGCGAACCGTTCGCCCGCCACGCCCTCGAAATAGGCCTCGCCGGCGATGGCGCCGTACAGCACCGTGTTGCCCACGACGATGTTACGGGTCGGATCGCGGCGCGATCCCGCCGGCTGGCGCACAATCACCCGGCCGCCCGAAAGCCCCTTGCCGACGTAGTCGTTCGCGTCGCCGACCAGGGTCAGGCTGACGCCCCGGGCCGCGAACGCGCCGAAGCTCTGGCCCGCCGTGCCGCGCAGCGTCAGCGCGATGGTGTCCTCGGGCAGGCCCGCGTGGCCGTAGCGCCGGGCCACCTCGCCGGAGAGCATCGCGCCCACGGTGCGGTTGACGTTGCGGATCGGGTACTCGCCGCGGACCGCTTCGCCCCGCTCCAGCGCGGCGGCCGCGTCGGCGATCAGGGTGTTGTCCAGGGCCTTCTCCAGCCCATGATCCTGGCGCTGGGTGTTGAACAGCACCTTATCCTCGGTCGGCGCCGCGTAGAGCAGCTTCGACAGATCGACGCCCTGCGCCTTCCAGTTTTCGACCGCGTCGCGCACGTCCAGGCGATCCACCCGGCCGACCATCTCCTGCAGCGTGCGGAAGCCCATGGCGGCCATGATCGCGCGCAGTTCTTCGGCCACGAAGAAGAAGTAGTTGATCACGTGTTCCGGCTGGCCCGTGAAGCGCGCGCGCAGCACGGGATCCTGGGTCGCCACGCCCACGGGGCAGGTGTTGAGGTGGCACTTGCGCATCATGATGCAGCCGGCGGCGATCAACGGCGCGGTGGCGAAGCCGAACTCCTCGGCGCCCAGCAGCGCGCCGATGGCCACGTCGCGTCCGGTGCGCAGGCCGCCGTCGACCTGCACCGCGATGCGGCTGCGCAGGCCGTTCAGCAGCAGGGTCTGCTGGGTCTCGGCCAGGCCGATCTCCCACGGCGAGCCGGCGTGGGTGAGCGAGGTCAGCGGGCTGGCGCCCGTGCCGCCCTCGAACCCCGAGATGGTGACGTGGTCGGCGCGCGCCTTGGCGACGCCCGCGGCGACGGTGCCGACGCCAACTTCCGAGACCAGCTTCACGGAGATGCGGGCCTTGGTGTTCACGTTCTTCAGGTCGTGGATCAGCTGGGCCAGATCCTCGATCGAATAGATATCGTGGTGCGGCGGCGGGCTGATCAGACCCACGCCCGGCGTGGAGTGCCGGACGCGGGCGATGTTCTTGTCCACCTTGTGGCCGGGCAGCTGACCGCCCTCGCCGGGCTTGGCGCCCTGGGCCATCTTGATCTGGATATCGTCGGCGTTGACCAGGTACTCGGTGGTGACGCCGAACCGTCCCGACGCCACCTGCTTGATCGCCGATCGCATGGAGTCGCCGTTGGCCAGCGGCACGAAGCGGTCCGGCTCCTCGCCGCCTTCCCCGGTGTTCGATCGGCCGCCGATCCGGTTCATCGCGATGGCCAGCGTGGTGTGCGCCTCGCGGCTGATCGAACCGAAGCTCATCGCGCCGGTGGAGAAGCGCTTCACGATCTCGGCGGCGGGCTCGACCTCGTCCAGCGGGACCGGCGTCTCGGCCGGCTTCATCCGCATCAGGCCGCGCAGGGTGAGCAAGCGCTCGCTCTGCTCGTTGATGGCGTTGGCGAACTTCAGGTACTCGCCCGGCAGGTTGCCACGAACGGCGTGCTGCAGGCCGGAGATCGAGTCCGGCGTCCAGGCATGGGCCTCGCCGCGCAGGCGCCACGCGTATTGGCCGCCCACATCCAGCATGGACCGGTAGATCGGGTTGTCGCCGAACGCGTCGCGATGGCGGCTGACCGTCTCTTCGGCGACTTCCGCGAGCCCGACGCCTTCGATGCTGGTGGCGGTGCCGGTGAAGTACCGATCAACCAGCGCCGACGAAAGGCCGACCGCGTCGAAGATCTGGGCCCCGCAGTAGGACTGGTAGGTCGAGATGCCCATCTTGGACATCACCTTCATGATGCCCTTGCCCACGGCCTTGATGTAGTTCTTCCGCACGTCGTAGGCCGACAGCGACAGCCCGCTGCCGACACGGATCTGCTCCAGGGTCTGGAACGCCAGATAGGGATTCACCGCCTCGGCGCCGTAGCCCGCCAGCACGCAGAAATGGTGCACTTCGCGGGCTTCGCCGGTCTCGATGACCAGGCCGGTCTGCATTCGCAGGCCCTGGCGGATCAGGTGATGGTGGACCGCCGCCGTGGCCAGGGCCGCCGGGATCGGGATGCGGTCCTGCGACACCGCGCGGTCCGACAGGATCAGGATGTTCATGTCGGCCAGCACGTTGTCGGTCGCCTCGTGGCAGACGCGCTCCAGCGCCGCCTCCAGGCCCGCCGCGCCCTCCTCGGCCGCCCAGGTGATGTCGATGGTCGCCGTGCGGAACGCGCCGTCCAGCAGTTCGTGGACCGCGCGGATCTTGGCCAGGTCCTCGTCGGTGAGGATGGGCTGGGCCACTTCCAGGCGCTTGTGGGTGCCGGCCTGGCGGCCCAGCAGGTTCGGCCGGGGTCCGATCATCGAGACCAGGCTCATCACCAGCTCCTCGCGGATCGGGTCGATGGGCGGATTGGTGACCTGCGCGAAGTTCTGCTTGAAGTACTCGTACAGCAGCTTCGCGCGCGACGAGAGCACCGCGATCGGCGTGTCATGACCCATGGAGCCCAGGGGATCGTCCCCGTCGCGGCCCATCGGTTCGAGGAAGAACTGCAGGTCTTCCTGCGTGTAGCCGAACGCCTGCTGGCGATCGAGCAGGGTCTCGGGATCGTTGGGCGTGGCCGCGGGCGATACCTCGTCCAGCGACAGCTCCTCCAGCTTGAACTGGGTGTCGTTCAGCCAGGTCTGGTAGGGCGCCGCCGCGGCGAGGGTCGTCTTGATCTCCTCGTCTTCGATGATGCGCCCTTCTTCCATGTCGATGAGCAGCATCTTACCGGGCTGGAGCCGCCATTTGCGCACGATGCGCTCCTCCGGAACGTCCAGCACGCCGACCTCGGACGCCATGATCACATGGTCCTGGTCGGTGATGACGAAGCGGGCGGGGCGCAGGCCGTTGCGGTCCAGCGTGGCGCCGATCTGGCGGCCGTCGGTGAAGGCCACGGCGGCCGGGCCGTCCCACGGCTCCATCAGCGCGGCGTGGTATTCGTAGAAAGCCTTCCGCTCGGCATCCATCAGCGGATTGCCGGCCCAGGCCTCCGGGATCAGCATCATCACCGCCTGGGCCAGCGGAATGCCGCCGGCCAGCAGCAGCTCCAGGGCGTTGTCCAGGCAGGCGGTGTCCGATTGGCCGTGCGGGATCAGCGGCCACATCTTGTTGAGATCCGGCCCCAGCAGCTCGCTTTCCAGCGTGCGCCGGCGGGCGTTCATCCAGTTCACGTTGCCGCGAACGGTGTTGATCTCGCCGTTGTGGGCGATGAACCGATAGGGGTGCGCCAGCTTCCACGACGGGAAGGTGTTGGTGGAGAACCGCTGGTGCACCATCGACAGCGCGGACTCGCAGCGCTCGTCCTGCAGGTCGCGATAGAAGCTGCCAACCTGGTTCGCCAGCAGCAGGCCCTTGTAGACCACGGTCCGGGTGGAGAACGACGGGAGATAGACCTGGGCCAGTTCGGGGATCCCGCGCTTGGCGGCCAGCTCCTCCAGCGGGTTCTGGAACTGTTTGCGGACCGCCAGCAGCTTGCGCTCGTGGGCGTCCTGGTCCTTCACGTTGGGGCCGCGTCCGACGAACGCCTGGCGGATCATCGGCATGGAGGCCAGCACGGCGGCGCCCAGGCCCTCGTTGTTCACGGGCACGTCGCGCCAGCCCAGCAGCGGCTGCTTCTCGACCTTCAGGAAGTGCTCGAACTGCTCCATGGCGGCGGCCCGCGCCAAGGCGTCCTGCGGCAGAAAGCACATCGCGACCGCATACTCGCCGGCCGGGGGCAGCTCGACGCCCGTTTCGTTCGCCCAGTCGCGATAGAGCCGATCGGGAATCTGGATAAGACAGCCCGCGCCGTCGCCGACCAGCGGGTCGGCGCCCACGGCGCCGCGATGGTCGATATTGACCAGGATCTGCAGGCCGGCCTGCACCACCTCGTGCGACTTCCGGCCCTTGATGTTGGCGACGAAGCCGACGCCACAGGCGTCATGCTCGTTGCGAGGATCGTAAAGTCCC
The DNA here is from genome assembly GCA_018821435.1 of Alphaproteobacteria bacterium. Taxonomy (GTDB): domain Bacteria; phylum Pseudomonadota; class Alphaproteobacteria; order Caulobacterales; family Caulobacteraceae; genus Phenylobacterium. Next base: position 61,327 of record JAHJME010000039.1, read on the forward strand.
TGCTGTTCCATCGCGCGCATCGTCATTTCGTCATCCCCCGGCGCGTGAAGGGGCCGATCCTTAGCCTCGACAAACGCCGCGCGGCTTTTACGCGGTGGAATTCACCCTTGTCGATGACCGAAAGGTCGCTGGGAAGGTCGAAAATTTCTGGAGGCGCGGCGATCGCGTCATGCATTTGCGCCCATCCGCGTGGAGCGCCCGCCGCAGTTAGTCGTACGGCAGGGTCCAGACGGTCGTCCTTCGGCGTCGGCGCCTTGCCGTCAGCTCATGCCGTGCTCGGGGGGAATCTCCGACATCGGCCCGTCGCGACGCTGAACGAGAACGTCCACGCCAACTCCGTTTTCGTACTGCTCCAGCAGCAACTCCGGATCCCAGCCGACACCGATCGGATTGGCGCTGAAGGCCTCGCTGGCCATGAAGGCGTTGGCCTCTTCGACCGTGCCGCAGTCGACCTGGAATTCCATCCGGTTGCCGTCGGGGTCCCTGTAATACAGCGACAGCGCGATGCCGTGATGGACGGGCCAATAGGGCATGATGCCGTGCGCCTTGAGCCGGGCATATGTCTTCATCAGGTCGCCGGCGTCCGCATAGGTGTAGGCCACATGGTTCACGCCAATATCGCCACGCTCGCCCAGTCGATCGGCCTCAGGCTTCAACAAGGAGAGGTTCGCAAAGGCGAAACGATGATGCTCATCGTCGTACGTCATGAAGGCCAGCGCCGGATTCTGATGAACGACATCAGCCTCGAAAACCAGCTGATACCACCTGATCATCTCGTCGAAGCGACGTGTCTGATAAACGACGTGCGCGAACTTTACTGGCTTAGTCACCCCGACCTCCCCTGTTTGTCGGAGACTATGTCCAATGCGGAGGGGCGTGCCAAGCGCACGGTCGTCCGCGCGTCCTGATCTCTTTAAACCCCCGCAATACCTCGCAGGCGCGCAAAGCCGCGGGCGGTCGCCGACATCGCGGGGATGGCTCCCGTTGCGGGTTCGGACGGTTCGTCGTCTGGTTGAGTTTGACCTTCCGCAGGCGGGTGGACGCGCGCGCCGCTCGGCCATCCAAAGAACGCTGCTCGCGATACTGTGAGAGCGCTCAAGCTTGTACCGGCGCGACCCCCATGAAGTAGTGAGGCTACAACTAAAAATTGAGGTTCGGAGACGTGTTCAGCCATCAACGGCCACCGCCCGCGCCTGACCGTCGATACGCCTCGCCGTGCGTTGCGACGACCCGTCCAGGGGTTGATCAGCCAAGGGCGCGTCCAAGCGCAGCGATGGGACGTCGATGCCCACGGACCTAGCGCTCATCGATCTGTTTCGCCCTTATCTGCTGAAGGGCGAGAACACGGCCTGGCACGCCGTGCTGTCGGTGATTTTCGTCGAGTCCTTCGAGACCGCCCTCGGTCCGGAGGGGATCGTCATCCGGGGCGTCGCGCGTTTCTCGGGCGACGTCGAGATCACCTTCGATCCGCTGCATGGGATCCTCCGCGCCGACGCCGCCAACACCGAGGGCCACCCCCGCAGCCAGCCCGGCCGGCGCGAGCCCTGGTTCGATATCACCGACACCCATGTGGAGTTCGCGCTCTCCGCGCCGCGCGCCGCGGGCCAGATCGTGGCCAACGGCGTGGCGACGATCTCCGGCGGCGACGCCGCCTTCGCGCCCACCCGCGCGGTCCTCGACGCCTGGGACGCCATTCCCGGCGACGCGCCGCCGTCCGACTATCCCGGCACGGGTTTCTCGCTCGACCTGATGCTGGCCGGGATCGTGATGCGGCCGCCTTTCCTGAAGCCCGCGCAGATGCAGCCCGATGGCCTGCTCGTGCCCGACACCTCGCGGACCGACGTCGTCTTCACCCTGCCCCGGATCAAGCTGCGCCTCGCGCAGGGCAGCGACGTCGGCGCGAACCTCGACGTCTCCATCGCCTCGCTGGGCGCGGCGGGCATCGATGATCCCGGCGACATCGCCGCCGCCGAACTGATCACCATGACGCCGCCCTACGCCTTCATCGGCGACGGCCGCGTGGTGGGCTTCGGGTTTCGCTCGGCCGTCCTCGATCTGGCCGACGGCTTCACGCCGCCGGCGATCCTCGACCAGTTCGGCTTCGACGAGAGCTGGACGGGCCTCTACCTGCCGGAGATCCGCCTGTTCGTCGCGCCCAGCGGCATGGAGGATTTCGCGGTCGACGCCGGGGTGCGGAACTTCCTGATCGGCCTGGGCCAATCCAGCGGGATCACCGGCGACTTCGAGCTGATGGTCATCAACCAGGGCTCGGGCGCGCTCGGGCTATCGGCGCGCTTCTTCGACGGCGACGGCCGCGCCATCGGCATCACCCGGCTGAGCGACACGACAGCCGAGGTCCTGCTGCCCGAGCGCAGCCGGATGGTGATCGACATCTCCGGCGGACGCCCGGCCTACGCCGCCCAGGCGACGTTCGGCGGCGCGCCGCACAACGGTCTCGTCCACGATATCGACCTCTCGGCCGCCGCCGAGCTGCCCATCGGCCTCACCGCCACGGACACCAGCGCGCCGCAGAAGACCGCGACCCTCACCGTCACCGCGCGTCGCCGCCCCGCGACCCAGAGCCTGCCGCCGCCGGGCGCGACGCCCGACCAGCCCGCGACCGTGCGAACCACCGGCATCACCCTGGAGGGCGCCCCGCAGACCACCCCCGAGCTGATCCTGGTGCGCCAGGACAGCGGCTCTGTAACGATCAGCCTCAACCCGGCCACGCCCGGAACGACCTGGACGGTCGCCGGGGCGGCCCAGCCGTCCGGCGCCAGCGTCACCTTCCCGCTCGCCGCCGGCCAGACCAAGCCGATCCGCGCCGAGCTGAGCAGCGGCGCGGTCACCAGCATCGTCTGCTATTTCCGCTTTGACCGCCCGGACGTCGGCGCCTCGCTCGGCTTCGCCACCGATCCCGATAACACCAACAGCTCGCCCGCGGTCGATCCCAGCGGGTCGGCGATCTGGACACCGCCCGCCGAGGCCTTCCTGCCGCGCTATCGCCAGGTGCTGAAGCGGATCACCGCGGCCTCGCTGACGCTCAGCGGCACGGCCAGCTACGAGGGCGACAACGCCAAGGACAAGTACAATTACCTGCTGTCGCGCCGGCGCGCCGAGGCGCTGCGCCAGATCCTGCAGGCCGAGAGCGCCAACCCCGACGCCGCGCAGCGGATTCCCAGCTTCACCCTGACCACGGATCCGCCGGACATCGGCGCCGCCGCGCCGCCGGGAAGCTGGGTGAGCGACTGGAAGACCCACGCCGCGCCGCGAAACCTCTGGTGGAAGGCCACCATCGGCGGGTTCGGCCCGGTCTCGCTGCCGGGCACGATCACCGATGGGGAAGCCACGCGGCCCGCCGGGCCGCCGCCCCCGCCGCCGACCATCCCGACGCAGGACAACCCGCCCGCGACGCCGCCGCCGCCCGACTGGTTCCGGTCGGTCGCGCTGAAGGTCCGCATCGTGCGCGACCAGTTCGTCGCGGTCGAACTCTCCGGCTCCATCGACTTCGAGACCGCCACCGAGCAGCGACTGAGGAACGGCGGCGTGGCGTCGGGCGACATCCCGCAGTTCCAGGGCCTCGGCAGCCAGAATCCCACCGACGGCATCGTCAACTACAAGATCCTCTACCAGACCGATCCGGCCAGCCAGACCGACCAGGTGAAGCTGTACCTGGGCGCCGATCCCAACGACCGCGACGGTCTGGTGATGACGGGGCAACTGCCGGGCCAGCCGCTGCAGGCGCCCAGCACCGGCCGCAACGTCCTGGGGATGACCACCGTCTTCACCCCGCTGCTGGCGGCCACGGCGCCGGCCAACCCGGCCGACGGCAGCATCGGCGAGATCGCGCTCAGCGCCGCGGTGCTCGGCCTGCCGATCGCCCTGGCCGAGGCGGGCTTCCTGAATGTCGAGCGGGTGGTGCTGTACGGCGGCGAGCTCAACGTCACGGCGCGCGCCGGACAGTGGGTCTCGACCCTCCTGTTCGACGTCGAGACCGCGATCTCGGCCAGCATCAGCATCGGCGGCTTCAAGATCCTGGAGATCCCGCGCGAGAAGCCGGTGGCGATCCGTTACAAGGCCATCGGGCTGCGGATGGGCTATCCGCCGGGCGCATCCAGCCGCTTCGAGTTGCGGCCGATGTTCGACTCGTCGAAGGGCTACTCCATCGACCTGTCGGGACCGGGCGCCGTGCGCGTGCCCGACCCGATCGGCCAAATCATCCAGGTGCTGGGCGCCCGGATCGCCCGCACCAATCCGCTGACCTTCGAGATCGACCTGGGGTTCGCCGTCGACCTGGGCGTGGTGACCATCGAGCGGGCGCGGGTGCGCCTGCCGGTCGATCCGCTGGGCCCGCCGGAACTGACCGCCTTCGCGGCCAGCATGAACGTGCCTGGGGTCCTCGAGGGCCGGGGCTATATGGAGATCAACTCCACGCCCTCGTTCGAGATCAAGGGGCAGATCGACGTCTCGCTGGTGCCGCTGAAGCTGCGGCTGGCGGCGGGCATCGGAGTCGCGGACATCCCCGCTTCGGAGGGCGGCCCCGCGACCGGGGTGATCATCACCCTGGAGCTGGAGCTGCCGGTGGCGATCCCGCTGGCCCAGTCGGGGTTCGGCATCTACGGCTTCCTGGGCCTCTTCGCGATGCACTACGCCCGCGATGAGCGCGGCATCACCTCCCTGACCCCGGCGCTGACCTGGCTCAAGGAAAAGGCCCAGGGCAACCCCATCAACATCGCGGCGTGGACGCCGCAGGTGGATCACTGGGCGTTCGGGGTCGGCGCCATCCTGGGCACCATGGAAGGCGGCATCATCTTCAACGTGAAGGGGATGGTGATCCTGGAGCTGCCGGGACCGCGGCTGCTGCTGGTGGTGCGGGCCAACCTGCTGGCCGTCCTGCCGGACCTCAAGGACAAGAACGCCGAGGGCACGTTCCTTTGCGTCATCGACCTCGACTTCGGCCGGGGCACCCTGACCATCGGCATCTCGATCGAGTTCAAGATCACGCCGATCGTCGAGATCAGCATCCCCATCGAGGCGTACTTCAGCCTCGGCAGCGGCGGCGACTGGCACCTCTACCTCGGGACGTTCCCGGGAACCGACACGCTCGGCCGGCCGATGCCGGGGCCGATCCACGCGATGATCCTCGGGGTCTTCGACGGCTCGGGCTACGTGATGATCAGCGGCCACGGGATCCCGGCCTACCAGGGGCTTTCCGCGATCAACGGCGTGGGCTTGGCCGTCGGGCTCGAGGTCTCGATCGTCTGGGGCAACACCGCGGTCGGTCTCTATCTGCGCGCCACCGCCGGGTTCAACGCCGTGCTCGGCTTCGATCCCTTCTACGTCGGCGGCATCCTCTATGTGCGTGGCGAGCTGCACCTCTTCATCCTCAGCATCAGCGCCTCGGCGTCGCTGACGGTGCAGATCGGCGAGAAGGCGGACGGCACGGAGGTTTCCCGCATCGACGGCGAGATCTGCGGCGAGGTCGACCTGTTCTTCTTTTCGGTCAAAGGCTGCGTGGATTTCCACATCGGCGAGCCGAACGCCATCGTCCCCGCCGCGCCGGATCTGGTCCGCGCGGTCTCCATCGTCAGCCGCTCGCCGGCCCTGGTGGTCGGCACCGGCGTCGACAAGGGCATCGACTCCAAGATCGGCGACGCGCTGCGGCAGGACGCCCAGCCGGCGCCCGACGCCGAAGGCCTGCCGGTGGTCCCGATCGACTCGATCCCGGTGATCACCATGTCGGCCACCCCGATCGATCCCAGCCTGACCATCCTGGGCCAGGTCCCGGGCGGGTCGCCGGGCGCCCCCGCCGGCGGCTTCATCGAGCGCGGCGACTTCGACTACAAATACGACGTCACCGCCGTCGAGCTGACCCGCGCGGACGGCGGCGCTGTGGTCGGCGCCGGGCCCACGCCATCGACCTGGTGGACGCTCAACGACCCGACCGAAGGCAATCTGGTGGCGCAGCTCTCGCTGCTCAACTGGACCCCCAACCCGACGCCCAAGGCCGTCGAGCGCAGCGAATTCCTCGAAGAGACGGTCAAGGACCGGTGGGGCACGGTGTGCCACGACGCCGCCCCCGCCGCCGCGGTCCTATGGACCTTCGAGCACGAGCCCACCGGACCGTCCGAGACCGGCTGGAAGGTGGACGGGATCGCCTGGCCGGATCCGCCGGAAACCAAGCGCTCGGTCGACCCCGAACTGGAGCTGGACGTCCATGAACGCTGGCGCAGCGGCGACCGGCAACTGGACCGGCTGCGCGGGATCATCCCGGCGATCATCGTCGGCGCCCAGGTGGCGTGCCGCAAGACCCGCGACGCAGAGCCGCCGCGCGTCGCCATAGCCGGCGCGGCGCGTGTCGAGGCCGCGCCGCTGGAGCTGGCGGCGACCGCGCCGACAGGTTTCGCCCAGCGACTGCGCGCCCAGCGTGCGGCCCTCACCGCGGCGACGGCGGCGTCCGTCGGCCTGCGCAAGGCCGACCGCGTCGACGTCGAAGCCCTCGATCTCGGCGACACGATGCGGCGGCTCGCCAGCGGCGAGGCCATCAGCCGCGCGGCGCTGAACGGCATCGGAACTCGGGTCGCCGCCCCGCGCGCCGCCGCGCCGCAGCTCTGCACGAGCCGCCTGCTGGCCTCGCCAATGTTCGACTTCGGCCTGCCCGTGGTGTTCGGCGACAAGAGCCGCGCGGAGGAGATCGCCCGGCGCCTGAAGGAGCTGGGCCAGCGCCATGGCCCGCTCGACGACGTGGTCGTGGTCGAGAGCGGCCCGGTGCGCGACGGCAAGATCATGTTGCTGGCGCGCCGCGACCTGCCCCAGCTCGCCAACAGCGCCCGCGCGCTCGTGGTGCGTTTCCTGGACGCCGAGGGCGACGAGCTCGACCGGCACGCCGTCACCGCGGCCGACCTGCTGGGGGTCGTCGGCCTGCCACCCCGTTGGGGCGACGCCGCAGGCCCCTGGGCCGAACCGATCGGTCATGTCGGGGGACAGGCGGCGCAGTTGCAGAGCCAGGGCTATGTCCCCTACCTCGTCCGCTTCGAAAAGCTCGAAAAGCTGGCCCGGATCGAGATCGGCGTCGTCCACGAGGACCGCACCGACGTGGCGATGAAGCGCGAGCAGGCCGGCCGCCCCTACTATGTCGCCGCGCTCGAATTCACCGGCTACGCCGAGGTCGAGCGCGAGGACTGGGACGAGAACGAGATCAAGCGCAACCGCGGCGTCCTGGAGACCTTCCTCGGGCCGGACAGCGGCGATGTGGCCCTGCTCGTCCCCGACGAACTCTACCGCCTGCGGACGACCGTGAAGGTCACCGCCCGCGACAAGGACGGCGCGGAGACCGACGGCGGGACCCAGACCGCGGACTTCTGGTTCCGCACCGACGCCGCGAGCCCGGCGTCCCTGGAGCCCTGGATGCTGTGCAGCCTGCCGGCCCGCGACGAGGCGCACTATTTCGGACGCGAGAAGGTCAAGATCGTCTTCGCCACCCATGACGTCGACAAGCTGTGGGCCGCCTATGGCAAGGAACTGCGGGTGCGCCTGAAGGCGGCCTCGTTCCGCCAGGTGAACGAGCCCGGCCTGCAGCACCCCGTCCCGCTGGTCCACGAATTCGCGGTGGCGAGCGCGATCCAGCCCCTGCTGACCAATGTGCCGGCGGCGGTGATGTCGCCGTTCGAAGCGGCGTTGGTCGACGGCCTGGCGACGTATGGCCCCTGCATCGCCCAGGACGTCGACCGCTCGCGGCACAGCACCATCACCATCCCGATCCCGCTGGATCCCTACACGGACTATGTGCTGGACATCGAGGCGGTCGCCATCGGCGCGCCACCGGCCACGGTCGGCGAGCGCATCCTGCGCCGGCACTTCTCGACCGGCGCGTTCGGCACGTTCGACGACTTCGCCGCCACCTTCCAGGGCGTGCTGACCGAGCATCGATCCTCTGCGCCCGGCGCCATGCAGGGGATCGCCGCCACGCCGGCCTTCGCCGGGCGCGACCCACAGGGCCCGGAGCTCGACCAGGCGATGATCACCGCCGGTCTGGAACCCATGCCGATCCCGAAGGCGCCGCGCATCGTGGTCTTCTGGGAGCAGGTCGGCGCGGGCGCGCCGCAGCCGGTCGCCGTGCTGGTCGACGCGCCGGAACCCATGCGGCGCCTGCGCCCGCTGCCCAAGGAGGACAGCAGCGCCGACACCCCACCCACCAAGCGCTGGCGGATGCTGGACCAAGCCTGGCTCGATCTGGTCGGCGCCGCCGGCGGCGACGCGACCGTGACCCGCACCATCTGGGCGCCTGGCGGGCAGCGGGCCCTGGTGATGCTGGCCCCCGGTTCGCGCGGCAAGCACCTTCGCCTGGCGCTGGAGCGGCCGGCGTTCACCGAGCCCTTCCTGGACGGCCCCGGCGCGACCGCGACGCGCTTCACCGTCGTCGACGAGATCCTGGGGCGCGCGCCCTGGGAAGAAGTCTGAGGACGGACGATGGCGATCCGGATCTTCGACCAGAGCATTCTCAACGCCCAAGGCGCGCTGCTGGACATGACCTCGCTGCTGCGCCAGCGCGGCGGCCAGGAGCTGATGCTGTCGGATCGGTTCTCGCGCAAGGGACGCTCGCTGTTCCTGCGCTGGCAGACCGCGCCGGGCGCCGGCCTGCCGACCGAACCGTTCAAGGTGTGGCGCCGTCCCGCCATGCCGCTCGGCGCGCACAAGCCCGTCGGGTTCGAGGTCATCGCCTTCCCGCCGCTGATGCAGATCATCCAGTTCGACGAGGCGTTGGCCTCGGCCTCGCTGGTGGTCCATTCGGCGTCCGGCGGCACGGTAATCATCGCCCTGCTGTGCGGCCCGCCGCTGCTGGACTCCATCGTCACCGTGCAGACCCGCACCTTCATCGGCGGCGGCGTGGCGGTCATGGAGTTCCAGGCGCCGCTGATCACCGGCCTGGCGCTGATCAATGTCAGCAGCTTCGACAGCGTCAGCGGCATGACGGTGGCCGGCCTGCAGAAGACCGAATCCTGGGAGCTGGTGGAGACCGTCGGACTGCCGGTCCGTGAAGCCGACTGGGCGCCGCTGGGCCAACAGCATGGGGTCAAGCAGGGCCTTGTGGGCCAGGAGACGGACGCCCGCCAGGCGGCGGTCGATCGGTTCGCACGCGGCGTCAATCCGTTGGGCTGGTGGTCGACCTTCCCCAGCGGGGCGCCCGCGCCGCCGTGGGAAATGCCGGACCCCAAAGGGCTCGTGGAAGAAACCGCCATCGAGCTCCTGCCGATGCTGCGGCAGGTCGCGAGTAAGACGCCCGACCAGCAGGCGGCCGAGGTGTTTCAGTTCACCATCGACCCGCCGCAGAACCCCGCCGGCGTGGTCATGCCCGCTACCGGCCCGGGCAAGGCCGACCTGTCGCCCATCGGCCTCCTGGCCATGAGCGTCGCCACCGATCCCATGCTGGCGGTGACGCTGGGCTACGGCACCGGCTATCCGGACGAGAACATCCCGCCCATCATCCTGTCCGACCGCAGTCTGTTCGGCGATTCCACGCACAGCGACTGGGACTGGCTGATCACCGGGCTTTGGGAAAAGGGGCTGGACGGCAACTCCGAGGCGGTGGAGTTCGCCGCCCTGGTGCCCCGGCCGCCGCTCGCCGTGCCCGGCCCGCTGCCCGCCGACCTGCACGTCGACTTCCAGGCGCACCTGCGCCCGGCGCAGGCCGACCAATCCTGGCTCGCCTCGATCCGCACCAGCTGGGAGCGCTTCCCATTCACCCAGCTGGCCGCGGTCGCCAGCTTCGCCGCGGCGCGTCGACCGACCGCCGGGGCCGCGCCCGCCGACGCCCTGCTGACACCGCGCGCCCTCACCCGGGGCTTCAAGCCGATCGGCAACGCGCGCAACGATCGGGACCCCGAACCCACCCGTCAGAGCGCCACCGACGGCGCCCTGGCCATTCCCAACGCCCCGGGCTCGGTGGCGATGAGCTATGCCGCCGCGACCCAGACCATCTTTGGCGTCTGGAGCCGCTGGGCCGAGGGCGCGATCACGGTGGCCCAGCCTGAGCCCGCCCTGGTCCAGGTGCTGTCCGCCGATCTTCGCCCCACGGACACCGGCAGCGGCACGGTTTGCCCGGCCACCCTGGTCATGGAGATCTCCGTCGACTGGCGGGTGCGCACCGTGCGGCGCGTCGAGCTCAGCGGACGCCTGTTCGCCGCCGCCAGTCGCCACGCCGCCGCCCCCGCCGCGGCGCCGCCCGCCGGCCTGCAGAAGGCGCTGGGGAGCGTGATCGCCACCGGCCAGATCACCTTCGCGGGCGACACGCCCAGCCTGGCCGGCGGCACGGTCGAATGCCTCAATACCGAAGGCTCGGCGGTGGTCCCGCCCGGCGCGGCCCAGACCGCCAGCCGCCGCTATCGCATCACCGTGCCGGGATTCTCGCTGGACTATGCGGCGACGCCGCACATCGGCCTGGTGCTGCAGGGCCGCGTCGTCGAAAGGATCGCACCGGGCCGGGTCGGGCCCTGGTCGCCCACCCCCAGGCTCGCCTACGCCTCGGACCCGCGCGCCCGGCCGACCGTGGTGGTCGACCTCGTTCGGCTGGCGAGCCTTCCCGACGCCGCCGGCGAATGTCATGCGCATATCACCTGGGCGGCAGCGCCCGGCGCCATCGGCTACGCCCTCTACGAGAGCAGCGAGACCCGCATCCTGGGCAGCCACCCAGGCCTGCCGCAGCCCACCCCGGACCGCACGCTCAGCCAGCGGCTGACGACGATCAAACAGGCCTTCGCCGCCAATCCGATCCGCCGCGACTTCATCCGCCGCAACCCCGACCTGATCACCGTCACCGACATCGACGTGACCCTGCCGCGCGGGTCGCGCGACATACACCTCTATACCGTGTTGCCGGTCATGGCCGGCGGGACCGAAGGCCCCTGGCCCAGCGGCCCGGACGCCGACGAGGCGCTGATCCCCTACGCCGCCCCCAAGGTCGCCGTCCCCGCGCCGCCGACGCTGGAGGTGCAGCTTGCGTCGGACAAGCCGCCGGCCGCGCCCAACTACCGCGCCCGGCTGCGGATCGGCGCGCGCACAGGCGCCGGCGCCACGACCAAGCGTATCGACATCTACCGCGTCCGCGTCGACGACGCCGCGCGCCGGCTCGACAGCATGGGGCCGGCGATCGCCAGCGTTACCGCTACCGGCGGCGCGTGGAGCGTAAGCCCGGCGGCCGGCGGTGGCGGTATCGCCAGCGTGACAGGTTTCGATGCGCCGAACGGGTCCTGGCGCACCGTCTGGTACCGCGCGGTCGCGTGGAGCGAGGACGACCCGCTGCGCGCGGTGCTGAAGGGACGCTCCGAGCCGTCGCCAGCCGTCTCGGTCCTGGTCCCGCCGGCCGATCCGCCGAACCTCTCGCCGCTGACGATCTCCTGGCCCGGCGGCGATCCCGCCGCGGTGCTGGTCAGCTTCACCTCCTCCGCACCGGTCGCGCCGACGCCGATCGGCCCACACCGCCTGTCGCTGCAGGCGGCGGTGGCGGGCGGCGGCGATCTGGTCCTGGCGACCACCGACCTCGAGAAAGTCGCGGGCTCACAACCTGCGACCGGATCCGGCGGCTGGCGCGTGGCGGGCTCGGCGACCGAATACCGCCTGCTGCTGCGACGCGCCTCGGTGAACGACGCGGTCTCGGTGATCGTACGGATGACCGATCCGCTGGGCCGGGTCACCGAGCGGACCGCGTCCGTGGCCGCCGGCTCGGTCGCGCCGCTCCCCTCGCTCTCGTCCATCGACGCGTTCACCATCGCCGGGCGCGGCCGGGTGTTCTCGTTCTCCACGGACGCGCCGAACACCGACGGCTCGGGCGGCGCCAACCGCCTTCGCATCGAGCTCGTGCCGGAGCCGGCGGCGCCAGGGCCCCTGCCCCGACCGCGGCCGACGCCGATCCCCATCGGCCCGCGTCCGCCGCTTAGCCTGTTCCGGCTGATCGGCGGGGTTTACGTCTTCGACGGGCCGCTGGCCTCCGTGCCCACGACGTCCGGCGCGCCCGCGGCGGGCGTCAGCCTGCTGCTCGGTCGACAGGCGGCGCCGCTGGACGACAACTTCGGGCTCTTCGCGTCGCTGAAGCTGCGGTCGGTGCTGGTCCGCATCACGCTGCCCGACGGGCGCAGCGTCGAACAGCGGCGACGGGGCTGAGGAGGCCGCGATGGTCAACGTCTTCACCCTCACCCCGGCCGGCGCCGCCCAGGCGCTTCGCGACAACGGCCTGGACGCGCTGGGCCTGACCGCGGTCCGCCTCTCGCCGGCGTGGGGACCCGCCGCGCCGACCTATGACGCCAACGCCCTGACGTTGAGCTTCGCGGGTGTCCCTCGCGCGCCCTGGCGCGGCATCCTCGAATATGTCGACAGCGCCGCCGCGTTCCGCGCCGTCGACGGGACTCCGCTGAGCGGCGGCGCGGCGGTGCTGCGTCTGCATCCGCAGGCGGCCGCGCGTCTGGCGCGCCTGGCCCAGAGCCGCTACGCGGCCGCGGTGCAGCCCCAGGTGCGTGCGGTGCCGGAGGTGCTGGTCGTGCGCGGCCTGTCCGCCAACACCTCGCCCCAGACCTACGATCCCAACGACAACCTGCCTGCGGGCGCGGCCGGCAAACTCATCAGCTTCCACGACGCCCGCGGCCTGATCGTCGACCCGATCGCGGTGGCGGCCATGCTCGACGACCTGATCACGACCTTCCCGGCGCTGGATTTCACCGCCGGCGGTGTCTCGGTGACCGGCGCAGGCGGTGTCCGCGCCGTGGCCGGCCTGGCGAGCGGGGTGCTCGTCCACCTGGTCACCCTGCATGGCCGACCCTTCGCCCCGGTCGGCGCTGGCCCAGGCGCGCAGCGGCTCGACAACGGCGGCACGGCGATCGCGCCGCCCGACGGCAACGGCCTGGCGACCCTGGGCGCCGGCGAACAACTTGGCGGGACGGGCGCCAATGCCGCCTTGCATCTCCGGCTGGGCTGGGCCGGCGGCGGGCTGATGGGGCCGGGCCCACTCCAACTCCCGGCGCTGCCCGCCGGCGTCGCCCTGGCGCGGCAGTTCCTGCGCGTTTTCGTCGTCGACCTGGACTGGCACCTGCGCGGCAACCGCACCGTGGCCGCGGTGAACGGCATCCCGGCCGATGACCAGGACATCCCCGCCGACCTGCAGCCCCAGGTCCGCGACGGCGTCACCATCGACTACCCCGCGGACGGACCCGACATGATGGCCCAGGCCTCGCAGGTCGCCACGCGGATCGTCGGCGCGCCGCCGGGCGGCCTGATCTTCGCGGTCTCACCGACCTTCGAACCCGCCGTCGGCGCGCCCACGGCGCCCGGCGCGGCCGCCCATTGGCCGGCCTTTCCGGGGCCGAACAGCAACGCCGGTTTCACGGCGGGCAGCGCCGATCCCAGCGGCCTCACCGCCACCTGGTCGGGCGCCAACGACGTCGTGGTCGTGATCCCGGCGGGCTTCGCCCCGGATGGCGCGTCGGTGCGGATTTTCCCGCAGCGTTTCCAGTTGATCGAGGCCATCGCCGAGGAGCCGTCCTTCCTGCGCGGCGACGGGGGCGCGGCCATCGCCGTCGCCGGCAGCGCCGTGCAGGTGCTGCTGCGCAACCCGTTCGCCCTGGCCGGCGGCGATCCGCGTCCCAACCCGGGGACCCTCGTCTTTGATCTCGTGATCACCCCGCGCAGCGGCCGGCGCAGATTGTGGGCCGCCGAGCGAGCGACCATCGCCGCCGGCCCCGCCGCGGAGCCCGCCGACCCGTTCGGCGCGCCGGATCCGATCGCGCCCTTCCCCGCCATGGTGCGCTCGATCAGCCCGACGCCGCTCTTTGGCCTGCCGCGCGCGGTCACTCCGCCCGCGGGCGCGCCGTCCGGCCCCGCCGACCTGGCGCTCAAGCTGGCCTCCGAGACCCAGCCGCGCCAGGGACCCCGGCTGCCCACCATGATGCGGCACGAAACGATCGTCGTGAGCGGCATCGTCGATCCGTCCATGGCCGCCGGCCTATCCTGGGACGGCGTGCTCAGTGGCGGACGCTGGGCGCAGGAAAGTCGCTCCGCCGACCACGCGGCGGCCAACCCCGGCAACCCGGCCGGCCCGGATGTCCACGCGCCCGGCGTCAGGGTCACCGGCGCGCTCGCCTACGACCTGGCCCGGCATGCGGTGAAGCGCGTGCAGCCGATCTTCCCCTTGCCCGGCGGCTCCACGCCCAGCTGGATCGCCATGTCGGGCGGGGCCAATTTCGATCCGCCGGCCTCTGGTCCCGGCGCGACGCCGGGCACATCCAGCGGCGTGGTCCTGCAGACCGTCGCCGCCGTGGTCGAGACGCCGGAACTGTCCTTGCTACCGGACAACAACCCGCTGGGCTCGCCGACACCACTGTCCTTCCAACAGATGCTGGCCCAGATCTCCTCGGCGCTTGGGCTGGGCGGGCCGCCGGCGATCAGCGTCACCAACGAGGATCGCCTGATCAACGAGGTGCGGCGCGAGTTCTTCCTGGCCAAGCGCGGCGTGCACGACAGCCTCTGGTCGCTCGCCCGCGCGGTCGGGGAGGCCGACGAGCTGGTCTATATCGAGACCGCTGGGCTGGCGCGGACCGCACGCCCGGCCGGGGCGCCCGCGCCGCACGAGATCGACCTGATCCAGGCCCTGGCCGACCGCATGACGGCCAACCCCAACCTGAAGGTCGTCATCTGCGTCCCGCGCGAAACCGACTTCGCCGCGCCCTTCGCGCCCTTCATCCGCCGCGCCATCACCCAGCGGAGCGAGGCTGTCGACATCCTGCGCGGCGTCGATCCGAACCGCGTGACCGCCTTCCATCCGCGCGGCTTCCCCGGCCGCTGGGCGCAGCTGCGCACCACGACGGTGATCGTCGACGACATCTGGAGCCTGAGCGGCGCCACCCATATCCGGCGGCGCGGGATGACGTTCGACGGCAGCGTCGCCATCGCCTCCTTCGACCGGGACATCGACGCCGGCTACAGCCGCAAGGTGCGCGACCACCGGCGCGCCCTGATGGCGGCCAAGCTGGGCGTCAAGCCGATCGACGCCAACGGCCTGCCCACGTCTGAATGGCTCCGCCTACAGCGGCCGGCCAGCGCCTTCGATCTCATTGCCGATTTGGTGGCGCAGGGCGGGCTCGGGCGTCTCGCCCCGCTCTGGCTGGGTCCCACCGATGCGACGGTCATTCCGCAGAGCGACGACGCCGCCGATCCCGACGGCGCCGACGGCGGCAGCTTCGTGACCCTCCTCGCCGGCCTCCTGAGCGAACAACCGTCCTGATGTCGGCCCGCGTCAGCGCCAGCCCATGGCCGGCGCGACGTGGGTGAGGATGCTTTCGAGCGCATGGGTGTTGTAGTCCACGCCCAGCTGGTTCGGGACGGTGAGCAGCAGCGTATCGGCCTCCGCGATCGCCTCGTCTGCCTTGAGCTGTTCGATCAGCTTGTCCGGCTCGGCGGCGTACGAGCGCCCGAAGACCGCACGGAACTGGTCGATCATCCCGATCTGGTCGCGGCTGTCCTCGCCGCCGAAGTAGGCGCGGTCCTGATCGTTCACCAGGGCGAAGATCGAGCGCGACACCGAAACCCTCGGCTCCCGGGCGTGGCCGGCGTGGCGCCAGGCGTCTCGATAAGCCCGGATCTGCCTGGCCTGCTGCACATGAAACGGCTCGCCGCTCTCGTCCGCCTTGAGGGTCGAGCTCTGCAGGTTCATGCCGGCCTTCGCCGCCCACACGGCCGTGGAATTCGAGCCCGAGCCCCACCAGATCCGCTCGCGCAGCCCCTCGGCGTGCGGCTCCAGGCGCAAGGCGCCGGGTGGATTGGGAAACATCGGCCGTGGATTCGGCTCCGCGAAGCCCTGCCCCTTCAGCAGCTCGAGGAAGATTTCGGCGTGCTCGCGGCCCATGTCCGCATCGCTCTGGCCCGCCTTCGGGCCATGGCCGAAGTAGCGCCACCCATCGATGACCTGCTCCGGCGAGCCGCGGCTGATCCCCAGCTGCAGGCGCCCGCCGCTGATCAGGTCGGCCGCGCCGGCGTTCTCCACCATATAGAGCGGGTTCTCGTAGCGCATATCGATCACGCCGGTGCCGATCTCGATCCGCCGGGTCCGGGCGCCGACCGCGGCGAGCAAGGGAAACGGCGACGCCAGTTGCCGGGCGAAGTGGTGGACCCGGAAATACGCGCCGTCCGCGCCCAGCTCTTCCGCGGCGACGGCCAGGTCGATCGACTGGAGCAGCACGTCCTGCGCCGTGCGGGTTTGCGAGTAGGCCGCGTCAGACCAATGGCCGAACGAGAGGAAGCCGATCCGTTTCATGCCGCCTCATATAGGGAGGCGACCGGTGAAACGGCTACCGCACGCGCCGATGGCTCAGGCCCCGGACGCCTACTTCGCGGCGACCGCGGCCGGGCGCTTGCGCGCGCCGCCGCCCATCATCTTGAGGATCGGCTCGAACTCCTTGGCGTCGATGCCGCCATCCTTGTTGGTGTCGACGAGGGCGAACTTCGGTCGGATCGCATTGCCCAGGTCGCCCTTCAGCTCGTCGATCTGGATCTTGCCGTCGATGTTGGCGTCCATCATCCCGATCAGCCGGGTCTTCATCATCTCGTCGTCGTAGGTGGTCTGCTTGGCCGCCGTCTCATCGACCCAGCGATAGCGCAGCTGAGTGAAGAACATCTCCTCGAACGACTGGTCGCCCCACACCACTTCCTTGTTCGGATCCGGGTTGGCCGGGTTCCGCTTCGAGTTGTCGTAGATGTAGGTGGCGATCAGCTTCGAGCCGGCCGGCACCTTGATGGGCTCGGCGAACTCATACATCCGCTGCCAGTTGAAGTCGTAGCGCGGCACGTTCAGCAGCTGCTTTTCCGTCCCGTCGGGATAGCGGATCTTCAGGTCGGAATAGGTGCCCCGGTAGTGGGCGTGGACCACGGCCGAGTACAGCAGCGCGTCATGCGGGAAGTTCAGATACGCGCGCTCCTCGTGCGCCTCGGTGTTCGGCGGGATCTTGATGAACATCTGCACGATGGTGTTCTCGCGCATCATCAGCTTGGGCGTCTCGCCCGGCTTGTAGAAGTAGAGACCGATCTGCTGGGTCGAGAGCACTTCCTTGCCGAACGGCGTGTAGTGCATCTGGTAGCCGATCGAGCCGCCCCCCGGAATGTACGAGCCGATGCCGGTCGGCTGGACGATGCTCTCCATGCCGACGGTGTAGCCGCCGACGCTGCCGCCCCAGTTGGCCATGCCGCCCAGCTTGTCCTGGCCGGGCGGGATGTAGCCCGACAGGATGTGGTGCACCGCCTGGCGCTGGTTCACCCGCGCGGTCGAGGCCTTCAGCCAGCGGCCCTCGGTCAGCGGGTTGTCCATCACCGGATACTGGTAATCCACGACGCCGCTGGCCGGGATCTTGTAGGACGGGATGTCGACGATCAGGTCCGGCTTGCCCAGCGGCCACTCGGGCGCCACGTGCTTGGTGGTGGCCAGACGGTCGGGCCCGTCGCCGCGCGGCGCGCCGGCTTCGACCCAGCGGACCAGGGTCTTGATCTCGTCCGGCGTCAGGCTCTTGTCGTTCTTGAAGTGGCCGACCTTAGGGTCGACGTCCCACGGCGGCATGCGATCGGTGCGGATGGTTTCGCGGATCATCGGGGCGAAGCCCTTGACCATCGCGTAGCTGTTCATGGCGAAGGGCGCGATGCCACCCTCCTGGTGACAGGCCACGCACTTGCTCTCCAGGATCGGCACGATGGTCTTGGAATAGGATATCTTCTCGAAGGCCGCCTTGGCCGCCGGGCTGCGATCGGGGAAATTGATCATGGCGCCGGTCGCGGGCGCGGAGGCCACCGCCACCGGCTTGCCGGCGATCAGCGCGTCGACGGCATCGGCCGCCAGCGCGCCCTTAGCGCCGTCGTTCAGCGGACCGTGATAGGCCACCTTCCAGGTCCGGGGGTCGATCACGAAGACCTCCGACACCCGCGTCGCGCCCAGCTGGTCGCCGACCAGCAGGTTGTCGTCCATCAGCACCGGCAGGGTGAGGCCCAGCGTTTTGGCTTCGGCCAGCACGGCCGCGCGGCTGTCCTTGGCCGTGGAATTCAGCAGCATCACCGGCACGCCCTTGGGGCCGTAGGCGCCGGTCAGGGCTTGCAACCCCGGCGCGATGCGGCGGAACTCCGGACTGCCCACCGCGTGCATCACCAGCACCACGGCTTTGGCGTCATGGTAGCGGTAGAGGTCTTCCGAGTGGCCGGTCGCCGTCACGAGGCGGAAGTTGTCCACCTGGCCCGGCGCCGACGCCACGGCGGCCACGGGCGCCTTGGGGGTCGCGGCCAGCGCGAGCGAGGCCGTCAGGGCCAGCCCCAGGGCGGTGGCGATGGTGGTGCGACGCATGGACGTTCCTCGGATCTTCTTTGTCGACGGTAAGTGCGCCGTATCTCTCCGATATCTCCATGCGAACACAGTTTGTCAAAAAAAATGACGCCAGCGTCATCGAACGAGCCCGTGGGCCAATGCCGCCGCAATGGTTAGGAAGCCGCGCGCAACACCGTGCCGACTCCCGCCACCGCAGCCGGACATTATCGCCTGACGGCCGGCCGTGGGGCATGCCAGACTAAGCGTCATGTGGTTGGCGATAACCGTCCCGTCCTTCAATCTCGCGACAGCCGACGTGCGCGTGGCGCGCATCCATATCGGCGATGGCGTCCGCGCCGCGAGAGGCCAGGCCGTGTTCGATCTGACCGTCGATCTGAGCGGAGGCGCCGCGCGCGAATGCCCGCCCGTTTCGACGTGTCGGATCGTTCTGCGGGAGGAGGCCTGGTTGCGTCGGGTGTGCGTGGAGGTCGGTGCGAAGGTCACGCCGGGACAGACGCTGGCGCTCCTGTCCATCGAACCCGACGCGCCCACCGAACCGCCGGCCCGAGAGGCAAGGGTCACGGCTGCGACCATGCTGCATCAAGCCGACCTGTGGTTCCGCCAAGCATGACGGCCATCCGGCTGACGCTGGGCCCCCTCGGCGTGGCGGACCTCGGACTGGAACGGTCCGGCCTGCGGTGGCTCTGCTCGGACGGCTATATCTGCCGGGCCAACGAAGTCGTGGCCTATTGCGATCTCAGCGTGACCGGCCCGCTCGACGTGTTCGGAGAGGAGCGGTTCGACCTGCAGGTCGCGTTGGCGCCTCGCGTCGCCGGCCGGGTTCGCCGCGCCGGCACGGCCTCCCCGGGAGGCCTTCTCGACCGGGTGCCTCGCTTCCCCTGGTCGCCGGAGACCGTCTGGGCGGAACTTGAACCGCTGGCGGGCGTGGCCACAGACGGCGCGGAGGAGCCGAACCTCCTGTTCCTCGCCGGCCGCCGCTTCAACAACATCGCCGAGGACCGCTCGGGACTGCTCACGGGCTGGCATGACCGCACGCGGGCGTGGTGGGGCGACGGCCAGGGCGCGACCCTGCTGGCGGCGGGCGCCTGCGACCTGAGCGGATTGATCCGCGGCGACGACGCCGCCTACGCCGGCATGTTCGAACTGGCGCGCGGCCCGGCCCAGGTCGTGATGACCCACAGCGAGGTCGTGATCCCGTGCGCGGCCATCCTGCGCCAACAGCTGCTGCGCGCACCGGATGCGACCGCCGCGATTCAGCGGGACTTCGCGGAGCACTTCCAGGCGGGCGGCGATCCGCCGACGGCGGCCGACTGGCTCTTTGTCGGGGCCTTGCTGAACGGCGTCGGGCGGTCGTTGCTGAATGAGCGCTATGACCTGCTCACGCGGTCAGGGGTGTCGCGCGCGCCTCCGGCCTCGGCGATCTGCCTCTCGCTCATCGGCGAAAGCCACTACCTGCTGCGGCATCGCCGCCTGGGCTACGTCCTCAACATGTTCGCCTATCGGCTCGAGGGGCTTGGGCCGGCCGTGCGCGGCTGGCTGCGGGAGGCGTTCGAGCCCTACTTTCAAGGCGTCGACGATATCGCCCGGGACTATGCGGCTCTCGTCGCGGCGGCGCCCGATCGCTCATTCGTCTTCGTCAACCGCATCTCGGCCCATCCGAACGAGAACATTCAAAGCTATGACCTGCTCGACGCCGAGACGATCGCGCACACGCACGGCCTGAGAAACCAGGAGCTGAACCTGATGCTCCACGACCTGGCCCGGGGGCCGAACGTCGAGATCCTCGACGCCGACGCGATCGCCGCGGACCTGGGGGTCATGGATCATCTGCCCGACGGCGTGCACGCGACCGGCGTCCTGCTCAGGGAAATGCGGGGCGAACTCTTTCGGCTTCTGCGCGCGCAAGGCGTCTCGGGCTTCTAACCCCTAGCCGATGCTGAACGCCGCCGGCCAGGCGCCGTCGGTCGGCGTCAGCGGCTCGTCGGGATCATCGCTGAGCAAAGCCAGCACCCCACCCAGCGGACACCAGTCGCCCGCCTGGCAAAGCACCTGGCGCAGCACGCCGGCCGCCTCCCCCCGGATTTCGACCAGGGCCTTGTGGGTTTCGACCTCGACGATGAGGGCTCCCGCCGCGAAGACGTCCCCCGGCGCGCCGTGCCACTCCAGCACGCGGACGGCCTCGTTGTCCTCGAAGCTTGTCGGGATCGACAGACTATAGATCATAGCTGAGGACCCGGGACGAGGCGCCGCGCCATGAGCCGCGGGATGTCGCGCACGCCGCCATGGATGTCGCGCGCCCGCGCCTGCACCCCGGCCTCGATACAGTCCCCGAGATCGCCGTCCAGGATCGCATCCACGATCGCGTGGCCGACGAGTTGCGCCGTCGCGGTCGCCCCGCCGCGCGCGTCGGCGGCGATCCGGCGCAAGCCGCACAGCGCCAGCAACCGGTCGCCATCGACGACCTCGGTCCCAAGCTGGCGCGAGAAAGCGATCACCAGATGCTTGAGCCGGCGAAGCCGCTCGAGATCTTCAGGCGCCGCCGATGCCTGGCCCGCCTGCCGGACGGGGCCGCAGAGCAGCACCCGGTGATGACCCGCCGCGCGATATCGCTCGACCCGGACGCTCCAACGTTGGGCGAGGTCGTCGATGGATGTGTGGCCGTCACGGTCGGCGATCGTCGCCACCAACACGATCCCCTGCGGAATCTCCGCATCGTCGGGGCCGATCAGGCGCAGCCGGATGGGCCATTCCCCACCGATGGCGTCGCCGACGCTGGCGGAAAGCTGCGCCGCCGCGGCCAGCGCGGCGTCACGCTGTGCATCGTCCTCGACGGCGATCACGACGCGGGGCGGCTCGCCCCCGCTCATGCGGCAAAGAACGCCGCCGACGCCTCCGGTGCGGAGACCGTCCGCCAGAACTGCGCCAACGCGTCCAGCGGCGCATCCGGGTGACGATCCGCGAAGACTCCGGCCCAGCCGAGGTCGGTCAGGGGGTCGCGCCAGCCGGTGCGGTGCGTGAGGTGATAGGTGAAGGCGCCCTCCACCGGCACGAGGCAGGCGCCCCCCGCGCAGAGGCGGTAGGCCAGCTCGCGGTGCTCGTTGAGATCGATCGCCGCGTCCAGGCCGCCGGCCGCCAGGAACCGGTCGCGGCGCACGGACAGATTGCTGCCGCTCGCGGCGGCCCAGAGCCGGGAGCTGGTCGGATGCTCCCGCAGCGCCTGCATCTCCACCTCGTGCAGGCGACGGGGGCCGGCGCCCGGATAGACGCCCGGCGCCGCGCGGCGCCGGATCGCGTCAAAGTCGTCGCGGATCTGGGCCGGCGTCACGCAAGCCGCCGTCCGCTCCGCCGTGCTCATCAGTGTCGCCCGGTGTGCCTCGTGCGCCCAGAAGACGCCGTGCTCCGGGTCGCTCAGAAACCGCGTGCACCGCAGGTTCCAGGTTTCGCCGCGCCCGATGCGATCGTCCGCGTCCGCGTGCGCCGCGACATGGGCGGCCACCAGGCCGGGACCCGACAAGGTGTCCCCGTCCAGAAAGATCAACAGGTCGCCGCGCGCCGTGGTCGCGCCGGCGTTCGTCGCAGCCGAGCGCCCTTGCGGCGTCGCATGCCGCAGACAGGTGAGAGGCAGGTCCCGCGTGGCGGCGGCCAGGACGTCCGGTGTGGCGTCCTGCGACCCATCGTCGACCACCACGACCTCATCGAGCCCGGCCTGCCCGATCAGCGACATAAGTGTCAGCCTCAGGCGCGGCGCCTCGTCGCGAGACCGGATGACGACGCTGGTCCTCACGCTCGACCCTCGCGTTCGGCAAAGCAGCCCAGGTCATCAAGGATATGCACCACCTCTTCGCAAACCAGGCGGCACCCCTCGGCCGTGAGCGCCACGGCGTCGAGCTTCAGCCGCTCAGCGCCGGCGCGCGCCACGACGGCGTCGACGTCGACGATCGAGATCCCCGTTTCCGCCGACAGCTCGGCCAGGGCCAGGTTGAACCGCCGGATCCGCTGCGCCAGCGTCTCGCCCAGGCCCTGGTAGCAATGCACCCGCTCCCAAGGGACGATCGGCGAGAGGTTGAAGACCAGGATCTGCGGATCGCCGACGGACCGGAGCTGGGACACGATGCGCTCGAGATTGACCATCGAGACGCCCGCGCCGAGGGGCGGTTCGGGCGCGTAGGTCGCCGCGAGCCACGCGCGATCCTCGTCAGGCCACGACGGCGCCTCATGCGGATAGAACAGATGTCCGTCGCCGCGATGCCGCACCAGGGCGTTCATCACGTCCGGCTGGATCGAGAGGACGACGACATCGGGCGTCCCTGTGAACAAGCCGCTTTGAAACTGGGCGTCGATCGAGAACGCCCCGAGGGCAAGTCCACGCTCGGCCGCCGCCGCCGCCGGTTCCGCCGGCTGCGCCAACAGCGCGTCGGATCGCGTCATGGTCTCGTGGACGACCCGCGCCGTCCATCCCGGCTTTTGCGCCCGCAGGACCTCGTTGATCCCGTTCCAGCGAACCGCCCCGTCCTCATGCAGCGCGTGCAGCGCGTTGCGCAAATCCGCGTTGCCCTTGGCGAAGATGTTGAGGCGGGGCATCTAGGCAAGGGTGGCGGCAAACATCTGAAACCGCAACCGGGCGCGAGCCGAGGGGAGAGACCGATTGCGGGTGAGCTGCCTGATGGTGACCCTGCCCGGCCGTCGGCGGCGGATGATCCGCGCGATCGAAGCCTGGACGCGCCAGACCCACTCGGATCGCGAGCTGATCGTCGTGATCGACCAGGGGGCGCAAGCCGACCGCGACGCGGCCGCCGCAGCGGTCGCGCAGTTCGGCGGCCAGGACATCAAGGTGGTCCTCCCGCCGCGCGCCCTCACCCTCGGCGCGCTGCGCAACCTCGCGGTCGCGCAGGCCTCGGGCGCTGGGGTCTGCGTCTGGGACGACGACGACCTGCATCATCCGCTCCGCGTCGCGCGGCAGCTCGCCGCGATGGTCCAGGCCGACGCGAAGGCGACGGTTTTGCAGGACGTGATGCTCTTCCGTGAGGCCGCAGGGATCCTGCACTGGACGAATTGGGCTGCGACCCCCGCCGGCGGCCTCCCCGGCACGCTGCTTTGCCGGACGGCGGAGATGCCGGCCTATGCCGAGGACGGCCCGCAGGCGCACCGCGGCGAGGACCTCGACCTGCTGCTGCGGCTTCGCGCGGACCACGACGTCCTGCAGCAGGCGGCCGAGCCTCACCTGTACGTCTACGTGACGCATGGCGAGAACAGCTCGTCGGCAGATCACCACGCGCTGCTCGCGGATCGCCTCGCCATCTCGAAGGGGTTGCTGAAGCGCCGCGAAGAGACCCTGCGCGACGGCCTTCGGCCCTTCGGCTTGGACGGCGCCAGCGTCGAGGGTCCCAACGGGTGCGCGTTCAGCCTCTGACGACGCTCAGCCGATCCGCGTAGATCAGATCGCCATCCGGTATGGAGACGATCCGGGTCTCGGTTCCGTCCGCGGTCATTCGTGAAAGGCGATGCCAGGCCGCCGCCATCGGCACGCCGGGGGCGCCGGTGAAGATGCGCGGAAACACCTGGGTCTTCATTCGGTAGTCGACGGCGCCCGCATAGATATCGCGCCACGCCGGCTCCCGCCCTCCCGCCGACAGGTCCCAGGCCAGGAGATCGAATGGCGTCCAGCCCTGGTCCGGCAGCCACACCTCCATCCAGTAGTGCTCGCTCGGCGCCTGCCAAAGGAGGTAGCCGCCCACGAGGCGCGCCGGCAGTCCCCTAGCGCGGCACAAGGCGACCAGCAGCGCCGCGCCCAGCCGGCAATCGAACCAGCGCTGGGCGATCACCCAATCCAGCGGCGCGGCGCCGACCTGGTCGAGGGCGATCCGGCCGCAGGCCATGGTGTCGATCACATGGTTTCGGAACGCCAGAACCTGATCGAACGGCTCCCGCTGCCCGCACGCCAGACGCGCCGCCAGGGCCGCCACCGCGGCGGTCACCTGGATCGGCCCTTCCCGCTCGGCCAGCCAGAGCGTCAGGTCCTGTGGATCGCCGCGCGCCCGTCGGCCATGCGGGAGGCCTGGTTGCGCGTTGAACGTGAACCGCGCCGCGAGATCGACCCGGCCCCGGACGCCGGCGTCCGGCTTCGCCTCAAGACGACCCGGGCCGATCGCAACATCGCCCTCGGCGGTGTCCACCGCGATCTCAAGGTCCGTGAGATGGGCGTCCTCCACAGGCGCCGGCATCCGCAGCCGGCGCGCCGACGCGCGCGTCAGGTCGAACGTCCTGCGGAACGACACCGTGAACCGGCGCGACGGCAAGGCGTGCATATCCGGCGGGCAGCCGACGGGCCGGTCACAAAGCTCGGTCACCAGGCGCTGTCCCGTCGGCACGCAGTGCGCGCGCCAGTAGTTCGTTTCGCCGCGCAGACCGCCTGCGATCATCGCATTCATGACCGCATCGGGGTCCAGACATTCCCCCGGGGTCCCTTCGAGCAGACGCTTCACGCGCGCACCCGCCGTCGCGGTCGCGCCCTCCCGCATCTCGAACAGACAGCCCGACAGCAACAGAAGAGCTTCGACAGCCTCGCGAGGCGCCGTGCGGCGCGGGGCCAGAGCATTGGTCGGCGTCAGGCGGTCGAACCCGTCTTCCATGCGGACAGTCTGGCACGCCGCGCGATGTGAACGCCATCGTGAGGCCTAGCGGCCATTGCGGCGCAACGGCCCACGCCAGGTGAGTCCGGGTTCGGGGCTTGGAATGCGCTGCATTGCAACCTCCAGGCCACGACAACGCCGCGCCGACAGGCACGATCAGTCCGGCTTTGGCGTCCGCTGCGGGGCCTCGTCGTGCTCCGCGAAGCTGGTGATCGGCTCACCCCACTCCTGCTCGAGCGCGGTGAACATGGCGGTCACGTTGCCGCTGCCGATCCGCCGCTCAAGTTCCGCGACCAGCACTTGCACCGCCTTGCGCGAATCCACGTGGCGCTGTTCGGCCAAGGGCGTGACCTTGACGATGTTTGCACGGCGATCCTGCGGATCCTCCTCGATCACGAGGAGGCCGCTCTGCACCATCTCGCCGATCGTCTGCCCCACGGACTGGCGCGTGATGTTGAGCTGACGCGCGATCTCGACCGGCCGGTTGGCGCCGTACCAGACGGTGATCAGCACCATGGTCTGCGGCGTGGTGACGTCTGACCATCCCGCGTCGCGCAGATAGGCGCGAAGGCCGGTGTTGAACCACTCGAAGCCCCGCAGGAAGGGGACCAGCAAGTTCGCCGGCGGCTTCATCGCGTCGGATTTCCCAAGGTTCTGCGCAGCATCCCAGCCAAATGCCCGCACACGTCAGGTGGCGCAAGACGGCTCTTTGCGACGGGCGATGAAGGCCCCCAGGCCTCGCCCCGTAAACCCCTGCAACGATTGGAAATTCCGATCCTCCGCATCGCGGCCGGAGCAAAATATTGTAAGGATACTTGCGTATCTAGTAAGGTAGACTTACAGTCTCAGCCTACAAACGAAACGGCGCCAAGCCGACCGACATTAGGGAAAGACGCCAGGATGACTGACGCTGCGAAAGCCGCGGATCGCGCGGCCGTGACCGAAATTCTCTACAAGTGGTGCACCTCGATCGACACCCGTGACTGGGCGGGCATGCGCTCCATCCTGACCGAGCCCGTGAAGATCGATTACAGCTCGAACGGCTCGATCGCGGGCGACCTGGCCGTCGACACCTGGATCGATCGGCTCAAGGGTCTGCACGGCTTCGACCGGACGCTGCACATGGTGTCCAATCCCGTGGTGACCGTGAATGGCGACGCGGCGACCTGCGTCTCCTACGTCAACGCCATGCACTTCCTGAAGGACGGCGACCGCGAGCTCGGCGCCTATGCCTGTGGAATCTACACCCACGAACTGGTCCGGGTGAACGGCAGCTGGAAGATCCGCGCCGCCACCTTCGACCTGGCCGGCCGCCACAGCGGCAGCGCCGCGTTCGACGAGGCCTTCGTCCGAGCCCGCGCGCTCGCCCCCTCCCGCATGCCCGCCTGAGGAGACCGGAATGGTCTACCACCCCGACCGAATGCGCTTCGGAAGCTTCATCGCGCCCTATCATCCGACCCATGAGGACCCGACGCTCACCCTCGAGCGCGACATGCAGCTGGTCGAGCACCTCGACAGGCTCGGCTACGACGAGGCCTGGATCGGCGAGCACCACTCGGGCGGCTACGAGATCATCTCGTCACCCGAACTGTTCATCGCCGGCGTGGCGGGACGCACGAAGAACATCCGCTTCGGGACGGGCGTCAACTCGCTGACCTACCATCACCCGCTGATCCTGGCGGACCGCATCGCCCAGCTGGATCACCAGGTCCGCGGCCGGCTGATCTTCGGCTCCGGCCCGGGCCAGTTGCCCACCGACGCCTACATGATGGGCATCGACCCGCTGGAGCAGCGGCGGATGATGAACGAGTCGCTGGAGTGCCTGATCGAGCTGTTCGAGGGGCGCACCGTCACCCGCCAGACCGACTGGTTCACCCTGCGCGACGCCCGCCTGCAGGTGTTGCCCTACCAGACGCCGCGGATGGAGATGTCCGTCGCCTGCGCCGTCACGCCGACCGGGCCGACGACCGCCGGCCGCCTGGGCCTGGGAATGCTCTCGCTGGCCGCCTCCACCCCGATCGGCTTCACCGCCCTGGGCCAGCACTGGGACGTCTACGAGGAAACCGCCAAGGCGCATGGCAAGACGGTGACCCGCGACAGCTGGCGCGTGGTCGTCAACATGCACGTCGCCGAGACCCGCGAGCAGGCCATGAAGGATGTCGAGTGGGGCATCATGGACCTGGTCGAGTATATCCGTGGCATCCGTGGCGCGGCGGCCGGCGACGACACCGTCATCGGCCGGATCCGCAACGCCAAGGATGCGGTGAAGACGCTGACCACCGAGGGCATCGGCACCTTCGGCGTCGCCATGATCGGCGATCCGCAGGACGCCATCGCCCATATCGAGAAGCTGCAGGAGCAGTCCGGCGGCTTCGGCACCTTCATGTTCCTGGCCCACAACTGCGCGGACTTCGAGGCGACCAAGAAGAGCTACGAGCTCTTCGCCCGCCACGTCATCCCGCACGTCCGCAAGAGCAACCGCAATCGCGCCGCCTCGCTGGCGTGGTCGCGCGAGCAGAGCGCGACGACCTACGGCGGCATCGTCGGCGCGATGAAGAAGGCGATCTCCGAATACGAGGACACCAAGACCAAGGCCTGAACGCGGAACACCGCGACGTCCAACGACAACAAAACACTATCGGGAGGGATAACGTGCTGCGATTCAACAAGAGGGCCGTGCTGTTCGCGGCCGCCGCCTTCGGCAGTCTGCTGGCCAGCCAGGCCTGCGCGCAGAGCGCCGACAAGGACAGCGCCAGCGTCGCCGAGGTGCTGGTCACCGCCCAGAAGCGCGAGCAGAAGCTGCAGGACGTCCCGATCTCCATGTCGGTGGTCAGCGGCCAGCAGATGGCCGACTTCCACGCCAAGGACCTCAAGGATCTCGCGCTGGCGGTCCCCAACCTCTACGTCGAGCGCTTGAACGCCGCCGACGTGATCTACATCCGCGGCTTCGGCTCCGCGCCCTCGAACTTCGCCTTCGACCAGTCGGTCAGCATGTACCAGGACGGCATCTACGCCGGCCGCGGCAAGCAGTTCGAAGCGCCCTTCTTCGATATCGAGCGCATCGAGGTGCTGCGCGGACCCCAGGGCGCGCTGTTCGGCAAGAATACGCCCGCCGGCGCCATCAGCGTGGTCACCGCAGGCCCGACGCCGACGTTCCAGGGTGGGGTCGACGCCAACTACAACTTCAACCTCAACGGCGCCGAGGTCAGCGGCTTCATCTCCGGCCCGATCACCGACAAGCTATCGGCGCGCCTGGCGGTCAAGGGCCTGGACCTCAACGGCTATGTCCACAACGAGACCACGGGCAAGGACGACCCGCGCCGCAAGCAGGGCCTGGCCCGCCTGACGCTGCGCTACGAGGCCAGCCCGGACCTGGACCTCACGGCCAAGTTCGAACACTCCGACGTCCATGTGCTGGGCGCCAACATCGTCCTGGCGTCCACCACCGTCCCCGGCCTGGTCACCAAGAACCGCTTCGCCGATGGCAATCCCTTCGGCAACGCCGAGGCGGAGAACATCTATTCCAACGGCGCGTCGCTGACCGGCAACTACCGGATCGGCGAGTACACGCTGACCAGCGTCACCGGCTATTCCACCTACGGCGCCAACCGCTCGAACAGCTACTCGCGCGACGTGCCGGCGATCTACGTCAATCGCATCATCGAGCACTTCAAGCAGTTCTCGCAGGAGGTCCGCCTGCTGTCCCCGGCCGATCGCCGGCTGGAGTACATCATCGGCGGCTACTACGACTGGAGCGACTACGACCTCGACTATCCCAAGATCTACAATCTCGGCGGCGGCGTGACGGCCGGCTCGATCACCTCGGACTTCAACCAGCGCGCCAAGACCTACTCGGCGTTCGGGCAAGGGACCTTCCACGTCACCGACGAGCTGCGCGCCATCGGCAGCCTGCGCTATACCCGCACCGAGAAGAGCGGGCGCTTCGCGACCCGTCTGATCCGCGGCGCGCCGCTGGGCCGGATCACCACCGCGAACGGCAAGATCGCCGAGGACACCCTCGATCCCTCCGCGACCCTGCAATACGACGTCTCGCCGGACATCATGGTCTACGCGACCTACGCCCGAGGCTCGAAGTCGGGCGGCTTCGTCAGCAACACCGTGGGCACGGTGGACTCCACCTTCATCTTCCGCCCGGAGAAGTCGACGAACTACGAGGCCGGCGTGAAGTCGTCCTTCTTCGAGAACCGGCTGGTGGCCAACGTCTCGATCTACCACCTGGGCTTCTCGGACCTGCAGACCTCGGTCTACGACCCGACCCTGAACCCGCCCGCCTTTGTCACCAAGAACGCCGCCAAGGCGCGTTCGAAGGGCGTCGAGGCGGCGGTGACCTGGAAGCCGATGCAGGATCTCCAGGTCAGCTGGAGCGGCGCCTATCAGAAGGCCAACTACAAGGACTTCCCGGGGGCCAACTGTTTGTCGCGCCAGCCGCTCAGCGTCTGCAACCCCGCCGCTCCGGCCAGCGCCCCCAACAGCGTCGCCAACAACAACCTGGCCGGCGCGCCGCTGACCTTCTCGTCGAAGTGGAGCGGGGCGGCCCAGGTGCAGCATACCGCGGCGTTGGGCGAGAACCTGCAACTGGTCACCACCGGGGCGGTCAACTACCGGTCCAAGTACTATAACTCTGACGACCAGAGCCCGATCTATGGGACCCAGCAGGGCTACGCGAAGGTCGACCTGCGCATCCAGCTCAGCGACACCGACGAGCGCTGGAAGCTGGCCCTGGTCGGCAAGAACCTGACCAACAAGCGCACCTACAGCTTCGCCTTCAACTGGCCGGCGTCGCTCAGCAACTTCCCCACCGCGCACAAGGTGCTCGACGAGACGCGAACCTTCGCGCTCGAAGGCGGCCTGCGCTTCTGACCCCTCTGGCGGGCGGCGTCTTGAGCGTCGCCCGCACCTTTTTCATCGGATCCTCCCATGACGATCTCGACGACCCCGGCGGCCGGCCGCAAGGCGCTTCCCCGCCACTGGGCGCTGGGATTGCTGCTGGCGATCTCGACCTGCGCCTTCATCGACCGTTCGATCCTCAACACCATCGGGCAGGCCATCAAGGATGACCTCGGGCTGACCGACCTGCAGCTGGGCCTGCTGGGCGGAGCCGCATTCTCGATCCTCTACGGCCTGCTGGGCGTGCCCGTGGCGCGGTTGGCCGAGCGGCGCGACCGGGTGAAGATCATCGCCGCCGCCGTCACGATCTGGTCGCTGATGACCGCCCTCTGCGGCTTCACCGCCACCTTCGGACAACTGCTGCTGGCGCGGGTGGGCGTCGGTATCGGCGAGGCCGGCGCGAACGCCCCGGCGCAGGCCTATCTGGCCGACCAGTATCCGCCCGGACGCCGCGCCTCGGTGATCGGCGTGCTGGGCCTGGCGACCCCGATCGGCATCGTCCTCGGCGGCATCGGCGGCGCCTGGCTGGCCCAGCACTACGGCTGGCGCACGGCGTTCTTCGCGGTCGGGCTGCCGGGACTGCTGCTGGCGATCCTGGCGCTGGCCACCCTGCGCGACCCGCGGCCCAAGATCGTGGCCGGCGCGGCCAGCGACGTACCGCCGTTCGGCGCGGTGCTGAAGACCCTGCTGGCCAGCCGCGCTTTCCGGCACATCCTGGCGGCGGGCGTGATCACCAACTTCATCGGCCAGGCCGTGCTGGCGTTCGGTCACCCGTTCTTCGTCCGCGCCTTCGGGCTCAGCTACACCGAGGCGGCGGTGATCTTCGCGCTGATGAACAGCGTGTCGGTGGCCGGCGGCTTCCTGACCGGCGGGTTCCTGGTCGACCACCTGGTAAAGCGCGACGTCCGCTTCTACGGCTGGACACCCGGCCTCTTCATGTGGATCGCCATGCCGTTCTACGCCCTGGGCTTCCTGCAGACGGAGCTGATCCCGGCGTTGATCCTGCTGACCATCCCCGGCCTGTTCTCGGCGACCTACTATGCGCCGTCGCTGGCGGTGACCCAGAACCTGGTGTCGGGTCGCATGCGCGCCACCGCAGTGTCGGTGGTGGTGCTGGCGTTCAACCTGATCGGCCTGCTGTTCGGTCCGCTAGTGGCCGGCGCGCTCAGCGACGCCTTCGCGGCCCGCGCCTTCGACGCGCCGGACTATGGTGTCGCCTGCAAGGGCGCGGCAGCCCTCGCATCCGCGGCCTGCCAGACCGCCTCAGCGGCCGGCGTACGATACGCATTGATCAGCGTTTCGCTGCTGTTCCTATGGTCCGGCGCCCACTTCATGCTCTCCGCGCGACATTTGAAGCGCGACCTCGACCTGGCCCAACAGCGATCGGAAGCCGCCTGATGTTCAAGATGTCCTTCGCCGTCTACCGCCGCCCGGACCTCACCCAGGAGCAGTTCCTGGCCCACTGGCGCGACGTCCACGCGCCGCTCGCCGTCAAGTACGCCAAGGATTTGCGGATCAAGCGCTACGTCCAACTGCACGGCGGCGACTACCCGGCCGCAGCCCTGATGACCGCCTCGCGCAACTGCCAGCCCCCGCACGACGGCGTGGTCGAGATCTGGTGGGAGAGCGAGGCCGAACGTCTGGCGGCCAGCGCCAGTCCGGAGGGCCAGGCGGCCGGCCGCGTCATGCACGCCGACGAGCTGAACTTCTGCGACATGAGCCGGGCAACGATCTGTTTCGGCTACGAGCACGTGGTGATCGGCGACGCCTCCTAGGAGCCGACCGTCCAGGTTTCGTACGAGGTCCTCGAAGGACGGCGACGTCGTCGACCTTCGCCGAGAACGCATAGCCTGGGCAGCCGGCGGTATCACAGGCGAACTGCCCTACGCTCCGAGGCCCGGAGATGTTGTGAGCCTCGGGGCGCGAACGGTGCAACTAGGCCGTGGCGCGGAACGCAGCTACCCCGCTGCCACCAGTTCGACGTTCAGCGCCGGGTCTGTCCGGCCGCCGATAAGTTGGGCCTCTGCGCAGGCCCAGGTCCAACCCGTAGCGTATCACCAGACCTCGAACGCGCGGCCAATGACACCGACGGCGGCGACTGGGCCGCGACCGACCCAAGAAGACGAGATGCCAAAGCTCCGGCGCGAGCAGGCTGCCTTTAAAGACTTCGTGCGGGAAGAGTCCGGTCGCAACTGGTGGATGGCCATCCCTGCGCTCGCTCCTATGGCGGTCCCACTGCTGGCGGAGGGTGGGGCTCTGCTGGCGGGCAGGCTGGCTGCATCTCAGCTCAATCGCGCGCCCCTCAACCTGTTAGGTCGAGACCCAGGTCTTGCCCGAGCGCCACTCACGGAGACCGCAAAGAATGCTCTTCGCGCGACCGCCAGAAAACGAGTGGCTCAGGCTAACGGAGTATCGGCCAGTGAACTCGCTGGTGAGGTGCATCACCGCGTGGCCCTTCGCTTTGCGCACCTCTTCCGTGCTGACCCGAACCGCCTCGCCAACCTAGTTCCTCTGATGCGGGAGGCGCATGTCATCGCCAGTCGGGCCGAGGCTGAGTTCGTGCGCGCTCTGGCGGGCCGGACGCCAACTCAGGCGGAGGTGATGGCGCAGGCGATGAGACTGGATAAGCTAATTGAGCCGTATGTCTTGAGGGCCGGCCTTTCCAGGCCGCCTCCGACACCCTGACGATGGAGTTGATCATGGACATCACGGTCTCGGAAGCGTGCCGCCTACTCGAGGCCCAAGGCGCGCTTCGCCGGCTTCCAAAGGATCAATCGGAAGGCATCCAGAAACAAGTCCGAGAGCTGCTTGGCGGCCAGATACCGGCCGACCTCGAGGCCCTCTATCGCGAAAGCGTGGCAAGCGTTGGCGACTTTGCTGCCATTCTACCGAAGTGGAACGAACGTCCGGAATGGCGGCGCGAGGGTGCCCTCAGAGCACTGCTGGCCGCCCAGGCGGTCCCGATTTTCTCCGACGGAAGCGGGAGCTTCTACGGCTTGGATTTGTCTTCAGGCGACCAACGGCCAGCGGTCTACTTCTTTGATCACGAGGACCTTTTTGAGAGACCGCATTGGGCGGCAGGGTCGTCGATTGGACGCTTCCTGCTGCTCCTCGGGCAACACGACCAAGCAATCGACGAGGGCCGCGCTGCCGGCTGGGAGCTGTCCATCGATCCGGACATTGATAAGTGTCCCAGGGCGCCACCGATATGGCGAGCCGGGTGAGCAGCGCGCCCGATGCGAGCGAGAACACAGCTAAAAACAATGAACTAAAGCGGAGAGGGTTGGCCCGGCATGGCCTGAACTTGGAAGCCAAATCGTCCAGAAAAATCAGCTACTTCTGACGGACCGCCGATGTTCACGACGTCCTCTGATCGAAGCTGGCAAATCTCTCCCGCGCGAGCCCCGGCGAAGAGCGCCAAAGCCGGAATCCAGTCCTTCGTCGGCTCGGCCTCACGGAAAGGCCGCAGCGGGCCAAACAGTTTCTGAAGCTCGTAAGGCCGGAAGCCCCGCCGCTTCACCTGTGCCTTTCGCGTCTCGACGAGGTCGCGGGTGTTCACCTTGACGCCCCAGTCGGCGTCAGAGGCCCAGCGCAGGATGGCGACAAGGCCCTGCATGTATGAGCCCACCGTATTCGGCGCGAGACCAGGCAGGCCCTCCGCGTCGGCCTTGGCGACGGCGCTGGCGAGCGACAGACCGGGGAGGCGTTTGCCGACGTTCGGGGGCACTCGTTTGAGGAAGCTGAGCAGTTGGATGCACTGGGGACGGACGATAGCCTGGACCGGCATATCGTCGCTCCACACTTCCTTCATCGCGCGGAAAAGCAGGCCCTATTTGCGGTGTGTGCTCTTCCTCACGTACCAAACACCGCCGTCGCGGCGAACCAATCCGGGGTACTTTGCCAACTCACGCTCACTCATAGCGGCACAATAATGTGTCACAGTCCGACTTGAGAAGCTGTTTGCAGACAGGGGCTTAAGGTAAATCCGTCCCTTGAACATGCACTGGTGGGCCCGGCAGGACTCGAACCTGCAACCAGACCGTTATGAGCGGCCGGCTCTAACCATTGAGCTACAGGCCCCTGCAGCGTGGTGCGCCGCGTTACCATGGGCTGCACGACGCTTAAAGCTTGCGTTCAGGTAGGAATTGCCACCCTGGGGCCAATAACCCCCGGACTGGAGAATTCCCCCGATGAAGACCCTGATGCGCGCCGCGGCCCTGGGCCTGCTGCTGACCACGACCGCCGCGGCCCCTGCCGCCCTGGCCCAGGCTGCCCCCGCCGCCGCCGACACCATGTTCCGCGCCACCACGCTGAACCTGTCGGCCTATGGCGAAACCAAGATCGCCCCCGACATGGCCTCGATCAACCTGGGCGTCATGACCGAAGGCAAGACCGCCGCCGAGGCCATGCAGGCCAACGCCACGCGGATGAGCGCGGTGATGGCCAGCCTGCGCAAGGCCGGCATCGCCGACCGGGACATCCAGACGTCCAACCTGAACCTGAACCCGCAGTACAAGTACCAGGAGAACCAGCCGCCGCTGCTGATCGGTTACCAGGCGTCGAACAACGTCACCATCACGGTGCACGACCTGAAGAAGCTGGGCGCCGCCGTCGACGCCTCGGTCAGCGCCGGCGCCAACCAGGTGCAGGGCATCAGCTTCGGCCTGGAGGATTCGACCGCCGCGGAGAACGCCGCGCGCGAGGCCGCCGTGAAGGCGCTCAGCGCCAAGGCCGACCTCTACGCCAAGGCCACGGGCCACAAGGTCTCGCGCCTGGTGTCGCTGAGCGAAGGCGGCGGCTACACGCCCCAACCGCCGATGCCGATGATGGCCTATGCGGCCAAGCGGGAGATGGCCGACGCTGGCACGTCGGTGTCGGGTGGCGAGCTGAAGGTCCGCGTCGACATCACGGGCCTGTACGAACTGACCCGCTAGGGTTTGCTGACCTTCGCCTTGCGGAAAGCGCCTTCCAGGCGGTCGGCCATCATCCGGCCCGGGAAGGCGCGATCGCCCTCCATCATGGCGGCATAGACCAGGTCGGTCCCGGCGATGGGGCCGGCCGCCCAGCCGACGCCGCGCGAGGCGTCGGCCTGGGTGTTGCAGCTGAGCTGGCGCGGCTGGCCGTCCTTGGCCGTCGCCTCCAGCAGGCTGGACAGCTTGCGCGTTCCCGGGCCGTCGCAGGCGGGGAATTCCTGCGCGCAGGCGGTGGCGGAATTGTAGCGATAGAGCGTCTTGCCCGAGCCGGCCTTGGCGATCAGCACGCAGCTGCTGGGATCGCCCACGGCCTGGGACACGGCCGCGTCCAGCTGGTCGCGGTCCACGCCCGGGGGGGCGTTGGGCGAGCAGGCGGCAAGCGTCAGGACCGCGAACGCGGCCCCAAGCGCTGCCGGCCGGGCCAGCCTAGGCCGCCTGTTTGATCTCGTTGGCGTCATCCAGCAGGACCACGGTGGGCGCATAGTTGCGGGCTTCCTCGGCGGGCAGCATGCCATAGGTCACGACGATGACCTTGTCGCCTTTCTGAACGAGCCGGGCGGCCGCGCCGTTCACGCCGATCACCTTGGACCCGCGCGGCGCCTCGATCGCGTAGGTGGTGAAGCGCTGGCCGTTGGTGATGTTCAGCACATCCACCTGCTCGTGCGGCAGGATGCCCGAGGCGTCCAGCAGGTCGCGGTCGATGGCGATGGAGCCTTCGTAGTCCAGGTCCGCCTGGGTGACCGTGGCGCGGTGCAGCTTGGCCTTCATCAGGGTGAGCAACATGGCGGTACAGCATCCTCGTGGCCGGTCGCCCCTCGTGGAGCGCCGCGCATATACGCACGGCGGACCTGGCGTTCAATGCGGCATCGGCACGTGGCTGACCTTGGGAGACGGGCCGGTCCAGGCCTTACGGCGTAAGGCGTTCCGGGGATTCACTCGGCGTGCTTGCGCAGGAACTCGGTCATCTCCTCCAGCACCGGCGCCTCGCTCCGCAGCGGCCGCGAGAGAGCCAGCAGGATCCTCACGTGGCCGACGCCGGGATAGTGGCGCTCCTCGACCGGCACGCCGGCCTCGCGCAGCTTCTTGGCCAGGGCCGTGGTGTTGCGCGGATAGACCAGGGTGTCGGCGTCGCCGGTGGCCAGGAAGGCGGCGGGCGAGTCCTTGGTCACATAGGCCATGGGCTGGGTCGCGGGCGGGTCGTCGGTCTTGCCGAAGATGCGCTTGGCGATGGGGTCGTCGAAGGGCAGGAAGTCATACGGCCCGGCCACCCCCGCCACGGCCTTGATCTTGCGGGGGTCGACGCCGGCGGCGCGCAGGTACCGGCCGTCCAGGCCCAGCATCACCGCGTTGTAGGCGCCGGCCGAGTGGCCCGCCAGCACGATGCGGTCGGGGTCGCCGCCATACTCACGCGCATGGTCCTGGGCCCACTTCACCGCCTGGGCGCCGTCGGTCAGGAACACCGGATAGCGGACCTCGGGATAGATCCGGTAGTCGGCGACGATCGTGACGAAGCCGCGCGAGGCCATGGCCCGGCCGACCCAGCCGTAGTCCTGCCGCCGGCCGCTGTCCCAGGATCCACCGTAGAAGAACACCGCCACTGGCGCCTGGCCCTTGGCGCCCGGCGGCGCATAGACGTCCAGCCGCTGGCGCGGACCGGCGCCATAGGCCTGGTCGCGGGCCGCCAGGGACGAGGGGTCCTTGGGCGACAGCGTGGCGAACAGGCTGAGGGGGGTGCAGGCGGCGGTCAGCGCCGCGGCGGCGCCGGCGAGGGTCAGGCGCTTGAGAACGGCGAGCAAAGGCATGGGCCCCTGTACGTACGCGGGGACCGGCGCGCAACTCTCACCGGCCCCCGAAGGCCTTTACGGTCGCCTGCGCACGACGGATGCACAGGCTTAACGAATATTACCCACGGCGCGGGTCCAGCGCGGCGCCCTGAACAGCTCGCCGCCGGCCACGAACGCGCCGCGCGCATCCGCCGCGCCCTGCAGCCGCCACATCAGCCAGGCGGTGGGATAGCCCAGATAGGCCTGAGCCCCCTGCCCGCAGGCGCCCATGCCCGGCGGGCAGCCGGGCCGCCCGGTGACGTCGTTGTGGTTCCCCCCGCGCACCAGCGCCTTCACCTTCGGCAGCCGGTCGGGGGTGTGGCGGTAATAGGCGTTCAGCGAATTCAGCTTGGCCCCGCCCAGTTGGTCGTCGGGCGAGATGATGAAGTCCGAGGTCCCGCTGACGTAGAACACCGACCCGGCACGCGCGCCTTCCAGGTCCCGGGTCAGCAGGCAGTTGTCCGCCGGCTTGCAGAACGCCTGCTGCGGCAGGTGAAGCATCACCGCCGTACGGATCGCACCGCGTGAATGCAGCATGGCGTTGGCCGCGCCCGACGCCCCCTGCGAGTGCCCGGCCGCGCCCACCCGCGCCGCATCCAGCCGGCGGTAGAACGGGCTGGCCGGGTCGCGGCCCTGGGCCAGCAGATAGGTCGCCGCGTCCAGCACCGTGTCGCCGACGCCGGTCGTCCCGTCGCGGGTGGCGACCACCACGAAGCCCCACGACGCCAGGTGAGTGAGCATGAAATCGTACTTGCCGGCCGGGCTGGGCGTCTTGTCGGTGCCGTTCGCCCAGGTGATCACCGGGTGCGGCGTCCCTTCGGGCCCCAGGTCGGCGGGATAGAAGATTTCGCAGGCGTTCCCGCGTCGGTCGCACGGCCCCCGCGTCATCAGCTTGGCCACCCGCATCGGCCCCGGCTTCTCGTACTTCGCCTCGATCGGACCGCCGGGCGCTGCGACCTCGCCGCCTGCGGCCGTCAGGGGCGCCATCAGCACGGCGCAGAACGCCAGGAGCGCGACCCAACATTTGTTCGGATGCGGCCGGCGCACGGCTTGACGCCGCGCCCGTCCCTGCGCCGTATATGGGTGAACAACGATAAGGGAGGCGACCATGGACGGTGCTCAAGCTCCGGCGGGCTTCAATCGCGACATGCTGGCCGGAATCGGCCCGGCGCTGAAGGGACTCGTCGACCAGGGCGCGCTCGCGGGTGTGGTGACGCTGATCTGGCGCAAGGGCGAGGTGGTCCAGGTCAACACCGTCGGCCAGCGCGACATCGCCACCGGCCTGCCGATGGAACGCGACACCCTCTTCCGCATCGCCTCGATGACCAAGCCGGTGACCACCCTGGCCGCCCTGATGCTGGTCGAGGAAGGCAAGCTGAAGCTCAGCGATCCGGTGACCAAATGGCTGCCGGAATTCAAGGACATGACGGTCCTGAAGGACGCGACCGGCCCGCTGGACGCCGTCGTCCCCGCCGCCCGCGACATCACGGTCGAGGACCTGATGACCCACCGCTCGGGGTTGGCCTACGGCTTCACCTCGATGGGGCCGATCGCCCATGCGCATGAGGAGAAGCTGGGCTCGGCCCTGGCCAATCCCCACACGCCCGACGAATGGATGACCCGCCTGGGCGCCCTGCCGCTCAGCTACCAGCCGGGCGAGCGCTTCCACTACAGCCACGCCACCGACGTGCTGGGCTTCCTGGTCGCCCGCGTCGAGGGCAAGCCCATCGGCCAGGTGCTGAAGGAACGCATCTTCACCCCGCTCGGGATGAACGACACCGGCTTCTGGACGCCGCACGAGAAGCGCGACCGCCTGGCCAAGCTCTACCAGGCCCTGCCCGAGGGCGGCCTGAAGGACGCCTCCTGGTCCGACCCCGAGACCCCCGGCCCGTTCGAAGGCGGCGGCGGCGGCCTGATCTCCACGGCCGACGACTATCTCAAGTTCGCGCGCCTGATGCTGGGCCGCGGCGAGGTCGACGGCGTGCGGCTGGCCAAGGCCGAGACCATCGACCAGATGACCTCGAACCTGCTCACCGACGAGCAGCGCGGCCACGCCTTCCTGGGCATGCCGTTCTGGCTCAGCCAGGGCTTCGGCCTGGGCACGTCGATGATCATGGACGCCGAGAAGCACCAGTGGATGGGCGCGGGCGGCGACGGCGCGTTCGGCTGGCCGGGCGCGTTCGGCACCTGGTGGCAGGCTGACCCGGCCAACGACATGATCCTGATCTACCTTATCCAGGACTCGATGCCGCTGGGTCCCGAGGCCGTCACCGCCATGCAGGGCCAGCGCCCCACCGGCCGCATCGGCTGCCCCATGTTCCAGAAGATGGTCTACGCCGCGCTGGGGTAGGTGGTTAGCGCGGCGCGAACGCTCAGCGGTTGCGGGGCGCGACGCAGATGGGCTTGTCGCCGATCATGTCGCCCAGCAGGCTGCCGTCGCGGATCGCCGTGCGACGCGCGATGTTCAGCGCCCGGCCCTCCGGCGGCGGCGTCTGGCCCTTGGCGCAGACTGCCACCTCCACCCGCTGGCCGCCGCCAGGGCAGGTGCAGATGTCCTCGCGCGGATCCAGCCGGCTGGCGGGCACCCGGCACAGCGCCGGAACCTGCTGACCGCCCACGTCGATGCACTGGATGGTCTTGGTGGGCGGGTTCTCGGCGATCGGTTGCGCGCCGGCCGCGCCGGCGAACATCAGGAAGGCCAGGGTCGGGATCAGGCGCATGGACGGCTCCTTCGGTCGCGACAGCATAACGCCTGGGACCCGCCCTCCGTCTCGCGGCTTTCGGAAGTGTTCACTACGTTCCTGAGGGCCGGATTAACGGCCTTGAGCGCACGCTCCGCGGCATGGACCCGATCTCCACCGCCCGCTACGGCCTGATGGCCGCCTCGCGCAGCTTCGAAACCTCCGCCGTCAACGTCGCCACGATGGGCGTCGAGGGCGCGCCGGACGTCGACCTGGCCAAGGAGACCGTCAACATGATCCAGGCCAAGACCGCGTTCACGGCGAACGTCTCGGTGATCAAGTTTGCCGACCAGATGTGGGACTCGCTGCTCAAGCTGCAGGGCCGCTGAACCGCCGCCCGGCGGACTCCAGGAGGCCGGAGACGAAAAAGGGGAGCCTCGCGGCTCCCCTTTCCGTATCCGGCGCGTGGCTCGGAGCTATTTCTTTTCGCCCGGATCGGCGCCGTCGGTCGGCGCGCCGGTGCCCGACGAGCCCATGAACAGCTTCTTGCCGTCGGGGAACGTCACGTCGCGACCGTTGGCCTTGCAGGCCGGCTTGCAGAGCTTGTCCTTGGACTGGTAGCCGCGGACGATGATCTCGGTCCCGGCCTTCAGCGAATTACGGTCGATGCCCGAGCGCAGCAAGGTGTTGGGCGTGCCGCCCTCGACCATCCACGCCGTCGTCGTGCCGTCCTTGTTGACGTTGGCGATGTGGACCCACGCGTGCGGGTTGATCCACTCGACGCGGGTCACCTTGCCGCGCAGCAGCACCGGCGCCTTGCCGTCGAACTCGGCGGCGAAGGCGTGGTGAGCCCAGGCCGCGCCACCGGCGGCGGCGATGCTGAGCGCCGCACCAATGGCCCCCGCAATGATCAGCTTTTTCTTGTTCATCTCGCGCCTCCAACGCCGGATGCTAGATTCTATCCCTCGAAAGGTCCGACTGGAAGCCGGACCTCAATTTCGGTGACGCCCTACTTCAGGGGTTCCTTGCGCAGGTCGCCGTACATGAGCTCTTCGACGAACTCGACGCACTTGAATTGGTTCAGCCGCGCGTCCTCGCCCACCCGCTTGTACAGGTTGAAGCTCATCTTCCACGGCTTGGTGAAGGTGTTCGGGTCGGTGATCGTCGCTTCGTAGCGGACCGTGCCGGGGCCGGTGGGCGTCCAGCGCTCCACCACCTGCATCTGGTCGGAGTGGAAGTTGCCCGCCCGGTCGAACCAGGTGCGGTCGTTCATGCCGCTGACGGTGACCACCAGGGTGTCGCCGTCCCACTTGGCCACCGACTGGCCCATCCAGCTGTCGACCGGCGCCGGGCCGGGATCGGTGAACAGGACGTTGCGGACGGCGCCCGCGTATTCGTAGGCGATGATCATCGACTTCTCAGACTGGAAGATCTGGAAGGGCAGATGCATGTAGTTGGCGCGCGGCACACCCGGGAGATAGCACTTCACCTCGGGGTCGCCGGTCTCCAGGCTGGTGTAGTTGGCCCGGTTTTCGTCGCGCTGCTTCTTGGCGTCGGCCGTGTAGGGGATCTCGCCGCCTTCGACGATGCCCAGGCCGCCGGGAACCGCGCCCACCGCGCCCAGGGCCAGCACCGACTTTGCCGGAACCGGCACGAAGGGGCCGGGACGCAGTTGCAGCGCCGCGCGGGCCGAGTGCGGCTCGATGTCCCAGCCGGCGGTGTTCATCACCTGCCAGACGCCGTTCAGATCGGGATGCTTGCCGTCGGGGCCGCGGGGCGCCTTGTACACGGCCGCCGCCTTGGCCTTCGCCTGGGCCTGCGCCGTCACAGGCGCGGTCACCGCGAGACCGACCACCGCCAGCGCCGCCACGAACTTGATCATGGTCTCGTCCCCCAAATAGCTGGCCCGGACTCAGTGGCCGGGTCTCAGTTGCCGTCAAACCTAAACAACGTTCACGCGCCGCGCCAGCCGACACGACGTTTTGAAAATTCGCTGGGCTGCGCTAAGCCGCCCGGCATGACGCTGCGCCCGCTATTCGTCACGCCAATCTA
Source organism: Alphaproteobacteria bacterium (assembly GCA_018821435.1). Classification (GTDB taxonomy): domain Bacteria; phylum Pseudomonadota; class Alphaproteobacteria; order Caulobacterales; family Caulobacteraceae; genus Phenylobacterium. The sequence goes on from JAHJME010000039.1 coordinate 102,733, forward strand.
CGAAGCGACCCTTACAACAAACCGCAGCTTCGAAAATTTCAATGGCGAGATTTTGGAAGCCTGCCATGAGCTGGCAGCCGAGGACCAGGCGGGTCGCGCCTGGTGCCGCGACCACGCCTACGGCGGCTACACCTCCTACGCCTCGCTGAACGACCTGCCGCGGCGGATGAGCGTCTTCGGCGAGCTGAAGACGATGCTGGACAAGCACGCCAAGATCTTCGCCGACGGCCTGTCGCTGGACCTGGGGGGCGGCAAGCTGCGCCTGGACAGCCTGTGGGTGAACATCCTGAAGCCCGGCGCGGCCCATTCCGGCCACATCCACCCGCACAGCGTGATTTCCGGCACGGTCTATGTGGCCACCCCGCCGGGCGCCAGCGCGCTGAAGCTGGAGGACCCGCGCCTGCCGCTGATGATGGCGGCCCCACCGCGCACCCCCGACGCGCCCGAGCCGGCCCAGACCTTCGTCTACCTGCGGCCCGAGCCGGGCACGGTCTACATGTGGGAAAGCTGGCTCCGCCACGAGGTCCCGGCCAACCAGGCCAAAACCCCCCGCGTCAGCATCAGCTTCAACTACGGCTGGCGCTGAGGCGCCCACCGGCTCTCGCCCTATCGGTCCGCGATCGTCTCCGGCCGGGCGAACTTGGTCGCGAAGAAGTCGCCCTTGTTCCACGTCGGCCGGGCGTCGGCGTCGGCGATCTCGCGGGCGATCTCGTAGTTGATGCGGGCAAACTTGGCGCCCGCCGACCAGTCGATCCCCTGGCTGAGGTCGTCGCAGGGCTTGTGGTAACAGCCCGCCAGGAAGCCACGGAACTTGGCCTCGCCCCCATTCAGGAAGCCGGTCATCAGGAACGTGGACGGCACCCCCACCTCCACGAACCGGAAGTGGTCCGAGCGGGTGAACAGCCCCTCCTCCGGCATCGGGTCGGCCGACAGCGCGACGCCTTCGCGCGCCGCTGCCTTGCGCACCGCGCCGGCCAGGCTGGAGCGTTCGGCGCCGAAGGCGATCACGTCCAGGAAGTCGTAGGTCAGGATCGGCATGTCCAGGTTCACGTCGGCGACCAGCGACGAGAGCGGAACCGTCGGATTGCGCGCGAAATACTCCGCGCCCAGCAACCCCTTCTCTTCGCCGGTGACGGCCAGCACCAGCACCGAACGCCGCGGCGCCTTGCCGGACTGCTGGAACGCGCGGGCCACCTCCAGGGTGGTGGCGATGCCGCTGGCGTTGTCGAGCGCGCCGTTGTTGATGCCATCGCCATTGACCGGCGGGGTCACGCCGATGTGGTCCAGGTGGGCGGACAGCACCACGACCTCGGACTTCAGCGTCGGGTCCGAACCCTCGATCAACCCGGCGACATTGGCGCTCTGGAGCGTCTTGCTCTCGGTGTTCAGCGTCGCATCCAGGGTCGTGGCCAGGGCGAAGCGAGGCGGATCGCCCTTGGGCTTCGCGGCCGCCTCGGCGACCTTGGCGTAGGTCGTCTTCGCGCCGGCGAACAGCTTGGCCGCACCGGCGATGCTGACCGTGGCCAGTTGCGGCGTGTCGGCGGCCACGTCGTTGGGCGTGCCATCGGGCCTGCGCCAGGTCATCGCCCAGGTCTGCCAGGTGCGCTTGCTGCTGGCGAAGGGTCGGCGCTTCTCGTCGCTCGGCAGGTAGACGGCGATCATCCCGACGGCGCCATGGGCGGCCGCTTGCGCACGCTTCGTGCGACCGTTGGCGTAGTAGGCCCGTTCCTCGGTCTGTAAGCCGGACGGCGCACCCTGGAGGACCACGACGATCTTCCCCTTCACGTCCAGGCCGGCGTAGTCGTCGCGCCTGTGCTCGGGCGCCACGACGCCGAAGCCCACGAAGACCATCGGCGCGGATACCTTGCGTTCGGCCGGGCCATAGGGGTGGCCGGGCATCACCTCTTCGCCGAACACCAGCGGGACGGCCGCGCCATCCTTGCCGCGCAGCACGAACCGGCCTTCGTCGGCCGGCCGCACGGCCAGCAGCGGCACGGGCTGGAAATAGCTGCCGTCCGCACCGCCGGGCTTCAGCCCCAGTTGCGCGAACTGCGAGGCCACGTAGTTGGCGGCGATGTCGTAGCCCGGCGAACCGGCCTCTCGGCCTTGCAGCAGATCGGACGCCAGGAATGCAACGTGCGCTTGCACGCGGTTGGCGGAGGCCTGCGGGTCGCCCGTCGATTGCGCGGTCGCCGATCCCGCCAGCAGCACCGCGAACGACGCGCCAGCCACGAACTTGATTAGCTTCATGAAAACTCCCGGTTGCCTGTTTCTAGCGCACCGGATCGCGCCACGACCAGTCAAGCTTCGCGTAACGCGGGAATTCCTCACGCGCCGGGAGGCGGATTCCAAAAACCATGGTTCTTCAAAAGCGAAGACACTTGACGGTTGAACTCGGACATTACCAGTCTGTTACAGATCGTTCACCAAGGTTGCGGGAAACCGGGGTGGAAGACCAGCAATGGGGTGCATCCAAATGTCGGCTTCCAAGCTAAAGTATTTACTGTTGGGTTCGATGGCGGCCGGCGCGTTGATGACCGCTTCGCCAGCATCAGCCTTGACCATTGAACTTAATGACATCGGCGGCGTCAGCGGCTCTCCGGCCGCCCTGGGCTTCCAGGTCGCGGCTAAATACTGGGAATCGGTCTTCACCAACGACGCCGTCGTCCGCTTCGACGTCGGCTTCAGCGCGCTCGACCCGGGTATTCTGGGCCAGACGGGCAGCACGCTGGCGACCTACGTCGACATCGCCGACTACAAGGCCGCGCTGGCCTTCACCGGCACCAGCGCCCTGGATGCCGTCGCCACCGCGAACTTCGCGCCGCTGAACGGCAACGGCGGGGTCCAGGCCCTGGTGCCCGGCTACCTGAACCCGGCGACCCAGGACGGCATCAATCCGCTGACCACCCGCCTGGCGCCCGACGGCAATATCAGCGAGACGATCGCGCTCTCGACCGCCAACCTGAAGGCCCTGGCCGGCGACATCGGCTATGCGGGTCCCGACGGCGAGATCACCTTCTCCAGCAACTTCAACTTCGACTTCGACCCGCGCGACGGCGTGACGGCCGGCTACTACGACTTCATCGCCGTGGCCGTGCACGAGATCGGCCACGCCCTGGGCTTCCTGAGTGGCGCGGACGACTTCGACTATTCGGCCGGACCCGGCCCGGTCGACCAGTTCTGGTGGGGTTATGGCCTCGACATGTTCCGCTATAGCGCCAGCGGCGAAAACGACGCCCCGATCCTTGACTGGCGCCCCGGCGCCGACTCGTATTTCTCGGTCGACGGGGGCCAGACGGCGCTGGGCTACTTCTCCACCGGCGAGAACTTCGGCGACGGCTACCAGGCCTCGCACTGGAAGGCGCCGCAGACGGCGCCGTTCTGCTCCGGACTGCTGGGGATCATGAACCCCTACGCCTGCGGCGGCTCCGCCAACAATTCGGTGACCGGGCTGGACCTGGCGCTGTTCGACGCGATCGGCTGGAACGTGAACGTCGACGTGCTGAACAACCCGTACAACTTCAGCACCTCGCAGATGGCCGAGGCCTATCTGCCCGAACCGTCCACCTGGGCCATGCTGATCATGGGCATGGGCGCCACCGGCGCGATCCTGCGTCGCCGCCGCATGGCTCTGGCGCTCGCGCGCTAGGTGTCGTTTCCAAGAAGGTTGTTCACCCTTGACCAGGGGGTGATGCCGCCGATGCCGGCATGGGGTCGAGTGAGGTTGTAGGCGTCGGTCCAGGGGCCGATGGCCTGGGATCGTTCGTCAGATGATCGGTAGGGCTTGGCGTAGGCCCATTCCCTGAGGCTGGTCTGGATGAAGCGCTCGGCCTTGCCGTTGGTCCTGGGCGTGTAGGGCCGGGTTCGGACGTGGCGGGCCCCGGCCCGGTTGAGGGCTTGGCGGAAGAGGCTGGAGCGGTAGGCCGAGCCGTTGTCGGTCATCACCCGCTCGACGGTGACGCCGTGCTGGCCCAGCCAGGCCAAGGCGCGCTCCAGGAAGGCGGTGGTGTCCTCCTTGCGCTCGCTGGGCAGGATCTCGGTGTAGGCCAGCCGTGAGGCGTCATCGACGCAGACGTGAAGGAAGTCCCAGCCGGCCCGGTAGGAGCGGCCGGCCTGGCGGTCGCCGGTGGCGCGATGGCCGGCGACGTCGAAGCGGCCGAGCTTCTTGATGTCGAGGTGGATCATCTCGCCGGGCGCAGAGCGCTCGTAGCGGATCACCGCCGGCTTCGGCTCTAAGGCCTTCAGCTTGCCCAGGCCCAGGCGACGCAGGATCGCCCCCACCGTCGAGCGCGCCATGCCCAGCGCCGCTGCGATCTGAGGGCCGGTCATCCGCTGGCGTCTCAGCCGCTCGATCCGCGCCGCCCGCGGCTGAGGCGTCCTGCGCGGACATCGCCGGGGCGCCGAGCTGCGGTCGTGATGCCTTCGCTCGCCACCCCGACGATGCCGACCGATCCACTTGCGCGCCGTCCGCAGCGACACCCCAGCCGCCTCAGCCGCCGCCTTCGCCGTCCAGCCACTCGACACCCGCTGCGCCAGCAACGCTCGACCCGACGGCGTCAGCCGGGCATTCTTATGCACGTTCATCCGGGGTCTCCCGGTTAGAGGTTGGAGCTTCGCAACCCCACTCTCTCAACCCGATCCCGGGTGAACAACCTTCGTAGCTTCGACAGCTAGGCCACGACGCCGACCCGAAACAGAAACGCCGCCGGGGCGACCCGGCGGCGTTTTTCGTGTTCAGACTTCGAATGGCGTCTAGCTGTCGAGGAAGCTGCGCAGCTTCCGCGAGCGCGAGGGGTGCTTCAGCTTGCGAAGCGCCTTGGCCTCGATCTGCCGGATCCGTTCGCGGGTGACCGAGAACTGCTGGCCGACTTCTTCCAGGGTGTGGTCGGTGTTCATGCCGATGCCGAAGCGCATGCGCAGCACGCGCTCCTCCCGCGGCGTCAGCGAGGCCAGCACGCGGGTGGTGGTTTCCCGCAGGTTCGACTGGATGGCCGCGTCGATCGGCAGGATCGCGTTCTTGTCCTCGATGAAGTCGCCGAGGTGGCTGTCTTCCTCGTCGCCGATCGGCGTCTCGAGGCTGATCGGCTCCTTGGCGATCTTCAGAACCTTGCGGACCTTCTCCAGCGGCATGGCCAGCTTTTCGGCCAGCTCTTCCGGGGTCGGCTCGCGGCCGATCTCGTGCAGCATCTGGCGGCTGGTGCGGACGATCTTGTTGATCGTCTCGATCATGTGCACCGGGATACGGATGGTCCGCGCCTGGTCAGCGATGGAGCGCGTAATCGCCTGACGGATCCACCAGGTGGCGTAGGTCGAGAACTTGTAGCCGCGACGATATTCGAACTTATCGAC
>JAHJME010000040.1 GCA_018821435.1 Alphaproteobacteria bacterium
CGAGCGGCCGCGGGCGGCGGCCTGGGCCTGGTCGCGCTGGAGATCGAAGGACAGCCGCTCGGCGCGCGACGGCACGGGCGTCAGGGCGAGGGCGGCGGCCTGGCTCGCGCGGGCCGGCTCGGCGCCGCGCGTGATGCGGTCGGTCCTGGTGGTGGGCAGGCGGAAGCCCAGGGCCATGACGCAGGCGCCGAGGATCAGGGCGGCTTGGCCGGCGGCGAAGACGAACACCAGGGCGGCGGCGCTCATCGCCGTCTGTGGCTCCAGCTGCACGGACACGCGCTGCTCGGTGAGGGTGGCGACCCAGGGATCCAGCACGGCCAGCATCAGGACGATCAGCAGCCACGCCACCAGCGGCGTCAGCGCCGAGGCCGCCAGGGCGCGCAACCAGCCCACGAACAGGCCGCGCGTCGCCGGGATCAGCGCCAGTACGATGAACAGGGGACCGACGGCGGTGAGCACGCCGATCGACAGCGTCGCGGCCGAGATCACCCCGGCGCTGACCACGAACAGCACGCCCGAGGCGGCGGCCGTGGCCTCGGCGGCGGCGGCCTGCGGGCTGGAGTAGCCCTTGGCGTTGGGGCCGGCCAGCTTGCCGTAGGCCGCGCCGGTCTTGCTGAACTCGTCGTAGGCCGCCTGCAGCCCGTCGACGGGACTGGCGGCGAGGCTGGTGTTGTTCGCCTCCTGCATCGGCGCGGCGATCAGGCCGGCGATCTCCACGGGCGCCCGGTCGGCGACGTTGAACACCACAGTCTGGAACGTGGACCAGCTGGTCACCAGCGCCAGGATCAGGCCGACCTTCAGCGCGATGCCGGGGGCGTCCGAGAGGCGGGTCGAGCCCTGGGCGAACAGCATCCGATAGCCGATCAGGGCCACGTAGATGGTCAGCAGCGCCGTCAGCGCCGTCTGGAACACCGACGATCCCGAGGTCAGCGCGATGTAGCCGCCCTGGGCATAGGCGCGCGTCTGGCATTCCACCGTGGCGAGCACGCCCCGGATGATGCCGTCGTCGACCATGGCGGCGCAGCCGTTCATGCGGCGCTCCGTCCCTTGCGATCCGGTTCGGCCATGAACGTGGGCAGCCAGGCGGCCGGCTCGTCGCCCACCTGCTGGCGCAGCGCGTCCAGCCGGCGCACGGCGCGCTCGGTGCCGGCCAGCACGGCCAGTTCGCCCGACAGGCCGCCCAGATCCAGGCGGGCCACCACGCTGTGGTCGCCGCGCTTGATCAGGAAACAACGCGAGGTGTCGGGCAGGGTGCGCACCAGTTCGAACTCGTGCTCGGTCAGGCCGAAGCCGTCGACGTAGTCCGAGGCTTTCGCCCGGGAGTTCGGGAAGAAGATCTGCGTCGCCGCCTGCTCGATGATCGCCGAGGCGATGCGGCTGTCCAGGGCGTCCGAGGCCGACTGCGTGCAGAAGCCCACCAGCCCGTTCCGCTTGCGGATGGTCTTTTCCCAATCCTTGATCCGGCGCACGAAGACCGGATCGTCCAGAACCTTCCAGCCCTCGTCGACGATGAACATCGCGGGGTTGCCGTCCAGCCGCTGCTCCAGCCGGTGGAACAGATACATCATCGCGGGAATGCGGATGGTGGGCGCGTCCAGCACCTTGGTCATGTCGAAGCCCAGGACGCGGGTCTCGATGTCCAGCAGGTCGTCGGCGTTGTCGAACAGCCAGGCGTGGTCGCCGCCCTCGCACCAGGCCGACAGGCGGGAAGCCAAGTCGCCGGCGCTGGGCCGGCGCGCGCCGCGGAACAGCTCGCGCAGATAGCGCAGGCGGCGGTGTCCGGGGGGCTGGGCGAAGTTGGCGTCGATCGCGTCGGCGATCATGGCGCGATCTTCCGAGTCCAGCGTGTCGCCGTCGGCGGTGAGGAGCTGCGCGACCCATTCGCCCAGGAAGGCGCGGTTGCCGGGATTGTCCGCCATGGCCAGCGGGTTGAAGCCCGTAGGCTCGCCGGGCGAGATCACGTCGTAGCGGCCGCCGATGGCGCGGATGAATGGCTCGGCGCCCCGGTCCTTGTCGAAATAGGCGATGCGGGGCTTCAGCCGCTCGGCCTGGGCCAGCAGGAAGGTGAGCAGCACCGTCTTGCCCGAGCCGGAGGGGCCGATGACCGTGAAGTTGCCCAGGTCGCCGTTGTGGAAGTTGAAGTGATAGGGCCCGAAGGCGGTTGTCTCGAGCACGGCGATGGCCGGGCCCCAGTGGTTGCCGTCGGCCTGGCCGGTCGGATGGTTGTGGAAGCTGGCCAAGCCCGCGAAATTGCCGGCCGAGATCAGAGCTTTCCGCGCGATATATTTGAAATTGGCGGGGAACTGCGCCCAGAACGCCGGCTCCAGGTTCACGTCCTCGCGCACCGCGACCGCGCCGGCCTCGGCCAGCGACGACTGGATGTCGGCGACGCCGCTGTCCAGTTCGTCCAGCGTCTCGGCCTTGGCCAGGATGGTCAGGTGGTGCTCGCCATAGGCCGCGCGCCCCGCGCCCACGTCGTCGCGGGCCTGGGCCAGTTCGCCGCGCAGGCTGAAGGCGTCGTCCTCGGCGGCCTTGAGCCGACGCAGCGCCAGGCCCATGCGGTCCAGCGCCGCCTGGCGATCGATAAAGGCGAAGCTCTCGGTGAGCACCATCTCCATCGGCAGCCTCAGCACCCCGTCCAGCAGGCCAGGGGCGGTGCGGGCCGGATAGTCCTTCATCGAGACCATGGCCCCGAAGATGGGGCCGTCGGCGCCGCCGCCGAACTCCATGGCGTCCAGGCCGAAGCTGAGGCGGCGGGTGGCGATGGCGTTGGACAGGTCGCCGGTGGGCGCCAGCACCGGACGCAATTCGCCGTTCAGGATCAGGCTGAGGAACTCGGCCGGCTCGGAGCGTTGGGCGCCGCCGCCGGCGGTGTAGAGGCCCAGCGTGCGGGCGCCGTAGGGGGCGAGCGCGGCGGCGAACGCCTCGCGGGTGGCGTGCAGGTCGCGCAGGTCGCGGGCAATGTCGACCTCGCTGTTGCGCGAGCCCTTCATCAGCCGTTCCAGGAACCCGCCCGCGCCCTGGGTCGGACGCATGACCAGCGTCAGGAAGATGTCGTTCACGTACAGGCGGCGGCTGGCCAGCTGGTCGCGCCAGCGGGTGTCCAGCGTAGCGCAGAACGGCTCTTCCGGCGCGGCTGGGAAGGCCGGAGTCACGCGGCGGCGGACCACGTGGTGATAGACCGCCAGCCGGGAGCTGGCGGCGCCCCGCAGCACCGTCTCGCGGATGGCCTTGCGATAGTTCAGTTCCTCGTCCGGCGCCGTCTCGAACGGGAAGCCGGCCAGGTGCAGCGTCTGGACCAGCAGGCCGTCGCGGGTGCGCAGCGTCACGTCGTCGGCATGGCCCAGGTAGGGCAGGCGCGAGCCGACCGCGACCTCGCGAGGCGCCAGCACCTTGGCCGCGCCGGTGGTGAGGAAGGTCTGGCTCATGGCCGGTACGAATTCCCGCGCCAGAAGCTGAAGTTGCGGACCCGGGGACAGCTGCTCAGCCGCGTGACCCACAGGTCGAAGAACCGCGGCTCGCGCAGCGATCCCACATAGCCCACGGCGTGCAGCACGACCGCGATCAGCAGCGCCCAGAAGGAGCGGGTGATCAGGAACGCCTCGGCGGTCACGATCAGGTTCAGCACCGCATAGGGATAGGTGACGCCGCCGATCATCTGGGGCCGCGTGAGCGCCGCGAAGACGGGATCGGAGGCGAGGCGGCTCATGGCCTAGACGCCCCCGGCCAGCGAGCGGATGCCGGCGACGATCGTCACGGCGCCGAAGATGATGAAGATGCCGACGAGGACGACCACGCCGCGCCGCCAGTCGAACCGGCCGGTCAGCATCAGATAGCCGATCAGCGCCACCGCGATCACGGCGGCGGTGGTGGCCAGGTTGCCCAGCAGCGTGCCCTGGACCCAGTTGAGGGCCGCCAGCAGGGGCGAGGAGCCGGCCGGATCGCCCTGGACCTGGGCGTGCGCGGGCGCCGCGATGAGGGCCGCCAGGGCGGCAAGGGTCGCGATCTTCTTCATGGGCCTCACTGAGCGCCGGCGCCCACGGCCGAGGCGGCCGCGAGGCGCGCCATGATGGCGCGGACATAGGATTGGGTTTCGGCGTAGGGCGGCACGCCGCCGTAGCGTTCGACGGCCTTCGGGCCGGCGTTATAGGCGGCCAGCGCCAGCTTCACGTCGCCAAAGCGCCGGAGCTGCTGGGCCAGGTAGGCCGCGCCGCCGTCGATATTGCCTCTGAGATCCGAAGGGTCCACGCCGAGGTCGCTAGCGGTTGTCGGTAACAGTTGCATGACACCGCGCGCGCCCTTTGACGAAACTGCCGCGTGATTGAAACGCGACTCCTGCCAGGCCACCGCCTCGACGATCGAGGCGGGCACGGCGTGGCGCGCGGAGGATTCCCGGATGAACTGGACCACCTGCTCGGGCGCTGCGCGGAAGAACTGAGCCGGCTCCGGGGGCGCGATCACCGTGGCGCCTTCGGTCGTGTACACGGCCGGTCCGGCGTAGGTGGTCACAGCGCCATCGTCGCCGATCGACAGCACCTGGGCGCACGCTTCCGTGGACGCCACCGCCGCCAGACCGAGGCCTGCGGCGAAAACTGACGAAAGCCAGGGCCCCCGAGCCATCAACTGCCCCCAAAAACAAGTGTCCTAGATAGCCCATCCGGACCGGCGGCGGCCAGAACACAATGTCGCGGCCCGCGTCCAGGCATCCTTTCGTGACAATGGCGGCGCGCGTTCGCCAGCTTTGCAATGGCTCCGTCACAAGTGTGTCGGGGGCCTGTCACGCCCGCCTTCTAAGAACACCCCCGGATGCGGGGGCAGGTCCGGGGGCAACTCCGAACGATCGTTCCGCATGCGTGCATTTGGCGCCTCGGCGGGAGATTGAAGAATGGCCGGCAAGAAGTTCAGTTTGTTCATGATGGCCTCGCTGAGTGCGCTGGCGCTCGCCGGCTGCGGCGCGGACGACATCTCGTCGCCGGGAACCGGCGGCAACGTCACGATCAACCCCCCGGCGACGGGTGGCGGCGGCACGACTGACCCGGGCACGGGCACGAAGGTCACGCCCGCCGCCGGCTGCCCCACCATCGACGATCCGCAAGGCCTCAAGGACGACGGCACCATCACCGGGACCACGGGCACCTACCGGGTCTGCACGCTGCCGGCGCGCATCAACCGGTCGATCCGCCTGACGAAGATCTCGGGCCTGCTCTACCAGATGGCCAGCCGCGTCGACGTGGGTACGGACGGCGGCTTCACCGCCTCGGCGGCGGACACCAATGTCACCCTGACCATCGATCCGGGCGTGATCGTCTTCGGCGGCACCGGCCAGTCGTGGCTCGCCGTCAACCGCGGCAACAAGATCAGCGCCGTGGGCACCGCGACCCAGCCGATCATCTTCACCAGCCGCGACAACGTGCTGGGCCTGAACACCGAAACCTCGCAGGGCCAGTGGGGCGGCGTGGTGTTGATGGGCCGCGGCCGGATCACCGACTGCACCACCGGTTCGGTGGCCGCTGGCACCTGCGAACGCCAGACGGAAGGCGCGGCCGACCCGGCGCGCTTCGGCGGTGCGAACGACGCGGACAACAGCGGCCGGATGTCCTTCGTCCAGATCCGCTACTCGGGCTTCGTCCTGGGCGCGAACGTCGAGCTTCAGTCGCTGACGACCGAGGGCGTGGGCTCGGCCACCGTGCTCGACCACATCATGAGCTACAACAGCTCGGACGACGGCTCCGAGCACTTCGGCGGCTCGCCGAACCTCAAGTACTACATCTCGGTCGGCGCCGACGACGACAGCCTCGACGTCGACACCGGCGCGCAGATGAACGTCCAGTTCGCCCTGCTGATCCAGCGGGCCGGCGCGGGTGACGCCCTGATGGAAATCGACAGCAACGGCTTCGAGACCGACACGCCCCGCACCAAGCTGCAGGTCGCGAACTTCACGATGATCCAGAGCGCGGTCACCAGCAACAACGAGGCCAACGACCAGGCCTCGATCCTGCTGCGCGGCAACTCGGACACGACGATCGCCAACAGCTTCGTCGTCACGCCGAACAACGAGTGCCTGCGCATGAACGGTTCGGGCGCCACGCCCGCGACCCTCAACGCCCGCTCGGTCGGCCTGAGCTGCAACGCGACGAAGTTCATCGGCACGGGCAGCTACAACGCCGCCCAGGTCGCAGGCTTCTTCGGCGCCGGTTCGAACGCCCGCGACACCTTCACCTCGACCCTGAGCAACGTGTTCACCAACGGGTCGAACGAGACGGGTCTGGTCGCCTTCGACGTCACGACGCTGGGCGCCTTCTTCACCGCCACGACCTACGCCGGCGCCGTGAGGGACAGCAGCGACACCTGGTACGCCGGCTGGACCTGCAACAGCGGCGCGGCGAACTTCGGGACCGGCAACTCCGGCTCCTGCGCGTCGCTGCCGACCAACTGATCCACCGTCAGACTTAGTCCAAGGGGGGCGGCCGGCGACGGCGGTCCCCCTTTTTCACCACATGCTTACTTCGGGGGATCGGAAGATGATCACGCGGCGGCTCACCTCCTTGTTGTTGCTTTCCACCGCGCTGACCGTGCCGACACTGGCGCACGGCGCTGACCAGCCCGCGTCCCCGCCGGACGCCGCCGCATCGGCCGCGTCCGCCGCGTCGCCCGCCTCGGCCTCGCAGGAGGATCCCGAGGTCTCCATCCCCGGCGTGTCGGAAGTCGTGGTCACCGGGACCCGCGCCAACACCGTGCGATCCACCTCCCAGGTCGTGTCGATCCTGTCGACGCAGGAGCTGCAGCGCAGCGGCGAGGGCAACATCGCCGGCGCGCTCAACCGCCTCTCGGGCATCAGCCTGGTCGGCGGCGGCTACGTCTATGTGCGCGGCCTCGGCGACCGCTATTCGCTGGCCCTGCTCAACGGCTCGCCGCTGCCCAGCCCCGAGCCGCTGAAGCGCGTCGTGCCCCTCGACCTGTTCCCCAGCAGCATCATCTCGTCGGCCCTGGTGCAGAAGACCTACTCGCCCAACTTCCCCGGCGAGTTCGGCGGCGGCGTTATCAACCTGACCACCCGGTCGATCCCGCAGGACGGGTTCTTCACGTTCGGCGCATCGGTGTCCGGCGACACCGAAACCACCAACCAGCTCGGCTACACCTACTACGGCAGCAAGACCGACTGGACCGGCTACGACAACGGCAACCGCGACACGCCGTCGGCCCTGGCCGCGTTCCTGGCCAGCGGCGAGCGGATCAGCTCCGGCAAGGTCGACACCGCCAAGATCGCCAGCCAGCTGGTCACCGGCCGCAACGCCGTCCTGCAGAAGGACAACAATCTGCCGGTCAACGTCTCGCTCAATGCGGCCGGCGCCAAGTCGTTCGACCTGGGGTCGGGCAATCTGGGGGTGATCGGGGCCGCCGGCTACAGCAACCGCTGGCAGACCCGCGACGCCACGAACCAGACCTCGCTGAACGGCGACCTGGAGGACCTGGAGTCCGACTTCACTCGGGTGACGACCCAGAACCGCCTGATCGTCAACGGCCTGATCGGTCTGGCCTACGAGTTCGGCGAGACGAACCAGAACAAGATCCGTTGGACCAACCTCTACATCCACGACACGATCAAGCATTCGCGCCTGGGCCTGGGCAATCGCAAGGGCACCACGGTCGACTACATGCAGCAGGACACCGCCTGGTATGAGCGGCAGTTGCTGGACACCCAGTTCGTCGGCGAGTTCAAGCCGACCGAGAACCTCAGCCTGGATGTGCGCGCCAGCTACGCCAAGACGAAGCGGGACGCGCCGTATGAGCTGTCCTTCGAATATGTCCGCACCAACGCGGCGGCCGATCCGTACGGCAAGTACTTCGTCAACCGCCTGAACAACGGCAACAACGGCGACGCGAAGATCAGCTTCTCGCAGCTGGACGAACGGCTCTGGTCCGGCGGCGCGGACGTCTCGTACCGGTTCTCGCCCGACCTGTCCGTCACCGCGGGCTATGCGTACGCCGACACGCGGCGGACCAGCTCGCGTCGCGACTTCCAGTTCCAGGCGCCGAACACCTTCCCGGGCGGCGTGGACATGTTCCGGCCCGATCTGCTGCTGCAGCCGTCCGTCATCAACGCGTTCGGCATCACGATGGTGGAGAGCAACGAAGGCAGTCCCGCCTTCCTGGCGACCCTGAAGAATCACGCCGCCTACGCGAAGGTGAACGGCCGGATCGCCGAGACGGTGAAGTTCGATGTCGGGGTCCGCTATGAGACCGCCGAGGAAAACGTCGCGCCGATCACGGTGTTCAACACGCCCGGCGCCTCGACGGCGGCCACCAACCTCGACAACGACTACTGGCTGCCGGCCGCGACCCTGACCTGGGAGGTCCGGCCCGACATGCAGCTCCGCGCCAACCTGTCGAAGACGCTGGCCCGGCCGCAGTTCCGCGAGCTGATCTTCCAGTTCTACTTCGACCCGGACACCAATCGCCAGTACCGGGGCAACCCGCTGATGGTCGACAGCGAGCTGACCAACGCCGAGGTCCGCTACGAGTGGTACTTCGCCACGGACCAACGCCTTTCCGCGGCGGGGTTCTACAAGCGCCTGAAGAACCCGATCGAGTCCTATGTCTCGGGCGAATCGTTCATCACCAGCTTCGCCAACGCGCCCAAGGCCGACCTATACGGGATCGAACTGGACGCGCAGAAATACTTCGAGGTGTCGGACTGGCTGAAGGGCGACCTTTGGGCCACCCGTCGGGTGCTGCTCTCGGGCAACTACACCTATTCGAAATCCGAGTTGCTGGTCTCCGCCAACGACACCGTGGCCGTGTTCAACTCCAGCTCGACGCTGGCCACCGACTTCTTCCGCGACGGCGCGCCGCTGACCGGCCAGTCCGAGCATGTGGCCAATTTCCAGATCGGTCTGGAAGACAGCGACCACCTCTCGCAACAGACGCTGATGATCAACTACGCCAGCAAGCGGGTGACCAGCCGGGGCCTGGCGAACAGCGGGCAGCCCGACATCTTCGAACACCCCGGCTTCCGGCTCGACCTGGTCCTGCGCCAGGGCGTCGAGGTGGCGGGCCGGGACATCGAGCTGAAGTTCGAAGCCCGCAACCTGACCGGCCGGAAGTACGAGGAGTATCAGCAGACCGCGGGCAATCGCGTCGACGTGAACACCTATAAGGTCGGGCGGGTCTTCACGCTGTCGGCAAGCACCACGTTCTGAGCGGGCTGAGCGCCGAGGCCCCGCGGGTCTCGGCCTCAGCCTATCGGCGGGGGTCCGAAGGACGGGGTGCGATCGTCCGATTCCGCGTCGGTGATGTCCGACCGGGCCGTCCGCAACAGCTTGGCGACCTCGTTCGGCGTCAGCCGGAAGAGCAGGCCGATCGCCCGCATGGAATGGCCGCGACGATGCATGTCGCGGGCGAAGCCCAGTTGATGCTGGGTCAGCCGCGCTTCGGGGGTGCGTGTCCGCTGGCGGGTCGCCGCCCTGTGCGGGCGGCGCGTCTCGTGGTCGGCCAACAGCGCCAGGGCGCGCGGGATCACGCCGCTGGGCGCGAGCGTCTCCATCTGTGAGCCGCCGACGATCTTGAGCGTGACGCCGACCTCGAAGAACCGACGGATCAGCCGCGCGAGTTCACCGGTCGTGGCGTCAAGGCAGTCGAGTTCGTGGACAATAACTTCGTCACCGCGCCGCAGGCCGAACAGCAGGACCAGCAGGCTCCGATGGTTGGAGGAATTCGACGCGCCTTCTTCCAGGACGATGTCGCAGCCGACCGCCTCGATCAGGCGGCGCTGAACGCTGGGCGGCGGAAGCTCCGGTGACGATCGGACGACGCCATAGCGCATCCCGGAAAGCTCCTCCCACGCAAAACATGCGCCGCAGGTCCCGACGCGCCGCCGATTATGTGATCCGGCAGACGACAGTTCGATGAAAGTCGCGCGCGGCGACCCGAGATTCGCCATCAGCAACAATATGTTACGATTGTGTCGCAGAACCGTCGCGGTTGGCGTCGGTCTAGGGCTGCAGCCCTGGCGCGGCCGGCGGGGCGTCCGGGGCCTTGAGCGGATCGCCCTCCGGCGCGCTGAACGCTCCGGCCTCGGCCGGTGTCGCCAACTCGCTGGGCGGCAGTTTCGCGGGCGGCCGGCCGGCGCGGCTGGCGCGGATCATCTCCTCGACCGCGCCGATCACCACCTCGGGTCGGTCGATCATGATCAGGTGCGACGACAGGATCGTCTGCTGCGATCCTTCGATCGAACCGCCGGCGATCATCTCGTGCTGCAGCTCCAGGCCCGAGCGTGGGTTGTCGAGCCCGTACTTGGGAGCCATCGCGGCAGTGTCGGAGGCGGTGAACACATAGGTGGGGACGGGACGCAGCACCGCGCCGATCCGCGCCACCTGTTCCGACGTGCGCCCATACAGGTTGTCGAGCTCTGAGATCTGGGCGCGCCAGGCGTCGGGCCGACGAACCGTGGCGGCGGCCCAGGGATCCGGATTTGAACCGACGCAGCCGCTCCAGCGCCCGTCGTCCAGGGGCGGTTGCGGCGCCATCTCGCTCACCGCCAGGCATTTTCGGGCGAGGCCCCGCAGGCCTTCCAGCCCGTCGGGGGCAGGGGGGGGCGGGGCGCGACGCGGCACGGTGGGATCGAGAAGCACTAGGCCCTGCATGTCGGCGGCGCGCCGCGCGGCGAACAGGCGGCCGTACAGGCCCCCCGCGGAATGGCCGACGAGGATGAAGGGCCCCTCGATGCGGGCGGCGTCCAGCGCGGTGTCGAGGTCGCGGGCGATGGAGGCGCCGTCGCGCGGTTCCGGCCCTGCGCTGCTGAAGCCGGAGCCGGCGCGGTCGTACGAGCACACCCGCGTCGTGCGGCTCAGGGCGGGTTGAACGGCGTACCAGGCCTGTGACGTCGCGCCGTAGCCGGATTCCAGCAGGACGGTGGGCGAGCCCTTGCCGGTGCAGCGCAGGAACAGCGTCCGGCCATCCTCCAGGGCGACGCTGCGGCCGGACTGCTTCGCGCGCTCGATGGCGGCCAGATCCGACGACGCGCTGGCCCCGCAGCCGTAGAGCAGGATCGCCAGGGCGGCGACGCCGGTTCGGAGGAAGGCTGCCAGCATCGTCATGTCCTATACGGCGCGGCGCCGCGTGCAGACCCTAGCGGGTATCTGAAACCGTTGGGACCCACCGCCTACATCGCCGATGGCGCTTCCTCCAGGCGCCGGCGCGCGGGTGCGAACAGATGCACGACGCGGTTCCACAGCATCCACACCAAAATGCCGCCGACGCCGGCGACCGCGACCTGGATGACCGGCTCGTCCGGGATGTGCAGCCACCGGAGGACCACCCCCCACTGGAAGTGGGTGAGGTAGATGAAGAGCGACGCGCCCGACAGAATATAGACGAACCGGCTCAAGGGGCGGAGCGTCACGATGCGCCGCACGAACAGCATCAGGGTCACGGCGGTCCCGATGAAAATCCCGCTGTTCGGACCGTAGAAGTGGAAGCTGGCGCTCGCGTAGGCCGCAGTCAGGGCGAGTACGATCCAACGCCGCCGGCCCGCCGCGGCGGAGGCCGCCAGCGCGCCCAGCATGAACGTCGGCAGGTGGGTGGTGGGCAGGTACAGCACCATCGTCAGCGGCTGGGCGCCGTGCTCGAAGAAGCCGGGGAAGACGAAGCCCGGCAGCACGAAACGGCCCAGGCAGCCCGCGAAGAACAGCAGCATCGCCACGCCGAACCGGTCGAGACCCAGGAAGCGCCATCGCGCGAGCGCCATGATCGCCACCCCGAGGATCAGGAAGATCTGCAGGATGCAGTCGACAAACCACAGATAGAATTCGTTGCCGCCCCAGTCGGGTGGTCCCAACAGGGAGTAGTCGCGGAAGTTGCCATACAGCAGTGGCGACGACAGGTCGGGGTCCTGGCCCGTCGCCAGCTTCGCCGTGAACAGCGCGGTCGTGTAGAGGAACGTCGGCAGGAGCAGGCTGGCGAAGACGCGCCAGACCGGACGCGCGGTCCGGTTCTCGATCGCCTCCGGCAGTTGCAACCCGCCGAAGAGGAAGCCGGAGACGGCGAACAGCGCCGCCGTTGCCCCGCCGGCGTAGTGGATCAGGCTGAAATGCCCGCCCACGACCAGAAAGATGGAGATCGCCCGGATCAGCATGGGCGTGTCGATCGTGGCGAGCCAGCGGTTCGTCTCGCGGCGGCCCGCAGCCAGTTCGCGGATCGACATGAACTGCCAACCGTCGGGAGCGGCGCCGATGATCGCCTCGGTCGCGAGATAGACCTCGACGTAGGTCAGGCTGTCGCCACCGAGGGTGAAGAAGCTGGAATCGGCGCTGACCTGGGCCCAGGGCAGCAAGTCTGCCCACTTGTCGACGAGCTCCGCCTCTGTGGGTGTCTCCGGTCGACCGGACGGAGCGGCTGGGGCGGGGCGCTGCTCGGCCAGAATGCGCATGGCCTCGCGGTCGATCTTGCCGTTCGGCAGCAGCGGAATGGCCGCCAAACGCTGCAGGCCGTGCGGCATCATGTAGTCGGGCAGACGCTGGGCTGCGTGGGCCAGCACGGCGCCTTCCGAGTCTTCGGCCAGCGCCTGGCCGGCGATGAAGGCGATGATCTGGGGGTTGGTCTGGCGGTTGATCACCACCGCGTGGGCGGCGTCCACGTCAGGATGGGTCGCCAGCGCGGCGGCGACCTCGGACAGGTCCACCCGATAGCCCCGGATCTTGATCTGGTCGTCCTGGCGCCCCAGGGCCAGGACCTCTCCGTCGGGCAGGTGAACGCCACGGTCGCCGGTGTAGTAGGTCTCGGCGCCGCCGGCCGGGCCGCCCCCGCGATCGCGCTTCTGCGGGCCTTCGCCGCCCAGGTATCCCAGGCTGAGATAGGACGAGCGGACCGCGATCTCGCCCACTTCGCCGATGCCGCGCGGCTGCCGCTCGTCGTCCACGACGATGAGCTGGAAGCCGTCGATCCCGAGGCCCACGGGCACGTGCCGCCAGGGCGTGCCCGGCTTGGCGCGGTGGAAGCCGGCGGCCTGGGGCGTTTCCGTGGAGCCGTAGACGTTGACGCTTTCCACGTTGGGCGCGTGCTTGGCCACCTCGTCCAGGAGGTCCGGCGCCAGCAGATCGCCGCCCCAGAAGATATGGCGCAGCTCATTCAGCGGCGGGTGCTCGTGCGGGGTGGTGATCAGCAGGCGGCCCAGCGGCGGCGTGGTGTGGGCCACCGTCGGACGGACCTCGTCGAACCACTGGCGCAGACCCCCGGGCTCCAGCAGCACGGCCTGGTCGGGCACGTGCACCGAGGCGCCGATCGACAGCGGCGTGAACACGTCGCGCAGCAGCGGATCGTGCGACAGGCCGGAGAGCAGGGTGAAGCGATCGGTCGGACCAAGGTCGAAGGTCGATTCCTGCCAGCCCACGAAATGGCTGAGCGGCCCGTGCGCACAGACCACGCACTTGGGCCGGCCGGTGCTGCCCGAGGTGAACAACTGGTAGGCGGGTTGATCCGGGTCGGCCCGGTCGAGCCACGCGGCTTCATCCGCCGCCGCCTCGCCGTCCTTGACCGCCAGCAGGGTCGCGCCCGACGAGGCCGCGAGATGGGTCGCGGCCGTCCGGGCCTGGGCGCCTTCGGTGGTCAGCAGCGTCCGGGGGCTGACGATGTCGGCCAGGGTCTGGAGCCGCTGTTCCGGATAGTTGCTGTCCAGCACGACGAACACGCCACCGGCCCGACTGACCCCCAGCATCAGCCAGATCAGCGAGGGATGCCGCTCGGCGACGATGGCCACGGTCTCGCCAGCCTGGACGCCCTGGCGGCGCAGGCTGCGGGCGACGCGGCGCGACGACTGCTCGACCTGGGCGTAGGTATAGGTCTTGCCGCGGTGCGTGATGGCCGTGGCGTCCGGCGTCGCGGCGGCGTGGCCGAGGAAGCGGGCGAAGACGGTGGGCTGTGGCGAGGCGGGCAGGGGGGCGAGCGCGTCCGGCAGGACCCCGGCGGGCGCCATGTCGACGGATCGCGCCGACGACATCGGCGCGTCGGGCGCGGCCGACAACGCGCCGGCCAGGCCGGCGAAGAGGCGGCCGGCGGCCAGGACTCGGTCCTCGCTGAACGATCCCGGCTTGTAGAAGATCACCAGCTCCAAGCCGCCCGGCGTCCTGACGAAGCGGAAGTTCAGGTCGTAGTCGCTCTGGCTGTCCGAGACATCGGCGGCCGAGATCTCGAGGCCCGGCGCGACCGGGGCGCCCAGGTTCGGGAACCAGTTCACCCCGAAGTTCGGGTGCACGCCGAACTCGCGGATCAAGTGGTGGTAGGGGAAGGCCTCCCGATCCACGGCAGACCGGCTTGCGGCCCGGACGCGGCGGGCCAGGGCGGCGATGCTCTCGGTCTCGTCCACGTCCATCGGCAGCACGAGGGCGTTGGAGAAGGACCCGATTACCTCTCCGGCGTCGGCGAACGCGCGCCGGCCATGGCTTTGGAACGCGGTCTGGACGTGGCTCGAGCCGGTGAGGCGCGACAGCGTCAGCAGCGCCACGGCGTAGACGTAAAAGAACAGGGAAACACCGATGCGCGCCGCCGCCGCTTCTGATGCGGCGAGCACCTCCGCGGGGATCGGCATCCGCACCCGATCATCGTCGGCCATCCGCGCGGGGTCGGCGAGATCGGCCGGCCAGCCGGCGGCGGCGGGGATCTGCGCCAGCTGGACGCGCCAGCCCTCGCGCGCCTCGGCGTAGGCTTCGGAGTGGAGCCAGTCGGGATCGATGACGGCGCTGAACGCGCGCGCGGCCGGCATGTCGTCGCCCGCGTAGCTCTTGAACACCTGGTCGGCGAACAGCCGCGAGGACTGACCATCCGAGATGCTGTGGTGCAAGCTGAAGCCGAACACGTGCCGCGTGGGCGACAGGCGCACCAGAACGAAAACCTTCAGCGAGTCGGGCGAAAGGTCCGGCTTGCGGAAGAACCGCTCGCGAAGGATTCGGCGGACCTCGGCGTCATCCGCCCCCGGCGCGTCCACGACCTCGACCCGGGGTGATGCGGTTGGCTCGACGTATTTGACGAAGGTTCCGTCGCGCCGCGCGCGGAAGCCCGTGCGCAGGGCCTCGTGACGGGTGCAGACGGCCTGGATCGCGTCGCTGAGCCGGGCAAGGTCGAGCGGCCCCGTGATCGTATGCCACCAGGGGATGGCGTACACGGGATGCGTCACGGCCTCGGCAAGGACGTAGCGCTCCTCGTTCTGACTGAGGGGGGCGTTGTCCGTGATGCGAGGGGCGCGGCGTAGGGGGGTAAGCCACTTCAGCGACATCTAGCAGGCGGATCCCTGATTCAAGCGGTCTTCATCGAATCGGACCTACCCTGCGGACCGTTAGGCGTCTCTTAGTAGGCGAGTGGTACATCCATTAGATGTCTTAATAAACCTACGCACCGATTTACAGGGTAGCCGCGAGCCCGAACCTCGTTATTGCGGTGGATTGTATCGGTGTGGCCGGGATTGCGTCGCGCAGCCTGCGTCATACTCGGCGGCACATTGCCTGTGGCGCCGGAGATGCATAGATAAGAGCCAAGGGCTGGAGCTGGGGAGCGTCGCGTGGAAACCGTCTATGATTGGATCACTGTGGCGATCTTCGGGGGGCTGGTTGTGCTGTTCCTGCACAGATCCGTCCAACCCGGCGAGCCGCAGGACACAATCCTCCACTATCTCCCGCCGGCCGTAGGCTGCGCGGTGGCGAACTGGTTCGGCAACGAAGGCCAGGGACTGATCTCGTTCCTGATCGTCCTGGTGGTGCTGGTGTACATCGCCCTGGTGCTCAAGCCCTTCGGCCTGAACTTCAAGTTCCCCAAGCGCTGATCTTCGGGCCGCGAACGGCGCGCCGTCAGGGCGTGGCCGCTTGCGCTCGGCCGATCCGGTACAGCGAGAACCGTCCCTGGTGCGCCACCGGCGTCAGGTGCATGCGGCGTGACACCTCGGCCTCGTCGCCGCAGAACAACACATAGTCGAACGCACCCTGCCGCTGCATCGCGGCGAAGGTCGCGAACACGTTATCCTTGGCGCTGTGAGGCGAGGGCGGCAGCGTCGCGCCGTGAACCGCCAGCTCCAGGCTGCCGGCCAGGGCGATAGGCTGCTGCCAGCCATAGGCGAAGATGTCGGCCGCCTGGCCGTACATCGGGATCGTCAGCGGTCCGTACATCTGGCACCGGGGGGCGTCCTCGACGCGGCCCAGGTTCGCGGTATTGAGGAACCCGACCACATTGCGGGACGGCAGCGCGCCGGCCACCGCGCGGAAGTCGGCGAAGTCGCTCCGGTAGCCTTGCCAGGCCACGCCGATCCAGCCGACCTTCACTACGACGAGGGCGCCGAGGGCGGCGATGCACGCCTGATCCAGGCGCGACCGGCTGGGTTGGACGACGAAGCACCCCACCAGCAGCAGCGCCAGGAAGTAGGGCATGCGGTCGGCGATGTAGCCGACGCCCAGCAGGGAGGGCGGCATGAACCCCACCAGCAGGATGGCGATGCCGACCGACGGCATCGCCATCAGCGGCACGGTGAGCTTGCGGCGCGCGGCCAGGATCGCCAGCAGGCCGATGGCGGTGCAGAACACCACGATGTCGAGCATCAGGCTCGGGCTCTCGGAGACCCGGACGATCGTCGCCAGCCGGTAGGTGAAGAGCTCCGAAATCCGATCGCCGAGGCGCCCTTCGCTGGCGAGTTCGCGGATGGCGTCGCCGGCGTTCGTCAGCCCGCCGGGCGCCTGCGACGTCGGGCTCCAGATGAACAGCAGGACCGGTCCGATCGCCTGGGCGCCGAGCGCCGTGGCCATCTTGGCGAGGGTGCGGAACGACCGGTTTTCGGCCTTGAGGTAGAGGCCCAGCTCAAGGCCGCCCAGCAGCAGGCCGTAGAGCAGGAACGCCACGCCGTGGGTCAGGAAGATCAGCGCCGCCAGGACGCAGGCCACCGGCAGCGCGAGTTTCAGGCGATGACGCTGCGCCAGCCACCAGGTCGCGCCCCAGAAGACCAGGCTCAGCCCCAGCAGGAAGTTCGCGAAGCCCCATCCCAGGATGAAACTGTAGAGGAGCGCCGCGCTCAGCAGCGCGACCAGCACCGATGAGCGTCCAGTCAGTTGGCGATTGAACGCCAGGAGCCCGAAGTACTGCAGCCCGAAGATCACCAGCACGATCGCCTTCGCCACCGCCATTGTGGGCAACCCGCGCATCAGCGCGGTGGCCAGCACGTCCAGTCCGATGTTCGGCAGGATTTGCCAGTGGGCGCGGTAGTGCTGGGCCAGGAACGGGTCCTGGTCGATGTGCGCCAGGACGAAGAAGCGGGCGATGTGACTGTAGTAGTCGATCATCGGCAGCACAGGCGCGGCCAGCACGGGCAGGCAGGCGAGGACAAATATGGCGCCGAACAGGATCGGTTGAGCCTTCACCGCCAGCGCGTCCCTCGCATCATCGACGGCGCCCAGGGGCGCGGCCTTGGCGACGTGCTCAGCGCTCTCGGCCTCGCCGGTCGTGGCGAAGGCCCAGAGACGAGATGTGACGAAGGTGAACACCGGAACGCTCGCCACGACCACCATCAGGGTCAACTGGAACGGCAGGTGCAGCGCCTGGGTCGCCAGATAGGTGATGGCCTGGCCGAGCGCTAACCCGGCCAGTGAGACGACCCCGAACCTGACGAACTGGGCTCGGTCCAGCACGCGGCGCTGGAACGTGAAGCGGGCGTTGCCCACGTAGGAGATCATCACCGCGCCGACGTAGCCGACGACGTTGGCGACAAGCGGCGGGGCGCCGAACTGGGTGTTGGCCAGCAATGCCAGGACGAAGTGCGTCACCGTCGCCAAGCCGCCGACGACGGCGAAGACCAGCAACTGACGCGGCGCGGACTTCGCGAGGCCGCCGAGCGGAGCTGTTTCAACCTGCTGGGTCACCGGCGGCGTTCCTGAGCCTGGGCCACGACGGGTCAGAGCGCCGGCGCGGCGTCGGCCCTGGGCCGCGCTACCGCCAGGATCGAGACGCCGAAGGGCAGGTTGACGTGACGCAGCATGAAAGCCTCGGACCCGAAGGCGCCCTCCAGGATCGCGTTCACGGGCTTCGAGGGCAGGCTGTCATCCGCCCGTCCCGAGCGTTCGCCCAGCTTCACCGCGCGCGCCAGGGCGATCATCGGGAAGAGCACCGCGTTGAAAAAGGTCACGCGCTGGACATCGAAGCCCGCGCTCTTGAGCAGCGCGACGTAGGCCTCGCGCCGATAGCGCCGCTTGTGGTGGTGCAGTTCGTCGTGGCGGCTCCACAGCCAGGGATGGGCGGGAACCGTGGTGAAGAGCACGCCGCCCGGCGCCAGCAGCTTGCGCAGGGCGACGAGGGAGGCAGCGTCCTGGTCGAGATGCTCGATGACGTCCAGGGCGGCGATCAGGTCGAACGGCTTGTCGAAGGTCGGCAGGCCATCCGGAAGACCGCCGTCCAGCACGGTCACCCCTGTGCTCTCGGCGGCATAACGCCGGGATTCCGCGTCTGGCTCGATGGCCACGACTTTGCCGAAGCGGGACAGCATGGCCAGGTTGCCGCCAGGCCCGCAGCCGACCTCGAGGATACTGGCGTTGGCCGGAAGCTTCAGCCTGGAAAGCTGGTCCGCGAGGATCTTGCGGCGCGCACGAAACCACCAGTGCTGGTGCTCGATGGCGCGCATACTGTCATAGACGCTACGGTCCAAAGCCGCCCCCGCTAGGCCTTGTTGCGAAGAATGTAGATCGGGCGGCGCTTCGCCTCCTGATAGAGCCGTCCCAGATATTCGCCCATGATGCCGAACGCTACCATCTGAACCGCGAAGCAGAACAACGTTACGACCATCAAAGAGGCATACCCCGGAACGTCGCGGCCAAAGATGAGCACGCGAACGGCCAGGACGACCGCCGCGCAGATCGCGACCACGGCGGCCAGCAGCCCGACGCCACTCCAGATCCTGAGCGGCGCGGTCGAGAACGACGTGATGCCGTCCAGAGCCAGCCGCCACAGCGCCGGCGAGCCCCAGGACGAGGCGCCGGCCGCGCGGGCCGGACGGACATAGGGCACGCCGATCTGCCGGAAGCCCACCCAGGAGAACAGCCCCTTATTGAAGCGGTTGCGCTCGGGCATCTGGCGCAGCGCCTCGACGACGCTGCGGTCCATCAGGCGGAAATCGCCGGTGTCGGCGGGGATCGGATAGTCCGACATCCGATTGAACAGGCGATAGAACCAGCCGGCAGTGATGCGCTTGGCGACGCTGTCCGAGCTGCGATCGGTCCGCACGCCATAGACCACGTCGTAGCCCTGTTCCCAGAGCTGGATGAATTCGAGGATCAGTTCGGGCGGATCCTGCAGGTCCGCGTCCAGCGGGACGATCAACTCGCCGCGGGTGTTGTCGAGGCCGGCCGTCAGCGCGGCTTCCTTGCCGAAGTTGCGCGCCAGTTCGAGAACGCGGATGCGGCTGTCGGCCGCCGCGCGCGCCTGAAGCCGCGCCAAGGTGTCATCCCGGCTGCCGTCGTCGACGCAGACGATCTCGACCGTCACGCCGGCCTTGGCGATGACCTCGTCCAAGCGCGGGAACAGGACCTCCAGCACCTCGGATTCGTTGTGCATCGGAATGACCATCGACAGCATCGCGCCATTTCGGGACCGGGTCATCGGACGCACCCGTGCGCGGGCTCACTTACCAAAGCTGCCATCTCTGCCCCGAAGTCCTCGCGCACGCGGCCGCGCGACGCACTGCCCCCCGCCATGCTGCAAAACGCGCGCCAGGGAAAGTTGTCGTAACGCCGCAATCCGACCCGTGTCGCGCCGATTCTCGACTTAGCGCTATGGCGTCGCCTCAGCGCACCGCGCCACTGTCTCCCAACAGGCAGGGCGCCGTGCGCAGGATGATGGCCACGTCCAGCCAGAACGAGCGGCGCTCCACGTATTCCAGGTCCAGCGCCACGCGGCGGCGGACGTCCTCGGCGGTGTCCACCGGGCCGCGCGAGCCGTTGACGGCGGCCCAGCCGGTCAGGCCCGGCTTGATCCGGTGGCGGTGGGCGTAGGTCTCGACCAGCTTGGAGGCCTCGGCCCCCCCGCTCAGCATGCCGATGGCGTGCGGGCGGGGCCCCACGATCGACATCTCGCCGCTGATGATGTTGAAAATCTGCGGCAGCTCGTCGAGGCTGGTCTTGCGGATGAACTTGCCCACCTTGGTGACGCGGTCGTCGTCGGCGCTGACCTGGCGGATCGCCTTGTGGTCGGTGGACTCCACCCGCATCGAGCGGAATTTCCAGACCACGATTTCCTCGTTCATGTAGCCGTGGCGGCGCTGGCGGAAGAAGATCGGGCCGGGGCTGTCCAGGCGGATGGCCACGGCCACGGCGGTCATCAGCGGGGCCAGCGCGATCAGTCCCATCACCGACATGACCAGATCCATGGCCCGCTTGGCGGCCAGGTAGCCGGACTTCTCGCGGGCGCCGGACACCTGCATCAGGTCGAAGTCGGCGATCCGGCCAATGGCGTTGGTCTCGGTCTCGTCGTCGGTGTCGTCCAGCAACATCGAGATCGGATTGGGAATCGGCGCCAGGCGCTCCAGCAGCTGGGCGACCCGGGCGGCGGCCTTGGGGGGCACCGTGACCACGATGCGGTCCACGTACGGCAGGATGCGGTGGCCGATCAGGTCGGAGGTCTTGCCCAACACCGGCACGCCGCACACCTCGGGGCCGACCCGGTCGCGGCGGTCGTCGAAGACGCCCAGGATGTTGACGTCGCGGGTCTTCTTGGCGCGCTTGATCAGCCGCTGGGCCGCCGCCGTCCCGCCGACGATGATCAAGTTGGGGGTCAGCAGGCCGTGATGGCGCAGGTTCTTCAGGATGGAACCCCAGGCCAGGTGCGTCGCGAACAGCGCGACGGCGGCGTTGGCCACCCAGATGGCGCAGCCGATGGCGGGGAAGGTCGGGTCCATGAGGCCGCAGACGGTGCCCGCGCCACCGCCGGCGGCGGCCGCGGCGATCAGCAGTCGTCCGAAGCGCCGGCGCGACCGCTCGCGCGCGCTCATGGCGTAGGCGCCGGTGGCGACCAGCAGCACGACGGCCAGCAGCGGCGCGCCGATCCACATCACCTTCGGAAGGTCGATCAGTCGGCTGGCTACGAAGGAGGCCAACAGCAGGCCCGCCGCGTCGCCGGCCTGGAAGAGGCGGGCGAGGCCGGCGCCGGACACCCGGGTGCGGACGCTCTGCAGTCGTTCGGGGCGCAGGGGACCACGGCGGTGTTGAGCCGGCGTCGCGTCGCTGTCGTTGGTGGCGCGGAAAGCGCCGGTGTCGTCAGCCATTCTGGCATCCCCAAACCTGTCGGCAGGGACACTAGCGGCGCGGGCTGAGCGATCAGTTAACCCGGCGCAGGATGCGTCAGTAGGCGCGGGCGTCGCCGAAAATCAGCGGCAGGGTGCGCAGGATGATCTTCAGGTCCAGGCCGAAAGACCAGGTGTCGATGTACTCGTTGTCGGATTCGACGCGGTCGATGATGGCCTGCAGTTCCTTGACCTCGCCGCGGAAGCCGCAGACGGCGGCATAGCCGGTCAGGCCCGGACGGGCGCGGAAGCGGCGCTCGTAGCCGGCCACCTGCTTGCCCCAGGCCTCGTCGTGGGCGACCGCATGCGGCCTGGGCCCGATGAGGGACATGTCGCCGCGCAGCACGTTCAGCAGCTGGGGCAGCTCATCCAGGCTCAGCTTGCGAAGGATCGCGCCCAGGGCGGTGATGCGGGCGTCGCCGCGCGTGGCCTGCCGGACGGTCTCGCCGTCCTCGGCCACGGTCATGGTGCGGAACTTGAAGACGGTGAAGATCCGGCCGTGCAGCCCTGTGCGGCGCTGGCGGAACAGCGCCGGCCCACGGCTTTCCAGCCGGACCAGCATGCCGATGGTCAGCAGCAGCGGCAGGAAAACCAACAGGGCGAAGAGGGCCATGGTGAAGTCGAAGGCGCGCTTGCGTCGGCTGTTGGCGCAGGCGGTGTCGGCGGCGACCTCCATCGGGGCCGTCACCATCGCGACCGGCGCCGGCGGCTTCGCGTCGGCGCTGGGCGTCCAGTCCGACGCCTCGGCATGGGCCTGGAACCGGGCCAGATTATTCATAGCAGGCCCTGCGGTCCGGCCGCTCGGCGGCGGCGTAGAGGCCGCGCAGGAACGCGTCCATGGCCTCGGCGCTCCAGAGACGCACGCGGAGCTTTGGCCCCTGTGTGTCGATCTCTGTCGAGATGTGGGCGTCGCCATCGACGTCGGCCGCGTGGGCGCCGACGAAGCCGTAGAACGCCGCGCGGATCTGGTCCGCGTCGTCCTCTGCTCGAAATCGCGTCTCAAATCCGGACATTTTCCCCGACCGCCCCGCCGATTACGAGGGGTCCGCAGCAAGAGCCGCGCCACGGGTCCCGTCCCGCCCACTGCGTAATCTTGACTATATTCGGAGGACGCGACCGTTTGGTTGCAGTCAAGGTTTACAAAACGTCACCAGCCGGAAGGCCTGAGGCACATTGGGGCGGGACGGTCAGTACGCCTGGGGATCGCGGAAGATGATCAGGGCGGTTTTGGCCAGGATCGCGATGTCCAGGCCCAGCGACCAGCTGTCGATGTAGAGGTTATCGGCGGCGATCCGGTCGCGCATGCACCGCAGGTCCTGAATCTCGCCGCGCAGGCCGTTCACCTGGGCCAGACCTGTCAGGCCGGGCTTGCCGCGGAAGCGGTCGATGTAAGCGGGGATCAGCTCGCCGTAATAGTCGTCGTGCGCCAGCGCGTGGGGACGGGGGCCGACCAGCGACATGTCCCCTTTCAGCACATTCAGGACCTGAGGCAGCTCATCCAGGCTGAGCTTGCGCAGCACGCCGCCGATGGCGGTGACCCGGACGTCGTCACGCGTGGCCTGGCGGACGTTCACGCAGTCCTCGGCCACGGTCATCGTGCGGAATTTGTAGATCGTGAAGATGCGGCCGCAGTGGCCGGTGCGTCGCTGCTTGAAGATCACCGGGCCGCCCGACTCAAGCCGGACGGCCAGGGCGATGCACACCAGCAGCGGCAGGAAGAGCAGAATGGCGAAGAGGGCGCCGGCGATATCGACCGCGCGCTTTCCGAAGCTGTGGGCGAGGTCGGCCGGCTCGGAGGCCGATAGCACACGCACCGCGGGCTCTTCAGCCGACGGAGCAGAGCTCACCGTCCTGGCGACGACGTCAGTCATCGGAAACACACCCCGGTCCTAAATCCCGTTCGAAACCCTGACGTCCCTCCCGGCGTCATGGTTGCATCTCGTTAGCCTTTTTCCCAAACGAACTATTCACGCTCGTCGGTACTTAATGTGACACAGCCCTAGAAGTGGGCGGTGTCGGAGTAGAAGCATGCCGTCCGACGTGTCCGTCGATCTGGTGACGCACGTTACCGAAGCCCAACCGGCCCGCCGCCTTCCGGTGGGGATGGGTCTTGCCATCGGCGCCTGCGCGTCGT
Source organism: Alphaproteobacteria bacterium (assembly GCA_018821435.1). GTDB lineage: Bacteria > Pseudomonadota > Alphaproteobacteria > Caulobacterales > Caulobacteraceae > Phenylobacterium. The sequence goes on from JAHJME010000040.1 coordinate 23,427, forward strand.
TAGCGTTGTGGACGTGCATCGGCATCGGCCTGCGCGCGCTTTTCGTCTGAGGCCGGCCGCCCGCGCGAAGAACACGCTTAGTATACTTACCGCATTTTAGCTGGCCGCAGCGCCAAGGGCAATCTTGGCGGATGGGCTGTGGCCCCGGTGCGCCGGCCATACACCTACTCACCCTGAGCGCGTGAAGGCGTTTGCGATCGTCCCCGAAGGCGATAGGTGAGGCCTCGCGGCCGTGCGGCCGCGATGGAGACCCGCGCTGCCCCCCCACCACGACCCCAAGCCCGCCGGCCCGCCCTTCGCCGATCTGTCGGCGGCGGCGGCCTGGTATGACGGCTGGCTGCGCGAGGCGGCGCTACCGCTCTGGGCCGGCGCGGGGGTGGATCCGGACAATGGCGGTTTTCGGGAGGCGCTGACCTGGGCGGGGGCCCCGCACGACCCGCGCTATCGGACCCGCGTGCAGGCGCGTCAGGCCTTCGTCTACGCGACGGCGGCTGCGGACGGGATCGCCGGACCCTGGCGCGCGGTCGCGGAAAAGGCGTTCGACCGCTTCGTTGGGCGGGCGCGGCGCGAGGACCGGATGTTCGCCGCCGTCCTGGCCCCGGACGGAACGCCGACGGATCGCACGGCCTACCTCTACGAGCACGCCTTCGTGCTGCTGGCCGCAGCGGCCCTCGGCCGCGAGGGCCTGGCCCGCGAGGTGCGCCAGGGTCTCGATGTCTTCCGCCACGCGGCCGGCGGCTTCCGCGAGGCCGGCGACCGACCGTTCCAGGCCAACGCCCTGATGCACCTGTTCGAGGCCGCACTGGCCTGGGAGGCGGCGGGCGGCGACGTGGCGTGGGCGGCGATGACCGACGAGCTGGCGGAGCTGGCGCTGGGCCGCTTCATCGACCCCGCTACCGGCGCGCTGTCGGAGTTCTTCGATCCGGAATGGCGACGACTGGCGGGCGAGCGCGGTCTGATCGAGCCTGGCCATCAGTTCGAGTGGGCGTGGCTGCTGGATCGCTGGGGCGCGGCGCGGGGCCGGGCGGACGCGGGCGCGGCGGCGCGGCGGCTGTTCGACTGCGGGCGACGCGGGTTCGACGCCGGCCGGAACGTGGCGGTGGACGCGCTGACGGACAACCTCGCGGTGCGCGACGGCGGCGCACGGCTCTGGCCGCAGACCGAGCATCTGAAGGCCGCCCTGGCGCTTGGCGACGAGGCCGCGGCGCTGGAGGGCGCGAACGGCCTGGCGGCTTACCTGGACACTCCGGCCCGTGGGGCCTGGCGCGAACGGATGCGCGCCGACGGGACCTTCGTCGAGGAGCCGTCGCCGGCGACCTCGTTCTACCACCTGTTCCTGGCGGTCCGCGAACTGACGCGGTTGGCAGGCGAAGCATGATAGTCACCGGGCCCATGCAGAACCCCTTCACCCGCACCCCGGCCCGGATCGCCGTGATCGGCCTGGGCTATGTCGGCCTGCCGCTGGCGGTGGCCTTCGCCGCCGAAAACGACGTGGTGGGCTTCGATATCGGCGCCGAACGCATCGCCGAGCTGATCCGGGGCGAGGATCGCACGCTGGAAGTGGCCCCGGCCGAGCTGAAGGCGGCGCCTCGGCTGACGTTCAGCGCCGATCCGGCGTCGCTCTCGGACTGCAACGTCTTCATCGTCACGGTGCCGACGCCCATCGACGACCACAAGCGCCCCGACCTCTCGGCGCTGATGGCCGCGAGCCGCAGCGTCGGCGCCGCGATCGGACCGGGCGGCGTGGTGATCTACGAATCGACGGTCTACCCCGGCGCGACGGAGGAAGACTGCGTGCCCGTCGTGGCTCAGGTCTCGGGCCTCACGTTCAACCGCGACTTCTTCGCCGGCTACAGCCCCGAGCGGGCCAATCCGGGCGATCCGCACCACCGGCTGGCCGACATCGTCAAGGTGACGGCCGGCTCGACGCCAGAGGCGGCCGACTTCGTGGACGCGCTGTACGGATCGGTAGTGCGAGTCGGCACGCACCGGGCCAGTTCGATCCGGGTGGCCGAGGCGGCAAAGGTGATCGAGAACACCCAGCGCGACCTGAACATCGCCCTGGTCAACGAGTTCGCCCTGATCTTCCACCGCCTGGGCGTCGACACCCAGGAGGTGCTGGCGGCCGCGGCGACCAAGTGGAATTTCCTGAACTTCCGGCCGGGCCTGGTCGGCGGTCACTGCATCGGCGTCGATCCGTACTACCTGACCCACAAGGCCGAGACCCTGGGCTACCGGCCCGAGGTGATCCTGGCCGGGCGGCGGATCAACGACGCCATGGGCGGCTATGTAGCCCGCGAACTGGTCAAGGAGATGATCCGGCGCGGCGTCGCGGTCAAAGGCGCCCGTGTCCTGGTGATGGGGCTGGCGTTCAAGGAGAACACCCCCGACCTGCGCAACACCCGGGTGATCGATATCGTTCGCGAACTGGCCGACTACGGCGTGGCGGTGGACGTGTGGGATCCTTGGATCGACGCCGCCGGCGCGCGTGAGGAATATGGCCTGACGCTGCTGGAGGCCCCGCCGCAGGGCGCCTACGACGGCGTCGTGGTGGCGGTCCCGCACCGGCAGTTCGTCGACCTGGGCGCGGCGCGGATTCGCGCCTACGGCCGGCCCGATGCGGTCATCTTCGATGTGAAGGCCATGCTGGCCAAGGGCGAGTCCGACCTGCGCCCGTAGTTCGGCGCCCGATTTCACGACAGGGCGCCGATTTCGCGGGCGCCTGTAACCAAACCGTGGATTCGAACAGCTGGAGCATTCCAACCCCCGACGCGGGCGGTCAGGATGGCTTTGCCCTTCGGGGCGTTTCCTCCCTGAACTTGCCGCGCCCCACAAAGGCGCGGCTTTTTGTTTGGACGGTCGTCCAGGCGCGAAAAAGGCCGCGGGGCGAACCCCGCGGCCTTCGTCATCCTGGCCGACCTTAGAAGGTGTAGGTGACCTTGCCGTAGTAGTAGCCGCCGTTGATCCCGAAGGACGAGAACGTCGGGTACTGCGTCACGTAGCCGTTCGCGTTCCCCGTCAGGAAGGTGTTCCGGTAGGCCGGATTCAGCTTGTCGGGGTACTTGTTGAACAGGTTGTTGGCGCCGATCGTCAGCTTCACGGGCTCGATGATCCGGTAGCTGATCTCGAGGTCCGTGATGAACGTGGCGTCGATCTTGTTGTTGAAGCAGGTCGGCAGCGTCGTGCCGGTGGTCAGCGGGCAACCGGTGCGGCTGTCGTAACGCGAGGCCGGCCCGTACAGGGTCTCCTTCAGGTTCACCGACAGCTTGTCCCAGGTCCAGAAGCCGCCCAGCACGAAGCGGTAGTCGGGCGACGTGGTCTCCAGGTTGCCGATCGAGCTCAGGTCGAACAGCGACGCGCCGGCCAGTTGCGGCGGCGGGGCGGCGATCTTGGTGACCTTGGTGTGGGTGTAGTTACCGGTGAACGACCACTGGATGCTGCCGTAGTCCGCGAGGTCAGTGCTGGTGGTGAGCACCAGTTCGACGCCGCGGGTGCGGGTGTTCAGGCCGTTCGTGAAGATGTTGATCCCGGTCTGGGTGACGGTGGGATCCAGGACGTTGCCGTTGGCGATGATCGCCGCGCGCACTGCCGGGATGTTCACGTCGCCGCCCGAGCCGAACAGCGAGCCGGAGCCCACCACGCGGTCACGGATCGAGATCTGGTAGGCGTCCAGGGTGGCGGTGATGCCGTAGCCCGGGTGGGCCACGAAGCCGACGCTGAAGTTACGCGACTTTTCCGGATCCAGGCCGTCGACGCCGACCAGGCGGGCGGCGGCCGAGTTCGGCGGCAGCTGCACGAAGGCCGAGGTCGGCGACACGTTGGTGGCCGAGTAGTAGCTTTCCGCCAGCGTCGGAGCCCGGAAGCCCGTGCTGGCCGTGCCGCGGATCGCGAGCATCTCGTTGAAGTCGTAGCGGCCCGTGCCCTTGACGATGAAGGTGTCGCCGAAGTCGCTGAAGTGCTCGTAGCGCGCGGCCAGGTCGAGCTTCAGGGGCTCTGTGGGCGACAGCGCCACGTTGCCGTAGACGGCGTAGCTGCGCCGTTTGTGCTTGCCGGCGTCGGTGAACTGGAAGCCCGGGTAGGACTGCGAGCCTTCCTTATAACGCGAGCCGGCGTCGCCCGGCTTGATCTCGTAGCTTTCGCGACGGTACTCGGCCCCGAACGCCACGTTCATCGGGGTGGCCATGCCCACGTCGTACTCTTTCGAGAAGTCGGCCTGGGTGGTCCACTGGCTGAAGATGAAGGCGCCCGCGTAGAAGTCGGTGGGCGATTGGCCGGGCGTCGTGGCCGTCGAGGTGTCGATGTAGAGGGAGCGGTTCAGGCTGTCCTTCACATTGATCGAGACGTCGTCCTTGCCGTAGGTCGTGGCGAGATCGAAGTTCCAGCCGCCGGCCATCTGGCCCTTGAACCCGGTGGTGGCCGAGTAGTCGGTCTCGTAGATCACCTCACGCGGGCTGAAGCCGAACGGGCGCGGCACGGTGCCGTCGCGGCCGACCACCAGGTTCGGAACCCGATAGTTTTCATAGGCCGAGGCGTATTTGTCGCCGTAGGTGCCGAAGCTGTAGAGCTCGAACTCGCCCAACTCGATGCCGAAGTTGTACGAGCCGATGTTGAGCCGGTACTCCGCGTCGCCGGCGATGCGGTTCATGTACGGGAAGTCCGGGTGGCCCGCGAGTTGCGGATAGCGCGACAGCCTGGACGTCGAGTTGATGTTGAACGCCGTGTTCGTGACCCGGGGGTCGACGTCGCCGCGGAAGCTGTAGTCGTGGTAGCGCGTCTGGTAGGTGAGGTTCAGGTACGAGTTCGGCACCGGCGCGAAGCCGACGTTGAGCGTCAGGTCGGCCGTCTCGCCGCCGCCGCTCATGTACTTGCCGGCGCTGGCCGTGGCCGAGCCGCCTTCACTGGCGTCCTTCAGGATGATGTTGATGACGCCGGCGATGGCGTCCGAGCCGTACTGGGCCGCCGCGCCTTCCTGCAGCACTTCGATGTGGCTGACCGCACCCAGGCTGATGAAGTTCAGGTCGGCCGCCGCGCCGCCCTGGAACGGACCGCCCAGGACCGCCAGGTTGGCCGTGCCGTGACGGCGCTTGCCGTTGATCAGGACCAGGGCGTGGTTGGGCGATAGCCCCCGCAGCTTGGCCGACAGCGTCAGGTTCGCCGTATCGCCGCCGAACGCCTGCGCGTTGAAGGACGGCACGTTCTGCGCGATCGCCTGGATCAGGTCGGTCTGACCCACCCGCGACAGCGCCGCTGAATCCAGCACCGTGATCGGCGCCGGGCTGTCGACGGCGCGAAGCCCCGTCGTGCGCGTGCCGGTTACGATGACCGCGTCGAGTTCCGCTGGATCCGCAGCGGCTCCGTCGGCGGCGCCGGCCTGGACAGCGCCCGCCATGGCGACGCCCAGAACCAGGGCGCTAGCGCCCGCAAACAACCTTTTCATTATAAAGACCCCCTCGTTTTCGATGTGGGCCCTTCTCAGCGCTATTCCCCTCGCGACGGTCGCCTGAAGCATCGGCGCCGCTATGCACAGGCAGCACCACGTGCGTGGTCTCTTGAGTCAATAAGCCCGGGGCGCGGCGTTACACGGGTATTTGTTTCATGATGAAAATATTGGCTTCAATAGCTCGTGACGAAGCATGATTATTGGATTTGACGAGTTGGCAGATTCGACAACATAAGTGATTTCTGATGTCGCAAAACTGACATGGGCGTCAATTGGTGATTTATTGCGCGAAACCTGCCGCTTCTCTCGCCACGGGACAGTGAAACTGCCCAAGGCGTGATCGTCCATCTTGTCAGCGAACCGCAGGCCCAGCCGTCTGGGATGGCCCGTCCCTTGAGACGGCGCGCGAGCAGGGGAGCGGGTCGTGGGCCTAAGTCGTCGGAATTTCCTGCACAGGATCGGGGCGGTGGGCGGCTATGCGGCCGCCTATTCCGCGATGGTCAGCCTGGGCCTGATGGCCACGCCGGCGAAGGCGGGGCCGCTGCAGCTTCCGGCCAACCTGGGCGCGGGCAAGAGCGTGGTGGTGCTGGGCGGCGGCATCGCCGGCCTGACCGCGGCCTACGAACTGGAGCGCGCCGGCTTCACCGTCACCGTGCTGGAGGCGCGCGACCGGGTGGGCGGGCGCAACTGGACCCTGCGCAACGGCTCCAAGGTCGAGATGGTGGGCGAGGCGACCCAGACGGTCTCATTCTCGGACGGTCTCTATATGAATGCCGGCCCGGCCCGGATTCCCAGTCACCACGAAGGCCTGCTGGGCTATTGCGACAAGCTGGGCGTGCCGCTGGAGGTGGAGATCAATTCCAGCCGCAGCGCCTATTTCTGGTCGGCCGGCTCGAACGGCGGCAAGCCGATCCAGATGCGCCAGGGGGTCAACGACACCCGCGGCTATATCTCCGAGCTGCTGGCCAAGGCGCTCAACAAGGGCGCGTTGGACCAGGACCTGACCCTCGAGGACAAGGAAAGGCTGCTCCCGTTCCTGCGGGCGTATGGCGACCTCGACGAGGGCATGGCGTTCAAGGGCACCGAGCGGTCCGGTTTCGCCCAGGTTCCGGGCGCGGCGGCGCAGTTCGGCAAGGGCCGCGACCCGCTGCCCCTGAAGGAGCTGCTGGCCAACGATCAGCTGCGCTCAACGCTGTTCGAGGACATGGTCTACATGCAAGCGACCATGTTCCAGCCCATCGGCGGCATGGACCGGATCGCCGCCGGCTTCCAGCGGGCGATCAAGAGCCCGGTGATCATGAACGCCGAGGTGCTGCAGATCCGCCAGACGGCCGGCGGCGTCGCGGTGGCGTGGCGCGACCGGACCGGTGGCCCGGGCCAGGTGACCCAGGCCGACTTCGCCGTGGTGACCATCCCGCTCAACATCCTGGCCAAGATCGACACCAATTTCGACAAGCCGGTGAAGGTCGCCATCGCCGCGGTGCCCTACGATTATTCCAACAAGATCGGCTTCGACGCGCCGCGCTTCTGGGAGAAGCAGCAGATCTTCGGCGGTATCTCGTTCGTCGGCGGCGACACGGGGCTGGTCTGGTACCCGTCGAACGGCCTGCACACCGCGCGCGGCATGCTGCTGGCCTGCTACGGCTCGGGACCGAACGCCAAGGGCTTCGCCGAGAAGTCGCTGCAGGACCAGATCGCCGTGGCGAAGGGGGTCGTCGGCCGCCTGCACCCGGGACACGAGGGCGAACTGACCAATCCGGTGGTGGTGAACTGGAGCAAGATCCCGTTCAACATGGGCCCCTGGCCGGCCTGGAACGGGGTTGGCGGCCAGGAGGGTCACCTGGACGATCCCAACTACCGCCTGCTGAACCAACCGCACGGCCGCGTCTATTTCTCGGGCGCCCACCTGTCGCAGATGCCCGGCTGGCAGGAAGGCGCTGTGCTTTCGGCGCAGCGGACCCTAGGCCAGATCGCGACCCGCGTGTCACAGTCCGTCGCGGAGCGCCGCGTCGCGCGGCCCGCGGCCTGAACCCTTCGAGAGGAAATCCATGCGCAAAGTCCTGCTACCCGCCGTCCTGTTCGCGCTCGCCGCGGGTGCGGCCCAGGCCCAGAACGTCCACGTCAATCCGACGAACGGCTTCATCGCCCAGGCGGTGAAGGTCCCGGCTGGATCAGAAACCCTCTACGTCAGCGGCATCACGCCCGATCCGGTGGCGGGCGCGCCGGCGGCCACGCCGTTCGGCGACACCAAGACCCAGGTCATCAGCATCCTGACCAAGATCCAGGGGATCATGAAGGCTCAGGGCTATGAGCTGAGCGATAGCGTGATGATGCGGGTGCTGCTGGTCGGCGATCCGGCCAAAGGCGGCGGCATGGACTTCGCCGGCATGATGGAAGGCTACAACCAGTTCTACGGGCCGCTGAAGAACAAGCCCGCGCGGATCACATCCCAGGTCGCCGCTCTGGTGCGGCCCGGGATGTTCGCCGAGATCGAAGTGCAGGCGGCCAAGGCGCCCGCGAAGTAGCGTCTAGCTGCCGGAGAAGGGCGTCGCGCGCAGCGCGGCGCTCACGGCCGGGGCGTTGAGCGCGGTCTCGGCGCCGCCGACGGCGGCGCGATAGCAAGCCGAGCGACGAACCTCGACCTGCACGTCGCGGGCGCTGAAGCTCGAGGCTCCGCACGCACTGACGGCGGCGCGATCGATGCGGCCGGCCATGGTCGACGCACCGGCGGCGGACGACAGGTCCAGGCCGGCCGGCGAGACGGCGATCGATGTGGTGACGACGGGCGCCGCCATCGCGGGGGCGGCGAGGGTGAGGGCGGCGACGGCCGCGAGAGCCAGAAGCTTCATGGGGTAATCCTTCCTGGAAGCCGGTCGATGCGCCGGCTCTTTGTCATTGAGTCCTACGTAGTGCGCGTCATTCGGGCGTGGAACCCATCGCGACGCTCATTTCACGGGCAAGTGAGCGAAAACAGCGCCAGTTTGACGAAAATGGCTTCGGGACACCCGTCGACACAACCGGGCCTTGAGCCGGCGCCGGAGTCGCGCGAGCTTCACGGCCATGGATCGACGCAGACTTCTGACCCTTGGCGTGGCCGGCCTCGCCCTCACCACCGTCCCCTTCGCCGCCGGCGCGGCCGACCTCCCGGGGCGGTTGCCCAACGCGCCGCCGCCGATCGGCGCAGCCGAGCGCCAGGCGCGGATCGCCAAGGCCCAGAAGCTGATGCGCGAGCAGGGCGTCTCGGCGCTGCTGGTCGAGCCGGGCTCGAGCCTGATCTATTTTACCGGCATCCACTGGAGCCGCAGCGAGCGCCTGACCTGCGCGATCATCCCCGCCGAGGGCGAGATCGGGGTGGTCACACCCTTCTTCGAGGAGCCGTCGGTGCGCGAGAGCCTGGGCGTGCCGGCCCAGGTCCGCACCTGGCAGGAGCATGAGGACCCGCTGGCGCTGGTGGCTGGGTGGCTCAAAGACCGCAAGCTGGGTTCGGGTGTCATCGGCATCGAGGAGACCAACCGCTACTTCATCGTCGACGGACTGAAGCGGAATCTGCCGACGGCGACCCTGAAGAACGGCGCGCCGATCGTTCGCGGCTGCCGAATGATCAAGTCTCCGGCCGAGATCGCCCTGATGCAGCACGCCACCGACATCACCATCGCCGCCTACCGCTATGCGATCCCCAAGGTCGAGGCGGAGATGCACCCCTCGGACATCGGCCGGCTGATGAACCAGGCCACCGTCGCCCTGGGCGGCGAGCCCGAGTTCGAGCTGATCCTGCTGGGCGAGGCCTCGGCCTATCCGCACGGCTCGGGCAAGCCGCAGGCGGTGAAGGCCGGCGAAGTCGTGCTGATGGACTGCGGCTGCACGGTGGAGGGCTACCAGTCCGACGTCTCGCGCACATTCGTCTTCGGCGAGCCCACGGCCAAACAGCGCAAGGTGTGGAGCGAGGTCCAGCGGGGCCAGCAGATCGCCTTCGAGGCGGCGAAGCTGGGCGCGGCGGCGGGCAGCGTCGACGATGCGGCGCGGGGCTATTACGTCGGCCTGGGCTACGGCCCCGACTACAAGCTGCCCGGCCTGTCGCACCGGACCGGCCACGGCATCGGCCTGGACGGCCACGAGCCGGTGAACCTCGTGCGGGGCGAGACGACGAAGCTGGCGCCCGGCATGTGCTTCTCGGACGAGCCCGGGATTTACATCCCCGGCGAGTTCGGCGTGCGGCTGGAGGACTGCTTCCACATGACCGAGACCGGCCCGAAGTGGTTCTCGCAGCCCTCGGTCTCGATCGAGAAGCCGGTCTAGCGCCGCACAGGCCGGCGATCAGACCCCGTAGTACTCGCGATACCAGTCCACGAAGCGGCCGACGCCGACCTCGACGGTGGTCGAGGGGGCGTAGTCGAGGACGGCGCGGGTCTCCGCGGTGTCGGCCTCGGTGCGGGCGACGTCGCCCGGCTGCATGGGCATGAAGTTGATCTGGGCGGTCTTGCCCAGCTTCTCCTGCAGCACCTCGATGTAGCGCATCAGTTCGACGCGCCGGCCGGCGCCCAGGTTCAGGATGCGCCAGGGCGCGGCGCTGGTGGCCGGGTCGGGCGCCTCGGAATTCCAGCCGGGGTTCGCCACCGGCGGGCGGTCCAGCGCCGCCAGCAGGCCGTCGACGATGTCCTCCACATAGGTGAAGTCGCGCTGCATCCGGCCCTCGCCGTACACGTCGATCGGCTGGCCCTTGAGGATGGCGTCGGTGAACTTGAACAGCGCCATGTCGGGGCGACCCCAAGGGCCATAGACCGTGAAGAAGCGGAAGCCCGTCGAGGGGATGCCGAACAGATGGGCGTAGGAATGGGCCATGCTCTCGTTGGCGAGCTTGGTGGCGGCGTAGAGCGTGATGGGGTGCGGAGCCGCGTCGTGGACGTTGAAAGGCAGGTTGTTGTGGTTGCCGTAGACCGAGCTGGTCGAGGCGAACACCAGGTGCTTCGGCTGGACGGCGCGGCAGCCCTCCAGGATGTTCAGGAAGCCGACGACGTTGGAGTCCACGTAAGTCTCGGGGCTCTCCAGGCTGTAGCGGACGCCGGCCTGGGCTGCGAGGTTCACCACCCGATCCGGCTTCACCTCGGCGAACAGGGCCGGGACGCCCTCACGGTCGGCCAGATCGAGCTTGGCGTGCCGATAGCCCTTGTGGGCTTCCAGGATCGCCAAACGCGCGGCCTTGAGCTTGGGGTCGTAGTAGGAATTCAGGCTGTCGAGGCCGACCACCGTCTCGCCGCGCTCAAGCAGCCGGCGGCTCAGGTGGAAACCGATGAAGCCGGCCGAGCCGGTGACCAGTGTCGTCAATGCGTCGCCTCACTGCCTGCGCCGATGCGCAAGCGTCCCTAGCGGCGACCGGGTTGCAAGGGCCTTAAGACCTCAGCGGGCGGCGAGGCCCACGACGTCGGGCAGGCGCGAGACCTGGGCGGCCTCTGTGCTGGCAAGGTTGCGGGCGGCCATGACATCGCCGGCGCGCAGTTGGGTCAGCACCGGGAACATCGCCGACAGCATGGCCGTGAGCAGGCCCAAGCGGCCCTCACGCCAGCCGCCACGGCCCACATAGCCGCGCAGGAACGTGCCCGCGCCCGTGAACAGGCCGGCGGCCAAGCTGGTCGCGCGACCAGCGTCGGCCATGTCCTCGGCGGAGAGGGCGGTAAGTCGGTTCAGGCGCTCCATGAGGCCGCCGACGTCGCGGCCCAGCGAGCGGCGAATGGCGCCCGTGAGCGCGCCGCCGGGTTTGCCAGCCATAACGGCCGGCGCGTTGACGCGCCGCGGCTCCCACGCCTTCAGGCCGCGCTTGTAGAGGCGCGCGCCAGCGCGGGCGCTGAGTGCGCCGGCCCAGCCGTCGCGCACCCGGGTTTCGCCCACATAGTTGTCGATGGGGAGGTCGTACCAGTCGCCGGCCGGGCGCATCTGCAGCACGGCGCGGATTTCCCAGGCCAGCGCGGCGTCGACCAGTTCGTCGGGATCGATCTCGAGAATCCAGTCGCCGGAGCAGGCTTCGACGCCGGCGGCCTTGCGCTGGCTTTCCAGCGGGAAGATGCCGTCGATGACGATGGCGCCCTGGCGGCGCGCAACCTCTTGCGACCGGTCGGTGCAGCGGTCGGCGACCACCACGATCTCATCACAGAAGGAAAGTTTGCGCAGACACTCCGAGAGCTGCGCATCCTGGTTCTGCACGCAAACGAGCGCAGATAGCCTGACCACCCCGAACGCTCCCATCCCGACCCCGTTATGAGGTAAGACGCCGCCCTTGGGGTTCGCCCCCCGGCCAAGCTTTAGACTTTGTTCAGAATGCGGCGCCGAGTCGCAGGCCGACGGTGCGGGGGCGCTGCGGGGTGACCTGGCGAACCTTCCCGAACGTGAAGGGATTGCCGTAAGCGAACGTGTCGCCGGCGCCGTCGAACGGGTTCGTCACGTAGGCCATCAGGCGCCAGTGCTCGCTGGCCACCTCGACCGAGAGCTTGGCGCGCAGGTAGTGGCCCATGCGCTGGGGCGTGGTGGCGTCGAAGCTCAGCCCCGCATAGCCCACGTAGTTGGCCTCGCCCGAGAAGCGCAGTGAGAGATCGCCGCCCAACGGGCGCTCATAGACGGCCAGCACGCCGCCGGAGGCGTTGGGCACGCCGGGAAGCTCGCTGGGGACCGGCGCCTCGAAGTCGGGGTTGCGGTTCCGGACCCGCGAGTCCGAGATCAGCCCGTTGGCCTGCAGCGACAAGCCGAATGGCCAGTCGTAGGCCACCTCGGCCTCCAGGCCGATGATCTGGGCGTCGGCGACGTTGGCCGTATAGGCCAGGCCGGAGTTGCGATAGCGGTCGGTCTGGATATTCGACCAGTCGTCGTAGTAGGCGGCGGCGCGGACGCCCAGGCGGCTGTCCAGGCGCCGCAGCTTCACACCGACCTCGTAGTTCCGCAGCCTGTCCGGCGAGAAGGTGGTCCGCGAGGGGCGGATGGGCAGGAACCCGCTCGAATTGAATCCACCCGGCCGATAGCCCTCGGTGACCAGGCCATACACCAGGTCGCCGTTCGAGAACTGCCGCTGGAGCGAGATCTTCGGCGAGAAGCCGTTGAACGTCCGCGCCTGGTCGAAGAACCGCGGCCGGTAGGGCGCCACGATGTCGAGCTGGGCCGTGGTGCGGACCTCGGTCTCGAAGAAGCGGCCGCCCACGGTCACGCTCCAGCCGTCGCCCAGCTCGTAGGCGCCTTCGCCATAGATCGCGTACTCGCGCTGGCGGTCCTTTCGGTACTCGGTGTAGGCGCTCATCACCGCGGGGCCCACGGACAGCACCCCCAGCGTCGATGGGTTGCGCTCCATCGTCCGCGCGCCATAGATCCCGACCAGCCAGTCGAAGGGCCCGACGCCGGACGAGCGTACGACCAGATCCTGCACCAGCATGTTGGAGCGCGTGGCCTCGGTGAACACCCCCAGGTCGCCGATGTTGGTCGGCACCCCACCCAGCGCCTCGTTCGGCTCGAGCGCGCGCGTCGCGTCGAACTGGCTCGAAAAGACGTGGTGCACGTAGCTGGTCGACGAGGTGATGCTGCCCCATTCGAAGTCGCCTTGCAGCGTGACGCCGCCGTAGGAGAAGTCGTTGTTGTGCGCCTCGCGCACCAGGCTCCTGCGCTCGCCCGGCGCGCTGTTCCAACCCTCCTCCAAGGCCATGGCCGCCACGCCGCTGGACGGGGGGGAGCCGATGGGCGTGGTGATGTACTGGGTGTCGTTGGAGCGCAGGTGCTGGGTGGCGGCCAGCGCATCGAGGCGCCAGTGGTCGTCGATCCGGACGCGCACGGCGATCCGCCCGCCGTCGCGGCGGGTCTGGTCGACATTGGCGATCCGCAGGTTCACGTCGTCGAGGTAACCGCCCTGAACGTCCTCGTAAGCGGCAAGGCGGATGGCGATACGGTCTCTGACGATCGGCAGGCTGACATAGCCGTCCAGCTCCCGGCTGCGGTCGCCGCCCTTGGTCGAGGCGACGCCGGCCGTGGCGCCGAAAGCCGGCCGCTCCAGGTCGGGCTTGCTGGTGACGATCCGGAAGACGCCCGCCAGCGAGCCGGAGCCGTAGAGCGCGCCCTGGGGTCCGCGCACCACCTCGATCCGATCGATGTCGACCAGGCGCAGGTCGGGGTCGGGGGCGTTGTAGTTGATCGGGGCGTCGTCGAGGTAGGTCGACACCGTCGAGCGGGTGCGGCCGGTAAAGGCGCCGTCCGACAGGCCCCGGATCAGCAGCTTGTCACGGCCCGGGCCGAGGTTGGTGGTCAGCACGCCGGCGAGCTGGCCGGTGGCCTGGCCGACGTCCACGGCGCGGGTGGAGACGATCTGATTGCGCGATATCGCGCTGACGCCGGCGGGAAGCTGGTCCAGGGACGCGGGGCGCTTGGTCGCCGTGACCACGACCTCGGAGACCAGCGCCGGGGCTCGCGGCGCCTCGTGGGTGACGATCGGCGTCCGAGGCGGTCCGCCAGGCAGGATGCGGACGGTACGGTCGTCGATGATGGTGTAGCGGCATGGCGCGCCGGCCAGCACCTGGTCGAGCGCATCGCGCAGGGTCCGGCGGCCCGACAGCTCGACGCGGCCGCCGGAACCGCAACTGGCTGTGCCGAGAATGGAGATATTGGCCTGGAGCCCCAGGTCGATCAGGGCGTCGGCATAGGACCGTGCGGGGATCGTGAAGCGCAGGCGCGCGTCGGCGGCCTCAGCGCGCCCCGCCAAACAGGCGAGGGCGACGCCGCCCAGTAGCGCACGCATAGACAGGCTTCGCCTGAATATGGCTCAAAATCCCCATTACCGAACCGACGCCGTGTCGCGCCGCAGGGCCAGGCCCGCGCCGGAACGTACAGCGGTAATGGGAACCAGCAAGGCCAGACGGCGGATTACCGACGCCTGATCGTCCATCACCAGGACTCCAGAGATGGGCGTCGCCGCCAATTCCGGGTCTTCGATGCGGATCTGCGTCGTAAACTGCTGGTTGAGGTCGTCGATCACGTCACTCAGCGGCTGTTGGCGATAGACCATGCGGCCCGACCGCCAGCCCAGCACCTCGGCCGGCTCGGCCTGGGCGACGCGGGTCAGGACGGCGCCCTCGACGTGATCCAGCCGCTGGCCGGGATGCAGGCGATAGGCCTTGCCGGACACGCCCGCGACAGGGCGAACCTCGACGGCGCCTCGCGCCACGGTGACGGACAGCTTGCCGCCCAGCCGGCGGACGTCGAACTGGGTGCCGACCACGCGCACGGTGCGGTCGCCGACCGCCACGAGGAAGGGGCGGCGCGCGTCGTGGGCCACGTCGAACACCGCCTGACCCTCCGCCAGGTTCACGTGGCGGCCGTCGCGGGCGAAGTTGACCGTCAGCCGGGTGCCGCCGTTGAGATCGATCGTCGAACCGTCGGCCAGTTGCACCGTCCGGTGCTGGCCCTTGGCGGTGATGTAGCTGTCGGTGTCGGGGCCGGCGAATTGCGGGACGGCCACCACCGCCAGCGCGGCGGCCGCGGCCATGGCGCCGAAGCCCACGACGGCGCGGCGGCGGTCGATGCGCGGCGCGACCCGGCGGTCGGACAGATTGCGGGAGACCTCGTCGCCGGCGGCGGCGTAGGCATGGGACACGCTCAGCGCGGCGTCGAAGGCCACGGCGTTTTCGGGCGTCGCCGACAGCCAGGCGTCGAAGGTCACCGCCTCGGCGTCGCCGAGGTCGCCGGCTTCGAGCCGCACGACCCATGCGGCGGCGTCATCGCGCCGCGCATCGTCGCCGTATCGCCAAGCGTTGATCATGAACCCTTCCACGGCCGGCGCATGCGACGGCCCGTCGCAGGAGTAGACGCCGCCGCGCAGGGCCACCCCCCAGTGTACCGATGCAATTCACGGTAGATCATCGGCCCAACCTCGCGGTGAGCGCCTTGAGGGCCGCCGAGATGTGTTTCTCCACCGACTTCACCGACAGGCCCATGACCTGGGCCGTCTCGGCGTGGCTCCGGCCCTCCAGCTTGTGCAGCCGGAAGGCGCGCTGCATCTGCGGTGGCAGGTCGCCCGCCGCCTCGACCAGCTGGCGCAGGCGCTGGCGGGAGGCCACGGCTTCATCGGCCGGGATGTCCTCGGCCACGTCCTCGCCGCCCATGGAGGCGTGGGCGACGCGGCGCCAGGCGGCGTCGCGGGCGGTGGCGCGAGCCTCGCCACGGGCGCGATCCAGCATGACGTTGGTGGCGATCCGGTAGATCAGGGCGATCGGGTTCTCGGCGGTGATCGTCTGGTCGCGCGTGGCGAGCTTGACGTACAGCTCTTGCGCCAGGTCTTCGGCGATGATGCGCGAGCCCGAGCGGGCCGCGAAGAACCGGACCAGATTGGCCCGCCGCTCAAGATAGATCTCGAGCAGGGGATCGGTCGGCGCCGGCGTCTCGGGGTCGGTCACGGCGCTCACGCAGGCGGCCTCGCGCCTCCGGCCGTGAGGCCGGGCGTGAAGAGCGGGCGGGAGCGACGATGGTTCATGGGCGCCGGAACAGTGGAACCTGACCCAAGACATGCCTCATTCCGCGATCCGCGCCAACTTCGCTGCGCGGGACGGCGGGGGGTGAGCCGCGTCGGCGGCGTCTTGCCTTCGATGCCACATGGTTGACGGCGCCTCGTGGCCGCCGTCCGGGGGGTGGCGTCACGGCGTGCGGGTCGCGGGGGAGCGGCCCGCACGTTTTCCTGCCGATTCGTGACGGCCGACCCCGCACGCGGGCGCCCGGACCGACTTATCCACAGGCCCGTCCCGAATTCCCCCAGCCAGATCAGTGCGATCACGCGAACTCGAAGCTCGCGACGCTGGCCCAAGGTATGCAGACGCATCTTCTCATTCTATGAGATTGCTCTCGGAGAGAGAGCATTCGGCGTGCCGCGGTGTGCCGAAATGGGGCCCAAGGAGTAGTCGTCTATGAGCCTGAAGACCGTGCCGGGGCTCGAGCCCGCGCCGACGAAACACGCCAAGCTGGTTCAGTGGGTGCGTGACATCGCCGACCTGGCCCAGCCCGACCGCGTCGTCTGGTGCGACGGGTCCGAGGCCGAATGGACCCGCCTGACCGGTGAACTGGTCGCCGGCGGCACCCTGAAGCCGCTGAATCCGGAGAAGCGTCCGAACTCGTTCTACGCCGCGTCGGATCCGAGGGACGTGGCCCGGGTCGAAAGCCGCACGTTCATCTGCTCGGAAAAGCCCGAGGACGCCGGCCCGACCAACAATTGGCTCGAGCCCGCCGAGATGCGCGCCGACCTGAAGGACCTGTTCAAGGGCGTGATGCGCGGGCGGACCATGTACGTGGTGCCGTTCTGCATGGGCCCGCTGGGATCGCAGATCAGCCAGATCGGGGTCGAGATCACCGACAGCGCCTATGTGGCCGTGTCGATGAAGATCATGACCCGCATGGGCAAGGGCGCCCTGGACATGCTGGGCGACGAGGGTTTCTTCGTGCCGGCGGTCCACACCGTGGGCATGCCCCTGGTCGACGGCGTCAAGGACGTCGCCTGGCCCTGCAACGAGATCAAATACATCGTCCACTTCCCCGAAAGCCGGGAGATCTGGTCTTACGGCTCGGGCTACGGCGGCAACGCGCTCCTGGGCAAGAAGTGCTTCGCGCTGCGGATCGCCTCGGTCATGGCCCGCGACCAGGGGTGGTTCGCCGAGCACATGCTGATCCTGAAGCTCACCTCGCCGGAGGGGGCTTCGAAGTATATCGCCGCCGCGTTCCCGAGCGCCTGCGGCAAGACCAACATGGCGATGCTGCAGCCGACCCTGGCCGGCTGGAAGGCCGAGACCATCGGCGACGACATCTGCTGGATGCGCTTCGGCGACGACGGCCGCCTCTACGCCATCAACCCGGAAGCCGGCTTCTTCGGCGTGGCGCCGGGCACCGGCCTGGAGACCAACAAGAACGCGGTCGACTCGCTCTGGGGCAATTCGATCTTCACCAACGTGGCGCTGACCGACGACGGCGACGTCTGGTGGGAAGGCCTGACGGCCGAACCGCCGGCGCACCTGATCGACTGGAAGGGCCGCGACTGGACCCCGGACAGCGACGAGCCCGCCGCGCACCCGAACGCCCGTTTCACCGTTCCGGCCTCGCAGTGCCCGGTGGCGGCGCCCGAGTGGGAGGACCCCGCCGGCGTGCCGATCTCGGCGATCCTGTTCGGCGGCCGCCGCGCCTCGGCGGTGCCGCTGGTGACGGAAGCCCGCGACTGGCAGCACGGCGTGTTCATGGCGTCCAACGTGGCGTCGGAAGGCACCGCAGCGGCCGAGAACGCCATCGGCGAGCTGCGCCGCGACCCGTTCGCGATGCTGCCCTTCTGCGGCTACAACATGGGCGACTATTTCGGCCACTGGCTGAAGATGGGCGAGCGGGCCGACGCCACGAAGCTGCCGCGCATCTACTTCGTGAACTGGTTCCGCAAGGACGAGCGCGGCAAGTTCGTCTGGCCGGGCTATGGCGAGAACAGCCGCGTGCTCAAGTGGATCGCGGAGCGCCTGGACGGCACGGCCGACGCGGTGGAGACGCCGATCGGCCGCGTACCGACCAAGGCCAGCCTGGACTTGTCTGGCGTGACCCTGACCGACGCCCAGCTCAATCTGTTGCTGACCGTCGACCGGGACATCTGGCTTAAGGAAGCCGCGCTGATCCCCGAATTCTACGAGCGCTTCGGCGAGCACACACCCAAGGCGCTGTGGGCCGAGTACGAGGCCTTGGTGTCGCGGCTGGAAGCGGCGAACGACGTCGCCGATGAACGCGTGGTGGCGGCCGAATAGCCGCCACGCGACCGTGCTGGAATCGCAAAGGCCGCGGTGATCCCGCGGCCTTTGTCATGTTCGGGATCGGTGTGCCGACCCTGGCTTAGCCGCCGGCGACGACCCGCAGGGTGGGGGCGGCGCCGGGCTTCTCGCCACGGACCTGGGCCACCAGGTCGAAGAGGGCCCGGCGGACATCGTCCACGTCACCGGTCCCGACGACGGCGGCCAGCGCCTCGACGTGGCCGGAGGTCACGCGCACGGCGGAACTGGAGATCACCTCCATCACCTTGGGCGCGGCGGGGAGGGAGCGTTCGGTCTCGTCCAGCAGCGCTTCGGTCAGCTTCTCGCCGGGGCGCAGGCCGGTGATCTCGATCTCGATGTCGCGGCGACCGCTGAGGGCGATCATCTGGCGAGCCAGATCCAGGATGCTGACCGGCTCGCCCATCTCCAGCAGGAACAGGCGCGAGTCGCGGCGGTCGTCCTCATGACATGCCGCCGTGGCGTGCAGCACGAGCTGGGCGGCCTCCGGGATGGTCATGAAGAAGCGGGTCATGTCCGGGTGGGTGACAGTCACCGGCCCACCGCGCTCGATCTGCGACTTGAAGATCGGCACGACCGACCCTGACGAGCCCAGCACGTTGCCGAAGCGGACAGCCGAGAAGCGCGTGCCTTCGCCGATGGTCTGCTGCGCTTGGATGACGGCCTCGGCCAGGCGCTTGGTGGCGCCCATGGCGTTGGTGGGGTCTACGGCCTTGTCGGTGGAGATCAGCACCATCTGACGCGCGCCGCAGGCCTTGGAGGCTTCAGCCACGTTCCAGGTGCCGATGACGTTGGTGAGTATTCCCTCCATCGGGTGCCGCTCGACCATGGACACGTGCTTCAAAGCGGCGGCGTGGAAGACGAGGTCCGGCATCTCGTGGGCGAAGACGGTGTTCACCCGATGGGCGTTGCGCACGTCGCAGAGCACGGCCTTGACCGAGATGTGCGGGAAGGTCTCGCGCATCTCGCGCTCGATCTCGAACAGGGCGGTCTCGGAAAAGTCGACCACCGTGAGCAGGGCGCAGTTGAAGGCGGCGACCTGGCGGCACAGCTCGGAGCCGATGGAACCGCCGGCGCCGGTGATGAGGACGCGGCGACCCTTGATCAGTCCGCCGATGGCGCGGCGGTCCAGCTCGATGGGGTCGCGGGCCAGCAGTTCCTCAATGTTGATGTCGCGCATCGGGAGCAGCGTCAGCCCGTCGTGCTGGCTGAGCTCGACGATGGAGGGCAGGCGGAGCAGGCGGATGCCGTCGGTCTTGAGGCGGCCCAGCATGTCGGCCGTGAGGCCCTTGAGCTTGCCCGGCTCCTCGAGGAACAGGATGGCGCGGGGATAGCGGTTCCAGCGCCGCAGGTCGGCCATCGCCTCGTCCAACTGATCGATGGCGTCGAGGATGCAGACGCCGCGGACCTGGGAGCCGACGTCGCGACGGTCGGTGCCGATGATGCCGACGGGCGTGTAGGTGCGGTCGTGGCTGCGGGCCACGTCGCGCAGGTAGGTGTCGGCCAGCGACGGCGGCCCGATGAGCAGCAGCGACGGCGACTGGGTCAGCCGGTCGGTGATGGTCTTGAGCGGCGAGAAGCTCTCGAGCGCGTGCTCGTGCAGGGCGCGGCGCATGATCCGCACGCCCATAGCGCTGACCATCTGGAACAGCGGCGCCATCACCAGGGTGGAGCGCGGCAGGCCCTCGGCGCGGTCCAGGACGAACACCGCCAGCAGGAAGACGCCGACGGTCAGCAGCGCGCTGCGCGCCAGGACCAGGGCATCGGGAATGGAGACGTAGCGCCAGGGCGACAGTTCGCCCCGGAAGATCAGGCTGAACGCGCCGGCGATGGCGGCATAGAGGGCGGCGAGTTGGAAGAAGCTGAGGGCGCCGGCCTGGCCGAACCCGAGCTCGGGCTGGGTGGGGGCGACGAAGAAGGCGATGGCGAACGCCAGGGCGGCGAGCAGGACGTCGAAAACGATCGTCTGGGCCCGGACCGCCATCCGCTCCATGCGCCGCACTCCACTCACGTTTGCGATTCCCAACCTTATGCCGCGACTCGCGGGCGACCAGCAAAACCTGGCCAGGAAACTTGGACGGGCGGAGTTTTTCCGCAGCTTAAGCGCCTGATATACATGGAACAGGCGCCCGGCGAACGCTGGCGAACTTAGAAACACGCGGCGCAAGGCGCAAGGAAAAGCCGCCGCGTGACCGCGGCGGCTTCCCTACAACCTGAAAGCTAAGCTTTGGTTGCCGGTCAGAAGACGAACTTCAGGCCACCCACGACGCGCGTGTCGGCCAGGCCGCCGGACGCGGCCTTGGACAGGTTGGTGTCCCAGTAGCGCACGTCGATGGAGATGTGGTCGGTGAGGGCGAAGCCCACGCCGGCGTTCCACGTCGTGTAGTCGATGGCCTTGTCCACTTCCTGGCGGCCGATCGCGCCGCTGACCGAGAACTTGGTGTCGGGAATGGCGACCGCTGCGTTGGCCTCGTAGTAGACCGCCTCGCCCGTCTTCCCGAAGAACTCAGGCGAGTAATAGACCGCCACGCCAACCGTCGCCGGGCCGGCCGGGACCGAAGCGGCGATCTTGCCCTCCCAGTAGTCCTCGTTCGAACCCGAGGGCTGGTCGATGTAGCCGTAGTAGATGACGCCGATGTCGAAGCTGACCGGGCCGGCCGTCGGCTTGATGCCGGCGTACAGGTCGAACTCGGCGTCGGTGCCGTTGCCGAAGTCGACGTTCGAGACCCAGGCCCCCGCGTAGCCGATGCCCATAGAGGCGTCGACGCCGCCGAAGACGGACGGATCTTCACCGGTCTGGCTGAAGCCGCGGAAGACGTAGTCGGTGTTAGCGCCGATATTGAAGGCGAAGGTTGGGCCTCCGTCCTGCGCCTGGGCGGCGCCAGCCAGCGCAAGCGACCCGACAGCGGCCGCCAGCGCAAGTTTAAGCGTTCTCATTGAGTATCCCCTCTCACGTCCGTCCGGCCGAAGCCGACGGGCGGGTTTATCGTCGTCGGCGACGCCTACAGATCAACGTGACGGGACGACGACAGCCAAGCCATAGGGAGGGTGATGCGTAATTGGGCGCCTCGATATAAGGGCGCCGTAAAAACGGGCAGGAAAGGGGCGCGGGAGCCTAGCGCGCGACCAGCGGCGCGAATCCCAGGTGAGAGCCGGCGTCCACCAGCAACGTCTCGCCGGTCACGTGGCGGGACGCGGGCGAAGCCAGGAAGACCGCCGAGGCGGCGATGTCGTCGGGCGTGGAGGCCGCCTTCAGGGGCGTGCCGGCGGCGGCGTTGGCGCGAATGCGATCGGCCGCGGCCTCTCCCAGACCCTTCCCGAACCACGGCGTATCGATGAAGCCCGGGCAGATGGCGTTGACCCGGATCTTCGGGGCCAGCGCCCGCGCGAGCGACAGGGTCATGGTGGTGAGCGCGCCCTTGGACGCCGCGTAGGGGATCGACGAGCCGATGCCGGTGACGCCGGCGATCGAGGCGGTCATGACCACGGCGCCGGGACGGGGAGCCGATTCCAGCAGCGTCCTGCAGGCGCGAACCATCTGGTAGGCGCCGACGACATTCACCGAATAGAGGTCGAGGAAGTCCTGGGCGGAGACCGCGTCCAGGTCGCCGTGGCCGGCGAACTTGGTGACGCCGGCGTTGTTGAACAGGGCGTCGACGCGGCCGTAGGGCTCGGCGGCGGCGGCGATCTTCCGGCAATCCTCGTCCTTGGCCACGTCGCCCTGGACCAAGACGGTCTCGGCGCCTTGCGCCTGGCACTGGCGGGCGGTTTCCTCGGCGTCGTCGCGGTTGCGGGCGTAGTTGATCACCACGACTTTGGCGCCCTGCGTGGCGACCGCGACGGCCACCGCGCGACCCAAGCCGGTGGAGGCTCCGGTGACCACCACCACGAAGTCCTGATAATCGCCTTGAGCCATGACGCGTCTCCCGATGTTGTTTGGGGTGCTAGTAGCCGGTAAAGCCGCCGCCATGGAAGAGACCCATCTCACACAGCTGGGCCGCGAGACGCGGGGCTTCGACAGCCCCGAGGCGGCGGTCCTGGAGCGCGTCCCGAACCCGCATCCCGGCACGACCTATCTGGTGCGCTTCGCCGCGCCGGAGTTCACGTCGCTGTGCCCGGTGACCGGCCAGCCCGATTTCGCCCACTTGGTGATCGACTATGTGCCGGGCGACTGGCTGGTGGAATCCAAGTCGCTGAAGCTGTACCTCGGGTCGTTCCGCAATCACGGCGCGTTCCACGAGGATTGCACCGTCGCGATCGGCAAACGGCTGGTCAGCGAGCTTTCGCCGCAGTGGCTCAGGATCGGCGGGTACTGGTATCCGCGGGGCGGAATTCCGATCGACGTCTTCTGGCAAACCGGCGTCGCGCCGGAAGGACTGTGGTTGCCCGATCAAGGCGTCGCGCCCTATCGCGGGCGCGGCTGAACATGTCGACGTTCGGGGTTGAGCACGGCGCGAGTCCGGCAGCTTCGGAATACTGTTGAGCGCCAAGCAAACGAGACTGTGGTTGGCTGCTGTTGCAAGGGGGAGCGCCGTACAGCATCTGGCGCGGCGGCCCGGCTCCTGATCCGCCATGACGGGAGAGGGCCGGCAGACTCAAACCGAGGCCCCTTGGGGCTTCCCAAAAGTCGGCGACGGGCCTATACCTAGCCTTGCCCTTTCTCTCCTCGGGCGTGTCACCTCAGGCCGGGCGGCGTCGCGCGTCGTCCGGCCGTTGTGTTCCTGGCGTCGGGCTCCCCGGCGTCGGGGCCTACGGAACCCAGCGGGTGATCAGGGGATCGAGCACCGGGCGTTCCCGTTCCAGGGGCGGCTCGCGCGCGGTGCCCAGCATCACGAAACCCGCGACGCGTTCGCCGTCCTTCAGGCCCAGAACGGCCGTCGCGTCCGCGTCATAGCTGTACCAGTCGGTGATCCAGTTGGCGCCAAAGCCCATGGCCAGGGCCGCATAGACCAGGTTCGTGCAGACGGCGCCGGCGGACAGCACCTGCTCCCATTCCGGGATCTCGCTGGGTTTGGGCGAGGAGATCACCACCAGGGCCAGGGGCGGGATCTTCAGCTTGGCCAACTTGGCGAGCCGCTTCGCATCGCCCTGAGCCTCGGCCACGGCGTCCAGCCGCGCGGTGAAGGCCGCCTTGCCATCGCCTTCCAGCACCACGAAGCGCCAGGGGGCCAGCTTCCCATGGTCCGGCGCGCGGGCGGCGATACGCAGCAGATCTGCCAGCTGATCGGCGCTGGGGGCGGGTTCGGCGAGGGTCACGGCCGAGGTGGAGCGGCGCAGCGCCAGGAAGCGCAGCACCTCGGGTGTGGCGGAAAAGGGCAGGGCCGCGCCGAAGTCGGGCGTCGGCGGAAGATCTGAGGGCAAGGATTTGGGTCCAGCGGTTAGCAGCGCCAAGGCGGCAAATCCTTTATGGGGGGCCGAAAGCGATCCGCAAGCGAGGGACGGGACAAATGGCGGAAAAGCCGGCTTGGCTGCGGGCGCACGGCGAGCCCTGGGTGCGGGGGCCGGCGAGGGCAGTTTACGCGAACCCCTGGATCGAGGTCACGGAGTTCGCGGCGACGGCGCCGACCGGCAAGCCGGCGACCTATGGGCTGGTGAGCTTCCGGAACTACGCCGTGGCGATCCTGCCGCTCTACGACGACGGCACGCTGGTGCTGGTCGGCCAGAACCGCTTCCCGGCCGGGGACTATAGCTGGGAGATCCCGGAGGGCGGCGGGCCGCTGGACCACGATCCCCTGGAGAGCGCCAAACGCGAGCTGGCCGAGGAGACCGGTCTGCAGGCGGCCGAGTGGCACGAGGTGATGCGGACCCAGCTCTCGAACTCGGTCACCGACGAGCAGATGTTCGGCTATCTGGCGCTGGGCCTCTCGCGGGCGCGGGCCGGCCAGGAGATGGACGACACCGAGGCGCTGGAGACCGTGCGGGTCCCGTTCCGCGAAGCGCTGGACGCTGCGATGGCCGGCGAGATCAAAGATATGCTGACAGTGGCGATGCTGCTGAAGGCTTACCATATGGCTCGTGAAGGGCATTTGGGGTCCGCTCTGGCGGCCGCCATGCTAGGCTAGGGAGAAGCCTGATGGGTCGGGAGGAACTGATGAGCCAGCGCCTGGAGGTGGTGAACCCCGCCACGCCGCCGCCCGTGTGGGCCGCGTTGCGCAACGAGGCCTATGCCGCCGCCAAGTCGGAATCCGCGCTGGCCAGCCTGTTGGCCGCGGTGATCCTGAACCACAATTCCCTCGGCGATGCGCTGAGCTACCAGCTGGCGCGCAAACTGGGCGACCAGGAACTGCGGGCGATGAGCCTGCGCGATACGGTGGAGGAGGCCTATGAGGCCAATCCGTCGATCGTCGAGATGGCCGAGGCCGACCTGAAGGCGGTGTTCGAGCGCGATCCGGCCTGCAAAGGCTACGTGCAGCCGTTCCTGTTCTTCAAAGGCTTCCTGGCGCTGCAAACGCACCGGGTGGCCCATTGGCTCTACGGAGAGGGCCGCGAAACGCTGGCGTTCTACCTGCAGAGCCGCTCCAGCGAACTGTTCCAGGTGGACATCAACCCGGCGACCAAGATCGGGCGCGGCGTGTTCGTCGACCACGGCACGGGTATCGTCATCGGCGAGACGGCGGTGATCGGCGACGACGTCTCGATGCTGCAGGGCGTGACCCTTGGCGGCACGGGCGCCGAGCGCGGCGACCGCCACCCGAAGATCGGCAAGGGCGTGCTGCTGGGTGCGGGCGCCAAGGTGCTGGGCAACATCACCATCGGCGACTACGCCAAGATCGCGTCGGGCTCGGTGGTCCTGAAGCCGGTGCCGTCGGGCTGCACGGCCGCCGGGGTCCCGGCGCGGCTGGTGAACTGCCCGACCTGCGAGGAGCCGGCCAAGAGCATGGACCACACGCTCGCGGACGCTGTGTACGACTACGTCATCTAAGGTTTCGTCTGGGCGCCGGACCGGCTAGTTTCCGCGCCAACGAATTGCACGGAGCGTTTTGGCGTGGACGAAAGAGCTATCCGCAAACTCGAAGGCCATCTGCGGGGGACCTTCGCGAACGCGCGCATCACGCTCGTTCCGCGGCCCAAGCAGAAGGACTCCGCCGAGGTCTATGTCGGCGAGGAATTCATCGGCGTGGTGTTCGAGGACGAAGACGGGGACGGCTCGTACGTCTTCAACATGTCCATCCTCGCGGAAGACCTTCCCTAGCGAATCTGCACGACGCTGAGCGTCCCGGCGGGAGCCGGGGCGATCGGCGGCTGTGGACGGCTGGTGTCAAGCCAGGCGGCCCAGTGCTCGCGGGGCAGGATGACGACCTGCCGGTCGTGGTAGGGCGCGATGTCCGGGCCGGGCGGGCACGTCAGCAGCGAGAACCGGTCGTCGCGGATCAGTCCGGCGATACCCAGGAACGGTGCGTCGGCCGGCGTGAACCGCCATTTCGACTTGGGCGCCTTGGGACCCGTGAATTCGAAGAAGGCGTCGATCGGGATCAGGCAACGCCCCCGCGGGAAGCCGCGGCCGTCCGAGCGGAAGTTGATGATCGGGCCGCGCGGGCCCGGAAAGCCCCAGCGCATCTGGCTGAGGTGAGCGCCGCCATCGCGCCCAGTGATAATGAAGCTGGGATCGGTCGGCCGGATGGACGGGCGCGGCTCCATGTTAGGCGCGCCGCCGTCCCAGGTGAGCGGCAGCTCCAGCTGGCCGAACTCCTTGAGAAGCTCGTCAAGCGAGCGCTCCTGAGCATACTCATTACACATAAAACCTACGGTCCATGCGGTGGCGGGTCTGTGGATGTTTCCTACGCCGCGCCACGGATGATGCGGCGAGCCTGGAAGGGCGGGATGATGGCGGTGATGTGGGCGGCCCAGCGCAGGCGGGCGTCGTGGCGCATCGGCCCGGCGATGCTCTCCAGATCGTAGACGCCGTGGCGGGAGCCGCGCAGCAGGCGCTTGACCAGCACCTCGTCGGTGTCGACCTCGACGATCACCACCTGGCCCAGCATGTCGGGGGTGGGCGCGGTGCGCTGGTCCTCGAAATAGATCAGGGCGCCATCGTCGGCGAGACCGCGCATGGAGTGGCCGACCACCCGTAGCGCGCGAGCCTTGTCCGCGCCGCCGGGGGGGATCGGGGCCAGTTCCGACGGGTCTTGCCCAAGGGCGAAGAGCACCGTCCCGTCGGGATTGGCGCCGACGTGGCCCAGGATCGGCACCCAGCCCGGCTCGCCCACCGGCTGCATGGCGCCGGCGGCGTCGTAGAGCCATTCCGGGCTGACCCCGAAGGCGGCGGCGTATTCCTTGGCCCGCCGATAGGAGAAGGGGGCGTTGCCGTTTTCATTCGAGGCGTAGGTGTTGCGGCTCCAGCCGTGTGCGTCCGCTGCTGACGCAGCGGTGTCGTAGCCTCTGTCGATACGAGCCTGCCTGAGCCGTTGTTCGCGACCATCCATGGGCCTGTAGATAACCTGCAGAACAAGGTTGCGCAACACGATGTATCTTTCATACAGTCACACTTATGGAAACGTCATCTCACATCACATCGACCTATGCCGCGCTGCGCTACGGCGGGGCGTCCCAGGACCGTGCGCGGGCCGAACTGGCGATCACGCCGGGCGAGGCGCACATGCAGGAGCGGATCTTCAACGTCGCCCGGCCGGGCAAGATGCTGGACCGGATGCGGCCGAGGTTCGCGCGGCATGAGGCCCACGTGGCCGCGATCCTGGCGGCGGGCGGCTATCCGGTGCTGAGGCGATGAGCCGGGCGCAGGACGCCGCGACCCTGGTCGCGGGCGCGCTGAGTCGCCGGGGGCCAGGCGAGCGGGGCCGGTTTCTGCGCGAACTGCTGGCCCACACGGCCGCCGGGCTGGTGGTGATCGAGGGGGAAGCCGAGGCGTCCGAGGCGGTCTATCGGCTGGCCGACGCTGTGGTGGCGCGGGGTCAGCACGTATGAGGTCGAACCAGAGTAAGGATCCCGCCCGCGCGGCGCGCGACCGGCTGCTGCGCCTGGAACGGCAGGCGAAGGCGCGAGCCGAGGCGACGGCGGTGACCGACGGCGTCGCCGAGACGGTGGCGCTGTCGCGCGCCCGGGGACAGGCGATCGCGGAGCCGACGCCGAAGCGGCATCGCGCCTGCGCCCAGCCTTATCGGCGACAGAGCGGGCTGGAGTGGCTGTCGTCCAAGGGGCGGATCGATGCGGCCGGCAAGGCGGCGGGCGAGCGCTATGGATGGGCCTATCGGCGGGCGAAACTGGAGAAGCCGATCCCGTCGACCCTGGACGACCGCGTGCGCGGCCCGTTCGTCACGCCGTCGATCGAGGCGGTGATAGCGCACGGGGCGGGGACGGAGCTGGCGCGCCGCAAGCTGGGTGAGCTCAGGCGGCGGCTGCTTCGGCAGACCGACCTAGTGGCCGCCTGCGACCTGATCTGCGGCGAGGAGAAGACGCCGCGCGAGGCGGCGACGGGCGAACGTGAGGCCGCCCGGCTGGAGGCGGTACTGAAGGTGGCGCTGGATATCCTGGCCGGTGGGCCGGGCGGGTAGGCCGCGCGGGCGGGTGGCCTGTGACTCAAAATATGTTCGTCTTTTGTTCTTGACTTTTGCGCGCAAATTTGAGACAGTTCAGCGAGTGTTGAGTGGTGCGTCGGGGGCTTGAGCGGCGGGGCGGATGCGGCGGCAATGTAGGTGCAGCCAATTCCAGGTTCTGCCGTGGGCTCATACTCTCAGACGTGTCGGCGACCCAGGCGACCCAGGCGACCGGGGTTGCTGGGCTGCGCCATGAGATGGCTCCGGTGCGAGTATAGTAAATGCACGTAGAGATAAATAAAATCACCGGTCACACGTACGAATTGCGCGGCTAGGCGTTAGTACATGTATGATCAGCGTCCCGAATTACCTGATATATGCGAATGAAGCGAGCCTTAGGGCCGAAACCGCTACTGACCCGCTGATGCGGGATCACTTTACGCGGATGGCGATGCAATGGCAGAAGCTGGCGACCAATACGCATGGTGTCGTGGCGCGCCGCGCTGCGCGCGCCCAGATGATCTAAGGCCTGTGCTCATAAAATCGACGGATCGGAGGGATCGCCGGGCTTGACCCGCGAGGACCCGACAAGCGGGCCGGCCCAGTGTCAGAGAAGGGTGGTTGCGGGCCTTAGCTGCGATTGCCGCCGGATGGCTTCCTGATGCGAGGGGCTTTTCGCACGCCCGCCTTGTGCGCCCGCGCCTCTGCCTCCCCAATGGCGGCCGAGCGCTTCGCGTCCGCCCAGGCGATAAGTTCGGCGCCGTCGGCCTCGCCATGAAGGTTGTACTCATCCGCCATGAGGAACATGGCTCTTCCCATCAAGGCCAAGCCGTTGGCCGTCGCGAGCCGTTGATCGCGCGGCCATTCATCGAAGCCAAAGCGCTCCATGCGATCGCGCAACATCCGCCCGTTCGTGTACCAGCCGAACCCAGGGAAACTGAGCAAAGCCCGCAAGTAGCGTGGCGTCAGGAACCGAACGGTCTCCCGGCTTCCAATCGTCAACCCTGCACAGGACATCAGGTAGTCCAGGTCGCCAAAGGCCAACTGGTCAAGATCGGCTCCCCGCAGGGTGATCAGACGCTCCTCCTTGGGATCAGCGCAGATCGGGCGCCCGGCCGAATCCCAAAGGTCGTGCCGCCGCAGCCCGTGAAAGGCTTCCGAGAGGCCTTGAAAAACCGCAGCTAACTCTGCTTCGGGGAGAAGATGCTTCAAGGTCGAGGTCTGCGAGATTGAGACGTGTAACGCGAAGATCAATGAACCGGTGAACGTCCGCAACGGGTCAAACACGACACCGGCAACCGTCCTCAGAGCGGATACTCGCCACTCTGCCTGTCAGCGGACCTCGCCGACGTCAGCGATGGGTGATGGGGTGGACGCCCCCCGACGGCATCTGCGTGCCAGAGTGAGGTGTTGAAGCTTCACTCGAAGGAGGCGCCCGTGGGCGAGATTACCACTATTGGCCTGGACATCGCGAAGTCGGTTTTTCAGGCGCATGGAGCCGACGCGTCTGGCTCTGTCGTGTTGCGCAAGAAGTTGAGCCGGGGGCGCCTTCTGGCGTTCTTCGCCAGCCAGCCGCCGTGCTTGGTGGCGATTGAGGCCTGTGCGGGCTCGCATCACTGGGGCCGCGAGCTGGCCCGGCTCGGCCACACCGTGCGGCTGATCCCGCCAGCGTATGTGAAGCCGTTCGTGAAGCGGCAGAAGAACGACGAGACCGATGCTGAGGCGATCTGTGAAGCAGCCCAGCGGCCGACGATGCGCTTCGTCGCGGTGAAGAGCGCCGAGCAGCAGGCCAGCGGCGTGGTGTTCCGCGCCCGCGATCTCCTCGTGCGCCAGCGGACCCAGATATTCAATGCGATCCGCGGCCACCTAGCGGAGTACGGCCATGTCGCGCCGAAGGGCGTCTGCTATGTCGAGCGCCTGATCGCCGAGATCGAAAGCGACGAGAGCGAGCTGCCGGCAGTGGCGCGGGTGAGCTTGCAGGCCCTCGTCGACCTTCTTCCGAAGCTGGAGGAACAAATCGCCGGCCTGGACCGGGAGATCGCGCGGCGCGCCAAGGAGGATGCCACCGCGCGCCGGCTGACGACGATCCCAGGCGTCGGCCCGATCACCGCGACCGCTCTGGTCGCGCTCGCCCCGCCGGCCGAGGCCTTCCGCTGCGGCCGAGACTTCTCCGCCTGGCTGGGGCTCACGCCGGTCCAGCGATCCAGCGGCGGCAAACAGAAGCTCGGCCAGGTCTCGAAGATGGGCGAGCGAACTCTGCGACGGCTGCTGGTGATCGGCGCGAGCGCGGTCATCAAACAGGCGCTCATCCGGGGGGCGCCGGCGGGCTCCTGGCTTGCGCAGATGCTGGCCCGCAAGCCACGCATGCTCGTCGCCGTCGCGCTGGCCAACAAGATGGCGCGCGTCGTCTGGGCGTTGCTGGTCAGAGGCGGCGTCTACCGAACTCCGGCGCTGGCGGCCTGACCGCCGTCAGCTCCAGAGGCGTCGAAGCGTAGGATCGGGCGAAGGAGAGTATGGCGCACAGTCGGTGAGACGGGATCGGGAGAGCCAGGGCTTTCCACCGTGCCAACCAAGCACGCAATGGGTGATGTGGCCCCGGTCCGCGAACTTCCATACAGGCCAGCACCGCCGCGGCGGCGCATCACAGGCCGGACAGATGGCAGCATCCGATCACGCGTCCGACACTCCCCAAATCCGAACTTGCGCTGAAGGGGGCGTCCACAGATGGGTTGTGGTAGTTCGAGAGCTACCGGAAAGCGGACACCCTTGCGTGCTGCGTCACGGTGGGATAGGCCGCACGCCACCTTGGACCCGCCTTTGCTGCGGGTGGCTATCCTGGCCGCCGATCCGCCGGGGAACTTTCGCTGACGCGGCGTGAGAAGCGCCCGGCGAACCGAATTGAGTTTCAATTGTCCATATTTGCATCAGCGCGCCAACAATGGCTCGCAAACCCACGCCGCGACCTTCTGGCCGGCACCGTGGTGGCGCTCGCCCTGATCCCTGAGGCCATCGCCTTCTCGATCATCGCGGGTGTCGATCCGGCCGTGGGGCTGTACGCATCCTTCGTCATCGCCGTGACCATAGCATTCGTCGGGGGCCGGCCAGCGATGATCTCCGCCGCCACCGGCGCCATGGCGCTACTGATGGTGACGCTCGTGAAGGATCACGGGCTCGAGTACCTGTTCGCCGCCTCGATCCTCTGCGGAGTGTTCCAGATCGTCATCGGTCTGCTGAAGCTCGGCCGCTACATCAAGTTCGTGTCGCGCAGCGTCATGACCGGCTTCGTCAATTCGCTGGCGATCCTGATCTTCCTGGCCCAGATGCCCGAGCTGATCGGCGCTAACTGGCAGACCTTCGCGCTGGTGGCCGGGGCCCTGGTGATCATCTACGGCTTCCCGCGCATCACGAAGGCGGTCCCGTCACCCCTGGTGGCGATCGTCCTAATCAGCGCCCTGGTCATCTTCACCGGCCTTGACGTGCGCACCGTGGGCGACATGGGCCAGATGCCGTCTGCCCTCCCGATGTTCC
The DNA here is from genome assembly GCA_018821435.1 of Alphaproteobacteria bacterium. Taxonomy (GTDB): domain Bacteria; phylum Pseudomonadota; class Alphaproteobacteria; order Caulobacterales; family Caulobacteraceae; genus Phenylobacterium. The sequence goes on from JAHJME010000040.1 coordinate 54,683, forward strand.
ATTTGCCTTCGGTCCCGCTGACCTGGGAGACCTTCACCATCATCGCGCCGATCTCAACCACCCTGGCCTTCGTCGGGCTCCTGGAATCGCTGCTGACCGCGAACCTGCTCGACGACATCACCGATACCCCGTCCGACAAGGACCGGGAGACCCGCGGCCAGGGCATCGCCAACATCGCCTCAGCGCTGTTCGGCGGCATGGCGGGCTGCGCCATGATTGGACAGTCGATCATCAACGTGACCTCCGGCGCGCGTGGCCGGCTCTCGACGCTCTGGGCCGGGCTCTTCCTGCTGTTCCTGATCCTGGTGCTGCAGGATTGGGTCGCCCGCATCCCCATGGCAGCCCTAGTGGCGGTGATGATCATGGTGTCGGTGGGCACGTTCGACTGGGTGTCGGTGCTGCGCCTGCGCTCGACCCCCCTGCAATCCTCGATCGTGATGATCGCCACCACGGTAACGGTGGTCGCCACCCACGACCTGTCGAAGGGCGTGGTGCTGGGCGTCCTGCTGTCAGCGGTCTTCTTCATGCGGAAAGTGGGCAAGACCATCGCAGTGGAGGACATCGAAACGCCGGAGGAGGGTTTGTTGCGCTACCGCGTCAGCGGCCAACTGTTCTTCGCTTCTGCCGACCTATTCGCAGCCAGCTTCGAACACCACGGGCATCTCAGGCGGGTCGAGATCGACCTGACCGACGCACACCTCTGGGACCTGACCGGCGTCGCCGCCGTCGACAAGGTGGTGTTCCGCTATCGCCGCCAAGGTGCCGAGGTCGAATTGATCGGCATGAACCAAGCGGGCCGGACCTTGGTCGACCGGGTGGGCAAGCACGACAAGAGCCATCTACCGGCTGGGGCAGCGGGGCACTAAATCGCCTGTGCTGCGCGACGTAGCAAAAGACACCTTCCGAAGGTCAGCAACGGGTCGAGGCTGTGTAAAAACGCGCCTGAAGACCTTGAGGCGAAGAGAATTGTTCGTATCCGGTCCTGTCCCCGTGCGCGCCAAAGCTCGAAAACGGCAATTTTGGTCAACTCACTGGACGATTTTCGAGGCCCAAAAGAGTTTTTACACAGCCTCGGTCGAACGCGGCCATCGCCATCTACCGTAAGACCGGACCCAGGCCGGGATTTATGAGCACGCGACCTTAAGCGCCGCTATCCCAATGAGGCTCAGCGCAACATATGCGCGGCCAGGATGACCGCGAACATCGACCAGTCGTGCGTGACGTGGGTGACGGTCGAGGCCCAGATGTTCTTGGTGATCAGATAGGGCAGGGAAAGCGCCAGTCGCGACGCGCCGATGACCAGCAGGGCCTGGGCGGCGTTCCACTGGTAGGTCGGCAAGTGCAGCGCCCCGAAGAGGGCCGCCGAGATCACCCACGCGAGCAGGATCGAGGCCAGACGCGGGAGCGCCAAGCCCCGGTGGAAGGCCGTCAGCAAGGCCAGGAACGGCAGGATCGTAACCAGCTCCTCGCCCAGGAGCTGGGGCAGGGTGCTGGCGACGAACAGGGCGAGGTCGGCGCCTTGAAGCTTGGCAAGCACGGCGGCCGAGGGATTGGCCGCGGTGGGGCTGACCTGCATCACCGCGACGGCAATGATCGCAGCGACGACCATCGTGACGGGGACGAAGGCCAGGCCGATCCCGATGTCCCGCCACGTCGGCGTAGGAAAGACCGCTGTCCAGTGGCGCCCGGCCGCGAGCCGCAGTCCGACTAACGGCAGGCCGACGAAGAGCGCGATGCTCACCCATCGTCCCCACGGTCCGGGCCAGAGCAACGGCACGCCCAGCAAGGCGGTAAAGCCGATGGCGACCAGGGTGAGGACGAGAAGCCAGCGCCAAGAGGCCAGGGCGATCGGGCGTCCATCGTAGAACGGAAAGTCACGTCGGGCCGACGCGGGACGGTGGCTGACGCTCGCCATCAGGGCAGGTTGCTCCGCGTGCGCCGTGCTCCTCTCAGCAGGAGTTCATCGCCCACACCTTGAGCGTCAGGCAGATCATATCCCGGCGTACGTTGGAAGGCGGTCCCCTCGTCGCCGGCAGGAGTCGCGGGTCTTCGTCGCGACGTATCGAACCCGACCCGAAAATTGTCCCGCCGCGCTCGCTGCGAGGCGGAGCGCTGAACGCGCCGTTGAATCGCGACCGCCTCATGGCGGCGCGAGCGGCCGAAATCCCCGATCATCCAAGGAGTTTAGCAATGGCAGACAAGCCAAACGCCGCGCGGCGTCCGCAAAAGGGCCCGCGTCCGAAGACGCCCGACAAGGATGGGCAAGTGTCGCATATCCGATACGGCCAGACCGTCGCGCTGAAGATCTGCGAACGGTTGGCGCGCGGGGAAAGCCTGTTCCAGATGGCGAACACCGAGGGCATGCCGTGCTGCTCGTCGTTCTACGTCTGGCAGAGGCGCCATCCGGAGTTCGCCGAGGCCGTGGCCCAGGCGCGAGAGGCGGGCGCCGACTACCTGGCGGGCCGCGCCCTGGAGGTCGCGGCGGCGTCGACCAAGGACACGGTCCAGCAGGACCGACTGTTCGTGCAGACCCTGATGAAGCATGCCGCGTTGAAGGCGCCCCGGACCTGGGGCGGCAAGGGTGGCAGCGCGAAGGAGGCCCCGAAGCCGCAGCAGGTGGAGGTGATCTTCCGCGTCCGCCACTTCGAGAAGGCGATCGGGCCGGACGGCAAGGCGTTCGTCCGCGAGATCCTGCCGGAGGACGAGGCGTGAGCCGGCGCAAGGGCAAGAGCGAGGCGCCGGAGGTGGTCGCGGCGGCGGCCGAGGGGATCGCCCAGATCAAGCATTCGCTGCCGGAGGTCTGGCGGCCCAGGCTCTATCAACTGGACCTGTGGGAGGAACTGCTTGCCGGCCGAAAGCGCGCCGACGTCGTGGCGCACCGTCGGTGGGGCAAGGACGAGGTGGCGTTGCACTGGGCGGCGTGGGCGGCCTGGAACCGGCCGGGGAGCTATTGGCACCTGCTGCCGGAGACCGCGCAGGGACGGAAGGCGATCTGGGATGCGGTGAATCCCCATACCGGCAAGCGGCGCATCGAGGAGGCGTTCCCGGCGCTGATGAGCCCGACCTTCCACGAGAGCGAGATGCAGGTGGTGCTGGGCAACGGCTCGACCTGGCAGGTGCTGGGCTCGGACAACTACAACAGCCTGATGGGCGCCTCGACGGCCGGCGTGGTGCTGTCGGAGTGGTCGCTGGCGAGGCCGGAGGCCTGGGCGCACATCCGGCCGATCCTGCTGGAGAACGACGGCTGGGCGCTGTTTCTGTGGACGCCGCGTGGGCGGAACCACGCGGCGCGGGCATTCGAGAGCCGGCGGAACGATCCCGAGTGGTTCTGCCTGAAGTCGCCGGCCACCGAGACCGAGGTGTTCACGCCCGAGCAGCTGGCCCGGGAACGGCGGGAGCTGATCGCCGAGCTGGGTTCGGAGGAGGAAGGGGAGGCGCGGTTCGCCTCCGAATACATGGTCGACTTCGACGCTGCGGCGCCAGGGACCTACTACGCCAGCCTGTTGGCCGAGGCCGAGCGGGCGGGGCGAGTGGGACGCGTGCCGGTCGATCCATCGCTGAGGGTCGACACCGCCTGGGACCTGGGGATCGACGACTATACGGCGGTCTGGTTCTTCCAGCAGACCGGGCGCGAGGTCCGGGTGATCGATTACTTCGAGACAAACGGCGAGGGGCTGGCGGCCGTGGTGCGTCGGGCCATCGGCGAGCGGCCGTACCTGTGGGGAACCCATCATCTGCCGCACGACGTGATGGTGCGGGAGCTGACCAGCGGCCGGTCGCGGTACGAGACGCTGGAGTCGATGGGGCTGGGCCGGATCAGCGTGGGTGCGGCGACCGACCCGGAGGAGCGGGTCAACGCCGCGCGGCTGATGATCCCGATGTGCTGGTTCGACGCCGAGCGCTGCGCCGGCGGGCTTGAGCGGTTGCGGGGCTATCGCAAGCGCTGGAACCGGGCGACCCACAGTTATGGCGGGCCGCTTCACGACCAGGCCAGCCACGGCGCCGATGCGTTCGGGGAGTTCGCCCTGAACCGGCGGGGCGGGGAGGCGGCGCGGGCCCCGGCGTCGCGTGCGGTCATGGGTGGGACGCGGTCGTGGATGGGGTGAGTTAATCCTGCTTGCTTAAGAGCCGTTAAGTGCGTTGATCTAAAAGAGAAATCGTCGGGGGACGCGTTGGCCGCAGGAGGCCGCGATGCCCGAAACCTTGCGCCAGCTCGTCGCACTGATCGAAGCCCGTCCCGTCGAGAGCATGGCCGCACTGATCGGCGGCCTGTTGTACCTGCGCCTGATGATGTCGGGGCCACGTCTCGACTGATCACTGCAACCTACGGCCCCGCTCCGCATTTGCCTGTCCATCGGAGTGGAGGACTGTGACATGAGCGGTGTGGGGATTATTGGCGCTATCCTGATCGGCATCCTGGCCGGCTGGATCGCGGAACAGGTGCTGGGCCGCCGCGATGGCCTGATCACCAATCTTATCGTCGGTATCGTCGGCGCCTTCCTGGGTAGCTTCATCGCCACCTCGCTGGGGATCGGCACCGGGTCGGGCATCATCCCGAGCCTGTTGGTGGCCACGGCGGGCGCGATCCTGCTGCTGTTCATCGTCGGCCTGGTTCGCGGCCGACGCGCCTAAGGACCCTTTCGTCCCATCGCGGCCGGTTGACAGCTGTTGTTACAGATGTAGTCTGACATTTCTACGTTTGTAATAATGGGTGGAGGCCGCGATGCGGACATTGGGAAGATCTGTTGGGCTGGGTTGCGCGGCGGCAATGACCGCGGGCGCCGCCGTCGCCATGGAAGCCAAGTATGTGACCGGGCCGGTCGAGACGCCGGTCTACACGGTCGTACCGGTGGCCGACCGGCTGACGGTAGGTGGTGTGTTCCTGAACGCATCGCCGGAGATCAAGTTGATCCTGGTATTGCTGGCGATCGGCATCGTCGCCTCGGTGGTGGTCTGGCTGCTGAGCCTGGGCAAGGTCGGGAAGGCCGACGCGAAGGGCCTGGCTGGCGCGTTGGGTCGCCTGCGGATCGTGCGTTCGGCGGGCGTGCCGTTGGGCTGCCTGGCGGCCGCCTATGTGATGTTCTCGAGCTTTCTGGCCATCTCAAATGTGCGGCCCGCGCCGACGCTGACCGTGGTCGCGCCCGGGCTTGCCGAAGCGGCGCTGGCGATCATGCTGGGCCTGCTGGCGACGACGATCGCGGTGGTGTGCGAACGTCACCTGGAAGGCCGGATCCGCCGCGCGGCGGCCTGAGGCGATCGTGAGCGAGCTGAAGATCTCCGAGGCCGAGAGCCAGGTGATGGCGGCGGTCTGGGCCGGGGCGGACGCCGGCGAAGGCGGGGCCGGGGTCGAGCAGATCCTGGCCGGCCCCGGCGTAGCCAACGCCTGGGGCGAGGCCACCGTCCGAACGTTGATCCACCGGCTGATCCGAAAAGGCGCGCTGAAATCCGAGCGGCGCGGCGCGATCGTGGTCTATGCGCCGCTGATCAGCCGGCAAGCCTGGGTGACCTCAGAGAGCCAGGGTCTGCTGGACCGGCTGTTCGGAGGCCAGCTCGCGCCGCTGGTCGCGCATTTCGCCAAGGAACGGACGCTGGCGCCGGAGGACCTGGCGCGGCTGCGCCGGCTGGTGGCGGACCTAGACGCCGCCGAAGAGGACTGAGGCGACTGGAGTTGGCGTCGTCGCCGCAGTATGGCGGAGACCCACCCTCTGATGCTCAGGTTCGATGCCCGATCCAATCGATTTCGTACAGCTCCGCAGGCAAGTGCAGCGGTCGAACGGCTATCAGGCCCGCGCGGAGATCGAGCGGATTCTGGCGCCCCTGCGCGGCGACCCCAAGCGGCTCGAACCCCATGGTTTCAAGGTCTACAGCCAGAGCGACGAGGACGGGATCATCGAGGAGATCTTCCGCCGGCTGGGGGTGACCACCGGCCGCTTCGTGGAGATCGGCGTCGAGAACGGGCTGGAGTGCAACTCGCTCTATCTGATCCACAAGGGTTGGCGCGGAACCTGGATCGAGGGGAACCAGGCGCAGCGGCCGGCGATCGAACAGAAGTTCGGCTCGATCCTGGGGCGGCGTCTGCAGGTTGGGTTCAGCTGGATATCGGTGGAGACGATCAACAATGTGCTGAAGGGGCTGGGCGTCGAGGACGACCTGGACTTCATGTCGATCGATATCGACGGCAACGACATCTATATCCTTGAGGCCCTGGCCATCCGGCCGAAGGTGGTCTGCATCGAGTACAACGCCAAGTTCCCGGGCAATCTGGTGAAGCAGCCGGTCTATAATCCCGAGGCGCGCTGGAATGGCCGGGACTATATGGGCTCCAGCCTGAAGGCGATCACCGGCGTCGCGGCAGCGAAGGGCTATCGGCTGGTCGGGACCAGCATCGTCGGAGCCAATGCGTTTTTCGTGCGCGAAGATCTGGCGAGCGAGGCGTTCGCAGACGATTGCAGCGCCGAGGCGCTCTACAACCCGGCGCGGTATTGGCTGTGGTCCGACCACTTCGTGAACATCGGGCACCCGGCCGATTTCGGCCCCTACGTGGACCTGATGCAGGACTAGGATCGGCGTCGCGGCCAAGCGGCGCCACAAACGGCGGCGTCGCGCGTTTGGGCGGCATGAGCATCGACAAGGCCTTCGCCGCCTTCGCCAACAAGACCGCCAAGGTCACCGGCAGCCCGTGGACGTTTGGAGCCTGCCTGCTGCTGGTCATCCTGTGGGCGGTGAGTGGGCCGGTGTTCGGGTTCTCGGAAACCTGGCAGCTGGTGATCAACACCAGCACGACGATCATCACCTTCCTGATGGTGTTCCTGATCCAGAACACCCAGAACCGCGACGCCGAGGCGATGCACGCCAAGCTGGACGATCTGATCATCTCCTCGGCGGCGGAGGACGACTTCGTCGGCATCGAGACGATGACGGAGAAGGAGCTGAAGGCGATGCACGACCGCTGCACCGCGCGGGCGAAGGTGCATGAGAAGGTCCACGCCAAGGTTACGGAGGAGTTGGAGAACCGGAAGCGCAAGCGCCGGCCGGCCACACGCAAGCCGGCGGCGCGGACGGCCGCCTAGACGGCGATCTGCTCCGGCGCATCGGCCAGCAGGCGGGCGATCTCGGTCAGGAGCGCGCCGGCGGCGATCGGCTTGGCGACCATGCCGTTCATGCCCGCCGCCATGTATTCCACCCGCTGATGGGTCATGGCGTTGGCGGTGAGCGCGATGATCGGGACCTGACCGGCCGAGCCCCTCAGGCCGCGAATGGCGCGGGACGCCTCGACCCCGCCCATGTGGGGCATCTGGATGTCCATCAGGATCAGGTCGAAACGGCCCGAGCGAGCGGCGGCGAGGCCGGCGAGGCCGTCTTCCGCCTCCTCGACGGCGGCGCCGAGGCGGTTCAGCATGGTCCTGGCGACCAGGCGATTGGTGGCGTTGTCCTCGACCAGCAGGATGTTCACGCCGTCGAGCAGACCGTCCTCGACGGTGGCCGTATCCGCCGCCTGGGCTGCCGGCGCCTCGAAGGTGAACCAGAACGTCGAGCCTTCGCCCTCGGTGCTGCTGAAGCCGATGTGCCCGCCCATCATCCGGGCCAGCGCCTGGCTGATCGAGAGGCCCAGGCCCGCGCCGCCGAAGCGGCGGGCGGTGTCGCCCTCGGCCTGATGGAAGCGCTCGAAGAGGTGGCCTTGCGCCTCGGTCGTGATGCCGATGCCGGTGTCCTCGACCTCGAGGCGGACCTGGCGACGATCGCCGCAGGCCGCCACGGTGAGGCGGACGGCGACATGGCCAGCTGGGGTGAATTTCACGGCGTTGCCGACCAGGTTGAACATGGCCTGGCGCAGGCGCACCGGATCGGCCTCGATCCAGAGATCGGCGCCCGAGATCTCGCAGCGGAGGTCCACGCCCTTGGCGCGGGCTTGACTGTCCAGCAAACCGACGACGGTCTCCAGCGCCTCGCCCACATCCATCGGTTCGGGCGAGAGGTCGAGCTGGCCGGCCTCGATCTTGGAGAAATCGAGGACGTCGTTGAGCAGTTGGGAGAGCATGCGGCCGCTGTCGCCGGCCCGGCGCATCAGCTCGCGGCCTTCGGGCGAGATGTTCTCCCGCTCCAGCAGTTGGAGGGCGCCCAGGACGCCGTTCATGGGCGTGCGGATCTCGTGGCTGACATTGGCCAGGAAGTCGGCCTTGGCGCGGGTGGCGGACTCGGCCTCGGCCTTTGCCTCCTGCAGCGCGGCCTCGGCGGCGACCTGGGCGGTGACGTCGCGGCTGGCGTCGATGGTCGCGACGGCGACGCCATCCTCGAAGATCAGCCGGGCGCTGGACTGCATCCACAGCCAGTGGCCGTCCTTGTGGCGCACGCGGACGGTCAGCACCTCGGCCCGCTCGGGATCGGCGCGCATGCGGTGGAAGGCCTGAACCATGGCGGCCTTGTCGTTGTCGGGGTGCGAGATGTCCCAGCGGGAGGTCCCGACCAGATCCTCGGGGCGATAGCCCAGGACTGCCAGGGCGGCCGGCGATACGTACTGGAACTCGCCGGCCAGGGTGGTGCGGGCGATGATGTCGGAGACGTTGGCCGCCAAGGTCTCGTAGTTCAGGAGGCTCTCGTTCAGGCGGCGCTGCTGCTCCTGGGTCGAAGGGGTGTCCAGCGCACGACCGATGCAGAAGAATCCGCCCAGGGCCAGGCTGATCCAGACCAAGGCCATCTGCCCCGGATCGCGGCCGTCGGCGACGGTGAGCACCGCCAATGCGCCGATGGCCGGCGCGGCCCCCGCCACCAGGAAGACCGCCGGCACGTTGTAGAACAGCAGAACCGCCGCGGCGCCGATGACCATGAAGACCGCCGCGCCCGCGGCCTGGGCCTCGACCGAGCCGGCGGTCCAGAAGAGGGCGGCCAGGGTGAGCCACCAGACATTCAGGCCGGTGTAGGCGGCGGCGAAATTCATGCGCTGACGGCGCGTCCTGGTCTGGCCGGCCGGCGCGGGACGAGACGCACGCCATCCCCAGAGTTCGATAAGCAGCGCCACGGCGACCCAGGGCAGGGTGGTGGTCCACGGCATGACCAGGGCGCCGGAGAGGCCGCCCAGCACGCTGAGCGCGGCCTTGACGGCGGAGACGTCGTGCACGGGCTGGGCCGCTTCCTCCAGCCGCTCGGTCAGCGTCAGCCGCGGCGCACGGCGAGGCGCCGGTTGGACCCCCGCGGTGCGGGACTGGCGATGGAATGCGGTCAAGGAAGCGCTCCTGTTCAGGCGCGCCCATGAGGAGGGGTCAAGATGACCGCGAGGCTAAGCCGCGCTGCGACATATCGCCTTGCCGGAGCGTCCATCATGGCCGCAGGGTCGCTTTGGGACCTTCCACAAGGAGCGGCACGATGATCCGTAAGGCGAGCGCGGTTTGGCAGGGCACTGGGCGCGACGGGGCGGGGACGCTGACGTCGCAATCGGGGGTACTCAAGGACACGCCGTACAGCTTCAAGACCCGCTTCGAGGACAGTCCGGGGACGAACCCCGAGGAACTGCTGGCCGCGGCCCACGCGGGTTGCTTCACCATGGCGCTGGCCTTCGCCCTGCAGCGGGAGGGGTTCACGCCGACGGAGCTCACGACCGAGGCGGCGGTGTCGCTGGATCCGGACGGCGCGGGCTTCAAGGTCAGCAAGTCGGCGCTGACGCTGCGCGCAAAAGTGCCGGGGCTGAGCGAAGCGAAGTTCAAGGAGCTGGCCGAAGTGGCGGAAAAGACGTGTCCGGTGTCTCGCGTGCTGAACGCCGAGATCACGCTGGACGCGCTGCTTGAGGATTAGCCGCGAGGTCGTTCGTGTTTTGTTCTTGACATTCGCGCGCGTTTTTAGTAGAGTTCAGTCAGCGTCGAGGGCTGTGACAGGCGCTATCAAGGGGGCTTCGGCCTGGGCGCTAGCTTCACCTTCAATATCGACTGCAAGGCGCAGCCGGCGACTAACGACTAGGTCGGGGCGGCCAGCCGAAGAACGAAAGTTCGAATATCCCCGGGCCAGTCGGAGGCCAGGGCCTCGAGGCGGGCGTGGTCACCGGCGAACAGGGCCCGACTGGCCTCTTCGAAGTTCGGCAGGTCGCCGGCCAGGGCGGACATCACACGGTAGGCCGCCTCTTGCGTTCGACGCGCGCGGTCCGGGCCTTCACCATTTCGGCGCGCCTCCTCGACCAAGCGCCGAATCGCCGCGGAAGCGCCTCCAGGCTGAGTGGCCAGCCAGTCCCAGTGACGAGGCAGGAGCGTCACTTCGCGGGCCACGACGCCCAGCTTCGGCCGGCCACGGCCCTGGCGCGGGGGTGTGGCCGCGGGTGACGCCGTGCGGGCGCGATACTCGACGACGGCATTTGGAGCGCCGTGCCTCAGGTCGAGCTCGATCTGCCGGCCGGTGGCGTCGTCGAATATCAGGACTGGAGAGGCGCCGGCGTAGGAACACAGGGCGTCCGCGACATCCTCGACCGTTCCCCCCGCGACTCGGTCGTGGCCGTCAAAGGCGGTGAAGGTCTGCGTCTCGCTCATCGTCAGGCTCCGGCGGCGTCTATGCCGTCGCCATTTGGGAGCGTCAATAAAATCCGGGTATTATTATCGTTGATCGAAGCATGACGGGCCGCATCGCGGACGCGAGGGGTTCGATTCTGTTTTCAGAGAAGAGTCAGGAGAGTCCGGACCGGTGTCCGAACTCTCCTGATGGTGCCACGACAGGGATTCGAACCCTGGACCTCAGCCTTACCAAGGATGCGCTCTACCACTGAGCTATCGCGGCGAAGGCGGGCGCTATAGCGGGCGCGGGCTGCGTCGTGAAGCCCCAATCGGTGAGCGTGGCCCTTGACGGACCGGACACCTAGCCGCACCTGCGGGATATGGCGGAGCAGGACAACGACCGGAAGGGCGGGGCCAAGTCACGGGAGGCGAAGCTTGCCCAGGCGCTCAGGGCCAACCTGCGCCGACGCAAGACGGCGGGCCCCGCGCCGCCTGCGCCAAACCCTCAAAAAGACAGCACGGATTGACCGCTTGGCGGGCTCGCGGCGCGCAGGCTAGATACGGGCCTGAGGCGCCGCGGCGGAACGCGGCCCACGCGTGCTTCGAAGGATAACGATTGGACCGCATCGCCATCACCGGCGGCGCGCGGCTGAAGGGGGAAATCCCCATCAGCGGCGCCAAGAACTCGGCCATCAAGCTGATGGCGGCGAGTCTGCTGACAGAAGAGCCCCTGCGTCTCACCAACATGCCCCGGCTCGCGGACACACGTTTCCTCGGTAAGCTGCTGCAGCGGCTGGGGACGGAGGTCGTTGAAAGTGAAGGACCCGACGGTTCCGAGACCCTGCTGACCACCCGCGAGATCGTCAGCGGCTTCGCGCCCTATGACCTGGTTCGCCAGATGCGGGCGTCGTTCAATGTCCTGGGGCCGCTCCTGGCGCGCAATGGGCAGGCCAAGGTGTCGCTGCCGGGCGGTTGCACTATCGGCGCGCGTCCGGTGGATCTGCACCTGAAGGCGCTGGAGGCGCTAGGGGCCAAGATCGACCTGCACGAGGGCTATGTGTACGCCCAGGCGCCGCGAGGCCTGCAGGGCGGGCAGGTGGAATTCCCGTTAGTTTCCGTCGGCGCGACCGAGCACACGCTGCTGGCAGCCGTGCTTGCCAACGGCGAGACGGTGATGACGAATTCGGCCTGCGAGCCGGAGATCACCGATCTGGCCGATTGCCTCAACAAGATGGGCGCCAAGGTCTCCGGCGCGGGCACGTCGACGATTACGGTTCATGGGGTTAGCCGTCTAACCGGCGCGACCCACGCGGTTCTGCCGGATCGAATCGAGACCGGCACCTACGCCCTCGCCGCCGCCATGGCCGGCGGAGAGGTGAGGCTGACCCGGACCCGCAGCGATTTCATTCAGGCGCTGATCGACAAGATGATCGAGGCCGGGGTCGAAGTGACGCCTCACAACGACGGTCTGACCATCAAGCGTAACGGCGACCGCCTGAAGGCTGTCGAGATCACGACGGACCCGTATCCCGGCTTCGCCACCGATCTGCAGGCGCAGTTCATGGCCCTGATGACGCTCGCGGAGGGTGAGAGCGTGATCCGCGAGACCATCTTCGAGAACCGCTTCATGCATGTGCCCGAACTGGGTCGCCTTGGAGCCGACATCTCGGTGCATGGCGGCGAGGCGCGAGTACGAGGCGTCGAGGCGCTGGAAGGCGCCCAGGTGATGGCCACCGACCTGCGGGCCTCGGTCAGCCTGGTGATCGCCGGGTTGGCTGCCCGCGGCGAGACGGTGGTGAACCGCGTCTATCACCTGGATCGGGGCTTCGAGCGCCTCGAAGAGAAGCTCAGCGCCTGTGGCGCGCAGATCCGGCGCCTGAAGGGTGACGGGGTCGAGGAAGAGGTGGAGTAGGCCGATGGCCGCGCCCCAACCCCTTCAACTTCTGGCTGAAGACCAGGAAGACCTGGCGGTCATCTCGGCCGCGCTACAGGATGCCGTCGCGAAGGTGGGCGACATCTCGTTCGAGGCGAAGGCCCGTCGACTGACGATCGCGTTCAACCGCTTCCGATGGGAATCCGGCGCGCGCCAGCGCGTGCGCTCGGCATTGCAGGTCGGCGGCGTGCTGTCGCTCCAGGCCCGTAAGATCCGTCGGGACCGCCGCGATGCGGTCGTCGAGTTGCTGACAATCGCGTTCGAGCCGGGCGAAGCGCCCGGTGGTGTTCTTACGCTAAGCTTCGCGGGCGGCGGCGATCTTCGCGCCGAGATCGAGTGCGTGGACGCGGTTCTGGCTGACGTCTCCGAGCCTTGGTCCACGCCGCGGGAGCCGGCTCACGAGGCCTGAGGGAAGTGGCCTTGGCCGCCGTGCGCCGCTAAAGAGCGGCCCATGCGCCGCTTTCGCTTCTCCGCCCCAGGTTTCCAGGCCGCCTTCTCTGCCTTTGTCGCCGAACGGCGCGAGACGCCGGAAGAGGTGGACACCCTTGTGCGCGACGTCTTGGCGGCGGTGCGCGCCGAGGGCGTCGGCGCGCTGCTCCGTTATGCGCGTGAATTCGACAAGATCGAGCTGACCGAGGCGACGCTGCGTGTGACCGGCGAGGAGATCGCTGAGGGCGCCGCGGCGTGCTCGGCGGAGGTCCGCGAGGCGATCGCCTTCGCCGCCGCCCGCATCCGCGCCTATCATGAGCGTCAACGGCCCGCCGATCAGCGCTTTACCGACCAGGCCGGGGTCGAACTGGGTTGGCGCTGGACGCCGATCGAGGCCGTGGGGATCTACGTCCCGGGCGGCCGCGCGGCCTATCCCTCCACCGTGCTGATGAACGCTGTGCCGGCAGCCGTCGCTGGGGTCGATCGCATCGCCATGGTCACCCCGCCGGGTCGGTTGCAGCCGGCCGTCCTGGCCGCGGCGCAGATCGCCGGCGTGACCGAGATCTGGCGCGTCGGCGGCGCGCAGGCTGTCGCGGCGCTCGCCTATGGCGCGGGTCCCATCAAGCCGGTCGACAAGATCGTGGGGCCTGGCAACGCATTCGTCACGGCGGCCAAGCGCCGCGTGTACGGCACTGTGGGCATCGACGCCCTCGCGGGTCCGTCGGAGATCGTGGTGGTGGCAGACGCGGCGAACGATCCGCAATGGATCGCCGCCGACCTGCTGTCGCAGGCCGAGCATGATCCGGCCGCGCAATCCATTCTCATCACCGACGACGAGGACTTTGCCGCGAAGGTCGAAGCGGCCGTGCTGGAGCAACTCTCGACTCTGTCGACCGGCGAGGACGCCGCGGCCTCGTGGCGCGACCACGGCGCCGTGGTGATCGCGCCGCTGGAGGAAGCTCCGGCTCTGGTGAATGAAATCGCGCCGGAGCACGTGGAATTTGCTCTGGACGATCCGGAGCGTCTGGCCGACCGTGTGCGCCACGCCGGGGCCATCTTCCTGGGCCGCCACGCACCCGAGGCGATCGGCGACTATGTTGCCGGCTCCAACCATGTGCTGCCGACCAGCCGCGCCGCGCGATTCTCTTCCGGCCTGTCCCTGTACGACTTCATCAAGCGCACCTCGTTCGTGAAGTGCGACGCGGAGTCCTTCGCACGCCTGGCGCCGGCCACCATCGCGTTGGCCGAGGCCGAAGGCCTGCCGGCGCACGCGCGTTCCGCCGCGATCCGGCTGGGGCAGGGGCGCTAGATGTTCGTCGCGGAGACGCCGGCCAAGGCGGCGAGCGCCGCCGACGCGGCAAAGCCGAGCTTCACCGAGCATCTGGTGACGTCCACGACCGCGGCGCTGGATCACATCCTGAATCTCGATCCCCGCGAGGCTGCGATCAACGCCGGCCTGTCGGTGGCGGTGGTCCTCGCGGTCTACGGCTTGCTCTTGTTGGTGCGCCGGCTCTCCGACCATTGGCTGGCGCGGGTGAACGTGGGCGGTGCGGAGGCCGAGGTGGCCCGCACCCAGCAGGCCGCGCGCCTGACCTGGGGTCTCGTCCGTCTGGCTGCCCTGGCGGCCATCGTCATCACGATCCTCGGGATCTGGGGCGTCGACGCCCGCGCCTGGCTATCGGGAGACGCTGGCGCGCGGCTGGTGCGCCTGGCGCTGGTCATCATCATCGCCACGGCGCTGGTCGAGGTGTCGGGCTTCATCATCAAGCGGCTGATCGGCGGCTTTGCGCGGCGAAGCAGCGATCCGCGCCGGGCCGCGCAGCTGCGCACCCTGGGGCCGATCCTCACCGGCTGCGCACAGACGGTGCTGGTGGTCGTGGGCGGCCTGACGATCCTGACCGAATTGGGCCTCAAGGTCGGCCCCATCCTGGCCAGCGCGGGCGTCCTGGGCATCGCGGTGGGCTTCGGGGCCCAGACGCTGGTGAAGGACTTCCTGACCGGGCTGTTCCTGATCGCGGAGGATGTCGTGTCCGTCGGGGACAATGTGCAGATCGGGGATTCCAGCGGCGTGGTGGAGGCCATGACCCTTCGGACCATCCGGCTGCGCGACGCCAACGCCACACTGCATGTCTTCCCCTACAGCGAAGCCCAGGTGATCCATAATCGAACCAAGGTCTTCTCGTCTTACCTCGCCGAGATCCCGATCAGCTATGACAGCGACCTCGATCACGCCTTGGCGGTGATCCAGAAAGTCGGCGACGACCTGCGCGCGGATCCCGCCTTCAAGAAGCTGATCACGAAGCCGTTCGAGGTTATGGGCGTCGATCGGCTGGCGGAAAACGCCGTGCACCTGAAGGCCCGCTTCGTCACGGAGCCTCGTGCGCAATGGGACGTAGGTCGTGAGTTCAATCGCCGTCTCAAGAACGCGTTTGACGCGGAGGGCATTCTGACCCCCGTCAAGACGACGCCGGTCCAGGCCCAGCCCCTGGAAGACCGCGCCGCCCATACAGAAGGCCCGACGCTGACGCCGCCTGAAACCACGTCGCGAAGCTGAACGGTTCCTGTCAGCGCGCCTGAAGGGCCGTTCAGGCTGGACCGTCTAAACCTGCCTCATCGAATGAACGCAGAAGGACGGCGAAGATGCGCAATCTCACCAGCAAGACAATCGGCGGCGGCGTTGCGGCTGCCATTCTGGCCGGAACCCTGGCTCTGGGCGGCGCGTCTAGCGCCAGCGCCGGCGTGACCGGTTGCTCGGCCCCCGGCGGCAAGCAAGAGGCCGGTGCTGTCATCGGCGCGGTGCTGGGCGGCGTCATCGGCAACAAGGTCGGTGGGCGCCACGCGACCGGCGAGACCGTCGCTGGGGCGGCGCTCGGCGCGGCGGCCGGTTCGGCTGTCGGCTGCGAGGCCCAGAAGAGTCGGGCCAAGAACGCCGGGACCTACACGCACAACGGCTATCGCCTGCAAGGCGACGTCTCGTCCGCCAGCTACAGCCGGATCGGCCAGACTTTCGTGGCAGAGAGCGGGGTGAACCTGCGGGCCGCGCCGACCACCAATTCGGGCCGCGTGGGTCGCCTGCAAGCCGGGCAACGGTTCCAGGCTCTGGCGCAGGTTCGGGGCTCGGACTGGGTCCTTGTGGGCCAGAACGGCGTCGGCGTCGGCTATGTCCGCGGCGACTTCGTCCGCCCGGCCGGGTCGCGCTACGCGGCTTACTGATCGATCGCAGGCCTGAAAGCGACGCCCGGCGCCCCCCGCGCCGGGCGTTTTTTCGTATCCGGGGCTCTGGTTCGCACCTGCGGGATGACGAAGGCCCCCGGTTTGCAATAAAGGTCGGCTTGGAACCCATGGCCGAAGATCCGAAGCCCCTTCACCGGTTGCAGTCCGTCGAGCTTGACGAGGAGTCGCTCGCGGCGGTTTCGCGCGACCAGGAACAGGAGCGGCAGATCGCCATCTTCGATCTCCTGGAGGATAATTTCTTCTGTCCAGAGGGCGCTGAGCGGGGTCCCTACGACCTGCGGATGGGTCTGCTGGAGAACCGGCTGATGCTGGACGTGCGCGGGCCGACCTATGAACGGCGCCACATCCTGTCGCTGTCGCCCTTCCGGACGCTGATCAAAGACTACTTCATGATCTGCGACAGCTATTATCAGGCGATACGCAACTCGACGCCTCAGCAGATCGAAGCCTTGGACATGGGCCGGCGTGGCCTGCACAACGAAGCCTCCGAGCTGCTCCAGACCCGGCTGACCGGCAAGATCGAAACCAATCTCGATACGGCGCGGCGCCTGTTCACCCTGATCTGCGCCCTGCACTGGCGGGGCTGACGACGGATGGGTGACGACCCCGGGAAGCGGCTGCCCGATGCGGTCCTCTTCTGCTGCAACTTCAACCAAGTCCGCTCGCCCATGGCCGAGGCGCTGATGAAGCACCTCATCGGTACGCGAATCTTCGTGGACAGCTGCGGGCTGAAGAAGGCCGCCTTCGACGCCGATGTCGACGACATGGAGGTCGATCCGCTGGCGGCCGAGGTGATGAAGGAGCTGGGCGCCGACGTCACGCGCCACCGCTGCAAGACCTTTGCCGAGCTGGAGGACGATTCTTTCGACCTCGTGGTCTCGCTGACGCCAGAGGCGCAGCACCGGGCCGTCGAGCTTGCCCGCGGCCGCTCCGCCGATATCGAGTATTGGCCCACCCTGGACCCCACCCTCACCGAGGGATCGCGGGAACATCGGTTGGAGGCGTACCGCCAGGTGCGCGATGGCCTCGCCCTCCGGATCACCCAGCGATTCCGCGGCTGACGCCCCTCGTCCGCGAAAATGACGCCCTACGAGCCGGCCAAAGGCCGTATTATCCTGGCCGTTCGCTGATTCAACCGAGGCGCTGACTTGTCCCTTGAGCCGCGCCTTGTCCTCGCTTCGGCGAGTCCTCGCCGATTGGATCTCCTGCGTCAGATCGGGCTCGTCCCGGACGCGGTCGATGCCGCCGAGCTGGATGAAACCCCCCAATCCGACGAAACCCCGCGCCAACTCGCGCTGCGGTTGGCAGAGGCGAAGGCGGCGCATGTCGCCGCCCGTGCGCCAGGCGCTTTTGTGCTGGGGGCTGACACCGTCGTGGCCGTCGGTCGCCGGGTGTTGCCCAAGGCCGAGGACGCGGCTGAAGTCGGCCGTTGCCTGGCGCTGTTGTCCGGCCGTGCGCACCGGGTGCTGACCGGCGTCGCGGTGGTCGCGCCGGATGGCCGCAGGGTCTCGCGCCTCGTCGAGAGCAAGGTGCATTTCAAACGACTTAGCCAGGCCGACCTTGAGACCTATCTCGCTTGTGGCGAGGGCGTCGGAAAGGCCGGCGGCTATGCGATCCAGGGCCTGGCCGGCGCCCTGGTGATTTCGCTGCAGGGATCTTACTCGGGCGTCGTCGGCCTGCCGCTGTACGAAACCGCCAACCTGCTGACAGGCGTGGGGTATCGTCGTCCATGAGCCAACGGCGCATCTTTCTGGACCGTGGCGTCGGTGAGACGCGTGGCGTCGTCACGCTCGACGGTCGGCCTGAGCGGTTGATCCTGCGCCGCGACGACGAGGATCTGCGCCTCGCGTTGGGCGCTCGGCTGGTGGCGCGGGTCGCCAGCGTCGAGCCGGCCATCGGCACGGCGTTTCTCGATCTGGGCGACGGCCTGGAGGCGATATTGCCGTTCAAGGCCGATGCGCGCCCTGTCCGAGGCGCGTCCATCGAGGTCGAGATCCGAAGCGAGGCTCGGACCGGAAAGTTGGCCGTCGCCCGAGAAACCGGAGCGGGGCAGGGCGCCCCGCGCCTTCTTGAAGCGCCCCCGGAGATCGCCGAAATCCTGACCGCCATCGTTCGCGACATGACGCCGATCGAAGGTCGCGAGGCGCGCGCCATGGCCGACGAGGCCGAGGCTGAGGTTCTTGAGACGGTCCACCGCCTGCTGGGCGGCGGCGATATCGCCATCGAACCCACCCGGGCGCTCACGTCGATCGATGTCGATCTGGGCGAGCGCAAGGGTCAGGACGCCAAGCGGGTCACCCGCCAGGCCAACCTTGCCGCTATCGCCGAGAGCGCGCGCCTGTTGCGGCTGAAAGGCCTGGGCGGTCTGGTGGTCCTGGATCTGGTCGGTCGCGGCCATGACGGCAATGCTCTGCTGGCGGCGGCGCGTCTGGCGTTTAGTCCCGACAATCCCGGGGTCGCCATCGGACCTGTCGGACGGTTTGGAACCATGGAGCTTTCCATCCCGCGCCGGACCCGTCCGCTCTCCGAGTATCTGCAGCTGGCCGGTGGCGCGCTGAGCGACCGCGCCCTGGCGCAACGCTTGATCCGCCGGTTCGAGACCGAGGGCGCCGCGCAACCCGGCGCCCGGCTGGTCGCGACCTGTGCACCAGGGGTGACCAAGGCGGCCGAGCCCCTCGTCCGCGCGCTGGCTGAGCGCATGGGCGCGCGCTTCGCGGTGACCGCCGACCCCGCTTGCCCAAGGGATCGTGTCGAGGTGTCCGCGTCGTGAGCGCCAAATGTCCCATCTGCAGCCGACCGACCGAGGCCGACTACCGCCCGTTCTGTTCGCGGCGCTGCGCCGACCTGGATCTGCAGCGTTGGCTGGTCGGCGCCTACACGCTCCCGGCCTCTGACGACGACGAGGCGCCGGCGCAGGATTCCGACGAGGATTGAGGCCGCGAAAATTCCACTGCGCGGCTCGCTGGACTTACGCCGACGCCTCTTTTATAGACGCGGCTCCCGCGCGCCGGGGACCTAAGCCTGGGTAGCTCAGTTGGTAGAGCAGCGGATTGAAAATCCGCGTGTCGGTGGTTCGAATCCGCCCCCAGGCACCACTTCCCCATAGCGACCGACGCCGCCCGCCTTTGGTGCGGCCTATGCGGTGAGGTAGAACGCCAGTTCGTCGGCTTGGCCGCTGCGGTTCAGGTCTGCCGCGAGCTTCTTCCAGGTCCTGAGTTGGCTGCGGGTGAACAGCCGGTTCACTTTACCGAAGTGCTCCGACTCGCCGATCAGGCGGGCCTCGCTGGAGGTGATGCCGCGCATGTAGCCATCGCACGCGGCCCTGGCGACTTTCCAGCCGTTACGCGCGGCGGCAGCCTCGAAGCCCGACTGGCTCCAGAGCGTGACGTGACGGGGGGCGTCGAGATTGCCCCATTCGCCCCCGTAAGTCCGCCATGCATACGAGGAGATGATCGGGATCCGAATGAGGACCACGCCGCCGGGCGCCAAGATCCGGTGAAGGCCGCTCAGCACTGCGTCTGGGTCAAGGACGTGCTCCAGCGAGCTTTGCATCATCACGACGTCGAACTGTTCGCTGAGGCTGATCCCGTCACTGCGCAGAAGGCGAAGGCCAGGCTCGTGGCTTTCCGCGACCATGAAGGGGTCGGCGCCGGTCAGGTTCCTGAAGCCGGCGGCCTTCAGCGTCTTCAGCAGCGCGCCATGCCCGCAGCCGATATCGATCCAGCGGGCGTCACGTCCGAAAGCCCTCGATACCTCGCCGTGAATTACGGGACGGAGGCAGGGCAACGTCGGGTGTTCGGAGACGCGACCCATGGCCCGGCTGATGGCGGCCGGCGCGAATAGCGTCACGATGTTGCGCGCCGTCATGGCCTTGGTCTTCAGCGCACTGGCAGGTGGGGGCGCGTGGTGCGAGTAGTAGTTGGGTCCGTAGAACTGGCTGGGATCGATCGGCTCATCCAGGAACAGCGTCCCGCATGCGTCACACAGGCCGTAGGCGAAAAGCTCGCGGTCGGGGCCGGGATCCCCTGGAACGCGAAGCGCCGTGTGGTCGCCCGTCTTGCCGCATCCGGGACAGCGCCCGTCGACACGGCCCACCACCTCAACGTGTGGGACGGGCGGCATGGTCGCGGCGATGCGATCATTCATGCGCATTTCAGACGATGTTTCCCCACCCACACGCGGCAAGGGGACGTGCACATACCCGCAGTGTCAACACACAGCACGCGTCGCGCGAGCAAGCCGCGCTGCCACGAAATCCGAAATTCCTTGTGATCGGTCGTTTCCGCGGCGTCTCGGCGAACTGGCTACTGGCTGGCCTTCCGAACGTTGTTGTCGTAACCCGAGCCATGGCCTTGACTAGCAATCCTCCGGCGCGCGCCGTTACCTTGCTGCGGCGCAGGCCATGGACTTTCGCGGCCGCCGTACTGGCGATTCTGGTTCTTGTCTTCGCGGTCGGCGCCTACGCGCAACTCGGCGGTGGCGCCCAGCCCGCCGCGCAGCCATCGGCGCCGGGCTCCCCGGTCCTCGCCAACGTCACTTATAGCATCGGCGCCTGGACGCAGGAGAACCGCGGCGGCGTGCGGCTCAGCAGCCCGACCCTGGGTCTGCTGAAGAGCGGGGACGTGACCGGCTGGACAGTCTCTGAGGCCACACGTGGGCCAGCCAACCACTGGAACCGCGCCGGCGCGAACGGCGTGGTCGCGGAGGGGCCGGCGGCGCTGACGCCGCAACCCAGCGGCGCCGGTGCGGCCGCTCACCTCAGTGGCAAGACCTATGTCTTCAAGGTCACCGCCCAAAACGCGCGTGGCGCGTCCAGTGCGCTGATCACCGTGCTGGCGGAGGCGGACGCCGCCAGCATGGGCACCCCGTCCAACGTCGATAACTATCCCGGCGCGGTGCTGGGCTCGATCGAGGCGTTCCAGGCCTCCAGCCCCAATCCAAAAAGCATCCTGATCTCCCGCGGGGCCGACAGGCCTAACGGCGTCGTGCTCGCGGGCTTCAAGTTCGCCAAGGACGTCACGCTGCGCGATGCGGATCCGCACCATCCCAGCGTCGTCGACAACGTCTACCTCGCCAACTCCAGCCATATCCGGGTCAGCGGGATCATCGCCGATAGCCCGGCGGCCAAGGCGCTGTTCCGCTTCGGGGTGATTTCCAGCTCGGACATCACGTTCGAGAACTGCCAAGCGGGCCGCACGCCGGCGTCGCTGCATCGCGACACCTACGGCTTCCGCCTGGATGGCACGAAGATCTCTAACATCACCATCCGCAACTGCACCGTCCTCTGGCAGTACGGCGGGCTCACCGCCGACGCCGCGACCCATGTGACGGTGAAGGGGTTGCGCGTCCGCTGGTGGCACCAGCGCGGCATCCAACTCGGCAACGTATCGGACTGGCTGCTGGAGGACGTGGTCCTCATGTCGCCCAGGACAGCACCGGGAGATCAAAGCCACCTGGACTTCATTCAGTTCGGCGACTTCGCCAACCTCAGCCGCATCACCCTGCGCCGGGTGATGATGCTGACGGCGGATGCCGATCAGGGCGGGCAGGGGCTTTTCGCCGGGCGTAACGATCCAACGGACCGACTGACCGATTTCGAGATCGACGGGCTGGCCTACGGCGGATGGACGCCGCATGGCCTAGCGCTCAACGGCAATGGCGGCTCCAGCCGCATCCACAACATCACACTGCTCAAGACCAACACCGGCGACGCGACAAATGCGCCGTCGATCGCCCGGTTCTCGTCGCGCGGTCCCTGGATTCGCGTCGTCGCGAAGGAGCCGGGCAACTGGTCCGGCGAACAGGTCTGGGACCACGGCGTCATCTTCGACGATGCGCAGGCCGAGGGCTTCGCCAAACCTCAGTTCCAGGACAGCCTGAAGCAGTTCAACCGCGAAATCCCCAGAGGCGCTTTCCTGAACGGCGACCCGCGGCGGAAACTGGAGTCGATCCCGTTCGCGGCCTGGGAGGCGATGACCATCGACCAGGTGATCGACACCTATCGCACCGCGTTCCTTCCGGGGCCGAAGCTGCAGAACCGCGACGGTTCCTATTCGGGAGCCTTCAAGCCCAACGGCGACTGGAACGATCAATAGCCGGTGGGCGCCTGGAATCCACGCGGGGCGTTGCCCGGGGCGCCTTATCCCCGCCAATCCAGGTTCCGTGAAATTGTTGCGTTGCAGCAAACGCGAACGACGAACGGTGGTGAATCGACGGGCGTAAGACGCTTCTTGCGTGTGCAGCGCACAATCCGTGCGCATGCGTCACTAATTTGACGATGTAGGGAAAGCTTCTGCCCCTTGACGCTTCGACAAGGGGTTGCCAAAGGGTCCGGGCCGCTTGTCTAACAAAGTGGTAAGACTTTGGGGTCCCCCCGTGGGAGTTCAAGTCCGTCCGCACCGTCGTAACGCCAATCCCTGCGAAAAGTCGGGAACCGCGTTTAGGGTCGGGCGTAGCGACAGCGCCTCTGGCGTTTCCGGGCCGCGCGAGCGGAGTGGGGGCGCCGGGCTTGTTTCAACTAGGGTGGAGACGCTCTCGCGCGACGACCCTCCGGCCAATCGTGCTAGACCAACCAGGAACTGGCGACAGATGCTCGACAACAAACTGAAGACCACTTTTTCCGCTCTCCTCGGCGCCGTCGCGCTGATGGCGAGCGCTCCGGCGTTCGCCCAGGACGCCGCCGCCCCAGCCGCTCCGGCGGCCGACGCTGCCGCTCCGGCCGCTGACGCTGCCGCCGCCACCCCCGCGGCGACCCCCGCCGCTCCGGAATCGGCCGACCCGCCGCAGATGAAGAACGCGGGCAAGCTGAACGTCGGCACCATGTTCATGGACGCCGACCCCGTCGTGAAGGTGATCATGATCGGCCTGGCTCTCGCCTCGGTGCTGAGCTGGACGATCCTCGTCACCAAGATCCTCGAGTTCAATTCGCTCAATAAGGTGTCCGACGGCTTCGTGGAATCCTTCCGCGGCGCCAAGTCGATCAACGACATGAGCCGGATTGCTCTCAGCGAGGAATTCGACGGTAACCCGCTGGCCGACATGGCTGCCGCGGCCGCCCAAGAGATCGAGCTCAGCCGTCAGGCTGGCCTTCAGATCACCGGCGAACACCGCGACACCACGATCGATCGCGCCGCGCACGCGGTTAGCGCCGTCCAGGCCTCGCTGGCTCGTCGCCTCTCGGGCGGCATGCAGTACCTGGCCTCGGTCGGTTCCAACGGTCCGTTCATCGGTCTGTTCGGCACCGTCTACGGGATCATGAACTCGTTCATCGGTATCGCGAACACCAACACGACCAACTTGGCCGTCGTGGCTCCCGGCATCGCCGAAGCCCTGCTCGCCACCGGTCTGGGCCTCTTCGCGGCCATCCCCTCGGTTATCTTCTACAACTACTTCCAGACCCGCATCTCGTCGTTCGGGGCGCGCTCGGAAGGGTTCGTGGCCGAGCTGATGAACGCGATCTCCCGGCAGCTCGACAAGGGGGCCTAAGCTAGATGGCCGCCAAGCTCTCCAGTTCCGGAGGCGGCCGCTACCAGGAGAACCAGAAAGCCGAGATCAATGTCACTCCCTTCGTGGATGTCATGCTCGTCCTTCTGATCATCTTCATGGTGGCAGCGCCGATGGCGGCCGTGACGGTCAAGGTGGCTCTGCCACCCGCCGTCGCCCCGCCCGGCACAAACCCGCCGAAGCCGGTCTACATTTCGATCCAGCCGAACGGCGGCCTGTTCATTCAGGACTTCCGGACGGACCTCCCGACGATGGGTGAGGATCTGCGCACGCAATTGGGCGCGGTTCGGAACCCGACGAAGGAGCGCATCTTTATCCGTGCGGACAAGGACGTGCTCTACGGCGACTTCATGGGCGTGATGAACATGCTGCAGGACAACGGGTTCTACAGCGTGGCTCTCGTCGGTGAAGATAACAACTAAGGTGGTGACACATGTCTGACGCTCACCACGAAGTGCTCGCGCGGCATAATCCGTTCGATGATCCCAAGCCGAAGAGCCGGCCGGGGACCATGATCGCGCTGATTATCGCAGTGGTCGTACACGGAGCTCTTGGCGTCTACCTCTGGAAGACGCGCTTCGAACCCAAGTACAAGGAGTACTCGGACGAGATTACGGACGTGGCT
Organism: Alphaproteobacteria bacterium; assembly: GCA_018821435.1. GTDB lineage: Bacteria > Pseudomonadota > Alphaproteobacteria > Caulobacterales > Caulobacteraceae > Phenylobacterium. Next base: position 78,876 of record JAHJME010000040.1, read on the forward strand.
CTCATCAAGCCCGTTCCGCCGCCTCCTCCGCCGCCTCCGCCGCCGCCGCCCCCGAACACGCCGCCGCCGCCGCCGCCCAAGCTGCAGCCCCGCCCGCCCGTTGCGGTGCCCGATGTTCCCTCGATCCCGCCTCTGCCGGTTCCCCCGGTCGAGCGTCGGATCGAAGAGCCTCGGCCGCCCGCCGCGCCGCCGCCGGAGCCGCCGCGCCCCTCGGTCATCACCAATCCGGATTGGCTCCGCCGTCCGACCGGTGACGACATCAACCGCTACTATCCCGACCGTGCGTCGCGGATGGAGGTTGAGGGCCGTGCGACCTTGAGCTGCCAGGTGAACGCCCGCGGCACCCTTGATAACTGTTCCGTTGTTTCGGAAGAGCCGGGTGACATGGGCTTCGGTGACGCCGCTATGAAGATGTCCAAACTCTTCAAGATGCGGCCGCAAACCAAGGACGGCCAGCCGGTCGACGGGGGAACGGTTCGGATCCCGATCCGCTTCTCCCTGCCGAAGGGCTAAGCCGCACAAGGCAGACCCTCGGGTCCGCCTGACAAGATCAGGCCCCGGCCGCGCAAGCGACCGGGGCTTTTTCTTTGTCCGCTATTCCGCCGCGACGACCGATGCTCTGGCCGGACGCGACGCTGGCTTGAGGCCGAGCGGCAGACGTAGGATCGGCACGGCTAGCGCCAGCCCGTAGGTCGCAAGGCAGGCGGCCACCTCGATCGCCAGGATCGTTCCCGCCTCGACCAGCACCGGCAGGCCCACGGGCTTCAGGAAGTGGCCGGCCAGGACGATCGCGGTCTGGTGGATGATGTAGAAGGGGAACACTGCCTCGGTCAGCGTCGTCAGCAACGGCGAGCCGGAGCGGATGTAGCGCCGGGCATAACCGAATAGCGCGCAGATCGTGGTCCAGGCGTAGGCCTCGCGGACGAAGGCGGCCATGACGCCCAGCCATCCGGAGTCCTCGGCGTATTCGTAACGCCGCAGGAACAGGCCTACAGCCAGGGCTACCCCCACGCCCGCCAGGATCGCCAGCCGCCGCCGCGCCAGGAAATCCCAGGCCGCGTCCGTCCGCGCCATCAGCAGGCCCAGCAGGAACCCGGTGCCGTACTGCAGATGGGCGTAGCCGTCGGCCCAGACGATGTGGGTTTCACCCCAGGCCCGTTCGGCGGTGGCGCGATAGAGGCCGAACAGCAGCGCCGGCAGGATGACCAGGGCTGGGCCCTTCAACAGCCACGCGACCGCGCGGTCCATGGCGGGCCAGAACGGCCGCAGGAGGAGCGCCAGCATCGTGTAGACCCAGAGGTAGACCACGAACCAAAGGTGGTTGTAGGTCGGCAGTATGATCCCGAAACTGGAGTCGAAGGTCAGGTAGCGCGGCCAGAAATCCAGGAAGCTGCCCGTGTAGCCCTTCTGCTCGACGACCTGGGCCCAGCTCTGCGGCGCGACGATCAGGATCATTCCGAAGGCGAGGGGGATCAACAGGCGTTGCGAGCGCTGCGCCGCCAGTTCCCCCGTCGCGCCCTTCTCCGACATGAAGCGGGTCGCCGCGCCTGAGATTACGAACAGCAGGCTCAGCCGCCACGGATTGAGCACGCCCATCCAGGGCTCCAGGCCGGGCAGGATGTGGCTGCTCTTCACGTGCCAGTCCCAGGACACGTAGAACATGCCCAGGTGGTACAGAAGCAGCAGCAGGAAAGCTCCCACGCGCAAGGCGTCGAGGTCGTATCTGCGGGTTGCGGCGGGCATGACGGGTCTCCGGTTTGTCGATGGCCGCATCGATGACCCGCCAGCCCAGAATCCCGCCACAGTGAAGGGGCGCACGGCGGAGCGGTTGTGACGGATCGGCAGGCCTCAGGGACGAGCGGTGGAGCCGCGGTGACGAGCGGGCGGGGCGATGGCCCGTTCGTGATCGCCGTCGCGGTGTCTCTGTTCGCCTTCGCCCTGGTGAACACCTTCAGCGTCCTTGACGAGGTGAGGGGGACCGGGCGGCGGCTGGCGTTCTGGGAGCCGCTGGTCTGGGAGACCAGCAGCATCGTGGTGATCATGGCCATGCTGCCGATCATCCTGCGACTGGTCCGCCGGTTCTGGCCGCTGGATCCGCCGTGGCCGCGGACGGTGGCGATCCAGGCCGCCGGCCTCCTGGCCTTCGCGGTGATCCACATCACCGCCATGGGCGTCCTGCGCTGGGCGGTCTACGCGGTGCTGGGCGGGTACTACGCGCCGTTCTCGCCGCTGGGCGACTTCCTCTACGAGTTCCGCAAGGACGCGCTGGGCTACGCGGGCTTCGTCTTCCTCTATGTCCTCTGGCGGCGTCAGCCGTCGCAGCCTCAAGCCGAACCCAGCGCCGAACGGGGCGCGATCGAGGTCCGCGACGGGGCGGTGCGCCATTTCGTGCCTCTGGCCGAAGTGGCCTGGATCGAGGCGGCCGGGAACTATGTGGAGCTGCACCGGGGCCAGACGCCTATCCTGCACCGCGCGCCGCTGTCGCAGATGGAGCGCCAGCTCCAGGGCGCCGGCTTCATCCGCATCCACCGCTCGCGCCTGGTCCGCCGCGACGCGATCGCCCAGGTGGAGTCCAAGCCGTCGGGCGACTATCTCGTGCGCTTGACCGATGGCCGTGAACTGGCTGGCTCGCGGCGCTACCGCCGACCTTTGCTGGAGCCGTGATCGGACGCTTGATCGGACCAATCCTTCCGACTAGAAAGCGCCCTCGCGATGCGCCGCCCTAGCTCAGTTGGTTAGAGCGCTAGATTGTGGATCTAGAGGTCCTCCGTTCGATCCGGAGGGGCGGTACCATCGCCGGGAATTGAAGAGGGCCGGGGCATTCCCAGGCCTTTTTCGTTCCCGAAGCACGGCCAGCGGCGGCGATCCAGCCTCCGCTTCAGGACGCCCCAGGCGCCGCCGTGCTGGCGCGGACCACCAGGGTGTGCGGCAGCGTGACCTGCTCCAGGTCGGTCGACCGACCGGCGAAGATGTCGAGCAGCAGCCGCACCGCCTCGTGTCCGATCTGGTCCATAGGCTGGCCGATGGTGGTCAGCGGCGGGTCGAGGTGGCGGGCGTAGCGGATGTCGTCGAAGCCAAGGATCGAGACGTCGTGCGGACAGCGCAGGCCCCGCTCGCGCAACGCCTCCAGCGCGCCCATCGCCATCTCGTCGCTGAAACAGAAGAGGGCGCTCGGCCGCGGGGCCTGGTCCAGGAGCGCCAGGGCCTGGGTCAGACCCGACTCGATGGAGAAGTCTCCGGTCTCGACGCACAGGGCGCCGCCGTGGCCGCTGGCGCGCGCGGCCGTGCGCACGCCGGTCAGGCGGTCCCGGCTGATTGGACTGGCGAGCGGCCCGGTCAGCACGCCGATCCGGCTGTGGCCCAGGCCGTACAGGTGCTCCATGGCCTCGGCTGCGGCGCGTTCGTTGTCGATGTGGGCGCTGGAGACGCCTAGCCCGGGACTGAACTCGCAGCCGTTCACGATCGGGGCGCGCGGTCCCATCGCGCGGACCATCTCGGCTAGGCTGTCGGGCAGCCGATGGCCCAGGAAGATCAGGCCGTCCGCCTCTTTCCGGCGCAGCATCTCGCCGTAACGCTCCTCCCGCTCGGCCTCGTGGCGCGTGTCGCCCAGCAGGACGGAATAGCCGGCCGCCTGGGCCGCCTGTTCGACGCCGCGGATGACCTGCGAGAAGAATGGGTTGGAGATGTCCGGCACGGTGACCAGGATCTTCTCGGTCTTGAGCGTGCGCAGCATCTTGGCCGCCTGGTTCGGCGCGTAGCCCAGCGCCGTCACCGCGGTCATCACCTTCTGCCGCGTGTTCTCGGCGACCAGTTCCGGCGCGCTCAACACCCGCGACACCGTCGCGGTGGAGACCCCGGCGCTGCGGGCGACATCCTGAATCGTGGCCATGGCCGACACTGGCGACCTGACCCCGCCAATTCAAGGCATTGCCCACCCATCACGCGCCGGGTTGCGCGGTTGCCTGTGGCAAACGGCTTTGCTATCCCTGAAATCGATTACATCAAGCGGACGCGGCCGATCCCAAGAGCCCCGCCGCCAGTCTGCCCGGGAGGGGCCAAGGCATGACGGCGCAGGCGCGGCTGTTCCTGATGATGGTGCTCCAGCTCGCCGTCTGGGGCGCGTGGGCGCCCAAGTTGTTCCCGTACATGGGCATGTTGGGCTTCGCGCCGTGGCAGCAGTCGCTGGTCGGCAGTTCGTGGGGCTTCGCGGCCCTGGCCGGCATCTTCTTCTCCAACCAGTTCGCGGACAGGAACTTTGCCGCCGAGCGGTTCATGGCGGTCAGCCATCTGATCGGCGGCCTGGCCTTGGTGGGTTGTGCGTTCACGACCAGCTTCTGGCCGTTCTTCGCCTGCTACCTGGCCTTCAGCTTCCTCTATGTGCCGACGCTCTCGGTCTCCAACTCGATCGCCTTCGCCAACCTGCGCGACCCGGCCAAGGATTTCGGCGCGGTGCGGATGGGCGGCACTATCGGCTGGATGCTGGTGAGCTGGCCCTTCATCTTCCTGCTGGGCGCCCATTCCGGGCCGGAACAGGTGCGCTGGATCTTCCTGGTCTCGGCGATCGTTTCGTTCGCCCTGGCGGCCTACAGCCTGACGCTGCCCCACACCCCTCCCAGGCGCGACGCCGCCGCCGCCGACCCCCTGGCCTGGCGCGAGGCGATCAAGCTGCTGCGCGTGCCGTTCGTCGCCGTGCTGTTCCTGGTCACCTTCATCGATAGCGTGATCCACAACGGCTACTTCGTGATGGCCGACGCCTTCCTGACGGATCGCGTGGGGATCGCCGGCAACCTCAGCATGGTGGTGTTGAGCCTGGGCCAGCTGGCCGAGATCGTGACCATGTTCGTCCTGGGCGGCGTGCTGATCCGGCTGGGCTGGAAGGCCACGATGATCATCGGCATCCTGGGCCACGCCGCGCGGTTCGCCGTGTTCGCCTTCGCCGCCGACAGCATCCCGACGATCATCGCGGTCCAGCTGCTACACGGCGTTTGCTACGCCTTCTTCTTCGCCACCGTGTATATCTTCGTGGACGCTGCGTTCCCGAAGGACGTCCGCTCCAGCGCCCAGGGCCTCTTCAACCTGCTCATCCTGGGCGTGGGCAATGTGGTGGCCAGCTTCCTGTTCCCGGCCCTGATGGGGCGGATGAAGACCGCCGCCGGCGCGGTCGATTACCAGACCCTCTTTATGGTCCCGACGGGCATGGCGCTGGTCGCCGTGCTGCTGCTGGCCGTGTTCTTCCGACCGCCGACCCGAGCGCCCGAAACCGTGGCCGTTGCATGAGCCCCGCAAACCTAGGAGACGCCCCTTGCGCCAGACCTCGCTTCACCTCGACCGGCGCGCCTTCCTGGCGGCGGGCGTCGCAGCCATGACCGCGGGCGGCGCCTCCGCCGCGGCGCAACCGTTCTTCAAGCGGCACGGCCTGCCCATCGGCATCCAGCTCTACACCCTGGGTCCGGACGCGGCGAAGGACCTGGACGGGACCCTGAAGGCCGTGGGCGGCATGGGCTACAAGTCGGTGGAGTTGGCCGGCCTGCTGGGCCGCACGCCCGCGCAGATGAAAGCGTCACTGGATGCGGCCGGCCTGGTCTGCACCAGTGCTCACATCCAGGGGCGCGGCCCCGGCAGCTTCAGCGACGACTTGGCGAAGCTGGCCGAAGGCCTGACGACGATCGGCGTGAAATCGGCCGTAATGCCCAGCCCGCTGGTGCCCGAGCGGCTGGACCAGCGTCCCGCCGCCAGCGAGAGCGTCGGCGACTGGTTCCGCCGCGTGCTGGGCCAGATGACCGCCGACGACTGGAAGATGAACGCCGACTTCCTGAACGAGAAGGCCACTGTCCTGGCGAAGTCGGGGATCAAGGTCGGCTATCACAACCACAATTTCGAGTTCATGCCGCTGGGCGACACGACCGGCCTGGAAATCATGATCCAGCGTACCGATCCGAAGCTGGTGACGTTCGAGCTGGACGTGGGCTGGGTGGCCGCCGCGGGCGTCGACCCGGCGAAGTTCTTCGCCAAGCACAAGGGCCGCTTCGCGCTGATGCACGTGAAGGACATCAAGGCCGACACGCAGCCGAACTTCGCGCTGAAGATGGACCCCACCGAGATCGGCTCCGGCACGCTGCCCTGGAAGACCCTGCTGCCGGCCGCCTACGCCGCCGGTGTGCGCGGCTTTTACGTCGAGCAGGAGCCGCCGTTCGCGCGTCCCCGCATCGAGGCGGCCAAGATCAGCTACGACTACCTGGCCGGCGTCACGGCGTGACGGCGCGCGGGCCCATCCGGCTGGCCATGGTGGGCGGCGGTCCGGGCTCGTTCATCGGGCCGGTGCACAGGATGGCCGCCGAGCTGGACGGGCGCATGCGCCTGGTCGCCGGGGCCTTCAGCCGTGACCCCGCCAAGAACGCTCAGGCCGCACAGGCTTGGGGCGTGTCGGCCGATCGGGCCTATGGCGACTATCACGCCATGATCGCGGATGAGGCGGCGCGGGCGGACGGCGCGGAACTGGTGGCGGTGGTGACGCCCAATCACCTGCACTTCGACGTCTCGGCGGTGGCGCTCAGGGCCGGGCTGCATGTCATGAGCGACAAGCCCGCGACCCTAGACCTGGCGCAGGCCAGCGCGCTCGCCGACATCGTCGCTGCCTCGGGCCGGCTCTACGGCCTGACACACGTCTATACCGGCTATCCGATGGTCCGAGAGGCGCGCGAGATCGTGCGCCGCGGCGACCTGGGCGCCGTGCGCAAGATCGTCGTGGAGTACGCCCAGGGCTGGCTCTCGCGGCCCATCGAACAGGCCGGTGACAAGCAGGCGGGCTGGCGCGCCGACCCTGCCCAGTCCGGCGTCGGGGGCTGCATCGGCGATATCGGGGTCCACGCGTTCAACATCGCCGAGTTCGTCGGCGGCGCGCGAGTCGAGCGCCTTTCCGCCGATGTCTCCACCGTCGTGGCGGGCCGCGTTCTGGACGACGACTGCAATGTGTTGCTTCGGTTCGAGGGCGGCGCGCGCGGGGTGCTGGTCGCCTCGCAGATCTCAGCCGGCGCCCGCAACGGACTGAAACTCCAGGTCTATGGCGAGAAGGGCGGGCTCACCTGGCGCCACGAGCGCCACACCGAGCTGACGGTCGACTGGCTGGATGCGCCGACCCAGGTGCTGCACGCGGGCTCGCCCTATCTGAGCGCGCCGGCCCGAGTCGCCAGCCGAATTCCCACCGGACACCCCGAGGGCTTCATCGAGGCCTTCGCCAATCTCTATCGCGACATGGCCGACGCCATCGCCGAGGGCCGGGCCGACGCCGGGCTGGTCCCTGACATCGCCGACGGCGTGCGCGGCATGGCCTTCGTCGAGACCGCCGTGGCCGCCAGCCGCGCGGGCGACGGCTGGGTCGCGCTGCCAAGGAGCCCGACATGAAGACTCTCAAGGGCCCCGGCATCTTCCTGGCCCAGTTCATCGGCGCCGAGGCGCCCTTCAACCGGCTCGACACCATCGCCGAATGGGCCGCGGGCCTGGGCTATGTGGGCGTGCAGATGCCGACCGGCGGCGCCGACTCGGTCTTTGATCTGGAGCGGGCCGCCGAGAGCCAGGATTACTGCGACGAGATCGCCGGGATGCTGGCGACCCACGGCCTGCAGATCACCGAACTCTCGACCCACCTTCAGGGCCAGCTCGTTGCGGTACATCCTGCCTACGACGAGTTGTTCGACGGCTTCGCGCCCAAGGCGCTGCGCGGCAAGCCGAAGGAACGCCAGGAATGGGCCGTCGGCCAAGTGAAGCTGGCGGCCAAGGCCAGCCGGCGCCTGGGCCTAGCGGCGCACGCGACCTTCTCCGGCGCGCTGGCCTGGCCCTATTTCTATCCATGGCCCCAGCGGCCGGCGGGGCTGATCGAGGAGGCGTTTGCCGAGCTCGGTCGCCGCTGGAAACCGATCCTGGACACCTTCGAGGACGAGGGGGTCGATGCCTGTTTCGAAATCCATCCGGGTGAAGACCTGCACGACGGCGCGACGTTCGAGCGGTTCCTGGACGAGGTGGGCGGGCACGCGCGGGCCAACATCCTCTACGACCCCAGCCACTTCGTGCTGCAGCAGCTGGACTACCTGGATTTCATCGACCGCTATCACAGCCGCATCCGCGCCTTCCATGTGAAGGACGCCGAGTTCCGGCCCAACGGACGCTCAGGCGTCTATGGCGGCTACCAAGGCTGGGTCGACCGGCCCGGCCGCTTCCGCTCGCTGGGCGACGGGCAGGTCGACTTCAAAGCGATCTTCTCGAAGCTGGCGGCCTACGACTATCCGGGCTGGGCGGTGCTGGAGTGGGAGTGCGCGCTGAAGCATCCCGAGGACGGCGCCCGCGAAGGCGCGCCGTTCATCCGTGACCACATCATCCGGGTGACGCCCCACGCGTTCGATGACTTCGCGGGATCGGGCGTCGACCCCGCCGCCAATCGCCGGCTGCTGGGGCTCTGACCTACTTCAACGTCTGGATCTGGATGTCCTTGAATTCGATGGGGTGGCCTTCGCTCTGCAGGGCAATGTAGCCCTCCGTCACAGGCAGCACGCCGCCGCGGTCGGCGATCAGGCGGCGAGCGTCAAGCGGCGCCATCGGGTCCTTGGGGTCGAGTTCAATGTCGGCGTAGCGGAAGACCACCGCGCCGTTGATCCTCTCGGTCACCTGGCCGTTCGGCAGCACCTCCAGCTCAAGCTTCGTCCACGTCCCGTTGGGAATGGTCGGGCCCGTCGAGGTGGTGCAGTGCTCAGCCTGTCGTTTGCCGTCTATGGTGATGCTCAGACCCGGCGTGCAGACCGAGCCCGTCGGCCGTGGGCCGGGGCCGTCGGCGCCCAGGATCTGGAACTCCACCGACACCGGGAACGGCTGGTTCAGCCCCATGCTCTCCGGGCTCTGACTGTGGAACATCACCCCGCTGTTGCCGCGCGCCCAGGCGGGCGTGTCGGGCAGGGGCGGCTCAAGCACGCGGTAGCTCAGCTTCAGGCGATAGGCCTTGAACGAGGTCTTGTAGAACAGGTGGCCGAACTGGGCCGCGAACTTGTCGTAGCCGGCGTACGAGACCTGGATCGCCCCGTCCTTGACGATGAAGGTGTCATGCCAGTTCTCGCCCAGCGGATGGCGCGCGATCTTGGCGGTCCAGCCGTCCAGCGTCTTGCCGTCGAAGATCGGCCGCCAGGGGCCCGCCTTCTGCGCCAGCGCCTGCGCCGGCAATGCGACGCACGCCAGGACGGCCGCCGCGATCCTCCACGATTTCCCCACCATGAACGCCTCCCATATCGTCGTTGTTGGCTTGCAGTGTAATCGATTTCATGGAACCTAGAAGCCAACGAATGCAGCCGACGGATCGCTCCGGATCAGGCCGCTGAAGGGGAGGGATATGGCGAACCTCAACGCCCGTGCGCGAAAAGAAAACACCTACGACGCCATCGTCGTGGGCAGCGGCATCACGGGCGGCTATGCCGCCAAGGAGCTGACCGAGAAGGGGCTCAAGACCCTGGTGCTCGAACGCGGCCCGATGGTGCGCCACATCGAGGACTATCCCACCGCCCAGACCCCGCCGTGGGAGGCCAAGTATCCGCGCGGCAAGCTGCCGCCCGCGGAGATGAAGGCGCACTATCCGGTGCAGGGCCGCACGGGCTACGCGGTCACCGAATATTCCAAGCACTTCTTCGTCAAGGACGACGAGAACCCCTACACCGAGGACAAGCCGTTCGACTGGATCCGCGGCCACCATGTGGGCGGCCGCTCGCTGACGTGGGGTCGCCAGACCTATCGCCACAGCGATCTGGATTTCGAGGCCAATGCGAAACAGGGCGTCGGCGTCGACTGGCCGATCCGCTACGCCGACCTCGCGCCCTGGTACGACAAGGTCGAACGCTTCATCGGGGTCAGCGGCCAGACGGAGGGTCTGCCACAGCTTCCCGACGGGCAGTTCCAACCGCCGATGGAGATGAACTGCGTCGAGAAGGACTTCAAGAAAGCCACCGAGGCGCGCTTCCCGGAGCGCAAGATCACTATCGGCCGCTGCGCCCACCTGACCGCACCCACCGAGGAGCAACTCGCCCTGGGACGGGGCAAGTGCCAGAACCGCAACCTGTGCGTACGCGGCTGCCCGTTCGGCGCCTATTTCAGCTCCAACGCCGCGACGCTGGTGGCCGCCGAGCGCACCGGCAATCTGAAGATCCGCCCCGGGTCGATCGTCACCTCCCTGATCCTCGACCCCAAGAAGAAGCGGGCCACGGGCGTCAGGGTCATGGACGAGGCGACGGGTCAGGAGACCGAGTTCTACGCCGAGGTGATCTTCCTCTGCGCCTCGGCGCTGAGCACCGCCTGGATCATGCTGAACTCGACCAGCGCGCAGTTCCCGAACGGCTTCGGCAACGGCAGCGATCAGCTGGGCCGCAACGTCATGGATCACCACCTGGGCGTCGGCGCCCAGGCCGAGGTCCCCGGCTATCTGGACATGTACTATTCGGGCCGGCGGCCGAACGGCATCTACATTCCGCGCTTCCGGAACCTGGGCGACAAGGCCACGGCGCGGACCGACTACATGCGTGGCTTCGGCTACCAGGGCGGCGCGGCCCGCCAGAGCTGGGACCGCGCGCTGACCGGCGGTGGCCTGGGCGCGGATCGCAAGGCGGCGCTGAGCCAGCCGGGTCCCTGGGTGGTCCGCCTGGGCGGCTTCGGCGAGATCCTGCCCTATGCCGACAACCGGGTGACCCTGAACAAGGCAAAGCTCGACAAATACGGCCTGCCAACGCTGACCTTCAATGTCAGCATCCGCGAGAACGAGAAGGCGATGCGCAAGGACATGGCCGCCGCCGCGGCCGAGATGCTGGAGGCGTCGGGCTTCAAGAAGATCATGGCGGGCGACACCGGCTATTCCCCCGGCCTGGGCATCCACGAGATGGGGACCGCGCGCATGGGCCGCGACCCCAAGACCTCAGTGCTGAACGCGCACAACCAGGTCCATGAGTGCAAGAACGTTTACGTCACCGACGGGGCGGCGATGACCTCGGCGGCCTGCGTGAACCCGTCGTTGACCTACATGGCGCTGACCGCCCGGGCTTGCGCCCATGCGGTCGAGGCTAAGGCGCGGGGAGAGCTCTAGATGCTATTGACCCGACGCGACGCGGCGCTGACCTTCGGCGCCCTCTGGACCGCCCTGGTCCTGCCGGCCGGTGCGCTGGCCCAGACCACCTCGACGCTGTCCTGGACGCCCAAGGCGCTGAGCGCCGACCAGGCGCGGACCCTGGATGCGGTGGCCGAGCTGATCATCCCGGCCACCGACACCCCCGGCGCGCGGGCGGCGGGCGTGCCGCAGTTCGTCGACCGGGCGCTGACCGACTATTACGACCCAGCCGATGGCGCGCGGTACAAGGCCGGCCTGGACCAGATCGACCGCGACGCCCGCGCGGCGCACGGCGCGGCGTTCGTGGCCCTGACCGGCGCCCAGCAATTGGCGCTGCTGACCCGCTACGACACCGAGGGCATGGCCTCGTTCCGGGCGCTGAAGGAGCTGGTGACCATCGGCTACTTCACCTCCGAGCCCGGCGCGACCATCGCGCTGCGCTACGACCCGGTGCCCGGCGACTACCACGGCTGTGTGCCGCTCAAGGACATCGGTCGCGCCTGGGCGACGACCTAGGAGACCGGCATGAGACGGGCGCGGACCATCGCGGCGCTTGGCGGATGGCTGTTGCTGTCAGCGACGCCTGCCATGGCGGCCGATGCGCCGGCCGGACTGGTGAGCGACCCCTGCGTGGGGCGGGCGCCCATTCCGCCCGCGCTCCTGGCGGCGATGGCTGCACGCTACGACACCAAGCGGACCGCGCCGCCGCCGGCCGTGTCGCTGACGGACCTGGCCGCCTATCGCGCCGCCGAGGCCGAGTCCCAGAAGAAGGATTGGCCGAACCTCTGCATGTACAGGGCCGCCAACGCTGCGCTCACGGCCGGACCGGCCGCCGGTCGGCAGGTGGTGTTCATGGGCGATTCCATCACCCAGGGGTGGGGCCTCGCCGATGCCGACTTCTTCGCCCACGGCTGGGTCAATCGTGGGATCAGCGGCCAGACGACGCCGCAGATGCTGGCGCGGTTCCAGGCCGACGTCGCGGCCCTGAAGCCCAGGGCCGTGCACATCATGGCGGGCACCAACGACGTCGCGGGCAACACCGGCCCGACCTCGGTGGACGCCATCCAGAACAACGTCATCGCCATGGTGACGATCGCCAAGGCCAACCACATGGCGGTGGTCCTGGCTTCGATCCCGCCGGCCAAGGCCTTCAACTGGGCGCCGACGCTCAAGCCCGCCGACCAGATCCGTGGCCTGAACGATTGGTTGAAGACCTATGCGGCGAAGGAGGGGCTGACCTACGTCGACTACTACGCCTCGCTCGCCACGCCTGACGGCGGCATGAAGCCCGAACTGACCCTGGATGGCGTGCACCCGAACGCCGCCGGCTATGTCGTCATGGAGCCACTGACCCGCGCGGCGCTGAAGCGCGCGCTGGCGCGCTAGCTACTTCAGCACCCGGATCTTCAAGGATCGGAAGGCCACCGCGTCGCCGTGGTTCTGCAAGGCGATATGGCCCGTGGGCGAGGCGGCGAAGGGCGGCCAGGCCTTGAACTTGCTGGCCGCGACCCGCGCCTTGAAGTCGGCCGAGTTCAGGTCGTAGGCCGCCACCTTCACCCCGTTCAGCCAGTGCTCGACCTTGCCGTGGTTCACGATCAGCCGGGCCTGGTTGAACTCGCCCACCGGCTTGGTCACCGCGCCCTCCGGTGCATAGAGCGCGAACAGGCCGCCGGCCTGCTCCAGCGGCGGCTCGCCTCGGCTGTTGTCCAGCACCTGGTACTCCGGCCCGCTCTCGTAGGTCTGGTTCCCGGCCTCGGTGACGTGGAACATGACCCCGGAGTTGCCCTTCGGACTGATCTTCCACTCGAAGCTCAGGTCGAAGTTCTCGAAGCTGTCCTTGGTCATGATGTCCTTGGACACCTTGGGATCGGGGCTGAGTTCGCCCTTGGCGGTCCAGCCGGCGTCCGGCTCCGCGGTCTTGAACCCGCGCCACCCGGCGGTGCTCTTGCCGTCGAACAGCAGCCTCCAGCCCGCCGCCGTCTCGGACGCGGTCAGGGTGTTCGGCGTCGCCGCCATAGCGGTCGTGGCGAGCAGGGCGACGCAGGCCGCCATCGCGAAGGTCTTCATCGCTACAGTCCTAGGGTCTTGAGCGCGGCCTCCAGGGCCGTCTTCACCTCGGGCGACGGTCCTTCGTCGGCCTCGCGGGCGACGTTGCCGATGAAGCCGATGTCTTTGAAGCCTTCCTCGGTGGTGTAGTAGGCGCCGATCGTAAGCGCCCGGAAACGCTTGAAGAAGGCATCCCCCGAGGTCTGCAGGGCGGTCATCGCCGCCGGCCGTTCCGCCACGCTCTTCTTGGCCAGCGCCTTCAGGCCGTCGCGGATGGTCGGCCGGTCCTTGAGTTGGTCGGGGTAGGGGGCGCTGACCCACTCGTCGATGAAGTCGGGGATGCCCAGGGCGCTGGCGGCGGGCGCCGCGCCGCTGGCCGGCAGGATGAAGTCCGCCAGGATCGCGGCGGCCTGCAACTCCTCGTCGCTGAGCAGGCGCGGCCAGGGCGCCTTGTCGGGCGTCACCAGCTTGGGGTCGGTGCCATAGCCCTTGGCCTCGGGCTGGCCGCCCATCTTGGGGCCATAGACCACGACGCCGGCGCCGACGGCGGTGGCCGCGCCGACCACGCCGATCCAGGTCAGGGCTGTCCGTCGGTCGATCTTGCGGACATAGGGTTGGGGCGCGTCGCTCATAGCGCCCCCTGCTTGGCCAGGGTCGCCAGGTGGTCGCTGGACCGCCAGGCGAGCGCCAGGATCGACAGCGTCGGGTTCTTGTCCGGGCTGGAGACCAGCACCGCGCCGTCCGTGACGAACAGGTTCGGCACGGCCCAGGTCTGACCGTACTGGTTGACGACGGAGTCGGCGTCCGAGGCTCCCATGCGCACAGTGCCAACCTCGTGGATCATCTCGCCGCCCTTGGAGATGGCCTTGCGGCCGTCGCGCTCGACGGGACCGATGGGCTTGCCACCCAGCCTGTCGATCACCTCCAGGAAGGTGGTCACCATGTGTGCGGCCTGCCTGGTCTCGTGGTCGCCCCACTTCCAGTGGAAGCGCAGCACCGGGATGCCCCACTTGTCCTTCGCCGTCGGGTCCAACTCGCAGTAGCAGTCATCGTTGGGGATCATCTCCCCCCGGCCGTTGAAGCTGATGATGCTGCCGTAACGCTGGCGCAGCTTGGCCCGGAGGTCGTCGCCGACGCTGGTCTCGTCGTCGGCCACCAGGCGGCCCAGTCCCATCGACGGCATGGACCGTCCGCCGCCGATCTCCACGTGGTAGCCACGCGGGAAGCCCAGCTCCTTGTGCTTGTCGTAGCCCCACCACGGCACATAGGTGTGCTCGACGCTCATCCCGTCGTCGTTGGTCGGGGGCAGGCCCTCCAACAGCGGAAACTGGCCGGTGACGTTCAGGCCGACGCTGTCCATCAGGTAGCGGCCGACCATGCCGTGGGTGTTGCACAGGCCGTCGGGGAACGCCGAGCTCTTGGAGTTCAGCAGGATGCGAGCGGTCTCGCCCGACCCCGCCGCCAGAACCACGGCCTTCGCGGTCACCGAGTGGTGCTCGCCGGTCACCCGATCGACGTAGCTGACGCCCTTGGCCTTGCCCGCCTTGTCCAGGTCGACCTGGTAGACCAGGGCGTTGGTGACGATGGTCAGGTTCCTGGTCGCCATGGCCGGCGGGAGCAGCACGGTCGTCGACTGGAAGTTGGCTCCGATCGAACAGCCGCGCCCGCACGGCGTGGCGAAGACGCAGGTGTTGCGGCCCGCCATCTTCTGGGTGACCACCGCGCCGTGCATCGGCACGACCGGGATGCCCATGGCCTCGAAGGCGCGGGCGTAGAACAGCTCGAACCCGCGCGGGGGCGGCGCTTCCATCAGGCAGCCGGGCGGCGAGTCGGGGGTGTTTGTCAGGCCGCGCGGCGGGGCGGCGCCGGTGACCCCGATCAGCTTCTCGGTCTTGTCGTACCATGGCGCCAGGTCGTCGTAGGTGATCGGCCAGTCGTGGCCCAGGCCATCACGGCTGCGCGGCTTGAAGTCGAGCGGCCCGAACCTGAGCGAGATACGGCCCCAGTGGTTCGTGCGCCCGCCCAGCATCCGCGGCCGCCACCAGGTGAAGGGCTCCGAGCCCTCGGCCACGGTATAGGGCTCGTTCGGCACCTCCCACCCGCCGTCGACGGTGGCGTCATAGAAGCCGAACGGCTTGTCCGGCGTGGACGCGCCTCGCAGAGGGGCTTGCGCCGGGATGTTGTACATCGGGGTCTCGGTGGTCGGGTCGTAGTTGCGACCGGCCTCCAGCATCAGCACCTTCAGGCCCGACTTGGTCAGGTGATAGGCGCTCATCCCGCCACCGGCCCCGGAGCCGACGATGATGATGTCGTACGGTTCAGCCGTGGCCATGTTCGGCCTCCGACGTTCGCGTGAGCATGCGATCTCCCCTCCGCATGTAATCGTTTACGGCCGGCACCGTGGCGCCGACTCGCGGGCGCGCCAAGGCCGCATTTCGGTCAGGTGACGCGCGTTGCGGTGACGGTCTCGTGGGCGCCGGCCGGCGAATCCGCATGCGATGCGGGCGCGCGACGTGTTCAGCGCTAAGGAACGGCGCTATCAGAAGCGTCACCAGTCCCCGACATCACGAAGCTATGCCCGCCAGACAAGCCCCGCCCGCCATCGGACCGCGCCTGCAAGCCCTTCGCAAGGAGCGCGGCCTCACCCTCGATGAACTGTCGGCGGCGTCGGGGGTCTCGCGCTCCATGCTGTCGCAGATCGAGCGGAGCCAGGCCAACCCGACGCTGGCCACCGTCTGGCACCTGTCCCACGCGCTGGGCGTCGAGCTGTCGGAGTTCGTCGGCCTGCAGCGGATCGAGCGCCGTGGCCGGATCGACGTCACGGCGGCCTCGTTCGTGCCCGAAATCCGCACAGAGGACGGGCAATGCGTGCTGCGGATCCTCAGTCCCGCCGACAAGGCCGGGTCGATGGAGTTCTATCTGCTCGACATCGCGCCCTTCGGCGAACTGGTGTCGGAAGCCCACACCCGGGGCAGCCACGAACACCTCACCGTGCTCGTGGGCGAGCTGGCGGTGCTGAGCGGAGACACGACTGCGACCGTCGGGGCAGGGGGCA
The DNA here is from genome assembly GCA_018821435.1 of Alphaproteobacteria bacterium. Taxonomy (GTDB): domain Bacteria; phylum Pseudomonadota; class Alphaproteobacteria; order Caulobacterales; family Caulobacteraceae; genus Phenylobacterium. The sequence goes on from JAHJME010000040.1 coordinate 95,102, forward strand.
TCGCGCGCTATCCCGCGGACGTCCCGCACGCGATCCGCAATGAGACCGACGCGGCGGCTCAGGCCATCCTCGTCGTTATCTCATAATGGAAATTCCATCATACTAGACACGAATTCCAGTATGACGTACGGCTTGGCATCAGGAGATGCCGATGCCGGACACCGCCTTCTATGAGCGCCAGCGTACTGCCCTCGAGGAGATCGGGGCTCAGGGCCTGACCAAGCCCGAGCGGGTTCTGCTGTCGCGCCAGGGCGTCCATGTGCGGCTGCGCGGCGAGGATGGCCGCGAGGTCGACGCGATCAATCTCTGCGCCAACAATTACCTCGGTCTGGCCGGCGACCAGCGGGTCGTCGCGGCGGCCATCGCCGCCACCAGCGCCGGTGGCGCGGGCTTCGCCTCGGTCCGGTTCATCTGCGGCACGCATGAGTTCCACAAGGAGCTCGAGCGCGAGATCGCCGGCTATCTCGGGTACGAGGACTCGATCCTGTTCGCCGCCGCGTTCGACGCCAACGGCGCGGTGTTCGAGCCGCTGCTGGACGACCAGGACGCGATCGTCTCCGACAGCCTGAACCACGCGTCGATCATCGATGGCATCCGCCTCTGCAAGGCCAAGCGCTACCGCTTCGCCAACAACGACATGGACGATCTGGAGACCCAGCTGAAGGCGGCCCGCGCCGACGGCGCGCGGACGATCCTGGTGGTCACCGATGGCGTGTTCTCCATGGACGGCTACCTGGCCAACCTGACCAGCATCACCCACCTGGCCGGCCGCTATCAGGCGCTGGTCATGGTGGACGACTGCCATGCGACCGGGGTGGTCGGCCCGGCGGGGCGCGGCGTTGCGGCGTTGCAGGGCGTGGCCGACAAGGTCGACATCGTCACCGGCACCTTCGGCAAGGCGCTTGGCGGCGCCATGGGCGGGTTCATCGCCGCCCGGCGCGAGGTGATCGACATCCTGCGCCAGAAGGCGCGGCCCTATCTGTTCTCCAACGCCCTGGCGCCCTCGATCTGCGGCGCGTCGCTGGCGGCCATCGAGATCGCGCGCGGCGCCGAGGGCGACGACCTGCGCCGGCAGATCGTCCGCAACGCCGCCCACTTCCGCGGCGCCATGACCGAGGCCGGCTTCAAGCTGAACCCCGGCCAGCACCCGATCATCCCGGTTCTGCTGGGCGACGCCCGGCTGGCCCAGAACATGGCGCGCGAACTGCTGGACCTCGGCGTGTTCGTGACCGGCTTTTCGTTCCCGGTGGTGCCGAAGGGCCAGGCCCGCATCCGGACCCAGGTGTCCGCCGCGCACACGCCGGCGGATTTGGATTTTGCAGTGGAGGCGTTCGTGAAGGCGCGGGAGATTTGCGGGGCGTCCGCGCAATGACAGGTGCGATGTTCGCGTTGGAGAAGACCCGGCCCGAGCCGGGACTGTGGGGCGCCCAGGCTCCGGTCCCCACGGTCGGTCCAGAGGACGTGCTGATCAGGGTGAAGCGCACCGCGATCTGCGGCACCGACCTGCATATCTGGAACTGGGACGAGTGGGCGGCGGCGACCGTGCCGACGCCGATGATCGTCGGTCACGAGTTTTCGGGTGAGATCGTCGAGATCGGCGGCCGGGTCACGCGGCCGCTGCAGATCGGCGCCCGCGTCTCGGGCGAAGGCCACATCGTCAACCTGCACTCGGCCGCCAGTCGCGCCGGTCACTTCCACCTGGATCCCGAGACGGTGGGCGTGGGCGTGAACCGGCAGGGCGCGTTCGCCGAGTACCTCTCGATCCCCGCGTTCAACGTCGTGCCGCTGCCCGACGAGGTGACCGACGACATCGGCGCGATCCTCGATCCGTTCGGCAACGCCATGCACACGGCCCAGCAGTTCGAGCTGCTGGGCGAGGACGTGCTGGTCACCGGCGCCGGGCCGATCGGCATCATGGCCGCGGCCATCGCGCGGGCGGCCGGCGCCCGGACGGTGGTGATCACCGACCACAACGCCTTCCGCCTGGCCCTGGCGGCCACGATCGCCGACGTGCGGCCGGTCAACGTCCTCAAGGAAGACCTGAAAGACGTCATGGCCGAACTGCGCATCGCCGACGGCTTCGGCGTCGCGCTGGAGATGTCCGGGGCGGAAGCGGCGATAGAGCAGGCGGTCGACGCGCTGGCGATGGGCGGCAAGCTGGCGATGCTGGGCATTCCCGGCAAGTCGATGGAAGTCGTCTGGTCGCGGATCATCCTGAAGGCGCTGACCATCAAGGGCGTGTACGGCCGCGAGATGTTCACCACCTGGCGCAAGATGTTCGGCCTGATCCGGGGCGGCCTGGACCTGACCCCGCTGATCACCCACCGCTTCGCGGCGCGCGAGTTCGAGGCGGGGTTCTCCACCGCGCTCGGCGGCGACTCCGGCAAGGTCGTGCTGGCGTGGTGAGCGACGGCGCCTCGGCTCGCAACCCCGAGGCGCCGTCCACCCGCGCGCCGACGCCCGCGCTTTCGGTCGTGGATCTATTCACCATCGGCATCGGCCCCTCCAGCTCGCACACGGTGGGGCCGATGCGGGCCGCCGCCGCGTTCGCCAGCCTGGCGTTGGGCCGCGGCGCGCCGGTCGGCGTGACCTGCGACCTGTTCGGTTCGCTGGCGCTGACCGGCAAGGGACACGCCACAGACACGGCGGTGCTGCTGGGCCTGGGCGGTTGGCTGCCCGAGGCCGTGGATCCCGGCGACATCGCGCGGCTGGTGGCCGAGGTCCGCGCCCGGGAAGAGATATCGCTGGGCGGTCGCCTGTCCGTCTGCTTCGTCGAGGCCGAGGACCTGCGCTTCCGGCGCGGCGAGTTTCTGCCAGGCCACGCCAACGCCCTCACCTTCACCGCCATGTACCCGGACGGCGAGGCGTTGGTGCAGACCTATTTCTCCGTCGGCGGCGGCGCCATCGTCGCGGCGGAGCGCAACGGCGTGGCCGACCAGGTCGAACTTCTCCGCCCCTTCGGATCGGGGGCCGAACTGCTGCAGATCGGGCGCGCCAGCGGACTGTCCATCGCCGACATCGTCTGGGGCAACGAACTGGCCTGGCGTCCGCGCGCCGAGACCGAGGCGTTCATCGACGGCGTCCGCGCCGCCATGTTCGCCTGCATCGAGCGCGGCTGCCGCCAGGGCGGGGTTCTGCCCGGCGGCCTGGGCGTGCGCCGCCGCGCGCTGGATCTGCATGCGCGCCTGGTGGCCCGCGGGCCGCGCACCGAGCCGTCGCACGTCTTCGAGTGGGTCAGTCTCTATGCGCTCAGCGTCAACGAGGAGAACGCCGCGGGCGGACGGGTGGTCACGGCGCCGACCAATGGCGCGGCGGGCATCCTGCCGGCGGTGCTGAAATACTACGAGGCCTTCACCACCGGCGCGACGCTGGAGGGCGCCCGCACATTCCTGATGACCGCCTCGGCCATCGGGTTCCTCTACAAGACCCGCGCCTCGATCTCCGCCGCCGAGATGGGCTGCCAGGGCGAGGTGGGCGTCGCCTGCTCGATGGCCGCCGCCGGCCTGGTCGCCGCCCTGGGCGGGACGAACGAGCAAATCGAGAACGCCGCCGAGATCGGCATGGAGCATAATCTGGGCCTCACCTGCGATCCCATCGGCGGGCTGGTGCAGATCCCCTGCATCGAGCGCAACACCATGGGCGCCGTGAAGGCGATCAACGCTGCCTACCTGGCGCTGCAAGGCGACGGCCGGCACATCGTGTCGCTGGACGCCGTGATCGAGACCATGCGCCAGACCGGCGAGGACATGCGTTCGAACTACAAAGAGACCAGTCTGGGCGGCCTCGCCGTCAATGTGGTCGAATGCTGAGCGGATCGCGGTCTTGTATCCGCCGTCGGCCGGTTCCCGCTTTGGACAGGCCGTTCGAGGGCTAAGGTTTTCGGGTGAGACGCCCTGAGCCCGCCATCGCCGACATCAGCAGGCGCCGATGACCGTCGGCCTCGCCCCTGCGCTCGCCATGGATCTGCGCAAGGCCGTGACGCTGATGGATCAGCGGCGATTCGCCGAGGCGCGCCTCCTTCTCGAGGCCGCCGTCCGTTCGGGCGCGAACCAGGGTGACGCGCGCTATCTGTTGGGTGCGACGCTGCGCATGCTGGGCGATCTGGCCGGCGCCGAGCGCGAGTTGCGCGGCGCGCTGACGCTGGATCCCATTCGTCAGGACGCGGCGCTCGAGCTGGCGCGGCTGCTGAACGGGCTGGGCCGACACCAGGACGTCGTCGTCGCGACGGACCGCGCCGTCGCGATCGCCCAACCCCGCGTCGGCCTGCTCGCGGAACGGGCCAAGGCGTTCCAGGCCCTGGAGCGAATGGACGAATGCCTCGCCGAACGCGAGCGCGCCGTGGCGCTCCAGCCCGGAAAATCGGCGACCCTGCATAATCTGGCCGCGGCGCTTGGCGACGCCGGCGAGGCGGGCAGGGCGGAGATGACGGCCCGCGCCGCCCTGGCCGCCGGTGGCGAGGCTCCCGAGACCTGGCTGGTCCTGGCCCGGGCGCTGCAGGCGCAGAACCGGTTCGACGACGCCCAGGCCGCGTTCGGGGCGGCGCTGGCGCGGCGGCCGGACTACGCGGAGGCGCTGCGCGACCTGGCCCAACTCGTCTGGATGCGCACCGGCGATCTCGGCGCCGCGTCGGCCGTTCTTCCGGCTGGACAGAGCGCGCCGCTTCGGCTGCTGCGCGCCCGGCTGCATGAATACGCCGGCGATATTGAAGGCGGCTATCGCGCGCTGACCGTGGGTCCGGTCGCGGGCGACGCCGTGCTGGAAATCACCGCCGCGCACCTGGCCGCCGCGTTCGATCCGGAGCTGGCGCTCACCCATGCCCTGCGCGCCGAGACGCTGGCGCCCGGCGCCGAGTTGGTGGTGCGCAAGGCCATCGACGCGCACCTGGCCGCCGGCCTGGCCGAGGCGGCGCTGGTCCGGATCGAGGCGGCCCGTGCTCAGCATCCGCTGGATCAGGGCCTGCTCGCAGCCCAGTGGACGGCCTGGCGGATGCTGGACGATCCGCGCGCCGCAGCGCTTTACGACTACGATGCGTTCGTCGCCGATTGGCCGCTGGACACGCCCGACGGCTGGACCACGCTCGATAGCTATCTCGCGGACCTGACCGTCGCGCTGGCCGAATTGCATGGCCTGCACACCCATCCGCTGGACCAGTCGCTGCGTCACGGCACCCAGACCAGCGCCAATCTGCTGCGCAGCGAGCACCCGGCGATCCAAGCCTTCAGCGCGGCGATCGACGGGCCAATCCGCCGGCACATGGCGTTCTTGGGCGCGGGCGCCGATCCCGTGCGGGCTCGCAACACCGGCGGATATCGGATCAAGGGCATGTGGTCCGTGCGGCTGCGGCCCGGCGGCTTCCACGTGAACCACGTGCACCCGCAGGGTTGGCTGTCTTCGGCCTGCTACATCGAGCTGCCGGCCGCGGTGGACGCCGGCGACCGCGAAGGCTGGCTGCAGTTCGGGCAGGCCGGCGTGCCGACTCCCGCGGCGCTCGAACCCGAGCATTTCATCCGGCCCCAGGCCGGTCGGCTGGCGCTGTTCCCGTCGTACATGTGGCACGGCACGGCGCCGTTTTCCGGCGAGGGACGGCGGTTGACCATCGCCTTCGATGTTCTGCCCGCCTGAGGCGCCGCATCGGCGAACTTCGCCGACCTCGCGCTGCCCAAAAGGGCGTCAAATTCCGTTATCCAGGACCACTATGACGGAATTTCTCCGCCGAAGACCAAAAGTGGTTCACCCTGGTTGAAAGAGAGGCGTTTGCGAAGGTTCGATTAGAAATCGAAGTTCACAACCTTCCCAGCCGCCGCTCTCTTGGGGAAAAATTACGCATCGACTGAATGCGCGGCGCAGGGGTTTGCGTATCGCGATGCGAAGAAGTGTGCCTGAAGCGTTATAAGAACTTGACTGTCAGATAGGCGAATTAAGAACGACTTATCTGGTGGGGAGGGTCGATCCGTAGATTTGCGCACGTTTTGATAGGGGACAAAATGGCCGTGTGGAATGATCCGACTTTACTTTCGAGCGCTAGTCGCAACGCATACGGTAGACGCCGTATTCTTGCAACGGCAAGTAGCGCCGTCCTGCTCTTCGCGGCCCAGTCTGCCTTTGCGCAGACCGCCAACGAGGACGCCGCCGTCGACGAGGTGGTTGTCACCGGGTCGCTGATCGCGCGACCAGACTACGCCGCCAACAGCCCGGTGGTCTCGGTGACCTCCGAAGCGCTGGAGAACACCGGCCAGATCACCGTGGAAAGTGCGCTCACGCAGCTTCCGCAGTTCTCGGGCGGGTTCGGGCAGAGCAACACCTCCAGCACCGGCACCGGCCTCAACGGCGGACAGAGCTACGCCACGCTGCGTGGCCTGGGCTCGAAGCGCACGCTGCTGCTGCTGGACGGCAAGCGCCTGCAACCCTCCAACCCGGACGGTTCGGTCGACCTGAACACCATCCCCGAAGCCCTCATCGGCAACGTCGAGGTGATCACCGGCGGCGCGTCCACGGCCTATGGCTCGGACGCCACCGCGGGCGTGGTGAACTTCCGTCTGAAGCGCGACTTCTCCGGCCTGACGCTGAACACCCAGTACGGGATCAGCAACTACGGTGACGGCGACTCGTACCGGTACAACGCCACCGCCGGTGGCCGCTTCGACGAGGACAGGGGCCGGGTGATCCTGTCGATGGATTACTCCCGCCGCGACCGCGCCAAGCGCCGCGAGCGGCCATGGTATTCCGACCGCCTGCCGCAGACTGGCAACGCCGCCAGCTACAACGGCTCGGCCGTCTTCGCCGGCAACGAACCCACCCTGGCCGCGGTCAACGCGATCTTCGCGGGCAAGTATGGCCTGACGCCATTCACCACCACCAACAACAGCCGTCTGTTCAGCGGCGGCGCCCAACTCGGCTTCAACACCGACGGGACGCTGTTCAGCGCCAACGGCGTGCCGGTGAAGAACTTCAAGGAGGCCCAGACCGACGACGCCTACCTGGTCGACTCGGGCAACACGATCTACGGCCTGTCGCAGCAGATGAAGTTCGGCTTCACGGGCGGCGATCTGCAGACCGACATGAAGCGTTATTCGACCTTCGGCCGCTTCGACTACAGCCTCACCGACACCATCGAGGCGTTCGGCCAGTTCAGCTACACGACCTACAAGCAGACCGCGATCGTCAACACGACGCTCTCGAACAACATCTATCTGCAGAGCATTCCCTACAATAACCCGTTCCTGCCGGCGGACCTGCGTTCGATCCTCGCGTCGCGCGCCAATCCCACCGCGGACTTCCAGTTCCACAAGGCCTTCAACGCCATCGGGAACCGGTATCAGGGCTATGAGTACGACGTCTGGCAGATGATGGCGGGCCTGACCGGCAAGCTGCCGATCAAGGATTGGAGTTGGGAAGCCTACGGCGCCACCAGCTCGTCGGCCTTCGAGAACACCCAGACCGGCGGCCTCAGCCTCGCCCGCGTCAACAAGCTGACCTACAGCCCCACGGGCGGTACCGACATCTGCGCCGGCGGCCTGAACCTGTTCGGCAACTTCCCGATCTCGGCGGCCTGCGCGAACTACATCAAGCGCGACACGCTCAACACCACGGACATGAAGCAGCGCATCGCCGCGGCCACGGTCCAGGGCGGGCTATTCGATGTTCCGGCCGGCGAGGTCCGCTTCGCCGTTGGCGCCAGCTATCGGTACAATTCGTTCGTCTACGACTCCGACGACGCGCTGAACCAGCCCGATGGGACCAGCGACATCATCGGCTTCGCGGTGCTTCGCGACTCCGACGGCTCGGTGACGACCAAGGAGCTCTACGGCGAGCTTCTGGTGCCGGTCCTGAAGGACCTGCCGTTCATCAAGGAGCTGAACCTCGACCTCGGCTACCGCTACTCGGACTATGACTCGATCGGCGGCGCCCACACCTACAAGGCCGACGTCGAGTGGAGCGTGAACGACATCCTGCGCCTGCGCGGCGGCTACAACCGCGCCATCCGCGCCCCCAGCGTCGGCGAGCTGTTCGCCCCGGTCTCGACCGGCAGCATCAGCATCGGCAACCCCGGGGCCAATGTGAGCAGCGGCGACCCCTGCGACGTCCGCTCGTCGTTCCGGCTCGGCGCCGACAAGGACAAGGTGCGCGCGCTGTGCATCACCCAGGGCGTCACGCCGGCGATCATCGACGGCTACATCGGCACGCAGCAGGTGTTCCCGCTCACGGGCGGCAACCCCGACCTGCACGAAGAAACCGCCGACACCTGGTCGTTCGGCGCCGTCGTCCGCTCGCCCTTCGATCATCCGCTGCTGAGCAACCTCTCGCTCTCGGTGGACTGGTACAAGATCGACGTGTCCGACGCGATCGGCGTGCTCTCGATCGTGCAGTCGCTGCAGTACTGCTTCAACGTCGGCGGCTCGAACCCGACCTATGACCCGAAGAACTACTACTGCTCGCTGATCGCGCGGGCCCGGACCGGGGCCATCGAGGCGCCGTCCAGCCAGCCTCTGCTCAACCTGGCGCAGTTCAACGTCAGCGGGATCGACGTCCAGTTCGACTGGAAGGCCCAACTTGAAGATATGGGCATCCCGTTCGAAGGCTCGCTGGCTCTTCGCAGCGCGGTCAGCTTCCTGGACAAGTTCCAGATCCAGGCCTTGCCGGGCGCCGCCATCTATGACTTCGCCGGCACCATCGGCACGTCGGTGGAAACCAACGCGGGCGTCGCCCACCCCGAGTTCAAGGCGATCACCTCGCTCACGTACTCGCGCGACGTCGGCAGCTTCGGCGTCACTTGGCGCTACATCGACAGCATGAAGCACTCTGGCTTCGTGACAGCGCCAGCCACCGCGCCGCCGGGGATCAAGGCCTACAACGTGTTCGATATCAACGCGCGCTACTCGCTGCCGTGGGATAGCGACGTCCGCATCGGCATCACCAATCTCTTCAACAAGGCGCCGCCGTCCTACGGCAGCACGCCGGAGACGTACGACTCCTCAAGCTACGACGTGGTCGGCCGCTACTTCTTCATGTCGCTGACCAAGAAGTTCTGAACCAAGGCGGGCGCGACCCAGGTCGCGCCCGCTCGCCAACAACGGTGCGTCGGACCCAGATCCTCCTAAGCCGCCAGATGGACGGCCGGATCGCCGGGGTCTCAATTTCCGAAGGGGACAGGGAATGAGTGACAAGTTTCACGCGAAATCTCGGACCGGCCTGATGGCCGGAACACGACTGGCGGGGACCGGCCTGTCGCGCCGGCTGGCCATCGGCCTGGCGGCGGTGGCGATGCTGAGCGCCGCGGCCCCGGCCGTGGCCCAGGCCGCCGTGCCGACGCCCGAGGCCTGGTTCGGCCACCGCATGGGCACGGACCGCAAGCTCGAGCCTTACGCGAAGATGGTCGCCTACTATCAGGAGCTGGCCAAGACCTCGGACCGCATCAAGCTGGTCGAGATCGGCAAGTCGACCGAGGGCCGCCCTTACCTGGCGATGTTCATCTCCTCGCCCGAGAACCTGGCGAAGCTCGAGGAATACCGGCAGATGAACGCCAAGCTCGCCGACCCGCGCGGCGTGCCGCAGGCCGAGCTCGACCGCATCGTCAAGGAAGGGAAGGCGGTCATCGTGCAGTCGTACGACCTGCACTCCAGCGAGATCGGCTCGTCGCTGACGGCCATCGAGTTCACCTACGGTTTGGCGACCCGCACCGATCCCGAAGCGCTGAACATCCTGAACAACACCATCGCGATCATCATGCCGTCCCTGAACCCGGACGGGCACGACATGGTCCAGGAATGGTACATGAAGTACGTCGGCACGCCCTACGAGGCGGGCCCGATGCCGTGGATGTACCAGAAGTACGTGGGGCACGATAACAACCGCGACGCCTTCATGCTGAACATGGCGGAGTCGAAGAATATCGCGAAGATCCTGTATCGCGACTGGGTGCCGCAGGCCTACATCGATCACCACCAGATGGGCCAGTACTCGCCCCGGATCTCGATCCCGCCCTACGCCGATCCGATCCGTCCCGGCGCCGACCCGCTGGTCTGGCGCGAGATGACCTGGTTCGGTTCGCACATGGCCTACAAGCTGGACGCGGCCCAGCTGTCCGGCGGCATCGGCGACGCCATCTATTCGGGCTGGGGCCACATGGGCTTCCACTGGATCACGCCGTTCCACAACATCGCCGGCATGCTGGACGAAAGCGCCAGCGCCAACCTGGCCACGCCGCTCTACGTCCACCCCGACCAGCTCCAGGGCGGTCAACGGAACGTCCCGGACAACAAGCCCCAGATGAACATGCCCGACCCCTGGCCGGGCGGCTGGTGGCGGTCCCGCGACATCGTCGATCGCCAGCTCGTCACCTCGTGGGCGCTGCTCGACCAGGCCGCGCGCAACCGCGAGACCGTGCTGAAGAACGGCTACACCAAGGCGCTCCGCCAGACGGAACGCGGCGCGACCGCCGAGACGAAGGCCTACATCGTCAGCGCCGCCCAGCACGACCCGCTGACCGCGAACAAGATGGTCAATGCGCTGCTGCTGCAGGGCGTCGACATCTACCGCGCGCCCGCCGAGTTCGTGCACGAGGGCAAGGTCTATCCGGTCGGCTCCTACGTCTTCCCGATGAACCAGCCCAAGCAGGGTCTGCTGCGCTGGATGCTGGGCGAGACCCACTTCCCGGACGACACCTACGCCCGGGACAAGAACGGCAATCCGATCCGCCCCTACGACATGTCGACCGACACCATGACCGAGTTCATGGGCATCGAGAGCACGCCGGTGGGTACGGCTGTGACCGCCAGCCTGACCAAGCTGTCCGCGCCGGTGAACACCCCCGGGACGGTGGCCTCGGGCGCTTCGACCTACCTGCTCGACGGCGACCTGAACGACAGCTTCCACGCGGTGAACCTGCTGCTGAAGTCCGGCGCGACCGTGAAGCGGGTGAAGACCGCCGCCGGCGCGGCCAAGGCCGGCGACTTCATCGTCTCCGGCGCCTCGGCCGGGTCGGTGACCCAGGTCGCGACCAGCACGGGGGTCTCGTTCGCGGCGTCCAGCGGCGTTCCCGAAAGCGCGACCTACACCGTCAAGGCGCCCCGCGTGGCCATGTTGAAGCGCTATCGCGGCGGCAATATCGACGAGGGGTGGACGCGCTTCCTGCTGGAGACGTTCGACTTCAACCAGACCGCGCTGATGGACGCCGAGATCAAAGCCGGCAACCTGATCAAGAAGTACGACGTCATCGTCCTGCCGTCGGACTCGGTCTCGAACATGACGGGCGAGCCGCCGCCTCCGGGCGCGGGTGGTCGGGGCGGTGGCTTCGGGGGCGAGAGCCTTGAGGCGACGCCGCCCGAGTTCCGCAGCGGCTTCGGGGCCGAAGGCGTCAAGGCGCTGGAGGAGTTCGTCAAGGCCGGTGGTCGCCTGATCACCTTCGCCCAGGCCGGCGATCTGCCGATGCAGAAGTTCGGCCTGCCGGTCCGCAATATCGTCGCGGGCAAGTCGGGCAAGGAATTCTGGTCGCCGGGTTCGACCCTGAAGATCAAGGTCGACACCAAGAACCCGCTGGCGTTCGGCATGCCGCAAGACGCCCTGGCGATCTACACCGCCGAGGGTCAGGTCTATGAGGTGACCCCGCGCATGTACAACGAGCGCGTCGAGGTGATCGCGTCCTACGCGGACACCAATGTGCTCAAGAGCGGCTGGTTGGTCGGCGAGGATCTGATCGCCGGCAAGGCGGCCATGATCTCGGTCCACCTGGGCAAGGGCGAAGTGGTGATGGTGGGCTTCCGTCCGCAGCACCGGTCACAGGCGCACGGCACCTATAAGCTGCTGTTCGACACCCTGTTCGACGGCCCCCCGGCCACGCCTTAAGCCCGCGGGTCCCGCCCGCCATACCCCCGCGGTCTGCGGATCCCCGTGTGTGACCCCTCGCACACGGGGATTTGCCGTGACCGCTGGTCGTCGCGACCAGAATCGCGTCTCACCCTTGCCGCTACCGGCTGTTGAAGAAGGTGGATCCCCGCACATGAAGACCCTTGGCCTGCCCGTCGCGCTTGCTGCGCTGATGCTCTCCACCTCGGCATTCGCCGCCCCCGCGCTGCCGGCGCTGAAGAAGCAGGCGGTCGCCGGCGTCCAGTCCCGCGCCAAGCTGGCCCAGCAGATGAACGACAAGATCTTCAGCTTCGGCGAGCTGGCGTTCCAGGAGGTCGAGACCTCGAAGTACATCACCGACGTGCTCGAGAAGAACGGCTTCACGGTCACGCGCGGCGTCGCTGGATTGCCCACCGGCTGGGTCGCCACCTGGACCAACAAGACCGGCGGCCCGACCATCGCCATGGGCTCCGACATCGACGGCATCCCCAAGGCGTCGCAGATGCCCGGCATCCCGTGGCGCAAGCCGATGGTCGAAGGCGCGCCGGGCCACGGCGAGGGCCACAATTCCGGCAATGCGGTGAACGTCGTCGCCGCCCTGGCGGTGAAGGACATCATGGAGAAGGAGGGCATCGCCGGCACGCTGATGCTCTGGCCGGGCGTCGCCGAGGAGCTGGTGGCCGGCAAGGCGTTCATGGTTCGCGCCGGGGTCTTCAAGAACGTCGACGCCGTGCTGTTCACCCACGTGGGCGACAACCTGTCCGTCACCTGGGGCAAGCCCTCGGGCACGGGCTCGGTCTCGGTGGAATATACCTTCCACGGCGCCGCGGCTCACGCGGCCGGCAAGCCCTGGATGGGCCGTTCGGCGCTGGACGCCGTCTCGCTCATGAACATCGGGTGGGAGTTCCGCCGCGAGCACATCCGGCCCGAGCAGCGCTCGCACTATGTGATCACCGACGGCGGCGACCAGCCCAATGTCGTGCCGCAGATCTCCAAGGTCTGGTATTATTTCCGCGAGCAGGACTTCAAGCGGATCTCCGACCTGTACGCCATGGGCAACAAGGTCGCCGACGGCGCGGCCATGATGACCGACACGACGGTCGAGCACCGCCTGCTGGGCACCTCGGCCCCGCGCCACTTCAACAAGCCCATCGCCGAGGCCGTCTACGCCAATATCCAGGCGGTCGGCCTGCCCAAATGGACAGCCGACGAGCAGGCCTTCGCCAAGGCGGTGCAGAAGGAAGTCGGCGCCGAGAAGAAGGACGGCCTGTCCACCGAGCTCAAGAAGCTGGAGCCGCCGGTCGAGAAGCCCGAGAGCGGCGGTTCGGACGACATCGGCGACGTGTCCTGGACCGTGCCGACGATCACGCTGAGCTATCCGTCGAACATCCCCGGCCTGGCCGGTCACAGCTGGATGAACGCGATCTCCATGGCCACGCCGATCGCCCACGACGGCGTCGTGGCGGGCGCCAAGGTCATGGCGATGACGACCCTGGACCTGATGCTGCGGCCCGACCTGCGCACCGCGGCCAAAGCCTACTTCACCGACGTCCAGAACAAGGACGAGCACTATGTCCAGATGATCCAGCCGACCGACCAGCCGGCGATCGAGATCAACACCGAGGTCATGGCGCAATTCCGCCCGGCCATGAAGCCGCTGTACTACGACGAGACCAAGTACCCGACCTACCTGGACCAGCTGGGCGTGAAGTGGCCCACGCTGTCGAAGTAGGGGGCTAGCCGCCCATCCAGCGGTAGCCGACGCCGGGTTCCGTCAGGATCAGGGCCGGCGCCGAGGGATCGGGCTCGACCTTCTGGCGGAGCTGGCCCACGAAGACGCGCAGGTACTGCACGTCGTGCTCGTGGGCCGGACCCCAGACGGCGGTCAGCAGCTGCTTGTGGGTGACCACCTTGCCGCTGCCCCGCACCAGCTGGGCCAGCAGGTCGTACTCGCGGGGCGACAATCGGATCACCTCGCCGGCCCGGGTGATCAGGCGCTTGACCAGGTCGATGGTCAGGTCGCCCGAGGTGACGATGGGTTCCGCGCCCTGGTCCTGCAGCCGGTGGCGCAGCGCCACGCGCAGGCGGGCCAGCAGTTCGCCGACGCCGAACGGCTTTTCCACATAGTCGTCGGCGCCCAGGTCCAGGGCGTCGATCTTCTCGGTCTCGCGGTCGCGCGCCGACAGGATGATGATCGGGCCTTCGTAGAACGCGCGCGCTTTGGCCAGCGCATCCTTGCCGTCCATGTCGGGCAGGCCCAGGTCCAGCACCACGGCGTCCGGCGGCTTGCGGGCGATCTCGCGCAGGCCCTCGGTGGCCGTGTCGGCGCGCACGGGCTCGTAGCCCGCCGCGTCCAGCGCAGGCCCCAGGAACCGGTGGATCTGGGGCTCGTCGTCGATGACCAGGATGCGAGGCTTGTAGTCGCTCATGGCAACATGCCGGGGGTCGGCCGCTCCTTCGGCAGGCTGATCAGGATGCGGGTGCCGCGCCCGTCGTGGATCGGGCTGGCCGCCGCGATGCGTCCGCCCATGGCCTCCACGAAACCCTTGGAGATGGCAAGGCCCAGACCCGCGCCCTTGCCTCGGTCGGTGGCCTCGTCCATCCGGCGGAACTTCTCGAACACGCGCTCCAGCTCGGGCGTCGGTATGCCGCGACCCTCGTCCTCGATGCTGATGACAACGTTGTTGCGATCCTCATAGGCCGAGACGTCGATGGTCGTGCCGTCCGGGCTGTAGGTGATGGCGTTCTCCAGGATATTGACCAGGGCCTGTTCCAACAGCGAGCCGTCGGCCATCACCAGGGTCACCTGGTCTGGGAAATCCCAAATCACCTTGCGCGCCTCCAGCCGCCGCGTCACCCGATCCACGGCGGCGCGCAGCACATCGCGGGCGTCGGTCCATTCCCGGCGGGTGACCAGGGCGCCGCCTTCGAGGCGGGTCATGTCCAGCAGGTCGCCCACATAGCGGTTCAGCCGTTCGGCCTCTTCGCGGATCGACAACAGCAGATCGTCGCGCACCTTGGCGGTCAGCGACTTGCCGTAATCGATCAAGGTGGTGGCCGAGCCGAGCACGGTCGATAGCGGCGTCCGCAGGTCGTGGCTCACCGAATTCAGCAGGGCCGAGCGCAGGCGGTCGGTGCGCCGCAACGCCTCGGTGTCGGCGGCGGCGGCGGCCAGTTCGGCCCGCTCCAGCGCCACGGCGCCCTGGTCCAGCAGCGCCGCCACGAAGCGTTCGCCGTCCTCGGTGGCGATGGCCTGCGGCTCGATGCCAACGACCCCGGCCCGTGTCTTCACCCCCTGCAGCGGACGGAAGACCCAGCCGGCGTTGGGCAAGGTGCCGGTGCCCGCGCCGGCGGCTTCGCCCTTTTCCCAGGCCCAGCGCGCGGCGGCCATGTCGCCGGCGGACAGCGCATCCAGGGCGGGGGAGGCGGCGGCCAGGCGCAGATCCTCGCCCTCCGGCGTCAGCACCACGGCCTTGCAGCTCGTGGCCGCCGCCAGCTGTTCGGCCAGGGCCAGGGCGGCGTCGTCGGCCTTGGCGGCGGAGGACAGGCGACGGGTGGCCGACAACACGGCGGCGATGCCGGCGGCCCGCCGCGACACGGCCCGAGCCTGGTCTCGCACCCGGCCGGTCAGCCAGCCGGTGGTCATCGCGACCGCGAAGAAGACGCCGAAGGTCAGGACATCCGCCGGATGGCCGATGCTCACCGTCAAGCGGGGTTCCAGAAAGAAGAAGTTGTAGGCGAAGGCCGACGCGGTCGCGGCCGTCACGGCGGGCCAGAGGCCGAACGCCAGGCCGGACACCAGCACGCTCAGCATGAACACCATGGCCAGGTTGGCGCTCTCGACGTAGCGATCGACCATCCAGGCGATGCCGCCCGCCATGGCCACCGCCGTCAGCGCCCCCAGATGCCCGCGCCAGGCGATGTCGCGCAGCGACGGGCGAGGCCCCGGCTCGGCGACGTGGGGCTCCGCGGACTCGGTGATCACATGGAGGGCGGCGCCGCGGGCCTCCTCCAGCAGGGCATGGACCAGGCTGCGCCGGAAGGGCAGGCGCCGCCGCCGCGTCTTGCCGACCACGATCTGGGTGGTGTTGTTGCGCCGCGCGTAGTCCAGGACGCTGCCGACGACGTCGTCGCCGGTCAGGCTGATCGTCGTGCCGCCGAGTTGCTCGGCCAGCTTCAGCGCCTCGCGGAGCTTTTGCGCGGCATGCGGGCTGAGCGGCACGCCATTGGGCCGCTCCACGTGGGCGACAGTCCACGGCGCGTCCATCATCATGTCGGACAGGCGGCGGCCGGCGCGCACCAGGGACGCCGCGGTGGCGTCCGGCCCGGCCAGTACCAGGATCCGCTCCCCCGCCGCCCAGGGCCCTTCGACGCCCGCGCGCTTCATGGCGCCGATGAGCTGGTCGTCCACCGTCTGGGCCGCGCGGCGCAGGGCCAGTTCGCGCAGCGCCGTCAGGTTCTCGGTCTTGAAGAAGCGGTCGGCGGCCAGGCGGGCGGTCTCGGGGACATAGACCTTGCCCTCGGCCATCCGCTCGCGCAGCTCGGCCGGGGTGATGTCGATCAGCTCGATCTCGTCGGCGTCCGACAGGGCCCGGTCCGGCACGGTTTCGCGCTGGCGCACGCCGGTGATCTTCCAGACCACGTCGACCAGGCTCTCCAGGTGCTGGACGTTCAGCGTCGTCCAGACGTCGATGCCGGCGGCCAGCAGCTCCTCGACGTCCTGCCACCGCTTGGGGTGGCGCGAGCCCGGGGCGTTGGAATGGGCGTACTCGTCGACCAGCAGCAGGCCCGGCTTGCGCGCCAGCGCCGCGTCCAGGTCGAATTCCATCAGCGTGCGGCCGCGGTGGTCGATGGGCGTGCGCGCCATGACGTCTAGGCCGCGCAGCAGCGATTGGGTCTCCTTGCGGCCGTGGCTCTCGACCACCCCCACAACGACGTCGCCGCCCTCGGCCTTTCGGCGGCGGGCGGCGCGCAGCATTTCGTAGGTCTTGCCCACCCCCGGCGACATGCCGAGGAACACCTTCAGCCGACCCTGGCCGGCGCGGGTGGCCGCCAGCAAGGCGTCGGGATCGGGCCTGCGGGGCTCGTCGGGGGTCATTGGGCGGGACGTTGCCTCCTCGGGAAGGCGGCGTCGAGCGCCAGGTTGGTGGTGAGCACGTTCACGGTCGGCTGGCCGAGGACGCCGAGGGCCGGCGCGCCGATCCTCGCGGCGATGAACCGCTCCACCGCCGCCGGGTCCGCGCCGCGCGCCGCCGCGATCCGGGCTGCCTGGCGCTGGGCGTTCTCAGGCGAGATGTGCGGGTCCAGGCCGGAGGCTGAGGTCGTCACCGCGTCGGCGGGAATGGCGCCCGAGCCCTCCGCGCGCAGGCCGTCGGCGTCCTTTTTTACCCGCTCGGCCAGGGCCGGATTCAGCGGGCCGAGGTTGGAGCCGGACGAGCCGGTGGCGTCATAGCCGTTCGCGCCGGCCGCCGAGGGGCGAGGGTGCAGGTACTCCGGCCGGGTGAAGCTCTGCGCCAGCTGGCTGGATCCGACCACCTGGCCGCCCGCGTCGCGGATCAGGCTGCCGCCGGCCTGGGATGGGAAGGCGACCTGGGCGATGGCCGTGACCACCAGGGGATAGCCGACCCCCAGCAGGAGGGTGAAGAACAGGGTGGCGACGATGGCCGCGCGGGCTTGAGCGAACATGGGGCAGTCCTTAGGCCAGACCCAGGCCGGAGACGGCCAGGTCGATAAGCTTGATGCCGATGAACGGGGCGACGATGCCGCCCAGGCCGTAGATCAGCAGGTTGCGTTGCAGCAGCTTGGCGGCGCCGATCGCCCGGTACTTCACCCCGCGCAGCGCCAGCGGGATCAGCACCACGATGATCAGGGCGTTGAAGATCACCGCCGACAGGATCGCACTCTCCGGGCTGGCCAGGTCCATGACGTTCAGCGCGCTGAGGCTGGGCAGGGCGACCACGAAGATCGCCGGGATGATGGCGAAGTACTTGGCCACGTCGTTGGCGATCGAGAAGGTGGTCAGGGCGCCGCGGGTGATCAGCAGTTGCTTCCCGGTCTCGACGATCTCGATGACCTTGGTCGGGTCGCTGTCCAGGTCGACCATGTTGCCGGCCTCGCGGGCGGCCTGGGAGCCGGTCTGCATGGCCACGCCGACGTCGGACTGGGCCAGCGCCGGAGCGTCGTTGGCGCCGTCGCCGCACATGGCTACCAGGCGACCCTTGGCCTGTTCGGTGCGGATCAGCCGCAGCTTGTCCTCAGGCGTGGCCTCGGCCAGGAAGTCGTCGACCCCGGCTTCCGAGGCGATGGCGGCGGCGGTCACCGGGTTGTCGCCCGTGATCATGACGGTGCGCAGGCCCATGCGGCGCAGGTCGGCGAACCGCTCCTTCACATTGGGCTTCACCACGTCCTTCAGGTGGATGACGCCGACGACGGCGCCGTCCTCGCTGACCGCCAGGGGCGTGCCGCCCGAGCGGGCGATGCGGTCCACGGCGGCGGCCAGGTCGGCCGGCATGTCGGCGGCGGTGAGGCCGACGCTCTTCAGCACCGCATCCACCGCGCCCTTGCGCCACGAACGGCCGTCGGCGCTGAGGCCGGATTGCCGGGTGGTGGCGGAGAACGGGACGATCTCGGCGCCGGCCGGCGCGTCGCCGGTCTGGCCCTGGTTGCGCGCCAACTCGACGATGGAGCGGCCTTCCGGGGTCTCGTCGCCCAGGGACGCCATCAGGGCCGCGGTCAGCGCGCGTTCCGGACGAACGCCAGGCGCGGGGATGACCTCGGTGGCCATGCGGTTGCCGAAGGTGATGGTGCCGGTCTTGTCCAGCAGCAGGGTGTCGACGTCGCCGGCGGCCTCGACCGCGCGGCCGGAGGTGGCCAGGACATTGACCTTCAGCAGCCGGTCCATGCCGGCGATGCCGACGGCCGACAACAGGCCGCCGATGGTCGTCGGGATCAGGCAGATGAAGAGGGCGCCCAGCACCAGCGGGCTCAGCTTCACGCCCGAATAGGCGCCCAGGCCCAACAGGGTCACCACGGCGATCAGGAAGATCAGCGTCAGGCCGGCCAGCAGCACCGCCAGGGCGATCTCGTTGGGTGTCTTCCTGCGGTCCGCGCCCTCGACCATGGCGATCATCCGGTCGAGGAAGGTGGAGCCGGCCTCGGAGGTCACGCGCACCTTGATCCAGTCGGAGACCACAGTGGTGCCGCCGGTCACGGCGCTGCGGTCGCCGCCGCTCTCGCGGATGACGGGGGCGCTTTCGCCGGTGACGGCGGCCTCGTTGACCGAGGCCACGCCCTCGACGATCTCGCCGTCGGCCGGGATCACGTCGCCGGCTTCCACCAGGACGATCTCGCCGATGCCCAGTTGGTGGGCCGGGGTGGGAACGATGGTCCCGCGCGCCGGGTCGACGATCAGCTTGGCCTTCGTCGTCACCCGCGCGGCGCGCAGGCTGTCGGCGGCGGCCTTGCCGCGGCCCTCTGCGATGCTCTCCGCGAAGTTGGCGAACAGCACCGTGGCCCACAGCCAGAAGGCCATCTGCAGCGCGAAGCCCCAGGCTCCGCCCTGGGCGATGGCGAGACCCGTCGAGATGGTCGCCAGGAGCGCGACGATCCAGGTCGCGAAGATCACCGGATTGCTGGTGAGCCGGCGGGGGTCGAGCTTGACCATCGCGTCGCGGGCGGCGCGGGCCAGGATCGGGCCGGAGAAGCTGCCGACCAGGCCCTCGGCTTTCCGCCGAGGGTCGCCGAGGGAGGGGGAGGTCATGGTCATGTCGGATGTCCAGGGATCAGCGCGACGCCACGGCCTGGAGCGCTTGGAAGTGCTCCACGATCGGGCCGAGGGCGAGGGCGGGGAAGAACTGCAGGCCGCCCATGATCAGGATCACCCCGATCAGGAGGCCCACGAACAGGGGACCGTCGGTGGGGAAGGTCCCGGTGCTGGCGGCGAGCTTCGGCTTGGCGGCCAGGGAGCCGGCGATGGCGAGGACCGGCATCACATAGGCGAACCGCCCCAGCAGCATCGAGATGCCCAGCGTCGTGTTCCACCAAGGCGTGTTCGCCGACAGGCCCGCGAAGGCCGAGCCGTTGTTCGCCGCCGCCGAGGTGTAGGCGTAGAGAATCTCGGACAGGCCATGCGCGCCGGGATTGGCCAGGCCCCTCAGCGCCACGGGCAAGACCGCGGCCACCGCCGAGAAGCCCAGGATCGTCAGCGGCAGGATCAGCACCGCCAGCATGGCGTACTTGATCTCGCGGGCCTCGACCTTCTTGCCCAGGTACTCGGGCGTGCGGCCGACCATCAGCCCGGCCACGAAGACCGCGATCAGGGCCATCACCACCATGCCGTAGAGGCCGGAGCCCACGCCGCCGGGCAGGATCTCGCCCAGCTGCATCAGGAACATCGCCATACCGCCGCCCAGGGGCATCAGGCTGTCGTGCATGGCGTTGACGCCGCCATCCGAGGCGCCTGTCGTCGCCGCGGCCCAGATGGCGGTGGACGGCGCGCCGAAGCGGACCTCCTTGCCCTCCATGTTGACCGAGGAGTCGACACCCGCGGCGGCCAGCGCAGGCGGGGGCTGGGTCTCGGCGGCGTAGATGACGCCGGCGGCGGCGCTGACCAGGATCACCATGACCGCGGCCAGGGCGCGGGCCTCCTTGCGGGCCAGTACGATACGGCCGAAGGCGATGACGCAGGCCAGCGACAGGGCGTTCATCGAGACGATCTCGATGAGATTGGTCCAGGCGTTGGGGTTCTCGAACGGGTGGGCGGAGTTGGCGTTGAAGACGCCGCCGCCGTTGGTGCCCAGCTGCTTGATCGCCTCCTGGCTGGCGGCGGGATAGAGCGCGATCGTCTGGGTTCCGCCCTCGACCGTGTGGGCGGTGACGCTGGCGGCCAGGCTCTGCGGCTCGCCCAGGCCGACGTAGGCGACGGCGATGACCAGCGCGATCGGCAGCAGGACGTAGAGGCTGATCCGGGTCAGATCGACCCAGAAGTTGCCCAGGCCCTCGCCCCGGTTCGCGGCGAAGGCGCGCGCCATGACAGCCGCCAGGGCCATGCCGGCCGCGGCCGACAGGAAGTTGTGCGAGGTCATGCCGGCCATCTGGGAGAACGTCGAGACCGTCTGCTCCGGCACATAGGACTGCCAGTTGGTGTTGGAGACGAAGCTGACCGCCGTGTTGAACGCCAGGTGCGGCGACAGGCCGGCGAACCCCTGCGGGTTCAGCGGCAGCAGGTCCTGGAAGCGCAGCATCAGGTAGAGGACGACGAAGCTGGCTGCCGAAAAGGCCAGAAAGCTCAGGCCGTAGGCGAACCACGGCTGGCTCTTGTCGGTCTTCACGCCGCAGGCCGCGTAGACCAGCCGCTCGACGGGCCGGAACACCGGATCCAGCCAGGTCCGCTCGCCCTGCCAGACGCTGGCGAGATAGGCGCCCAGCGGAAAGGCGCAGGCGACGATAACGGCCAGGGTGAGAGCGATTTCCGTCCAACCGGAGAGGTTCATCAGAACTTCTCCGGCTTGATGAGCGCGGCCAGCATGTAGCCGCCGATGACGAGCGCGCCGGCGCCCCAGATGAGGATTTCGGCCATCAGAGGCGCCTCAGGGCAGCCGCGTAGACACCGAAGAGCACGAAGGCTCCAAGGCCCAGCGCCAGGAAGATGAGATCGAGCATGGAAAGTCTCGGGTCCAATTGTGAGCCGGAGACATCGCGCCAAAGGCCATCAGGGCGCGAGACGGGGTTCGAGGCGGGGACATAAGGGCCGCGTAAAGGTCGCCATCCGCCCGCGATGTCGGCGCAAGGCCGAATAATTCCCTTGTTCGGTGAGCTCGCTTGCCAAGCTTGAGCGGGCGGTCTGAAGTCCGCGCGCTTGGGGGAGCGGGCGCGGCCGGGGCGGTTGGGTCTTTTGGGAGAGGGGCTCAGCGCGCGTGCCGGCAGTGACGACCTATGACGCGCTGCTGTCCGGATACTCCTGGAACGGCGTCAACGTCGCCGGGCGCGCGGCGTTCGTCACCTATTCGTTCGACAGCCAAGCCTCGCCGGCGTTCACCGGGACCTATTCGGCCGCCTTCCTCTCCAGCTTTCAGCCGTTCGGCGCCGGGGAACAGGCGATCGCGCGCCAGGCGCTGGGCGCCTGGGCCGACGTCAGCGGCCTGACGCTGTTCGAGGTTCCGGCCGGCCAAGGCGACATCCGCCTGGGAGCCTACGACTTCCACTTCGCGCCGCCGAGCAGCGAGAGCAGCCTGGGCTTCGCCTACACCCCCTATGTCCTGGACTTCGGCGCGGGCGATTGGGAGGAGGAGGTCGGCGGCGACGTCTTCATCGCCAGCGGCCACGCGACCTTCGACATCCTGGTCCATGAGCTGGGCCACGCGCTGGGGCTGAAGCATCCGTTCGAGGGCGCGGTGACGCTGGCGTCCAGCCTCGACAATCTCGCCAGCACGGTGATGACGTACAACACGCTGGGTGGCCCCGCGACGGCGCTGGGCGCGCTCGACGTCTTGGCTATCCAGTATCTGTACGGCGGGGCCGCGGCCGACGGGACGCAGGCGGCGTCCTGGTCCTGGGATCCGCTGCGGCTGGTCCTGACGCAGACGGGTAGCGCGGGCGCGGACACCTTGGCGGGCGTGGCGGTCGCCGACGTGATCCGGGCGGGCGCGGGCGCGGACTTCGTCATGGGCCGGGGCGGCGACGATCAGATCGACGGCGGCGACGGGGCCGACACTATTTCCGCAGGCGCGGGCGCCGACACGGTGAGCGGCGGGGCGGGCGCGGACATCATCGATGGCGGTGGTGGCAATGACAGCCTGAGCGGCGGCGACGGGAACGACGACCTCTGGGGCTTGTCGGGCGCGGACGTCCTGATGGGCGACGCCGGCGACGACACCCTGAACGGCGGCGAGGGCGTGAACCGGCTGCTGGGCGGCCCGGGCAACGACGTCCTGGTGGTCGTCGATGGGGCCAGCTTCGTCGAGGGCGGCGACGGCTACGACTCGCTTTGGCTGGCGGCCGCGGGTCCCGGTGCCGTGTCGCTCAGCTACGCCAGCCTGACCGCGGGCGGCGGCGCCTATGCCGACATCGAATCGGTGGTCCTGTTCGGCAATATCGGCGCGGACACCCTGTTGGGTGGGGCGCTGCCGGACGTGCTGGTGGGCGGCGCGGGCGGCGATTCGCTGAGCGGCGCGGCCGGCGACGACAAGCTGTTCGGCGAGGCCGGCGACGACACCATCTCGGGCGGCGCGGGCGCGGATACGATCAGCGGCGGCGAGGGGACCAGCTACCTGCGCGGCGACGAGGGGAACGACAGCGTGACCGGGGGCGCGGCCTTCGACGACATCAACGGAAACGCCGGCGACGACACGGCGTCGGGCGGCGCGGGCGACGACTGGGTCGTGGGCGGCAAGGACAACGACCGGCTGGCCGGGGACGACGGGAACGACATCGTCTACGGCAACCTCGGCGCCGATACCTGCGACGGCGGCGCCGGAAACGATCTGCTCCGCGGCGGCCAGCAGGACGACGTGCTGAACGGCGGCGCGGGCGACGACTGGCTCTCTGGCGACCGGGACAACGACACCCTGAGCGGTGGCGCGGGCGCCGACGTCTTCCACACCTTCGGCGACGCCGGGATGGATCGGGTGCTGGATTTCAGCCTGGCCGAGGGCGACCGGGTGATGCTGGATCCTGGGACCCAGTACACGCTGGCCCAGGTAGGCGCGGACACC
Source organism: Alphaproteobacteria bacterium (assembly GCA_018821435.1). Classification (GTDB taxonomy): domain Bacteria; phylum Pseudomonadota; class Alphaproteobacteria; order Caulobacterales; family Caulobacteraceae; genus Phenylobacterium. The sequence goes on from JAHJME010000040.1 coordinate 118,654, forward strand.
GTCATCAACATGACCGGTGGCGGGCAGATGGTTCTGGTCGGTGTGGCCATGACCTCGCTCGCCGGAAGCTGGATCTTCGGCGCCTAGCCGCCGCGCCCGGACTGTCAACGCCCTCGAACAGTGCTAGCTGATGCTGATGGCGTAGCGGGGATCTGAGATGGCGCGCGCGGACGGACAGGCGGGAGGCGCCCTGCGGGGACGCCGGCCGAAAGGGCAGGGGCCCGACCTTCGCCAGTCGATCCTGGATGCGGCCGAGGCGCTGTTTTCCCGCCACGGATTCTACGGCGTCACCGTGCGCCAGGTGGCGGCTGAGGCCGGCGTCGACACGGCCCTGATCCACTACTACTTCGGCGCCAAGCGCGAGCTGTTCGACAGCGTCTTCGCCCGCCGCGCCGAGATCCTGAACGACGCGCGGCTCGAGGCCATGCGCGCCTATGTCGGGAGCCATCCGGACGGCCTGACCACCGAGGGGATCATCGAGGCGTTCATCGGCCCGCTGGTCGATCTGTCGATGACCAACGACGAGGGCTGGAAGAACTACTTTCGTCTGGTGGCGCTGGTGAACAACACCCCGGCCTGGGGCGGGGAGACCATGCACCGCTTCTTCGACCCGGTGGTCCACCAGCTGGTCGAGACGTTGAAGTCGGCGCTGCCCCACGCCGAGCTGCGCGATCTCTACTGGGCCTACCAGTTCCTGACCGGTGCGATGATGCTGACGTTGTCGGAGACCGGCCGCATCGACCAGCTGTCGGACGGTCTCTGCCGTTCGACCGACCTGGAAGCGGTGCGGGCGCGGCTCTACGCTTGGTGCGCCGCCGGGATCGAGGAAATCGTCCGCCGTCGGGCCTAGCAGGGGTTGCGTAGCGTCACCCTTGGTTGCAGCGCAGCAACGCGCGCTTCCCCTATGGCCGCGACACGATGACACCGGTGTCTAGTGATTTCATCTTCGCGCGAATTTTAGGCTTGCGTGCAGTGCAGCAAAGGCGCAGAAAGGTCCTGCCCTTTTGGGCGTTTCCTCCCTAATGACTTGGCCGCACCTCCGGGTGCGGCCTTTTTTTTCGCCTCGCGGGCCGGGGCGTCCAAGTGCTCTAGCTGTCTCGCGCCAGGCGCTTGAGGGCCGCGGCGAGACGGCGCGCGTGGGCCCGCCCCAGCTCCGCGTCGCGTTCGCCGGCGGAGAGCTGCGTCGCCATACGCGTCAAGGCGACGGGATCGCGGCCCGGCGCGAAGACGTCGGCGAGCAGCCGTGCTTCTATCAGCAGGTCCGAGCGCACGTCAGGGGCGCAGGCGTCCAGCAGCGCGACGTCGAAATCGATGACCTCACAACCTCCGTCGCGGCCTTCTTTTGGACGTGGGTGTCCCATGGGAGGCGACTAACCCCTCATTTCGCAAGGAGTTCCGCCTACCTGCGACGCATGATCGCTGTTACGCCGTTCGCCCGCTGCGGTTGCTTGCATTCCCCTATTTGATGGTCGAGGTTCCGGCAAAAGGGGGCCACATGATTCAGGACTCGGAGCACGGCAGGCGTCTTGCCCAGAACCTGGTCGAGTTGCTTGCGCCCTATGAAGAAGAATTGATCCAACTCGAACGCGATGTGCCGGCGTTTGGTCCCCTGCGGCGGGCCTTGGGCATCGCGATAGCCGAGGCCTGCTACTGCATTTCGGATAATGTGCCGCCGCAAGAGAACCTTGTTCCACCAGCCGATGACGCGGCCAGTCGAACAAGGTAGAGCCCACGTCCTCTAGGAGATCCGGGAACACAATGGCCAACAGACCTGAGGCGGTCGCCGACCCTGTAGATGTCGCCGTCGGCGCGCGAATCCGGCTGTTGCGAAAGGTTCGGGGCTTGTCGCAACAGGCGCTGGCGGAAGCCGCCGGCGTGACCTTCCAACAGATTCAGAAATACGAACGTGGCGCCAACCGTGTCAGCGCCTCCATGCTGACGCGCATCGCCAAAACCCTCGGCGTCCCCGTGGCCGAGATGTTCGGAGAATCATCCGTCCACAGCGGCGCTGTCGATGAGGTCGCGGCCCTGCTGGCCGAGCCCGGCGCCCTGGAATTGCTGAAAGCCTATGCCAGTCTGCCGCGCGGCGTTTCCCGCTCGGCCCTGGTGGAATTCGTCCGCAGCCTCCGCAGCCAACCCGGCTGACACCCATGCGCGCGTCCGCCGTCTTCGCCGCCCTGGCCGCCCTGGCCCTGGCGTCGCCGGTCCTTGCCGCTCCGCCGAAGGGTGGGGCGGGGAGCGCCGCCGAGCGTAAGATGGTGGCCACGGTCGAGGCGGACCACGCCCGCAACCTCAAGCTCCTGGAAGACCTGGTGCGGGTGAATTCCGGCACCATGAACCTGGCGGGGGTCGAGCGCGTTGGCCAGATGCTGCGCCCCGAGTTTGAGCAACTGGGCTTCCAGGTGACCTGGATCCCGATGGCCAAGGTCGGCCGCGCCGGTCATCTGGTCGCGACCCACAACGGCGACGGCAAGGGCAAGCGCATCCTGCTGATCGGCCACCTGGACACCGTGTTCGAGCCCGACAGCCCGTTCCAGGGCTGGAAGCGCGACGGGAATATCGTCGAGGGGCCCGGCGTCGGCGACATGAAGGGCGGCGACGTGATCATCGTGGCCGCCCTGCGCGCCATGCAGGCGGCGGGCACGTTGAAGGCCGCCGACATCACCGTCATGCTGACCGGTGACGAGGAGAAGCCCGGCGAGCCGCTGGCCGCCGCCCGCGCCGACCTGATCGCCGCCGGCCGCGCCAGCGACGTAGCGCTGGATTTCGAAGGCCTGTCCCAGGCGGGCGGCAAGGATGTGGGCTCGATCGCCCGCCGCTCCTCCACCTCCTGGACGATCACCACCAGGGCGAAGTCCGGCCATTCGTCGGGGGTCTGCAAGGCGGCCGGCTGCGGCGCGATCTATGAGCTGGCCCGGATCGTCGACGAGTTCCGCCGGGAGCTGCCCGAGCCGAACCTGACCTACAATGTCGGCATGATCCTGGGCGGCTCGCAGGCCGAGCTGAACGCCGGCGACACCGGCGGTCAGGCCAGCGGCAAGCCCAACGTCATCGCCGCCGAGGCGGTCGCCCGCGGCGACATCCGCACGCTCTCAGAAGCGCAGGAGCAGCGGGTCCGGGGCCGGATGAAGGCCATCGTCGAACGTCACCTGGACAAGACCGAGGCGCAGATCGTGTTCTCGGACGACGGCTATCCGCCCATGGCGCCCAGCGACGGCAACAAGGCGCTGTTGGCCAAGCTCAACGCGGTCAACGCAACCCTGGGCCTGCCCGAGATGCCGGCTGGCGATCCGGCCAATCGCGGGGCGGGCGATATCTCGTTCGTGGCTTTCATCGATGGATTGGTGGGTCTGGGCATGGCCGGCGAAGGCAGCCACGCCCCCGGCGAGACGGCGGACCTGACCAGCCTCGACCGCCAGGCCAAGCGCGCGGCGCTGCTGATCACCCGGCTGTCGCAAGAGCCGCGATAATCCAGCTACTCATCTCCGCATGCGGGGTGAGCAGACGTTACGCCGCCACCCCCAGCGCCGCCAGGGCGCGGTCCTTGATGGCCTTGTAGTCGACCTTGCCGTTGGGGGCCCGGCCGATGCTGTCCACCACCACCAGCTCGCGCGGCGCCTTGTAGGCGGCGAGCTGGCCGCGCACGTGCTCGGACAAGGCGGCCAAGGTCGGCGTGGCGCCGGCCTCGGGCTCCACCACCGCGCAGATGCGTTCGCCGAAGCGGCTGTCGGCGATGCCGACCACGACGGCGTCGCGGATGTCGGCGTGGCGCTTCAGGGCCTCCTCGACCTCTTCCGGGAAGACCTTCTCGCCGCCGGTGTTGATGCAGACCGAGCCGCGGCCCAGCAGCTTCAGCGTGCCGTCGACGTTCACCTCGGCCCAGTCGCCGGGGACCGACCAGCGGACGCCTTCGATGATCTTGAATGTCTTGGCGCTCTTCTCCTCATCCTTGTAGTAGCCCGCCGGCAGGAAGCCGGAGACAGCCACCAGGCCCCGCTCGCCGGAGCCCGGCGCGACCCGCAGGCCGTCTTCGGTGAACACGCCGGTGTTCGGACCCAGCATGAAGGCCGCCGTCTGGGCCTCCGCGCCCGCCGCCGAGGCCGAGGCGCCCAGGCCCACCGCCTCGGACGAACCGAAGCTGTCGGCGATCATCGCGCCCGGGATGTGACTGAGCAGGCCGCGCTTGTTCTCCTGGCTCCACATCGAGCCGGACGAGCTCATGGCGCGGACGCTGGTCAGGTCCCAACCGCCGGGATTGGCCTCCAGCGCCTCCAGCATCGGGGTGGAAAAGGCCAGACCGACCAGGACGATGTTGGTGGCCTTCAGCCGCTGGGTCTCGTTCCAGAGCTCGACGGCGTTGAACTTTCGCGAGGGCAAGGTGCAGATCGTGCCGCCGCCGTTGAGCGAGATGAAGGCAGAGAACTGACCGGTGCCATGCATCAGCGGCGCGGCGACGATCGCGGTGGACTTCAAGTGTTCAGGCCCCTGGATCCGGGCGATCAACTCGGGGATCGAGGTGGCCGGCGCGATACCCAGGGCGGCGTTGCCGCCCGCGCCCAGCACCTGGAACAGGTCGTCCTGGCGCCACATCACGCCCTTGGGCATGCCGGTGGTGCCGCCGGTGTAGAGCAGCAGCAGGTCGTCGCCCGACCGGCCCCAGGGCGCCTTCACCGGCCGCTGGGCCGGGGCCTTGGCAACGATGGCGTCGTAGTCGGCGGCCCAGGCGGGGGCGGGATGGCCTGGCTCGGCCACCGCCACCCAGGCCTTCACCTTGGGGAGCCGGTCCTTGATGCGCTCCAGCAGGTCGGTGAACCCGGCATGGAACACCACAGCCTCGGCGTCGGCGTTGTCGAAGAGGTAGATGATCTCCTCGGGGCCGTAGCGGTAGTTGGTGTTGACCGGGGCGAAGCCGCCCTTGAACGCCGCGAAGTAGGTCTCGAGGTATTCGGGCCCGTTGTAGAGATAGCCCGCCACCTTGGCCTGATGGCCCATGCCGCTGGCGATGAAATGGGCGGCCAGCGCGTCGGCGCGGGCATCGAACTGCGACCAGGTGATGACGCGTTCGCCCTGCACCTGCGCCGGATAGTCGGGCTGGGCGGCGGCGATGGCCTCCCACACGTCCGCGATAGTCCACGCCATGACCGATACGCCTCCCAGACCGTCTTTTGTTCGTTGGGGGGAAGTTGGCCTACTGCCGTTGGGTTATGTCAAACGGGGACGGCTGTGGTCGACTTGATCTGCTCCATGGCGAACGCCGAGCTGACGTCGGACAGGGGCACCGCGGCGATCAGGCGCTTGTAGAAGGCGTCGTAGGCGGCGATGTCGCGGACCAGCACCTTCATCAGATAGTCGGTGTCGCCGGACAGCCGGTAGAACTCCACCACCTCGGGCATCGACGCCGCGGCGCCGGCGAAGGCGTCCAGCCATTCCTGGTCGTGGCGGTTGGTGCGGACCGAGACGAAGACCGCCAGGCTCAGGTCCAGCTTGCTGCGGTCAAGCAGCGCCACCCGCTTGGTGATGATCCCGGCGTCGGTCAGCCGCTTGATGCGCTTCCAGCACGGCGTCTGCGAAAGGCCGACCAGCACCGCCAGCTCGGCGATGGCGATGGTCGCGTCCTTCTGCAGCTCGCGCAGGATGCGGCGGTCGATGGCGTCGAGAACGATATCCATGGCGCGGGCTCCCCGGAGAGAACCAGATTCTACACACGGACCGCGCGGCGGCTAGGCTTTGGGGCGAACCTGTAGGCCCGTAGGATCGACGGGCATGCCGTGCACCTGCATGTTGTGGCTGTGGGCCAGCTGGTGCAGGGCGAAGGCGGTAGTCATGGCGCCGACGCGGCCCTGGGCGTCCTCGGCGGCGTTGACCGCCTCCTTGGCCAGTTTCAGCGCGAACATCGGCTTGGCGGCGATGCGCTGCGCCAGGGCCAGGGTGAAGGTGGCCAGATCGGCGGCGGGGACCACGTGGTTGACCATGCCCAGGGCCTTGGCCTCCACGGCGCTCAGCCAGTCGGCGGTGAACAGCAGTTCCTTGGCCTTGCGCGGCCCCAGCTCCCACGGGTGGGCGAAATACTCCACGCCGGCCACGCCCATGCCCACGGTGTTGTCGCAGAAGGCGGCGTCCTCGGCCGCGACGATCAGGTCGCAGGGCCAGGCCAGCATCAGGCCGCCGGCGATGCACTTGCCCTGGACCTGGGCGATGGTGGGCTTGGGGATGTTCCGCCAGCGCTCGGAGAAGCCAAGATAGATTTCCTTTTCCCGCGCCATCCGGCCCTCGGCGCCCGCGCAGCCGAAGCCGCACCAGGTTCCCACGGTGTCGAACCCGGTCATCTGCGAGGCGACGTCGCCGCCTTCGCGCAGGTCGTGGCCGGACGAGAAATGCGGGCCGGCGGCGGCCAGGATGATCACCTTCACCGCGTCGTCCTGGGCCGCCCGGTCGAAGGCCGCGTTCAGGGCGTAGAGCAGGCCGGTGTCCTGGGCGTTGCGGCTCTCGGGCCGGTTCAGCACGATCCGCGCGATCTGGTCGGCGGGGGTCTCATAGAGAATGGCGTCGGTCATGGCGGTCTCCCGCCGCCATAACAGCCTGCCTCGCGAGGCGCGGGAAGGGGCTCAGTGCTCGGTGGGCGGCGGACCCTGCAACGGCTCGGGCTTGGCGAACGGCACGATGATCAGGGCGGCGGCGAACAGGATCGCCATCAGCATGTAGGTGTCGGCGAAGGCCAGGGTGGCGGCCTCGCGGCCCACCATCCGCCCCATGACCGACTCCGCCATCCGCATCGCGCGCGTCGCGTCCGGCGTCCATTGCTGGGCCATCTGCGCCAGGCCGCCCAGCATCTCGCGGGCCTTGTCCGGCTGTTCGCCCATGGCGGCCGACAGGCGCGCGGCGTGGTCGCGGGTGAAGTCGATCAGCCAGGTGTTGACCACCGCGATGCCGATGGCGCCGCCCAGGTTCCGCATCAGGTTGAACAGGCCCGACGCATAGCGAAGCTGGTCCGGCACCACGCCGTTCAGCGCCATGCCCACCGCCGGCACGATGCACAGCAGCATGGCCAGGCCCCGCATCACCTGGGGCCAGAACAGCTCCCAGAAACCCCACTCGGGGGTCACATGGCTGAACATCCACAGCGAACAGGCGAACATCGAGAACCCCACCGCGATCACGTAGCGCGGATCCACCAGCGTCGAGAGCCGGGCGGCGATCGGCGCGGTGATGGTCATGGCGACGCCAGTGACAAAGACTGTCGTGCCGATCTGCAGACTGGAAAACTCCCGGACCCGGCCCAGGTACACCGGCGTCAGGTAGGTGGCGGCATAGAGGCCGAAGCCGATCACTAGGTTCAGCACGCAGGCCATGGCGAACGTCGGGCGCTTGAACGGCGTCAGCTTCACCACCGGCATGGTCGAGAAGAACGTCCGCTCGAAGAACACCACCGCGCCAACGACCGAGAACCAGGCCGCGGCAAGCACCTTCTCGTCGGTGAACCACTCGTGGCGCGGGCCTTCCTCCAGCACGTACTGCATGCCGCCCAGGAACACGGCCAGTGACGCCACGTGCAGCCAGTCGATGCGCTTCAGCATGCCGGGATTGGCGGTGTCCACCTTGCCCAGCAGCGGGAACAGGATGGTGACGGCCACGCCCGGCACGATGTTCATGAAGAACAGCCAGCGCCAGTCCCAGTACTCGGTGATCAGGCCGCCCACGCTGGGGCCGAGCGTGGGCGCCAGGGTCGAGACCATGCCCAGGATCGCCGGGATCATCGCCCGCTTCGGCCCGTCGAACATGGCGAAGCCGGTGGCGAACACCAGCGGCACCATGGCTCCGCCGGTGAAGCCCTGGATGGCCCGGAACGCGATCATCGAATTGATGTCCCAGGCCAGGCCGCACAGCAGGCTGGAGAGGGTGAACAGGCCGGCCGAGAGCGTGAACAGCCAGCGCGTCGACATCGCCTGGGACAGGAACGCCGCCAGCGGGATCATCACGATCTCGGCCATCAGATAGGACGTCTGCACCCAGGCGATCTCGTCTGGGCCGGCGTTCAGGCCCGCCTGGATCGAGTTCAGCGACGCGGCGACGATCTGGATGTCCAGCAGCGCCATGAACTGGCCGAAGGCCATGATCGCGAAGATCACCAGCTTGCGGGTCTCGCTGAGCGCGGCCGGACCGACGGGCGGCGCGCCGGCGGCGGAGGCGGGTGCGACAGTCATGGTCCTTGCGCTCCGGCGGCCGGTACTTAATATTATGAGCGTCATATAAATGCGAGCAAGCCAATGCGCTATAGCGACACGCACAAGGAAGAGACCCGGAAGAAGGTGGTGAAAGCCGCCGCCCGCGCGGTTCGCGCCAAGGGCCCGGAAGGCGTCAGCGTCGCCGAGGTCATGGCCGAGGCCGGCCTGACCCACGGGGGCTTCTATGCCCACTTCCCGAACAAGAAGGCGCTGGTGGTCTCGGCGCTGGAGGAGGCGTTCGGCCAGAGCGCGCGGCGCTTCGCCCGGATGACCGATGGCCAGGCGCCCGCCGAGGCGCTGGCGACCTTCGTCGACCTCTATGTGACGCCCGAGCACCGGGCCAACCCCGAGGGCGGTTGCCCGGTGGCCGGCCTCTCCAGCGAACTGCCGCGCCAGGGCCTGCCGGTGCGCGAGGCCTACGAGCGCGGCGTGCGGAGCCTGGTGGCGCGGATCGCCAACTGGCTGCCGGCGGACACGGCGGAGCGCGAGAGCCTCGCCGCCTCCATCGTGGCCGAGATGGCCGGGACCGTGGCCCTGTCGCGCGCGATCTCGGACGACGACGAGGCCGCCCAACTCCTGGCCGCCGCGCGCGGTCGCATCAAGACCCGCATGGGGATCGTCCAATGAACGCCGTCGTCCCTGACCTCTCGAAGATGACCGGGCTGGAGCAGCTGCAGTACGCCTTCGATCCTGAGCGCCCCGAGCGTGGCCCCGGCATCGGCAGGACCCTGGGCTTCACGGTGGTCGAGATGGAGGAAGGCCGGGTGGTCTTCGGCGGCCATCCCGACGAGAGCGTCTACAATCCCATCGGCACGGTGCACGGCGGCTATGCGGCCACCCTGCTGGACAGCTGCGTCGGCTGCGCCGTGCATTCCGCGCTGAAGGCGGGGCAGGGCTACACGACGCTGGAGCTCAAGGTCGCCTATCACCGGGCCATGACCAAGGACACCGGCCCCGTCCGGGCCGAAGGCAAGGTCCTCCAGGTCGGCCGTCGCGCCGCCTTCGCCGAGGGGCGGCTCACCGATCTGCAGGGCCGCCTCTACGCGACGGCCACCTCCACCCTGCTGGTGTTCGACCGATGAAAATGGAAGCCGTCACCGAGGGCGTGCCCTTGAAACCCAAGCGCAAGCTGCCGCCGCGCGGTGTGCTGATGCTGGGCGCGGCGCTGGTCGTGGGCACGGGCGGCTACGTCTATATCCACTCGGCCAAGGCCTCGGCCACGACCGACAACGCCTATGTAAAGACCGACGTCACCATCGTGGCGCCCCGGGTGCGCGGTCACGTGGCCGAGGTGCTGGTGGGCGACAACCAGCCGGTGAAGGCCGGACAGATCCTGGTGCGTCTGGACCCTGAGGAATACGCGGCCCGCCTGGCCTCGGCCCAGGGCGACCTGGCCATCGCCGACGCCGCGATCGCCTCGGCCGAGGCGGCGCTGAACCGCCTGGGCTCCGAAGAGCAGATGGCCGTGGCCGAGGTGCGCGAGGCCGAGACCGGCATCCGCGCCGCCGACGCCGAGGCTACGCGGGCGAAGGCGGACTGGGTCCGCTACGACGCGCTGCTGAAGACGGGCTACGCGCCGCGCCGCGACGCCGACCGGATCCAGACCCAGGCCGTGGCCGCCGCCGCCGCCGCCGACAAGACCCGCGCGACCCTGGCGGTCAGCCGCAGCCAGGCCGGCGTCACCGCCAGCCGCCGGGGCGAACTGATCGCGGCCATCGCCCAGGCCAAGGCGCAGCGGCAGAAGGCCGCCGCCGCCCTCGACCTGGCCCGCCAGGACCAGCAGCATGTAGACATCCGCGCGCCGGTGGCCGGCGTGGTCGGCGACCGCCAGGCCAACGTCGGCGACTACGTCCAGCCGGGCTCGCGCCTGCTGGTCGTCAATCCATTGGACCGGCTCTACATCACCGCCAACTTCAAGGAGACCCAGACCGCCCGCATGCTGAACGGCCAGGCGGCCAAGGTGAAGGTCGATGCGTTGCCGGGCGTGGTCCTGAAGGCGCACGTGGAGAGCTTCGCGCCGGGGACAGGCTCGGAGTTCGCGCTGCTGCCGTTCGAACCCGGCGTCGGCAACTTCACCAAGATCGTCCAGCGCGTGCCGGTGCGCCTCCGCTTCGACCCCGGCCAAGCCGATGTGGCCAAGCTGCGCCCCGGCCTGTCCGCCAAGGTCACGGTCGAACTCGACGGCGCCTAGCAAATCTGAATCGGCTCTCAGACAATCGGCTTATTCCTATTGGTTGAGTAGGAATATGTTCGGGCCATGCCGGAAGCCCGCATCGAGCTCGAATTGGACGATGGCGCCCTCGACGCCTTCGTCGCCTGTCCCGACACGCCGGGACGTAAGCCCCCGATTCTCCTGCTTTCCCGGCCCGATGGGCTGACCAAAGCGGTGGAATCCAGGGCTCGACGACTATCCGCCCACAATTATTTCGTCCTCGCGCCGGACCTTTCGGGCCTGTCGGCGGATGACCGGCGGGAGGCCGCCTGGGCCTGCCTGGACCACTTGGCCGATGAGCGACGGGTCGACGACACGCGGGTCGGCGCGCTGGGTTTCGGCTCGGGCGGCGACCTGGCCCTGACGCTCGCGGCGGGCCGATCCGAGCGCATCGCCGCCGTCGCGGCCTATGGTGCGCGAGGCTTCCGCGCCCGCGCAGCGCTGGAAATAGCACATAAAATCAATGGATTGGTACGAATCGGCTACTCGACGCACGCCGTGCCGGCGCGGGCCGGCTTGCTGGAGACCGCGCTCAACCTGTCGGGTGTGCTGTTCGACGTCGAGGTCTATGACGCGGAGCCCCACTGGCCCGACCTGCTGGACTTCTTCGCCCGCGCGCTGGAGGCGCCGCAGGGGGGCGAGGCGGGACGGGGAACGAACACCGCCGGTCACGCGCTCAACCCATAGACGACTGATGCGACGCACTTTGTGTAGCGCCTGACGCGCGCGACGCTAGGATACCTAAAGCGACTCGGTCGCGGCGACCCCCGCCGCGCCCTCGCCCAACATTTTAGCCGGGGGAGCCCATGGCCACGGAAAAGAAGACGAACGCCCTGCAGAAGCCTCTGACGCCCTCCGCCGAACTGGCGGCCGTCGTCGGCGCGGGCCAGCTTTCGCGCGGCGAGACCGTCTCGAAGATCTGGGAATACATCAAGAAGAACAACCTTCAGGATCCCGCGAACAAGCGCGACATCCTGGCGGACGCCAAGCTGAAGCCGGTGTTCGACGGCAAGGACAAGGTCAGCATGTTCGAGATGAACAAGCACCTTGCGAAGCACCTGAAGTAGGACGTGCGCGGCGCCTTCGTGCGTCGCGGCCTATGGAAGAAACTTGAGGGACCTCGCAGGCTTTTCGCCTTGCGAGGTCTCTTCACTTTCGGGTCCCTGTTCACGCCTGGGGCTCAGGCCTACATAAGGGCGGCCTTCGGAAACGAGGCCTCTGACCTCATGCCACGGATCGCGTCGTGATCTCGCCCAACAGAGCCATCATCCTCGCCGCGGGGCAGGGCAAGCGCCTCCTGCCGCTGACCGAGGCGCGTCCGAAGTGCCTGATCGAGCTCTCGGGCCGTTCGCTGCTGGCCTGGCAGCTCCTGCGTCTGCAGGCGGCCGGGGTTCAGGAGGTGGTGATCGTCACCGGCTTCCGCGCCGACGCGGTCGAGGCCGAGGTGGCGAATCTCAACCTGACCATGCCCATCCGGCTGGCCTTCAATCCGTTCTACACGGTCTCCGACAACACGGCCTCGTGCTGGATCGTGCGCCACGAGTTCGACCGTGAGGTCATGGTACTGAACGGCGACACCCTGTTCGGCGAGGGCGTGGCCGAGCGCCTCATGGCCGCGCCGCCGGCCGAGATCACCGTCACCATCGACCGCAAGCCGGCCTACGACGCCGACGACATGAAGGTGCTGACCGAGGCCGGCCGCCTGGTCGCCATCGGCAAGACCATCGAGGCCTACGACGCCGAGTCGATCGGCTTCCTGCGGTTCTCGGTCGATGGCGCCGCCAAGTTCGCCGCCGGGGTCGAGAAGGTGCTGCAGACCCCTGAAGGCCTGCGCCGCTGGTACCTCTCGGTGATCGACGAACTGGCCCGCTCGGGCGTCGACGTGAAGGTCGCCTCCATCGAAGGCCTCGAATGGGGCGAGATGGATTTCCCGCAGGACGTCGACGCCCTGAACCGGCTGTCGGCGGGCTGGACCGCGCCTTAGTCCCCGACGATCTGCCGGACCAGGTCCAGGTCGGCGGGCTTGTCCACGTCCACCGAGGCCAGACCGTACGGGCTCTCGACAATCGCGGCGTTCACGCCGGCCAGCCTTCCCAACCGGGCCGCCGCGTCCTTCAGGCTCAGGCGACGCGTGATGTAGCGCAGCAGCATGCGGGGGCCCAGGATTTGGGCCATCTTCCACGGGCGCTTGCGCTCGGCCTCCACGCGCCGCCACAGGTCGATGACGCCCAGGGCGCGGTCGTTGGCCAGGTAGAACAGGTTGCAGCCCGACCAGTCGCCGTCGGCCAGCTTCAGCCAGGTGCGCTTCGTCCCAGGCGCGGCGGCTTCCACCGTCGGTCGGGCGGCGACCAGGACCGTGACATCCGCGTCGGCGGGGGTGTCGGCCAGGAAGCGCGTGACCCACTCGGGTTGAAGGAGTGCGTGGTCGGCCGTGGTGACCACCAGGGGCGTTCCCAGGGCCTCGGCGCCGGCCTTTACGCTGAGGCTGGGCCCTGAGGCCTCGTCCAGCGCCTCTGCGCCCAGACGGGCGATCTCGGCGCGAACCTCGGGATGGCTGGAGATCACCGCGATCCGCGTCGCGCCGGCGGTCCGTAGCGCGCCGACCACGCGCGCCAGCAGGGTCTCGCCGCCTAGTCGGATCAGCGCCTTGTGCGACGCCGCGCCATAGGCCGCGACCGGGTCGACGCCGCCGCGCGAACCCGCCAGGACCAGGGCCGAAAAGCCGGTCACCCCAGCGCCTTCTCGTAGAGCCGATAGGTCTTGTAGACCTTGGCCCCGCCGGCGTCGCAGATGCGCCGCATGGCGAGGTTGTCCTCCAGGATCCACGACAGCTCGTAGCGCTCGTAGCCCTGTTTGCGGGCGGCCTGGGCCACCGCGTCGATCAGGTGGAAGGGCAGGAGCTGGCCCCGCAGCGTCTGCGCGAACTTGCGCTTCACGCCCATCAGCGGCACGCGACCGGTCTTGGGGCCCTTCACCTTAAGGCGCCACAGCAGCTTGAAGACGCCGAAGGGGAACAGCTTGCCCTTCAGGTCGGCGATGGCCTCGTTGATGTTGGGCAGCAGGATCATGAAGCCGGCGGCCTCGCCGTCGATCTCGGCGAACCAGGCCAGGCGTGCGTCGATCAGCAGGCTGAGCGTCGTCGCCAGCGCCTTGGTTTCGGCCTCGGTGGTCGGGGTGAAGCCCCAGTTGCCCGACCATGCGTCGTTGAGGATGCCGGTCAGTGTCTGCACCTCTTCGTTGAGGCGCTTCATCTCCAGCGTCCGCAGGGTCACGCCCTCGGGCAGGCCCTTGCGGATGCGGCGCAGGATGGGGGCGGGCAGGTCGTCGGCGACGCTGCAGACGTAGGCGTAGATGTCCTTGGCGCGGGCGTAGCCGGCGCCCTCGATCCGGCCGGGCGTATGGCGCGGGTCGTGGCTCATCATGAACATCGGCGGCGTGTCGTGGCCCTCGACCAGCAGCCCGACCTCTTCGTTGGTGGAGAGATTCACCGGGCCGATGGCGGTCTTGCAGCCCTTGGCCTTCAGCCACGCCTCGGCGGTGGCGAAGAGCGCGGCGAACACCTCGGCGTCATCCTCGGCGGCGATCATGCCGAAGTGGCCGACACCCTCCTTGGTCTGCGGGTTCAGGTGGTCGATCTGGGCGCTTATGCGCCCGACATCGCGCCCCTGCTTCACGGCCAGCCAGAACTGCACGTCGGCGTGCTCGAAGAACGGGTTGCCCTTGGCGGTCAGCGACTCGCCGCGCTCGAGGATCAACGGTGCGATGTAGTTCGGATCGCCGGCGCCCAGGCGCATCGGCACACGGATGAACCGGTCCAGCTCGGCCTTCGACTGGACCGCGACGATTTCGACGCCCCCCAAGGCGGTCATCCTTCCAAGTGGAGCAACATGCTCAGCCCGAGCGCCGAGAACATGGCCGGGGCGGCCCAGGCGGCCAGGATCGGTGGCACGGCGCCGTTCTCGCCCAGGGCGGTGAACGCCCCGTCGAAGACGAGGAACAACAGGCCCGCGGTCATGCATTGAATGATCAGCGTCGCGCCGCCGCCGCGGAAATTGGCCAGGGCGGCCGGGGCGGAGAGCAGCAGCATCACCAGGCAGGAGAGCGGCGCGGCCCAGGCCCGCTGGAGCTGGGTGTCGTAGAACGTGCGCGGACGCACCGACAGGCCGCCCGCCAGCGCCCGGCTGGCCTCGGCCTGGGTCACCGTGGTCTCGCCCGCCGCCAACATCCGCACGTCGCCGGGCTTCAGGTTTTCGCTCCAGTCCATGGTGCGCGCCTGGCCTTCGGTGATGCTGGCCGTGCCCAGGGTCTCGAAGCGGGGTTCGATCAGCCGCCAGCGCTGGTTCTCGTAGACCGCGGCCTGGGCGCTGGTGCGTTGGATCAACCGGCCGGCCTGGTCGCGGCGATAGATGGTCACCTTTTCCAGGCTGCGGCCGTCGGGGTCGCGAGGCACGGCGACGACGATCTCGTCGCCGACGCGGAAGGTCACCGGATCGACGACCTTGGACGGGTCCTTGGGGGTGCTGGCCTGCCACCAGTCGGACAGGATGTGGTCGGTCCGGGGCGCGATCTGCATGCCGATCGCGGCCTGGACCAGGGTCAGGGCCACCGCTGCCGGCGCCGCCATCAGGGTCAGGCGATAGGCCGAGAACCCCGTTGAGCGCATCGCGGTCACCGCGCTGTCGCCCGCCAGCTTGGCGAAGGCGAACAGCGCGCCAGCCAGCACCGCCAGGGGCGCGGCCTGTTCGATCAGCCGAGGCAGGCGCAGCAGGGCGTAGTAGCCCACGCCGCCGGCGCCCAGGTTGCGGTCCAGGATGTCGTTGGTCACATCCAGCAGGTCGAGGATCTGCAGGATGCCCACCAGCACCAGCAGCGCGACCAGGATCCGCGAGCCCATCAGTTTCAGCAGGTAGGCGCCCAGCGTCATGCGGCGGCTCCGGCGGCGGCTTTCTTCTTCAGCCGCATCCGGGCGATGGCGGCGCCCAGGTGCTCCATGAGCTGGCCGATGGGCGTCTCGCCCGGCCGCTTGCGGCTGGTGATGAACACTGTGAAGGCGATCAGGGCGAAGACCAGGAACGGACCGCCCACCGCGATTTCCGGCGTCACACGGCCCTTTTCGGCAAGCCCCTGGCCCAACTGGACCATGTGGTGGAACGCCAGCAGCAGCAGGCCGCCGACGATGGCGCCGGGGGCCCGCCCGCTGCGCTTGGCCGCCAGGCCTAGCGGGACGGCCAGGAGGGGCAGCAGCGGCAGCGACAGGGCGCGGGCGAGGCGGCCGTAGAGCTCGGCCTTCAGGGTCTGTTTCGGGATGGTCGAACGGCCGCTGTGCGCCTGTCGCCAGAGCTCGGTGAGGGTCAGCTCGCGCTCGTCGCCGCCGCGCGCGCGCAGGAGCCTGGCCGGGCCCGTCATCGGCAGCTGCATGGTGAAGGTCTTGAAGCTCAGGATCTCGGGGTGGCCCTGGTCGTTGAAGCGCAGCTGCTGGCCATCGCGAAGCTCCAGGCGGACGTTCTGACCGTCGGTGGTGCGCCGCACCTCGGCCATCCGGGCCGTGGTGACCTCCTCGCGGCCCTTGTCGGTCATGCGGCGGATGAAGATGCGCGACAGCTGCTGACCCGCCGCGTCCGCCTCGTCGGTGGTCATGGTCAGGTCTTTGGATGGCGCGAGAATCGTTTCGGCCGGCACCAGGCCGTTCCAGCCCGCGTTCTGAGCCGTGTGCAGCACCGCGCGGTAGGCGTAGCGGCTGTAGGGCTGCAGGAAGCCGAAGACCAGCAGGCTGACCGCCGTCAGCGCCGCCGCCAGGCACAGGTAGGGTGCGGCCAGCCGCGTCAGCGAGACGCCGGCCGCCAGCAGGGCGTCGATCTCGGACGACTGGTTCATCCGGTTCACCACCACGACCAGCGCCAGGAAAAAGGCGGCGGGCAGGGTGAGACCCAGGTAATGGGGCACCAGGTTAACGGCCAGCTGGGCGACGAAGCCGAAGCGGTCGTTGGACGCCGACAGCATGTCGAGCAGACGCAGGATGCGCTCCAGCAGGAGCGCGATCAGGGTGACACCCATCGCTCCCACCATCGGCCAGAAGGCCAAGCGGAGCAGGTAGCGGTCGATGAGACTCAAAAGGTCCCCCGGGAAGAGGCGGTCATGCCCGCCAGCGGGCGGCGAACGCGGCGGCGAGCGCCGTCGCCTCCTCCTCGCTCAGTGCGACGTGCGACGCAAGCGCCGGAGGGCCCGGCCAGCCCGCATCCTTGAATGTGTGGCCACCGTACTGCCGCTCGCCATCGTAGCGTGGGATGACGTGGAAGTGGACGTCGAGGTCGACCATCATCAGCATCAGATAGTTGATCCGCTCATAGGCGACAGCGTGGCGAAGCAGGGCTTCGATGCCGTCGACGGCGAGCTTCATGTCGGCGAAGGCGGCGGACGAGAGGTCGGAGAACGCCGTCGCCTCCTGCTTGCAGACCAGCACCAACGCGCCGTACGTCGGTTGCTGCGGCCGCACGAGGACCAGCCAATGCTCCGTCTCCGCGACCAAGGTGTGCGGGTAGCCGAACTTGCGGGCGGTGGCGTTCGTCACGATCTGTCCGTGCCATGTAAGCGGCCAGGCCGCGCCGTGATCATAGGGAGCCGCTCCTGACCATGAAAGGCCGAACGGCCGCAATCGCCATCGCCACGAGCTTGCTGGTCGCGACGCCGGCCTTGGCGGACCAGGGCTGCGCCGGCGCCCGCGCGGCGAGCTCCTCGAAGCTGGTCGTCCACGTCACTGGCGTGCGCCCGGCCACCGGCGAGGTGGCGATCACCGTCTATCCCGACGACAAGCGCCGATTCCTGGCCAAAGGCGGCAAGCTGGCGCGACAACGCGTGCGGGCGGCGGCGTCTGTCCGAACCTGCTTCTGGCTGCCCCAGGGCAGCTATGCGGTGGCGATCTATCACGACCGCGACGGCGACCGGGACTTCGACCGCACCATCGTGGGCCTGCCGGCGGAGGGCTTCGGCTTCTCCAACGACCCGGAGACGCGGACGGGCCTGCCGCCGCTGGCCGCCGTCCGATTCCGCGTCGGCGCGGGCGAGCGGCTGATGCCGATCCAGATGAAGTACCTGCGCTAGCACAGGACGTAGCTCCCCAGCGGCTCGACGCTCAGCGTTCCGGTTATGCCATGGGCGGTGACCCGGGTGCGGAAGTCCGCCCCGTCGCGTGCGACGGCGATCTCGTTCCAGCGCGCCGGCTGGCCATGGCCGCCGAACGGCGTCGACGCCGCCGGAACGGCCAGGATCGGGATCGCGCCGTTCGGGCCCGGCGTGCTGGTCATCAGAGCTTCGTGGGCGTGCCCGTGCAGGACCAGTTCGGCGCCGACCTCGCGCAGCACGGCCCTGAGCGCCTCGGCGTCGGTCAGTTCCTTGCGGCCGGCCACCACGCCCACGGCCACGGGATGGTGCAACAGCACGATCCGGTAGAGACCCCGCTGGCCCGTCTCGCGCAGCACGGCCCGGAGCCGCTCGATCTGGGCGGCGCCCAGCGTGCCCTGGGCCAGGTGCAGCGCCGTGGGGATGGCGGAGGAGAGGTTGATCAGGGCGACGGGTCCCCGGACCCGCAGGTACGGGAAGCCCTCGCCCTCGTCGCCCAGCCAGGGCCGCCATGGTGCGAAGCTCTTCGGCGCGCCGGCCGCGCTCAGGGCGTCGTGGTTCCCGGGGCTGACGGTGACATTGGCCGGATCGCCCAGGCCTTCCAGCCAGGCGCGGGCGGCGGCGAATTCCTCGGGCGTGGCGAAGTTGATCACGTCGCCGGTTATAGCCACATGGTCCGGGGCGTGGGCGGCGACGTCGGCGGCGATGGCGTCCAGGACGGCCTGGATGTGCCGGTGTTGCTTGCGCCGCCACGCAAAGCGGCTCAGCAGCCGTTTGGAGGCCGCGTCGCGCCAGCGGAAGGGCAGGGGCGGCGGCGGAAGCTGCAGGTCCGACAGATGGGCGAGGCGGAACGCGGTCACGAGCTTTCCTAACGGAACGGCGCTCGGTATCAGGTTCCAGTGATTTGCGTGAGAGGCGCGCGAGCTTTTGCAGACCACGGTTCAGACGACCGCCGCGCCCGCGGGAATGATCCTGGGCGCCGGCGAGGTTCGCATCTGGGGCATGACCGCGCGCGAGCGGCTGCGCCGCACGTTCGTGCGCGCCAAGCTGAACGTCGTCGACCAGGCTCCGGCGACCGGCGGCGTGGTGCTGGCCCTGGGGGGCTGGGTCTATGCGGAGACGCTGCTGGCGACCCTGGCGACGCGTCCCGGCTCGGTTCTGTTCACCGACGACGGCGAGGCGGTGGCCGCGCACGTGCCGGTCGAGCGCGTCGCGGAGGTCTCGGCGGCGCTGGAACGGGGCGCCGACCCCGGCGGACTGCAGCGGCTGTCCCTGGCCGAACTCTCGTACAACGAGGCGCTGCGTAAGCGCGAGACGCCGGTGCTGGTGCGCCTGACGCCGGACAATGTCCGCGCGGTCGAGGCCCGCACCTTCGCCGGGTCGTACAAGGGCGTCACCGACGTCGTGACCAAATACTGGTGGCCGGTGCCGGCGCGCATCGTCACCCGCTGGTGCGCCGTGGCAGGTTTGCGGCCCAACCATGTGACCTTCATCGGGTTTCTGCTGGTGCTGGCCGCCTTCTGGCTGTTCTGGGAAGGTCATTTCGGCTGGGGTCTGGTCTGCGCCTGGATCATGACGTTCCTGGACACCGTGGACGGCAAGCTGGCCCGGGTGACGCTCACCTCATCAGCGATCGGCAACGTCTTCGACCACGGGATCGACCTGATCCATCCGCCGTTCTGGTGGTGGGCCTGGTACGTGGGCTGCTTCGGCGTTCCCGTGACGCTGGACTGGCCGGGGATCGCCCTGATCGTGATCTCGGCCGGCTATGTGCTGCAGCGGGTGGAGGAGGGCGCGTTCATGCGGCTGTTCGGCTTCCACGTACACGCCTGGCGGCCGTTCGACAGCTTCTTCCGCCTGATCACCGCGCGCCGGAATCCCAACCTGCTGCTGCTGACCCCCGCGTGGCTGGTGGGCTATCCGCAGGTCGGCTTCTACCTCGTCGCGATCTGGACCGCGTTGTGCCTCGTCGTGCACGGCGCCCAGGTGGTCCAGGCCATGGCCATGCCGCGCGAGCGCGTGGTCTCCTGGCTGTCGCGGTGATCCGCGCCGGACTCATCTGGAACCAGCACAGCCACCGGAATCGGGGCGCCGGCCGCGCGCCCCTGCCGGAAGACGTCATCGATATCGTCCCGGAAGAGCCCAGCCACCTGATGGCCGGCCTGCGCCGTCTTGCCGCCGACGGCGTCGAGCTGGTGGTGATCGACGGTGGCGACGGGACGGTGCGCGAGGTGCTGACCCGGCTGCCGGAGGCGTTCGAAGGCCGCATGCCGCGCCTGGCGGTGCTGCCCAACGGCAAGACCAACGCCCTGGCCCTGGACATCGAGACCCCGCTGGGCACGACGCTGGAGGAGATCCTGGTGTCGGCCGAGGCGCGCAAGCCGACCAAGCGTCGCCAGTGCCTGGAGGTGGTGCGCGCGGGCGAGACGGCGCCCGAGCGGCGCGGCTTCCTGTTCGGCGTGGGCGCCTTCGTCCGCGCGACGAAGCTGGCGCAAAAGAACCACGGCCGGGGCTTCTTCGACGACGCGGCGGTGAGCATGACCCTGATGGGCGGCTTGGCGCGCACGGTGCTGGGCGGCTCCGGCGACCGCTGGCGCAAGGGCGAACCGGCCAGCCTCTCCATCTCGGGGACGCCGGAGGAGCGCCGCTGGTTCATGGTGATGGCCTCGACGTTCAAGCGCTTTCCCCTGGGCTTCATGCCCTACGGCGAGCCGCGGGAGGGGCTGAAGGTGCTGTCGGTGGAGGCGCCGCCGCGCCGGCTGCTGCGCGCGCTGCCCAAGATCATCCGCGGGGTCGAGACCGAGTGGCTGGCCGCCAATGGTTACCATCGAGACGACACGTCCAGTTTCCAGATCAGCTTCGAGGGCGACTTCGTGCTGGACGGCGAACCCTACCGAGGCGGCGATATGACTGTCCGCCAGGGGCCGTCGCTGGAGTTCGTGATCCCGTGAGCGGCGAGCTCGCCCGGCGCATCGAGGCCGAGCTGCTGACGCCCGCGCCCGAGGCAGTGGTGGCCCTGGCGCGGGCCCTGGCCGATCCGGGCGTCGACGCCGCGATCCTCTACTACGGCTCGACCCTGCGGACCGGCGACCTCTCCGGCATCCTGGATTTCTACCGGCTGACACGACGCCCGCACCGGCGTGGCCTGCACGGGCTGGTGGAACGGGTGCTGTGGCCGGAGGTCAGCTACCACGAGGTGGCCGTCGGCGGACGCGTGCTGCGGGCCAAGGTGGCGACCCTGCCGCTGGCCACGTTCCGCCGCGCCGCCGAGGGCCGGACGCTGGACACCACCATCTGGGCCCGCTTCGTCCAGCCGACCCAGCGCGTCTGGAGCGCCGACGCCAAGGCCGCCGCCGATGCGACCAGTGCGGTCAGCGCCGCGGTGGTCACCGCGAGCCGCTACGCCGCCGCCCTGGGCCCGGACGCGGGCGCGGCGGAGGACTTCTGGCTGGCGCTGTTCCGAAAGACCTATGCCGCCGAATTCCGGGTGGAGAGCACCGATCGCGCCGACACGGTGATGGCCTCGGGCGCAGATCGCTACGCCGCGATCCTGCCGCTGGCCTGGCGCGAGGGCGGCGTCGTGTTCGACGGCGAGGGGGCCGTGCTCAGGCCCGTGAAGCAAGGCCTGCCCGGCTGGACCTGGCCCGACCTGGCGGGCAAGCCGCTCAACATGGCGCGGATCCTGAAGGCGGCCTTCACCTTCGACGGCGCCGCGCGCTACGCGGCCTACAAGGTCGAGCGGCACACGGGGATCGAGATCGCGGTCACGCCCTTCCGCGAGCGCCACCCGTTCCTGGCGGCGCCCGGGGCGTGGATCGAACTACGTCGACGCCAACGCGCGTCGCGCGCCGATCCTTCAAGCGGGAGATAAGGCCTTCTTGCGAAGGCCTCAGGCCGAGGCGCGACGGGCCCGCTGAAGCAGGCCGTGTTCCAGACCCAGGCGCTCGAAGATGTTGAGTACCGCATCGATCTGCTCGGTCGTGTGGGCCGCGCTGACGCTGGAGCGCAGCAGCGATTTGTTCTCGGGCGTGGCCGGCGGGATCGCCAGGTTCAGGTAGACCCCGTTCTGCAGCAGGGCGTTCCACATCGTGACCGCCATGGCCTGGTCCGGCATCACCACGGCGGTGATCGGGCTGGCATGCGGGCCGACCGCATAGCCCATGTCCCGCAGACCTTCGTAGAGGCGGTCCGCGTTGGCGGCGAGCTGGGCGCGCAGGCTGGAGTCTTCCTCCAGGCGCTTCAGCGCCGTCAGGGTCGAGGCGATCACGGCCGGCGGCAGCGAGGCGGTGAACATGTAGGGCCGGCTGACGATGCGCAGCAGGTCGAAGTTCTCTTCGTCCGAGACCAGGAAGCCGCCCACGGCGCCCAGGCTCTTGGAGAAGGTGCCGACGATGAAGTCGACGTCGGCTTCCACGCCGGCGGCTTCGGCGAGGCCACGGCCCTTTTCGCCCAGCACGCCCATGGAGTGGGCTTCGTCCACCAGCAGGTAGGCGCCCATTTCCTTCTTGATGGCGACCATCTCCTTGAGCGGCGCGACGTCGCCGATCATGGAATAGATGCCCTCGACCACGATCAGGCTGCCCTTGGCCTGGTCGCCCATGCGGCGCAGGCGCTTGTGCAGGTCTTCCGGATCGTTGTGGCGGAAGCGGATGACTTCGGCGCCCGAGAGCTTGGCGGCGTCGTAGATCGACGCGTGGCTGTCGGCGTCGAGGATCAGGTGGTCACCGCGGCCCACGAGGCCGGAGATGCCGCCCAGGTTGGCCTGATAGCCGGTCGTGAAGACCATGGCGTGCTTGCGGCCGTAGAACTTGGCCAGCGCCGTCTCCAGCGCGGCATGGCCGGCGAAGGTCCCGTTGGCGAAACGCGAGCCCGTCGTGCCGGTGCCCCAGGTGCGGACGGCTTCGGCCGAGGCCTCGATGCAGGCCGGATCGAACGTCAGGCCCAGGTAGTTGTTGGTGCCGAGAAGGATGACCTTCTGGCCGTTCAACATGCCTTCGGTGGGCGACAGGACGGCGTCGAATCGAACGTTGGACGGATCGGCGCCAGCCGCGCGGATGCCATCCAGAGGGGCGCGATAGCCCAGGTGCTTGTCGAGTAGCGACATCCTTAAGCCTTCACCCGCAGCTTGTTGATCAGATCGGAGAGGTCGCCGACCGTTTGTACCGTCGCCAGACGGTCTAGGGGAATCGAGAGGTCGAAACGATCCTCAAGCTCCATGACGATGTTCATGAGCGCAAGCGAATCCACAGCGAGATCGCGGGCGATGTCGGTATCGGGGGTGACCTGAACGCTACGGCCCAGGACCGTCTCAGCCGCTCGCGCGACTTCGCGGACGGTCAAATCCGTCGCCAGTTCCACCATACGCGAGCCCCCCATCGGCTCTCATGACTCTCAACGCCAAGCGGGTACGTAAGCCTGTCCGACCGGTTTTTCCACCCGTGCATGGAAAACCGGGTCACAAAACCGCATCTAATGTTTCATCCATCCCGCAGTGCGGTACCAGGCCAGGGTCATCGAAAACCCCGTGTCGAGCTCGTAGATCGCCGCCGGACGCGCCCCTGGAAGCTCTCCCGGTGCGACAGCCCAGTCCGGATGCAGCAATTCGCGGGCCTTTGCCGAGGTCAGCATCGGCGTCCGTCCCAGTAGCAATGTGAAATCATTTGTGATTCCGATGGCGTGGATCAGCGCCCCCGGAACGGCCGCGAACCGCGGCGTGCGGTCGCAGGCGCGGGCTGCCGCGACCATCAATTCACGCCACGAGTAGCCGTCGATGCGTGAGTCGCAGAGCGCGACGGGTCGTCCGGTCGGCTGCGCTGCAGCAAGCGCCGCCGTCTGCTGCGCCGCGTCCTCGACGTGGATCATCGCCACCTTGGCCGTTCCGCTCAGCAGCGGCAGCACGGGACTCAGCGCCGCCGCCTGGAACACCGGCAGCAGCTCGCGGTCGCCGGGTCCGTAGATCGCGCAAGGTCGGGCGATGGTCAGGCGATCGCCCAGGACCTCGGTCATGGCGGCCTCGCCGGCCCGCTTGCTGGCGCTGTAGTGCGACAGCTGCGGCTCGCGGGCGGTAAGGCTGGAAATGAAGACGACGTGGGGCGCCTTTGCCGCCGCCAGCGCCACGCGGCGCGCGCCGGCGACGTTGACGGCGTCGAAGGCGGCGCGGCTCTTGGCCTTCACCAGCCCGGCGCTGTGGATCACCACGTCCGCGCCGTCGCAAAGCCGGGCCAGGGCAGGCTCGTCGTTCAGGTCGCCGATGACCACCTCGGGCGTCACCTCGCGCCAGAGGGCGTCGATGGGATCTCGCCGCGCCAGCACGCGCACCCACCAGCCGTTGGCGGCCAGGGCGCGGACGATATGGCGACCCAGGAAGCCGGTGGCCCCGGTGACCGCCGCCAGCTTGCCCAGGCCGACCTGGCCGGTCAGGCCGGCTCCTCCTGGTTGAAGGCGCCGGCCAGGAACAGGGTCCGCGCCTTGGAGCGGCTGAGCTTGCCGGACGAGGTCTGGGGCAGGGCGTGGGCGCCCACCAGCTCGACCTTGGCCTCAACACCGTGACGGGCGCGCAGCACGGCCGCCACGTCGCCGGTGAGCGCCTGGCGCACCTCCGGGTCGCTGCTTCGGGCCTGGACCAGCACCACGAGCTGTTCGCCCGCGTCCTGGTCGACCGAGAAGGCGGCGACGTCGCCGCTGCGCAGGCGCTCGATCTCGGACTCGGCGGTCCATTCCAGGTCCTGCGGCCAGACATTGCGGCCGTTCAGCAGGATCAGGTCCTTGGCGCGGCCGGTCGGCACGATCTGGCCGTCGGCCAGGTAGCCGAGGTCGCCGGTGTCCAGCCAGCCGTCCCGCGACAGCACCGCGGCCGTGGCCTGCGGGTCGCCGTAGTATTCCCGCATCAGGCTGGGTCCGCGGGCGAACAGCCGGCCGACCCGGCGCTCGGGCAGGAGGGCGCCGGTCTCGTCACG
Organism: Alphaproteobacteria bacterium; assembly: GCA_018821435.1. GTDB lineage: Bacteria > Pseudomonadota > Alphaproteobacteria > Caulobacterales > Caulobacteraceae > Phenylobacterium. The sequence continues at coordinate 143,160 of JAHJME010000040.1, forward strand.
GACCTCGAGCTCGTGGCCTTCGAAGATCGCGCCGCAACGGACGAACGCCCGCGAGCGCTCGCCGGAGCCTGGCGTCACGGCGCCGTCCTTCTCCATGCGGTCCACATCGACGGTGTCGAAGATCAGGCCGGTGTCCAGCGGCGACATCGAAAGGCCCAGGGTGGCCTCGGCCATGCCGTAGCTGGCCACGAAGGCGGTGGCCCTGAAGCCCGCCGCCTCGTAGCGCTCGGCGAAGGACGTCAGCGGGCCGGGGCGCACCATGTCGCCGCCGCAGCCGGCGATACGCCACTTCGTCAGGTCCAGGCCCTCGCGGGTGCCGTCGCCACGCTTGGCGCACAGCTCGTAGCCGAAGCTGGGGCTGTAGGAGATGGTCCCGCCGTTCTTGGACAGGATGTCCAGCCACAGCAGGGGCCGGCGCACGAACGCGCCCGTCGGCATCAGGTCGATCGACATCTGCGCCGACATCGGCATCAGCAGGAACCCGACCAGGCCCATGTCGTGATACAGCGGCAGCCACGAGATCGCGCGATCGTCGGCGGTGACCTGCAGGCCGCCACGGGTCGAGGCCAGGGCGTTGGCCATCAGGGCGCGGTGGGTGCAGAGCACGCCGGTCGGATTGCGGGTGCTGCCCGAGGAGAACTGCACGTACGACGGGTCGTCCGGCGTCGGCGCGGGCAGGTCGGTGGGCGGGGCTTCGGGCAGGTCGGAGACCTGCATGGCGATCCGGGTCCCGGCGGTCTTGGCCGCGTCCTGCAGCCAGGGCAGAAGCGTCTCGGCGCCGAACACGGCGGCGGCGCTGGCCGAGGCCAGCATCCGTCCGATCTGCTCCACATAGGCGTCGCGGCCGCCCAGCGGCGTGGGCAAGGGCAGCGGCGCGGGCGTGATGCGCGCGTACTGGCAGGCGAAGAAGGCCACGACGAAATCGACGTCCGTGTCGGCCACCAGGCCCACGCGGTCATGCGGCTTCAGGCCGGCGGCCAGGAAACGGGCGGCCATGGCGCGCGCGCGGGTCCGCAGCTCGCCATAGGGGATGGCTTCGATCAGCTCGCCGCGCAGGCCGTAGAGATTGATGCCGGTCGGGCCCCGGGCGGCGAAGTCGAGCGCCTCGGTCAGGGTCGCGAAGCCGTCCCGGTGGAAGGGGCGGTCCGGAGCGGTAGGAGTAGCAGTCAAACGTCGCCTTTCAGACTCTCGGGATCAGGCGTCGGCGTCGCCGCCTGTGGCCGAATCCCGTTCTCGCGCAAGATGAACCACAGCATTCCCAGGGCAAGCGCGCCCGACGCCGCGGCCAAGCCAGCGCCCGCGCCTATAAGGCCGAACCGCGTCACGAGGAAGGGCAGCATGGCCAGGAAGGCGGCGCTGACCGCCAATCGGACCCGCACGGCGGCTCCCGGCTTGCCCAGGGAAATCAGCATCGGCTCCAGCGGCAGGGCGAAGACGCCGATCACCGCGGCGCCCACCTGCCAGGTCATCACATCGGCCGCGGGCTCGAACGCCTTGCCCATGACCAGGGCCAGGAGGCTCGGGCCGGCAAGCCAGCTGGCCGCCAGCATCACCAGGGCCACGCCGCCCGCCAGCAGGCCGACGTTGCGCGCCAGCCGCCACATGGCGTGGTGGTGATCCTCGGCGCGCAGCCGCGCCAGTTCGGGATAGAGGGCCGGGGTCAGCAGCTTGGCGGGCTTGGCCAGGGCGTCGGCGACCTGCCGGCCCACGCGCCAGAACGCGGCCTGCGCCGGGCCGACCATCGCGCCGACGATCAGGGTCGCCACGTGGGTGAACGCCACGTCCAGGGTGGTGGCGAGGTTGGTGTTCCAGGCGAACCGCCACGCGCCCGGCATGCCTTCGGTGAGAGGGCCGCGCCAGGAGAACTCATGCAGCAGGCCGCGCTTCTTCAGTTCCAGCAGCGCCGACCCGGCCAGGTACAGCCAGCTGCCGAACGTGGCCACGGCCGTCGCCAGCAGGAAGCCTTCCATCCCCGACCCCAGCGCCAGGGCCACGAGGCCGCCGATCACCCGGATGAGCGAGATCAGCCCGGCCTGCCAGGCCAGTACGTCGAAGCGGTCGAACAGCCGCAGCAGGCCCAGTGGCGTCGCCGAGACCATGAAGGCGATCGACAGCATGAACAGCGCCGCCGCCGGCGCCTCCTTCGGTCCCCAGCCCAGGGCGCTGGCGAAGGCGAACGCGCCGATCATGCCGACGGCGATGCCCAGGATGGTGCTGGCCAGGTCCAGCAGCACGGTGAAGCGCAACACGCGCTGGAACGGCTTCACCTGGCCCTCGGCCAGGGGGCGGGCCCCGTAGTGCAGGATCGTCTGCCAGGACTGGAACTTGACCACTTCGCCCAGGAACTGGCCGAACGCCTGGATCAGCACCAGCACGCCTAGCTCGGCCGCGCCCAGCGCCCGGGCGGCGATGGCCATGAAGGCCAGGCCCAGCACCGCGTTGACCGTGCGGCCGCCCAGCAGGAGGCCGGCGTTGGCCACCACGCGCCGCAGGATCGGCCGTACGCCGGCGATCTGTTCGGCCTGGGAAGCGCTCATGCGCGGAATCGACTCCTCCGCCGTCACCCTCGACAGCGCGCCCTCAACTACCTTCTACCATGGGCCGGCGCAAAGCCCCGCGCGGCGCGGCGGCGCAGGTCGCGCGCCTCCGACGCGGCGTGTGCGCCGTAGATCGTATGCCGGCTTGTCGCGGGCGGCGCGTGCGTCATTCTACGCGCCGGGTTCTACGGAATGGGGTGGGTTCGATGCGCAGGTTGCTCGCAAGTCTGGTCGCGGTGGTCGTGGCGGCGTTCGCCCAGCCCGCCGGCGCCGAGATCCGCGCCCTGATCGTGACGGTGTCGCAGTACACCGCGCCGATCCCCTCGCTGGAGGGGCCGCCCAACGACGCCGCGGCGCTGAAGGCGGTGCTGATGGAGCAGGGCGCAAAGGACATCGTCTCGATCAACGACGCCCAGGCCACCCGCGCCAGCATCCGCGGCGCGCTGCAGGCGCTGGGGCAGCGCTCGAAGCCCGGCGACTGGGTGGTCTTCTACTACGCCGGCCACGGCTCGCAGGCGAAGTCGACCGACCCGGACGAAGAGGACGGCATGGACGAGTTCCTGCCGCTCAGCGGGTTCAAGGTGTCCAAGCCGGATCCGAACCAGTTCATCCTCGACAACGACCTGCACGGCTGGCTGGTGAACTTCTTCCCGACCACGGTGAACGTGCTGCAGATCGCCGACGCCTGCCACTCGGGCACGATGAACCGCAGCCTCGCGGCGCCGTCGCCGTTCAAGCGCCGCTCGGCGCTGGACAACCCGATGGCGATCTCGCTGCCGCCCAGTCCGGCCGACCCGATGGCCGTGGCCCCCGCCGGAGCCAATCCGCCCAACCTCGTCTATGTGGGCGCCGCCCAGGACAACCAGTTCGCCCTGGAAGGCCCGCTGCCGCGCGGCGACTCCCCCTCGCGTGGTCTGCTGACCTACGCCCTGGAAGGCGCGTTGAAGGACCGGCGTCCGAACGGGCGGCTGGCCGCCGACGCCGACGACGACGGCAAGCTCTCGCTGGCCGAACTGGCCTCCAGCCTGGAAAGCCGCACCCGGGAGCTGTCCAGCACCCAGCAGTGGTCCAGCGCCGCCGTCCCGGCCCGCAACGAGCGCAGCGTAATCTTCCAGCCGCTGAAGGCGCCCCCGGCCGACGAGCGGCCCGTCGAGGTCAAGCCCGCCGACGCCCAGGCCGCCGACCTGCTGGGCGGCAAGGGGCCGTGGGCCTCGATCCCGCGCGGCACGCCCGACCTGACCTGGAACGCCAAGGAGGGCTGGGTCACCGACAGCCGCGGCGACCGGGTGGCCGAGAACCTGACGACGCCCGAGGCGCTGAGCGGCGTGATCATGAAACGCCAGGCCGTCAGCCAGCTGGCCGGCTCGGCCAACGAACGTCAGCTCAAGGTCGACATCGGCCCCAGGCCCAAGGGCCAGCTCTACAAGAACGGCGAGAGCGTCGACCTGGCCGTCACCCACCGGGGCGGGGAGGCGTGGCTGACCGCGTTCAACCTGGCCGGCGACGGCACGGTGCAGATGCTCTACCCGCTGGAGGGCGATGGCGACGGCCGGATGGTCGCGGGCCAGACCCGCGTGGTCATGGCGCGCACCAAGGCCTCCGCGCCGTTCGGCGTCGACAATGTGGTGGCCATCGCCACGCCGACGGACCCGAAGGTGCTGCGCGCGGCGCTGAAGCGGATCGACGGCAAGCGCGATGCGATGGTCGCGTCCGGCCTGGTGCGCGACGAACTGGACGCCGCCAAGGGGCAGGCCGCAATGGCGTTGGGCGAGCTCTACACGGGCCGCTAAAGCGGGCTTAGGGCTTCGCCTGCTCGGCGACGTACGCGTCCAGAGCGATGCGGGCCTGGGCCGCGCAGCCGCCGGACTGGACCGACAGGATCTGGTCCAGGGTGGTTAGGGTGGCGGGATCGGGACAGACGCCCGAACGGCGGGCTCCGAACGTCGAGCCCGTGGGCGCGGGCGCGACCAGGGCCTTGAGGGCGGCCATCCGGGCCGGGTCGGCCTGGGCGCCCGCACGCGGCGCCACGACACCGCCGGCCGCGCCGCGCAGCGTGCTGACCGAGCCGCTTGCCGACATCAGCATGGCGGTTTGACCCGCGCCAAGCGCCACGCGCTCACCCGCGTCCAGCTCCAGGCCCGGCTTCAGGGCTGGATCCGACGATTTGACGAGAACGTAGTCGGCCGCTTGGGCCCCGCCGGCGAGGCCGGCGGCGAGCACGAAGCCCAGGATCGTCTTGCGCATCGATCGCTCCTCAATCCCCAACGGCGTGAGTGATCCGGTGTTGTGGCGCTCGGGTCAAGGGCGTGCCCCCAATGGGCGAGGGGCGTTCCCCTACAGCATCCGCGCCGCGGCCAGCCGCGCCACGGCCTGCGCGCGGTTCACGGCGCCCAGTTTCTTGCGCCCGTTGTCGACGTGGAAGCGCACCGTCGTCTCGGACAGTCCCAGGATCATCGAGATCTCCCAATCCGATTTGCCCTCGGCCACCCAGGCCAGGGCGTCGCGCTCCCGGTCGGTCAGGCGCACCTCTTCCTCCGCGGTGGGCGGCGCGGCGAAGGTCATCAGCCGCTCGGTGAGCATCAGCCCCGCCAACTGGATCGCCAGGGCGTCGTCGGGCGACAGGTCCGGCTCGTGGAAGCCCAGGTGCAGCGAGGTGATGGTGCGGTGGCGGCCGTAGGAAGTGGCGCAGACGGCGTCGGCGATGCCCGCCTCGCTCATGGCCTCCCAATAGGTCCCATAGCGGCGCTGCGCGCGAGGGGCGAAGTCGGTGAAGCGGTAGCGGGTCAGGCCGCCCCGGATCGCCTCCAGCAGCGGATTGTTCTCGAAACAGACGTAGTCGAACGCCGGGCTGCCGGCCCGCCAGGTCTCGGGTGCGATCCGCGATACGATCCCGCCGGCCGCGAAATGGGCGGCGGAGGTCAGCGTCACGATCGGCCGGCGATAGATCCGGGTCTGGAGGTAGGACGCGCCCAGGTCCGCCAGGGACGAGAAGAATCCCTCGCTCGCCGCCTCAGGCGTCGGCGCGGCCAGAGCGGCGTCCGCGAAGGTCATCGCACGCTTCAACATCAGAGCGAACCGCCACCTCTCGAATACTGTGCTGATCCTAACAGATTGGGCCCGCCTTGATAATCGCGCCGGTCAACCCCTCGTTTCCGAGAGGCGCCGGTCGCCCATAATTTGCACGACATTGCCCTGGGGTTGACGCGGCCCTCAAGCTTTTCAGTTATTTGGGAGTAGTGTCATGAAACGACTGCTTGCGGGGGTTGCATTTGGCGCCCTGTTATTCGCCTCATCGGCGAATGCCACCACGCACATCCTGACCCTTACGGGGGACATGTCCGCGTTCTCATCGGACTCTTTCGTCTTTGATGGCCGCCTTTACGAGACCGGTGTTCTGGCGCTGAGCGGCTTCACGCCGTTCATCCTCGAAGACGGTGACACCGTCGAAGCGACCGTCACCATCACGGGCGGGGCCTTCAGCCTGCCGCTGCGCGACGAGATGTTCTTCGGCTTCAATCTCTCCGACATCCTGGGCGGCGCCCAGCCGGAGGGCGCGCAGACGAACGGCACGCTGGCGTTCGATGGCGGTGCGTCCGTCCCCGCGGGCTGCAGCAACTGCACCAGCCAGATCCTGGGCCTGAGCTCCACACCCCTTTCGTTCACGAGCCTGTTCGCGTCGGCCACCTACAGCGTTCCCGAGCCGTACGCGGTGAACTCGGTCTCGGTCAGCTATCAGGTGAGCGGAGCCGTTCCCGAGCCCGCGAGCTGGGCGCTTCTCATCACGGGTTTCGGCGGCGCGGGGGCGATGCTCCGCCGGCGCCGCATCAAGGACACCTTCGTAGCGGCCTGACACGGCAAGTTGCGCAGGGACCGTGGCGGGTGGAACCGTGTCAAACCGCCCGCCGCGGTCGTTCTTTTGCCTCGCTGACAAACGCACCTTGCCAACGCCGCGATATTGCGTATTTTCCGCGCCCTCGCCGTGGGGCCTGCAAGGGTGTTCGCGACGGACGGGTGCTTAGCTCAGTTGGTAGAGCAGCTGACTCTTAATCAGCGGGTCGTGGGTTCGAATCCCCCAGCACCCACCATTTTCTTATGGAAAATCAGGTGGTCGGCCATTCCAGGTCAAACCTCGTCGCTCCGTGCGGCGACGACCGCCTCGCCGTGACCGCCAGTGCGCCTGGCGCGGCGTGACGTCTCCCCCTGCTTCGAAGGTTTGCAGCGATCTGGCGCGAGCGGCGTTAACTCCTCGCGGCGACCGGCACGCGACTTGCGAGGGGTGGCGTCATGAGCAAGATTATTCTCGGTCTGGCGCTGGCTTTCGTCGGCGCCGGCCTGGCGGTCGGCGCGGAATCGCCGTGCGGCGGGCGCGCTCCGGCGACGGGCGCTGAACTCCATGGCCCTGTTCTGCACGTCCTCGACGGCCGCACGCTTTGCATCGCCAATGGCGTCGATCCTTCGCAATGGACCGAGGTCACGCTGCAGGACGCGCCCGCCTCGGCCTCCTGGGGCGGCCTGATGAGCGTCGCCTTCGGCAACGACGTCACCTGTGTCGTGCAGGGCTCCGACCGCACGGCCATCTGCCGGATCGGCCAACGCTCCATCGGCGCGCGTCTCAACGATGCGGCGGTCGCCAAGGACGCGGTCTCCTGGAAGCCGCCGGTCGCGACGCCCACCGACGCGCCCGTCATGCGCATGGCCGCCGCGGACCGCTGATCGCCGGCGCCTCGCGCCCGCCTGAATTCAGTCAGCCTGTGTTCAGGTGAAGGCGTTCAGGATGGTGCGATAAGGAGTTCGATCATGAAGCCTCTGTTTGTCGGCCTGTTGGCCGCGTTCTCCCTGGACCTCGCCGGCCAGGCCGCCCAGGCGGCCCCGAAGACGCCGCTGCCGCCCCAGGCCTCGATCCCGTTCGTCAACCACGACGGCATCCGCGATTGGCAGGCCACCGACTCCCGGACGCTCTACGTCCAGGACAGCAGTCGCAAGTGGTACCGAGCGACGATGTTCGCGCCGTGCATCGACCTGCCGTTCGCCCAGACGATCGGGTTCGAGACGCGCGGCATCGACACCTTCGACCGCTTCTCGTCGATCCGCGTCCGGGGCGAGCGCTGCCAGATCAGCAGCCTGGAACGCAGCGACGCGCCGCCGGCGAAGGTGAAGCGCGCCAAGTCCTGACGCTTGTCCGGACAGCCTGAGATCGCGTCCCGACACGACAACGCTTGAGCCGGCGCGCGACACGCGGCCTGTTCTCGCTGCGGACCTGGTCCGCGCTGTCAGTCGGGACGACCATGAGCATGCAGGAAAACGCCGCGCCGGGCGCCGCCAGGTCGCTCGCGGCCGAGACCATCGAGATCGTCAAGACTATCGTGGTCGCGCTGCTGATCGCCCTGGTGTTGCGGGTGGGGCTGTTCGAGCCCTTCACGATCCCATCCGACTCGATGGAGCCCGGCCTGCGCACCGGCGACTATGTCGTGGTGACCAAGTTCGACTACGGCTGGAGCCGATACTCCGTGCCCCTGGGCCTGCCCCTGTTCAGCGGGCGGGTGCTGGGCGAGGGGCCCAGGCGCGGCGACGTGGTGGTGTTCAAGCTGCCCCGCGACACGCACCAGGACTACATCAAACGCGTGATCGGCCTGCCCGGCGACCGGGTCCAGGTGTCCGCCGGCACGGTGTCGGTCAACGGCAAGCCCATTGCCCAGACCGACGCCGGCTTCACCCGCGACCCGGGCGCGCCCGACGTCACCGTGCTGCAGCGGATCGAGCATCGGCCGGACGGCCGGCCCTACACAACCTTCGACCGGGGTCCGGCGCACGATGGCGACGACACTGAGGTCTACGTCGTGCCGGAGGGCCACTACTTCATGATGGGCGACAACCGCGACAACTCGCTCGACAGCCGCTGGCCGCCGATGGCCACGGGCGTGGGCTTCGTGCCGGCCGAGAATCTGGTGGGCCAGGCGCGGTTCGTGCTGCTGTCGTGGCGCGGGGCGTCGCTGTGGAAGCCCTGGACCTGGGCCAACATCGACTTCAGCCGGATCCTGAAGCCCGTGCGCTAGGGCCGGCCCCGAACGTATTCGTCCAGGCTGACCACGCCGTCGTGGTCGGCGTCCAGATGGGCGAAGGCGACGCGGCGAATGAGGTCGTGCGCCGGATCGGCCGGCCGGGCCAGCGAGGGCAGGGCCACCGCGCCCAGCGCCGCCGCGATCATCGCGCCGACGGCCAGCCGCCAGCGTCGCGGACGGGGGCGAGGCGCCTCGATCTGCTGGTCGATGAACCCGCGCAGGGCCTCGCTGGCCGAGCGGCCCTCGCGGCGGCAGCGCTCCATGAACGCCAGCTTGGCGTCGTAGGGGATCCGGATCTCGAGCGACTCGCTCTTCTTGGGCGGCCTGGTGTCTCGCATGCCAGGACTCCAAACCCATTTGGCCCCGCGGCGACAGCGAAAACGTGTCCGGACATGCCCGTGCGCCCGGTTGTCGCGACGCGATCGGCCCGCTACCCAGCAGGGATGAGGACGCACCGATGAGCGACGAGGCCGTGGACTTCGCATATCTGGAGGGCTTCGCCGCCGGGGACATGCAGGTGGTGACCGAGGTGCTGGCCCTGTTTCAAGGCCAGGCCGAGACCTGGATCCCGCGCCTGGACCGCGCCGACGCCGAGGGCTGGCGCGACCTGGCCCACACGATCAAGGGATCGGCGCGCGGGATCGGCGCCACGGCGCTGGGCGACGCCGCCGACAAGGCCGAGCTGGGCGATCCGTCACTGGCGCCGCAGCTGCGCGCGGCCCTGGCCGACGCCTTGGCGGCCATCGAGGGCTATCTCACCCGCATCGGCGGCGGCTGAGCTGTCGGATCGCGCCGGGCTCGTTCGTCGTCGTTGCAAGGACCCCTGAGGAGCGTGCGCATGAAGGCCGAAACCATTCTGGTCGAGAATATCGCCAGCCCCGACAGCCCGCCGCGGCCGGTGAACAAGGAGAAGTTCGAGGCCACGCGCGACGCCGTGCTGGCCGTGCTGCCCACCGCCGAGCCGGGCTTTTCCTATGCGGAACTGAAAGCCGCCGCCCTGCCGCGCCTGCCCGAGTCGCTGTTCCCCGGCGGCCAGACCGTCGGCTGGTGGCTGAAGTGCGTACAACTCGACCAGGAGGCCAAGGGCGTCATCGTGCGCCACGGCAAGCCGCTGCGCTGGTATCGCAAGACCTAGGGGATCAGCACCCGGTCCGAATAGGTCTCGATCAGCAGCGCGAACGGGCGGCCGTCGGGCGTCTGCAGATAGGCGCGGTGCTGCAGCACATTGGCCGGGACGCTCACGGGCGCGTCGAGGTCCGCCGGATCGGCGGCTTCCCAGCCGGCCGGCAGCGGCTGGAACAGCAGCCGCGACGACAGGGTTCGCCGCTGGAAGTTCAATGGGCGGACCACCACGCCGAACGGCCGCTGGGTCGACGCCAGGTCGGTGTTCATCTGGGCTGTCAGGCGGCCGGGCAGGTACCAGTTGTCGGCCCGCGACAGCACGACCTCGCCGCAGGTCAGCTCGACCCGGCGGCGATGCACCGGCTCGTTGGCGGCGGCGCCCAGCTGGCGGCGCGCGGCGTTGGCGGCGGCCAGATCGTCGGGGACCTGGACCTGGCGGGCCAGGATGCGCGGCGCGGCGGGGTCGCGCCGGTCGCACAGTCCCTGCAGCACCGCCGTGGCGCTGTCATGGCTGAGCAGATCGGAATTGAGCGTCTGGAGCTGGGCCTGCAGGCGCAGCCGCTGGACGTAATTGGTTTGCGAACCTTCCGCCGCGGCGCCGCCCGGCGTGAGCGAGGTCGCGACAAGAACCGTCGCCACCAGACCTCCCAGCAATCTCAACACCCTAGATCCCGGCGCCATTGTCGATGGCGCGCAGCGCCTCCTCGTGCGCCAGCGCTTCCGCCTCGATCCAGCCGATGAAGGCCTTCACCTGCGGCAGCCGTCCCTTGGCCTTGGGATGGACGAGGTAGTAGGCAAAATCGACGGCCGTGGCGATCTGCAGCGGCGCCACCAGGCGTCCCGCATCCAGGTCGGCCTGGGCCAGGGTGCGCTTGGCCAGGGCCACGCCGCGACCGTTGGCGGCGGCCTCGATCACCAGGCTGGACTGGTTGAAGCGGGGGCCGCGATGCCCATCGATCCCGCGCAGGCCCCGCGCCGCCAGCCACATGGGCCAGTCGGGGCAGCTGTCGTCGATCTCGGGGGAACCGTCGTGCAGCAGGATGTGGTTCGCCAGGTCCTCCGGCGTCTCCAGCGGATTTTCTTTCAACAGCTCGGGACTGATCACCGGGATCACCGCCTCGCTGACCAGCCGCTTGACTTCCAGGCCCGGATAGCGGCCGGCGCCGTAGCGCAGCGCCAGGTCCACCTCGCCGGCGGTCAGGTCCACCAGGTCCATCCCGGCGTTCAGCCACACATCCACCTGCGGATGTGCCCGCTCGAACGCGCCCAGGCGCGGCGCCAGCCACTTGGCGGCGAACGAGGGCGGGGCGGTGATGGTCAGGCGGCGGCCGTCGACGGCGGCGGTCAGCAGGCTGGCGGCCTCGGCCAGGCGGTCGAAGGCCTCGCGCAGCGCGGGCAGGGCAGTCTGGGCCGCGTCGGTCAACAACAGGCCCTTGGGCGTCCGCTTGAAGAGCGCGGCGCCGACATAGTCTTCCAGGTTCTGGATCTGCTGGCTCACCGCGCCCGGCGTCACCGACAGCTCGTCGGCGGCCCGGCTGAAGTTCAGGTGGCGCGCGGCCGCCTCGAACGCCCGCAGGGCGTTGAGCGGCGGCAGCCGGCGTCTCTGGTGGTTACGTTCCATCGAGAATTCCTGACACCCCAGGCAGAAGTCCTTGGGTTGCGACTTGGGCTTCTCCGCCCCTATTTGCAAGCGTCCGCCGGTGTATCGGCCCTTTTCAGCGGTGGACCTCAAGCGGGGCGGGCGCCAGTCCGCCCCGTCATGATTTGAGGGCCGGCGTGTCGATAGAGAAGCTAAACATGGCCTCGAGTGGCGGCAAAGGCAGGCGTACCGATCGCCTCGTGGTGCTGGGCGGCAACGCCCGCGCGCGAGGGCCGGGCCAAGTGTGGCTGGTGGGCGCGGGTCCCGGCGACCCCGAGCTGCTGACGATCAAGGCGCTGAAGGCGCTGCAGGCCGCCGAGGTCGTGGTGCACGACGGCCTGGTGTCCGACGAGATCCTGGACTTGGCGCCCACGTCGGCGCGCCGGATCTCGGTGGCCAAGCGCAAGTCGCGCCACTCCTACAGTCAGGACGAGATCAACCGGATGCTCACGGCCTTCGCCCTGGAAGGCCTGAATGTCGTGCGCCTGAAGGGCGGCGATCCGTTCATCTTCGGCCGTGGCGGCGAGGAGCTGGAAGCCTGCCGCGAGGCCGGCGTCGAATGCATCGTCGTGCCGGGCGTCACCGCGGCCCTGGCCGCCAGCGCCAGCGCCGGCGCGCCGCTGACCCACCGGGGTCTGGCCCAGGCCGTCACCTTCGTCACCGGACACGCGGCAAAAGGCGGCGAGCCCGACCTCGATTGGGATCACCTGGCCAAGGCCAACCAGACCGTCGTGATCTACATGGGCCTGTCGATGGCCGCCCCGATCGCCGCGCGCCTGATGGCCGCCGGCCGCGCCGGGTCGACGCCCGCCCTGATCGTCGAGAACGCCAGCCGCGCCGACGAGCGCCGGCTGGTGACCACCCTCGCGGGCCTGGCGGAAGCCGCCGCCACCCTGAACGGTCCGGCCCTGCTGATCGTCGGCGAAGCCATGGCGCTGGCGCAGGCTGGCGCGGCGCGCACCCAAGTCGAAACCCTTATCCAGGAGGCGCGCGCATGAAAGCGCTCACCGCCAATCGCCTCACCGACGGCGACGTCGTCTTCTGGACGGCCGGCCAGTGGGTCGAGCGTTTCGCCGACGCGCAACTCTGGGCGGACGACGATCCGGCCGCCGTCGAGGCCGAGGCCGCCGGCAAGAACCAGCCCAAGATCGTGGTCGACGCCTATCTGATCGACCTGATCGAGTCCGAGGGCCTGTGGGCGCCTATCAGTTATCGCGAACGCATCCGCGCGCTCGGCCCGACCAATCACCTCCACCACGGCAAGCAGGCCGAGGGCGGGGCGATGATCGAGGCGCTGCAGCACGCCCACGGCGCCGCCCGCTCCACCGGCCGCGTCAACCTGATCAAGCGGAAGTAGTCCGATGTACCAGTACGACACCATCGACAAGGCGATGCTGGCCGACCGCTCCAGCGAGTTCCGGGGCCAGGTGGCGCGGCGTCTCGCCGGCGACCTGACCGAAGACCAGTTCAAGCCGCTGCGGCTGATGAACGGCCTCTATCTCCAGCTCCACGCCTACATGCTGCGCGTCGCCATCCCGTACGGGTCGCTGAACCCGACGCAGCTGCGCAAGCTGGCCGAGATCGGCCGCATCTACGACAAGGGCTACGGCCACTTCACCACGCGCACGAACCTGCAGTTCCACTGGATCAAGCTGGCCGACACGCCGGACATCCTGGACCACCTGGCCAGCGTCGACATGCACGCCATCCAGACGTCGGGGAACTGCATCCGCAACACCACGACCGACCCCTACGCGGGTGCGACGGCCGAGGAGGTCGACGATCCGCGCGTGTGGGCCGAGGCGATCCGCCAGTGGTCCACCTTCCACCCGGAATTCTCGTTCCTGCCGCGCAAGTTCAAGATCGCCATCACGGCGGCGCCGAAGGACCGCACGGCGGCCCGGGTCCATGACATCGGCCTGGTGCTGAAGCGGGCCCGCGACGGCGCCCTGGGCTTCGAGGTGATCGTCGGCGGCGGCATGGGGCGCACGCCCTACGTCGGCCCGACCATCAAAGAGTTCCTGCCCGTCAACCGGCTGCTGTCCTACCTGGAAGCCGTGCTGCGCGTGTACAATCGCCACGGCCGTCGGGACAATATCTACAAGGCCCGGATCAAGATCCTGGTCGCCGCTCTGGGCAAGGACGAGTTCGCCAGCCAGGTCGAGGCCGAGTGGGCCAAGATCGGCGAGATCGCCGACCTGCCCGACACCGAACTGGCCCGCATCCGCGGCGCCTTCGCGGCGGCGAACTTCGAGGTGCTGCCGGCCCAGTCCGAAGCGTTCGAGGCGGCCAAGGCCTCGACCCCGGCCTTCGCCCGCTTCGTCCGCAACAACGTCAAGCCGCACAAGAAGAGTGGCTACGGCATCGTCGAGATCAGCCTGAAGGGCATCGGCGACACCCCCGGCGACGCCACCTCCGAACAGATGGAGGTCGTGGCCGACCTGGCCGAGCAATACGGCCTCTCCGACATCCGGGTGACTCACGAGCAGAACCTGGTCCTGCCGCACGTGAAGCTGGATGACCTGCCGACCGTCTGGGCGGGCCTGCGCGACGCCGGTATCGGCACGCCGAACATCAACCTGATCAGCGACATCATCGCCTGCCCGGGGCTGGACTACTGCGCCCTGGCCAATGCGCGGGCGATCCCGATCGCCCAGCACATCGCCGAGAAATTCCGCGACCAGGACCGCGCCGAGAAGATCGGCGAGCTGAAGATCAAGATCAGCGGCTGCATCAACGCCTGCGGCCACCACCACGTCGGCCACATCGGCATCCTGGGCGTCGATAAGAAGGGCGAGGAGTTCTACCAGCTCACCCTGGGCGGCTCAGGGGCGGAAGACGCCTCGGTCGGCTCCATGCTCGGCCCGGCGCTGCCCTACGAGAAGGTCGCAGACGCCGTCGACACCCTGGTCGAGGTCTACCTGCGCGAACGCCAGGGCGACGAGCGCTTCCTCGACACCTTCCGCCGCACCGGCGTCACCCCCTTCAAGGAGGCCGTCTATGCCGACGCTCATTGAGCTGAAGGACGGCGTCTGTCGCGGCGTCCAGGACTCGTTCACGCATGTGGCCGACGACGAAGCGCTGCCCAAGGGCGATGTGATCATTTCCCTGACCCGCTTCCAGGCGGAGGGCGACGCCCTGCTGTCGGAGGGGCGTCGGGTCGGCGTGAAGCTGGAAGCCGAGGAAGAGGTCGAGGCGCTGGCCTATGACCTGCCGAAGCTCGCGGTCGTGGGTCTCGTGGCCCTGAACTTTCCGAAGTACCGCGACGGGCGCGCCTACACGAACGCCCGCGTGCTGCGGGAGCGGTTCAAGTTCACCGGTCAGGTCCGCGCCATGGGCGACGTGCTGCGCGAGCAGGCGGGGTTCATGGTTCGCGTCGGGTTCGACGCCTTCGAGCCGGCCGACGACGCCAGCGCCAACGAATGGCAGGCGGCCACCCGCCGCTACCGCCACGTCTACCAAAGGTCCGCCGACGGCCGTGCGCCGGCTTTCGCGGAACGGGAGGGCTGAGTGATGGCCTTTGACGCGCTCGATCGGAATCCTGTGGCCCTGCGCCTCGACGCCGAACTGCGTCACGCGCACCCGCGCACCATCCTCGAAGCCGCCGTCGAGAGCTTCGGCGACAAGCTGGCCCTGGTCTCGTCCTTCGGGGCGGAATCGGCCGTGCTGCTGGACATCGCCGCCAAGGTGAAGCCTGACATCGCCGTGCTCTTCCTGGATACCGGCATGCTGTTCGGCCAGACCTTGGACTACCGCCAGCAACTGGCCGCGCGTCTGGGCCTGACCAACGTTCGCGACCTGCGCCCGGCCTATCAGGACCTCGCCACCGGCGATCCCCAGGCCAAGCTCTGGCAGTCCGACACCGACGCCTGCTGCGAGATCCGCAAGGTGGTCCCCCTGGACCGGGCGCTCGGCGAGTTCGACGCCTGGATCACCGGTCGCAAGCGCTTCCACGGCGGCGACCGCCTGCACCTGCCGGTGGTCGAACAGGCCGACGGAAAAGTGAAGTTCAACCCGCTGGCCAACTGGGGCAAGGCGGACCTCGACGCCTATGCGGCCGACCACGATCTGCCGTCCCATCCGCTGGTGGCGCAGGGCTTCCCGTCCGTGGGCTGCTGGCCCTGCACCCAGCCCGCGGAGGAGGGCGAGGACGTCCGCGCCGGCCGCTGGAAGGGGATGGACAAGTCCGAGTGCGGCATCCATGTGGCGCGTGCGTCGGGGGCGCCCAACAACGTCGGCGGCGACATCTAGGGTTTGTACGAATGAACGATGTGACCGCGGCTCAACCGGCCCTCAAGGCCTCGGGCGCCTTCTTTGTGGAGACCGTGACCTGGGTCCACCACTGGACCCCGACGCTGTTCTCCTTCCGCACCACCCGCGACCCGGGCCTGCGCTTCTCCAGCGGCCAGTTCCTGATGGTCGGGCTGCAGAAGGAAGACGGCAAGCCGCTGGTGCGCGCCTATTCCGTGGCCTCGCCCTCGTGGCACGAGGAGCTGGAATTCTACTCGATCAAGGTGCCGGACGGTCCGCTGACCTCGCGCCTGCAGAACATCAAGGTCGGCGACCCCGTCCTGATCGGCCGCAAGCCCACCGGCACCCTGGTGCTGGACGGCCTGAAGCCCGGCAAGCGGCTCTACATGCTGGGCACCGGCACGGGCCTCGCGCCCTGGCTGTCGCTGGCCCGCGACCCGGAGGTCTACGACCGCTTCGAGACGGTCGTGGTCACCCACACGGTGCGTGAAGTCGGCGACCTCAACTATGTGGAACTGTTCGAGAAAGAGCTCGCGGAGGACGAGATCCTCAGCGAGGTTATCGGCGGCAAGCTCCACTACTATCCGACCGTCACCCGCGAGGAATTCCGCACCAAGGGCCGGATCACCGACCTGATCGCCTCGGGCCGCCTGTTCGCCGACCTGGGCCTGCCGCCGCTGGATCCGGCCGAGGACCGCGTCATGCTCTGCGGCGGCCCCTCGGTGCTGGCCGACCTGAAGCAGCAGCTGCTCGACCTCGGCTACGTCGAAGGCTCGCTCGCCCAACCCGGCGACTTCGTGCTCGAGAAGGCCTTCGTCGAGACCTAGGCGCGGGCCAGCACGAACGCCGCCCGTTCCGCCACGCTCGCCTTCGGCAACACCACCGGTTCGTATCCCAGCGTCGGGAGGCGGTCGCGGATGATGTCGAACGTCCGCTCCGCCTCGGCCCAGTCCTGGCGGCGCTCGGCGTCGGTCTCGTAGATCTCGCGCCAGGGCGGGGCGATGAAGACCTGGGCGTTGTAGCGCCGGGTCCGCACCGCCTCGAGGATCTCGGGCGAGGGGATGGCGCCGTTCGCGCCGTAGCTGTCCATGATCCCGCGATCGAAGAACACGCGGCCGGCCTCGCCCCGCAGGCTGTCGAAGATCGCGACGTCGCGGCGCGCAGTCTCGGCGACGAAGGCGTCGTTGTCGCGCCAGGGCACGGCGGGACCGACGCCGGCCACCTGTTCGCGGATCACGGCGCGGGCGGTCTCCTCGACCACGCGCTCGCCCAGCGCCTGCAGGTGGCCGATCAGGGTCGTCTTGCCCACGCCGGGGCCGCCGGTGACGACGAAGAAGTTGGGTTTCTCGATCGGGGTCATGGTCCGGGCCACGGGGCCGGGTGGGGCGCTAAGGCTGGATGCCCAGGGCGATCACGGCGGTCGCCACGGTGAAGCACAGGCCGCCGATCAGCAGCATGGCGACCACCGTGGGCGGCAGGGATTGTCCGCCCTCCGGCTCGGCCTTCAGGCGCCGCAGCATCAGCAGGGCGCGGATCTCGAACGCCAGGCCGATGGCGCCGATGATCGCGAACACGCCCAGGACTGTGGGAGACTTGGTCGCTTCGAGCAGGCCGTCCAACGTCGCCCCCTAAGGCCGCTATTTCGGCGGGCAGCCCGTGAACTGGCCGACCTTCACCGCGGTGAGGGTGCCCAGGTTCAGCTTCTGCATCGTCTTCATCGAGGCGGCGTTGTGCCCCGTGTACAGGTCGATGCGCTGGCCCTTGATCGCGCCGCCGACGTCGGAGGCGTACCAGTAGCCGTCATGCGTCGCGCCGTCGGGCATCTTCAGGCCGACGGTTTCCTTGATGAACAGCACGGTGCGGCGCGGAATCAGGGTCTTGTCGACGGCGATGGTGCGCATCGGCACGACGCGACAGCCCAGGCTGTCCAGACCGCCAACGCCCTTGGCGCCGGCATGATAGAGAGTCGCCTTCACATTGAAGACGCCGGTGCCCGGGAGGGCCCCGGAGACGATCGAGGAAACAAGGTCCCCAATCGGATCGTTTGCCGCGGCTTGCGCGTTGGGTGCGATACAGATGGCGGAGAATAGCGCCAGGGCGGCGAGGCGTCGTCTCAAGACGGCGTCCCCCTTCGTCGTGAACTGGTCGAGCGGAGTCCTACCGGCTGAGGTCCTTTCGGGCAACCCCGGAAGGGCGTTTCGTCGCGGCCTGTGAGCTTTCCTAACATCTGAGGTGAGGCGGTATCGCTTGATCCCAAAGGGGTTTCGCCGCACAGCCGCGCTTGGAAATCAGGAGTCCGGCGCATGAAAATCTATGGGGACAGCATCTCCGGCAACTGCCTGAAGCTGAAATGGACGGCCGATTTCCTGGGACTCACCTACGACTGGATCGAGACCGACATCCTCAAGGGCGAGTCCCGGACGGCGGCCTATCTGGCGATGAATCCGGCCGGTCAGGTGCCGGTCCTGGTTCTGGACGACGGCCGCGCGCTGGCCCAGTCGAACGCCATCATCCTGCACCTCGCGGAGGGCTCCAGCCTGATCCCGGCCGACGCCTACGACCGCGCCAGGATGCTCGAATGGATGTTCTGGGAGCAGTACAGCCACGAGCCTTACGTCGCCGTGGCCCGCTTCCACGTGAAGTATCTGGGCAAGCCGGTGGAAGACCTGGAGCCCCGGCTGGTGGAGCGGGGCGGCGGCGCTCTGCAGCGCCTGGAACTGGGCCTGGCCGACACGCCTTTCCTGGTCGGCGACACGGTCAGCCTGGCCGACGTCGCCCTGGTCGCCTACACGCGGGTCGCCCACGAGGGCGGCTTCAGCCTGGACCTGTATCCGGCGGTGAAGGCCTGGGTGGCGCGCGTCGAGACGGCGCTGAAGATCGCCTGAGGCGACTTGCCATCGTCACGGCTGTGCGTGCAAAGCGGAGGGCATGAAACGCCTTTCCGCCCTGGCGCTCGCCGCCCTCATCGCCGCCACGCCCAGCACCCTGTTCGCGTGGGGCAACACCGGCCACCGGATGCTGGGCGAGATCGCCATGCAGGCGCTGCCGGCCGAGATGCCGGCGTTCCTGCGCACCCGGCACGCGGCCATCGACATCGGCGAGCTGTCGCGCGAGCCCGACCGGTCCAAGGGCTCGGGCAAGCTGCACGACCAGGACCGTGACCCCGGCCACTTCATCGACCTGGACGAGGACGGCAAGCTGCTGGGCGGCCCGCCGATGCTGCCGCTGGCCGCCACCCGCGCCGACTTCGAGACCCAGCTCCGCGCCGCCAACCTGGACCAGTGGAAGGTCGGCTACCTGCCGTACTCGATCATCGACCGCTACCAGCAGCTGGTCACCGACTTCGCTTACTGGCGCGTGCTGAAGGCGGCCGAGGCGAACCCCCAGTGGAAGGCGCACCGCGGGTGGTTCATCGCCGACCGCATACGGCGTGAGGCGCTGATCCTGAAGGGCCTGGGCGAACTCAGCCACTTCGTCGGCGACGGCAGCCAGCCGCTGCACGTGACCAGCCACTACAACGGCTGGGGCGACGGCCCGAACCCCAGAAGTTATTCCAAGGCGCGTTTGCACGGCCCGTTCGAAGGCGACTTGGTCCTGGCGACGGTGAAGCCGGCGGCGGTGGCGGCCAAGGTCACGCCGCTGCGCCTGTGCAACTGCCCGATCGAACAGCGCGTTTCCGAGTACCTCACCACCACGGGGAACCAGGTGATCCCGTTCTACGAGATGGAGAAGGCCGGCGGCATGGCCCAGGGCGATCCGCGCGGGACCGCCATGGCCACCGAGCGACTGGCCGCCGGCGCCTCGGAGCTGCGTGACGTCACCGTCGAGGCCTGGCGCGCCAGCGCCAACGTCAAGATCGGCTGGCGGCCCATCGCCGTGCAGGACGTGCTGTCCGGCAAGGTCGATCCCTATCCCGCGCTGTACGGCATCGACTGATGACCACGCCCCAGTTCGGCCAGGCGGCGCCGGGCGCGGCCTATCCGGATCGCCCCGCGGCCTTCGCCGTGATCGAGCGCGACGGGCTGATCGCCCTGGTCCGGGTGGAACGGCAGGGGCGGGGTCTGGTGCTGGACCTGCCCGGCGGCGGCATCGACGGCGCCGAGACGGCCGCCGAGGCGGCGGTCCGGGAATGCGGCGAGGAGGCGGGCCTGGTGGTGGCGCTGGATATCGATCCCTTCGTCCAGGCCGACCACTTCTTCCTCCACAACGACGGCGAGATCCGCAACACGCGCGGCTCGTTCTTCGTCGGCCGCGTGCTGGCGGAAGACGCCGCGCTGAAGATCGAGGACGACCACGAACTGGTCTGGACGTCGCCCGAGGAGGCCCTGCTGCGGCTGGACCGCGAGTCCCACGTCTGGGCTATCGTCACCTGGCTGAGATTGCGCGCGCGGGCCTGAGGCGCTAGCAGCGCGCCATGACGGCGCAAATCATCGACGGGAAGGTCCACGCCGAGCGCGTGCGAGCCGAGGTTACGGCGGAGGTCGCGCGGCTGCGCGCCGAGCATGGGCTGCAGCCCGGCCTGGCCGTCGTGCTGGTCGGCGACGACGCGGCCAGCCAGGTCTACGTCCGCTCGAAGGGCGAGCATTCGCTGGCGGCGGGCATGCACTCCGTCACCCACCGGCTGCCGGCCGACACCCAGCAGGGCGAACTGATCCGGCTGGTGGCCGATCTGAACGCCGATCCGCTGATCCACGGCATCCTGGTCCAGCTGCCGCTGCCCAAGCACTTGGACGAGAAGGCGGTGATCGCCGGCATCAATCCCGACAAGGACGTGGACGGCCTGCACGTCGTCAACGCCGGCCGTCTGGTGGCCGGGCTGCCGTCGCTGGTGCCGTGCACGCCCAAGGGCTGCATCATCCTGCTGAAGGCGACCCTGGGCGACCTGACCGGCAAGCGCGCCGTGGTCGTGGGCCGCTCGCTGCTGGTGGGCAAGCCGATCGGTCAGTTGCTGCTGGCCGAGGACTGCACCGTCACCATGGCGCACTCGCGGACCGTGGACCTCGCGTCGGTCTGCCGCGAGGCCGACATCCTCGTCGCCGCCGTGGGCCGCCCCCGGATGATCCGCGGCGACTGGATCAAGCCCGGCGCCACGGTCATCGATGTCGGCATCAATCGCGTGCCCTTCGACGATCCGATCAAGGCGGCCGAGGGCAAGACCAAGCTGGTGGGCGACGTCCACTACAAGGAGGCGCTGGAGGTCGCGGGCGCGATCACACCGGTTCCGGGCGGCGTCGGCCTGATGACCGTGGCCGTCCTGCTGCAGAACACCGTCACCGCCGCCAAGCGGATCGCCGGGCTGGACGCCTAGGTCTTCGGCTTGGCGTTGGCGTTCGTCCAGGCGACCACTTCGGCCAGCACCTCGCCGACCGCGCGGTCATAGGCCGGCACGATGGCGGTGACCCGGTTGTCGCCGGCCCGCACGCGCTTCTCGAACAGCCTCTCGCCCACGACGCCCCTGTCGGTGGTGCTGGTCATGGCGGCGCGCACCCGCACCACGATGACCGGCGCCGCCTTCGGCCCGTTGTCGTACTGGGTCTCGAAATTCCGGACATCCAGCCGCAGGACATAGGGCGTCGGCGCGGGCTCGCCCCGCGCGACCAGGCGCACGGGACCGGCGTCGGCATCGAACGCCGCCACCACGGCCTCGTCCCAGAGAACGGCGGCTGGGACCACCCAGCGGGTCTCGGCCACATAGGCCGCCTTGCCGTTGGTCATGGTCAGCAGGCGGTCGCCAGCGGCCTCGCGCTGGAACACGGCGGTGGTGCGCAGCACCCCCACACCGCCCACGGCGGCGTTCACGGCCTCGGCGGCCACCGGCTGGCCGAAGCGATAGAGATGTGCCGGCTTGGTCTTGGGCAGCAGCGAGACGCAGGCCGACAGCGTCAGCGCCGAAGCGCCGACCGCGAGGAGGCGGAGCAGGGCGGACGAGCGCATCATTGGGGCACCTTCACTTCCTCGGCCTTGGCCTTGCCCAGCGCCCCGGTGGGGTTGGACTGCAGCTCGTTGATCAGCCGCTCCAGCGACTCGGCCGTGGTCTGGAGCTGGATGACCGCGGTGGTCACCTGCGGCAGGCCGTTGGTGGCGAAGTCGGAGGTCGGGCCCTGGAGGCGGTCGATCATGACGCGCGCGTCCTTGGCGGTGGCCTTCGCCTCCTCGGCGGCGTCGGCCAGGTTGGCGATCGCCCGCTTGCCGTCGCCGTCGATCACGCCCCGGGTGGACGCGGACAGCTTGCCGATCTCGTCCGCGGCGGTGTCGATCCGCTGCAGCGCGCTCTGGGCGTCGGCGATGATCTCCTTGCGCTCGCGCAGCTCCGAGGTGAACGCCTGGGCGTCCGACAGCGAGGCCGAGAACGTCTTGATGTTCTGGTCGGAGAGCACGCGGTTCACCCGGTCCAGCGCCTCGATGGTGCGGGTCAGCACCGTGCCGCCGCCCTCCAGCAGGTCCGAGATGGCGCTGCGCTGGCTGCGGATCACGGGAATACAATCGCGACCCAGGCCCAGGCGCTCGCAGCGGGGCTTGTCCGCTTCCTTGAGCAGCGCGCGGGTGCCGGCGCCCGCGGAGATCTGCACATAGTTCAGGCCGGTGATGCCTTGCGGCTCCAGGGTGGCGTAGCTGTCCACGCGGATCGGCACGTCCTCGGTGACGCGCACCCGGGCGATGACGTTTCGCGGGTTGAACTTGTCCAGCGCGATCTTGGTGACCTCGCCCACCTTGATCCCGTTGAAGTGGACCTCGCCGCCTTCGTTCAGGCCGCGCACGGGTCCTTGGAAGACGATGTCGTACAGATCGTACTCGGCATTGATCCGCACGCGGGCCAGCCAGACGACGAAGACGACCATCGCCACCGTCAGGATCAAGGTGGAAAGCCCCACCAGGGCGTAGTTGGCGTTTCTTTCCATCAGCCTTTAGTCCCAGTTCGGGCGTCGCGAGCCGCGCGGCCCCGGGGGCCTAAGAAGTATTCGCGGATCCACGGATGATCTGAACGCTCAAGCTCGTGAACCGGCGCCGTGGCGACCACATGTTTATCCGCCAGCACGGCGACGCGGTCGGTGATCTCGTAGAGAGAGTCGAGGTCGTGGGTGATCATGAACACCGTCAGGTCCAGGCTGTCGGCCAGGTCGCGGATCAGCTCGTCGAAGGCCGCCGCGCCGATCGGGTCGAGGCCGGAGGTGGGCTCGTCCAGGAAAAGCAGTTCGGGGTCCAGCGCCAGCGCGCGCGCCAGGCCGGCCCGCTTCTTCATGCCGCCGGACAGCTCGGCCGGCTTCAGCGAGCCGGCTTCGGGACGCAGGCCGACCATGGCGATCTTCAGGTCCGCCAGCTCGTTCGCCTCGCGGCGGCTTAGCTTGGTGTGCTCCAGCATCGGCGCGGCCACGTTCTCGCGGATGGTCAGGTTCGAGAACAGGGCGCCGCCCTGGAACAGCACGCCCCAGGACCGCTCCAGCGCGCTCCAGCGCCGGCGCGAGGCCCGCCACAGCTGTTGCCCGAAGACGGTGACCTGGCCCGCGTCGGGATTGCGCAGGCCGATGATGGTGTTCAGCAGCACCGACTTGCCGGTGCCCGAACCGCCCACGACGCCCAGCACCTCGCCGCGCTTGACGGTCAGGTCCAGGTTCTCGTGGACCAGGTGGTCGCCGAACGCCGAGCACAGCCCGCGCACCTCGATGGCGGGGCCGGACTGATCCAGCAGTTCTTCGTCGGAGATGGGGCCGGTGCGCGCGTCGGTCATACGTCGATCTGCATGTAGATCAGGGCGAAGGCGGCATCGATCATGATGACGGCGAAAATGGCGTGGACGACGGCCGCCGTCACCCGCTGGCCCAGCGATTGGACGTCGCCGCCCACCAGCAGGCCCTGGCGGCAGCCGATCCCGGCGACCACGCCCGCCATCACCGGCGCCTTGGACAGGGCCACGAAGAAGTGGGTCGGGCCGACGTTGTCGACGATCCGCTGCAGGAAGAACGTGGGCCCCAGGCCCAGCGTCGACCAGGTCACCATCAACCCGCCCAGCAGGCCGGCCAGGGTGGCGACGAAGGTCAGCAGGGGAATGGTCACCAGCAGGGCGACGAAGCGCGGCAGCACCAGGGCCTCGAACGGATCGACCCCCATGACCTGCATAGCGTCGATCTCCTGCTGCATCTTCATCGAGCCCAGCTCGGCGGCGAACGCCGAGGCCGAGCGGCCCGAAAGCAGCACGGCGGTGATGACGATGTTGAATTCGCGGATGACGGCCACGCCGATCAGCTCGACCGAATAAACCTCGGCTCCGAACTGGCGCAGCATGTTCACCCCCAGCAGCGCCACCACGGCGCCGATGAAGAAGGTGGTGACCGCCACGATCGGGATGGCGTCCAGGCCCGCCCGCTCCATCTGGGTGAAGATCGGCGCCCAGCGAACCTTGTGCGGGGCGACCACCAGGTTCACCGCCGCCCGCCCGGACACCACCAGCAGGTGGCCCAGGAAGCCCATGGTGGTGATGAATTCGATGCCGACGTCCACGACGGCGCGGCCGATGCGGATGGTCAGCTGGTGGAAGCCCTTCGGCTCGCGGCGCACCACGGGCTCGACCTTGACCGCGTTGCTGACCAATTCCAGCAGCCGGCGCGTCTCCGGGCGCGCGGTCACGCCGTCCAGGCTGAAGCCCGGGCCGACCGCGCGGATGATGGCGTAGGCGCCGGCCGTATCCATCCGACGGACCGGCGTGAGGTCGAACGCCACGTCCTGGCGGCCGCGCAGCTCCTGAGTCAGCGCGTCGCCGACCCCGCCCAGCAGGTTCGTCGTCCAGTCGCCGCTGAGGACCACCGTGGGGCGATCCGTCGCGGCCGGCATCTGGAAGTCTGCGGGCTTCTCCATGGTTAGGTTGTTTCGGGGTGCGAGGCGGCTGTCCAGCCCCGGCGTCCGAATTCGGTCTCCCTCTTGCCCATGGCGCCTTACAGAGACAGCGCCAGGGTCGAACGTCCATATGGCGAAGGTTGTTCCTCACCATGATCTCTCGATCGCGCGCGCTCTACGGCAACGCTCAGTCAAGTTTTGGTCCAAGTCTGCCGCGTAAGCATCCCGAGGTCCCACCGCGGACCCGACTCGGTAGCGTAGGAGCGGAGAGAGTGAATCAACTGATCGACCTGGCGGGGGCCTCCGGTGCGCGTTACCGCTACAGCCCCCTCGACGAGAACCGTTTCCTGCCGCCGGCGGGGGCGAACTACGTCATCGCCGAACTGACGGAAGATGGACCGAAGGTGGTCTACGCGGGTGAGACCGACAATCTCGCCAGCCAGACCTGGCGCTCGGATCTCGAAAAGGCGCGAAAGAAATATTCCGACGCCACCGTGCTGACCCGGCTGAACGTCACCCGCGCCGTTCGCGACGCCGAACTGGCCGACCTGATCGAGCATTATCATCCGCCGTTGAACGGCTAGGGCGGCCGGGTTCATGCTCGGGGCGTGAGCGCAGCGCCCCTCATCGTCATCTTCGGGGCCGTGGTGCGGCCCGACGGCAGCCCGTCGGCGGCGCTGCTGCGGCGGATCGGCCATGGGCTGGAGGCGGCGCGCGAACATCCCGACGCGCCGATCCTCTGCTCCGGCGGCGCGCCACGCCCCGGCCCGACCGAGGCGTCGATCATGGCCCGGGTGCTGCTAGCGGCCGGGATCGCGCCGGACCGGCTGGTCCTGGACGAGGCAAGCCTGACCACCCTCGACAACGTCGCCGCGACCGTGGCCCGCGTCGAGGTAGGCGGTCATCCCTATGTGGTCGCGTGCAGCGACGCCTATCATCTGCCGCGCATCTGGCTGCTGCTGGCGCTGCACGGCGTGGAATGTCGGTCTTGGCGGGGCCGCGAACCGACGCCGCTGGGCCATGGCATCGCGATGGGGCTGCGCGAGGTGCTGGCGATTCCGCACAATCTGGCGCGGGCGATGGCGCGGCGCCGGCGACGCACGTCATAGTGCTGTCCAAGTCCCACTGAAGACTGAGACATGGCTTCCGAACCGGACAACCCCTTCGCCCGCAACAGCACCTGGCCGCAGATGCCCCAGGCGCCGTTCCGCGTCGGGCCATTGCCCAAGGCCGACCCCGCGCCGCCGCCGCCTGCGGAGCCCGCGCGGCAGACGGTGACGCCCGTCTTCACCCGGCCCACCAACGCGCCGCCCGCCTTCTCCGGCCTCACCGGCGGGGGCGGCGTCCCGCGCCTCGCGCCCCAGCCCGCGCCGAGACCCGCGCCCGCGCCGGTCGCACCGCCTGCGCCGGTTGCTGTCGCGCCCGTCGCTGTCGCGCCCGTCGCTGTCGCGCCTGTCGCTGTCGCGCCCCACGCGCCGGAACCGGTCGTCGAGCCGCCGCCGCCGCCGGACGAGCCCTATATCGAGATCGCCCCGGTCATCGTGCAGCCGCTGGGCTCCGGCCGCCGCCGCGCCGCGCCGCCCAAGTCGCCGCTGCCGGCCATCGCCGCCACCGTGGTGGGCCTGGGCGCCGTACTGGGCATCGCCTACGCGCTCAGCCGCGGTCAGCAGGCCGCGCTGAAGGCGCCTGTCGCCGCGCCGCCCGCCGCGATCGCCGCCCCGCCAGCGCCAGTGGTCGCGCCGCTCCCGCCGCCGAAGGTGGACGCTCCGGTCGCCGTGGCCCCGGTGGCCGCGCCCGCCAAGGTCGCCGCCGCGCCGCG
>JAHJME010000041.1 GCA_018821435.1 Alphaproteobacteria bacterium
CGGCGTCGGTGGCGATGTCGGCCAGGGCCGGGCCGGCGGCCAGCGCCAACCCCGACCCCACCACGCCGCGCCGCGTCAGCCTCAAGGGGTCTTCATCCCGGCGATATAGGCGCGGATCAGGGCCAGCCCTTCCGCATGCTTCAGCGACCGGCCCAGTTCCGGCATCATCACCCCCGGTTCGGTCGACGCCATCCGATAGGCCAGGATCGAGCTGTCGGGATGTCCCGGATCGATCCCGACCATCAGCCCGCCCGACCCGCGGCCCGCCGCCACCGGCCCCTTGCCGACGCCCAGCGCCGCCGGCCGCGTCTCCTCCAGGTTCAGGAACAGGCCGGAGTTCGAGGCCACCGCGCGCGGGTTGTGGCAATGGGCGCAGTTGGCGTCGAGATAGGCCCGCGCCCGCGCCTCGACGGGTTCCTTCGGATCGTCCCAGCGCGGGGTGCGCGGTGCGTCGGCCGGCTTGGGCGCGCCGGTCAGCAGGCCCAGCCGCGTCCAGTGCGCCAGCTGGTTCTCCGCGCCCTCGACATAGGGATACGTACCGTTCAGGTTCCGCGCCTTCGGCCCGATCGGCGTCAGGCCCTTGTCCAGCTGGTGGCACTCCTTGCACTGGTTCTGGTTCGGCACGGCGTAGTCGACCTGCACCGTCTTGCCGTGCGCATCGACGAAGCTGGCGTCCAGCCGTGCGCCCGCCCGCTTCAGCACCGCCTCGGTCTGCTCGGCGTTCCACACATAGGTCTGCGCCGCCCAGCCCTCGCGCTTGCGGATCAGCAGCCGGGTTTCCAGGTAGCGGATTTTGTCGTCCGGCCGCCGCAGGTCCGCCGGATAGGCGAAGGTCTTCACCAGCGTCGCGCCCACCGGCAGGTCCAGCACACCCTCGGCGCGATAGGCGGCCTTGGTCCCCGGCGGCAGGTACAGGAACCGGAACTTCTCGGCATAGTCGCTGAACAGCGGCGTGTTCAGGCTGTATGGCACGAGGGCGTTCGGCTGCCGCGCGCCCGCGTCCTTGAACAGGTGATAGTCGCTGAGCTTCGGCGCCGGCGCCTCGGCCAGCAACGCCTCCAGCGCCACCCCCGTCGGAACCGGCGCGGCGCCCAGGCAGGCCAGGGCGGCGAGGCTGGCGAGCCAGACCCGCGTCATCCCCCTCCTACGCACCCAGGTCGGCCTGGCGCTTGGGCAGGACCACGGGCTTGGGCTCGGCGATCTGGGCGTCGCCCAGGGTCTTGGCCACCACCGGCTTCGCCTGTAGCAGCGCGCCGGGCGCCGGCAGTTGCAGGTTCAGCACCGGCCCGTCGGTGATCCGCACCCGCACCACCTCGCTGTTGCCCTCGGCCTTGGTCACTCCGTCCCAGATCACCGGCGGCACCGAGCCGCCCAGCATCTTGGCCAGGATCGCCCCGCCGTCGAACTTGGGGTCCCAGCCGTTCCGGCCGATCTTGTTGTCGCGCACGACGATGTCGCGGGGCAGGGGGTTATAGGTCTTGTCGTCGAACTTGCGCGTGTAGCTGACCAGGGTCACGCCCGCCGACTGGTTGCCGTCGATCTCGTTCTCGAAGACGTGCACGCCCTTGTTGGCCATGATCATGATCCCGGTGCCAGTGGGCACGCTGGCCACGATATTGCCCTTCGGCGCGAAGTTCGGCGTGTCGTTCGCCACCACCTTGTTGCGATAGATGCGGTGCGAATGCCCGCCCATCTGCGGCAGGTTCGGCAGGTCGAACACCAGGATCCCGCCCGCATTATGCGTCGCCACATTGTCGAACACGTCGGCGTTCATCGAGTTCTCGATCTCGATCCCGGCCACGTTGAACTCGGCGCGGCTGTTCTTGACGATGATGTTCTTCGACTGGCCCACATAGATCCCGGCGTCCGACGCGCCCTTCACCACCACCTTGTCGATCAGCACGTTCGTCGAGCTCACCGGATAGACGCCATAGGCGCCGTTTTTCTCGTTCGGCCCGCCCATCCACTCGACGCGCAGGTTGATGAAGCTGATCTCGTCCGACCCCTTCGACTTCACCCCGTCGCCCTTGGTGTCCTCGACCCCCAGGTCGCGCACCGTCACCCGGTTGGACGTGATCAGCAGGCCCTCGCCCGCGCCCTTCTGGCCCTTGAACGACAGCACCGTCGCCTCCGGCCCCGCGCCCTTCACCGTCACGTCGTCCACGTCCAGCGACAGCCCGTCCGACAGCTCGTAGCGCCCCGCCGCCAGCTGCACCACGTCGCCCGGCTTGGCGTCCAGCAACGCCGTCTGGATCCGCTCCTGCGCATCGGCGCCGGGCGCCACGGCCAGCGTCTTCGCCTGCGCCACGCTGCTCAGAACGGTGGCGGCCAGCAGCGCTGCGGTGAACCTGATCATGGGCCTCGTCTCATCCTCTACGACCGGCATCGTGACGCGCCGTTCAACTTTGAACGTGCCGCTGTTCAGGGCGGTGGCGCAAGTCCCCTGACTTGCTCGTCATGGCCGGGCTTGACCCGGCCATCCATTCCAGAGCGCCCGCCAGCGTCGCACCACGCCGCGCCGCCCTTTGGATGGCCGGGTCGAGCCCGGCCATGACGAGGAGGGGAAAGCGGGCCTAACCTCACCCCATGACCGCCGAAATCCTCCGCGTCCGCCCCGCCGACGCCGCCATGCTCGACCGCATCGCCATCGACGTCTTCGACCAACCCATCGACCCGGCCAGGCTGGCCGCCTACCTGGCCCAGCCCAACCACCTGATGGTCGTCGCCGTCAGCCAAGGTGAGGTCGTCGGCCAGGCCCGCGGCATCGTCCACCGCCATCCCGACCTCCCCACCGAACTCTACATCGACAACCTGGGCGTCACCCCCGACCGCCGCCGCGAACGCCTCGCGATGAAGCTGCTGGATGAGTTGGTGGCCTGGGGGGTGGAGCTGGGCTGCGAAGAAGCCTGGGTCGCGACGGAAGCTGACAACACCGCCGCCCGGGCGCTCTACGCCAAGCGAGGCGCGGAGGCGGAGGCGGTGGTGATGTTTGCGTATGAGGGGCTGGCGGGCTGACAAACTCTCAAATCCGAGAATGTGGCTAGGCCTTGAAACGGATGTCGCCCAACCGCACGAACGCGATCATGCGCGGAGCGCCGGTGCGTACCTTCTCGCTCCACTGAAACTCGATCACCCGGATGTGCTGGCGAAGGGCGGGTACAAATTCTGGCCCATCTCCGCTGAGACCGATCCGGCTGAGCCGCGCGAAGCGCGCTTTCTGGAAGCGCTGGTCGTTGAAATCCTTATCGGCAGTGACGAGCACACGATCATCTTCCATCGCGGTGGTCGCGACGACTTGGTCTGGCGTGCCTTCGGCTAGATGAGCCTTGGCGCGGAACACGCTATGGCCCCGCCCTCGCAGGTAACGCCCTACGGAATCCGGAATATTTTCATCAGTGAAGAAGCGGAGGCGGAGAGGCGCTCGCGCCATTAGGCGGCAGCCACGCCTTCAAAACTCAAGGCCGCAACCACGTCTGCAGGCGCTAACTCGGGATATTCGCGGATGATCTGTTCGACGGTGTAGCCCGCCTTCGCGAAGCTTGCGATCAGACGCACCGGAATGCGGGTGCCTTTGACCACGTATTGCCCCTGGGCCACGAAGCGCTCCCGATCGATCTTTCCAACCTTAGCGCCGGCGCGCTCGTTCAGCTTCGCTAGGTCGTTCCTCACGCTGCTGATCGCGATCTTGAGGGGGATATCGAAGATCTCCTGACCGCTGAGGAGTTTTTGGCGGTACTTCGCCCCTTGTGGAGCGACCACGACCTCGCGACCGCACACCCATAGGACGGTTGAAGCCCACGGTGCCTCTGAGAGGGCCGATAGCTTCTTGTGTACCTCGGCCAAGTGGCTGAACGAGACCCCGTGCTTGCGCAGTTGGCCTAAAACCCTCGCCGAAACGAGATCCCGGAAGGAGTAAATTCGACCGTACGGAACGTAGGATTCAGAGGTCCCGTAACTGGGTTTTAGAAGACCGCGCCGATCCCATTCGCGAAGTTGGTGTCGAGACACATTCGCTAACTGTGCGGCCTGCTCTTCGCTGAAGGCTCCAATGACTTCAGTCATCGCCATATTCCGAGTGCTCGGGAAGCGAACGCCCCACCATCTCAAAAGCGCTGTCAGCGGTGCCCAGGTTGTCCAACGCCTCGACCTTGTGCGCCTCTGCCGCGAAGCGCCCTGGGCGCTTGCGGTCGGTTGGCTTCAATTTGGTCAAGGCTCTGGCCACGGCAACTCCGACTGATCTGCATCGGATTCTACGCGCGGTTTGCGCCATCTCCTAACTCGTTGCTTTGAGCGCGCCGCGCGCACCCCGCGCCTTAAGTCCACGGCAGCCCACAAGCGCCGCCGTTCGGGCGGGTCAAGGATCGCGCGCCAGCGCGGCCGCGCCAGCGGCTTGTCCTTGACGCGTCCGGGCGGCGGCGCACGCTCGACGCCCGGACTTAGACCCCACCCACCCATCCTCCGCGCTCCTCTCCCAGGCGCGGCAGCGCCGTGGGAGAGGCTGGGTGAGGGCGGCGCTGCGTGGGGCCGGGCGCTCCGATTGGATCAAGGCCCCGCCCTGGCCGTGGCCGAACCCAGGAGCCTCCGGGTCCAACGCCCATGCCGGCCCATCCGCCGCGCCGCCCTCTCCCGACCTCTCCCACGACGCTCCGCGTCTGGGAGAGGAGCAGCCCATGCACGAACAACTTTGACGCCCGCCCACTCTGCATGTTCTTGTTACGTTCATGTCGCAAGCCGCGCACATCGCTGAACGGCGCCAGGAGATGCTGGCGAAGCTGGCCGAGCTGGATCTCGTCGCCACCGAGGCCGCGCATGCGAGCTACCTTGCCGCCATCGACACCCCCGAGGAGGCCGAGAAGGGCCGCACCTATCAGCGGATGGGCCGGTCGCTCCGCCAGTCCCTGGCCCTGCACGAACGGTTCGACCGCAACGCCACGCGCGAGGCGCGGGAAGCGGCTGAAGCGGCCCGCCGCGATGGGATGCTGAACCCGCCGCCGTCCGTGGCCGAAGATCCCCGCCGCGAGTTCCCCCGCGACATCGAGGCCGCCAACCAGCGCGCCGACGACCTGCGCACCGCCGTGCGCCGGGTCATCTGGTCCGAGGGCTTCGAGAAGAGCGAGCTGGAGTGCGAACAGGAGCTGTTCGGCGAATGCTATCGCCGGCTGGAAGCCTGGCTGATCGACGCGCGCTGCGACGACGACTTCGCCACCCGCGATCTCGACGCGCATGTCGCGGAGATCTGCGAGCAGATGGGGCTGAACCCCGAGAACGCCGCCCGCTGGCGCGACCTGCCCGCGGTCGACCTCGACGTCGTCAAGACCTGGATCGACGACCTGACCGGCTACGCCAGGCCGCCGTGGGAAGGTTCGGGCTAACTTTACAGCTCGTCATCCCCCGGCTTGTCCGGGGGACCCATGCTTCAGCCGCCGCTAGTCCCTGCGGCGGGCCGCGCTCGCGCGGCCAGCTCCACAGCCATGCCGCCGAGGGATGGGTCCCCCGGACAAGCCGGGGGATGACGAGCAAGGGAGGGGTGACGAAGAACCGCCCTACAAATCCTCCAGCCAGTCCGCCGACCGCATCTCCTGCAGGCGGGACGCGGTGCGTTCGAACTCGAACGATCCGTCGCCTTCCGGATAGAGCTTCACAGGCTCGGCGTCGGCCAGGACGATCAGGTGGGTGCGCGCCTCGTAGAGGGCGTCGATCAGGATCACCAGGCGGCGCGCCTCTTCTCGGCGGTTCGGTCCCAGCCTGGGCACGCCGTCCAGGAACACCGTGTGGAAGCGCGCGGCGATGGCCACATAGTCGTTCGGTCCCAGCGCCACGGCGCACAGGCTGGCGAAACTGGCCCGCAGCAAACCCCCCGCGGCATGGGGGAAGTGCACCTTCCGGCCCAGCACCTCGACGGTCCCGCCGCTCTCGTCCTCCGGCCCCAGCATCTCGCGCCACAGAGCGTCGAACGACCGTTCGTTGTCCGGGTCGATGGGCGAGAACCAGGTCCCGGCGGCGCGCAGGCGGTCCAGCCGATAGTCGTGCGGCCCGGCGATGGTGACCACCTCCACCTTGCTCTTCAGCAGGTCGATGAAGGGCGTGAAGAGCTGGCGGTTGATGCCGTTCTTGTAGAGCTCGTCCGGCAGGCGGTTGGACGTGGCCACCAGGGTGACGCCCCGCTCGAACAGGGCGGCGAACAACCGGCCCAGGATCATCGCGTCGGCGATGTCGGTGACCTGGAACTC
The DNA here is from genome assembly GCA_018821435.1 of Alphaproteobacteria bacterium. Lineage (GTDB taxonomy): Bacteria > Pseudomonadota > Alphaproteobacteria > Caulobacterales > Caulobacteraceae > Phenylobacterium. The sequence goes on from JAHJME010000041.1 coordinate 6,231, forward strand.
GTCGAAGCACAGCAGGCGCGACTGGGCGGCCACCACGTCGGCCACCGGCACGATCGGGTCGTCCCCCTTGTGCTGGCCGAACGTCGCCTTGCGGGCGGCGGCGTCGCTCTTACGCCAGGTGTCGATCAGCCGGTGAATCTCGCCCATGAAGACATGGAAGTGCGTGCGACGCCGGGATGGCTCGGTCGAGGTCTCGAAGAACAGGTCCATCAGCATGGACTTGCCTCGCCCGACCGGCCCGATCAGGTAGACGCCCCGCTGCCCCTCCGGCTTGTGGAACAGCTTCTTCAGCCCGCCCTTGGGACGATGGGCGGCGAGGTCGGCCTCCAGGCGGACCAGGGGCCGCAGCGCGGCGGCTTGGGCAGGGTCGGCCCGGATCGAGCCCTCGCGGACACGCGCGTCGTAAGCGGCTTGCAGGGCGGAGGCCATGGGCCCGGCCTAGCGGCGGTCACGCCCGAGCGCAAGGAACGCGCCGCGTTCCCGGCGGGTTGATCAGGTCCAGTAACGGGAGACGCGTATGGCCGATCAAGAAGACCGCAGCTTCGAAACCAAGACCGATACGGACCTGCTCGCCCAGGTCGACCCGGCCAGGCTGGGCCAGCCCGACACCCCGGAAGCCGAGTGGGGCGAGGCGCTGGACGGCGAAGCGCAACACGGCGCCAACCACCTCGCCCGCGAGGACCGCCCCGAGCCCGATCGCGGCCAGGGCCTGAAGACCCGGCAAGCCAACAAGGATCAGTTCAGCCGCCGGGCCTAGCGCCATCGGCCGGAGGGATTTCGGGTGAAGGGAGCAGGCGGAACGCTTAGCCTGCGTCCATGACGCCCGTGTCCCTCCTCGGCCTGCCCACCGACCAGCATTCGTCGTTCCTGCGTGGCGCGGCCAAGGCCCCGCCCGCGATCCGCGCGGCGCTCTACTCCAGCCACAGCCACCTGACCGCGACCAACGGCCTAGTGCTGGATGAGGTGCTGCGCGACCTGGGCGACGCGCCGCTCCGCGAGGACGACGGCGACTTCGCGCGGATGGTCGAGGCGGTGCGCGCCGCCTTCGCCGCCGGCCCGGCGGTGGTGCTGGGCGGCGACCACGCCGTAACCTATCCGATCCTGCGCGGGATCGCCGAGGCCGGGATCGCGCCGCCGCAGATCGTCCACATCGACGCCCACTCCGACCTCTACGAAGACTTCGAGGGCGACCCGCTGAGCCATGCGTCGCCGTTCGCGCGGATCATGGAGAACGGGCTGGCGGCCGGTCTCACCCAGTTCGGCATCCGCACCCCCAACGCCCACCTGGTCGCCCAGGCCAGGCGCTATGGCGTCAAGGTGTTCGCGCCGCACCGGCACGAGGCGGGACTGGCGGCCCTGCCTGTCGGCCCGACCTACATCTCCATCGACCTGGACGGCCTGGACCCGGCCTTCGCGCCGGGCGTGTCGCACCACGAGCCGGGTGGGCTGACCACACGGGAAGTGCTGGACATCATCTGGAAGACGCCCGGCCCGGATCAGCGCGGACGCTACTTCATCGTCGGGATGACGAAGGCCGAGTCCTCGACCGCGCCCTCGGGCCAGCGGGCGGTGATGGTCTTGGTCTTGGTGTAGAAGCGCACGCCCTCGAGGCCGTGCTGGTTGATGTCGCCGAAGGCGCTGCGCTTCCAGCCGCCGAAGGTGTGGTAGGCGACCGGCACCGGGATCGGCACATTGATGCCGACCATGCCCACCTGGACCCTGGCGGCGAATTCGCGCGCGGCGCGGCCGTTGCGGGTGAAGATGGCGACGCCGTTGCCGTACTGGTGGCTGGACGGCAGGTCGATCGCCTCCTCGAACGTCTCGGCGCGGACGATCTGCAGCACCGGGCCGAAGATCTCCTCGTTGTAGGTGGTCATGCCCTTCTTCACGCCGTCGAACAGCGACGGGCCGATGAAGAAGCCGTTCTCGTAGCCCTGGAGCTTGAAACCCCGGCCGTCGACCACGAGCTCGGCGCCCTCGTCGACACCCATCTGGATATAGTCGCTGATCTTCTGCTTGTGGGCGGCCGAGACGACCGGGCCGTACTGCGCGGCGGCGTCGGTGGAGATGCCGACCTTCAGCGTCTCCAGTTCGGCCAGCACGCGCTCGCGCACTTCGTCGGCGGTCTTCTTGCCCACCGGCACCACAACGGGCAGCGCCATGCAGCGCTCGCCGGCCGAGCCGTAGGCCGCGCCGATGATGTCCTTTGTCGCCTGTTCCAGATCGGCGTCGGGCAGGATGATGCCGTGGTTCTTGGCCCCGCCCATGGCCTGGACGCGCTTACCCGCCGCCGTGCCCTTGGAGTAGACGTAGTGGGCGATGTCGCTTGATCCCACGAAGCTGACGGCCTTGATATCCGGGTGATCGAGGATGGCGTCGACGGCGGCCTTGTCGCCATGGATCACGTTCAGCACGCCCGACGGCGCGCCGGCCTCCATCATCAGCTCGGCCAGCTTCACCGGCAGCGTCGGGTCCTTCTCCGACGGCTTCAGGATGAAGGTGTTGCCCGTCGCGATGGCGATGCCGAACATCCACATCGGGATCATGCCTGGGAAGTTGAACGGCGTGATCCCCGCCGCCACGCCCAGCGGCTGGCGCATGGAATAGACGTCGATCCCCGGACCGGCGCCCTCGGTGTATTCGCCCTTCAGCAGATGCGGGACGCCGCAAGCGAACTCGATGACCTCCAGGCCCCGCTGGATGTCGCCTTTGCTGTCGGCGACGACCTTGCCGTGCTCGGAGGACAGGATCTCCGCCAGGGCGTCCATGTCGCGCTCGATCAGCCGCTTGAAGTCGAACATCACGCGGGCGCGGCGCTGCGGATTGACCAGGGCCCAGGTCTGCTGGGCGCGGACCGCCGACTGCACGGCCTTGTCCACCTCGGCCACGGTCGCGAACTGGACGCGCGCCTGCACCTCGCCGGTGTTGGGGTTGAAGACGTCGCCATAGCGGCCCGACGCGCCCGTGAAGGCGGCGCCATCGATGAAGTGGGTGATCTCACGCATGGCGCGCTTTCTAGGACGCGCGCGCTTGCGAGCCTAGAGGGCTTTGCGGGGCTCGCGCACGTTCCACGCCGCTCCGGTCAGCGAGATCGCGATCAGCAGCATGGTCCACTCGATCCGGCTGTCGGGTGCGGCGATGACGCGAGGCAGGTGCAGCAACACGGCGAAGGCTGCGTACATGAGCGCCAGCAGCGTCGCGGCCAGCCGGGCCTGCACGCCGGCGATCAGGGCCAGCCCGCCGGCCATATGGCCGACCCCGGTGAGATACGCCCACACCAGCGGCGCCGGCAGCCAGACCGGCACCATCGACGCGGTGAACTTGGCGTAGCCGAAGTGCGCCAGCCCGAAGATCACAGGCGCCAGGCCGAACAGCCGCCGGCCGATAGGGGCGAGGTCGGGCCGCGCGACGGCGGCCCATCCGACCAAGCCGCCCAGGCTGAGGGCCAAGGCTTCGGCGACGGCGCTCCAGGATGCAATCTGGCTGGCGTCCGCCAAGGCGACCGGCAGGTGCAGAGCCACCACCCAGACGCCGTACATGAGGCCTAGGCTCAACGACCCCAGCGCCGAGGTGCGCCGCCAGATCGTCGCCAGCCCACCGACGATGAGCAGAGCGGCGCTGAGCCACGCCAGCTCCGTCCGGAACGCGATGTCCTTGGGCACGGGCTGCCACTGCAGGGCGAAGTCGCCGACCATCAGGCCCAGCACGCCCAGGCCCACGGCGCCCAGGCCATATACGAAGCGCGTCTGGTCGATCATGGCCCAGCTTACGGGGCCGGGCGCCGCCAGGACTTGGGGTTTATTGCTGTTGCCTTGGCGGCAACGCGCGCCAGTATCCGCGCCATGTCAGTCGAGGCGAACCCGGCGTTCCGGATCGAGGTGCAGGGTCCCGAGTTGCGGTCGCATCCGGGCCTCTACGGCGCGGGCGAGGCGCGGTGCCATAGCGATCCCGCCGCCCGGCGTCTCGAGAGCTGCTACGCGCACTCGTCCATCGGCGTCGTGGTCTCGGGCCAGTTCGACTATCGCTCGCCCATCGGCGCCGCCGATGCGCGGCCGGGCGTGGTGCTGTTCGGCAACGCCGGCGAGGACTTCACCTATCGCTACCTGGACGACGCCGGCGTGCGGCGCGTGGTGGTGGCGCTGGATACTGCCCTGCTGGCCGAGGTGGCCGACGATTGCCGCTGCAAGGACGCCGTCTTTCCGGTCGCGGGCCTGCGGGCCACCCGCGCCGCGACGCCCCTCTACGCCGCCGTTCGTCGCCTGGCCTCGGGCCGCGAGCCGGACGAGGAGGCCGCCATCCGCCTGATCGCCGCCGCGTTCAAGGCGCTCAGCCGCACCGCGAAGTCGGCTGGACCCGAGCCGCGCCGGGTGCGCGACGTGGTCTCGCTGCTCGACGCCCATCCGGCCGAGCCGCTCAGCCTAGGCCAGATGGCCGCGATCGCGGGCCTGAGCCGCTACCACTTCATCCGCGCCTTCCACGCCGCCACCGGCGAGACGCCGCGCCAGTACCAGATCGCCGCCCGCCTGCGTGCCGCCGCCGACCGGCTGATGGACACCCGGGAGCCGATCACGACCATCGCCTTCGACGTCGGCTTCAACGACATCTCGCACTTCAACGCCACCTTCCGCCGGGCGTTCGGGACCTCGCCCCGAAGCTTCCGCCGGGCGGCGTGATGACTCGTTCAGGACTTTCGGCTAGAAGCGCCGCCGTCATGACCCGGTTCGCGCACCATCACGGCCATCACCATCCGACCCTCGCGGGATCGGCTGGCGGGCTCGTGGCTTAAGCGAACCCCCTTCCGAGCCCCGCACATGCGGACGGGGCTCGAACTTCTCCAGCTTCGTCCGTCGACCTCCCATCCGAGAGACGACCGATGAGCCTTTCCTTGAGTGATAGTCCCTCAGCCGCTAATCGCGCGGCCATGACCAGCGATCCGAGCCGCCCCGAAGCCCGCGCCCCCCGTGGGTTCAACGACCGCCGCGCCCGCGATGTCGTCTCCGAACGCGCGATCCTGGCGGCGGTCAGCGGCGTCTACGAGCGCTGGGGTTTCGAGCCGCTGGAGACCGGGGCGTTCGAATATGCCAACGCCCTGGGCAAGTTCCTGCCCGACGCCGACCGGCCGAACGAGGGCGTGTTCGCCCTGCAGGACGACGACGAGCAGTGGATGGCGCTGCGCTACGACCTGACCGCGCCGCTGGCCCGGTTCGCCGCGCAGAACTGGGAGACCCTGCCCAAGCCGTTCCGCCGCTATGCCTTCGGGCCGGTTTGGCGCAACGAGAAGCCGGGTCCGGGTCGCTTCCGCGAATTCTGGCAGTGCGACGCCGACACGGTGGGCTCGGCCCGGCCGGAGGCCGACGCCGAGATTATCGCCATGGCGGTCGAGGGGCTGGAGGCCGCCGGCCTGCCCGCCGGCTCGGCGCTGATCAAGATCAACAACCGCAAGCTCCTGAACGGCCTGATGACCGCCGCCGGCGTCGCCGACGAGACCCAGAAGCTGGCCGTGCTGCGCGCGGTGGACAAGCTGGACCGGCTGGGTCCGGACGGCGTGCGCCTGCTGCTGGGCGAGGGCCGCAAGGACGAGAGCGGCGACTTCACCAAGGGCGCGGGGCTGAACGGCGCCGCCGCCGAGCGGGTGCTGGCCTTCACGGCCGCCGGCGCTGGCGACCGGTCCTCGACGCTGGCGAAGCTGGCCGATGTGGTTGGCGGCTCGGCCGAGGGCGAGGAGGGGCTGGCAGAACTGGCCGCCATCGACGCGGCGCTGAACGGCCTGGGCGTCGGCGCCGACCGGGCGACCTTCGATCCGTCGGTGGTGCGCGGGCTGGAGTATTACACCGGCGCGGTCTTCGAGGCCGAGCTGCTGCTGTCGACCCTGGACGAGAAGGGCCAGCCGATGCGGTTCGGCTCGATCGGCGGGGGCGGACGCTACGACGACCTGGTGGCGCGGTTCACCGGCCAGCAGACGCCGGCGACGGGGTTCTCCTTCGGCGTCTCGCGGCTGGCCTCGGCGTTGAAGGCCGCGGGCCGCGACCTGGGCAAGGCCGCGCGCGGGCCGGTGGTGGTGATCGCCTTCGACCAGAGCCGGATGGCCGACTATTTCGCCGTCGCCCAGGAAATCCGCGCGGCCGGCATCGCGGCGGAGGTCTACCTCGGCACGTCGGGGATGCGGCCGCAGATGAAATACGCCGATCGACGCCTGTCGCCCGCCGCGGTGATCGTCGGCGAGGACGAGCTGGCCGCAGGAACGGTCACGATCAAGGACCTGGACCTGGGCCGCGAGCTGGCCTCGAAGGTCACCGACAACGCCGAATGGCGCGAACAGCGGCCGGGCCAGCAGACCATTCCGCGCGGTGAGTTGACCGCCGCGCTGCGCCGTATCCTGGACGCCGGCTGATGCGCATCGAGCCTCCCGTATCCGCCGAGGTCCTGGCCGCCGTCCGCGCGCCGCTGGAGGCCTCGGGCGCCGAACGCGCCGACGCGCCGTTGCTGCAGCCGCTGAACCTGCTGCTGGACCTGGCCGGCGAGGCCATGCGCGCCCGCCTGTTCGTGGTCCAGGCCGAGGGCGGGACCGAGAGCTGCCTGCGCCCGGACTTCACCGTCGCCATCGCCCGCCAGCACATCGAGAGCGCGCGGGCGGCGGGGCTCTATTGGTATCAGGGCGCGGCGTTCCGGGCCTCGTCGGGATCCGACCGGCCGGAAGAGTTCGTCCAACTGGGGCTGGAGATGTTCTCGCCGGGCGGCGGACGGGTGGAAGCGGCGGACGCCGAGATCGCCGGCCTGGCCTGGCGCGCGGCGGCGGCGGGCGGGCGCGCCGACCTGTCGCTTTGGCTGGGCGACGTGGCCTTGTTCGGCGCTTTTGTCGAAAGCCTGGACCTGCCGGAAAGCCTGGCCGCCCGCCTGAAGCGCGTGGCCGGCCGCCCGCGTCTGCTGTGGTCGGAATTGTCACGGGTGGGCGAAACCCAGAAGGCCGAGGGCGGTACGCTGGCGGGCCTGCTAGCCGGTCTGTCGGAAACCCAGGCCGCCGCCCTGCTGGAAGAGGTCTGGGCGCTGGCGGGGGTGGAGCCGGTGGGCGGGCGCGGCCCCGCCGAGATCGCCGCGCGCCTGGTGCGCAAAGCCGAGGCGGCCAACGCCCCGGCCCTGACCGAGACCCAGTCCGAGGCCATCCGCGCCTTCATGGTCATCGACGACGCGCCGGCCTACGCCTTTGCCCGGATGCGCGAGCTGTCGGGCGCCAACGACGGGGCGCTGAAGGCGGCGCTGGCCGGATGGGAGGCGCGCCTGCTGGAGCTGACGCGGATCGCCCCGGCCGACCGGCTGCGGTTCGCCCCGGCCCTGGGCCACGCCTTCGACTACTACGATGGGATCACCTTCGAGGTGCGCAGCGAAGCCCTGGGGCCGGACCGCGCCGTGGCGGTGGGTGGCCGATATGACGGGCTGCTGACCCGCCTGGGCGGCGCGGGCGACGCGCGGGCGGTGGGTTGCATGGTCCGGCCCTGGCGAGCCTGGACGGGAGGCGAGTCATGAGCGGTCTCATCATCGCGGTTCCCTCCAAGGGCCGCCTGAAGGAACAGGTCGAGGGCTGGCTCGGCGACTGCGGGCTGAAGCTCGAGGTCACCGGGGGCGCGCGCGGCTACATGGCCAGCCTCAAGGGCGTGGCCGGCGCGCAGGTGCGCCTACTGTCGGCCGCCGACATCGCCGACGCCCTGGATGCGGGCGAGGTCCACCTGGGCGTCACCGGCGAGGATCTGTTGCGCGAGCGCGGCGAGGACCTGGACAGCCGGGTGCTGCTGCTCCGCGCCCTGGGCTTCGGCCGTGCCGACCTGGTCACCGCCGTGCCCAAGAGCTGGCTGGACGTGGAGTCCATGGCCGATCTTGAGGAGGTCGCGCACGACTATCTGCGCCGCACCGGCCGCCGCATGCGAGTGGCGACCAAGTACCTGACCCAGACGCGCGGCTTCTTCGCGCGCCACGGCATCGCCGACTATCGGATCGCCGAGTCCGGCGGCGCCACCGAGGGCGCGCCAGCGGCGGGATCGGCCGAGATCGTGATCGACATCACCTCGACCGGGGCGACGCTGCAGGCCAACGGGCTGAAGGTGCTGGCCGACGGCGTCATGCTGAGGAGTCAGGCCCAACTGGCCGCCAGCCTGCGCGCCGCATGGGATTCCGACGCCCTGGCCCAGGCGGAACGGCTGCTGCGGATCGTCGAGGCCCGGGCCGCCGCCCTGCGCAGCGCCACCCTGGCGTGGCCGGCCCGCGGCGATGCGGTCGAGGTTGCGGTGGTCAATTCGCTGGTCTCGGCCGGCGCCACCCGTCGCCCGAACGGCCTTTTGGTCGATTCGGCGAAAGTGTCGGATGCGTCCCTGGCGTTGACCGCGGCCGGTCTTGGGCCGGTGACGGCCTCCAAGCCCGACTTCGTCTTTGACGTGAGTTGCGCACCCCTCGATACACTCAAGACGCGCGTATTTTGACTTACACGTCAAAAAGACGGTGTAAAATTCCCCCTGCTCGCGAAATTGCGATCACGACATGCCGTTCAAGGGGCTTTGGCCCGTTGACTTGGGTAGAAAATTGCCGTTCTGTCATCAGGCGAGAGACAAGACGGCGCTAGTCCTGAAGTCTCCGGCGTTTCGGGGAGGAAACGCCCGCTCATTAGAGCGACTGCTCAAGGCGGCCTGCAGCGACTATCCCCCGCTGCAGGCCGATTCTTTTTCTGGGCCACCCCATTTTCGACATTTTGGTCAAATTCATCCCTCTTCTTCAGGGGTGGGTGGCTGTCGCGTACCGACAGTCGGACGGGGCGACTCGGGCTCAATCTCTGAGCCCCGTCGTGACCTCCCCACCCTGACGGCTTCGCCGTCTGTTCCTCCCCATGAAGGGGAGGGAAAAGCTATCACCAGATCCGGACGCGCTGTTCCGGCGGGATGTACATCGGGTCGCCCGGCTTGACGCCGAACGCCGTGTAGAAGGCGTCGATGTTGCGGACCGGCAGGTCCACCCGCGCCACCGGCGGGGAGTGGGGGTCGGACACCAGGATCTGCTTCATGAAGTCGTCGCGATACTTGCCGCGCCACACCTGCGCCCAGCCCAGGAACACCCGCTGGTCGCCGGTCAGGCCCTCGATCACCGGCGCCGGCTGGCCCTTCAGCGACAGGTGGTAGGCGTCCAGCGCCAGCAGTAGGCCGCCCAGGTCGGCGATGTTCTCGCCCATGGTCAGCTGGCCGTCGATCTTGGAGCCGGGCAGCACTTCGGTCGCCGAGTACTGGGCGCCCAGGCGCGCGGCCTGGACCATAAACTTTTCCGCGTCCGTCTTGGTCCACCACTCCGACAGCCGGCCGTCGCCATCCGATTTGCGGCCCTCGTCGTCGAAGCCGTGGGTGATCTCGTGGCCGATCACGCCGCCGATGCCACCATAGTTGATGGCCGCGTCGCCTTCGGGATCGAAGAACGGCGGCTGCAGGATCGCGGCCGGGAAGACGATCTCGTTCTTGGTGGGCGAATAGTAGGCGTTGATGGTGGCGGGGGTCATCTCCCACTCGCTGCGGTCGACGGGCTTGTTCAGCCGCGCGACGCGGAAATTCCAGTCGAAGGCCGAGGATCGCTCGACGTTGCCGTAGAGGTCGCCGTCGGTGATCTTCAGGGCGGAATAGTCCCGCCATTTGTCGGGATAGCCGATCTTGACCGTGAACTTGCCGAGCTTCTCCAGCGCCTTCTGCTTGGTCTCGGGACCCATCCAATCCAGCTTCTGGATGCGGGCGCCCAGGGCCGTCTGGATGTCGCTGACCAGCGCCTCCATCCGCGCCTTGTTCTGCGGCGGGAAGTAGGCGTCGACGTACAGCTTGCCCAGCGCCTCGCCGACGTTGGCGTCGACCAGGTTCACGCCCCGCTTCCAGCGCGGAGTCTGGGCCGGGGTGCCGGACAGGGTCTTGGAGCGGAAGTCGAACTTGGCCTGGTCGAAGTCCTTCGACAGATAGCCCGCCGACTGGTCGATGGCGGTGAACGCCAGCCAGGCCTTCAGCGTCTCGACGTCGGTCTTGGCGTAGATGGCGGCGATCTTCGGGAAGGCCGTGTTCTCGGAGACGATCACCCGCTTGGCGGCCGTCAGGTTCGCGCCGGCCAGGAAGGCGGTCCAGTCGAAGCCCGGGGCGAACGCCGCCAGGTCGGCGGTGGCCATCGGGTTGTAGGTCTTGTCGTTGTCGCGGCGCTCGGCCCGGGTCCAGGAGACCTTGGCCACCTCGGTCTCCATGGCGACGACAGCCTTGGCGTTGGCCTCCGGGTTCGCCCAGCCGGCCAGGCCCAGCATCTTGGCGACATAGGCCTCGTAGGCCGTCCGCTGGGGTTCGAACTTGGCGTCGAGGTAGTAGTCGCGGTCGGGCAGGGTGATGCCGCCCTGGCTGAGGTAGACGGCGTAGCGGAGCGGGTCCTTGGCGTCGTCGAAGACCTGCGGGTTGAAGAAGCTCTGGCCGAAGCCCGAGGCCGTGGCGCCCATCAGCCGGGCGACGTCGGCACGGGTCTTCGCCGACCGCACCTTGGCGATGTCGGCGGCCAGCGGCTTGGCGCCCAGGGCCTCGACCCGGGCCTCGTCCATGAAGCTGCGGTAGAGCGAGCCGACCTTGGCCTCGGCGCCGGTCGCCGCCGTGTTGGCCGCGGCCTTGTCGACCACCGCGCGCATGCGGTCCTTGGACAACTCGTCCAGCACGTTGAACGCGCCATAGGTGGACCGGTCCGCCGGGATCGTCAGCTTCTGCATGTACGTGCCGTTGGCGTACGCGAACAGGCTCTGGCCCGGCGTGGCGGCGGTGTCGCGGCCGGCCATGTCGAAGCCCCAAGGTCCCATGCGGGGCGCCTTGCTCAGGTCGCGGGGCGGCGCGTCGGGGGCGGGGGGCGCGGCGTCGGCGGCGAAGGCGGCGGGCGCGGCGGCGAGCAGGGCGGCCACGCAGGC
>JAHJME010000042.1 GCA_018821435.1 Alphaproteobacteria bacterium
CACCGCCCCCTCCACCGCTTCGCGGTCCCCCTCCCCCATACGCTAACGCTATGGGGGAGGTTCGCAGCTCTCAGCTCCGCGCTCGCCGTAAGGTAGGCCCAGGGCCCATTTCCGGTTAAGCTGGCGGCGGCTGTTTCCGAGGGTGGCGTACAGTGTCAGGCCGCAGCATCAACGCGCAGGGGCAGGCCGAGTCGCAGCTCGGCGCGTCGTGGTCGTGGGCGCCCGACGAATGGAGCTGGATGCCGACCGAAGGGCCGCTCAAGGCCCGCCTGGGCCCGCCGCCCAAATACGCTCGCATCGAGGTCTCCACCGCCCCCGTCCCGCCGCCGGAGCGCTATGCGTTCTGGCGCGAGATCGTCTGGCCGGACTGGGACGACGATCGCCCCACCGCCGCCCAGCGGCGGGACTTCCGGGCCGCGGCGCAGGGCCTGTTCTGCGGCGAGCGGACCCTGGTCACCTTCGAGTCCGATCCCACCTCGGGCGGGCGCGCCCGGCCGCCCGCCAGCGAACAGGGCGGCGCGCTGCACGTGGGCCTGATCCTCAGCGGCGAGCGGCTGAGCGAGGCCGAGGGCGACAGCCCGCATCGGGCCCAGGCGGGCGACCTCTACGCCTACGATCCGGACCGCGCGGCCCAGGTGGTCTGGCCGCGGCGCCATCGCGGCGTGAACCTGATGATCCCCCGAGCCGCCCTGGACCGGATCTTCGGCGCCGACATTCCACCGGCCACCGCCCTGCTCGCAGCGCTCTCGCACAGCGCGCTGGCGCCCCTGGTGGCGGTGCAGTTCCGGCTGATGGCGCAGCAGGCGCCGCTATTCAACGACAGCGAGGCCGAGGCCGCGGTCGGCGGCACGGTCGAGCTGATCCTGGCGGGCCTGCGCAGCGGCCATGCGACCACGACGCCGGACGACGGCGCGCCGGCTGCCGCCCTGCTGCTGGCGGCGCGGCGCTATATCGAGATCCACCTGGGCGAGCGCGACCTGGACGCGGACCGCATCGCCACGGCCCTGGGCTGCTCACGGGCCACGCTCTATCGCGCCTTCGCCGCGTGCGACCTGACGGTGTCGGAGGCGATCCGGGACGTGCGGCTGGTCCGTTTCCGCCACCTGCTGCGCAGCCAGCCGGCGACCGCCAGCATCGCCGCGGCGGCCGCCCGGTGCGGCCTGGGCGATCCGCGCACGGTGCGCAGGCTGTTCAAGGCTGCTTTTGGCGCGTCGCCCCAGGCGTTCCGCGCGACGGCGGGGCGAGAGCATTAGGCGGAGCTCCTCCCCTGCGAAGCGGGGGAGGTAGCGGCGAAGCCGACGGAGGGAGCGTTAGGCCCCAGTCACTGAGCCTGAGGCTTTTGCGCCCCCTCCGTCTCGTCGCCGGTGGCGCCGATCCACCTCCCCCGTCGTCTTCGCGACAAGGGAGGAGCGCGCCCTACGCCAGCTTGATCTCGCGGAGGCGTTCCTGGAGGTAGTCGTCGGCGGCGATCGGGTCGGGGTAGCGGTCGGGGTGGGTGGCGTCGACCGTGCCCGGCAGGGTCTTGATCACATAGTCCGAGTTGAAGTGCAGGAAGAACGGCGTGGAGTAGCGCGGGAAGCCGCGACGCTCGGGCGCCGGATTGACGACGCGGTGCGTGGTCGACGGCAGGCGGTGGTTGCACAGGCGCTGAAGCATGTCGCCGATGTTGCAGACCAGGCTACCGGCCGGCGGGTTGATGGCGATCCAGCGGCCGTCGTGGTCCTTGACCTCCAGGCCCGCCTCTTCGGCGCCCAGCAGCAGGGTGATGACGTTGATGTCCTCGTGCGCGCCGGCGCGGATGTGCGGCCCGTCCTTAGGCACCGGCGGATAGTGCAGCAGGCGCAGGATCGAGTTGCCGAAGTTGACGGTCGGTTCGAAGAAGTGGCGGTCGAGGTTCAGGTAGCTGGCGATGGCCTCCAGCACCTTCAGGCCCATGTCGTCGAGCGCGTTATAGAGCCAGCCGACCTTGGCCTGGAACTCGGGCAATTCGTCCACCGGCCAGACGTTGTCGGGCATGTGGTTGCGGAACTTGTGGCCGGCCGGCAGGTCGCGACCAACGTGCCAGAATTCCTTGAGGTCGTGGTGCGTGGCGCCCTTGGCGGTCTCGATGCCGAAGGGTGTGTAACCGCGCTGGCCGGAGACCGGCAGCTTGTACTTGCGCTTGGTCTCCTCGGGCAGGGCGAAGAACAGCTTCATCTGCGCGATGGCGTCGTCGACCTTGTCCTGCGGCATGCCGTGGTCGGCGATCACCGCGAAACCCCAGCGGGCGTAGCTGTCGCCCAGCTTCTGGGTGAAGGTCGGGAAGTCCTTCGCGTAGAGGTCGAAGGAGACGGGCTCGATTTTGTCCTGGAGGTCGAGGGCTTGGCTCATCGGGCCGTATTACACCCAGAGCTGGGGCCTCGCCAATTCGCGCGTCGACCGCGCCGGACGCGATAAAGAACACCGCCAAGACGCCAAGGTCGCCAAGCGGCCGGAGTTGCGGTCAGTCTTGGCGTTCTTGGCGTCTTGGCGGTCGACTTTCAGGCGCTGGCGCGCCCTTAGCTGGCTTCGCGCAGGGCCTTGGCCTTGCCGTCGTTGTCGGCTTCCTCGGCTTCTTCCTTCTTGAGGCGGCGCATTTCCTCGCTGAGCAGCTTTTCCATGGTCTCGCGGCTGTCGCGGACGGCCATCGCGTACCGCTCCTCTTCGCCATAGACCGGGGCCAGTTTGTTGAAGAGCGCCAGGTCGTGGTCGCGGAACAGGCTGACCGCCTTGGCCGCGCGGCGGTCGGACATGCCCAGCCGCAGCAGGGCTTTCTTGCCGAACACCAGGGCGCTCTCGAACGTCTCGCGCACCACCTCGTCGCCGCCCACCCGGACCAGTTCGTAGGCGTGCCGACGGTCGAACGCGCGGGCGATGATGGTCAGGTTGGGGAAGTATTCGGTGGCCGCCTTCACCAGCTCGACGGCCTTGTCCTTGTCGTCGATGGCCACCAGCAGGACCTTGGCCTTGTCGGCGCCGGCGGCGCGCAGCAGGTCCAGGCGGGTGGCGTCGCCGTAGTGCACGCGCCAGCCGAACCGGCGGATCGTCTCGATCTGCTCTATGGACGACTCCAGCATCGTCACCTTGAAGTCGGCGGCGGTCAGCAGGCGGGTGGCGATCTGGCCGAAGCGGCCGAAGCCGGCGACGATGGCGTCCGGCGCCCCCTCGTCGAACGGGATCTGCTCGGGCTCGGCCAGCAGGCCGGTGCGGTTCAGCACCAGCTTCTCGTAGAGCACGAAGGCGATCGGGGTCAGCGCCATGGACAGCGCCACCACGGCGGTGGCCAGCGCCGCCTGTTCGGCGGTCAGCACCCGGGCGGTGAGTACGAAGGCGATCAGCACGAAGGCGAACTCGCCCCCCTGGGCCAGGGAGACCGCGATGGTGGCGGCGTCCTTGCGGCTGCGGCGGAACAGCAGGCCCACGGCCCACATGGCGACGAACTTGGCTGCCATCAGGCCCAGCGTCAGCGAGATCACCAGCACCGGCTGGGCGACGATCAGGCCGAAGTTCAGCCCCGCCCCAACGGTGATGAAGAACAGGCCCAGCAGCAGGCCGCGGAACGGCTCGATGTCGGTCTCCAGCTCGCGCCGGAACTCGCTCTCGGCCAGGACCACGCCGGCCAGGAAGGCGCCCAGCGCCGGCGACAGGCCGACCAGCTCCATCAGCGCGGCGACACCCACCACCAGCAGCAGGGCCGACGCGGTGAAGATCTCGCGCAGGCGGGCGGCGGCGATGAAGCGGAACATCGGGCGGGTCAGGTAGCGGCCGCCGATCACCACGCCGGCGACGGCGCCGAAGGTGGCCAGAACCCGCGCCCATTCCGGCAAGCCGGCCAGCGCGTTGCCGCCGTGCCCGCTCGCCTCGACCACGCCGGCCTGATGGCCGATGGCCAGCAGCGGCAGGAAGGCGAACAGCGGGATCACCGCCAGGTCCTGGAACAGCAGCACCCCGAACGCGGCCTGGCCTATGGGACCTTGCCGCAGCCCCTTCTCCTCCAGGTTCTGCAGCACGATGGCGGTGGAGGAGAGCGCCAGGATCAGGCCGGCGGCGGTCGCCACCCGCCAGTCGGCGCCCAACATCAAGGCGACGGCGCCCATCAAGGCGGCGCTGGCCAGCATCTGCGCCAGGCCCAATCCGAAGATCGAGGTGCGCATTTCCCACAGCAGGGCGGGCCGAACCTCCAGCCCGATCAGGAACAACAGGATGACCACGCCGAACTCGCCGAAGCGCATCACGTCGCCTTGCTCGCCCACCAGGTCGAGCACGAACGGCCCCACCAGCGCGCCGGCGATCAGGTAGCCCAGCACCGAGCCCAGCCCCAGCCGCTTGGCGATGGGGACCGAGATCACGCCCGCGGCCAGATAGACCAGGGCCTGGATCAGGAATGAATCAGCGTGCATCGGGGCTCCAGTCCAGCCTGACACGTGGGTGCGGCGGCCAAATCATCAATCGATGAATTTTATGTGCGCCGGTTCTCAAGGGCGCGTTTGCGGCGTATTGGGCAAGCATGGCGGACAAGGTTTCCAAGAACGCGGTCGAGGCGCTGCAAGGGCGGCTGTTCGACGGCATGACGATCATGGCCGGCGGCTTCGGCCTGTGCGGCATTCCCGAGCTGCTGATCGCGGCGATCCGCGATAGCGGCGTCAAGGACCTGACAGTCATCTCGAACAACTGCGGCGTCGACGACTTCGGTCTGGGCGTGCTGCTGGCGGGCGGTCAGATCCGCAAGATGATCAGCTCGTACGTCGGCGAGAACAAGCTGTTCGCCGAGCTGTACCTGTCCGGCAAGCTGGAGCTGGAATTCAACCCGCAGGGCACCCTGGCCGAGCGCATCCGCGCCGGCGGGGCGGGCATCCCGGCCTTCTTCACCAAGACCGGCGTCGGCACGCTGGTGGCCGAGGGCAAGGAAGTCCGCGACTTCGACGGCGAGCTCTATGTGATGGAGCGCGGGCTGACCGCCGACCTGTCGATCGTGAAGGCCTGGCAGGGCGACCACGAGGGCAACCTGATCTATCGGATGACCGCGCGGAACTTCAATCCGATGATGGCCACCGCCGGCAAGATCTGCGTCGCCGAGGTCGAGAAGATCGTCGCGACCGGGACGCTGGACCCGAACAACATCCACACGCCGGGCATCTTCATCGACGCCATCGTCGAGGGCGTGCACGAGAAGCGCATCGAACAGCGCACCGTTCGTAAAGCGGAGACCGTCTGATGGCCTGGACCCGCGAAGAGATCGCCGCCCGCGCCGCCACCGAACTGCGCGACGGCTTCTATGTGAACCTGGGCATCGGCATCCCGACCCTGGTGGCCAACTACATTCCCGCCGGCATGCATGTGACGCTGCAGAGCGAGAACGGCATGCTTGGCATGGGTCCGTTCCCCATCGAGGGCTCGGAAGACGCCGACCTGATCAACGCCGGCAAGCAGACGATCACGGCCCTGCCGTCGAGCAGCTATTTCTCGTCGGCGGATTCGTTCGCGATGATCCGGGGCGGCCACATCGACCTGTCGATCCTGGGCGCGATGCAGGTGGCCGAGAATGGCGACCTGGCGAACTGGATGGTGCCCGGGAAAATGGTCAAGGGCATGGGCGGGGCCATGGACCTGGTGGCGGGCGTCAAGCGCGTTGTCGTGGTCATGGAGCACACCGAGAAGACCGGCGCGCCCAAGCTGCTCAAGGCCTGCAGCCTGCCGCTGACCGGCGCGGGCGTGGTCGACGTGGTGGTCACCGACCTGGGCGTCTTCGACGTCAGCCGGGGGAAGAAGCCCCTGACCCTACTGGAACTGGCGCCCGGCGTGACGCTGGACGAGATCAAGGCCAAGACCGAGGCGACGTTCGCGGTGGCGGCCGGGGTCGCGGCCTGACGCGCTAGCGCCAGCGCAGCGCCCAGGGGCCGAGCAGGGCGCCCAGGGCCGTGCTGAGCGCGACGCCCAGGCTGTACCAGGTGAGCAAGAAGATCGGCGAGGTCTCGCCGCAGTGCAGGCCATAGACCGTCGCGGCCACGCCGCCGGCGAACAGCCCGGCCGCCGCGCCGGCCGCGCCCAGCCGGGTGGGGGCGAACCGCCGCATCGTCAGCAGCGCCAGCGCCAGGGTCGGGATCGACAGCGCCAGGATATAGAACGGGCAACGCCGCCAGGACTGGCCCAGCCACAGCGCCATCCGCTCGGCGGGCGGCGTCATCATCATCATGGTCAGGCCAATGACGGCCAGGACGCCCAGGGCGGCGACCGCCAGCAGCAGCCCGCCGCGCGCCGAGCCGGTGGGGCGCGCCAATCGCTCGGCGCAGGCGAAGCCGGCCACGCCCAGGATCGCGGCGTAGGCGGCCTTCATCCAGAACATCCTTCCGCCCACAGCGATCATCAGGTCGGACCGCAGGCCCAGCCAGAACAGGACGGCGACCAGGGCGGCGGCGGCGCCCACCAGCGCCGTCATGACGATCCGCCGCGACACTTGCCGCGATGGCGCGGGCGTCAGGTTCGCCGCCAGGCTGTCGATCAGGCGTTCAGTCTCCACGGGACCCCACCTTGGCCATCAGAGCCTTCAGCGCGCGATGCAGGGAGACCTTGGCCGCGCCCTCGGTCATGCCGAACCGCTCGCCGGCCTCGGCCAGGCTGAGGCCCTCGATCTTCACGCCCCGCACCAGTTGCTCCTGCTTCGACGGCAGGCCGCCCAGCAGGCGGTCCAGGTCGGCGGCGACCTCGCCTTCGTGGTCGGCGTCGATCCACAGGGTGTCGGCCACGTCGTCCAGTGGGACGTGGCGGCGCACACGGCGGCGGCGCCAATGGTCGATCAGCTTGTAGCGCGCGACCGCATGCGCCCAGGCCGTGAACGGCTGGGTCGCGTCATAGGTCATGCGCCGGCTGTGAACGGCCAACAGGGTCTCCTGCACAAGATCCTCCACCTCGGCCGCGTGCTCCGGGCCCAGGCGTCGGCGGAAATAAGGGGTTAGGCGGGCGTTCAACAGAGTCAGCACCTCGCGCCACGCCTGACCGTCTCCGGCCTGGGCGCGCAGCATGAGGGCCTTCAGCCGTTGCTCGACCTCGTGGAACACCATCGATCCGCGTCGGAGTAAGTTCGCGTCGTCCGCCGAAAGGTTACATCGGGGTGGCGGCAAAAAAGAAATCCCCGAACGCTGTAACCTGCGTCGCCCAGCCCGCGAACTAGCTCCCTGACTGCGCCGCTGTGGCCGGTCGCAACCTGGAGCTTCCGATGAACACCGCTCAAACGACCCTCGCCGCCGCCGCCGTCCTCGCCCTGATGGGCGGTTCCGCCATGGCTCAAGACAACATGGCCAAGAAGCCGGTCGCGATGGAAAAATGCTACGGCGTCGCCCTGGCCGGCAAGAACGACTGCAAGGCCGGCGCGGGCACGACCTGCGCCGGGACCTCCAAGGTCAACTACGACGCCAAGGCGTTCAAGGAAGTGCCGGTCGGCACCTGCGTCACGATGAAGACGCCCAAGGGCATGGGCTCGCTGGCGCCCAAGGCCTGATCCAGCGCCCTCGCGGATGCGCCTCATGACACAGCCCCTCACCGCCGGCGTCAGCCTGAAGCCGCAGCACTATGCGGACGCGTTGGCCTGCCGCGCCGAGGGCCTGTGGTTCGAGGCGCATCCGGAGAACTACATGGCCGCCGGCGGGCCCCGATTGGCCTGGCTGGACGCCATCGCCCGCGACAAGCCGATCTCGCTCCACGGGGTCGGCCTGTCGCTGGCGGCGGACGAGGCGCCGGACGAGGATCATCTGGCGGCGCTGAAGCGGCTGGTGGATCGGTATCAACCGGCGCTGGTGTCCGAGCACCTGGCCTGGTCGATGCGGCGCGGCGTCTATGCCCCCGACCTGCTGCCCTTCCCGCGCACCCAGGCCGCCCTGGCGCGGATCGCCGACAACGTGGACCGGATGCAGGAGGTGCTCGGCCGCCGGGTGCTGATCGAGAACCCGTCGCTGTACCTGCCGCTCGAGGGCCATGACCTGGGCGAGGTGGCGTTCCTGGCGGCGCTCAGCCGGCGCACCGGCTGCGGCCTGCTGGTGGACGTGAACAACGTCTTCGTCAGCGCGCACAATCTGGGCTTCTCGGCCGAGGCCTATCTCGACGCCTTGCCCGCCGAGGCCGTGGGCGAGATCCACCTGGCGGGTCATGCGCCCGACGCCAACGCCGACCTGCTGATCGACACGCACGGCGCGCCGGTGGCCGAGGCGGTCTGGCGGCTCTACGGGCGGCTGATCGCGCGAATCGGACAGCGCCCGACCCTGATCGAGCGCGACGACGACATTCCGGCCTTCCAGGATCTCATGGCCGAGCGCGAGCGCGCGCATGCCCTGCTGACGCGGGAGACGGTCGATGCCTGACGGTTTCCACGACCGCTTCCTGGCCGCCGTCGGTGGGGACGAGGCGGCCCTCGCGCCTTGGTGCGCCGGGCCGGCCGCCAGCGCCGGGCTGGCCGTCTATCGCAACACCACCGCCAAGGGCGCGGCGGACGCCCTGGCCGCGCAGTTCCCGACCGTGGAGCGCGTGGTAGGACCCGCCTGGCTGGCCGCCGCCGCCGTGGCGCACGCCGCCGACCATCCGCCGCGCACCGCCAGCCTGCTGACCTACGGCGAGGCGTTCGGGGGCTGGCTGACGACGTTTCCACCCGCCGCCGACATGCCCTTCCTGGCCGACCTGGCCCGGCTGGATTGGCTGTGGACGGGCGCGCACCTGGCCGCCGACGCCCCGCCGCTGGAGGCCACGGCCCTGGCGCGCCTGACGCCCGAGAGCTTCGCACGCTACCGGCTGGTCCTGCATCCCGCCACGCGCTTCGCGGGCTTCGACGACGGCGCGCCGTCGCTGTGGCAGGCGCTGCAGCCGCCCGGCGATCCGCCCGCCGACCTGGAGCTGGGCGACGCGCCCGAGGGGCTGGTGTTCGTCCGGCCCGGCCTGGACATCGACCATCGGGTGATCGGCGCCGGCACGCTGGCCTTCCTGGCGGGATGCGGGGCTGGCGAGAGCCTGGCCGCCGCCGCCATGGACGCCCTGGCCGCCGAGCCGGGGCTCGACCTTTCCACGGTGTTCGCCGGCCTGGTGGCCGCGGGCGCCTTCACCGAGCTGAGGACCCTCTCATGACCACCCTGAGCGCCCGCGCCGCCGCGCACGGCAAACCCATCCGCGCCAATCCCGTCCGCGCCTTCGGTCGTCTGGCAGAGCGCCTCATCCCCGAGGACGCCATCGCGCTGATCACCCGCCTGGGCGTCGCCGCGATCTTCTGGTCGTCGGCGCGGACAAAGGTGGATGGCGTGCTGCACATCACCGACGGGACCTACAGCCTGTTCCGCGAGGAATACCGGTTGCCGCTGATCCCGCCCGACATCGCCGCGCATGTGGCGACCTATTCCGAGCACCTGTTCTCGATCCTGCTGGTGCTTGGCCTGTTCACGCGATTCTCGGCCCTGGCGTTCCTGGGCATGACCACGGTGATCGAGGTGTTCGTCTATCCCGACGCCTGGCCGACCCACCTCAGTTGGGCCGCACTCCTGATCTACCTGATCGCCCGGGGCGGCGGCGCCTGGAGCCTTGACCGCGCCGCCCGCCTGGATTGAGGCTGGCGTCCACGCCGCGAACCCTTACGTATCTCCGCACAACCCAGAGACCGGTACCCAAGCCCATGAAAACGCGTCTGTTCACGGCCATCGCCGCCACCGCCCTGCTCCTGACCGGCGCCAGCGCCACCGCGGCCGGCACAAAGACCGCCGTGTTCGCCGGCGGTTGCTTCTGGACGGTGGAGAAGTTCTTCGAGCAGACGCCGGGCGTCACGGCCGCCGTGTCCGGCTACTCCGGCGGCGCGTCGTCCAACCCGACCTATGACAACCATTCCGGCCACCTGGAGGCCGTGAAGGTCACCTACGACCCGGCGAAGATCAGCTACGCCCAGCTGGTGGACGTCTTCTACCACCACATCGACCCCACCGATCCCACCGGCCAGGTCTGCGACAAGGGCCCGTCCTATCGCACCGCCGTGTTCGCCGGGAACGCCGCCGAGAAGACGATCGCCGACGCCGCGAAGGCGAAATACGAGAAGCAGCTCGGCGCGCGGATCACCGTGACCAACCGAAATGCCGCGCCGTTCTATAACGCCGAGGCCTATCACCAGGACTTCTACAAGAAGAACCCGGACCACTATGAGCGCTACCGCATCGGCTGCGGCCGCGACCGGGTGCTCAAGGTGATCTGGGGAGCCCAGTAGCCGGATCGCGCGGGCGGGGGTTGAATCCCTCGCCCACGAACATTTCCACCCGCCGCTTGTGACGGCGGTCCAGCCAGACGCTGCCGATTTCCAGGCCGGAGCTCTTGGCGAAGTCGGCCTGCATCTCGGCGCGGCGCCAGCCCTCGTAAGACACCATCAGCACCCGGCGGCCGATCGCCTTGGTAAGGGGCGCCGTGGTTTCCGCCTGGTTGCGCGGACCCTCCATCAACAGCCAGCTGGCCAGTGGGGCGCGGAAGGCCAGGCGGTCGCGGCCATAGTAGCTGACCGCGTAGAACAGGAAGCGGTTGTTGACGGCGATGGCGGTCAGGCCGGGCTCGCGTTGGGCGCGGTCCAGGATCTGGTCGGTGGTCTGCGACCAGCCGCGCGCGCGCTTCAGCCCGTTGGCCAGGCCCGCCTTGTCGGCGACGCCGGGCGAAAGCACCGCCGCCAGGAAGAACGCCGCCACTGCGCCCTGGATGGCGAAGGCGGCGATCAGCCATTTCTTGGCCCGCCAGCGCATCAGCCAGGCGGCCACCAGGATCGCGCCGGCCAGGTAGCCCGCGCCCGACCAGTTGGCGTTGGCGCGGCTGATGAAGGCCTGGGCGGTGACGATGACCAGCGGCGGCAGGGTGAAGCACAGCAGGGTCAGGTCGTTGGCGCTGAGCTCGCGCCGGCGGGCGGCCAGCACCAGGCCCACGACCAGCGCGCCCAGCGGAACCGGACCGAACACGCCGACCTGCGAGACGACGAACGCCGCCATCTCGGCGATGTTGAACAGCTGGACCCCGCTCCAGGCCGCGTTGGCGGCGGTGTGCTGGAAGGTGGCGAAGTCGTGCGCGGCGTTCCAGGCCAGGTTGGGCGCCAGCACCGCCGCCAGGGCCGCGATCGCGGCGGCGGCGGCGGGCCAGGTCCAGGCCGCCCGCGCGCGGGACGACACCGCCAGGTGGATGACCAGGCCGACCACGAAATAGACCGCCGCGTACTTGGACAGGAAGGCCAGGCCCAGCGCTGCGCCCAGGCCCGCCGCCAGCAGCACGCGCCGCCGGCCCTCGGCCTCAAGCAGCGTCACATAGGCCAGGATCGTCAGGCTCAGGAAGAACAGCAGGGGCGCGTCGGTGGCCGCCACCAGGGCCGACAGCTGGATCCCCGGCATCAGCCCGTAGAGCGCCGCGGCCGCCAGGCCCACCGCGCCCCCGTAAAGCCGCCGTCCGATCAGGAAGACGACGACCGTTGCTCCGGCCTGGAACAGGCAGGCCGACAGCCGCACCCAGGCCTCGGCGTCGCCGCCGATGGCGGTGGTCGCCCAGATCGCCCAGGCGATCATCGGGGGCTTCGAATAGTAGCCGAAGTCGAGGGTGCGCGACCAAAGCCAGTACTGCGCTTCGTCGGGGTATAGCTCGAGCGGCGTGCGGAACAGCGCCACCAGCCGCGCCATCGTCAGCGCCGCAGTCAGCAACAGCGCCGAACGCAGATCGCCGACCAAGGCTTGTGGCGGGGAAGTTTGCGACATTTCGTCCCTCGAAGGCCGCGATACCTAGAGCGCGCTGCTCGTATAGCAAGCAAGACTGATGCGTATTTGCCTCAGTGTGACGGTCTCGCCGCCACCGTCGCATAAGTGTCACCAACTACCTGATTTTTGACGCTATAGGGGCGACGAGACTCAAGGGGCTTCGAGGGGAGCCCTTTCTGTTGGGTCTGTGGAAGGGGTCTACTACATGAACATTAAACTGAGCCGCGCGCTTTGCGCGACCACGGCGCTTGCCACGGGACTGC
This sequence comes from Alphaproteobacteria bacterium, assembly GCA_018821435.1. Lineage (GTDB taxonomy): Bacteria > Pseudomonadota > Alphaproteobacteria > Caulobacterales > Caulobacteraceae > Phenylobacterium. The sequence goes on from JAHJME010000042.1 coordinate 12,014, forward strand.
TGCTTTCGGGCCAGGCGCTCGCGCAGTCCTCGGGCACCGCGATCGTCGAAGAGCTGGTCGTCACCGGCAGCACCGGTCCGAAGAACCTCGACGGCGTGATCGTCGCGGAACGCGAGCCCAAGGCGCGCGCGACCATCACGCAAGAGCTGATCACCCGCGGCGCGCCGGGCCAGACGATCCTGGACTCGATCAACCTGCTGCCGTCGGTGAACTTCACCAACAACGACCCCTACGGCTCGGCCGGCGGTGACATCACCATCCGCGGCTTCGACAGCCAGCGCGTCGCCCTGCTGCAGGACGGCGTCCCGCTGAACGACAGCGGCAACTACGCGATCTACCCGAACCAACAGCTCGACTCGGACCTGATCGAGAAGGCGACCGTCAACCTCGGCACGACGGACGTCGACAGCCCCACCGCGGCGGCCGCGGGCGGCACGATCAACTACACCACCCGCCGCGCTTCCGACGAGTTCGGCATCCGCGCCGAACTGGCCGCCGGCAGCGACGACTTCCAGCGCTACTACGGCACGATCGAATCGGGCGCCATCGGGCCGTTCGGCACGAAGATCTGGGTGTCGGGCCTCTACACCCGCAACGACCTGTTCAAGCCGCGAGGCTCCTCGACCGAGCCCAAGGGCAAGATCCAGAAGAAGCAGTTCAACGCGCGGATCGACCAGGACTTCGGTGACGTCGGTCAGGCCAGCCTGATCTTCAACTACAACGAAAACCGCAACAACTTCATCAACCGCCTCAGCCTGGCGACCTTCAACCGTGGCGGCGTGACCGCCGCCGGCCTGCCGGAAAGCCTGGTCTCGCCGACCACCTGCGTGCGTCCGACCCCGGCGGGCGGCACCGCCCAGGTCGACAATTCGGCCGGCTTCGGTTGCCCCACCGGCTACTACGACTTCAACATCAACCCCTCGAACACCGGCAACATCCGCGGCCTGTCGAGCTGGAACCTCGGTGACCAGCTGACCCTGACCGTCGACCCCTCGTTCCAGTACACGCTGGCCAACGGCGGCGGCGTGCAGCTGATGTCGGAACGCGACGCCCAGATCCGCGGCAACACCGCGGCGGTCGGCCTCGACCTCAACGGCGACGGCGACACCCTGGACTCGGTCTACCTGTACCGTCCGAACACGACGAACACGCGCCGCTACAGCGTGACCTCGTCGCTGATCTGGAAGTTCGCGGACAACCAAAGCGTCCGGGCCGCCTACACCTTCGACCGCGCCAAGCACCGTCAGACCGGCGACTTCGGCTACGTCGGCCAGGACGGCACGCCTGAGAACCCCTTCGCGGGCAAGGACGGCGAGGGCCGTGCGGTGGTGCTGCCTGACGGCACCAACCTGCGCCGCCGCGACCGCTATTCGGTCGCCATGCTGAACCAAGTCTCGGTCGAGTATCGCGGCCGGTTCATGGAAGACAAGCTGCTGGTGAACGTCGGCGTCCGCGCGCCCTTCTTCAAGCGCGACCTGAACAACTACTGCTACCAGCAGAACACCTTCAACGCGCTCTGCACGACCACGACCCCGACCCCGGTCGCCGGCACCAACGACGGTACGGGCAAGCCGCTGGTCACCTTCCCGCAGTCCGCGCTGAACTCCAGCGCCGCCCTGCGCTACGGCAACCCGCGCTCGTTCACGCGCAAGTATGACGACGTGCTGCCGAACCTCGGCGCCAGCTACAACTTCACCGACGCCCTGTCGGTGTACGCCAGCTACGCCGAGACCATCTCCGTGCCGCGGACCGACGACCTGTACGATCAGGTCCTCGTCGACCCGAAGCCCGAGACCAGCAACAGCTACGACCTGGGCGTCCGCTATCAGGCCGGCGGCCTGCTGGTGTCGGCCGGCATCTATCAGACCGACTTCAAGAACCGCATCGAACGCGTGCTGGACGAGCCCTCGGGCGTCGCCTTCTCGCAGAACGTCGGCGACGTGCGGAACAAGGGCTTCGACGCCCAGATCGGCTTCAAGCCGACCGACAACCTGAGCGTCTACGCGTCCTACTCGTACATCAGCGCCAAGTTCCGCGACGATATCCCGAACGCCGTGGCCGGCATCCTGCCGACCAAGGGCAACCAGACCTACGACCAGCCGAAGAACATGGGCTCGGTCCGGGTCCAGTGGGAACCGATCGAAATGCTGAGCCTGGGCGTCCAGGGCAAGTTCACGGGTGATCGCTACACCAACCTCGTGAACACCGAGAAGTTCAACGGCTACACGCTGTGGGACCTGGATGCGCGCGTGAAGCTCGACCAGTTCGGCCTGAAGAACACCTACCTTCAGGGCAACATCCGGAACCTGTTCAACGAGCGTTACCTCGGCGACATGACGCCGAACCTGACGGGTACGGCGCTGGGTCAGCCCGGCTACAACCGCACCTTCATCCTGACCCTGCACGTCGAGTACTAAGACCGGCAGGTCAGGATACGGACTTCGACGGGGGCGGCCGCAGCGATGCGGCCGCCCTTTTCATTTGTGCAATGCTTGACGCCGGGGTCGCTGGGGGCCATCTGCGCCCGGCTTTGGAGGCAAGATCAGGCATGAGCTTCGTCGTTCCCGCGGAATGGGCGCCCCACAAGGCGATGTGGCTGGGTTTCCCCAGCCATGCGGAGCTGTGGGAGGACAACCTGCCCGTCGCCCAGGCCGAGGTCGCGGCCCTGGCGCGCGCGCTGGCCGGTCCCGGGGCTGAGACCGTCAAGCTGATGACCGGCCATCCGGACGGCGAGGCCGCCGCCCGCGAGATGCTGGGCGGGGTGGCCAATATCGAGATCGTCCCCGGCGCGTTCGGCGACATCTGGCTGCGCGACACCGGCCCGATCTTCGCCGACGGCCGTGCGCACGGCTTCCGCTTCAACGGCTGGGGCGGCAAGTACGAGATGGAGCACGACGACACCGTCGCCGCCCAGATCGCGACGGCGAGCGGCGCCGACCTGGTGGCCCACGACTTCATCCTGGAAGGCGGCGCGGTCGACCACGACGGCGCGGGCACGGTGCTGACCACCGGCCAGTGCCTGCTGAACCGCAACCGCAATCCGGGTTGGACCGAAGAGCTCGCCACCGAGGCGCTGGGCAAGGCGCTGGGCGCCAAGAAAGTGCTGTGGCTGGGCGAGGGCCTGGTCAACGACCACACCGACGGCCACGTGGACAACCTGGCCCGCTTCGTTGCGCCCGCGACCGTGGCGATCCCGGTGGCCTGGGGTCGCGGCGACCCGAACGCGCCCGCCTTCGACGACGCCGCCAGGCGGCTGGCCGAGATGACCGACGCCGAGGGCCGCAAGATCAAGGTGGTCCGCATCCCTTCGCCCGGCTGGATCGACGGCGAGGACAAGCGGCCGGTCCCGGCCAGCCACATGAACTTCCTGATCGCCAACAAGGCGGTGATCGTGCCGATCTACGCCGCCCAGCCGGGTGAGTTCGCCATGGGCGCGCTGCGCGAGGTGTTCCCCGACCGCGAAGTCATCGGCCTGCCCTCCACCGCCATCCTGACCGGCGGCGGATCGTTCCACTGCATCACCCAGCAGGAGCCGGCCTGATGTCGCGAGAGATCACCGTCGCCGCGATCCAGACCTCGTACGGCGAGGACCTGGACGCCAACATCAGGAAGACCGCCGGCTTCATCCGCGAGGCCGCGGCCGGCGGCGCGCAGGTGATCCTGCCGTCCGAGCTGTTCCAGGGCCCCTACTTCTGCGTCGCCCAGGAGGAACGCTGGTTCGCCACCGCCCATCCGTGGCGCGAGCATCCGTGCGTGACGGCGCTGGCGCCGCTGGCGAAGGAGCTGGGCGTCGTGCTGCCGATCTCGATCTTCGAGCGGGAAGGGCCTCACTATTTCAACAGCCTGGTGATGGTCGACGCGGACGGCGAGCCGATGGGCATCTACCGCAAGAGCCATATCCCGGACGGCCCGGGCTATATGGAGAAGTACTACTTCCGGCCGGGCGACACCGGCTTCAAGGTCTGGGACACCCGCTTCGGTCGCATCGGCACGGGCATCTGCTGGGACCAGTGGTACCCGGAGGCCGCCCGCGCGATGGCCCTGATGGGCGCCGAGGTGCTGCTGTATCCCACCGCCATCGGCTCGGAGCCGCACGACCCGACCCTGGACACGGCGCTGCCCTGGCGGCGCGCCATGCAGGGCCACGCGGTGTCGAACGTGATCCCCGTGGTGGGCGCAAACCGCATCGGTTTCGAGCCGTGGGCGGGCTATCCGAACGGCGGCCAGCAGTTCTACGGCTCCAGCTTCATCGCCGACCACCGGGGCGACCTGGTGAGCGAGCTGGGGCGCGACGACGAGGGCGTGCTGACGGCGACGTTCGACCTGGACTTCCTGACCGCCCACCGCGCCGCCTGGGGCTTCTTCCGCGACCGCCGCACCGACCTCTACGGCGCGCTGACCGGCCCGCGTCCGGCATGATCGAGACGGAGCGCCTCATCCTGCGGGCGTTCGGCGAAGCAGACCGCGCGCCCCTCGCCGCGATCAACGCCGATACGCGCGTCAGCGACTGGCTGGGCGGCGCGATCAGCGCCCAGCAGACCAACGCCGCCATCGACCGGATCAACGCCCAGATCGCGGCCATCGGCTACGGCTTCTTCGCCGCCGAGCGGAAGGCGGACGGCAAGCTGATCGGGATGATCGGCCTGCAGCCCGTGCGCGACGAGCTGCCGCCCGCGCCGGGCGTGGAGCTGGGCTGGCGGCTGACCCCCGAGGCGCAGGGGACCGGCCTGGCCACCGAGGGCGCGGCGGCGGTGCTGGCCTGGGGCTTCGCCAACCTGGACCGTGACGAACTGATTGCGTTCACGGCGCTGAGCAACCTCCGCTCGCAGGCGGTGATGCGCCGCATCGGCATGGCGCACGATCCGGCGCGCGACTTCGACCACCCGGTGCTGGCCGAGGATCATCCGCTGCGGAGGCACGTGGTGTTCGTGGCGCGCAGGCCGTAGCCGCCGGCGGGCATGTCCCGCATGTCGTTGACTCCACCCATGAAGCGAACGACACTTCGCTATATGGTGAAGTCTCAAGCCTCGGCCATCGATCGCACGTTCTCGGCGCTCGCCGACCCGACGCGGCGGCATCTGCTGCTGCGGCTGAAGGACGAACCGGGCCTGTCGGTGAGCGAGCTCGCGCGGCCGCTGTCGCTGAAGCTTCCCGGCATGATGAAGCATCTGGACGTCCTGTCCGACGCCGGGCTGATCACCCGGACCAAGACCGGCCGCACGGTCTCGGTGAGCCTTTCCGTCGAGCCGATGCGAGAGGCCATGGCGTGGCTCCAGCGGTACGAGCGCTTCTGGGCGTCCAGCCTGGATCGGCTGGTCACCTTCGTGGAAGAGGACGGCGCCCAATGACAAGCCGCCTTCCGAGCGTGACCCTCGTGCGCAGGATCAACGCCTCGCCCGCCAGGATCTGGGCGGCGATCACCCAGCCGGACCTGATGATGCAGTGGTGGAGTCCCGATGCGGGGCCGACGCTGAGCGTCGACGTGGACGTGCGACCCGGCGGCCGCTTCAGCGTCGTGTTCCGGCTGCTCGACGGCTCCGAACACAACCCGACCGGAATTTACCAAGAGGTGGTTCCCGAAAAGCGGCTGGTGTTCACCTGGGACCTGCCCGGAACGCCGGAGCCAAAGTCGCTGGTCACGTTCCTGCTGGAGCCGTTCGACGGCGGCGTCGAACTGACCCTGACCCACGAACAACTGCCCGACGACGACGCGCGCGCCAGTCACGAAGCGGGCTGGTCGGGCCTTCTCGACAAACTACCCCGTTTCCTGGAAGGCGCCCGATGAACGACCTGATCCTCACCACCTACGACTGGGTTCCCGAGATGCCGCGCGGCTATGTGCGGGATCTGCGGATCCGCTGGGCGCTGGAGGAGGCCGGCCTGCCCTACCGCGTCGAGAGCACGCCGTTCCGCGATCGGGGCGCCGAGCATTTCGCGCACCAGCCCTTCGGCCAGGTCCCGTGGCTGACCGACGGCGAGCTCTCGATCTTCGAGAGCGGCGCGATCCTGCTTCACCTGGGCGAACTGAGCGACAATCTGATGCCCGCGGATCGCCTCGGCCGCAACGCGACCAAGGAATGGCTGTTCGCATCGCTGGCGTCCGTCGAGGCCGCGAGCCAGCCCTGGTCGTTCTTCAAGTTCTCAGGCGACACCGACGAGACGCAGATGCGGAAGTTCTTCGACGGCTTCCTCGAGGCTCGGCTCAAGCACATGGAGGCCGTCCTGGCCGAGCGCGAGTGGCTGGCCGGCGCCTTCTCGGTCGCCGATATCCTCATGGCCGACGTGCTGCGGCTCGTGGATCGTTTCGACGGGCTGGCGGACTATCCCGCCTGTGGCGATTATGTCGCCCGCGCCACGGCCCGGCCGGCCTTCGTGAAAGCCCATGCCGACCAGATGGCGCACTTCGCCGCCGCCGACTAGGAGCACCCCGCCGGCGCGCCCCTGGCCGCGGCGATCTCGCGCCGCGCCGCCGCCATGTCGGTCTCGAACGCCGGCTCGGAATGCAGGCGCGCGACCATGGCCGAGCCCATCGTCCGGCCGGCTTCGACGTCGGACAGGTAGTGCACGCCGCAGATCACCCGGCTCTCGCCGCCCTCCCGGCCCACCTGCAGCAGCTGGTCGGCATGGAGCGGCGCCAGTTCGGTGAGGATCAGGCCCCAGGACCAGGTCGTCATGGAATGGCCCGACGGATAGGACGAGTTGGTCTTCATCCAGTCCTCGCGCGGCACACACAGCGGCGCGTCGTTGCCGATCAGCGGGCGGGGGCGGTTGTAGGCGTTCTTGGCCGGCGTGCCGACCGTGCGGACGTCAAGCTCGACCCGGTGCAGGATCCTCCAGGTCACCGGCGTGGTCCTGGCGTTCAGATCCACGCCCATGGCGCAGGAGAACCGCTTCAGCGCCCCGCCGCCCCACAGGTCGTTGTCGACGATGGCGGTCTGCCAGCGGGGCGAACCCTCCAGCTTGCGGGTTTCCTCGAACATGGTCCGGTCCGCCTTGCCGTGCGGCGAGTCCGGCGTGGGCGGGGGCGCGAGCACCCGCGTCCCGTCCAGCGGGTTGGCCGCGAAGTAGCCCTCCAGCTTGGCGGCGCGCAGCCCCATGGACGGGTCGTCCACAACCTGGCGCGGCGTCGAGGCGCCGGCGCAGGCGGACAGGGCGCAGACGGCCGCGGCGGTCAGGAGGTATCGGATCAAGTCTCTGCTCTCGCTTCAGCTTCGAAGAACGGTCTTGCCGTTCTTGATGACGGTCACGCCGCGTTCCTTAACCCGCGCCTCGAACGAGATCACGTTCCCGTCCGTCCAGAGGTCGACCGTGATGGTGTCGCCCGGGAACACCGGCGCGGAGAATCGGGCCTGGTGGCTGGCGATCCTGTCGGCGTCGTAGTTCACGACCGCCTGGAGCACGGCGCGGCAGGTGATGCCGTAGGTGCACAGGCCGTGCAGGATCGGGCGCGGGAAGCCGGCCCGCTTGGCGATGTCGGGATCGGAGTGCAGCGGGTTGCGGTCGCCGTTCAGCCGGTAGATCAGCGCCTGGTCCTCGCGGGTGGTGAAGTCCACGGAGATGTCCGGTTTGCGCTCGGGCACCGGGTGCGGCTCGGGGGCGCCTTCGGACGGCCCGCCGAAGCCGCCGTCGCCGCGGCAGAAGCTGGAGCCGGTCAGGGTGGCGACCTTTTCGCCCTTGTCGTCGCGCCAGATGGTCTCGCTGACCAGCACAGCGCCCTTGTCCTTGCCCTTGTCGAACGCGCCGATGGTGCGGCTCTCGGAGGTATAGGTCCCCGAGGAGGACAGCGGCCGGTGCAGCTCCACCTTCTGCTCGCCGTGCACCAACATCAGGAAGTTGGGGGCGCTGGGCCGGTGACCCTCCTTGGTCGGAAGAGGCTCGCCGCGGCCATAGGCCAGCACCGTGGCGGCGGTCGGCACGACCTTCAGGCCCTTTTCGTAGACGAACGGCAGCTCGGTCTCGTTCATCGGATCCTGGCCCAGGCCGATGCCCAGGCCGTACAGCATCACGTCCTTGTCGCCGTAGCTGAAGGTCTTGGGCTTGGTCCCCTGGTCGAGAATGTCGGGATAGAAGATGGGCATGGGCGCTCCCCGGCGACGGTGATGTTCTTGGTCTTGGCGGTTCGGGCCGATTGAAGGGGTTGATCGCCGCGGGCGCAAGCGTGCGCACCGGATTTGCCGCCGGTATCGGGATCGGCTAGAGGAGGCGACTTCGCGCGCGAGACCCGGCAGCCGGCGTCACCGCTCCACGATTCGAAGGTTTGTGATGTCCGAGACCCAAATGCCGAACGGCCAGCTTTCCGGCAACGTGCTGTTCTACTCGAAGCCCGAGCCGCTGGCGAAGGAGCTGCACTCCAAGATCGGCGTGAAGCGGATGGACGGCCCGTTCGCCTTCGCCAAGGTCGGCCACGCCATTCCGCTGACCGTGGGCGAATTCCCGCTGGCCGCCGTGACCGGCCCGATCATCTTCGTCGGCGACGAAAAGCTGCCGATCGCGGTCATGGGCCTGAACGCGGGCGAGAACATGTTCGTCAAGGACGACGGCACGTTCGAGAGCGGCATCTACATCCCGGCCTATGTGCGCCGCTATCCGTTCGTGTTCGCCAACGACGAGCAGAACAACCAGATGGTCCTGTGCATCGACCGCAACGCCGAGTTCATCGTCGACAAGGGCTATGACATGGCCTTCTTCGAGGCCAACGGCGAGCCGACCGAGTACACGAAGAACTGCATCGAATTCTGCAACAACTTCGAGGTCGAGCGTCAGCGCACGGTCAGCTTCACCCAGATCCTGAAGGACCTGGACCTGTTCGAGATGAAGGAAGCCACCTTCACCCCGGCCAACCCCGACGGCACCGCCGGCGAAGTCCAGAAGATCGCCGAGTATTTCGGCGTCTCGGAAGAGAAGCTGAACGCCCTGCCGGCCGCCAAGTTCGTCGAACTGCGCGACAACGGCGCCCTGGGCCAGATCTACGCCCACATGCACAGCCTGGTCGGCTGGGACCGCATGATCGCCCTGGCGCTCACCAAGGCGGCGGCGGAGCAGCCGCAAGCGGCGAACGCGTAAGAGCTGGAGACTAAATTCCTCCCCCGTTGGGGGAGCTGTCGCCGTAGGCGACGGAGGGGGCTTCCACTCAAAAGGTGGGGCCCCTTTCCGATTCTGGGCTTGGGGTCATCCCTACGTTCTGAGTGGAAGCCCTCTCAATCGGCATTCGCCGACAGCTCCCCCAACGGGGAAGCAACTAGGGCTCAGCGTTGAAAAACGCTCCGGGTCAGGCAGCTGAACACCAGCCGTCCCGCCTCATCCAGCAGGTCGTGCTGGGCGATGACGATGCCCTTGCCCTCGCCCACCGGATCCTTGGCCATCACTGTCATCCGGCCGCGCAGCAGCTCGCCCACCGGCGGATTGCGCATCCAGCGCAGCGCATCGACGCCCAGGCGTTTAGTCTGCGGCCAGTCGGTGGCGGCCATCGCGTCCAGCCGGGCCCAGATCGCATAGACCATGGCGTCGGGCGCCCCACGGTCGGCCGTCCAGCCCGGCGTGAACGCGGCGATGAAGGTGTCCAGCGCGGCCCCATCCACACCCGCCGCGCCCAGGGAGACCACCTGGCCGATATCGATATCGTCGAAGGAAGCGGGCACGCGGCGGAACTCCTGGTGAGCGGAAAACGCGATTCGTCGATCATGGCCCGCGAAGGCCCTGAGTCGAGCCCGCTTTGCGCTACGGACACAGCCGCGCCATATAGCGCCCACACGGCTGGCGCAGCTTGAGGTCATGATGCGGTTTCTGCTGGGCGCGATCGTCGCCCTCCTCCTTCCGGGCATGGCGCTGGCCCAGCCGGTCAACACCGGCCACCTGACGGCCGAGCTGGTCCCCGCCGCGCAAGGCGTCGCGCCCGGCCAGACGATCCACGTGGCGCTGCGCCAGAAGATCCAGAAGGGCTGGCACACCTATTGGCGCAACGCCGGCGACAGCGGCGAGGCCACCAAGGTCGTCTGGACCCTGCCGCCCGGTTGGACCGCGTCCGACTTCACCTGGCCCACCCCCCACCGCCTGCCGGTCGGCCCGCTGACCAACTACGGCTACGAGGACGAGGTGCTGCTGCCGGTGACGCTGACCGCGCCCGCCAACGCCAAGCCCGGCCAGACGGTCACGCTGAAGGCCGCCGCCGCCTTCCTGGTCTGCGCCGACATCTGCGTGCCCGAGGACGCTGTGCTGACGCTGTCCCTGCCGGTGACGGACGGACCCGCGCCCGCCGACCCCAAGTGGGGCGCGATCATCGACAAGACCCTGGCCGACGCGCCCAAGCCCGCGGGCCTGACCGGCGCCTTCGAGAAACAGGGCGAGGTCGTCAAGCTGGCGATCACCGGCGCGGCGCTGAAGGGCGCGGACATGGCCGGCGCCTATTTCTTCCCGTTCGCCGGCACGGTCATCGACCACGCCAAGCCCCAGGCCATCGAGCGCGGCCCCGAGGGCCTGACGCTGTCGATCGCCCCCGGCTACGATTTCCAGTCGCCGAACCCGCCCAAGGAACTGGCCGGCGTGTTGGCCATCGGCGGCAAGGCCTATGAGGTCGCCGCCACGCCGGGTCCGCTACCCGCCACCGCCTCGGGCCTGGGTCCGCCGCCGGTGAAGCTGGCCGCGCCGGCCGGGGCCGCGAATCTGGGCTTGGCGTCGGCCGCCTTCTTCGCCCTGATCGGCGGGCTGATCCTGAACCTGATGCCCTGCGTCTTCCCGGTGCTGGCCATGAAGGCCGCGTCGCTGGCGGGACACGCCGGCGAGCAGGCTGAGGCGCGCAAGCAGGGCCTAGCGTTCGGCGTCGGCGTGCTGGTGACCTTCCTCGGGTTGGCGGCGGTGCTGATCGCGCTGCGCTCGGCCGGCGACCAGCTGGGGTGGGGCTTCCAGCTCCAGGACCCCGCCGTCGTGGCGGGCCTCGCGCTGCTGATGCTGCTGGTGGCGCTGAACCTGTCGGGCCTGTTCGAGGTCGGGACGTCGCTGCAGGGCGTGGGCTCGGGCCTGGCGACCAAGCCTGGCCTCAGCGGCTCGTTCTTCACCGGCGTGCTGGCCGTGGTGGTCGCCGCGCCCTGCACCGCGCCGTTCATGGGACCGGCCCTGGGCTGGGCGCTGACCCAACCGCCGGCCGCCGCCCTGGTGGTGTTCCTGGCGCTGGGCATCGGCTTCGCCCTGCCCTTCGTCGCCGTGGCCTTCGTGCCCGGCCTGCTGGCCCGCCTCCCGAGGCCCGGCCCGTGGATGGACGGCTTCAAGAAGCTGCTGGCCTTCCCGATGTACGCCGCCGTCGCCTGGCTGGTCTGGGTGCTGACGGTGCAGGTGGGCTCGGACGCCGTGCCGCGCATCCTGGGCGCCGCGGTGATCCTGGCGCTGGCCGCCTGGATCTACGGCATCGTGCAGCGCCGCGCGGTGATGGGCGGGCGACCGGTCGTGCTGGCCGCGCTGGCCAGCATCCTAGGCGCCGTCGCCATCGGCGGCGGGGCGCTGTGGCCGGCCTATTCCGTCGCCACCGAGGCCTCCGGCGCCGCCAAGCTGGAGGACGAGGCCTACACGCCCGCCCGCCTCGCGGCGCTACAGGCGGAAGGCCGCCCGGTGCTGGTCAACTACACCGCCGCCTGGTGCGTGAGCTGCCAGGTCAACGACCGGGTCGCGCTGTCCACCACCGCCGTCTCCGAGGCGCTGAAGCGCAACAACGCTGTCTACCTCAAGGCGGACTGGACCAAGCGCGACGGCGCCATCGCCGCCGAACTGGCCAGATTCGGCCGGGCCGGCGTGCCGCTCTACCTCGTGTATGGCGCGAAGGGCGGCGATCCGGCTATCCTGCCCTCCATCCTGACCGAAGGCGTCGTGGTCAAGGCCCTGGACGCCGCCGGCAAGACCAGCTGACCCTTTCCCCCGAAGGAGCCGCACCGATGACCCGCTTCCTTGTTGCTCTAGCTGCCGCCAGCGCGATCGCCGCCCCCGCGTTCGCCGCGCCGGTGCTGGGCCAGCCCGCCCCGGCTTTCCAGGCGGTCGACGCGTCGGGCAAGACCCGCTCGCTCTCGGAATTCAAGGGCAAGACCGTGGTCCTGGAATGGACCAACAACGGCTGCCCCTACGTCCAGAAGCACTACAACTCGGGCAACATGCAGGGCCTGCAGACCCGGGCGACCAAGGACGGCGTCGTGTGGCTGACGCTGATCTCGTCGGCGCCCGGCATGCAAGGCTACCTGACCGGTCCGCAGGCCCGGCAGTGGAAGGCCGAGGAGAAGGCCGCCTCCACCGACGTGCTGCTAGATCCCAAGGGGACCGTCGGCCGCGCGTACGAGGCCAAGACAACCCCGCACATGTACATCGTCGATAAGACCGGCAAGCTGGTCTACATGGGCGGCATCGACGACAAGGCGTCATCGGATCCCGATAGCCTGAAGGGCGCCAAGAACTACGTCACCGCCGCGCTCGCCGACGTGAAGGCCGGCCGCGCCGTGGCCCAGGCCGCAACCCAGCCCTATGGCTGCAGCGTGAAGTACGGCTCCGCCGGCTAAAGAGGTCCGATTGTCCAAGTCCGACGCCGCCTGGGCGGCCCTTTCGAAGGCCGGTGAGGCCGCGCGCGAGCGGCGCATCGACGGCCTGTTCGCCGCCGAGCCTGACCGCCTGACCCGCCTGGGAATCTCGGCCGCCGGACTGGAGATCGACCTCTCCAAACAGCCCTGGTCGCTGGCCGATCTGGCCACGATGCTGGACCTGGCCAAGGCGTCCGACATCGAGGCGGCGCGGAGCCGGCTGTTCGCCGGCGAGATCGTCAATGCTTCGGAGGGCCGCCCGGCCCTTCACATGGCCTTGCGCGCGCCGCAGGGGTCTGACTTCCGCGCCGATGGCGTCCCGGTGTCGGCCGATGTCGAGACCACCCGCGCCGGCATGGCCGCCTTCGCCGAGGCCGTGCGCTCGGGGGCCAAGACCGGCGCCACGGGCAAGCCGTTCCGCGCCATCGTCCACATCGGCATCGGCGGCTCCGACCTGGGTCCGCGACTGATCTGGGAAGCGCTGAAGCCGCTGGACCCGCAGATCGAGCTGCGGTTCGTCGCCAACGTCGACCCGGCCGAACTGGCCCAGGCCCTGACTGGCCTGGACCCCGCCGAGACGATGATCGTCACCGTCTCAAAGACCTTCACCACGCTGGAGACCCTGACCAACGCCGAGGCCGCGCGGGCGTGGCTGCGCGCCAGTCTGGGCGTCGCCTCGGACAGCCATCTCGTGGCCGTCTCCGCCGCCCCGGAAAAGGCCCAGGCGTTCGGCGTCCCGGCCGACCAGGTGTTCGGCTTCTGGGACTGGGTCGGCGGCCGCTATTCGATCTGGTCGTCGGTGGGACTCTCCTGCGCGGTGGCGCTGGGCTACGACGCCTTCGCCCGGATGCTGGCCGGCGCGCGGGCGATGGACGAGCACTTCGAGACGGCGCCCCTGACCGCCAACGCCCCGGTGTTGCTGGCGCTGGCGCACATGTTCAATCGCAACGGCCTGGATCGCCCGATCCGCGCCGTGGTCCCCTACGCCCAGCGCCTGCGCCTGTTCGCGGCCTTCCTGCAGCAGCTGGAGATGGAATCGAACGGCAAGCGGGTGACGGCGCAGGGCCAGCCCGCGCCACACGCCACGGCCACCAGCGTGTTCGGCGACGCTGGCACCAACGGCCAGCACGCCTTCTTCCAGCTCCTGCACCAGGGGGTGGACATCGTCCCGGTGGACATCCTGGCGGTCCGCGAGGGCGCGGAGGGCGATCCAACCGCCCAGACCAAGCTGCTGGCCAACGCCATCGCCCAGGCCGAGGCGCTGATGGTCGGGCGCACCGAGGTCGACGTCCGGGCCGAACTAACCGCCGCCGGCCGCACGCCGGCCGAGATCGACGCCCTGGCGCCCCAGCGCACGTTCCCCGGCAACCGGCCCACCAGCTTCATCCTGCTGGACCGCCTGGATCCCGAGCGGATGGGCGCCCTGGTGGCCCTCTATGAGCACAAGACCTTCGTCGAGGGGGTGCTGTGGGGGATCAACAGCTTCGACCAGTGGGGCGTGGAGCTGGGCAAGTCCCTGGCGACCCGTGTCCTGGGCGAGCTGGAGGGCGGCCCCGCCGGCGCGCACGATCCGTCCACGGCGGCGCTGATCGCGCGGTTGAGGTCGTAAGGCTGAGCACGGCGGTGGGCTCGCACAGCTTGCCCCACCCACGCGCAGCAGGTCATCTTTCTGTCATGACGCTCGCCACTCCGGCCGGCGCGGTCGCCAGACCGGGCCGGCATGACCACATCGTCGACAGGCTGATCGCCGAGCGAGCGCCGAAGCTGGCCGCCAGCCCGCTCTGGCCCGTGACGCGGCCGCTGCTCTACGCCCTGCTGGACTACGCCAAGGCCCGGCGGATGGCCGACGCCATCGCCTCCCTGCCCGGCCGCGCCGCGCTGGACCATATCTCCGAGCTGCTTTCGCTGAAGGTCGCCGTGACGGGCCTTGACCGCGTCCCGACCACGGGCCGCCTCGTGGTGATCTGCAACCACCCCACCGGCATCGCCGACGGCATCGCGGTGTTCGACGCGCTGAAGGCCATCCGCCAGGACATCTGCTTCTACGCCAACGCCGACGCCCACCGGGTCTCGCCGCGCTTCGACGAGATCCTGATCCCGGTCGAATGGGTGGAGGCCAAGCGCACCCGCGAGAAGACCCGCAACACCCTGACCCTCACCCGCGAGGCGCTGGAGGCCGAGCGCTGCCTGGTGATCTTCCCGGCCGGCAAGCTGGCGCGGCGCCAGCCCGACGGGCGGCTGGCCGAGTCCGACTGGATGCCCTCGGCGGTCTCCATCGCGCGGAAGTACGAGGCGCCCGTCCTGCCGATCCAGGTGGAGGGGCCATGGTCGACGCTGTTCCACTTCTTCCACGGCTTCTCGGGCGAACTGCGCGACATCACCCTCTTCCACGAGCTGCTGAACAAGCAGGGTCGCGAATTCCACCTGACCATCGGTCGGCCGATCCCCGCCGTGGCGCTGGACGGCGATCCGATCGAGGTGACGGCGCGGCTGAAGGCCCATGTCGAGCATGGTCTGGCCGCCGACCCGGATCGGATCTTCGCATGATCCTGCCCGACGAGGCGGCCACGGCGCGGCTGGGCGCATCCATCGCCGCCGTCCTGCGGACCGGCGAGGCGGTGTGCCTTTACGGTCCGCTGGGCGCGGGCAAATCGACCCTCGCGCGGGCCCTGGTGCGGGCGCTGACCACGCCCGACGAGGACGTACCGTCGCCCACCTTCACGCTCGTCCAGTTCTACGAGGGCGTGCGTCTGTCGGTCGCCCACTTCGACCTCTATCGGCTGACCGATCCCGACGAGGCCTATGAGATCGGCCTGGACGAGGCGTTGGACACCGGGGCAGCCGTGATCGAATGGCCGGAGCGGCTGGAGGGGAACCTGCCCGCCGACCGACTCGATGTAGAGATCGAACTGGCCGAGAACGACGCCGGGGGGCGGCGCGCGCGGCTGACCCCGCACGGCGCCTGGAAAGGACGTGGACTTGAGTTCTGAGCGTGAGGCCTTGAAGGCGCACTTCCTCCGCGACGCCGGCTTCGCCGACGCGCGCCGCGAGCTGCTGTCCGGCGACGCCTCGACACGCCAGTACGAGCGGCTGCACCGCGCCGACGGGACGCACTTCATCTTCATGGACCAGCCGCCGGCCGTGGAGAGCGTCGTCTGTCCGCCCGGTGCGACCGCGGCCGAACGCGTGAGCCTGGGCTACAACGCCGCCGCGCGCCTGGCGGCCGGCTCGGTCGCCGCCTTCGTCGCCACCGCCGGCTGGCTGCGCGACCACGGCCTCTCGGCGCCCGATATCCTGGCCCACGACATCGACGACGGCCTGGCCGTGCTGGAGGACCTGGGCGACGGGCTCTATGCCACCCTAATCGAGCGCGGCGCGCCCGAGACGCCGCTGTACGAGGCCGCCGTGGACGCCCAGGTGGTGATGCAGGCCGACCCGCCGCCGGCCTTGCTGCGCGCCGGCGAGGTCACCTGGCCGCTGCTCAGCTACGACACCCTGGCGCTGAAGATCGCCACCGACACCTTTCTGGACTTCTGGCCGACGTTCGCGGGCCTGGCGGCGTTCGACGACGAGGCCGTCGCCGAGTGGGACGCGCTGTGGGCGCCTGTGTGGGTGGCCGGCGAGGCCGGGGCGTCAGTGTTCACACACCGCGACTACCATGCCCAGAACCTGCTCTGGTTGCCGGAGCGGACGGGGGTGGCGCGCGTGGGCATGGTGGACTTCCAGGACGCCCTGAAGGCGCACCCGAGCTGGGACCTGCTGCACCTGCTGCAGGACGCCCGCCGCGACGTCTCGCCCGAGCTGGAGGCCGCCATGCTGGAGCGATTCCTCGCCGCCAGCCCCCGCCTGGACCGCGCGGCGTTCCTGGCCGAGTACCGCGCCCTGGCGGCGTCCAACGCCGCCCGGATCCTGGGCCGGGTGTTCGCCCGCCAGACCCTGCTGGGCCGGCCGCAGTACAAGCAGTTCATGCCGCGTACCTGGCGCTACCTGGAGCGCAACCTGACCGACCCGGCGATGGCCGGCCTCAAGACATGGTTCGACCGGCACGTGCCGCCGGAGCACCGGGCGTGAGCATCGGCCCCAAGACGGCGATGGTGCTGGCCGCCGGGATCGGCAGCCGCATGCGGCCGCTGACCGACACCATGCCCAAAGCCCTGGTGCCCGTGGCCGGCATCGCCCTGATCGACCGCGTTCTGTATCGGCTCGCGGATGCGGGCGTCGAGCGCGCCGTGGTCAACGTGCATCACTTCGCCGACCAGATTGAGGCTCACCTCGCTCAGCGCGACGATATGGAAATCTTGATCTCGGATGAGCGGGCCGGCCTGTTGGACTCAGGCGGCGGCATCAAGCACGCCGCGGATAAGCTGGGACGAGATCCCATCTTTGTCGCCAACATCGACTCTCTGTGGGTGGAGGGTGAGACCCCTGCCTTGGAGGCGTTGAAGAGCGCCTGGGACCCGGCGGCCATGGACATCCTGCTGCTTCTGGTGAAGCGCGGCCAGGGGATCGGCTTCGAGGGGCCCCAGGGTTTCTTCCGCGACGAGGCCGGTCGGCTCACGCACTCCACGGCGGCGACGCCACCGACGCCGTTCGCCAATGTTGGCTTCGCGATCCTCAAACCTGACGTGCTGGACGGGGAGCCCGAGGGGGCCTTCTCGATCATCCCCACCTGGCACCGGCTGCAGGCAGCGGGCCGCCTGTACGGGACGCCGATGGACGGCTTCTGGATGCACGTCGGTGATCCGGCCGCGCGCGACGCCGCAGAGTTCGAAGTCCTGGGGGAAATCCTCGCCCCATGACCGCTTTCTTCGAGCAGCCGGGCTCGCGCTGGTTCAACATCCCGGCGCACCGGCCGTTCGCGGAAGACCTGGCGCAAGGCCTCTACGACGCGCTCTCGCCGATGGGGCCCGAGGCTCTGGCCGACGCCGTCGTGCTGACCCCCACGCGGCGCGGCGCGCGCGCGCTGGCCGACGCCTTCATCAAGGCCAGCGGCGGCAAGGCCGTCCTGCCGCCCCAGATGCGGCCGCTGGGCGACCTGGAGGCCGGCGAGCCGCCCTTCGAGCCCGGCGACCTGGCCCTGGACCTGCCCGCCGCCATCGACCCCTTAAGGCGGCGCTTCGAACTGACGCGGCTGGTGTCCGAACTGGCGGCGCATATCCCCGGCGGACTGGTCAGCGCCGGCGCGGCGCTGGAGCTGGCCGACGCCCTGGGTGGTTTCCTGGACGGTCTGCAGATCGAGGAGGTGGACGTCGGCGACCGGCTGGCCAGCCTGGTCGGCGCGGAACTGGCCGAGCACTGGGAAGTGTCGCGCACCTTTCTGGAGAAGGCCCTGGCGCTGTGGCCGCAGCGGCTGAAGGCTCTAGGGGTCGCCGATGTCAGCGAGCGGCGCGTGCGCCTGCTGCGCCGGCTGGCCGAGCATTGGACCGACGCACCGCCCAAGGGCGTGCTGGTGGCCGCCGGCTCCACCGGCACCGCGCCCGCGACGCGCGCGCTGCTGATCGCCGTGGCCGCCGCGCCGAAGGGCGCGGTCGTGTTGCCGGGCCTGGACCAGGACCTCGCCGACAAGGCCTGGGCCAAGGTCGACGTGCAGCACCCGCAGGGCGCGCTGCGGCGGCTGCTGGACGAGGCCAAGGTCGCCAAGCGCGAGGTGGCGTTGTGGCCGGCCTCGATCCGGGCCGAGAGCGCGGGCCGCTGGCGCCGGCGGATCGTCAACGAGGCCCTGCGCCCTGCCGAGGAGACCGCCGACTGGTTGCAGGTGATCGAGACCCTGAAGGCCGAGGATCCGAACGCCATCGTCGACGGCCTGAGCGGCCTGTCCCTGGTCAGCGCCCGCACCGAGGACGAGGCCGCCACGGTCACCGCGCTGCTGCTGCGCGAGGCGCTGGAGACCCCGGATCGCACCGCCGCGCTGGTGACGCCGGATCAGGTGCTGGCGCGGCGGGTGGCCGCCAAGCTGGCGCGCTGGGGCGTCGTGCCCGACTCCTCGGCCGGCGAGAGCTTGGCCGGCTGCCGCTGCGGCGTGCTGGCGTCGCTGGTGGCCCGGGCGGCCGTGGACCCGATCGATCCGGTGACCTTGCTGGGCCTGCTGAAACATCCGTTCACGCAGTTGGGCGATCCGGCGGCGCTGGAATCCACCAAGGCCCTGCGCGGCCCCCGCGCGCAGACCTGGGACGAGCTGAAGACCAAGGCCGGGGACGCCGCGCCGTTGGCCGAGCGGCTGGAGGCCATCGTCGCCGGCCTGGCCTGGACCGACGAGGCCGAGAGCCCGGCGCTGGCCGCCCGGCGCACGGCCACGGCCATGGAGGCGCTGGCGACGGACGCGGACGGGCGCACCGGCGACCTCTGGGCCGGACACGGCGGCGAGGCCATGGCGCGGCTGCTGGGCGCCCTGGTGCGCGAGGGCGACGCCCTGCCCCTGGTCAACCCGCGCCAGTTCGCCGATCTGCTGCAACGGCTGATGGACGGCGAGACCGTTCGCTCCGGCGGCGCGACCCATCCGCGCCTGCGCATCCTGGGCGCCATCGAGGCCCGGCTGGTGCGCGCCGACCGGCTGGTGGTGGCGGGGCTGGAGGAAGGCGTCTGGCCCGGCGGCGCGCCGCTGGATCCCTTCCTGTCGCGACCCATGCGCGAGATGCTGGGCCTGCCCTCGCCCGAACGCCGCATCGGCCTGGCCGCCCACGACTTCGCCCAGGCGGCTTGCGCGCCCGAGGTGATCCTGCTGCACACCGAGCGCCGCGAGGGCGCGCCGGCGGTGAAGTCGCGCTGGCTGTGGCGGCTGGAGACCCTGGCCAAGGGCGCGGGCCTGGCCATCCCCGGTCGGACCGAGGTGCTGGACTGGGCGCGGAGCCTGGACGCGCCGGGCGGCTACGATCCCATCAAGCGCCCCGCGCCGATCCCGCCCGTGGCGCACCGGCCGCGCGAGCTGGCGGTGACCCGCATCGAGAGCCTGACCCGCGATCCCTATGCCGTGTGGGCGCGCGACATCCTGCGGCTCTATCCCATCGACCGGCCGGACGAGCAGGCCGATGCGCGGGCGCGCGGCACCGCGATCCACGCGGCGTTCGAGCGCTTCGCGGAGACCTATCCCGGCGACCTTCCTGACGAGGCGGCGGCGACGTTCAGGGATCTGTATCTTGAGGAGCTGCTGAAGGCCGGACTGCCGCACGAGGCCATGGCGCGCGAGGCGGCGCTGGCGGTCGAAGCGGCTCAATGGGTCGCCGACCTGGAACGCGAGCGACGCGACGGCCGGCGGATCGCCGTCGAGTTGAAGGGGACGCGGACCATCCAGGGGCCGGCTGGGCCGTTCACCGTCACGGCGCGCGCCGACCGGATCGAAGTCACCGCCGACGGTCACGGCCACATCCTTGACTACAAGACCGGCAAGGCGCCGTCGGCGAAGGAGGTGAAGACCGGCTTCTCGCCGCAGCTCACCCTGACGGCAGCCATTCTGGAGGCGGGCGGCTTTCCCGAGCTGGGTCGCCTCAAGCCTGGCGACCTGACCTATCTGGAGATCACCGGCCGCAAGCCCGCCGGCAAGGTGGAGACCCGCGCCACCGCCGGCGACGAGAGCGCCGAGGCCGCCGCCCGCGCGCTTGAGGGCCTGCACAAGCTGGTGGAGCGGTTCGACGACCCGGCCCAGCCCTATCTCTCCCGCGTCGCGCCGCAGTTTGTGAAGGCGCGGATGAGCGACTACGACCATCTGGCGCGGGTGTTCGAATGGTCCACCAGCGGCGAGGAGGGCGAGGAATGAGCCTCGACCTGATCGCCCGCGCGCTGGATCCGCAGCGGATCGCCGCCGACCCCGGTCTGTCGGCCTTCGTCACCGCCAACGCCGGCTCGGGCAAGACCAAGACCCTGATCGACCGGGTGGCGCGTCTGCTGCTGGCCGGCGCGGAGCCCGAGACCATCCTCTGCGTCACCTACACCAAGGCCGCCGCCGCCGAGATGCAGCGCCGCCTGTTCCAGGTGCTGGGCGAGTGGTCGGTGCTGCCGGACGCCGTGCTGGCGGGAAAGCTCAATGACCTGCAGGATCGGCCGTTCGACGACCTGTCCAAGGCCCGAAGCCTGTTCGCCCGCGCCCTGGAGACGCCGGGCGGGCTGAAGATCCAGACCATCCACGCCTTCTGCGAGAAGCTGCTGCGGCGCTTCCCGCTGGAAGCCGGCATCTCGCCGGGCTTCCGGGTCATGGACGATCCGGCCTCCGCCGCCGTGGCCCAGGCCGCGCGCAAGCTGGTGGCGCGCCATGCGATCGCCGCGGCCGACGCGGTGGCCGACGCCTATGCGCGGTTCTCGGTGGCGCTCGATTTCCAGAGCTTCCAGGCGATGTTCGCCGACTTCGAGGCCCGGCGGAGCGCGCTGTCGACTTTCCTGACGCGTGAAGGCGGCCTGGACGGCGCGGTGGCCTGGGTCTGGCGCGCGGTGGACGTGCCGCGCGGGTCCGACCCCGAAAGCCTGGCCGCCGAGGCCATGGCGCGGATGGATCGCGAGCTATGGCGCGGAGCCTCGGACGTGCTGCGCCTGGGCGGGGTCACCGACCAGAAGTGCGCCGCCCAGATGTCCGTCGTCGCCACCGATCCCGGCGCGACGTTCGAGCAGGCGCTGGCCGTGCTGTTCACCGAGCGGGGCGAGGGCGACGGGGTCAAATGGGTCGGCAAGACCAGCGGCCTGAAGGCGCATGAGGGGTTGCGGGTCCAGCTCCTGGCGGAACAGGCCCGGCTGCACGAGGCCCGCCTGCGGGTGCGCGCCGCCCAGATCGCCCAGGACACGGTCTATGCCCTGACACTCGCCAACGCCTACCTCCAGGCCTACGCCATCGAGAAGACCGCTGTCGGCGCGCTCGACTTCGCCGACCTGATCGAGAAGGCCTGCCACCTGCTGCGCGACCGGCCAGCGGCGGCCTGGGTGCTCTACAAGCTGGACGGCGGCATCGACCACATCCTGCTGGACGAGGCCCAGGACACCGCGCCGGACCAGTGGAAGATCGTCGACTCACTGTCGGAGGAGTTCTTCGCCGGCGCCGGGGTGGGCGGCGAGCGGCGGATGCGGCAGCTGTTCGTGGTCGGCGACGAAAAGCAGTCGATCTATTCGTTCCAGGGCGCCCAGCCGGAACAGTTGCTGCAGAAGTTCGAGTTCCACCGCGACCGGGCGACCGGCGCGGGATTCCGGCTGGAGCGGGTGGACCTGCTGACCTCGTGGCGCTCGACGCCGCAGGTGCTGCAGTTCGTCGACGCGGTCTTCACCCCGCCGGATCTGACCCAGGCGATCCAGCCGCGCGTGACCTACGAAAAGGTCGAGCACCGGCCGGCCGACGTGCGGCGCGACCACCCCGGCTGCGTCGATATCTGGCCGCTGGAGGTGGACCGCAAAGGCGAGGACCGCGAGGCCTGGGACGCGCCGCTGGACGCGGAGGCCGAGGATAGCGCCAACCGGCGGCTGGCTCGCCGGATCGCGGGCGAGATCGGTGACCTGATCGCGCGCGGCGACGCGGTCTACGACAAGGACACGCGCAAGTTCCGTCCTGCCCACGCCGGCGACGTGTTGATCCTGGTTCGCCGCCGCCGGGCGCTGTTCGAGGAGATCCTGCGGGCGCTGAAACATGCCGGGATCCCCGTGGCGGGCGCCGACCGGCTGGCGCTGAGCGAGCACATCGTCTTCGACGACCTGGTCGCCCTGGCCCGGTTCCTGCTGTTCCCGACCGACGAACTGACCTTGGCCGCCCTGCTCAAAAGCCCGTTCTGCGGCCTGAGCGACGACAGCCTCTACGACCTGGCGCACGGGCGGGGGAAGGAGCTGTTGTGGACCCGCCTGCAGCGGCGCGCGGACGAGCGGCCGGACTGGACCCACGCGTGCGGCTTCCTGGCCCACGCCCTGGCGGAATCGAAGCTTCGACAGCCCTTCGAGCTCTATTCGCGCCTGCTGGGCGTTATCGACGGCGAGGGCCGCTCCATGCGCCAGCGGCTGTTGCGCCGGCTGGGGTCGGAGGCCGAGGACGCCCTGGACGAATTCCTGAACCAGGTGCTGGCCGCCGAGGCGCGCGGCGTCCACGACCTGGAAGCCCTGGCCGCCGAACTGGCCGGCCTGGACATCACCGTGAAGCGCGAGATGGACGCCGACCGCGGCGAGGTCCGCGTGATGACCGCCCACGGCGCCAAGGGCCTGGAGGCGCCCATCGTCTTCCTGCCCGAGACGACGCTGACCCAGACCGCGCGCGGCTCGCCGTTGCTCAAGGCCAAGGATGGTTTCCTGTGGTGCGCGTCGTCGGCGCGCGACTGCGCGGCCACGGCGGCGGCGCGCGAGGAGAAGGCCGCCCGCGAGGAGGCCGAGACCTATCGCCTGCTTTATGTGGCCCTGACCCGCGCGCGCGACCGCCTGGTGCTGTGCGGCCGGGTGGCCGAGCGCACCGACCAGGCCAAGCTGCGCGGCTGGTGGGGTGCGATCCGCGGCGCCCTGGGCCATGCCGACATCGCCGGCGACGTGCGCACGGTGGCGAGCGGCGAGATGCAGTTCGACCGCTTCGGGCCGGATCCGAAGGCCCTGGGCGCCCAGGCCGCCACGAGCGTCGCCGCCGCGTCACTTCCCGCCTGGGCGGCCGCCGTGGCCCCGCCCGAGGCCTATGCGCGCTACGCCTCGCCGTCGGATCTGGGCGAAGGGGCCGCCGTGCCCGCACCGTCTCCGCTGGCGGCCGCGCAGGGGTTGGGGCGGTTCCGCCGCGGGGACCTGATCCACCGGCTGTTGCAACTGCTACCCGACCTGCCGGCCGCCGAGCGCGCGGCGGGTGCGGCGGCCTTGCTGGCCCGCGAAGCCGACCTGACCGAGGCCCAGCGCGCCGAAATGGCCGAGGCGGCGCTGTCGGTGCTGAACGACGCCCGCTTCGCCGAAGTGTTCGGGGCGGGCTCGCGCGGCGAGATCGCCGTGGCCGGGACCGCCGCCGCGCTGCCGCCGGGCCTCCGGATCTCGGGCCGCATCGACCGGCTGGTGGTGCTGCCGGACCGGGTGCTGGTGGTGGACTTCAAGACCAACCGACCTTCCCCCGACGCGATCGAGGCGGCCGATCCGGCCTACCTGCGACAGATGGCGCTCTACTGCGCGGTGCTGGCCGACATTTTCCCCAACCACCGTATCGAGGCGGCGATCGTCTGGACGGATGGCCCGAAGCTGATGCCGGTTCCAGAAAACCTCGTGGTTCAAACCCTTGCCGACCTCCGCCGTGACGGTTGATACAGGGTCAGGGGCCGCTTACATCGCGGAGCTAAGAGGCGGCGTCGGCATTTCCGATGCGCCACAGGAGTTTTCAGATGAGCACCGTCAAGGTCACCGACGACAGCTTCCAGGTCGACGTTCTGGGGTCCGAGACCCCCGTTCTGGTCGACTTCTGGGCCGAATGGTGCGGCCCGTGCAAGCAGATCGCCCCCGCCCTGGAGCAGCTCTCCGAAGAGCTGGCCGGCAAGGTGACGATCGCCAAGCTGGATATCGAGCAAAGCCCGACTACCCCCTCGCGCTACGGCGTGCGCGGCATCCCGACCATGATGCTGTTCAAGGGCGGCCAGATGGCCTCGATGAAGGTCGGCGCCATGCCCAAGCAGAAGATCCTGGAATGGCTCGCCGAAGCCGGCGTCGCGGCCTGAAATCGTAGGTCCTCCCCTTCGGGGGAGGTCCATCGGCGCACGCGCCGATGGGGAGGGGGCTTCATCCCCGGCTTGCGCCGTGGGCGGCAGCCCCCTCAGCCAGCTTCGCTGGCAGCTCCCCCAAAGGGGGAGCACCTGTGTGGTCAGTCCCGCTTCAGCTTCCGCCGGCCGACCACCCAGTTCACGATCCGGCTGGCGAGCAGCCAGCCGATGAGCCAGCCGAACATCACCGTGGGGCCGCGTCCGTAGAAATGGATCAGGACCAGCAGCACCACCAAGGCCACGGCCAGGGTGGCCAGCCACGGGATCGGCAGCGCCAGGCGCCAGGTGCGTTTTCCAAACATCAGGTGGGCCAGGTCTCAGGGCTCATCGCCAGCACTTCGCCGGCGAAGTGCAGGCCGCCGCAGATCAGGACATGGGGCGCCGGGCCGTCGGTTTCCAGGGCGCGGGCGACCGCGTCGGAGACGTTGGACGAGGTCTCGGGCGACAGGCCGGCGCGGATCGCGGCGTCGACCAGCTCGTCCGTGCTGGCGGCGATCGGGCTGTCGAAGTTGGTGGTGATCACCCGGGGTCGCATCTCGGCGAAGGGGCGGAAGAAGCCCTCGGCGTCCTTTCGCGCGAACATGCCGGTGACCAGCACCAGCGGGCGCGGATCGCGGTCGATCAGGCGCGAGGCCGCCTCGGCCAGGGCCCGGCCGGCGTGCGGATTGTGGCCGCCGTCCAGCCAGAGGTCGGCGCCGCGCGCCTTGGCCAACTCGGCCAGCGGGCCGGCGGTCAGACGCTGCATGCGGGCGGGCCAGACGGTGGAGGTGATCCCTCGGCCCAGGTCCTCGTCCGACAGTTCGCGGTTAAAGGTCAGGGCCGCCGCCACGGCGACGCCGGCGTTCGAAAACTGATAGCCGCCGAACAGGCTGGGCGCAGGGAGGTCCAGCAGGCGATCGGGCATCTGCACCAACAGCCGGCCGCGCTCCTCCCACGCATCGAAGTCGCGGCCCATCAGCAGCATGGGCGCCATGCGGTCGTCGGCCTCGCGCTCGATCATCTCCAGCGCCTCGTCGGGCTGGCGGGCCACGATCACCGGGCGGCCGTGCTTGATGATCCCGGCCTTCTCCCAGGCGATCTTGGACAGGCCCGGACCAAGCAGTTCCACATGGTCGTAGTCGACCGGCGTGATCACGCTGACCGCCGGGGCGTCGAAGATATTGGTGGCGTCGAACCGGCCCCCTAGGCCCACTTCGACGATGCAGAGATCGGCCGGCGTCTCGGCGAAGGCCAGGAACGCCAGGACCGTGGTGATCTCGAAGAAGCTGATGTCCTGGCCGTCGTTGGCCACGGTCAGCCGGTTGGTGAGGTCGGTGAGCTGCGCGTCGGTGATCAGCTTGCCCGCCAGCCGGATCCGCTCGGCGAAGCGGACCAGGTGCGGCGAGGTCAGGGTGTGAACCCGAAGGCCCGCCGCCTCGGCGATCGCGCGCAGGTAAGCGACGGTCGAGCCCTTGCCGTTGGTGCCCGCCACATGGATCACCGGCGGCAGCTTCTTGTCGGGATTGCCGAGCGCCGCCAGCAGCCGCTCGACCCGGCCGGTGGTCAGGTCGATCAAGGTCGGATGATTGGCGCGCAGCCGCTGGATCACCGCGTCGGAGGCGCGGATCGGGTCGTGTCCGGGGTCTGGCTGGACCAGATCAGGCGGCGGAGGAAACGCGCTCACGCCTCATCATAAGGGTCTTCAGGATTGAACTCAGCTTTTCCGGAAGATCGGCGCGCTTAACGACCTGATCGACCATGCCGTGCTCCACCAGGAACTCGGAGCGCTGGAAGCCGGGCGGCAGGGTTTCGCGGATGGTCTGCTCGATCACCCGCCGGCCCGAGAAGCCGATGGTGGCGTTGGGTTCGGCCAGGTGGACATCGCCCAGCATGGCGTAGGAGGCGGTGACGCCGCCGGTCGTCGGGTCGGTCAGCACGACGATGTAGGGCAGGCCCGCGGCCTTCACCTCGTTCAGCGCCAGGGTGGTCCGCGCCATCTGCATCAGGGACAGCGTGCCCTCCTGCATGCGCGCGCCGCCCGAGGCGGTGAAGATCACCAGCGGCACTTCGCGCTTCACGGCTTCCTTGGCCGCCTTCACGAAGGTCTCGCCAGCGGCCATGCCCAGCGAGCCGCCCATGAAGGTGAAGTCCTGGACGATCACCATCGCCGGCTGGCCCATGATGTGGCCGTAGCCAACCGCCATGGAGTCCTGCTCGCCGGTGGCCTTGCGGGCCGCCTTCAGGCGCTCGGGGTACGGCTTGTCGTCCGGAAAGTTCAGCGGGTCGTCGGCGACGATCGGCGTCGAGATCCGCTCGTACTTGGCGTCGTCGAAGGTGTAGTCCAGCCGCAGCTTCGAGCCGATCCGCATGTGGTTGCCCGAGGGCGTGACCCACATGGCCGCCTCGAGATCGGGCCGGTACAGCATCTCGCCGGAGTCCGGATCCTTGACCCAGAGGTTCTCGGGCGTGTCCTTCTTGGTCAGGCCACGGACGCCAGGCGCGATCCGGGAAAGCCAGCCTCGACGCCGTTCTGCGGTCGGGCGACCGGGTTTATCGTTACGCTGTTCAGCCATCGCCATGGTTTTCAGACCGCCGTAAGGCCCCGACGCGCGAAGCGCACAGCCTTAGCTAGAGAATCGACTTTGGAAAGAACTCGCCGGGTCACGTCTTCGTTCAATTCCACTGCTTCGGCCACTTCGTCCACAAGGGCGGAGCCGACGACCACCGCATCGGCGACCTGGGCTATAGCTGCCGCGCGCTCCGGTGTCTTGATTCCGAAGCCGACGGCGACCGGAAGACCCGACGCCTTGCGGATCCGCTCGACGTTCGGCGCGACGGCGGCGGCGTCCGCCTCCTTCACGCCCGTCACCCCGGCGACCGAGACGTAGTAGACGAACCCCGACGCCCGGCGGATCACCGTGGGCAGGCGCTTGTCGTCGGTGGTCGGCGTGGTCAGGAAGATCAGCGCCATCCCGTTGGCTTCCAGCGCGTCGGCCAGCGGATCGGCCTCTTCCGGCGGGCAATCGACCACGATCATCCCGTCCACGCCGGCGACGGCGGCGTCGCGGGCGAACGCCTGGAAGCCCCAGGTCACCAGCGGGTTCATGTAGCCCATGAGAATCACGGGGGTGGTCTGGTCGGCCTCGCGGAAGGCTGCGATCAGCGCCAGCGTGCCTTTGAGCGTCATGCCCTTGGCCAGCGCCCGTTGCGCGGCGCGCTGGATCGGCGGCCCCTCGGCCATGGGATCGGAGAAGGGGAAACCAACCTCGATCAGGTCGGCGCCAGCCTCGGGCAGGCCTTTCAGGATGGCCAGCGCGGTCGCGGCGTCGGGATCGCCGGCCATGACATAGGGCACGAAGGCGGCGCGCCCCTCGGCCTTCAAGGCCGCGAAGCGGGCGTCGATACGGGCTTGGGTCAAATCCGGCGTCCCCTAGATCTGACGGCCAAGGTGCGCGGCCACCGTGTTCACGTCCTTGTCGCCGCGGCCGGAGAGGTTCAGCACCACGACGCCGCCCTTGCCGACGTCGCGAGCGATCTCGCCGATGCGGGCCAGGGCGTGCGCCGACTCGATGGCCGGCAGGATGCCCTCCAGCTTGGACAGCAGCATGAACGCGTCCAGCGACTCCGCGTCGGTAGCGGTCTGGTAGGTCGCCCGGCCCACGTCGTGCAGCCAGGAGTGCTCCGGTCCGATGCCGGGATAGTCCAGGCCGGCCGAGATCGAATGGGCCTCGGTAATCTGGCCTTGGTCGTCCTGCAGCAGATAGGTCAGGTTGCCGTGCAGGACGCCGGGACGCCCGCCGTTGATCGCCGCGGCGTGGCGCTGGGTGTCCATGCCGTCGCCGGCCGCCTCGACCCCGATCAGCTTCACACCCTCGTCGTTGAGGAAGGGGTGGAAGATGCCGATGGCGTTGGAGCCGCCGCCCACGCAGGCCACGACGGCGTCGGGAAGGCGGCCCTCAGCCTCCAGGATTTGCTCGCGCACCTCGCGACCGATCACGGCTTGGAAGTCGCGGACCATCTCGGGATAGGGGTGCATGCCGGCGGCGGTGCCGATCATATAGTAGGTGTCGTGGACGTTGGTGACCCAGTCGCGCAGGGCCTCGTTCATCGCGTCCTTCAGGGTCGCGGACCCCGAGGTGACGGACTCGACCTGGGCGCCCAGCAGGTTCATGCGGAAGACGTTCGGCTTCTGCCGCTCCACGTCGACCGCGCCCATGTAGACCACGCAGGGCAGGCCGAAGCGCGCGCAGACGGTGGCGGACGCCACCCCGTGCTGGCCCGCGCCGGTTTCGGCGATGATCCGGGTCTTGCCCATCCGGCGGGCCAGCAGGATCTGGCCCATGCAGTTGTTGATCTTGTGCGAGCCGGTGTGATTCAACTCCTCGCGCTTCAGATAGATCTTCGCGCCGCCGAAATGCTCGGTCAGGCGGCTGGCGAAATAGAGCGGCGAGGGCCGGCCGACATAGTGGGTCAGGAAGCCGCTCAATTCGGCCTGGAACGCCGGATCCGCCTTGGCCGCCGCATAGGCCGCATCCAGGTCATGGACCAGCGGCATCAGCGTCTCGGGCACGTACTGGCCGCCGTAATCGCCGAAGCGCCCCTTGGCGTCGGGATAGGCGGCGTAGTCGTTGGGCAGCGTGGGGGCGTTCAAAGCGGTGCTCTACGCGCGACGAACGGCGTCGAGGAACGCCGTGATCAAGGCCGGGTCCTTTAGTCCGGGACCACGCTCCACGCCAGTGGAAACGTCGACGATGGGCGGACGCGCCGCGGCGATCGCCTCGGCCACGTTCCAGGAATCCAGGCCGCCGGCCAGGAACCAGGGCCGCTGGAACCGTCGACCCGCCAGCAGCGCCCAGTCGAAAGCGCCGCCCAGGCCGCCCGGCCGATCCGCGTCCTTCGGCGGCTTGGCGTCGAACATCAGGTGATCGACCACCGTCTCATAGGCGAACGCCGCGGCGACGTCGGAGGACTCCGAGATCGGCAGCGCCTTGATGATCCCGCGCCCCGAGCGCCGGGCGATCTCGCGGACCCGCGCCGGCGTCTCCTTGCCGTGGAGTTGGATCAGGTCGGGCCCCAGGCCGGTCATGATCTCATCCACCTCGTTGTCCGAGGGATCGACCGCCAGCGCCACGATCTGCACGTTCTTCGCCCGGGCCGGAGGCGCGAGCCGGCCCGCCGCGTCGGGGGCGATGTTGCGCGGGCTCTTCGGGAACATGACGAAGCCCAGATAGGCCGCGCCACCCTCCACCGCCGCGCGCACCGCCTCGGGCGTCGAGACCCCGCAGATCTTCGTCTTGGCCGTCATGGGGTGGAGATAAGCCATCCCTCCTCATTAGGGGAGGGGCGAGGTGGATCACCGCGTCTTGAGCAGATCGCGGATTTCCATCAGCAAGGCTTCCTGCGGCGGCGGGGCCTCGGGCGCCGCGGGGGCGTCGGCTTCCTTGCGGCGCAGCGTGTTCACCGCCTTGACGATCAGGAACACCACCCAGGCGACGATCAAGAACTTGATGCCGGCGTTGATCAGCGCGCCGTACTGGATCGCCACCAGCTCGTTGGCGGCGGTCGCCGGATCGTCGGGCTTCAGCACGATCTCCAGCTTCGAGAAGTCGACGCCCGAGGTCAGCATGCCGATCGGCGGCATGACCACCTGGTCGACCAGGACTTTGACGATGTCGTTGAACGCGGCGCCGATGATCACGCCGACGGCGAGATCGACCACATTGCCGCGGGCGATGAACTCGCGGAACTCCGAGAAAACGCCCATCAGACCCTCCTATGAGGGCGCGTTGGAAGCTTAGCCCTCGTCCTCGGCATTCAGCCGCTCGCGCAGCTCCTTGCCACTCTTGAAGAAGGGGACGTGTTTGGCGCGCACGTCAACCGGCTCGCCGGTACGGGGATTGCGGCCGGCGCGGGCGTCGCGCGAACGGACCGACAGCGCGCCGAAACCGCGAAGCTCGACGCGACCACCCTCTTCCAGGGCCTCGATCATGCGCTCAAGGATCACGCCCACAACGCGCTCGATGTCGCGTTGCGTGAGGTGCGGATTCTCCTCCGCAAGTTTCGCGATCAGCTCGGACTTGATCATGCACGCCCCTCGAACCGGCGCGACCATGGCGAATGCGGTCCCTGCAATCAAGGCGCAAAAGCAGCTTAACCATCTCCTACGGTAAAGCTTGCCCGTCCGTGCGGCGCCACAACCCCCGCGCGCGGCGGCAGCGCCCTAGAGCGGCGCCCGGATTAGGCTGTCCTCGGCGGCGATCCGGCGGAACACGCGACCGGCGGCTTCGGCGTCGGCGGCGGGAATTTCCGGGGCCAGGGAGCGCATATCGGTCGTGAAGCGGGCGACGCCGTCGGTGATTCCCGAGACCCGGCTCAGCTCCATCCCGCCGACGGTCTCCTTGCTGGTCGGCCCACGAACGGTGAAGCCCTTGCCCCCGGCCGGCAGCACCACCTCGGTGGTGGAACG
Organism: Alphaproteobacteria bacterium; assembly: GCA_018821435.1. Classification (GTDB taxonomy): domain Bacteria; phylum Pseudomonadota; class Alphaproteobacteria; order Caulobacterales; family Caulobacteraceae; genus Phenylobacterium. The sequence goes on from JAHJME010000042.1 coordinate 42,673, forward strand.
GACGAACAGCGGGAATGGCACCGCATAGGGCGCGTCGCGATTCGGCCCCGGCTCGCGGCGCGGATACCCCGGCGCGGCGTTGCTGGAGACGGTCACGCGATACTCGCGCACGCCCAGGTCGGGGTTCTTGCGCCAATCCAGGTCGGCCGTGCCGGACATGCGGACCTCGAAGGCGTCCTTGGCCGCGTCGTCGTTCCACTCGACCTTGTCCACCTCGACCCAGCTCATGCTGCCCGAGAGCTGCTGGCGGAAGTTCCGCTCCAGGTCGGCGCGGGGGACCGAGGCCACCATCTGGCGCAGGCCGTTGGCCGCGTCGCCCCGGAAGCGGTTGACCATCTGCATAGTCGCCGGCGTGTCGAGGCCCTTGGAGGCGTCGAAGCGGGTGGTCGCCTCCAGGAACGGCTCGGCCAGCGGCGGCACGACGATCTCGACCAGGTCGGACCCGGCGGTGCGGATCGGCAGGGCCCAGCGGTGCGGCGGCGGGCGCAGGGCCTCCAGGCCGCTACGGTCGCCGGTGCGGGTGCCGTCCAGCCAGTAGGTCTTGCCGTCGATGGTGGCGCGGACGATCACATGGTTGAACGCCGCCAGCGAGGGAAGGCGCTCGTTCATGCCGTCGCCGCCGCCCAGGCTGACCAGGGCCGGCTCGGCGTCGATCTTCAGTTCCTTGAGGATGGCCAGCAACAGGGCGGTCTTGCCCTTGCAGTCGCCGAACTTGCGCTGCCAGGTCTGGTCGGCGGCGGCCGGCACATAGCCGCCGTCGCCCATGCCGATGAAGAAGTAGCGGGTCTTGTCCTCGACCAAGCGCAGGGCCTCGAACGCGCGGACCTTGGGATCCGCGCTCTTGGCCGCGATGGCGTCGATCTCGGCGCGGAGGTCCGAATTGCGGTCGATCACGGCGGCGCGGTCGTAGAGCGGCGCCATGATCCGCGAAATCTCGTTCCAGCTCTCGAAGCTGGAAGTCTCCAGCGATCCGAGGCGGCGGAACCGGGCCGGCGCGCCCACGGGCGGCTTCGGCGCCTGGGCGCCGGGCAGGTCCAGGGTCAGGTAGGTCCAGCCGCCGTCCTGGCTCTCTTTGGGCTGGCCGAAACCCTCGGTCGGCCGGTACTTGATCGGCGCGCCGGTGGGCCAGGACAGCCGCACGCGGTAGCGGCCGGCGACGCCCGGGAAGCCCAGGCCCTCCATGTCGTACGAGCGGTTGCCGGCGACCGGGTCGCGGCCGGTGTGGGTCCAGGACGCATCCAGGATGTCGCCCACCTGCAGGCCTTCGATCTGCTGGGTGGCGCTCATCCGGCCGTCCAGCATGGCCCGCTCCAGGTCCTGCTCGCGGCGCAGGACCAGCATCTTCTTGCCCTTGTCCAGCAGGTCGATGGTCTGGCCGTTGCGGATGATCCGCAGGGCGTGGATCGTGACCACCTCGTCCTCCGGGTCCCAGGTCACGCCGAACGTGGTCTGGGAGGCCAGGCCCTCGGGCTTCAGGATCTTGCGGACGCGGCGGTTGTAGAAGGTGTCGCCCTGCGGCGTGAGCCGGCTCTGGTTGTCGTCCAGCAGCGTCTGGACCGCTGGGGCGCCTTCGACGGGCGGCGGTTCCGGCATGGCGGCCACGTCCACCCACTTGGCCGGCGGGCCGAAGCTGGGCTTGGGAGCGGCGAAGGCGGGCGCGGAGATCAGGAGGGCCGCGGCAAGGCTGGCGGCGAAACGGGCGAAACGCACTTTGTGGGGCGACCCTTCGAGAACAAGACGCCTACGATAGAGCGCCGCGCTCCAAACGAAAACGGCGGACCGGTTTCCCGATCCGCCGTTGAACGCGTGGATTAGGCGGTGGGCCTATTCCTTCTGGGCCTTCTCGCGGAGAGCCGCGCCCAGGATGTCGCCGAGCGAGGCGCCGGAGTCCGACGAGCCGAACTGCTCGATGGCTTCCTTTTCCTCGGCCATTTCCAGGGACTTCACCGACAGCGAGATGCGGCGAGCCGCCTTGTCGATGTTGGTGACCTGGGCGTCCAGGCGGTCGCCGACGGCGAAACGCTCGGGGCGCTGGTCGGCGCGGTCGCGGCTCAGGTCCGACTTGCGGATGAAGGCCGTCATCGGCGCGTCATCCTCGCCGAACTTCACTTCGATGCCGCCCGAGGTAATCTCGGTGACGGTCGTGGTGACAGTCTGGCCCTTGCGGAAGGTGTCGCCCTGCAGCGGATCGCCGCCGAGCTGCTTGATGCCGAGCGAGATGCGTTCCTTCTCGACGTCCACGTCCAGTACGCGAGCCTTGACGCTCTCGCCCTTCGTGTACTTCGCGATGGCTTCTTCGCCGGGCGTCGCCCAGTCCAGGTCGGACAGGTGGACCATGCCGTCGATGTCGTTCTCGAGGCCGATGAACAGGCCGAACTCGGTGGCGTTCTTGACTTCGCCCTCGACGGTCGAGCCGATCGGGTGAGCGGCGACGAAGGCCTCCCACGGATTGGCCATGGCCTGCTTCAGACCCAGGGAGACGCGGCGCTTGGACGGATCGACGTCCAGCACGACCACGTCGACTTCCTGGGAAGTGGAGACGATCTTGCCGGGGTGGACGTTCTTCTTGGTCCAGGACATTTCGGAGACGTGCACCAGGCCCTCGACACCGGCTTCCAGCTCCACGAAGGCGCCGTAGTCGGTGATGTTGGTGATGCGGCCCGTGAACTTCGCGCCCACCGGGTACTTGGCTTCCACGCCGTCCCAGGGGTCGGACTGGAGCTGCTTCATGCCGAGCGAGATGCGCTGGGTGTCCGGGTTGATCTTCACGATCTGGACTTTCACCGTGTCGCCGACCGCGAGCACCTGGCTCGGGTGGTTGACGCGCTTCCAGCTCATGTCGGTCACGTGCAGCAGGCCGTCGATGCCGCCCAGGTCCACGAACGCACCGTAGTCGGTGATGTTCTTGACCACGCCTTCGCGGACTTCGCCTTCCTGCAGCTGGGAGACCAGCTCGGTGCGCTGTTCGGCGCGGGCTTCTTCCAGGATGGCGCGACGCGAGACGACGATGTTGCCGCGCGGACGATCCATCTTGAGGATGGCGAAGGGTTGCTCGCGACCCATGAGCGGGCCGACGTCGCGCACCGGACGGATGTCGACTTGCGAACCCGGCAGGAACGCCGAGGCGCCGCCCAGGTCGACGGTGAAGCCGCCCTTCACGCGGCCGACGATGGCGCCCATCACCGGCTCGTTCTTCTCGTAGACGCCTTCAAGACGCGTCCAGGCCTCTTCGCGACGGGCCTTCTCGCGGCTGATGACCGCTTCGCCCATGGCGTTCTCGACGCGCTCGAGGAAGACCTCGACGTTGTCGCCGACCTTCAGGGCCGGACGACCCTCGTCCATGCCGAATTCCTTCAGCGAGACGCGACCTTCGGTCTTCAGACCGACGTCGATGATGGCGAAGTCCTTCTCGATGGCCACGACCAGACCGTGGACAACCTGGCCTTCCATGAAGTCGCGTCCGCCCAGGGACTCGTCGAGCAGCGCGGAGAAATCTTCGCGCGAGGGGTTCAGGCTCATATCGTCAGCCATGTGTGCTTTCGTCTTCAAATGACCTGGGGGCCGCGCATCCCGATGGATGTCGGACGGAGTCCCGCTAGGTCGGGTTAAGGGTTGCAACCGAAGGCGTGGAGAGGACCCCACGCCGTGAAATTTGCCCGCAGCCGTACGAGGGAAAGGCGCGGTTGGATTTGTCTACCGGTCGTCCCCCTTGAGGGCTTCCCAGCGGACGCGCGCCGCCTCGACGATACGGCGGGCCGCATCGGCGGCCTGCTCTATAGTCATTTCAGTAGTTTCGAGCAAGGCGGAGTCCGGCGCGGCCTTCATGGGCGCCGCGTCGCGGCCGCCGTCGCGGGCGTCGCGCTTGCGGATATCGGTGAGCACGTCCTCGTACGACACCTCTTCGCCCTGGGCGAACAACTGCTTCCAGCGGCGCTCGGCGCGGATCTCCGGCGTGGCGGTGACGAACAGCTTCACCGGCGCTTCCGGGCAGATGACGGTGCCGATGTCGCGCCCGTCCAGCACGGCGCCGCCCTCCTGCCGGGCGAACGTGCGCTGGAACTCCAGCAGGGCGTCGCGGACCCGCGGATGCACGGCGACCCGGCTGGCCAACTCGCCCGCCGCCCGCGTTCGCAGGGCGGGATCGGACAGCAGGTCGGCGGTCAGGGTCGCGGCCGCCGCGGCCGCCGCGCCCTCGTCGTCGGGCGACAGGCCGGAGCGATCCATCAGCACGCCGACGGCGCGATACAGCAGGCCGGTGTCCAGCACCGGCAGGCCCAGTTCCTGCCCCAGCCGCGTGGCGATGGTGCCCTTGCCCGAGGCGGCCGGCCCATCAACCGCGACGATGAAGGTGCCCTTGCGCTTGCCCATCAGCGCACCGCCTGGTCTTCACCGATCTCGGCGCCCAGGCCGCGCATCATGCCGACGAAGCCGGGGAAGCTGGTGGCGATCATGCCGGGCTCATCAACGCTGACCGGCTCTTCCGCCGCCATACCCAGGATCAGGTGCGACATGGCGATCCGGTGGTCGCCGTGGGTGGTGACGCCCGCGCCGCCGCCGACCAGGTGGTTGCCGCGCTTGGCGCCGATCACGGTCAGGGTCTCGGGCTCTTCCTCGACGCCGATGCCACAGGCGGCGAGGCCCGCGGCCATCAGCGCGATCCGGTCGCTCTCCTTCACTCGCATCTCGCCGATGCCGCGCATCACGGTCTTGCCGGCGGCGAAGGCCGCGGCCACGGCCAGGATCGGATATTCGTCGATCATCGAGGGGGCCCGCTCGGGCGGCACCTCCACGCCTTCCAGTTCGGAGTGACGCGCCGTGACGTCGGCGACGGTCTCGCCACCCTCGTCGCGGACGTTGGTGACCGAGATGTCGGCGCCCATGTCGCCAAGCGTCTCCAGCAGGCCGATCCGCAACGGGTTCAGCAGCATGCCCACGACCGTGACCTCGGACCCCGGCGTCACCAGGGCCGCCACCAGCGGGAAGGCGGCCGAGGACGGATCCCCCGGCACATGGATGCGGGTCCCGCGCAGTTTCTGGCCACCCGGCAGCACGATGTGACGCCCCGCCCCGGCCTCGCGCACCTCGATCTCCGCGCCGAAGCCCCGCAGCATCCGCTCGGTGTGGTCGCGGGTGGCCTCGGGCTCGATCACCTCGGCGCCCCCCTCGGCGTGCAGGCCGGCCAACAGCACGGCCGACTTCACCTGGGCCGACGGCTCGGGCAGCGTATAGACGATATGGCGCAGGTTCCCGCCCTTCAGCGTCAGCGGCAGCCGTCCGCCGGCCTTGCAGAGCCAGGTCGCGCCCATCTCGCCCAAAGGCTTCAGCACCCGGTTCATCGGTCGGCCCCGCAACGAGGCGTCGCCGGTGAAGGTGGCGGCCATGTCGAAGCCGGCGGCGGCGCCCATGATCAGCCGGACCCCGGTGCCGGCGTTGCCGCAGTCGACGACATCGGCCGGCTCGGAGAAGCCGCCACGGCCCTCCACGCGCCATTTGCCGTCGCCCAGGCGCTCCACGCCGGCGCCGAACGCGGCCATGGCGGCCGCTGTGCGCTTGACGTCGTCGCCTTCGAGCAGGCCTTCGATCTCGGTCACGCCGGTGGCCAGGGCGCCCAGGATCAGGGCGCGGTGGCTGATGGATTTATCCCCCGGAGCGCGGACGGTCCCTCTTAAGGGACCCGCGCGCCTGGCGGTCAGGTGGGCCGCCGTCATCTGTAGAAAACGCCTCCGGGATGGGGGAAATGCCGAGCGCGGATGCTTTGACAGCCGCCTTCGCGCGTGGCAAGGGACGCCGCCTTTCCGCGCAAACCACAGACATTTTTAGAGGGTCGCCGCCTTTGGCAAATCCCGAACTGGGCACCAAGCAAATCTGCCCGAACTGCCAAGCCAAATTCTACGACCTCGGCAAGCGCCCGGCCCACTGCCCGAAGTGCGCCACCGAGTTCGATCCCGACGAGGCCGTCCGCAACCGCCGCACCCGTGCGCGCACGATCGTGCCGGACGACGATCAAGTCGAAGATCAGGTCGTCGAGAAGGAAGCCGACGAGGACGAAGAAGAGGAAGAGGCGAAGACGCCCGAACTCGACGAAGTCGCTGACGAGCCGCCGCTGGTCACCGACGACGACGAGGCGGACGAACCCGCCGCTGTCTCCGAGGACCTCGGCGAGTTCACCGACGAGGACGAAGTCGAAGAAGACGACGCCGACGTTCCCTTCCTCGAGGACGAGGACGAGGACGAATTCGACGAGACGGAAATCGACGGCCTCCCCGGTGAGGACGACGAACGATAGGACCTGGTTCGCGAGGCCGGGAGACCGGCTTCGCGACCTGCCTTCGGGACCTGCGGCTCCTGCGACGAAAAAAGCCTGAAATGCGGGCTTGATCGCGGGAACCGCTTTGAATAGGTTCCGCGCCTTCCTGGGGGGCCAGCCTCCCTGGAAATCCCGAACTTCGGGGCTATAGCTCAGCTGGTAGAGCGCTTGAATGGCATTCAAGAGGTCAGCGGTTCGACTCCGCTTAGCTCCACCATGGAGGCCCGACGGTAACCCCGTCGGGCCTTCTCCATTTCGGGTCCTAACCAACCCCCGCGAAATCGGTTAGGCCAAGGGCATGACCGCGCGTACGGGACGCCTTGCCCTGGTGGTGTCGATGGCCGTGGCCGCGACCGCCTGCTCGCGCCCGTCCTGGACCGATCCGGAGACCTCCAAGGGCTCGCGTGAGCTTCCCCGCCCCACCGCGCCGCCAGGCGTGCCGACCGGCAAGGGCGCCGGGCCGCCCCTGGCGGACTGGCTCGCGCCGCTGATGGGCCGGCCGGCGGCCGAGGCCTTTCCCAATGCCGGAACCTGCCTCGGCAACACCGATGCGCTGGGAACCCGCTTCCTGGGCGGGGCCGGCGCCAGCCGGGTGGTGGGCTGGGCCTGGGACCCCGCCGCCAAGGCGCCGGTGGCGCGCGTGATCCTCACCGACGAGGCCGACCGCATCGTCGGCGGCGGCGAGACGGGATACGAGCGCCCCGACGTCGCGGCGGCGATGCCCGCGATCACCTCGAACCTGACCGGCTGGGCAGCGGTCACGCCCCGCATCTCGGGTCGCGTGGGGGCGTACGGCATCCTCCAGAGTGGCCGGGCGCGCTGTTCCCTGGCCGGCGTCGACCTTTAGTGGCGCGCGCACCCACATCCGCGGCCGAGAGCCTGGGCGAGCCCCGCTGGCTGACATCAATGGCCTTCGCGGCGCTGGCGACACTGGTGGTCTGCTACCCGTCGTGGCCCGGGTTCATGTCGTTCGACAGCCTCTTCGCCTACCGCCAGGCGCGGGAGGGCGTGCAGACGATGCTGTGGCCGCCGCTGCACAGCTACATGTTCTGGGCGAGCGACCGCGTGGGCGTGGGACCAGGGGGCGTGCTGGCGTTCCAGGCGTTCGTGCTGTTCGCCTCGGCCGCCCTGATCCTGAACCTGCTGGTGCGACATCGCTTCGCCGCGCTGGTCCTGTGCGGGTTGTTCGCCGCGCTGATCTTCGTCTTCCCGACCTTGCTGGGGTCGATGCTGGTCCACTGGCGCGACGTGCCGACCGCCAGCTTCACGCTGTTGGGCGTGGCCCTGTGGCTGCTGGCCGCGCGCCATGGCGCCCCGCTGCTGCTGGCGCCCGCGGCGACGGCCTTCGGCTGCGCCGTGGCCCTGCGCTACAACGCCATCGTCCTTGTGGCCTTCGTGCTGCTGCTGATGGCCTGGACGCCGTTGCTGGGACGACCCAGCCGGTTCGCGCGGCCGTTCGCCATCCTGTGCCTGGTCGCGGCGCTGGGGACGGCCTGGGCCTCGACCCAATGGCGGCTGCCGGACCTGAAGCGCATGCAGGCGCCCGATAGCTTCGGCGGCACCCAGGCCTTCGACCTGGCCGGCGTCTCGGCCTGCGCCGACGTGGACTACCTGCCGCTGGGGATGACCGGCGGCGCGGCGCTCAGCCCGTATCACATCCGCCGCAACTACGATCCGCGCCACCTGAACCTGACCTTCCGGCCCAAGCCGGGCGTACCGCCGCTGGCCGACACCGATCGCCAGAACAAGGTCCCCACCGCCTGGCGCGACGCGATCCTCAAGGAGCCGGTCTGCTACCTGTCGCACCGCCGGACGGTCTTCATGGAACAGATGGGAATGTCGGATCGCGGGGTCTTCTACCCGACCCACGGCGCGATCGACCCCAACGACTATGGCCTGGAGGTCGCCCATCCTGCCTTCGCCGACCTGGCCTCGGCCTATGTCCAGATCCATGCCGACCCGGTGTGGCGGCGCCCCGCCTGGCTCTATGCGCTGGCCGCGGGGCTGGTCGGGCTGGCCTTGCTCCGCGACCGCCGGCAGGCCCCGTTGCTGCTAGCGCTGCTGGGCGGCGCATTTGCGTATGCGGGCATCCTGTTCCTGGTCAGCCCGGCGGCCGACGCCCGTTATATCTTCCCGTCCAGCCTCGTCTGCGCGCTGTTGATCGCCGCCTCCGTCGGCATCATCGCCCAGGGTCGGCGAAGCTGAGCCGCACGCCGCTTCTCCACGGCTCGGGGTTATGGCAATCAAGCCCACAGCCCTTGGAGGTCCGACCTTGAAAGCCGCCTTGCCGCTCGCCGCCTTGCTGCTTCTGGCCGTGGGGGCCTGCGACAAGCCCAAGCCCCGACCCGCGGCGGCTGCCGCGTCCGTGGCCGCCGAGGCCGGCGCGCCCATCCTGTCCCCGCCCGCCTCGATCGGCCTGGTCCGGCGCCCGGAGATGGCGGTCTTCTCGCTCGACATGATCAACGCGGCGGCCGACCCGCTGAACAACCCCGCGACGATCAAGGCCGGCGGCCCCACCACCTTCTCCGGCTTCGGCTTCGATCCGGTGGCCAAGACGGCGCCCAAGGCCATCGACATCGTCATCGACGACGTGCCCTACGGCACATCGTGCTGCCACGAGCGCCAGGACGTGTCGGGATTCTACGAAACCGACGCGGTGCTGATGTCGGGGTTCCGGGTCAGCCTGCCCGCCGGGGTCGTCAAGAAGGGCGCACACAAGGTGGTCGTCCGCGTGGTGTCGGCCGATGGCCGCTCGTCCTTCGACTCCGCGATCCTCGGCTTCAAGGCCGAGTAGCCCAAGGCCTAGCCACGGACCTCGGCCGCGGCCGTCATTGATCCCGGCCCCTCGGGTTCCCACATAGCAGTGGTCCGGTCGAACCGAGCCGATGCCGGGCGGTTCGATCGGGGAGTCGCTTCCAGCGAGGACTCTCGAGGATGAACCGTAGTCTGATTTTCGACAGCCCGTTCCTGCTGGGCTTCGAGCACACGCGAAGCCTGATCGAGCGGGCGGCCAAGGCCGCCGCCGAGAGCTATCCCCCGTACAATGTGGAGGATCGCGGCGAGGGCGCGTTGCGCATCACCCTGGCCGTCGCCGGCTTCTCGCCGGACCAGCTCAGCGTGACCGTCGAGGATCGCCAACTGGTCGTGGCCGGCAAGCGCGAGGGCGCGACGGGCAAGGCCGAAGACGCCTTCCTGCATCGAGGCATCGCCGCCCGGGGCTTCGTCCGAAGCTTCGTCCTGGCCGATGGGATGGTGGTGGATAGCGCGACCCTTGAGCACGGCCTGCTCCATATCGACCTCGCGAGGCCGGAGCCGGAAAAACGGGTGCACTCCATCCCGATCCGCAGCGCCGGCTGAACTGGAACGAAGTCTAGTCTACGGGACCGCCGGATGAGCTGGGGTCCTGCCAAATGAAAGGCCGGCTGAACCTGCGGCCTTTCGGAGCGTTGAGTTTCACGGAGGTGGTCATGATGACGCCGATTCTTACGACTGAAGCATTCGCGGCGCTGGGTGCGCCCAATCTGGTCTATGTCCGCCCCATCAAGGCGTCGGAGATCATCGCCCACACCCCGCCAGCCCAGATCCAGAGCTTCGAGCTCGATCCGGAGCAAACGCTTTACGCGGTGCACCGGGCGGATGGTGAGCGTCTCGCCGTCCTGACCGACAAGGATTCGGCCATGGCCGCGGCTCTCGCGCACGAGCTCGCGCCGGTCTCGGTCCACTAGCGAGCCGCCAAATCGATCGATCGATCGAGGAAGGGGCCGGCGGCGACGCCGGCCTTTTTCATGTGCGTTCAGGCCGCGGGACGCGCGGAGACGTCCTGCACCAGCAGCGCGTGAACGGCGTCGGCGCTACGGGCCTTGCGGAGTTGTTCGCGAAGTTCGCTCTGCCGCAGCGAGCGCGAGACGCGGGCCAGGGCGCGCAAATGCTCAGCCCCGGCGTTCTTAGGTGCAAAGAGAGCGAACAGCAGGTCGACCGGTTGGTCGTCCACCGATCCGAACTCGACGGGCTGTTCAAGTCGCACGAAGACGCCGCGCATCCGTTGGAGGCCTTCGAGGCGGGCATGCGGGACGGCGACGCCGTGGCCCACGCCGGTCGACCCGGCGGCCTCGCGCTCGGCCAGGGCGTCCAGGACGGCGCCTGGCTCGAGGCCAAAGTTGCGCGCCGCGATCTCCGCGATCACGGCCAGCGCCTTCTTTTTGTTGGCCGCGCTCACGCGCGTCGAGATCGCGGCGCGATCCAGCAATTCACCGATGTTCATGGTCTTGTAGAACGAACCCCAAGCCGCACGGACCCGCCGGGGAAGGCGGGCCCTCGCGGCCGCCAGCAATTAGTGGGCTGGACCTGCCCCATCCCCGTCTGAACCATTACGGCCCTTGGTCCGCTCTGGATCAATCCAGCCGATATTTCCATCGGGGCGGCGATATACCACCGAAAGTCCACCGTGCGCGGCGTTTCGGAACACGATTGTTTGAGCTTCGGTCAGGTCCAATTCCATGACCGCCCTAGAAACTGTCATCGAACGGATCGTGCGTTCGGTTTCGGCGATGATCATCGGCTCGCCGAAGGCTGTGGATTCGACGTCGTCGTCCTCCTCGTCGTCCATCTCGGTCGAGGCGATGACGAAGTAGGCGGCGCTTTCGGCCTGCTTGGCGGCCACGGCCTGGGGATGGTGATCCTTCAGCCGGTTCTTGTAGCGCCTGATGCGCTTGGACATCTTTTCCAGCGCGGCGTCGAAGGCCAGGTGGGCGTCGCCCCCGACCCCGTGGGTGGTGAGCTGCTGGCCCGAGGCCAGGGTGACGGCGCAGTCGACTTTGAAGGCGCTTCCCTCTCGGCTGACGACCACGTCGGCGCCGCCGCCGTCACGGTCGAAGTACTTCGCGATGCTGGTGGAGAGTTCGTCGGAAACTCGCGTGCGCAGAGCTTCTCCGACATCGACGTGCTTGCCGGTTACTTGGACTTGCATGTGAAGATGAACGCGCCTGGAGGCAGAAGGTGTCAAGCCGGTGAAACGACAGCCACCACCTGCAGGAACATCCTGACGATAATGTGAGCCGCCAGCACCAGGACCGAGGCGCTGGTGATGGCCACGGCGTAGCCGACCAGGGCGATGATCCCGTCCCGCTGGATCAGAGCGAACGACAGGGCCGAGACCGCGATCGCCGGCAGCATGTTGCCCCCCGGGATCGGCAGGATCAGCACGATCGCCAGGGCGGTGCAGACCAGGCCCAGCAGACGTTCGCCCACGGGTCCGAACAGGAAGACCAGCCGGGGCTTCGAGATCGCCTCCACCTTCTGCAGCGTCGGGATGACCTTCGGCAGCCCCTTCTTCAGGTCGGCCGTCGACAGGGTGCGGGCCTTCACCCGCTCGGGCAGCCAGGGCACGCGCGAGCCGATCACGAGCTGTGGCGCGAGCAGCAACAGCGGCATGCCGAAGATCGTGGTGGCGCCCGGCGGCAGCGGCAGCGCGCAGGCCAATCCGAAAATGAAGAGCAGCGCGCCGATCGCCCGGCCGCCGAACTTCTCCATCAGTTCCTGAATGGAAATCCGCGGCTCGCCATGCTCGGCGATATCGAGCAGCACGGCGGAAAGCGGAAGCTCGTTCGCGGGGGGATCGGCCGTCTCGACTGTTTCGGACATCTGGCACCCATCTGGCCCGTCCGTGTGGCGACGCCAAGACCCGAAAGCAAAATCGCCCTACGCGGGTTCCTTCAGCATCCGTCGGCGGTCGACGGATGAGGGGATGCGCATCGCCTCGCGGTACTTGGCGACGGTGCGGCGGGCGATGTCGACGCCGGCGACCTTGAGGATCTCGACGATCCGATCGTCGGAGTGCACGTCGGCCTCCCTGGACTCGGTCTCGATGAGCTTCTTGATCTTGTCGCGGACGCTCTCGGCGGAGTGAGCCTCGCCGCCCTCCGACGAGGCGATGGAGGAGGTGAAGAAGAACTTCATCTCGAACAGGCCGCGCGAGGTGGAGATGTATTTGTTCGAGGTCACCCGGCTGACGGTGGACTCGTGCATGCCGATGGCGTCGGCGACGGTCTTCAGGTTCAGCGGGCGCAGGTGTTGCACCCCATAGGCCAGGAACGCGTCCTGCTGGCGCACGATCTCGGACGAGACCTTCAGGATGGTGCGGGCCCGCTGGTCCAGGCTCTTCATCAGCCAGTTGGCCTGGGCCAGGCAGTCCGAGACGAAGGTCTTTTCCTGATCGGTCTTTGACTGGCCCGAGACGCGGGCGTGATAGCGCTGGTCCAGCAGCAGGCGGGGCAGGGTGTCGGAGTTCAGCTCCACGTGCCAGAGGCCGCCCGGCCCCTCGCGCACGAAGACGTCCGGCGCAACGGCCGATGCGGCCTCGCCGCCGGGGAACGCCGCGCCTGGCCGGGGCGTGAGCCCGCGGATCTCGGCGATCATGTCGCGCAAGTCCTCGTCGTCGACCCCGCAGATCTTCTTCAGGGACGACAGGTCGCGCTTGGCCAGCAGCGGCAGGTTGTCCAGCAGGGCGCCGATGGCCGGGTCGTAGCGGTTCTGATCCTTGAGCTGGATCATCAGGCATTCGCGCACGTCGCGGGCGGCGACGCCGACGGGGTCGAAGCCCTGGATCACGCCCAGGACCTTTTCCACCAGCTCGACGGCGCAGCCCAGACGCTCGGCAACCTCGTTCGTCTCGGCGCGCAGGTAGCCGCCCTCGTCCACCGCGTCGATCAGCACGCCGGCGATCACGCCCTCGACAGGCGTCAGGCCCGAGGCGGAGAGTTGGTCCTGGAGATGTTCGGTCAGGGTCTTCTCGCGGGCCAGCGAGCCCTCCATGCCCTCGCCGTCATGGTCGAAGCTGCCGCCGCTTCCGGCGCGCGACCAGTCGATCGCGCCGCCCACGTCGGCCACTTCCGGTGCGTCGCCGGTGGCGCGTTCGCCGGGCGAGGCTTCGTCGTGGGTCGTGTCCAGATCGGCGCGGGCCTCGGCGTCGGCGGCGTGCTCGGCCGGAGCCGGCGCCTCGTCGTGCGGACCGTCGTCGGATTCGTTGTCGCGCTCGTCGCGGGCCAGCAGCGGATTACGCTCCAGCTCGGTCTCGACGAAGACCTCGAGTTCGAGATTCGACATCTGCAGCAGCTTGATAGCCTGCTGCAGCTGGGGGGTGATGACGAGCCCCTGCCCTTGCCGAATTTCAAGTCGTGCGCTGAGCGCCAACGAACTGCCCCTGGCCTGTTTCTTGCTTCACAAGCTAGGGGGCAGTCCCCACTGACTGGTTAACGGCCGCGCATTAAGCTGCGACGGGTGCGCGGACGCTTGCCTCCAGGTCCCAGGCGAACTCGGGATAGAACTGCGCCATCAGCCGATCGACATAGGCGACCAGGTTGCCGAAGCCCTCGGCCCGACGGCGAATCTCCCCTGTGAAGAAGGGCGTCAGGATGCCCGCCAGAACGCCGAACACCGTGGCGTCCGCACCGCAGGGCCGCGATCCGAACAGGTAGGGTTTGTCGCCGAGCAGCGTCGAGACCGCCGCCAGGGACCGCACCGCCAGGGCCACGACTTCCAGGTCGGTGTGGCGTCCGATGCCCACCGCCCGGACATTTCTGCGCACCTCGTCCAGCACCATCTCGCGAACAGCCTCGGGCGCGCCGTCGAAGAAGCGGGCGGGGCCCTTGGCGAAGTTCTCGGGGTCCAGCCACCGCTCGGCGACCAGGGTCCAGCAGAGGTGGTTCTCCATCATCCGCTCGATCGCCCACGCCTGGGCGCGCTGGGCGGCGTCCAGGCCCTCGTCGAAATCGACGCCGTAGGTCCGCTCGATGTAGCCGCGGATGAAGGTGGAATCGGCGATCCGCACGCCGCCCGCGTCGATGAAGGGCATCTGGCCCTTGGGCGACTCGTCCGGCCGCGCCTGGACCTTGATGTAGCCGAGGCCTGCCATCTTCAGCTGCACCTCGGTCTTGGTGACATAGGGGCTGATTTCCGGAAGCCCGAACCCTGCGCCGGCGCCGTACAGCGTGATCATCTGCCTTCTCCCCAGAGCCTTCCGCCTCGCGCCGATGGCTCAGATTCAATGTTTGGAGCGCGGCGGGCGCCTGAACCGGTATCCACGTCAGGCCGCCGCGCTCTGTTGACAGTCACACCGTGACAGGGCCTTGCTGACAGCATCCTGTCAGCAGAACGGTGAGTGAACATGCGTCGGGCGGACCGTCTGTTCCAGATCATCCAGATCCTGCGCCGCGGGAAGCGGCCGATCACGGCCGACGCCATCGCCGAGGAGCTGGAGACCTCCAAGCGCACGGTCTATCGCGATATCGCCGACCTGATCGGCCAGCGCGCGCCGATCCGCGGCGAGGCCGGGGTCGGCTACATCCTGGAGGACGGCTTCGACATGCCGCCGCTGATGCTGACGCCGGACGAGGTGGAGGCCGCGGTGCTGGGCGCCCAGATGGTGGCGGCTCGGGGCGACCCCGCGCTGCGCCGCGCCGCCGAGGACCTGATCGCCAAGATCGGCGCGGTGATCCCGGAGAACCTGCGCCCACTGGTGGTGGAGCCCGCCACGCGCGCGGCGCCGAACTGGAAGACCACGCCCGACAACATCGACATGCCCGGCCTGCGCCAGGCGATCCGCGCCGGCAGCAAGGTGGTGCTGACCTACCGCGACGAGCAGGACCGCGAGACGGGGCGCACCGTCTGGCCGTTCGCCATCGGCTATTACGAGACCAGCCGGATGATCATGGCCTGGTGCGAGATGCGCGGCGACTTCCGCAGTTTCCGCACCGACCGGGTCTCGGCCGCCCGGTTCACTGAGGACCGCTATCCCGACCGCCCGGCGTCCTTGCGCGCCCGCTGGCGGCGCCATCAGCAGGAGCAGTGGGCCGCGATGCAGGCGCGCATGGCGTGCAAGGCGGCCGAGTGAACTTTCGATAAGTTGGCGCACGCCCCGGCTGACCGTAGCGTGATGTCGAATATCCCGGGGGAGTTACCGATAATGACCAACCTGAGCCGCCGCGAGGCGTTCCTGCTGGCCGCCGCCGCGGCCGCCACGCCCGCCCTGGCCCTCGCCGCCGAGCCCGTGCTGCCCATGACCTGGGACCTGACCCAGCTCTATCCCACCGACGAGGCCTGGACCGCCGAGCGCAAGGCGGTGGAGGCCGATCTGCCCAAGATCCTGGCGTTCAAGGGCCGGCTGGGCGAGAGCGCCGCCACGCTGAAGGCCGCCTCGCGGGCGATCTCGGATGTGACCCGCCGCGCGCTGCGCCTGCTGGTCTACGCGACCCTGAAAGGCGACGAGAACCTGCAGACCGCCGCCGACCAGGAGCGGCGGATGATGGCCCAGATCTTGATGGGCAAGCTGGGCGAGGCCACCGCCTGGACCAACCCCGAGATCCTCGCGGTCGGCGCCACGAAGATCGAGGCGTTCGTCGCGGGTGATCCCGACATGGCGAAGTTCCGCTTCGGCTTCGAGAACACCCTGCGCCAAGCCCCGCACACCTTGGACGACGCCGGCGAGGCCCTGCTGGCCTCCACCACCTCTGCCCTGGCCGGCCCCCAGCAGATCCGCAACCAGCTGGTCCTCTCCGACATCCCCTGGCCAGAGATCACGGTGGCGGGCGAGAAGGTGCGGCTGGACAGCCAGGGCTTCACCGCCGTGCGCGCGACCCGCGATCGCACCGAACGCAAGGCGGTGTTCGACACGTTCTTCGGCGCGTTCAAGACCTACGAGTCCAGCCTGGGCGCCACGCTGGCCACCAAGGTGCAGGGCGACATCTTCACCGCCCGGGCGCGGAAGTATCCCTCCAGCCTCGCCGCGGCGGTCGACGGGCCAAACATCCCCGAGGCCGTCTATCGGACCCTGATCGCCGAGGCGAACCGGGGCCTGCCGATCCTGCACCGCTACTTCGATATCCGCCGCCGCCTGCTGGGCCTGGCGGACATGGGCTACTGGGACATCTATCCGCCGGTGACCAAGCTGGACGCCAGGTTCGACGTGCCCACCTCGCGGAAGATCGCGATGGAAGCCCTGAAGCCGCTGGGTCCGGAGTATGGCGCGGAGTTCGCCAAGGCCACGGCCGCCGGGTGGGTCGACGTGCTGCCGCGCAAGGGCAAGGCGGCGGGGGCCTACATGTTCGGGGCGGCCTACGACGTGCACCCCTACCTGCTGCTGAACCACAACGGCGACTACGAGAGCCTGTCGACCTACGCCCACGAGTGGGGCCACGCGATGCACACCCTGCTCGCGCAGCGGGCCCAGCCGTTCGAGTTGTCCAACTATCCGACGTTCACCGCCGAGGTCGCCTCCACCGTCAACGAGCAGCTGCTGGTCGCCCACATGCTGAAGGGCGCCAAGGGCAAGGACGAGCGGCTGTTCTATCTGGACCGGGTCTGCGAGACGATGCGCGGCACCTTCTATCGCCAGACCATGTTCGCGGAGTTCGAGCTGGCGATCCACGAGACCGCCGAGACGGGCCAGGCGCTGTCGGGCAAGCGGCTGAGCAACATGTATTTCGACCTGCTGCAGCGCTACCACGGGCCCAAGGTGACCATCGCGCCGGCGTACGGCCTGGAATGGGCGCTGCCGGGGCACTTCTACCGCGACTTCTACGTGTATCAGTACGCGACCTCGGTCACCGCCGCCTCGGCGTTCGCCGAGCGCATCCTCGGCGGCAAGGCGGCTGAGCGGGACGCCTATCTCGGCGCGCTGAAGGCCGGTGGATCGGACTATCCGGTGGACGTGCTGAAGAAGGCCGGCGTCGACATGACCAGCCCCGAGCCCTACCGCGCCATGCTGGCGAAATTTTCCCGGACGTTGGACGAAATGGAAAGGCTGTTGGGATAGGCCTGCCCCAGCCTTCAGTTTTGAGTGAGCTTGAACATGGGAGCCTGGGGCGCCGGACTCTATTCCGACGACTACGCCTTGGATCTGCGCAGCACGATTTCGGCGGCGGCGCGCCTGCCGGTGTCGGACGATGAGCTCCTGCAGATGCTTCGCCGGACCGAACGGACGGCAGACGATCCGGCCGACCAGGACCACACCACCTTCTGGCTCGTGACGGCCGACCAGCTGTCGCGCCTCGGGGCCTGCCCCGACGAAGCCCGTCGCCGCGCGCTGGAGCTGATCGACGGCGGCGGGGATCTCGCGCGGTGGGAGGCGCTCGGCGCCAAAGCCGCCGACCTGCGCAAGCGGCGTACCGCCCTCGACGATCTGCGCCTACGGCTGACGCGGCCTGCGCCCAGAACCCGCAAGACCCTGACGGCGCCGCAGCCCCTGGTCCTGGCTCTGGGCGAGGTGTTCGCCTACCCGACCTCTGGCGGGGCCGGCATCAACCCCTACTTCAAGTCGAAAGACCTGGTGCGCGGCTGGTCGCAAGATGGATGGCGCGCCGCCGTGGTGGTCCAGGCCGAGCGGGAACTGGGCTACCTGGCCTGGGTCCGCGTGCTGACCGCCGGGACGGTCTGGGGGACCCGGCCCGACGTGAGCCAGGTCTGGGCCGCCCGGGACTGGGTGGTCGGGCCGCCCGGAACGCTCAGCGCCACACATCGCAGGCGAATGGAGATTGAGACGCTGGCGCAGGTGGACGTCGATGCGACGCAGGTCACGCGCCGCGTGGCGCACTTCGACGGCCTGGCCGTCCGACAGGCCGTGCTCGAGGATATCTCGATCGCGAACGAACTGACCCGTGTGCGCCAGCCCGTGCGTCGCGGGCCGCCATGGGCCCGGAACCCGCTGGTCGTCGGGCGTCTGCGGGACATCGCCCGGGCCGCGCCCGTCTAGGTGAACCGGTCGCCCAGGTAGACGCGGCGGACTTCCGGGTCGTCGACGATCTCGTCGGGGCTGCCCTCGAACAGCACTTCACCCGCGTGGATGATCGAGGCGCGGTCGATGATGTCCAGGGTCTCGCGGACGTTGTGGTCGGTGATCAGGATGCCGATGCCGCGCTGCTTCAGGTAGGTGATCACCTGGCGGATGTCGGCGATGGCCAGGGGATCGATGCCGGCGAAGGGTTCGTCCAGCAGCATGAAGGACGGGTCGGACGCCAGGGCGCGGGCGATCTCCACCCGGCGGCGCTCCCCCCCCGACAGCGAGACGGCCGGCGCGTTGCGCAGGTGTTCGATGTGCAGCTCTTCCAGCAGCTGGGTGACGGTGGCCTTGGCCTGGCGCTGGTCGCGCTGGCGCAGCTCGACGACAGCCATGACGTTTTCCCAGACGCTCATGCCGCGGAAGATCGAGGTTTCCTGCGGCAGGTAGCCCACGCCCATCCGGGCGCGCTGGTACATCGGCTGGGCGGTGATGTTCTCGCCGTCCAGGTAGATCGCGCCGTAGTCGGCCGGGATCAGGCCGGTGATCATGTAGAAGGTCGTGGTCTTGCCGGCGCCGTTGGGGCCAAGCAGGCCGGCCACCTCGCCCCGACCCAGGCGCAGCGACACGCCCTTGACCACCGCGCGGCCCCGGAACGACTTGCCGATATTGTCGACGACCAGCCCCTCGGTGGGGATTGCGCCCTTGGCCTGGACCCGTGACGGCGCGTTCACTTGGCGGCGTCCGCTTGCTTCTTGGACGGGTAGAACACGCCGCGCGGTCGCGACTTGGCGTTGGCGCCCGTCGAATTGCCCAGCATGCGGCCCTCGCCGGTCTTGGTGTTGAACACCATCCGGGTGCCGCGCAGCACGTTCTGGCCCTGAACCGCCACCACGTCGCCGGTCATGGTGACCGTCTCGCCCGCCGCGTCATAGGTGCCGGCGTCGCCGCGCACCCGCTGGTCCTTGCTGGTCACGTAGAAGACCGAGCCCTGGGCCTCGATGCGGATCAGGTCGCCGCAGGCTCCGGTGCCGGCCGTTCCGGCGGACGAGCCCGGCTTGGTCTGGAAGACGGCCTTGAGCACGTCGGCGCGCAGACGGGCCTGGCCCTGCAGAGCCTCGGCCTTGCCCTTCCACACCGAGATGCATTCCTTGTTCTGCACCTCCAGCTCGTCGGCCGTGATGTCCATGGGGCCGTCCGAGTTCGGACCCAGGCTCTGCGCCCAGGCGGAACCGCCCGACAGCAGGGCCGCGGCGAACACGGTGGTGGTGACGAGAGATTTCATGCGTGCCTTCAGCATCTATTTCTTGGTCTCCAGGCGCGTCTTCACACCGCCCTTGAAGACCATGCGATCACCTTTGCCGTATACGCCATAGGAGTCTGCGCGGATTTCACCAAGGCCCCCGGCGCCCTGAATGGGGCCTGAACCCACGACCTCGCCGGTCTTGGTGTCGAACAGCGAGGCGGCGGTGTCGAACGCGTTCTTCGCATCGGCCATGCGCACGCCGTTCGAAAGCTCCAGCTTGCCGGTCTGCTCGTGGAAAACGCCGTCGGCGCCGTTGATGCGCATTTCGTCCGGCCCCTTCTCGTCGAGGACCAGGGCGGGCTTCTTCAGGATCACGCGCTGGTAGTCGAGGCGGTCGCGGATGGCCGAATCGGCGGTGAGCACGAACGAGCGGCCCTTGTCGTCGCGGCCGATGAAGCGGGGGTTGGTCAGCCGGATCGGCTCGTCGCCGGCCCGGGCCGACCGCGGCTGCGAATTGAACGTCGACCACGCGACGCTGCCCACCAGACCCAGGAAGATCAGGACGATTAACGCCGGCAGGACCAGACGCAGCGTGCGAATCAGGCGCGAACGCCGGCGCCACCGCTCGAAGTCGGCGCGCCGGGGATCGGCCAGCGGTTCGGTGATGGGCGCGTCGGCAGCCGTCATGGCGTCTACTTAGGTATGGGCGAAGATATCGGCATCCTCCCAGCCGGCCACGTCCAGCAGGGCGCGGTGCGGGAGGAATTCGAAACAGGCGCGGGCGAAATGGTCGCGACGCTCGCGGACCAGCATCTGGTCGAGGCGGGTGCGCAACGCGTGCAGGTGCAGGACGTCCGAGGCCGCGTAGGCCACCTGGTCGTCGCTGAGTTTGGCCGCGCCCCAGTCCGAGCTCTGCTGCGCCTTGGACATGTCCACGCCCAGCAGTTCGCGCGACACGTCCTTCAGGCCGTGGCGGTCGGTGTAGGTGCGGGCCAGCTTCGAGGCGATCTTGGTGCAGTAGACGGGCGCGGTCACGACCCCAAGGTGCAGCCAGAACATGGCGATATCGAAGCGACCGAAGTGGAAGATCTTCGTCACCGCCGGGTCGGTCAGCAGGCGCTTGAGGTTCGGCGCGTCGTAGGTCGACCGGTCCAGCTTCACCACATGGGCGTCGCCGTTTCCGTCCGACAGTTGCACCACGCACAGGGGATCGCGGCCCAGCCGCAAGCCCATGGTCTCGGAATCGACGGCAACCGCCGAAGCTCCGGCCAGCGCGTCGGCCGGCAGATCGCCTTCATGCACGAAAGTCGTCACGTCGCTTCGAACTCCGACCTAGACACCGGTTTAGCGTAGGGGGGGCGCCCAGGAAAGGACTACCCCCGCTTGGGGGCTGGGGCCGGTAGCGCCCCACCCACCGGGTTGGAGAAACCCGATGGTGCCCAGGAAAGGACTCGAACCTTCACGGCCGTTAAGCCACTGGCACCTGAAGCCAGCGCGTCTACCAATTCCGCCACCTGGGCCCCGTCCGTCGGATCGGGAGGCGGCTACATATGGCAAGGTCCGGACCGGGTCAACGGCCCTTCTCAGCAGCGGATTGCGAGGCGTCGCCGCATCGCCTAAACCGCACCCTTCTCTAGAGCCACAGGACCGGCCGCGCCGTCATGCAGAACCTCGTCACCGTCTTCGGCGGCTCCGGCTTCGTGGGGACCCAGGCCGTCCGCTATCTGGCCAAGGCCGGCTGGCGCGTCCGCGTCGCCGTCCGCAACCCGAACCTCGCCTACAAGATGCGTCTGCTGGGCGACGTGGGCCAGATCGACGTGGTGCAGACGAACATCCGCAACCAGGCCTCGATCGAGCGGGCGCTGGACGGCGCCACCGCCTCGCTCAACCTGGTGGGCCTGCTGCGCGAAACGGGTCGCCAGGGCTTCCAGGCCATCCACGTGATGGGCGCGCGCAACGTCGCCGAGGCCGCCCGCAGCATGGGCGTGCGCCGCGTCGTCCAGATGTCGGCGATCGGCGCCGACGCCAATTCGACCTCGAAGTACCTGCGCACCAAGGCCGAGGGCGAGGCCGCGGTCCGCGAGATCTTCCCCGACGCCGTCGTCGTGCGGCCGTCGATCGTCTTCGGGAACGGCGACAGCTTCTTCAACAAGTTCGCCGCGATGGCCCAGCTCAGCCCGGCCCTGCCGCTGATCGGCGGCGGGCACACGCGCTTCCAGCCGGTGTTCGTGGGCGACCTGGGCCAGGCCCTGGCGCGCGCGGTGATCGACGACGACTCGGCCGGCCGCACCTTCGAACTGGGCGGTCCCGGCGTGTTCAGCTTCAAGGAACTGCTGGAGAAGATGCTGGCCGAGACCGACCAGCGCCGCCTGCTGATCCCCGTGCCGTGGCCCGCGGCGCGGATGCTGGGCAGCCTGGGCGACGTGATCGGCCGGCTCATTCCGCCGCCAGTGACTCTGGATCAGGTCGAATCGCTGCGCACCGACAATGTGGTCAGCGGTCAGTATCCCGGCCTCACCGATCTTGGGATCACGCCCACCAGCGTCGAGGCGGTGCTGCCGACCTACCTCTACACCTACCGCAAGGGCGGCCAGTACGCCGACCAGGACGCCCGCGAGATGGAAGCCGGCCGGGCGTAAGCGCCTTAGGTCAGCGTCAGCAGCGCCAGGCCGATCCCGCCGATCGCGATCCGCAGCCAGCCGAAGGGGGCCAGGCCGCGGCTTGTGACGATCGCCAGCATGGTGCGGATCACCACCAGGGCGACCGCGAACGCCACGACGAAACCGATGGCGATCAGCGGCAGGGTGTCGCCGGTGAGTTGGTCGCGGCTCTGCCAGGCGTCCAGCACGAACGCGCCCAGCATGGTCGGGATCGCCAGGAAGAAGGTGAACTCGGCCGCCGCGCGCTTTTCCACGCCGAACAACATGCCGCCGACGATGGTGGCGCCCGAGCGTGAGACGCCCGGCATCATCGCCAGCACCTGGAAGAGGCCGATGGCCAGCGCCTTGACCAGCGGCAGCTTGAACGCGTCATGCGCCACCGGCTTGGGCGCGATGCGGTCGATGAACAGCAGCACGATCCCGCCCAGGATCAGCGAGATGCACTGCACGATCGGGCTGTCGAACAGCACCGCCTTGATGAAATCGTGGAACAGCAGGCCCAGGACGACCGAGGGAATGAAGGCCACGATCACCGTCAGGGCGAACTTGCGCGCCTCCGGATCGGTGGGCAGCCCCAGCACCTGTTTCCAGAGCTTGCCGAAATAGAGGGCGACGACCGCCAGGATCGCCCCCAGCTGGATCATCACCGCGAAAGTGTCCCAGAAGCCGTTCGGCAGGCCCATCGCCTGCTTGGCGAGCAGCATCATGCCGGTCGAGGAAACCGGAATGAACTCCGTGAGACCTTCGATGACGCCCAGGATGACGGCGTAGACCCAGTCCGGCAGCACGGTGACGCTCCAACGCAGTTCGGCAGAGGCCGAAGGGCGGGCACTATGGTGAAAAAGAAGTTCATCTCAAAATTGGACTACTTTTTATCCGGTCGGCGTCGCGAGGTCACATCCGCGTCATGACGTGATTATTGTAGTCCAATACTTGGACCAACGACTTTTCAGCAGGTTTTCGGCCCTCTAGATGGCCGCTCGGACAGGAGAAGGCGCAGTCCCATGGCTGAGCGCATGCTGAAGTTTACGGTCACGCCCCGGAAGACTCCCGAGAAGCGGGAGGCCGACACGCGCGCCGGCGACTTCCACGAGATCTACCGCGACTTCATCGACGCCAAGGCCTCCGAGCAGGCCTCGCGCTGCTCGCAGTGCGGGGTGCCGTTCTGTCAGACCCATTGCCCGCTGCACAACAACATCCCCGACTGGCTTCGGATGACCGCCGAGGGTCGACTGGAAGAGGCCTACGCGCTCAGCCAGGCCACCAACGCCATGCCCGAGATCTGCGGCCGCATCTGCCCGCAGGACCGGCTGTGCGAGGGCAATTGCGTCATCGAGCAGTCGGGCCATGGCACCGTGACCATCGGCGCCGTCGAGCGCTATCTGTCGGACAAGGCCTGGGAGATGGGCTGGGTCCGCCCGGTGGCCGCCGGCGTCGACCGCAAGCAGTCGGTGGGCATCATCGGCGCCGGCCCCGCGGGCCTGGCCGCCGCCGAGCGCCTGCGCGAACTGGGCTATGCAGTCACCGTCTACGACCGCCACGACCGTCCCGGCGGCCTGCTGGTCTACGGCATCCCCGGCTTCAAGCTGGAGAAGGACGTCGTCGAGCGCCGCACGCGCCGCCTGGCCGAGGGCGGCGTGGAGTATGTGCTGGATTTCGAGGTCGGCCGCGACGCCTCGCTGGACCAGCTCCGCGCCAAGCACGACAGCATCCTGATCGCCACCGGCGTCTATGCGGCGCGCGACATGACCGTGCCGGGCGCGGGCTCCGCGGGCGTCGTGGCGGCGCTGGACTATCTGATCGCGTCCAACCGCAAGGGCATGGGCGACCAGGTCGCCGACTTCGACTCGGGCAAGCTGAACGCCACGGGCAAGGACGTCGTGGTCGTGGGCGGCGGCGACACCGCCATGGACTGCGTCCGCACCGCGGTCCGCCAGGGTGCGACCTCGGTCACCTGCCTCTATCGCCGCGACCGGGCGAACATGCCGGGCTCGGACCGCGAAGTGGCTAACGCCGAGGAAGAGGGCGTGATCTTCGAATGGCTGGCCGCGCCCAAGGCGGTGACCGGCGATGCGCTCAAGGCAGCCGGCCTGATGGCCGCGCGCATGCGCCTGGGTCCCCCGGACTCGTCGGGCCGCCAGGCGCCGGAGGAGATCGAGGGCGCCGACTTCGAGCTGCGCGCCGACCTGGTGATCAAGGCCCTGGGCTTCGATCCGGAAGACATCCCGACCGTCTTCGGGACACCCGACCTGGCCGTGACCCGCTGGGGCACGGTGAAGGCCGACATGCGCAACATGATGACCTCGATCCCGGGCGTCTTCGCCGCCGGCGACATCGTGCGCGGCGCCAGCCTGGTCGTCTGGGCCATCCGTGACGGCCGCGACAGCGCCGAGGCCATCCACCGCTACCTGATGGCGCACGCCAGCGCCGACACCCTGATCGCGGCGGAGTGACGTCGTGCGCCAGACCCTGACGGCGATCCTGCCCTGCAACGACCTGGACAAGAGCCAGGCGTTCTACGCGCGGCTGGGCTTCACGGTCGACGAGGGCGGCGACCACGGCGACTACCGCATCCTGTCGGACGGTCGGGGCGGCGCGCTGCACCTGAACCGCGCCGTCGAGGGCTGGCTGATCCCCGGCAGCAACCCGTTTGGCCTCTACCTCTACGTCGAGGGCGTCGATGCACTGGCGGACGCCTTCGGCCCCGGCCTGATCCACCAGCCCGAGGACAAACCCTGGGGCATGTACGAATTCGCCGTTTCCGATCCCGACGAAACCCTGGTGCGCGTGGGCTGGCCCACCCGCCTGAGGACCGCCTGATGACCGACGACATCCTCGCCCGCTACGAACGCGACCGGCAGCGCCTGCTGGAGGCCAACGGCGGCTACGACATCACCGTCCAGCACGACGCCTGCGGCGTGGGCCTGGTCTGCGCCATCGACGGCAAGCCGCGCCGCGAGGTGGTGGAACTGGCCATCCGCGCGCTGAAGGCCGTGTGGCACCGGGGTGCGGTCGACGCCGACGGCAAGACCGGCGACGGCGCCGGTGTGCTGGTCTCGGTCCCGCAGGACTTCTTCGCCGCCCACGTCGAGCGGATCGGCCACGTGGTCCGTCCCGGCGCGATCGCCGTCGGCCAGATCTTCCTGCCCCGCGTCGACCTGGGCGCCCAGGAAGCCGCCCGGACCATCGTCGAGTCCGAGGTCCTGCGCTTCGGCTTCTACATCTACGGCTGGCGCCAGGTGCCCACCGACACCTCGGTGATCGGCGAGAAGGCCAACGC
Source organism: Alphaproteobacteria bacterium (assembly GCA_018821435.1). Classification (GTDB taxonomy): domain Bacteria; phylum Pseudomonadota; class Alphaproteobacteria; order Caulobacterales; family Caulobacteraceae; genus Phenylobacterium. The sequence continues at coordinate 67,933 of JAHJME010000042.1, forward strand.
CACCCGTCCCGAGATCGAGCAGATCATGCTCAGCCCGCCCAAGGGCATGGACGGCGAGGCGCTGGAGCGCGCGCTGTTCCTCTGCCGCAAGCGGATCGAGAAGCGCGTCGCCCAGGCGAACATCCAGCACTTCTACATCTGCTCCCTGTCGGCCCGGGCGCTGATCTACAAGGGCATGTTCCTGGCCGAGAGCATCGACGCCTTCTACCCGGACCTGACCGACCCCAGATTCCAGGCCGCCGTCGCCATCTTCCATCAACGCTATTCGACCAACACCTTCCCCGAGTGGCGGCTGGCCCAGCCGTTCCGGATGCTGGCCCACAACGGCGAGATCAATACGATCAAGGGCAACGTCAACTGGATGAAGAGCCACGAGATCCGCATGGCGGCCTCGGCGTTCGGCGACTACCAGGACGACATCAAGCCGGTGATCCAGCCGGGCGTTTCCGATAGCGCGGCCCTCGACAACACGTTCGAGGTGCTGGTCCGCGCCGGCCGCGACGCGCCGATGGCCAAGACCCTGCTGATCCCGGAGGCGTGGAACACCCGCTCGGGCGAGCAGATGAAGGCCAGCCACAGAGCCCTCTATTCCTACTGCAACGCGGTGATGGAGCCGTGGGACGGCCCGGCCGCCGTCTGCGCCACCGACGGTCGCTGGGTCGTGGCCGGCAAGGACCGCAACGGCCTGCGCCCGCTACGCGTCGCCGAGACGTCGGACGGCCTGCTGATCGTCGGCTCCGAGGCCGGCATGTGCCGGGTCGAGGAAAGCCGGATTATCCGCAAGGCCCATATCGAGCCGGGCCGGATGCTGGCCATCGATCTGCATGAGGGCAAGCTCTACGACGAAGAGGCCATCCTCGACCGCTTGGCCGACCAGCACCCCTACGACCGCTGGCTGGGCAACATGGTCAACCTCGAGGAGAAGATCGGCCCCGGGCCCGAGCCGCGCCTGTATGGCCGCGAGGAACTGATCCGCCGCCAGGCCGCCGCCGGCCTGACCCTGGAAGACCTGGAACTGCTGCTCGCCCCCATGGTCGAGGACGCCAAGGAAGCCGTGGGCTCCATGGGCGACGACACCCCGTTGGCGGTGCTGTCCGACGGCTATCGGCCGCTGAGCCACTTCTTCCGCCAGAACTTCAGCCAGGTCACCAACCCGCCCATCGACAGCCTGCGCGAAACGGCGGTGATGAGCCTCAAGACCAGGTTCAAGAACCTGGGCAACATCCTGGCCGAGAACGAGACTCAGGCCGACGTCTTCGTGATGGAAAGCCCCGTCCTGACGACGGGCATGTACGACCGCGTGGTCGAGGAGATCGGCGAGAAGAACGTCGCCCATATCGACTGCACCATGCCGATCCCGGCCGAGGAAAGCCGTGGCGGCGACGCGCTGCGCGCCAACCTGGACCGAATCCGCGCCGAGGCCGAGGAGGCCGCTCTGCGCGGCTGCTCCACCATCGTGCTCAGCGACATGGGCACGGGGCCTGAGCGGGTCGCCCTGCCGATGGTGCTGGCCACCGGCGGCGTCCACGCCTGGCTGGTCGGCAAGGGCCTTCGGTCCTACGTCTCGATCATCGTCCGCGCGGCCGAGTGCCTGGACACCCACGCCTTCGCCGTCCTGATCGGCGTGGGCGCGACGGCGGTGAATGCCTACCTCGCCCAGGAAAGCTACATCGACCGCCAGGAGCGCGGCCTGACCGGCGACCTGACGCTGCGCGAGCTGTGCCTGAACCACAAGAAGGCGATCGAGGGCGGGCTGCTCAAGATCATCTCCAAGATGGGGATCTCGGTGATCTCCTCGTATCGCGGCGGCTACAACTTCGAAGCCGTCGGCCTGTCGCGCAGTCTGGTCGCCGAGTTCTTCCCCGGCATGCCGTCCCGCATCTCGGGCATCGGCCTGGCCGGCATCGAGGCCAAGGCGGTCGAGCTGCACCGCAAGTCCTGGGATCCGGCGGCGATCAGCCTGCCGGTGGGCGGGTTCTACAAGGCGCGCCGGACAGGCGAGGCCCACGCGTTCGAAGCGCGGATGATCCACACACTGCAGCGCGCCTGCGATACCGGCGACTACGCGGTCTACAAGCGCTTCTCGGACGGCATGCGCACCCTGCCCGCCATCCAGCTTCGGGACCTGCTCGACATCCGCGCCGACGCCAAGCCCGCGCCGCTGGAAGACGTCGAGAGCGTCAACGAGATCCGCAAGCGCTTCCTGACGCCGGGCATGAGCCTGGGCGCCCTGGGTCCCGAGGCGCACGGCGTGCTCAACATCGCCATGAACCGGATCGGCGCGAAGTCGGTGTCCGGCGAGGGCGGCGAGGACCGCAGCCGCTATCAGCCGCTGCCGAACGGCGACAACCCGAACTCGGCCGTGAAGCAGATCGCGTCGGGCCGATTCGGCGTGACCGCCGAATACCTGAACCAATGCCGCGAGATCGAGATCAAGGTCAGCCAGGGCGCCAAGCCCGGCGAGGGCGGCCAGCTTCCCGGCTTCAAGGTCACCGAACTGATCGCCAAGCTGCGCCACGCGACGCCCGGCGTGATGCTGATCAGCCCGCCGCCGCACCACGACATCTATTCGATCGAGGACCTGGCCCAGCTCATCTACGACCTGAAGCAGATCAACCCGGACGCCCGGGTGACGGTGAAGCTGGTCTCGATGACCGGCATCGGCGCGATTGCGGCGGGCGTGGCCAAGGCCAAGGCCGACGTGATCCTGATCTCCGGCAATGTCGGGGGCACCGGGGCCTCGCCGCAGACCTCGATCAAATACGCGGGCGGGCCGTGGGAAATGGGTCTCAGCGAAGCCCATCAGGTGCTGACGCTGAACAACCTGCGCCAGTTCGTGCGCCTGCGAGCGGACGGCGGCATCCGCACCGGCCGCGACGTGGTGATCGCCGCGATGCTAGGGGCCGAGGAGTTCGGCATCGGCACCGCCAGCCTGATCGCCATGGGCTGCATCATGGTGCGCCAGTGCCATTCCAACACCTGCCCGGTGGGGGTCTGCACCCAGGACGAGGGCCTGCGCTCGAAGTTCAGCGGCACGCCGGAGAAGGTGATCAACCTCTTCACCTTCATCGCCGAGGAGGTCCGCGAGATCCTGGCCAGGATCGGCGCGCGCACGCTGCAGGACGTCGTCGGCCGCACCGAACTGCTGATGCAGGTCAGCCGCGGCGGCGAGCACCTGGACGACCTCGACCTGAACCCGTTGCTGGTGAAGGCCGATCCCGGCGCCAACAAGCCCTACTGCACCGTCGTCGGCCGCAACGAAGTGCCCGACACCCTGGACGCCCAGATCGTCCGCGACGCCGCGCCGATGCTGGAGCGGGGCGAGAAGATGCAGCTCACCTACACGGTGCAGAACACCGCGCGCGCCATCGGCACGCGGACGTCCTCGCACATGGTCCGCACGTTCGGCATGGACGGCCTGCAGCCGGGGCACCTGACGGTCCAGCTCAAGGGCTCGGCCGGCCAGAGCCTGGGCGCCTTCGCAGTCCAGGGCCTGCGCCTGGAAGTGACCGGCGAGGCCAACGACTACGTGGGCAAGGGGCTGTCGGGGGCCACCATCGTGATCAAGCCCGCGCCCCAGATCGCCCAGCCGCACCTGAACGCCATCATCGGCAACACGGTGCTTTACGGCGCCACCTCTGGCCGGCTGTTCGCGGCGGGACTGGCCGGCGAGCGGTTCGGCGTGCGGAACTCGGGCGCGACCGCGGTCATCGAGGGCTGCGGCGCCAATGGGCTGGAGTACATGACCGGCGGTACGGCGGTGATCCTGGGGCCGGTGGGCTTCAACTTCGCAGCCGGCATGACCGGCGGCATGGCGTTCGTCCACGATCCCGAGGCCCGCTTCCACAAGGTGCTCAACACCGAGAGCGTGGTCACGTGCCGCGTCTCCAGCCCGCACTGGCAGGGCGCGCTGAAGGCGCTGGTCGAGGAGCACCACCGCGAGACCGGTTCGGCGCTGGCCGGCGACCTGCTGCGCAACTGGGACCTGGCCCTGGAACATTTCTGGCAGATCTGCCCGAAGGAGATGGTCGGCCGCCTGGACCACGCGCTCGAGGCCGAAGAGCGGGTGCACGAACGGGCCTAGGTCCGCTCTCGCTTCGCGAGCTCCCCCAAAGGGGGAGCGCCTCTAGATCCTCCCTCTCTGGGGGAGGTCCCGAAGGGGGAGGGGGTTACATCCCCTCCGGCTCCGGCCCGACGTACCGCGCCCGCGGTCGGATCAGCGAATCCGTCTGGCCCTGCTCGATGGCATGGGCGATCCAGCCGGCGCAGCGGGCCACGCTGAACAGGGCGAAGGGCGCGTCCTGGGGCAGATCCAGCGCCTCGCAGGCGGCGATCAGGGCGTAGTCGACGTTGGGCGTCAGGCCAGTGATCGCCTTCACCGCGCCTTGCAGCCGGGCCAGCTCGGGCGGCGGGGTGAACCGGTCCAGCAGGGCCGCGGCGCGCGGGTCACCGTCCGGATAGAGGTTGTGGCCGAAGCCCGGCAGGGCGCGGTCGTCAGTGAGCCGGCTGGCGATGGCCTCCCGCGGCCCAAGCTGCGCCGCCTCGGCCGCGAACTTCCGCACCGCCTGCGTCGCGCCACCGTGACGCGGACCTGAGAGGGTCGCCAGTCCCGCCAGCGCTGAGGCCGCCAGCGACGCTCCCGTCGACGCCGCCACCCGCGCCGAGAACGCCGAGGCGTTCAACTCATGGTCGGCCACCAGCACCAGGATGCGGCGGATGAGGTCGGCGCCGAGACCGCCCGGCCCCTGACCCCAGGCCAGCGCCAACCGGTTGTGGATCGCGCCGCCGCCCACCTCCCCGGCGATGGCGTCGGTCAGCACGTCCAGCAGCGTCGCGGCCTCCACCGCCAGCGCCAATGCGGCCCGCCCGCGCGCTGGCGGATCGACGGCCGCCCGTTGGGCCAGGGCCAGATAGGCACGGGTCCGCATGTCGGGCCCTGTCGGCGGCTGCGGCCGCTCCGTCCGCTTCAGCGCCGCCCCGTGGCCGCCGCGCAGCAGCCGGCCCACCGACTCCAGCGTCTCGGTCTCGGCCAGCCGGATCGCGTCGCGGCCTCGGTAAAACAGCCGCCCGCCGCTGACGGTGGTGATGGCGGACGACAGCACCGGTTCGCCCCAGGAGATCGCGCCGGTGGCCACATCGGATATCTTGCGGCTGCGGGATTTGCGCTCGGTCAGGGCGGCGATATCGGCGGCGCGATAGAGGCTGCGACGCGGGTCGCCGGGATCCGGGCGGACGCTGACCCGGCCCCGGCTGACGTAGGCGTACAGCGTCTGCGGGCGGACGCCCAAACGCGCTTGAGCTTCCTCGGCGGCGATCCAGTCGGTCTGCGACATCTGATGCGTTCTATATATTGATCATATTGATCAAGATTGACGATGAGACTGTGAAGGCATTTCTGAGGTCCAGCAAGAGATTTGGAGACCCGAAATGTCCGATGGATTGGAAGGCGTCGTCGCCGCCGAAACCGTGCTCAGCGAAGTGGATGGCGCCGCCGGCGTGCTGATCATTCGCGGTCACTCGCTGGACGAACTGGCCGGACGCACGACCTATGAGGAGGTCGTGGCCCTGTTGTTCGGCGGCTTCTATCCCGACCTGCCGGCAGATCTCCCCGCGGCCCTGGGCGCCGCCCGCGCCGAGGTGTTCGCCGAGGTCTCGGCCCTGGACACCGGCCTGCTGGACCGCACGCCCATCGAGGCCATGCGCGCCCTGACCGCCCGCGTCGCCGACGGTGACGACATGCAAACGGCGCTGCGCCTGCTGGCCGCGCCGGCGGTGTTCACCGCGGCCGTGGTCCGCGCCCAGGCCGGCGAGGCGCCGGTGGCGCCCGACCCATCGCTCAGCCATGCCGCCGACATCCTGCGGATGCTGCGCGGCGCGCCCGCCTCGAAGGCCGAGGCCGACGCGCTGGACACCTATCTGGTCACGGTGGCCGACCACGGCCTGAACGCCTCGACGTTCGCCGCCCGCGTCGTCGCCTCGACGCGCGCCGGCCTGGGCTCGGCGGTCCTGGCGGGCATCAGCGCCTTGAAGGGCCCGCTGCACGGCGGCGCGCCTGGTCCGGTGATCGAGATGCTGGACGAGATCGGCGAGCCGGCGAACGCACGGGCCTGGATCGAGGCGGCCCTGGCCCGCGGCGACCGGCTGATGGGCTTCGGCCACCGCATCTACAAGGTGCGCGACCCCCGGGCCGACGCGCTGAAGACCGCCGTCCGCTGGCTGGACGCGCGCCAGGGCCGGCTGGAGTTCGCCGAGGCCGTCGAGGCCGCCGCCCTGTCCATCCTGCGCGAGCACAAGCCGAACCGGTCGCTTGAGACCAACGTGGAGTTCTACACCGCCCTCCTGCTGGAGGCCCTCCACTTCCCGCCCAGCGCCTTCACCTGCGTCTTCGCCATGGGCCGCGTCGCCGGCTGGCTGGCCCATGCCCGCGAGCAGTTGGCCGGCGGCCGCCTGATCCGCCCGGCGTCGATCTATGTCGGCCCGATGCCGAAGAAGGCGGCCTGAGCCTTGCGAGTCGTTAGCGCTGGCGGCGCGCGTCGCCGGCGCTAACTAGGGAGGTATGTCCTCCACCCGCATCACCCCGACGGAGACCGCGGCGCTCACCCGGCAGGTGACGTTGTTGTCGGTGGCGACGGCGACCGTCCTGGTGACCATCAAGGCGGCGGCCTGGCTGGCGTCGGACTCGACGGCGATGCTGGCGTCGATGGCCGACTCCGGCCTCGACCTCGTCGCGTCCTTAGCCACCGCCTTCGCCGTGCGGTACGCGGTCGCCCCGCCGGACGCCGAGCATCGGTACGGCCACGGCAAGGCCGAGGCGTTCGCCAGCCTGATCCAGGCGGGCCTGGTGTTCGCCTCCGCCGCGCTCATCGCCCGGGAGGCGGTGGGCGACTTCCTGACGCCCCACCCTCTGAAAGCGGAAGGCTGGGCGGTCGCGGTGATGGCGATCTCGACGGTTCTGACCGGCCTGCTGCTGACGGCGCAGACGCGGGTGCTGCGGCGGACGGCCTCGGTCGCGGTCTCAGGCGACCGGGCGCACTACGCGTCGGACCTGGCGTCCAACGTCATCGCGCTGATCGGCATCGCCGCCTCGGCCTGGCTCGGGGTGAATGGTCTGGACGCCGCGGCCGCGATGGCGATCGCCGCGCTGCTGCTCTGGAGCGCCGTGGGCGTGTTCCGCGAAGCGGCCAATCAACTCATGGACCGCGAATTGCCGGACAACGAGCGGGCAGAGATCGTCGCGCTGGCCAGCGCCGACCCGCGCCTGACCGATATCCACCAACTCCGCACCCGCGCCTCGGGCCCTTACGTGCACATCCAGATGCACGCGGCCCTGGATCCCGACCTGACGCTGGAGGCCGCGCACGAGGTGATCGTCGCCGCCGAGAAGCGGATCCTGGAGGTCTTCCCGGCCGCCGACATCATCATCCACGCCGACCCGCGCGGCCGGGCCGAACCGCACGGTGGCGCGTTTGCTGAATCCACAGGTTCCGTGGCCCACAAGCAAACGCAGTAAACGCCCCCTTAAGATGCTCGGCGTCTTTTGGGATTTCATTGATTCGCCTACGAGGCGCGGCCCTTCCCGTACATGCTCCCATGACCGTCGAACGCATCCTCCACCACTTCCCGCTCGACCCCGGCTCTCGCCAGGTGCGCCTGGTGCTGGGCGAAAAGCGGCTGCCGTTCACGGACGTCTCGGTGCGTTACTGGGAGCGCCCGCGCGAACTGACCAAGATGAACCCGTCGGGCATGGTGCCGGTTCTGGTGGAGACCACCGCGGGCAAGCCGCCGCTGGTGCTGTGCGAACCCCGCGCGATCATCGACCACCTGGACGAGACCCACCCGGACACCCCGCTGCTGGCCCCCGACCCCGTCGAGCGGGCCGAGGCGCGGCGGCTGATCAGCTGGTTCGACGGCAAGTTCGCCTTCGAGGCTGGCGGCTACATCCTGCACGAGAAGATCGAGAAGCGGCTGCTGGGCCTCGGCGCGCCGGAACTGGCGAACCTGCGTCAGGGCAAGGATGCCCTGAAGAACCACCTCTTCATGCTGGACGATCTGCTACAGGCCCGCGAATGGCTGGCCGGCAAGCGCCTGTCCCTGGCCGACTTCGCCGCCGCCGCGCATTTCTCGGTGATCGACTATTTCGGCGACATGCCGTGGCGGGAGTTCCCCGCCGTGAAGACCTGGTACATGAAGATGAAGTCCCGGCCCTGCTTCCGGCCGCTCCTCAACGACCGCTGGCCGGGCCTGCACCCCGCCGGACACTATGACGATCTCGACTTCTGACACCGCTGAAGCCTTGATCCGCGCCGAGGCCCTGGCCCTCGGCTTCGACCTCTGCCGCTTCACCGATATCGACGAGGCTTGGCCGGCGGCCGGTCGCCTGTTCGAATTCGTCGATGCCGGGCGTCACGGCGAGATGGGCTGGATGGCCGAGACCGCCGAACGGCGGAAGCATCCGCGCGCCATGTGGGACGGCGCCCGGTCGGCCGTCATGCTGGGCGTGAACTACGGCCCGGACCGCGATCCGCTTGAGATCCTGGCGCAGCCGGCCAAGGGCGCGATCAGCGTCTATGCCCAGGGCGACGACTATCACGAGGTGATCAAGGCGCGGCTCAAGACCCTGGCCCGCTGGATGGTGGGCAAGCTGGGTGGCGAGCTGAAGGTGTTCGTCGATACCGCGCCCCTGCTGGAAAAGCCGCTGGCCGAGCGCGCCGGCCTGGGCTGGCAGGGCAAGCACACCAATCTGGTCAGCCGCGAGTTCGGCTCCTGGCTGTTCCTGGGCTCGATCCTGACCACGCTCGAGCTTGAGCCCGACGCGCAGGACGCCGGCGGGTGCGGGACCTGCCAAGCCTGCCTGGACATCTGCCCGACCAAAGCCTTCCCGGCCCCCTACCAGCTGGATGCCCGGCGCTGCATCTCGTACCTGACCATCGAGCTGAAAGGGCCGATCCCGCGGGAGTTCCGTTCCCTGCTGGGCAACCGGATCTACGGCTGCGACGACTGCCTCGCCGTCTGCCCCTGGAACAAGTTCGCCCAGAGCGGCCGCGAGCAGAAGCTGGCGGCCCGCGAGGCGCTGACCGCGCCGTCGCTCAGCGATCTCGCGCGCCTGGACGATCCGGCCTTCCGCACCCTGTTCTCCAAGAGCCCGGTCAAGCGCATCGGCCGCGACCACTTCGTCCGCAACGTGCTCTACGCAATCGGCAATTCCGGCGACCCCGACCTGGCGCCGGAGGGCACGCGGTTGCTGGGCGACACATCGCCCGTTGTCCGTGGGGCGGCGGTCTGGGCCTTGTCGCGATTGCTGGACGCGGACGCCTTCGAAACATCGCGGATGACGTTTTGTCGGGGCGAGACCGATCCGGACGTCCTTGGGGAATGGTCGACCCGCGAGGGACCCTGAAACGGGGGTGACCGTTAGGAGGTTCAGAATGGGAGACAACGTCATGGCCACCTTGCAGCCCGCCGAAGCGATGGTGCGGAAGAACGCCTCGCGTCAGCCCAACGAAAGCCCCGAGTACCGCAAGGCGCGCGACGCCCTGCTGGTCGAGGAGATCGAACTGCGCCGCCAGATCGAGCGGGTCGCCGCCCAGCGCCGCGCCCTGCCCCCCGGCGGCGAAATCACGGCCGACTACAGGTTCATGGGCGAGAACGGCGCGGCCGGGCTGGCCGACATGTTCGGCGATAAGGACACCCTGGTCGTCTACAGCTGGATGTTCGGACCCGAGCGCGAGCGACCCTGTCCGATGTGCACCAACCTGCTGAACGCCTGGGCCGGCGTCGCCGCCGACATCCGCCAGCGCGTGGCCCTGGCCGTCGTGGGCCGTTCGCCGATCGCGCGACAGGTGGCGTTCAAGGTCGAGCGCGGCTGGAAGGACCTGCCGTTCTACGCCGACCTGGACGACGCGTTCAGCCGCGACTTCCAGGCCACCGATGCAGCGGGCAAGGCCGACAATCCCGGCCTCAACGTCTTCACTCGCAAGGACGGGACGATCCGCCACTTCTACAGCGGCGAGATGGGCGGCGAGACCGCCGATCCCGGCCAGGACCCGCGCGGCGCGCCGGATGCCTCGCCGCTATGGACCGTGCTGGACCTGACGCCCGAGGGCCGGGGCGCGGACTGGTATCCGAAGCTCAGTTATTGAGGGCATTAGGCGCGAGGTAATCGCGCCGCTCCCGCGACGGCTCACCCTCCAGGGAGAGCTGCCGTTCCGAGGAGCGCAAATGTCCACCTAAGCCATCGCCGACCTGACGCTGGCGGACGCGCCTTAGAAGGCTACGGGGCCCAGGTCCTTGAGGCGCGGCAGCTTGGTGTCCTTGTCGGACAGCATCGGCTCGCCCTCCAGGGGCCAGGGGATCGCCAGGTCGGGGTCGTTCCACATGATCCCCCCCTCGTCGCCCGGCGCGTAGGGCGCGTCGACCTTGTAGAAGATCTCGCACTCGGCGGTCATCGTGCAGTAGCCGTGGGCGAAGCCGCGCGGCACCCAGAGTTGCTCGCCGCCTTCGGCCGTCAGCACCGCATTGACCGACTGGCCGTAGGTCGGCGACCCCGCGCGGATGTCGACGACCACATCGAAGATCGTGCCGCGCAGCGAGCGGATAAGCTTGCCCTGGGCGTTCGGCGATTTCTGGAAATGCAGGCCGCGCAGGATGCCCTTGATGGAGCTGTAGGCCTGGTTGTCCTGGACGAAGACCGTGTCGGCGACCGTGCCGGCCAGCGCCTTCTGGCTCCAGGTCTCGGAGAACCAGCCCCGCGCATCGCCATGCCGCTTCGGCGTGATAAGCAGGACGTCGGGAATGGCGAGCGGCGTGATCTTCATGATGTTCCAGATGATGCGGGTGTAGCTGTCGCATGGCGCAGCAAAGCGACGATGACAAGGCCGAACACCCGCCGCAGGTGACCGTCTGCGTGATCGCCTACAACTCGGGGCCGACGCTGCGCACCTGCCTGGCGCGGCTCGGCGCCCAGACGTTCCGCGATTTCGAGACCCTGGTGATCGACAACGACTCGCCCGATCCGGGCGACGCGGCGATCGCGGCCGAGTTCCCGTGGGCGCGCTTGATCCGCAACGACTCGAACCTGGGCTTCACCGGGGCCGGCAACCAGGGCGCGCGGGAGGGTCGGGGCCGCTGGTACGTGCTGCTCAACCCCGACGCCTATGCCGAACCCAATTGGCTGGCGAAGCTGGTGGACGCCGCCGCGCGGAACCCGAAGGTGTCGTCCTTCACCTCGCGCCAGATGGTCGAGGGCGAACCGGGCGTTCTGGACGGGCTGGGCGACGTGATGAGCATCACCGGCATCCCGTATCGCGGCGGCTATCTGAATCGCGACGAGGGCCAGGCGCGCGAGGGCGAGGTGTTCAGCCCCTGTGGCGCGTCGATGATGATCGACCGGCGGCTGTTCCTGGACCTGGGCGGGTTCGACGAGGACTTCTTCTGCTATGGCGAGGACGTGGATCTGGGCTACCGCCTGCAGCTCGTGGGCCAACCCACCCTACTTGTGCCTGACGCCACCATCCACCACGTGGGCTCGGCCTCGTCGGGTGGGCGCAAGTCGGAGTTCGCGGTCTTCCACGGCACGCGCAACCGCTTCTGGGTGCTGTTCAAGAACACTCCGGCCCTGCTGCTGCCGCTGGTGGTGCCGCTGCACCTGATGGCGCTGGTGCTGATCTATCTGAAGAAGGACAACCGGCCCCATATCCGCCTGATCCTGCGGGCGGTGCGGGCGGCGTTCGCCGGGGCGCCGCTGATGTTCCGGAGTCGGGCGAAGGTCCAGGAGCAGCGCAAGGCGTCGCTTGGCGAGATCGCTCGCGCCATGACGTGGAACCCCAAGGACCTGTCGCGCCGCCGCCCGGTGATCCGGCCGCTGAGAGCCTCGGCCCGCTGACCCCCTCTCGCTTCGCGAGCTCCCCCAGAGGGGGAGCACCGACTTAAGTCCTCCCCTCCGGGGGAGGTCCAGCAGCGCGAAGCGCTGATGGGGAGGGGGTTTCCTCCGCCGTGGTCAGTATCCAGCCTGCGGCCGCATCGACGTCATCGAGAACGACCGACGCGGGGATGCGCAAGGTCCGGATGCCTTGCACCAACAGCCACGCATCCCGGCGTTCGTCGCGCTGGGGGCGATCTCCAAACCCGTGGCTCTGACCATCCACCTCGACGGCCAGCTTGGCGGCGTCACAATAGAAGTCGAGCACGTAATGGCCGACAGGATGTTGGCGGCGGAAGTGCAATCCGCCCAGCTTGCGGCCTTTGATGGCCTTCCACAAAAGGACTTCCGGTAGGCTCATGGCGCGCCGGTAGACCCAGGCGCGATCACGGGTAGGAAGAAGCGCGTCCATGTCATCAATATGAATGGAACAAATTGAGAACTCAATCCCCTCTCGCGTCGCGAGCTCCCCCGAAGGGCGGCAGCTGATCAGCTCTCCGCCGCCCATTCGATCAGGCGGCGCATGAAGGTCGCGCCGCGTTGCATCTGGGCGATCTCGACGAACTCGTTGGGCTGGTGGGCCTGGTCGATGGAGCCGGGGCCGCAGATGACGGTGGAGAAGCCCGCCTGCTGGAACTGACCGGCCTCGGCGGCGAAGGCCACGACGCGGGGCGGGCCGTTGTCGCCGGCCATGCGGCGAGCGAAGGCCTCGGCTGCGCCGTCGGGCTCGGGCAGGAACGGCGGCACGTCGGTGTGCATGTCGACCACGACACCGGCCTCAGGTGCGCGAGCCTTCAAGGCCGCATCCATCGCCGCGCACTCGGCCAGGAACGGCGCGATGATCTCGGCCGGCGTGCGCGGGCCGGGCGAGCGCAGGTCGAAGACGAAGTGGCACTCTCGGGCGATGATGTTGTGCGCGGTGCCGCCGTGGACCTGGCCGATGGTCAGGGTGGCCCCCTTGGGTGTGAACGGCGAGGCGGGATCGACGTCGTCCCATAACCGCGCCGACAGGGCGTTCAGCGAGCCCATCAGCTTCACCGCCTCCATCACCGCCGAGACGCCGAGATGCGGCTGGCTGGAGTGGCACTCGCGGCCGGTGACGGTGACGTGGAAGGTGGCGATCCCCTTGTGGCCGTTGACCGCTTCCATGTTGGTGGGTTCGCCCACGACCACCACCGCCGGCGCCGGCAACTCGCGGCGGATCACCTCGATCATATGCGGCGCGCCCAGGCAGCCGATTTCCTCATCGTAGGAGAACGCGAGATGCACGGGCTTGCGTGCGACCTTGGCCAGTTCCGGCGCGGCGGCCAGGGCCAGGGCCAGGAACCCCTTCATGTCGCAGGTCCCGCGCCCGTACAGGCGCCCATCGGCCTCGTGCAGGGTGAAGGGATCGGTGGTCCACGGCTGGCCGTCCACCGGCACCACGTCGGTGTGACCCGACAGCACCGCGCCGCCCGCGATGGCCGGGCCGATGGTGGCCATCAGGTTGGTCTTGGTGCCGTCGGCGTTGGGCACGCGGCGGTGCGGCACCGACAGGTCGTCGAGATAGCCCTCGACCCACGCGATCAGCTCCAGATTCGACCCGCGTGAGGTGGTGTCGAAGCTGACAAGCTTGGCCAGCAGGTCACGGGCGGCGGGATAGAGGTCGGTCGTCATCGCCTAGCCATAGCCCCGCGTCCGCGCGCCCACAAAGGAAAGCCCGCTCGTGCTACGACGCTCGGGTCGCGACGCGCACGGAGGCGGCGGAATGACCATCAGGATGCGCCCGGCGCGGCGCGAGGACGTGGCGGCCATCGTCGCCCTCCTGGCCGACGACCCCATGGGCGGCGAACGGGAGCGGGTCGGCGATCCGCCGGCCGCCAGTTACCTGGCCGCGTTCGAACGCATCGCCGCCGAGCCGCGTGTGCTTCTGGTCGTGGCGGAGGATGACGGCGGCGCGGTGGTCGGCACGCTGCAACTGGCCTTCATCCCCGGCCTGTCGAACCAGGGCGGCGAACTGGCGCTGCTGTCGGCGGTCCGGATTTCGGGCGCCCGGCGTGGCCAGGGTCTGGGCGCGCGCATGGTGGAGTGGGCGATGGCGGAGGCCCGTCGCCGCGGCTGTGGGATCATCGAGCTTCTGACCCACGCCAGCCGGGTCGACGCCCAGCGGTTCTACGAACGGCTGGGTTTCACCCCCAGCCACGTCGGCATGCGCCGGCCGCTCTAGCCCTGCTGGATCCGGCCGGGGCCGGCCAGCACGTCGATCAGCTCGATCTTGAAGATCAGTGGCGAGCCAGGCGGGATCTGGCCCTGGCCGTCCTCGCCGTAGCCCAGGTTGGAAGGGACGTAGAGGATCCACTCGTCGCCCGGCCGCATGAGCTGCAGCGCTTCCTGCCAGCCCAGCACCAGCGCTTTCAACGGCATGGCCGCCGGCTGGCCGCGCTCATACGAGCTGTCGAAGACCGTGCCGTCCTCAAGCTTGCCTTCGTAGTGGACCTTCACCTCGTCCGAGAGCTGCGGCTTCAGGCCGGTCGTGGGGCCCGAGCGCACGATCTTGTAGGCCAGGCCGGACGGCAGGACCGTCACGCCCGCTTCCTTACCGGCCTTCTCCATGAAGGCCTTGCTCTGCGCCGACTGCACGGTCGGCGCCGTTGGGCCGGCGGCTTCCTTGCCCTTGGGCTGGCAGGCGACCAGCGCCAGGGCGACGGCCGCGAGGATCAGGATACGCTTCATGGGTTCAGGTCCTTAGACGACGCGCGGCGGGTAGCCGCGTTCGCGCAGCGCTTCCATCACCTCTTGGGTGTGCTGCGCGTCGCGGGTCTCGATCATGACGTCGAACTCGGCGCCCTTGGCGGGGACGTCGAGGGCGAGGCGGTTGTGGGCCACCTCGATGATGTTGGCGCCCATCTGGCCGATGATCGCCGAGACGTTGGCCAGGAGGCCGGGACGGTCGTCGCCGATGATGCGCAGGGAGACGATCCGGCTCTCGCGCACCAACTCCCGCGTCAGCACCGAGGCCAACAGCCGGGTGTCGATGTTGCCGCCGGTGATCACCAGGCCGACCTTCTTGCCGCGGAACCGCTCGGGATAGGCCAGCAGGGCGGCCAGGGAGGCGGCGCCGGCGCCTTCGACGACGGTCTTCTCGACATTGCAGTAGAGGGCGATGCCGCGCTCGAAGAACGGCTCCTCGATCAGCAGCACCTCGTCGATCAGCGGCCGGGCGACGGCGTAGCTGAGATCGCCCACCGCCTTCACCGCGATGCCCTCGGCGATGGTGGCGCCGCCGCCGCTCAACGACATCTGCACGCCGCGCATCTTGGCGGTGAAGGACGGGAACATGGCGGGCTCGACGCCCACGATCTGGATGTTCTGCTGCAGGTGCTTGGCCGCGGTCGCCATGCCGGCGATCAGCCCGCCGCCGCCGATCGGGATCGGCAGGATCTCAAGATCCGGCACGTCCTCCAGCATCTCCAGCGCCACGGTGCCCTGGCCGGCCATGACGTCGGGGTCGTTGAACGGATGGACGAAGGTCAGCTCGCGCTCGTCGCACAGCTTGCGCGCTGTGGCCGAGGCCTCGTCATAGCCGTCGCCGTCGATGACCACCTCGGCGCCGTGGGCCCGGGTCTGCTGCACCTTCACGAAGGGCGTGGCCTTGGGCATGACGATGGTGACGGGAATGTTCAGGCGGGCGGCGTGATAGGCCAGTCCCTGGCTGTGGTTGCCGGCGGACGCCGCGATCACCCCGCGCTTTCGGACGTTCTCGCCTAGCTGCAGCAGCTTGTTGAGCGCGCCGCGCTCCTTGTAGGCCGCCGTGAACTGCAGGTTCTCGAACTTCACCCACACCTGCGCCCCGGTGATCTCGGAGAGGGTGCGGGAGAAGCGGCAGGGGGTGCGCTCGATATGACCCTTCAACCGCTCTTGCGCGGCGAGGATGTCGTCGAAGGCGAGGGTCATGTGCGCGGCCGGGTTCCCGAAAAGTCGCGCAACCTAACGATGGCGGGGCGCTACCGCAACGCAGCGTGCGTCAGGCGTCGAACTCCGACACCAGGTGGCCGGGCGAGACCTCTTTCAGCTGCGGCGGCAGGACCGGGGCGCTGGCGTCCACCGGCAGCCGCGAAGGCAGGAAGCGGAACGCGGCGCGGGGATCCATAGGGCTGGGCGGCTCGCCCACCAGCTTGAGCCGCTGGCGGGTGCGCTCGACATCCGGGTCGGGGATCGGGGCGGCCGAGAGCAGGGCCTTGGTGTAGGGGTGCTGCGGCGCCTGCCAGATCTGGTCACGGTCGGCCAGCTCCATCACCCGGCCCATGTACAGCACCAGCACCCGGTGGCTGATCTCGCGCACCACCGCCAGGTCGTGGCTGATGAAGATCATCGCCAGGCCCATCTCCTTCTGAAGCTCGATCAGCAGGTCGATGATCTGGGCGCGGATCGAGACGTCCAGCGCCGAGACCGCCTCGTCGCAGATCACCAGCTTGGGCCTCAGGATCATGGCGCGGGCGATGCCCACGCGCTGGTTCTGGCCGCCCGAAAGCTCGTGCGGGTAGCGGTTGATGAGGCCGGGATCCAACTCGACGCGCTGCATCATCGCCCGCACCTCGACCTCGCGCGCCGCGCCGTTCAGGTCGGGACGAAACGCGGTCAGCGGCTCGGCGATGGAGGTGCCGATGGTCATGCGGGGATCCAGGCTGGCCAGCGGGTCCTGGAAGACGATCTGCAGGTCCTTGCGCGCCGCGCGCATCGCCTCGCGGTCGGCGTGAGTCAGGTCGCGGCCCATCAGGGTCACCGCGCCATCGGTCGCCGGCAGCAGGTTCAGCACCGCCCGCGCCAGGGTCGACTTGCCCGAGCCGCTCTCGCCCACGATCCCCAGGGTTTCACCCTGGCGCACCGAGAACGAGACGCCGTCGACGGCCCGCAGCGTCTGGGCCTTGCCGAACATCCCCTCGCGGATCGGGAAATGGACCTTCACGTCGCGGCCCTCGGCCACCACTGGCGCATCGGCGGGGGCTGGCGCGATCTGCGGACGCCCGCCCCGGTCGGCGCGATCCAGGCGCGGGATCGCCGCCAGCAGGGCGCGGGTGTAGTCGGTCTTGGGCGCATGGAAGATGTCGGCCACCGGTCCGGCCTCGACATAGGCGCCGTCCTTCATCACGCAGACCCGGTCGGCCAGCCGGGCGATCACGCCCATGTCGTGGGTGATCAGCACCAGCGCCGTGCCGGTGGCCCGCTGCAGCTCGGCCATCAGGTCGAGGATCTCGGCCTGCACCGTCACGTCCAGCGCCGTGGTCGGCTCGTCGGCGATCAGCAGCTCCGGGCCAGGCGCCATGGCGGCGGCGATCATCACCCGCTGGCGCATGCCGCCGCTGAGTTCGTGAGGATACTGCCGCATCCGCCGCGCCGCGTCGGGGATGCGCACATTGCCCAGCCATTCCAGCGCGCGCTTGTTCGCGTCGGCCCCGCTGAGGCCCAGGTGCAGGCGCAGGGGTTCGGCGATCTGCTCGCCGATCCGCACGTGCGGGGTCAGCGCCGTCAGCGGGTCCTGGAAGATCATGGTCATCTTCGAGCCGCGCACCTTGTTCAGCGCACGCGGTTTGAGCGCCAGCAGTTCCTGGCCGTGCAGCATCGCCGAGCCCGAAGCGCGGCCGTTCTGCGACAACAGGCCCATGACCGACATGAACGTCTGGCTCTTGCCCGACCCGCTCTCGCCCACCACGCCCAGGGTCTCGCCCCGCGCCACGTTCAGCGAGACGCCGCGCACCGCGTTGACGATCCCGTCGTGGGTGTCGAAGTCGACTTTCAGGTCTTTGATCGTCAGGACGTCGGCCAAAGGCGCCTCGCGGATGGAACAGACGCGACCCTAGGGGCGGAATCGGGCTTTTTGAAACCCGCGTTTCCACCTCAGCCGGTATGATCGTCTCGTGCCTGTTCCTTTTGCCCGACCCGCCCTGTTCCTCGACCGCGACGGCGTGCTCAACGAGGACCGTGGCTACGTCTATCGGTGGGAGGACTTCCGCTGGATCGCCGGGGCCCGGGAAACCGTGGCCGCGTTCAACGCCGCCGGGTGGCTGGTGATCGTGGTGACGAACCAGTCGGGGGTCGGTCGCGGCTATTACGCCGAGGACGACGTCCACACGCTGCATGCCCGGATGCAGGCCGACTTGGCCGAGGCCGGCGGCCGCATCGACGCCTTCTACCACGCCCCCCAACACCCCGAGGCGCCGGTGGAAGCCTACCGCCACCCCGACCCGCCGCTGCGCAAGCCCAACCCCGGCATGATCCTCCAGGCGCTGCAGGACTGGCCCATCGACCGCGAGACGTCCCTGCTGATCGGCGACAAGCCGTCGGATCTGGAAGCGGCGCTGCGGGCCGGCGTGCGCGCGGTGCTGTTCGAGGGCGGGGATTTGAAGGCGTTTCTCGAAGCCGAAGACCTCTGGCCCTGACGTTTCCCGCCCCCTCATCGGGAGGGAAAAGGCCTACCGCCCCTCCATTTGCACCAGCAGCCGCTCCAGCGCCTCGATCTCGTCGGCCTCGCCGGGCGGCTTGTCCCAGCGGATGCGGCTGATGCGGGGGAAGCGCATGGCGACGCCGGACTTGTGGCGGGTAGAGCGTTGCAACCCCTCGAACGCCACCTCGAACACCAGGCCGTGGTGCGGCTCGGCCCGCACGGACCGCACCGGCCCGAACCGTTCCAGCGTGTTGTCGCGGACGAACTTGTCGATCTGCAGCAGCTCCTCGTCGGTGAAGCCGAAATAGGCCTTGCCCACCGGCGTCAACGACCGCTGACCCATGGCGTCCTGGATCCACACGCCGAAGGTGTAGTCCGAGTAGTAGCTGGACCGCTTGCCGTGCCCCCGCTGGGCGTACATCAACACCGCGTCCACCAGGAACGGGTCGCGCTTCCACTTGAACCACGGCCCCTTCGGGCGACCGGCCAGGTACGCCGCGTCCCACCGCTTCAGCATCAGGCCCTCGGCGATCTGCGGATCGCCCGCCGGCGGGTTGGCCCGCAGCGCCGCCAGGTCGGCCCAGGTCTCGAACGGCTGCATCGGCGACAGGTCGATGCGCGGACTGGCCTGGCGCGCCACGAAGGCCTCCAGGCGCTTGCGCCGCGCGGTCAGCGGCAGGCTCCGCGTGTCGTCCGGCCCGTCCTGCAGCAGGTCGTAGGCGCGGATCGCCGCCGGGTGGGCCGCCATCAGCTTCGCATCCACCGTCTTGCGGTTCAGCCGCTGCTGCAGGTCGGCGAAGGGCGCGACCTTGCCGTCGCGGATCACCAGCAACTCGCCGTCGATCACGCCCTGATCGTCCAGCGCGTCCAGAATGTCGGGGAAGGTGCGCGAGATGTCGTCGCCGGTGCGGGTATAGAGCCGTCGCACCCCGCCCTCGTGCGCCGCCTGGACCCGGATGCCGTCCCACTTCCACTCGGCGGCGTAGTCTGCGGGGTCGAGTTTGGCGAAATCCACCGCCTCGTCGATGGCCTGGGCCAGCATCACCGGCCGGAAACGCGCCGGATTCTCCGACGACGGCTTCTCGGAGCGACCCTCCAGCCAGGCGAACAGGTCTTCGTACGGCGGGCGCAGCGCGTGCCACAGCTCCTCTAGCTCGGCGACGGGGACATCGCCCAGGTCGGCGACCGCCTGCTTGGCCAGACGCGCCGACAGCCCCACCCGCAGGCCGCCGGTGACCAGCTTCAGCAGCGCCCAGCGCTCGCGCGCCTGCGGCAGCGCATCCAGCCAGGCCTCGATGCGGCCCTGGGCTTCGGCGCGGGTGGCGGACTTCAGGCCCTCGATGACCTCGGACAGGTCCGGCTCGCGATTGGCGCCCAGTCGCGCCGGCCAGACCAGCGACACCGCCTCGGCCAGGTCGCCCACATAGTCGTAGGACCAGGCGAAGAGTTGGGCGTCCATCCGCGCCTCGACGGCCTTGCGGATGAAAGCCGGCTTCACCGCGTCAAACGACAGCTCGCCGGTCAGCGCCGCAAGCGCCCAGCCCCGGTCGGGGTCCGGCGTGTCGCGCAGATAGTCGCGCACCATCGTCAGCTTCGCGTTGCGCGAGGACGTCAGGGAGAGCCGGTCCAGCAGTTCGGCGAAGGCGCGCATCCGTCAGAAGCTAGGGTGGGGATGCGCGCCCGCCAACGTCAGGCCGCCAAGGGTCAGCCCAAGGGCGGCTTGGCCGCCGCCCGCTTCCGTTGGTCTTGAAGTTTCGCCATCCACCACACCAAGGCTCCCAGACCCGCCACCGGCGCGATCACAGCCAGCGCCCGGATCAGGAACGCCAGAGTGAAGACGAAGATGCCAACGACGTCGCCCGCCGCCGCGCTCAGCGGCGCAAGCGACCCGTCGGCCGCGACCAGGCCTTCGGAGCGATAGTCGATCCGCAGCTCCGACGTGGCCACCTGCCCCTTCATCATCGCCAGGTGCGATCGGGTGGCATCGATCTGGCCGCGCACCTGCGCCAGCTGTTGCTCCATCTCAAACAGCTCCGACACCTTGCCCTTGCGGGTCTTCAGCGTGGCTTCCAGCCGGTCGCGCAGGATCACTTGCGATCGCAGCGCCGCCTCGGTGTCGACCATGTCGCCAGACAGATCGTCGGAGGTGGTGTCGGCGGTGACGGTGCGGCCGCCCGCCGCCTTGGTGTCGTCCTCCAGGCCGGCGCGGAAGGTCCGCAGCCAGGTGGGCTGCGCCTTGAGGGTCAGGGTGGCGGAGATCTTGTCCGGGCCGTCTTCGCTGACATTGGAGCCAACCACCTGGCAGACCGCGGGACCCGCCGCCCAGCAGACCTGCTCGTGCTTGGACATCAGCCCGCGCACCTTCTGCGGCGGCGCGGCCAGGGCGTATTTGTAGACATAGGCCAGCTGCGGCAGCGAGACCCCGACCGGCGGTGCGGCAGGAATCACATCAGCCTTGGCCACGGCGTCGGCGGCGGGCGCCGCGGCGCTGGCGGCGGCCTCGGCGGAAGCCGCCGGCGGGTCGTTGACGTTGGCCTTCTGACAGGCCGCCAGCGACAGCGCCGCGAGGGCGCAAAGGGTGAGGCGCAAGCGCATATATCGTCCTTCTCGAGCCCCTTGAGATGGACGGTAACATTTCCGTGATGGCGCGCCAGACGGGACGTGCGCGACCGGCCTCGCTCATTTCATCGAGGCCCGGTGCAGTTTTGGCGGAGGCCTCAGGACTCTTCGTCGTCCTCGTAGCCGACCAGCGCCAGCGCCCGGGCCGGAATGTCCTGGAGGGTCGCCCAGCGGGCCAGGGCTTCCTCCCGGCCATGGGTGATCCAGAGTTCGCCGGGGCGCAGTTCCTCGACCGTGGCGGTCAGTTCGTCCCAGTCGGCGTGGTCCGAGATCACCAGCGGCAGCTCGACGCCCTTCTGCCGGGCGCGGGCGCGGATCTGCATCCAGCCCGAGGCGAAGGCCGCGACAGGTTCGGGGAAACGCCGGCTCCAGCGGTCCTGCATGGCGGATGGCGGGGCCACGATGATCGCGCCGGCGAAGTCCGCCTTCTTGGCCGTGGTGGCCGGGGCCAGCGGCCCCAGGTCGATGCCATGTCGCTCATAGAGCGCGTTCAGCCGCTCAAGGGCGCCGTGGACATAGATGGTCTTGTCCCAGCCCGCCTCGCGCAGCAGCCGGATGATCCGCTGCGCCTTGCCGAGCGCATAGGCGCCGACGATGTGGCTGCGCTCGGGGAACTGGGCAACGGACTTCAGCAGGCGGGCGATCTCGTCGCCGTCGTGCGGATGGCGGAACACCGGCAGGCCGAACGTCGCCTCGGAGATGAACACGTCGCACGGCACGGGCTCGAAAGCCGGACAGGTCGGATCGCGCCGTCGCTTGTAGTCGCCGCTCACCACCATGGTCAGCCCCTTCCACCGCACCACCGCCTGAGCCGAGCCCAGCACGTGACCGGCGGGGACCAGGGTCACCTCGACCTCGTTGCGGGTGACCGTCTGGCCGTACGCCCCCGCCTCCCGCGTATGTGCGAAGTCGACGCCGTAGCGCTCGTTCATGATGTCGAGCGTCTGAGGCGTGGCCAGGACGCTGTAGTGCCCGGCGCGGGCGTGATCGGCGTGGCCATGGGTGATCACCGCCCGGTCCACCGGCCGCGTGGGGTCGATGTAGAAATCGCCGGGCGCGCAGTAGAGCCCCTCGGGCTTGGGGCAGAGTAGGTCCTGGGGGCGGATCATCGTCCTTCAATGTAGGCGCGCGCGGAAGGCTCCGCCCAGACGCGGTTCTCATTTGACTTCCTTAAGCGTCGCCCCCTACCGCAGGTGCATGTCCGACTTCGACACCGCCCCGCTCCCCGAGCGCATGCTGATGGCCCCGCACGCGGATGCGCTGGGCATGCGACTGGTCTCCATCGAGAAAGGCCGTGGCGTGATGACCACGCCCTGGCGCGAGGAGCTGGTCGGCGACCCCGAGACGGGCGTCATCGCCTCCGGCGTGGTCACCGCCCTGATCGACCACACCTGCGGCTTGGCGATCAATTCGGCGATCGGCGAGCCGATGCCCATCGCCACCCTGGACCTGCGCATCGACTACCTGCGCCCGGCCGCCCCGCGCACCGGGATCACCGCCGAGGCCCACGCCTATCGCCTGACCCGCACCATCGGCTTCGTGCGTGCAGAGGCCTGGGATGTGGACCGGGGCGACCTGGTGGCCACGGCTCAGGCGGCATTCATGCTCAACACCCGCACCCAGCCTCTGAAGGTCGGGTGATGAACGACGCCGCGATCCAGAGCCTCGACGCCTTCCTGCAGAAGGTGCCGTACGTCCGCTTCCTAGGGATGCGCGTCGAACTGGCGGGCGACGAGATGACCGCGGTCCTGCCCTTCAGCCAGCACCTGATCGGCAATCCGATGCTGCCGGCGATCCACGGCGGCGTCATCGGCGCCTTCCTGGAACTGACGGCGCTGGCGCAACTCTCCCTGGCCCAGCCCGCGCAGCGGGTGCCGAAGACCGTCGACATCACCATCGAATATCTGCGCTCGGGGCGCGCGCAGGACACCTACGCCCGCGCCATCCTGCGCAAGGTCGGCCGCCGCGTCGCCAATGTGCAGGTGGAAGCCTGGCAGGACAGCCGCGCCCAGCCCATCGCCGGCCTGACCGGCCACTTCCTGCTGCGGAACGAACCTAGGACTTAGGCGCCGCCGCCCGCTCCTTGGCGATCTCAGCGAGGGCGGCCTGGGCCTTGGCCTCGGCGGCGGCGTCCTTGCGGTTGCGGGCTTCGAGGAGTTGGCCGGTGGCCTCCATCTCGCGCACGGGAAGCAGGTGGCTGTCGTTGGCGGCCACGAACGGCTTGGTCTGGATCTGCTCCAGGATCTTTCGCTGGCGCGCCGCCTCGGGGGTGTCGCCGACGCCGTAGTGGAACATGAAGTCGGCCAGCTTGGCGCGCAGGGCCGGGTCCAGGTCCTTACGCCAGACCAGCGGGTCCTCGGGGATGCGCGGCGAGCGCCAGACGATCTCGACGTTGCTCAGCGTCCGCTTGGCCACATCGGTGTTCAGCAGCTTCAATCGGTCCATCGAGGCCGTGTTGTTGGTCGCCGCGTCCAGCAGGCCGCCCGAGACCGAGAACAGGTTGGTCTCGTGATTGGCCGACCGCACGGTCTTGAAGCAGGACGCCGGCTCGATATTGCGCGGCGCGAACAGGTAGGTCATCGGCGCGAGGGTGCCCGACGTCGACTTCGGGTCGCCCATGCCGAAATTGATGGTCTTGCCGCAGGCCAGGATCTTATCGAGCGTCAGGCCCGACCCCGCCTTGACGATGATCACGGCCTCGTAGCCGTCGATGCCGCTGGGGTTCACCGAGCGGGCGAACACCTCGCCATTGCCGCGCCGCACGGCCTCCAGGCCCGACTGGTTGGTGAACCAGCCCAGGTCGGTCTGCTTGAAGCGCATGGCCTCGATCAGGGCGGTGTAGTTCGAGCCATAGAAGGCCTTCACGGGCCGACCCAGGGCCTTGGACATGTCGGCCAGGAACGGCGCCCAGTCGGCCTCGGCGCTGGCCTGGCTCTCGGCCGAGAGGATCGAGAACACCAATTCCTTGCGCTCGACCGGTTTGGACGGGCTGCAACCGGCGACGGCGAGCGCCACGGCCGCGAGCGCCGGCATGATCCAACGGTTCATCTTCCCCCCACCGGCGGCAGCTTCATCGCCACCACCTCGCGCTTGGCGCGACTGATTCCGTACAGCACCCGCTCGGCGCCACGGTCGAACGCGACCGCCTGGCCCTCGACGGCCACCGGGATGGTCGCCACGTGCTTCAGCACCGACCCGATCCGCGGCAGTTCAAGCACATAGACCTCCGGCAGGTCGTGGCCCGTGACGTACAGTCGACCGTCCGCGCCCCAGGCGCCCCCCGACGAACTGCGCGGCTTGAAGCGGTCGAGTACGCTGTCGGGGAACGTCCAGACGCCGGTCACCCGCCACTTGTCGTCGTACTTCACCAGGGTCGTGAAACGGTGGTCGCGGCCGGCCTCGCCGCCCTTGCCGTCGTAGTTGGCGAAGCAGGCCCACCAGGCGTTCTCGCGCCGGTCCACCCAGGTCAGCGACCCCGGCTGCGGGGTCATCTTGACCGAGCGCAGGTAGGTCATGGTCTGCGGATCGAAGATCTCCACCGAGCCCTGCATCGGCGTGCTCGGATAGTTTGAACTGGCGCAGACCAGCTCGGCGCCGATCACGGCGCACGAGTTCAGGTGCGGGAACGTCGCCGGGTCGCCGGCCCACGCAGCGACTTTCTGCCCCGTGGCGCGGTCGTACTTGGCGATGGACGAGTTATCGACGGCGTAGATGAAGCCCGCATCCACCGCCACGCCCTGGTTGGCCTCCGGGACCGGCAAGCGCGACAGCGTTTCGGCCGGGGCCAGCGCCAGCACCGCTGCGGCAATCAGTTCAAACACGTTTCAGCCCCGCTTCCCCGTCCTCGACCACGAATTTCGCCAGGTCGCTGACCGGCGACTTGGGGACCAGTGCGTCCTGGACGCCCCGGAAGGTGACCGTGCAGTCCTTTTCGGTGATGTCCACGCGGCCATAGCCTCGGGTCGCGCCGTCGCCGAACTTGAGGGCGGGCGTGATGCCCATCATCCCCCGGATGACTTCCTTGGTCCGGCCCAGCGAGCTGATCGAGCCGCCGACGAACTCGCTGGCGATCGGCTTGCCGCCCTTCTCGAGGGACAGGTCGCCGGCGAAGAAGCAGTGGACGTCCCCGCCCAGCACCACCGGATTGGAGGTCTTGGCGTCGCGCCAGCCCTCCAGGATGCGCCGACGCGTCTGGTCGTAGCCGTCCCAGCCATCGTTGCTGACCCGCAGGTCGGGGGTGATGATTTCGTTCATGAGGGTCTGCTGGCCCAGCAGGTTCCAGCGGGCCTGTGTGTCGCGCAGCTGGCCTTGCAGCCAGGCCTCCTGCGGCGCGCCCAGCATCGACCGCTTCGGATCGAAGCGCTCCGGGCAGGCGGCCGGGATCAGCTTCTCGTTGGCTTCGTTCTGTTGCGCATCGCAGCTCCGGTGCGCCCGGTACTGGCGGTCGTCGATGACCGCCAGCCGCGCCAACCGGCCCCAGTCCAGCGTTCGGTAGAGCCGCATGTTGGGGCCTACCGGCTTCACCGTCCGGCGCAGGGGCATGTTCTCGTAATAGGCCTGATAGGCCGCGGCGCGTCGCTTCAGGAACTGGGCGACCGCTGGGTTGGAACGGTCCTGGTCGCCGCCATAGTCGTTGGAGACCTCGTGGTCGTCCCACATGATCATCCACGGCGCGCAGGCGTGGGCCGCCTGCAGGTCCGGATCGGCCTTGTACCAGGCGTAGCGCTGGCGATAGCTGGCCAGGTCCTGGGCGTCGACCGGCGGGTGGAAGCGGACCACCCCGTCCTTGCTGGCTTTCTTCTCGTAGATGTAGTCGCCCAGGAACAGCACCAGATCCGGATTCTGCTCGGCGAGGTCGGCGTGGGCGGAATAGTAGCCCGACTCCCACTTCTGGCAGGACCCGTAGGCGATCCGCAGCTTGTCCACCTTGGCGCCCCGCTCCGGCGCGGTGCGCGTGCGGCCGACGCCGCTGGCGTGGCCGCCGGCGTTGAAGCGGTACCAGTAGTCGCGGTTGGGCTTCAGGCCCGAAACCTCGATGTGCACCGAGTGGCCGGCCTCGGCGACGGCCAAGGCTTCGCCACGCCGAACAGTCTTCGTCAGCTTGTCGTCCTCGGCGATCTCCCAGCCCACCTTGACCGGTGCGCGGGTCATGCCGCTGTCCATCGCCTGGGGATTTGTGACCAGGCGGGTCCACAGCACGACACCGTCGGGCAGCGGTTCGCCCGAGGCGATCCCGACCTGGAACGGATCGTCGGCCAGCCGGGGTTGCGCCACGGCGCTGGTCCAGGCGGCGGGCGTCAGCGCCGCGCCGGCCATGGCGGCGGCCTGCCACAGCAGCCGCCGACGTGAAGCGAGTACAGGGTCCATCCGCCTACCTTGGCTTTGCGCGGCGGCTCCCCGCAAGCGCGCCGCGGATCATTTCGCATCGATCCGTGGCGGCTCGAGGGAAATCCATCAGAAGTTCGCCGCCACGCCCAGCCAGTAGGTCCGGCCGTAGTTCGCCCACTCCTGCAGGTTCCGGCGGTTGGGGCCGGTTACTTCCTGACGGCCGGTGTTGGAGAGGTTTTGCGCCTCGGCGAACACCGTGAAGTGGTCGTTGAACCGCCACGAGACCGAGGCGTCGAACAGGTGGCGGCCCTTCCAGTACTGGTCGGCGTTGGGGATGGTGTCGTTGATCGTTTCCAGGAAGCCGCCGATGTAGTTGTGCGACACCCGGGCCTCGAACGGACCCCGCTGGTAGTAGATCGACTCGTTGGTGGTCAGGTCCGGCTGCTGGAACAGCCCCGTGACGCGCCGGCCCGCCCGCGTGAGGAACGCGAACTCGGTGTCGAGGACGGTCAGGTTGCCGTTGAAGCCGAAGCCGTCGAAGGGCTCGGGCAGGAAGGTGAAGGCCTGCTGGATCGCGAACTCCAGCCCCTTGATCTTGGCGCTCTCGGCGTTGCGCGGGGTCGACACCGTCACCGCTTCCACACCCCGGCCCACGTCCAGCTGCTCGCTGGCCGAGAGGGTGAAGATCTCGTTCTTGATGTCCTTGGAGAAGACCGCCAGCGAGATCAGGCCGTCGGGCGGATAGAATTCCACGGACAGGTCGAAGCCCTCGCTTTCGCGGGCCTTCAGATTGGGATTTCCGCGCGAGAGCGTCGGCTGGCTGCCATCGAAGTTGAGCGTCTCGCCGCCGCCCAGCGAGCCATAGTCCGGCCGGCCGATGGTGTTGGTCCAGGCGGCGCGGACGATCAGGTCGTCGCGGAGCTTCCACTGCAGGTGCACGCTGGGCAGGAAGTTGCCGTACGATCCGCTGTTCGACACCGGGGTGAGCCGGCCGGCGGTGTTACGCACCGCGTTGGAGTCGACCTCGGTCCGCTCGTAGCGGGCGCCGGCCAGCACGGTGACGTCGCCGAAGCTGTAGCTGGCCTGGCCGTAGACCGCGTAGATGTCTTCCTTGATGTCGTAGTTGCCGGTGGGCGCCGCGGTCGTGATCGTGAACCGGCTGCGGTTGGCCTCGCGGAAGTCGTGGGCCAAGTCGGCGTCGATGCGCGGGCTCAGCAGATAGCGCCCGGCGATCAGCTCGGTCGGACCGGTCTTGTCCACCTCGGCCAGGGTGTAAACGAAGCCGGCCGGGGCGGTGTAGTTCACCTGGCTGGACGAGAAGTCCCGCTTGGTCGAGCGCAGGGCGCCCCCGACCTTGGCCTTCAGCTGATGCTCGTCGCCGCCGTCGTCGAACGCCAGGTTGAAGCGCGCCTGGTAGGTGCTCTCGTCGGTCTTCGTCAGCGCGTCGCGGTGCTGCTGCAGCACATAGTTGGCCGGGTTGCGGAGGTTCGCCGGGTTCACGGGATTGAACAGCGGGAACAGCGGGTTGGTGGTGTCGTAGTTGAACGCGTAGTTCGCGCCCTGGGCGTCGACGGTGCGGAACTCGACCGACTCGTTCGGCACCTCCAGTCCGGCCTGCGAATAGATCAGGTCGCCGTCGGCCTTCCACTGCGGCGCGAAGGTCCAGTCGAAGCTGGTCCGGGCCAGGCCGATCTCGCGCTTGGTGATCGGCTGGTTGAGCTGGATGACGCCCCGGCCACGGGCGAAGGTACCGCTGGTCGGCGTCTGGTTGGTGACGTTGCCCAGCGGCTCGGTGCGGAACTCGATCCGCTCCTCGTCGTCCTCCATGCGCGCGAACAGGCCCGAGGCTTCCCAGTGGAAGTCGGCGGTGGGGCGATACTCGATCTTGCCGTTCACGCCGCTGCGCTGCTTGGTGTTGTTGTACCAGAACAGGCGGACGAAGGTCGGCACCTGGATGCCGTTGCCGGTGGCCGCGCCCGAGTTCACCGGGGCGCCGGCGGCGGTGTATTCGCGCACCGACGGATCCTGCGATTCCACCTGTGGGATGTCGTAGTCGAGCTGTTCCTGCGAGGCGCCGATCACCACGCCCCATTCGTCGTCGGCGCCGAACGTGCGACCGGCGGCGAAGGCCACCCGATAGGACCGCTTGTCGTTCCGCACGCCGCCGCTGCGCTCGTAGTCGCCGATCGAGGCCATGCCGTTGAAGAACGGCCGGCCCGCGTCGAAGGCGCTGCGGGTGGTGACGTTGATCACGCCGCCGATGGCGTTGCCGTCATTCTCCGGCGTCACCGTCTTGATGACCTCCAGCCGGCCGGCCATCACCGAGGGGACGATGTCCATCGGCACGGTGCGGCCGCTTTCATCCACCGAGGCGACCACGGCGCCGTCGATGGTCGTGCGGTTGTAGGTGGAGCGCAGGCCGCGCAGGACCGGGAAGCGCGGCTCGCCCTGGTCTTCCATCACCGAGACGCCGGGAATGCGGCGCAGCGCGGCGGCGGTGTTGTGGTCGGGCAGCTTGCCGATGTCGTCGGCGGAGACCACGTCGGCCACCACGAACTCGGACTTCTTCACCGCGATGGCGGCGCGCTGGGCTTCGCGCTGGCCCGTGACCACGATCTCGTCGACCTGGCCCTCCGCGTCGTCCGCGGCATAGGCGGGAGCCGCCAGCGCGAGCGCCAGGACCAAGCCAGACGCCGAGCGCATCGCGTCGCGCCGACGTCGATCGCGGACCACCAGTTTACAAGACATCGCACACCCCCAAGTTCGATGTGCGCCGCATAAGGCCCGCCCATGACGGAGCCACGACGTTCGCAAGAAGGTCCCGCGACACCCGATTGCGCTTGAGGCGCGGCCCGTCAGGGGTTAGGCCGCCCGCCATGTTGCAAGGCCCGAACCTTCAAGGACTGTCCCACCAGGCGCGCGAGGCCAAGAGCTGGCCGTTCGAACAGGCCCGCCTGCTGCTGGACCGCATCACCCGCCTGCGCCTCTCGGCCGGGGAGCGCGATCTCGCCGCCGCCCTGTTCGCGGAAGGCAAGTACGCCGAGGCGGTGAAGACGCTGCCGGCGCTGGCCAAACCGGTCATCTTCCAATGCGGCTACGGCGCGTCGGGCCTGCCCCACCTGGGCACCTTCGGCGAGGCGACCCGGCCGACCATCGTGCGCAACGCGTTCCGCGCGCTGACCGAGGACGTGATCCCGACGCAGTTGATCGTCTTCTCAGACGACATGGACGGCCTGCGGAAGATCCCGGACAACGTGCCCAACAAGGCCATGCTGGAAGAGGACCGCGACAAGCCGGTCACCTCGGTCCGCGACCCCTTCGGCGAGCACGAGAGCTTCGGCGCCCACAACAACGCCCGCCTGCGTGCGTTCCTGGACGGCTTCGGCTTCGACTACACGTTCATGTCGTCCACCGAGACCTACAAGTCAGGCCGCTTCGACGAAGTGCTGCTGCGCATCCTGGCCCGCTTCGACGCCGTGCAGGCGATCATGCTGCCGACGCTGGGCGAGGAGCGGCGCGCCACCTATTCGCCCTTCCTGCCGATCAGCCCGAAGAGCGGTCGCGTGCTGCAGGCCCCGACCGTCGGCCGCGACGTGGAAAAGGGCACGATCACCTTCCACGACGAGGACGGCGAGCTGACCGAGCTGCCGGTCACCGGCGGGAACGTGAAGCTGCAGTGGCGCCCCGACTGGGCCGCCCGCTGGACGGCGCTGGAGGTCGATTTCGAGGCCTCGGGCAAGGACCTGGTCGATAGCGTCCGTGTCTCGAACAAGATCGTGAAGGCCCTGGGCGGCGAGCCGCCGGAGGCGTTCCACTTCGAGCTGTTCATGGACGAGAACAACACGAAGATCTCGAAGTCCAAGGGCAACGGCCTGACCATCGAGGAATGGCTGCGCTACGGCACGCCCGAGAGCCTGACCTATTACATGTACCAATCGCCCAAGTCGGCGAAGCGGCTCTATTTCGACGTCATCCCCAAGGCGACCGACGAGTACCTGCAACAGCTGGACGCCCTGATCCGCAAGAAGGCGGAGGGCGACAACGCCGCCCAGCTCGACAATCCCGCCTGGCACGTCCATCGCGGCGCGCCGCCCGAACGCGGCTCGCCGGTCAGCTTCTCGCTGCTTCTGAACCTGGTGTCGGCGGCCGATGCCTCGACCAAGGATCTGCTGTGGGCGTTCATCGGCCGCTACCTGCCGGGCGCGACGCCGGAGAGCGAACCCCTGCTGGACAAGCTCGCGGGCTACGCGATCCAGTATTACGAGGACTTCGTGAAGCCGGCGAAGCGCTTCCGCGCCCCCGACGATCGCGAGCGCGCGGCCATGACCGCACTGGTCGCCAAGCTCAAGGCCCTGCCCGCCGGGGCCGACGCCGAGGCGATCCAGAACCAGGTCTTCGAGGTGGGCAAGGACGCCGGCTTCGAGCCGCTGCGCACTTGGTTCTCGGCGCTCTACGAAGTGCTGCTGGGCCAGAGCCAAGGTCCGCGCTTCGGCTCGTTCACCGCGATCTTCGGCGTCGACCGCACGGTGGATCTGATCGAGCGCGCGCTTGCCGGGGATTTGCTCGCCGCCTGACGCGCCCTGCGCCCACATGTCGCGGAGGTGGTTAAGTCTTCCTCCCGACGCAGATCGCATGCTGGCCCCTAGTGCGAAGGGCCGACAGCGTGATCGACAACCGTGAAACCGCGCGCCTGCGCAGCCTGTTGGACTACGGCGTCGTGGACACGGCGCCGGACGAAGCGTTCGACCGCCTGACCCAGCTGGCAGCCGAGCTGTTCGACGCCCCGATCGCCACCGTCAGCCTGATCGACGCCGAACGGCAGTGGTTCAAGTCGAAGATCGGCATCGACGACAGCGAGACCCACCGCGATCTGGCGTTCTGCGCCCACGCCATCGCGCTCGAGCCAGATGCGGTGATGGTGGTGGAAGACGCCACCCGCGACGCGCGCTTCGCGGCCAATCCCCTGGTCACCGGCGACCCCAACATCCGCTTCTACGCCGGCGCGGTCCTGAGCACGCCCGATGGGCATAACCTCGGCACGCTCTGCGTCATCGACGACAAGCCCAGGGCAGCCCTCACCGAAGCGGACCTGCGCCGCCTGCGCGCCCTCGCCCGCATCGTCGTGGACGAACTGGAACTCGGCCGCGCCAAGCGGCAGGCCGAGGAGAAGCAGCGCCTCTTGGAGTTGGCCGAGCACATGTCCGGAGTCGGCCACTGGCGGCTGCACATCGAGACCGGCGCGGTAACCTGGTCGGACGAGCTCTATCGGATCCACGGCGTGGACCGCGAAACCTTCGACCCGGCGCTGGACGAGGGCCTGGCGTTCTTTTCGCTCGAGGATCAGGCGCGGATTTCCGACAGCATCCTCAACACGATCATCACCGGCGAGGGCTACGCGTTCGAACACACGATGCGCCGCCGCGACGGCGCGCTGCGCGACGTCGCCTGCAAGGCCGCCGCCGAACGGGACGAGACCGGCAAGGTCATCGCCCTGATCGGCGTTTTTCAGGACGTCACCGACCGCAGGGCCCAGGAGCGCGCGGTCGCCGCCAGCGAGGCGCGCTATCGCCTGATCGCCGACAACGCCAGCGACCTGATCATGCAGTACGACCTGCGCGGCCGCATCGCCTACGTCTCGCCCTCGGTCGTCGCCGTGACGGGCTACGCGGCGGACGACCTGATGGGCCGCCCGGCGCTGGACTTCGTCAATCCGGAGGACCGCGCCGAGGTCGAGATCGCGGTCGCCGCGCAATTCGTCAGCCACGGCAAAACCCCGCCCCGCCCGGTCGCCTACCGGGGCATGCGCAAGGATGGTCGGGAGATCTGGCTGGAAGCAACGCCGGCCGTCGCCTTCGACCCCGTGTCGGGCCAGATGTGCGGCGTGACCGACGTGATCCGCGACGTCACGGCGCGGGAGGCTCTGGAACAGGACCTGCGCGACGCCCGCGCCGAGGCCGAGGCCGCGACCACCGTGAAGTCCGAGTTCCTGGCCAATATGAGCCACGAGCTGCGCACCCCGCTGACCAGCATCATCGGCTTCACCGGCCTGATCGCCGCCCAGCCCGAGCTGTCGGCCGTGAGCCGGGGCTTCGTAGATCGGGTGGCCGACGCCAGCCGCGCCCTGCTGGCCACCGTCAACGACGTGCTGGACTTTTCCAAGCTGGAGGCCGGCCAGGTCACCGTCACGCCCGAGCCCACCGACCCGGCCAGGCTGTGCCGCACCGCCCTGGACCTGTTCACCCCGCAGGCCGGCGCCAAGGACCTGGCGCTGGACTTCGCCTGCGACCTTCCCGACGGCCTGACGGTCCAACTCGATCCCGACCGTGTGCGCCAGGTGCTGTTGAACCTGGTGGGCAACGCGGTGAAGTTCAGCGCCCGGGGCGGCGTCACCCTGGCCCTGCGCCATGCGGACGACCGTCTGCGGATCGACGTCCGCGACACCGGTCCGGGCATGACCCCCGAACAGCAGGCCCGGCTGTTCCAGCGCTTTTCGGAGGTCGACGGCGCCCTGACCCGCAAGGCCGGCGGCACCGGCCTGGGTCTGGCGATCTGCCGGGGACTGGTCGAGGCCATGGGCGGCGAGATCGGCGCGACGTCCGAGCCGGGCCGCGGCAGCTGCTTCTGGTTCGAGATTCCGGCGCCGGCCGTGCATGAGACCGCCGCGTCGGGCCTGATCGCCGGCCTTGGCGCCATGCCGACGCCCGGCGTCCGCGTGCTGGTCGTTGACGACCATGCGGCCAACCGCGAGCTGGTGCGGCTGTTCCTGTCCGGCGTGGGCGTCGAGGTAACCGAGGCCGACAGCGCCGCCGTCGCCATCGAGACCGCCGCCGCCTGGCCGTTCGACGCGATCCTGATGGACCTCAACATGCCGCGCATGGGCGGCGCGGCGGCCTGCGCCGTGATCCGCCGCGGCGGCGGGCCAAATGAAACGACCCCGATCCTCGCCTTTTCAGCCGTCGAGGGCCGTGATGCCGACGTGTCCGCGCTGACGGCGGCGGGGTTCGACGGCCTGGTCTCCAAGCCTGTCGATCCGGCGGCATTGATCGCCGCCGTGGTGCGCGCCACCGACTTTAGCGCACCCTTGATGGCCGAGACATTGGAGCCGCTGCGCCATGCCGGCTGACTTCCGCACGAAGATCGTGGTGGCAGAGGACGATCCGAACCTCCGCGAGATGGTCGTCACC
This sequence comes from Alphaproteobacteria bacterium, assembly GCA_018821435.1. Lineage (GTDB taxonomy): Bacteria > Pseudomonadota > Alphaproteobacteria > Caulobacterales > Caulobacteraceae > Phenylobacterium. Next base: position 101,402 of record JAHJME010000042.1, read on the forward strand.
CGCCTGGAAGTGGCCGGCCATAGGGTGTTCGCCGCCCGCGACGGCGCCGACGCCATGCGGCGCACCCTGGCGATCCGCCCCGCGATCCTGGTCCTCGACATCAACATGCCCGGCATGGACGGCTTCTCGGTGTTGGAGAGCCTGCGGAGCCATCGCTGCGCGACCAAGGTGCTGGTCATGACGGCCCGGCACGCCGCCGACGACGTGAAGCGATGCGTGGCGCTGGGCGCCCGCGACTATCTGGCCAAGCCATTCACCGACGCCCAGCTGCTGTCGCGGGTCGGACGGCTGCTGCGCCCACCGCCGCCCGCCCCGAGCCCGTCCTGCTGGATTAGTCCTCGTCGCTGCCGATCGGCATGCCGGGAGGCGCCTCGGGCCGACGCTTGGCCTGGGCCAGCACCCGGATCAGCTCTTCCTTGTCCTGCAGCAACGCCGCCAGGGTCAGGCGGTGCGCCCGGTCGGACGGATCGGCGCCCGGCGCGGCCTTCAGCTTCACCGCCAGGTCGGCCAGCCGCTGGCTGATCTCGGCCCGCGCCGCCGGCGACACGTCCGGCCGGCGGCTCACCGCCGCCAGTTCCAGCACGCTGCGGGTCTGCACCCGGCGCGCCACCTCGGCCAGGCGGCCGGACGCGGGGGTGAAGGCCTGGGCGAGCAGCCGGTCGACCACCTCGCCCACCCCGGGTTGGGCGGCGTCGCGCCGGTGCTGCTCGGTCAGCCGGGCCAGGCGGTCCGGCGCCAGCAGGGCGTCCAGCACCAGCCCGGCGCCCACGTCGGCGGCGGTCAGGCTGTCGAACACCGGGCCGCCGGCGCCGTCGAACACCTCGATCTGGTACTGGCGGTCGTTGTCGCCGGACTGGCCGGACGACAGCAGCGGGATCAGCGCCTCGGGCGTGTCAAGCGCATCGGGCGTCATCGCCGCCAGCAGGCCGCTCAACGCCCCGCGCTGGGCCGCCGCCGGCGCCAGGTCGGCCTTGGCCGCCGCGTCGCCCTTGACCGCGTAGCTGAAGTCCACCCCGCCCAGCACCTTCGCCGCCGCCTCCAGCTGGTAGCGGTGCAGCAGGTAGATCGGCACATATTTGCGCTTCAGCGCCTGGACCGCCTCGCCGGGCCGCAGGGCCTGGGGTCCGAAGCCGTCGATGGCCACCCGGCGCACGGCCAGCACCCGGGCCAGTTCCGCCACGGGATCGGCGCCGTCGTCCCAGATGGCCCCGTGCGGCTGGCCCGAGCCCACCGGCCGCGCTTCCGGGTCGGCCGTGTAGCGCAGCGTCTGCGACGCCTTCAGGGCCTTCGCCGCCGGATCGCCGTCGCCGTACAGCCAGTCGACGATGAAGTCGTCCCACTTGCCCACGCCGACCCCGTACGCGTCGCTCAGGTCGATCCGGCCGCCCGTCAGCTTCACCCGGGGGGCGGGATAATCCATCACCGAGGCGCGGTCCTGACTGGAGGCGGCGAAGTTGTGGGCGAAGCCCAGCGAATGGCCCACCTCGTGCGCCGAGAGCTGGCGGATCCGGGACAGGGCGACCTGGATCGGGTCGTTCGGCCCGCCCTTTCCGCTCTCGTCGGCGCCGACCAGGCCTTCGAAGATCAGCATATCCTGCCGCACCCGCAGCGAGCCCAGCAGCACCGAGCCCTTGACGATCTCGCCCGTGCGCGGATCGGCGATCACCTGGCCGTAGGACCAGCCGCGCGTGGCGCGGTTCACCCAGTTGATGACGTTGTAGCGGACGTCCAGGGGGTCGGCGCCCTCTGGCATGATCTCGACGCGGTAGGCGTCCTTGTAGCCGGCCTTCTCGAACGCCGTGGCCCACCACTGGGCGCCCTGTTGCAGGGCCGTGCGGATCGGCTCGGGCGCCGCGCGGTCCACATAGAAGACGATGGGCTTCTTTACGGTCGAGACCGCCGCGCGGGGATCGGTCTTCTCCAGCCGGAAGCGCACCGCCAGCCGCTGGACGATGTCCTGGTCGAGGGGCGCGGCGTAATCCAGCACGATGCGATCGAAGGCGCCCGAACGCGGGTCGAAGGCGCGGGACTGGAAGCCGGGGTCCGGGAGTTTGATCAGGCTGTGGCGCACCGTAAGCGTGATCAGCTTCGGATCGGGCGCGATGTTGCGGGTCTCCGCGCCCGGCGTGTCGGAGGCGTAGGTCTGCAGCGCCTCGAACTCGACGTTCTCCGGGAAGACCCTGACGGCCGACGGCTCGACCATCGAGAGGTCGCTCACCGCCTTGTAGCCGGGCTCGCCGGCCTGCTTCAGCGCGTCGGCAATGCCGATTACATCGCGGGTCAGGAAGCTGGACAGGTCCACCACCAGCCGGCCATCGGCCAGCGTGCCCTCGATCTTGCCGGCCCAGACCACCGAGGTGGCGAACGCTTCGCGCGCGGCGGCCTGTTCGGCGGCGGGGGCGCCGGCGGCGCGGAACCGCGGGTTCTCGAACTCTGCCAGCACCTTGGCCCCCACGCGGCGGAACGCCAGCACCTGGGTGTCGCCCAACCGCGCGCGGTCCAGCCCCACGGGCGCCGAGCCCAGGCCGGTCTTCAGCGCCGAGACATAGAGGTAGCGGCCGGCGACCCCGTCCTTGTCCGGCGCCGGCAGCGCGATCAGCACCCGCCCCTTGTTAGCGTCTACGTAAACCGGGACCAGGCCCTCCTGCCGGGTCAGGCCCGCCACAGCATCGGCCGGCGCGGCCTTGTCCTTCGCCGCCATCGCGGGGTTCGCGGCCATCAGCGCCAACGCCGCGGCGCAGCCCAACCAAACTCTCTTCACGGCGATCCCCTCAGGCGAACAGGCGGCGAAGCTAGCGACCCACCGCGCCGCCATCCAGACCCCCCGCGCCCTCAACGCGCCCCAATTCGGGCGATGCTGACGTTGGGAGAAGAGAGCGCTCTTTTCACCACACCGTGAGAGCGAGTGCCCTTGACGTAAACGGAAGGCAGGATCACGCTCCTTATCAACGATAACTAAGGGAGGACTGCATCATGCCCACCGATCTGCGCCGTCCTGCCCGGACCTATACGATCCGGCAGCTCTGCCTTGAGTTCAAATGCACCCCGCGCGCCCTGCGCTTCTATGAAGACAAGGGCCTGCTCAATCCCGCTCGAGACGGGATGAACCGCGTCTACACCTACCGCGATCGGGGCCGCCTGGTGCTGATCCTGCGCGGCAAGCGGGTCGGTCTGTCGCTCAGCGAGATCGGCGAGATCCTCGACCTCTACGAGGCCGACGACTCCGGCATCCAGCAGGCGGCCAAGAGCCTGCGGAAGTTCCAGGAACGCATCGTCGCCCTGGAGCAGCAGAAGACCGACATCGACGACGCCATCGCCCAGCTCCAGACCGGCATCACCGCCATGGAAAAGCGCCTGGTCGAGACCCGCCCCGACCTGCTGCCCCGCGCCGCCGACTACGACCAGATGCTGCGCCGCCAGCTGGACGGCCTGGAGGCCTGACCTCTCCGAGGGGCTCGTCATGGCCGGGCTTGGCCCGGCCATCATTCCAGAGCGTCGCCGTTCTCGCATCCCATCCGGCCCCGTCGGTTGGATGGCCGGGTCAAGCCCGGCCATGACGAGCAGTGGGGTGCGTGGTATCGCCTCGAACGTACCGCCGCTGACATCCGACGTTCGGAGCATCCATGACCTACCAGGCCCCCGTCCGGGACTACGCCTTCCTGCTGCGCGACGTGCTGCAGCTCGAGCGCTACGCCAATCTGCCGGCCTTCGCCGACGCCTCGATGGACACCATCGACGCCATCCTGGACGAGGCGGGCCGGTTCACCTCCGAGGTGCTGGCCCCGCTGAACGGCGTCGGCGACAAGCAGGGCTGCGTCTGGAGCCCGGACTTCACGGTCAAGACCCCCGACGGCTTCAAGGACGCCTACGCGAAGCTGGTCGAGGGCGGCTGGCCGGCGCTGGGCTCGGACCCGGCCTATGGCGGCCAGGGTCTGCCCAACGTCGTGGCCGTGGCCTTCTCCGAGATGAGCTCCTCGGCCAACATGGCCTTCTCCATGTACCCGGGCCTGACCCACGGCTGCTACTCAGCCATCCATTTCGGCGGCTCGCAGGCGCAGAAGGATCTCTATCTGCCCAAGCTGTGCTCGTTCCAATGGGCCGGCACCATGAACCTGACCGAGCCGCACTGCGGCACGGACCTCGGCATGCTCCGGACCAAAGCCGTTCCGCAAGCCGACGGAACCTACAAAATCACGGGCCAAAAAATCTGGATTTCCGGCGGCGAACAGGACCTGACCGAGAACATCATCCACCTGGTGCTCGCCCGGATCGAGGGTGCGCCGCAGGGGACCCGCGGCATCAGCCTGTTCATCGTGCCGAAGTTCATCCCCGAGGCCGACGGCAATCCCGGCGCGCGCAATTCGGTGAAGTGCCTGGGCCTGGAAGAGAAGATGGGCATCCACGGCAACGCCACCTGCGTGATCAGCCACGAGGAAGCGACCGGCTGGCTCATCGGTGAAGAGAACCGCGGCCTGAACCTGATGTTCGTGATGATGAACGAGGCGCGGCTGGGCGTGGGTCTCCAGGGCGTCGCCCAGGCCGAGGCCGCCTATCAGGCCGCCGCCGCCTTCGCCAAGGACCGGCTGCAGGGCCGCTCGCTCACGGGTCCCAAGAACCCCGACGGCCCGGCCGATCCGATCATCGTCCACCCCGACGTGCGCCGCATGCTGATGGACGCGAAGGCCATCGTCGAGGGCGGCCGCGCCTTCATGGCCTGGACCGCGCTGCACGGCGACCTGGCCCACGCCAGCCCGGACGAAGCCGTCCAGCAGAAGGGTCGCGACTACATGGCTCTGATGACCCCGGTGGTGAAGGCGTTCCTCACCGACCGCGGCTTCAACGTCTGCTCCGACGCCATGCAGGTGCACGGCGGCTCGGGCTTCACCGAGCACTTCCCGGCCAGCCAGTACCTGCGCGACGTCCGCATCGCCCTGATCTACGAGGGCACCAACGGGGTCCAGGCCCTGGACCTGGTGGGCCGCAAGCTCGCCGCCGACGGCGGGCGCGGGGTGATGAGCTTCTTCGCCGAACTGGACGCCTTCATCGAGGGCGAGACCGACGCGCAGATGAAGCCCTTCACCGACGGCCTGGCCACCGCCAAGGCGGAACTGCAGGAGGCCACCATGTGGCTGATGCAGAACGGCCTGGCCAACCCGGACAACGCCGGCGCCGCCTCGACCAACTACCTGCACCTCTTCGGCCTGACGGCCCTGGCCTACATGTGGTCGCTGCAGGCCAAGGCGGCCCTGGCCCGCATCGCCGGCGGCGACGCCGACCCCTTCTACGCGACCAAGCTGACGGTCGGCCGCTACTATATCGAACGCGTGTTGCCGGAGACGTCAGGCCATCTTGCAAAGCTGAAGACCGGCTCCGATCTGATGATGAAGCTTCCGGCGGAAGCCTTCTAGGGAGAGGTATCCGTGGCGGCCTATCGCGCGACGATCGACTGGGTGCTGAAGGACGGCGAGGACTTCGCGAACGGGCGCTACAGCCGCGGCCACACGGTCAGTTTCGAAGCGCATGTGGTGCCCGCGACCGCCTCGAGGCACGTCGTCGGCAAGTGGGCCGTCGCCGGGGCGGTCGATCCCGAGGAGATGCTGGTCGCCTCGCTCTCCAACTGCCACATGCTGACGTTTTTGCACGTCGCCCGACTGAAAGGGTTCGTCATCACCCGCTACCGCGACGCGGCCGAGGGGGTGATGGAGAAGAATGCCGAGGGGCGCATGGCCGTCACCCGCGTCACACTGCGCCCCGAGATCACCTACGCCGGCCGCCGGCCCACCGACGCCGAACGCGACCACCTGCACCACGAGGCCCACGAGGAATGCTTCATCGCCAATTCGGTGAAGACGGAAGTGGTGGTGGAAGAGGTGGTCGGGGCCTGATGCCTCCTCTCCCCCGAGCGCGCAGCGCGAAGAGAGGGAGAGGGTCGGGAGAGGGCGGCGCTCCTGCGACGTCTCACCGACCGCGGATCAAGGACCCGCCGCGGGCCCTTGACGCCCCGCGGAGTCGCCCAGGCGCCCTCTCCCTCTCCGCTTCGCGGAGGGAGAGAAGATCGCGCAACCTCGCCTCCAGTGCTCCAGCGTCTTTCAGGTCGCACTCCCAGATCGTTTCGGCGCGCCAGCCCAGCGCCGCCAGCGCGTCCTGGCTCTTCGCGTCGCGCGCCACGTTCCGGCCGACCTTGGCGACCCAGTAGTCGCGGTTCTGCTTCGGCACCCGCGACCCCCGCGCGCAGTCGTGACCGTGCCAGAAGCACCCATGCACGAAGATCGCCAGCTTGCGGCCCGGCATGACGATGTCCGGATTGCCGGGCAAGGCCTTCCGGTGAAGACGGTAGCGGGCGCCGAGCTTCGTCAGCGCCCGTCGCACCGTCATCTCCGGCGTCGTATCCCGCCCCTTCACCCGCCGCATGACGGCGGAGCGCTTCTCGGGCGAATAGACGTCGGTGGTCAGCCTACAACCCGTCGAACAGGGCGGTGGAGATGTAGCGTTCGGCGAAGCTGGGGATGATGGCGACGACCAGCTTGCCGGCCATCTCGTCGCGGCTGGCGATCTCGAAGGCGGCGGTCAGGGCCGCGCCGGACGAGATGCCCACCGGGATGCCCTCCTCCTTGGCCACACGGCGCGCCATGGCGAAGCTGTCGTCGTTCGACACCTGGACGATGTCGTCGATGATCCCACGGTCCAGGATCGAGGGGACGAAGCCCGCGCCGATGCCCTGGATCTTGTGCGGGCCGGGGGCGCCGCCCGACAGGATCGGCGAGGCCTCGGGCTCGACGGCGACCATGCGGACCGATGGCTTCTTGGCCTTCAGCACCTGGCCGATGCCGGTGATGGTGCCGCCGGTGCCGACGCCGGCGATCACCGCGTCGACGCGGCCGTCGGTGTCGTTCCAGATCTCCTGAGCGGTCGAGACCCGGTGGATCAGGGGGTTGGCGACGTTGTCGAACTGCTGCGGCATCACCGAGCCCGGTGTCGCCTCGACGATCTCCTTGGCGCGGGCGACGGCGCCGGCCATGCCCTTTTCGGCCGGGGTCAGCTCCAGCGTCGCGCCCAGGATCAGCAGCATCTTGCGCCGTTCCATCGACATGCTCTCGGGCATGACCAGGGTGATCTTGTAGCCCTTGGCCGCCGCCACGAACGCCAGCGCGATGCCGGTGTTGCCCGAGGTCGGCTCGACGATCCGGCCGCCCGGCTTCAGCAGGCCCTTGGCCTCCAGATATTCGATCATCGCCACGCCGATGCGGTCCTTGACCGAGGCCAGCGGATTGAAGAATTCGAGCTTGGCGACCACCTCGCCCTTGGGCTTCAGCGCGGCCGTCAGGTGCGGCAGGCGCACCAGCGGCGTGTCGCCGATCAGGTCCAGAACCGAGTCGTAGATCTTGCCCCGGCCGGACCGGCGGTAGCGCGCGGCGTCATAGGCTTTATCGGGCGTGGCGTCGTCCATCGCGGACCTCTCGGGCTGAATTCGCCGCGAACCCTAATCTTTCCGATGGGGATTGGAAGCGGGCGCGCGATGGCGCCGCTTATAGATTTACTCGGCGGCCAGGACCGTCGTGCGCGAGAGCAGCGGTTCCAGCAGTTCGCGGGCCAGCCAGCGGACCACCGGGACCGCGACGCCGTCGCCCGCCACATGCAGCGCGCCTGTCGTGGTGCGGGGAAGCCGGTAGCTGTCTGGCAGGCCCATCAGCCGGGCGGCCTCGCGCGGGCTGAGCAGGCGCGAGCGGACGCGCCCGCCCTCGACCACCACGATCGCCTGGCGGGAGGACCCGCCGCGCGGGGTGCGCAGGCAGCCCGCCAGGCCGTCGAAACGCACCTCGGCGCGCTGGGTGGAGCGGCCATCCTCGATCCGGGTGCGGCGGAAGACGGCGCCGACCGCGCGCCCCGAGGCGGCGTCCATCCGCGCCCGATGCAATGGCCCCATCAGGGCGGTCAGGCGCTCGGTCTCCTCGGGCGAGTGCCAGGCCACGGCGTCATCCGGCTCAAGCATCGCGGCGAGGTTCGTGTTGCGCGCCGGCGGCGCGGCGAGACGCCACCAGACCCAGTTCGCCGCCACCGCGTCCGGCAGGGCGGCGTGAGCCGCCTTCACCGCGCGGGTGTGGAAGGGGCTGTCGCCGGTCAGGCCGGCGGGAACCTCGCGGGCGGCGATCACGAACACCCGGGGCCGCGACTGGGGCAGGACGCTCGCCGCGTCGATCTCCAGCGCCCCGAACCGATAGCCCCGCGCCCCCAGCGCCGCGCCCAAGGCCGCGAAGTCGGCGCCGCCGTGCGAGGTCAGCAGGCCGACCACGTTCTCGATGACGATGATACCGGGCGCGCGGTCGGCGTCGTCCAGCGCCTCCATCAGCCGCCAGAACCCGAAGAACGCCGATGAGCGGCCGCCGGTCAGGCCCGCCCGCGCGCCGGCCAGGCTGAAGTCCTGACAGGGGCTGGAAGCCCAGGCGAGGTCGGCGCGGCCAGGCAGATCCGCCTCGGACAGCTTCCAGACATCGCCCTCATGGAAATGATCGGCCGCGTCCGCGAAGTTGGCGCGATAGGTGGCGGCCTTCACCGGGTCGAAGTCGTTGGCGAAGGCGCAGGACCAGCCCGCGCCCAGGCCGATCCGGGCCATCCCGCCCCCGGCGAAGAACTCATAGAAGGTCAAAGGCCGCGCCACGGCATGGACGCTAGCGTGATTTGCGCCAAGATCGCGCGCATGAACAAAGCCCTCGCCGCCACGGCCGCCCTGCTCGCCTCTATGGGCCTCGCCGCCTGCCAGCCCCAGGCGCCCGACGGCGCGCCCGCGCCGCCGCCGGCCGATGCGCCGGCCATCACCGCCGCGCCGTCCAGTTCGATGGACATCTCCAAGCCGATCACGGCGCGCGGGACCGAGCCGTTCTGGGCCCTGACCATCGACGGCAAGGCGTTCAAGCTGACCCGTCCCGAGCATCCCGACGTGATCGCCGAGGCGCCGGGGGCCGCCATCGCCAGCGGCCGCGCGATCTGGGTCGCCAAGACCCCCGAGGGGCAGCAGATCACCGTCACCCTCTACGCCAGCGCGTGTTCGGACGGGATGAGCGACAGCAAATACCCCCTCACGGCCGAGGTCGTGATGTTGAACGAGTCGCTGCGGGGCTGCGCGGCCAAGACCGCGGAGCTGCCGCGCGAAGCGCCGCCGAAGTAGGGCCCCGTCGATGCTCATCGAACTGTTGGTCGCCACGGGGATGGTGACGCTGACCGTCATCATCCACGGCTGGGGCCTGGCGTTGCTGGCGCGGGTCACCCAAGCGGAGCAGAACGCCAAGCGCCTGGACTGGCTCTCGCCGCGCGGCGTCGGTTTCACCGTCGGCCTGGTGCTGGGGCTGTTCGTGCTGCACGGCCTGGAGATCTGGCTCTACGCCGTGCTGTTCCACGCCCTGGGCGCGGTCGCCGACCTGCGCACGGCCGTCTACTACTCGACCACCACCTATGCCGCGATCGGCTACGGCGACGCCGTCATGGCCCACCGGTGGCGGCTGCTGGGCGGCATCGAGGGGATCAACGGCGTGATCCTCCTGGGCTGGTCCACGGCGTTCTTCGTCACGATCATGAGCGGACTGCGCCTGCGCCGCCGCGCGCCGCCGAAGACATAGCCACCCGGCCCCCGCATCGGCGCTTGACCGACCCCGCGTCACGGGCGGCAAATGCAAAGAAAACAAGGTACGGGAGACGCCCCATGGAAAAGGCCTTCGACCTCGTCGTGCGCGGCGGGACGGTCGTGGACGGGACCGGGGCTCCGGCCTTCGACGCCGATGTCGCGGTCAAGGACGGCCGCATCGCCGCCGTGGGCCGCATCGCCGGATCGGGCGTCGAGGAGATCGACGCACGGGGCCAGATCGTCACCCCCGGCTTCGTCGACATCCACACCCATTACGACGGCCAGGCGACGTGGGATGGGCGCATGCAGCCGTCCTCGTGGCACGGGGTCACCACCGTGGTCATGGGCAACTGCGGCGTCGGCTTCGCGCCCTGCAAGCCGGAAGACCACGACCGGCTCATCCGGCTCATGGAGGGGGTGGAGGACATCCCCTTCCCCGTCCTGACCCAGGGCCTGCCCTGGAACTGGGAGAGCTATCCCGAGTACCTCGACAGCCTGGCGACGCGATCCTTCGACGTCGATATCGGCAGCCAGCTTCCCCACGCCGCGCTGCGCGTGTTCGTGATGGGTGAGCGCGGGGCCAACCGCGAGCCCGCGACCGAGGCCGATATCAACGCCATGGCCGCCCTGGCCAAGCGCGCGATGGAGGCCGGGTCCATCGGCTTCGCCACCTCGCGAACGCTGAACCACCGCACCTCCGACGGCCAGCCGACGCCGACGCTGACCGCCGGCGAGGACGAGCTGACCGGCATCGCCCTGGGCATGGCCGCGGCCGGGCGCGGCGTGCTGCAGATGGTGTCCGACTTCCAGGACCCCGAGGAAGAGTGGGCCATGCTGCGGCGGATCGTGCAGCGCTCCGGCCGGCCGCTGTCGTTCAGCCTGGTGCAGAGCCCCAGGGCGCCGCGCAGCTATCAGCTCCTGCTGGAGCGGCTGCGCGCCGCCAATCAGGCCGGCCTGCCGATGCGGGCCCAGGTGGCCAGCCGGCCGGTGGGCATCCTGTTCGGCCTGGAACTGACGCTGAACCCGTTCAGCCAGCACGCCGTCTATCGCGAGATCAAGGACCAGCCCCTGGCCGAGCGCGTCGCCGCCCTGCGCGACCCGTCGTTCCGCGCCCGCCTGCTGGGCGAGGAGATCGAGTCCCAGCGCAGCTTCGCCGGCAGCCAGCCGCGCAACTGGGCGGGCATGTTCCTGATGGACGCGCAGCCCGACTACGAGCCCACCGCGGACCAGACCGTGGCCGCCATCGCCGAACGCACCGGGCGCGATCCGGCCGTGGTGGCGCTGGACCACATGCTGGGCCAGGACGGGCGCGGCATGTTGTACCTGCCGTTCCTCAACTACGCCGACGGCAACCTGGACCCGGCCTACGAGATGCTGAGCCATCCGGACTGCGTGCCGGGCCTGTCCGACGGCGGCGCCCACGTTGGCATGATCTGCGACGGCAGCTTCCCCACCACCAACCTGGTTCACTGGACCCGCGACCGGACGCGGGGGCCCAAGCTCAGCCTGGAGCATATGATCAAGGGCCAGTGCCGGGACACGGCCGAGACGGTCGGCCTCTATGATCGTGGCGTGATCCAGCCGGGCTATCGCGCGGACCTGAACGTCATCGACTACGGCCGCCTGAGGCTGAAGGCGCCCGAGGTGGCCTACGACCTGCCGGCCGGCGGGCGGCGGCTGATCCAGCGGGCGGAGGGCTACACCGCCACCATCCTGGCGGGCCAGGTCACCTATCGCGACGGCGAACCCACCGACGCCCTGCCCGGCCGCCTGCTGCGCGGCGGCCAGGCCGCGCCTGCGAAGATGGCGGCGGAGTAGCGTTGTGACGCCTCACATCGAGCCGCGGATCCTGGAACCCGCCTGCGAGTGGAAGGCCAAGGACGTGGCCGACCCTGGCGTCTGGACCGAGCGTGTGTCCGCCGCCGAGGTGGCCGAACTGGAAGCGGCCGTGGCGCACGCCGCCAGCTGCTCCGACAATTTCCTGAAGATCGGCAAGGCGGACTTCCCGCTGCCGACGCTGGGAGATCGCCTGAAGGCGATCGAGCGTGAGCTGATCGACGGACGGGGCTTCGTCCTCATCCGTGGCCTGCCCCGCGCTCGCTGGACCAACGACCAGATGTCGCTGGCCTACTGGGGAATTGGCATGCACCTGGGCAAGCCGTGGCCGCAGAACGCCAAGGGCCACCTGCTGGGCGACGTCACCGACCACGGCAAGGCGCCGGGCGACCCCACGTCGCGCGGCAACGAGATCGGCCTCGTCGGCCTGGATTTCCACTGCGACGGTTCGGACCTGGTCGGGCTGATGTGCCTGCAGACCGGCGTCTCGGGCGGGCTGTCGGCGGTGGCCAATTCCGTGGCCCTGCACAACCGGCTGGTCCGCGAGCGGCCAGACCTGGCCGCCGAGCTCTACAAGCCGCAGCCCTTCGACTACAGGGGCGAGCAGGCGCCCGGGAAGCCGGGCTGGTACCTGATGCCGGTGTTCAGCCGCCTGGGCGACCGGCTCTTCATCCGCCTGATCCGCCCCTACATCCTGGCCAGCCAGCGCCATGCCGACGCACCACGCCTGACGGAAGCGGCCATCGAAGCCCTGGCATGGATGCAGGACATGGCGGAAGGCGGCGACTATTCGGTGCTGATGGATTTTCAGCCGGGCGACATGCAGTTCATCAACAACTTCCACGTCCTGCATGGCCGCAGCGCCTACGAGGACGACCGCGCCGCCGGCAAGGTCCGGCACCTGAAGCGCCTGTGGCTGGAGACCGAGATGCTGACCGAACGGCCGCAGCAGTTCATCAACCGCATGGGCACGCACTGGGCCAAGGACCTCACCATCAGCCGCATGGACGCCGCGCAATGAGCGCCCTGGTCCTGCGCGCCGACAAGGACGGCGCCGCCACCCTCACGCTGAACCGGCCCGACAAGCTGAACGCGCTGAACGTCGACGTCTTCCGCGAGCTGGACGCCCACGTCCGCCAGCTGGCCACCGAGACCGAGACGGTCGGGCTGGTGATCCTGCGCGGCGCCGGGCGGTGCTTCTCGGCAGGCCATGACCTGGGCGACATCGCCGTGGGCGAGAAGCTGCCCGAGCCGTTCTACCAGTCCAAGGTGATCGAGCGTCTGGCCGACCTGCCGCAGCCGGTGATCACCGCCGTCCACGGCCACTGCTACACCGGAGCCCTGGAGCTGGCCCTGGCCGGCGACATCGTCTTCGCCGCCGAGGGCGCGCGGTTCGGCGACACCCACGCCAAATGGGCGCTGACGCCGGTCTGGGGCCTGAGCCAGCGGCTGCCGCGCCGGGTCGGGACCTATCGGGCGCGGGAGATGATGTTCACCTGCCGCACCGTGCTGGGTCCCGAGGCGGCGACGCTGGGCCTGGCGGATATCTGCGTGCCAGACGCCGAGTTCGACGCACGGCTGGACGCCCTGGCCCAGCAGATCCTGGCCAACTCCTGGTTCAGCCACCGGGCCAACAAGCGCCTGCTGCGCGAGACGGACGGCCTGCCGCTGGGCGCGGGCCTCTCACACGAGATCTATCGCGGCGAGGGCCGGGGTCCGGACATGGAAGCACGGATCGCAGGCTTCCAGAGCAAGGCCGTCAAGCAGAGCTGAAATAGAGTCGGCTATCAGACGTAGGGGCGAGACGATTTCTCAACAAACTCCAGGTATTAGCGACGTGACGCGTTGGAGTTTGTCATGTCCGAGTTTTCTGCCATTTCGGGCGTTCGTTCGCTGCACCGACTGATCTATGCGAGCCGCCAGCGGATCGCGCCCGCCGACCTCGAGCATGAGGTCGGCGCGATCATCCGGGCCTCGATCCGCAACAATCGGGAAGCCTCGCTCACCGGCCTGCTGCTGATCCACGACGGCTGGTTCATCCAGGCGCTGGAAGGTCCGGCCGAGGCGGTGATGACCACCTATCGCCGGATCATCGACGACCCTCGCCATGTGGACACCAAGGTGCTCAGCGCCGGCCCGGCGACCAGCCGCGAGTTCGCCGACTGGAACATGTGCGCCCGCCACATGAGCGCCTCCGACGACGCCATCCTCGACGCCCTGGCCCTGCGCGCGGCGTTCCGGCCGGACACGCTGTCGGCCACATCCGCGCTGCGGCTGCTGAAAGCGGTGCGCGGCATCCAGGAGCGGACGGCCAGCGCCGCCGTGGGTTAGCAGGGGAAAAGCGCGAACGCCGCATGGCGCAGCGCGGCGGCGCGGGTCATATAGGGCCGATGAGTTCCGTCGTCGCCGAAGCCGAGATCACGCCCCTCGACGCCGCGCGCGACATCCTGCGGCGCACCTTCGGCCACAACGACTTCCGCGGTCTGCAGGCCGATGTGATCGGCGAGGCCCTGGCCGGGCGCAGCGCCATGGCCGTGCTGCCGACCGGCGGCGGCAAGAGCCTCTGCTACCAGATCCCCAGCCTGATGCGGCCGGGTCTGGGCTTGGTGGTCTCGCCGCTGATCGCGCTGATGACCGACCAGGTGGCGGCGCTGGTGCAGTCGGGCGTGGCGGCGGCGCGGCTGGACAGCAACATCGAGCCCGAGGCCAAGGCCGAGACCTGGCGGCGGATCGACGCCGGCGAACTGCAGATCCTCTATGTCTCCCCCGAGGGGCTGATGCAGCCCTGGATGCTGGACCGGCTGTCGCGCACGCCGCTGGCGCTGATCGCCATCGACGAGGCGCACTGCGTCAGCCAGTGGGGCCACGACTTCCGGCCCGAGTACCGGATGCTGGGCCGACTGGCGGACCTGTTCCCCACCGTGCCCCGTCTGGCGGTGACCGCCACCGCCGACGCCAAGACCCGCGACGACATCCGCACCGAGCTACGGCTGCACGACTCCGCCGAGTTCGTCGCCAGCTTCGCGCGCCCGGAGCTGATCCTCTCGGCCGAGCGCAAGCGCGGCGGGGTGGAGAAGCGGGTGGTCGACCTGGTTACCGCCCGGCCCGGCCGCTCGGGCGTGGTCTACGCCGGCTCGCGCGACAAGACCGAGAAGCTGGCCGAGGCGTTGCGGGGCGCGGGCGTGCCGGCGGTCGCCTATCACGCAGGCATCGACAAGCGGCTGCGCGAGACCCGGCTGGAGGAATTCCTCGAGGCCGACCATGCGGTGATGGTGGCGACGATCGCGTTCGGCATGGGCGTGGACAAACCTGACGTCCGCTTCGTGATCCACGCCGACCCGCCGGGCTCCATCGAGGCCTATTGGCAGGAGATCGGCCGGGCGGGGCGAGACGGCGAACCGGCAGAGGGCATCACCCTCTACGGCGCCGCCGACATGTCGTGGGCGCTGAAGCGGATCGCCGAGCGCGAGATGGACGCCGAGGTCAAGCAGGTTCAGGTGCGCAAGGTGCGCCAGCTCTACACCCTGCTGGACGGCGCCGGCTGCCGCGCGGCCACGGTGCGGCGCTACTTCGGCGAGGAGGGCGTCGAGCCCTGCGGCCAGTGCGACCTGTGCTCGGGCCTGGTCGAGACCCACGACGCCTCGGTGGCGGCCCAGAAGGCGCTGTCGGCGGCGCATCGCCTCAACGGCCGCTTCGGGCGCGGGCGGCTGGTCGATCACCTCCTGGGCAAGACCAAGGACGTCAGCGATTGGGAGTCGGGCCTCTCCACCTGGGGGATCGGCCAGGACCTGACGGCCAACCAGTGGCGCGACCTGACCGAACAGCTGCTGTTCGAAGGCATGCTGCGCGAGGATCCCAACGACGGCCGCCCGCTGGTCGGCCTGGGCGACGCCGACGCCGTGCGCGCGGTGTTCCGGGGCGAGCGGACGGTGTCGATGCGCACCACGACCGCCGAGCCCGAGACCGGCGGGCGCGGAACCCGCACCCGCAAGCGCGGCGCCCGCGACGCCACCGTCGTGCCGCCGTCGGACCAGGCGCTGTTCGAGGCGCTGCGGGCCTGGCGCGCCGCCGAGGCCAAGGCCCAGCACGTGCCGCCCTACGTCATCTTCCACGACCGCACCCTGGTGGAGATCGCCGGCGCCAAGCCGGGATCCCGCGCCGCCCTGGCCAGCCTCAACGGCGTCGGGGAGGCCAAGCTGGCCCACTATGGCGAGGCGGTGCTGGAACTGGTGGGCGGGTTCGCCTGAGGGTGTTGCCAGCGGGCGGCTCGACGGGAGCGGCGCGAACCGATTAGCTCTCGCGCCATGAAGATCACCGCCCTGGCCCTGCTGGCGCTTGCAGCGACCTCCGCGACCACGGCCGACCAACCCGTTCTGCCCGGCGTCGTCTCGACCGCCGCCGCCGAGGTCCGGCTGGCGATCAGCCCGGACGGGACGCGGATGCTGTGGGGCTCGGTGGGCCGCGACGCCGCGCCGGGGCAGCTCGACATCTGGGAGCGCCATCGGGTGGGCGAAGGCTGGTCCAAGCCCGCGCCCGTGCCGTTCAACACCGACGGCGAGGATTTCGACCCGGCGTTCAGTCCGGACGGCCGGCAGGTCTATTTCCACTCCGACCGGCCCGGCGGCTTCGGCGGCACGGATATCTATGTGGTCGACCTGGACGCCGCGAGCGGCGCCTTCGGGGCGCCGCGCAACCTGGGTCCCGACGTGAACTCCAAGGGCGCGGAATGGGCGCCGACGCCCACGGCGGACGGCAGGCTGATCTTCGCGTCGGACGGCTGGGGTGGGTTCGGCAAGCACGACCTGTTCGAGGTCGCCTTGTCCGGCGGCAAGCCGCAGAACCTGGGCCGCGCGATCAACGGGCCAGACGAGGACTTCGACGCCGCGCTGACGCCCAACGCGGACGCCATCGTCTTCAGTTCGGGGGTGATGAGCGACGACGTCGCCAAGGCCAGCCTGTTCGTCAGCCGGCTCGGCCCGGAGGGCTGGTCGCAGCGCACGCCCGCGGGCGTCGGCTGCTCGGATTTCGTCAACGGCGCGGGGTTCGATCCCTCGAACCCCGACCGCTTCTATTATGCCGCCAAGTGCCCGGGCGGGTCGGGGCGGATGGACATCTACGTGACGCGGACGCCCATCCGCTGAGCCTTTAGAACGTCGTCTTCACTTCCACGCCGATGACCCGCGGATCGTTGACGAAGCCGGTCAGGTTGTTGAAGTCGATGCCGCCTTCCAGCGACTTGTCATTGGTGATGTTGCGGCCGAAGGCAGCCACTTCCCACTTGGCGTCCGGCGCGCGGTAGCCCAGGCGCAGACCGCCTTCGATCAGCTTGTCGTCGTTGTATTCGGCCGACTCGTAGAGGAAGAAGTTGACCTTCGAGCGGTAGGCCCAGTCGGTGAAGACGAAGATCTCGCCCGCGCCCACCGGCCAGGAGTAGCCCGCCGTGAAGTTGGCGATCCACTTCGGCGCGTTCGGCAGGCTGTTGCCGTCGATGCTGACCGTGCCGGGCAGCGTGCCCGCCGGATCCAGCACGGTGCAACCGCTGCCGCAGGGCGCGGTGGCCAGGCCCGCATCCTGCAGTTCGGTGTGGTTGTACGAGAAGCCCGCCGTCAGCAGCAACCGGTCGACAGGTTCAGCCTCGGCGTTGAACTCGAACCCGTAGCCGGTCGCCTTGTCGGCGTTCAGCAGGCGGTTGAAGTTCGCGCCGCCGCCGACCGCGGTGATCTGCAGGTCGTTGGCCCGGTAGTAGAACACGGACGCGTCGAAACGGGCGCGGGCGTCGGGCAGCTTGCCCTTTATCCCCGCCTCGTAGGACATCACCGTTTCCTTCTTGGCGACCGAGAGCGTGTCGCCGAACACCAGGCGGCCCTGGATCGACGGCGCACGATAGCCGCGCGACACGCGGCCATAGACGTTCAGGTCGTCGCTGACTGCATAGGTGGCGTTGGCGTTGAAGCTGACTTCGCTAGTGTCGGGGTTGGCCCGCAGGATGGCCGTGGGCGGCGCGCCGAACGGCGACAGGGTGCGCTGAGCCAGAAAGTCCTTCTTGTCGTTCGAATAGCGCAGGCCACCACCGACCTTCAGCTGGTCGCTGACCTGATAGTCGGCGTTGGCGAAGACCGCCCAGCTCTCGGACTTCTGGTTCTGGTAGGCGAAGCCCTGCAGGGCGCCGCCGGCCAGGGTGTTGTAGTCGTAGCTGTCGATCTTGATGCTTTCGTTGAAGTAGAAAGCGCCGATCGTGTAGCCCACCGGGCCGTTCTGGCCGGCCAGGCGAACTTCCTGGGTGAACTGGCGGTGGAAGGGGATGCCGTCGGCGCTTTCCGACGGGAACGGGATCAGGCCCGGGCCCGAGGGCGGCGCGAAGACCGCGCCGAAACCGCCGTCGATGTCGGCGCGCGAGTAGGTGTCGACCCGCTCATACGCCGTGATCGAGGTCAGGGTCGGCATGCCTTCGCCGAAGTCGTAGTTGAGCTTCAGGCTGGCGCCCGCCGACTCGACCTTCTGGACCGCGCGGGACTGGGCGTCCTGGCTGATCTCGTCGCGCTTGAAGCCGGGGACGAAGTTGTTCGTGCCCTTCTGGATGATGTTGGCGCGGAAGACGCGCGGGGTGCCGTCCAGGTGCTGGTAGTGCAGGTTCAGCAGGGCCGAGAGGTCCTCGGTGGGCGTGAACAGCAGTTGGCCGCGGATGGCGAACTGATCGTAGCCCTCGCTGTCGTTCTTCTTGGGCGTGAGCGTGTTGTCGACCCAATCGTCGCGGTGCTGGTAGAGGCCCGACAGGCGACCGGCGAGCACGCCCGGCAGGATCGGACCGGAGACGGCCCCCTCGGCGTTGATCGTCGAATAGGTCGCGTAGGACGCCTGGGCGTAGCCGCCGAACGTCTGGGTCGGCTTGGCTGAGTCGAACTTCAGCACGCCGGCCGGGGTGTTGCGGCCGAACAGGGTGCCCTGCGGCCCCTTCAGCACTTCCACCTGGTCGATGTCGAACAGCGGGAAGCCCTTCAGCACCGGCGTTTCCAGGACCACTTCGTCGTAGACGAACGAGACCGGCTGGCTGGCATTGAGGTCGAAATCGGTGTTGCCCAGGCCGCGGATGTAGGGACGCGGGAACGTCCGGCCGAAGCTGGATTCCAAGGTCAGGCTGGGGACGCGGGCCGAGAAGACCCGGATGTCGCCGCCCGACGAGCGGATCGCGTCCAGCTTCTGGCCGCTGATCGCCGTCACCGCCAGCGGGACGTCGTTGATGTTCTCGGACTTCTTCTGGGCGGTGACCAGCACCTCGCCCACTTCGGTCGAGGCGTCGGCCGCGAAGGCCGGGGACGTGAACGCAAACACAGTAACGGAAGCACTGGCGGCCAACAGGGCGCGCAGCGACGCGGGCGTCTTCATGAGAGGACCTCTGATTTTCTCGGGCGAGGGGGGAGCCGCGCCTTCCAGGCCCTTCGCTACACCAGGGGGTGTGCCCGGCGCTGCAAGCTTGACGCGTATGTCACAATTCTGTCGCGACGCGTGATCGCAACGCCACACTCGGGATCGACGCTCAGGGCTTCGCCAGCGGGTAGGAAATGATCAGCGCCAGCTCGCTCGCGCCTGTCTGGCGGATACCCACGACAGCGCTCTTGTAGAGGTAAGCCGCCATGCCGGGCGTCAGCCGGGTCGTCACCCCGTCCGAGACGACATCGCCCGCGCCGGACAGGACGTAATAGACCTCGTCGTGGTCGATGGGGTGTGGCCCGATGGCCGCGCCCGGGTGCAGCACCCGCTTGCGGAACTCCATCGTCCGGTTCGGCGCGGCGTCGCTGATCCGATAGGCCGTGCTCATCCCGATCGCACCGTGCGGCGGCGGTTCCTGTCGCATCACCTCCGCTTCCTTGACGATCACCGCCGGTGGCGCGGCGAGCGCGGGGGTGGCGACGGCCAGCGCGGCCAGGATCATCGGCAGGTCGGATCGCGCCATCGGCGGATCATGCGACGGACGGGCGATGCTCCCAACGAAAGAGCGCGCCGCCCATGAAAACGCCGCCCGTCGCGGGGACGGGCGGCGCGTCGTGTCGTCGGCCGAAGCCGCCGGATCAGGCCAGGGCGGCCTTGCGGCGACGGACCATGGCGCCGGCCATGCCGAAACCCGAGATCATCAGCGCCCAGCTGGCGGGTTCCGGCACGGGGGCCACGCCATCTTCGCGGAAGGCGTAGTTGATCGCGTTGTCACCCTCGAGATTGTCGCGCACATACGCCGACGCGGCGTGCAAGCCATCGTCGTTTACGCAGCAATAGCCGTCACTCGTCGGACCGTAGTACTGCCCGAGATACTTGGCGCTGTA
Organism: Alphaproteobacteria bacterium; assembly: GCA_018821435.1. GTDB lineage: Bacteria > Pseudomonadota > Alphaproteobacteria > Caulobacterales > Caulobacteraceae > Phenylobacterium. The sequence goes on from JAHJME010000042.1 coordinate 121,169, forward strand.
ACCCTGGGCGAACTGGGAGCCGCCCACGCCGATCACGTCATACCAAGCCTGGAAATTGACGTTCGCGACCTGATTGCCGGCCGTCGAGATCACATAGTCGGCGGCGTTTCCGCCGAACAGCAGCGCGGCCGCTTCCTGACCGGTGTAGGCCAGCGGGCCGGTTTGGCCGGCCTCGCTCCATGCGGGCGCGCCGGCGTCGTAGACGTCCCAGCTGCCCACGAACACCAGGGCCGCGTTGGCGGCCCCGGCCGCGAAGGTCGTAGCGGCCATCACGGCCCCGGCCAGAAGTTTAAGCTTGGTCATCTCTATTTACCCCACTTCGACTGTTGCTCGGCCGACGGATGACCACCCCATTGGATCCGAAAGCTTCAGAACAGATCGCACGACCGGGTGAGGCTCGAAAACGAGCTTCACCCGGTAGGGGAATATTAACCAAGACACGGCCCGGCGGCCCTTTGGGGCCGTCAGCAAGCGGACGCTAGACGTCGACCTCGGCGTCGAGGGCATTGGCCTGGATGAACTCGCGGCGGGGTTCGACCAGGTCGCCCATCAGGCGGGTGAACATGTCGTCCGCGTCGTCAGCGTGGTTCACGCGCACCTGCAGCAGGGTGCGGGCGTCCACGTCCAAGGTCGTTTCCCACAGCTGCTCGGCGTTCATCTCGCCCAGACCCTTGTAGCGCTGGATCGACAGGCCGCGACGGCCGCCGTCCATGACCGCGGCCACCAGGTCGAGGGGGCCGCGAACCTTGGCCGTGCGATCCTTGCGGGTGAAGGTGGCGACGCCGGAGAACGTCGCGGCCAGCTCCTTGGACCGCTCGGCCAGGCGCCGCGCATCGGCGGCGTTCAGCAGCAGCTCGTCCAGAACCACGCGCTCGGACACGCCGCGCTTGATGCGGCTGAAGGCGAAGCCGCCGGTGGCGGCCTTCTCGCCCGACCAGGGACCATCGCCTTCCTCGGCGTAGAGGTTGAGGCGCGCGGCCGCGGCGGCAGGATCGCCCCCCTCGGCCAGCAGCCCGGCCATGGCGGCCTGTTCGATGGCGAAGGCCGGCGCGCGGGCGGCCAGACGCTCGATGTTGGCCTTGGCGCCGCGAGCCGTCTGGACCAGGGCCAGCAGGTCGGCGCCGGTCAGGCGCTCGCCCGACGGCAAGTCCAGGGTCGCCTGGTCCACGCCCTCGTCGATCAGGTAGATCTCGAGCTCGGGATCGTCCTTCAGGTAGCGGACCGACTTGCCCTTCGACGCCTTATAGAGCGGCGGCTGGGCGATATAGAGATAGCCACGCTCGATCACCTCCGGCATCTGCCGGTAGAAGAAGGTCAGCAGCAGGGTCCGGATGTGGGCGCCGTCGACGTCGGCGTCCGTCATGATGACGATCTTGTGGTAGCGCAGCTTCTCGATGTTGAACTCGTCGCGGCCGATGCCCGCGCCCAGCGCCATGATCAGGGTTCCGATCTGGTCCGAGCCCAGCATCTTGTCGAACCGGGCCCGCTCCACGTTCAGGATCTTGCCGCGCAGGGGCAGGATCGCCTGGTTGTCGCGGTTCCGCGCCTGCTTGGCCGAGCCGCCGGCCGAGTCGCCCTCGACCAGGAAGATCTCGGACTTGGCCGGGTCCTTCTCCGCGCAGTCGGCCAGCTTGCCGGGCAGGGACGAGATATCCAGCGCCGACTTGCGGCGGGTCAGTTCGCGGGCCTTGCGCGCGGCCTCGCGGGCGGCGGCCGCCTCGGCGATCTTCTGGACGATCATCCGGCCTTCGTTCGGATGTTCCTCGAACCAGGAGGCGAGCCCTTCGCCCACCAGGTTCTCAACGGCCGGGCGCACCTCGGACGAGACCAGTTTGTCCTTCGTCTGGGACGAGAACTTGGGGTCCGGAACCTTGACCGAGAGCACGCAGGTCAGGCCTTCGCGGGCGTCCTCGCCCGAGACCGAGACCTTCTCGCGCTTCGTCGTGCCGGAGCTCTCGGCGTAGTTGGTGATGATCCGCGTCAGGGCCGAGCGGAAGGCGGCCAGGTGGGTGCCGCCGTCGCGTTGCGGGATGTTGTTCGTGAAGCACAGGACGTTCTCGTGGTAGCCGTCGTTCCACCAGAGCGACAGGTCCAGCTCGACGTTCTCCTTCTTGCCCCGCACGACGATGGGCGTCTTCATCAGCGGGGTCTTGGCCTTGTCGAGGTGGCGCACGAAGGCCTCGATGCCGCCCTCGTAGTGCATGACCTCCTCGAAGGGTTCGGCCTCGCGGAAGTCCTTCAGCCAGATGGTGACGCCGGAGTTCAGGAACGCCAGCTCGCGCAGGCGGTGTTCCAGCGTCTTCCGGTCGAAGTCGATGAAGGCGAACGTGTTCGTCGATGGGAAGAAGGTGACCTCGGTGCCGGACAGCGGCAGGCCGTTCTCGCGCATCGGCGCGTCGCCGGTCTCCTTCAGCGGGGCCACGGAATCCCCGTGCCGGAACTCCATCTCGTAGCTCTTGCCGCCGCGATAGATCTTCAGCCGCAGGAACTCGGACAGCGCGTTCACCACCGAGACGCCCACCCCGTGCAGGCCGCCCGAGACCTTGTACGAGTTCTGGTCGAACTTACCGCCGGCGTGCAGCTGGGTCATGATGACCTCGGCCGCAGAGATGCCCTCGCCCTCGTGGATGTCCACCGGGATGCCCCGGCCGTCATCGGTCACCGTCACAGAGCCGTCGGCGTTCAGGATCACTTCGACCCGCGTGGCCCAGCCGGCCAGGGTCTCGTCGATGGCGTTGTCCACCACCTCATAGACCATGTGATGCAGGCCCGAGCCGTCGTCGGTGTCGCCGATGTACATGCCAGGCCGCTTGCGCACCGCGTCCAGGCCCTTGAGGACCTTGATCGATTCCGCGCCGTATTCGGCCTGGCCGTTGCCTTCGGGGGCAGCGTCGTTCGTCTCGTTCTCTTCGCTCATCTTGCGTCCAGCTGAGGCGCTTTTCGGGAGGGTCCGGACCCCGGAAACCGGGAGCGCCTGATGGCCAGCGCCGCGTCGCGCGCGGAGCCTGGGATTCAGGAGATTTGTATATAGGGTTTCGGGCTGATTCTGCACGTTTTTCGGTGTTCGAAGGCGGTCAGCTGTCAGCCCACGGCCCCGAGCCCGGACCCCTCGACGCGGAACCCCTGAGCACGGCCGGTCAGGCCGTCGAACAGCATCTCGTCGGTGCCCGTCAGGAAAGCCTGCAGACCCAGGGCCTCGATCTCGTCGAACAGGGCGGCGCGGCGGCGGGCGTCCAAGTGGGCGGCGACCTCGTCCAGCAACAGGATCGGGGCTGGCTGACCCTCCGCCCGGGCCAGGCGGGCGGCCTGGGCCAGGACCAGGTTGAGGATCAGGGCCTTCTGCTCGCCGGTGGAACACTCGGCGGCGGCGCGGTCCTTCTCGTCGTGGATCACCGACAGGTCGCCCCGGTGCGGGCCGGTCAGCGCGCGGCCGGCGGCGGCGTCGCGGTCGCGGGCGGCGGCGAGCGCACGGGCCAAGCGGGCCTCGATGTCGGCGAATTCGGCGCCCTCGCCGGCCAGCCGCTCCCATTCGCCCGTGAGCGACAGGCGGGCCAGGGGGAAGGGCCGCTCGCCGCGCGTGGAGATCTCGGCTGACAGGGCGGCCAGGGTGCGAGCGCGCGCCTCGGCCATCAGCGTCCCGGCCTCCGCAAGGCGGGCCTCCAGCGCATCGAGCCACGCCGGATCGGGCGGACCGTCGGTCAGCAGGCGCATCCGCTCGCGCAGCGACTTTTCATAGGCCTGGACGTGCGCAGCGTGCGCGGGCTCGGCGGCGAAGACCAGGCGGTCGAAGAAGCGGCGGCGGTCGGCGGCGCCTTCCAGGAACAGCCGGTCCTGGGCCGGTGTCAGCCAGACTTGGCGGATGTGTTCGGCCAGGCGGCCGGGCGGGGCGGGTTCGCCCTCCACCCGGACCACACGCCGCGCAGCGCCGGCCGTCTCCACCCCCGTGCCCAAACGGGTCTCCCCGTCGCCGGTCTGGATCGTCACCGAGACCGCCCAGGCGCGGCCGCCGGTCTCGCCCGGCATGCGGCGGCCGACCTCGGCCAGGCTGGAACCGCGCAGGCCTCGGCCGGGAATGAGGAAGCTGACCGCCTCCAGCAGATTGGTCTTACCCGCCCCGTTCGGCCCGGCCAGCCACACGGGCCGACCGTCCAGCGCCAGCTCGGCTGTGGCGTAGGAGCGGAAGTCCGTCAGGGCGAGACGCGTGAGGGCGGTGGCGGTCACCGGCGGGTCTTAGCGGGTTTCGCGATCCGGCGCGAAGGGCCGACACGCCATCATCCGTTCGTGTCCGGATGCCGCCAGCACGCTGTCAGTAGGCTCCCTATATCCGGCGTCCGACCTTCAAGACGCCAATTCAGGGGGACGCCATGAGCCAGAGCGCCAAAGCCGAACTGTTCCACAAGCTGCACCAGGGCCCGCAGGTGCTGATCTTGCCCAACGCGTGGGACGCCGCCAGCGCCGCCGTGATGGCCGACACCGGCGCCAAGGCGGTGGCCACCTCCTCGGCCGCCGTGGCCTGGGCGTACGGTTACGCCGACGGCGACATCCTGCCGATCGACCTGGTGGTGGCGACCATCGCCGCCGCGGCCAAGGCGGCCGGCGACACGCCGGTGACCGCCGACATCGAAGGCGGGTTCACCGACGACCTGGACGCCCTCTCGCACAACATCGCCCGGGTGATCGAGGCCGGCGCGGTGGGGATCAACATCGAGGACGGCGGCCGGGACCCCGCCCTGCACGCCCGCAAGGTCGCCGCGGTGCGGGCCCAGGCCGAGAAGCAGGGCGTTCGCCTGTTCATCAACGCCCGGACCGACGTCTATCTGCGCAGCCTGGCCGAGGGCGAGGCGGCCTATGACGAGACGGTGCGTCGCGCGGCGCTCTATGCCGAGGCCGGCGCGGACGGGATCTTCGTCCCCGGCCCCGCCGACGCGGAGCTCATCGGCCGGCTGGCCGCCGCCATCGCCCGGCCACTGAACGTGATGGGCCGCGACGGCGTGCCCAACGCACCGGAGCTGGCGGCGCTGGGCGCGCGGCGCCTCTCGTCGGCGATCCATCCGTTCCGCGTGGCCTACGCCGCCATGGGCCGGGCGGTGGAAGCCTATCTGCGCGACGGCGACCCGGGCGCCCTGGCGCGGGCGGGCGACGGCGCGCCCAACCTGCAACAGCGCTTCGGTTGATGCATCGAGGCCGGGTGACCTGCGGGCCGCCCGGCCCTATCTTGGGATCATGACCGACACGCTCGACGCCGAACCCCAGGACACGCCGACCACGCTTGGCGAGATCCCCCGCGAACCGACCCAGGACGGGCCGGCCATGCGGCTCTACCTGGTGGACGGCTCGGGCTTCATCTTCCGCGCCTTCCACGCCCTGCCCCCGCTGACCCGCAAGAGCGACGGCCTGCCGGTGGGCGCGGTCTCTGGCTTCTGCAACATGATCTGGAAACTGCTGGTCGACATGCGGGCCTCGGCCGACGCGCCGACCCACCTGGCGGTGATCTTCGACCATTCCGAGAAGACGTTCCGCAACAAGCTGTACGACCAGTACAAGGCCCACCGCCCGCCGCCGCCGGAAGACCTGGTGCCGCAGTTTCCGCTGGTGCGCGAGGCGACCAAGGCGTTCGGCGTCCCCTGCATCGAGCTGGCCGGCTACGAGGCGGACGACCTGATCGCCGCCTATGCCTGCAAGATGCGCGACCTGGGCGGCGAGGTGGTGATCGTTTCGTCCGACAAGGACCTGATGCAACTGGTCGGGCCCAAGGTGTCGATGCTGGACACCATGAAGAACCTGAAGATCGGCATTGAACAGGTCGCCGAGAAGTTCGGCGTAACGCCGGACAAGGTCGTCGATGTGCAGGCGCTGTGCGGCGATTCCGTCGACAACGTGCCGGGTGCGCCCGGGATCGGCATCAAGACCGCCTCGGCCCTGATCAACGAGTATGGCGACCTGGACACGCTGCTGGCCCGCGCCGGCGAGATCAAGCAGGACAAGCGCCGCCAGACCCTGATCGACTTCGCCGACCAGATCCGCCTGTCGCGGCAGCTGGTGCAGCTGGACTGCGACACCCCCTTGCCGGAGCCGATCGAGGACCTGGTGGTCCGCGATCCGGACGCCGCCGTGCTGCAGACGTTCCTGGACGACATGGGCTTCCGGACGCTGGCGCGGCGCGTCGGCGACGGGACGTCTCCGGGCCACGGCATCGCCGCCCCCGCAACGCCCGCGCCGGAGGCCAAGGCCCGGTCCGCGCCGACCCACGGCGCCATCGACGTCAACGCCTACCAGTGCGTCCGCGACCTGGACGCCCTCGACGCCTGGATCGCCAAGGCCTATGCGGCCGGGGTCGTGGCGTTCGACACCGAGACCGACGCGCTGGGGGCCACCAGCGCCAATCTCTGCGGCGTCAGCCTGGCCGTCGCGCCGGGCGAGGCCTGCTACATCCCGGTCGGCCACGAGCATGAGCACGAGGCGACGGGCGGACTCGACTTCGACCAGAAGGAAGCCGTCGACCAGATCGCTTGCGAAGACGTCATCGCCCGGCTGAAGCCGCTGCTGGAGGATCCGTCGATCCTGAAGGTGGCCCAGAACGGCAAGTACGACATGGCCGTCCTCTCCCGCTACGGGATCGAGGTCGGGCCGATGGACGACACCATGCTGATCTCGTTCACCCTGGACGGGGGCCTGTACAAGAGCCACGGCATGGACGAGCTGTCCAAGCGCCTGCTGGACCACGAGCCGATCAGCTTCAAGACCGTGGCCGGGACCGGCAAGGCCCAGAAGAGCTTCAAGCACGTCGAGCTGACCTCGGCGACCTGCTACGCCGCCGAGGACGCGGACGTGACGCTGCGCCTCTACGAGCACCTGAAGCCGCGACTGGTCGAGGAGAAGCTGCTGACGGTCTACGAGACGGTCGAGCGGCCGATGCCGGCCGTGCTGGTCGAGATGGAGCTGGCGGGGATCAAGGTGGACCCCGACCGCCTGCGCGTGCTGTCCAACGACTTCTCGGTCCGCATGGGCGAGCTGGAGCTCGAGGCGCACCGCGTCGCCGGCCGGCCGTTCAACCTGGGCTCGCCCAAACAGATCGGCGACATCCTGTTCACCGAGATGGGGCTGGCCTCGGGCAAGAAGACCGGCACGGGCGCGATGTCCACCGACGCCTCGATGCTGGAGGACCTGGCGCTCCAAGGCCATGAGCTGCCGCGCATCCTGCTGGACTGGCGCCAGCTGTCGAAACTGAAAGGTACGTACACGGACAACCTGGTGGCCGCGATCAGCCCGACGACCGGCCGCGTGCACACCTCGTACAGTTTGGCCGCCGCCACGACCGGGCGCCTCGCCTCCAGCGATCCCAACCTGCAGAACATCCCGATCCGCACCGAAGAGGGCCGCAAGATCCGCAAGTGCTTCATCGCGGACGAGGGCAAGGTGCTGATCAGCGCCGACTACAGTCAGATCGAACTGCGCCTGCTGGCCCACATCGGCGACATCCCGCAGTTGAAGAAGGCCTTCGCCGACGGCCTCGACATTCACGCGATGACCGCGTCGGAGATGTTCGGGGTGCCGGTGGAAGGCATGCCGGCCGACACGCGCCGCCGCGCCAAGGCGATCAACTTCGGTATCGTCTATGGAATCTCCGCGTTCGGGCTGGCCAACCAGCTCTCGATCCCGCGCGAAGAGGCGGGGGCCTATATCAAGACCTACTTCGAGCGGTTCGCCGGCATCCGGACCTACATGGATCGCATGCAGCAGCAGGTGCGCACCCAGGGCTTCGTCACCACGATCTTCGGCCGCAAGGTCCACATCCCCGCCGCCCAGGGCAAGTCACCGGCCGAGCGGGCGTTCGGCGACCGCGCCGCCATCAACGCCCCGATCCAGGGCGCGGCGGCTGACGTCATGCGCCGCGCGATGATCCGGATGCCGGCTGCGCTACGCGACGCCGGCCTGACGGCGCGGATGCTGCTGCAGGTGCACGACGAACTGGTCTTCGAGGCGCCCGAAGCCGAAGCCGAGGCCGTGATCGCCGTCGCCAAGCGGATCATGGAGCGCGCGGCCGAGCCGGCGCTGCAGATCTCGGTGCCGCTGGTGGTGGAAGCGCGCGCCGCCGCCAACTGGGACGACGCGCACTAGGCTGGGCGGGTCAGGCCCCGAAGATCCAGCCCGGCGTCAGGCTGCTCATCGAGACGCCGGCCAGGATCATCTGGCCGCCGCCGCCCATGTTGATGATCGTATCGGAGCCGACCTGGCTCACCGTGTAGGTGGTGCCGGCGTCCAGCTGCACCCGGTCGCCCTGTGCCGCGTTGAAGTCGGTGACCCGGTCGATCCCGGCATCGCCGAAGGTGTGGAAGATATCGGCGCCGTCGCCACCGGTCATGGTGTCGGAGCCCTTGTCGCCCGAGAGATAGTCGGCCCCCGCGCCACCCAGAACCAGGTCGTCGTCCTGGCCGCCGCGCAGGGTGTCGGCCCCGTCCCCACCCGAGCAGGTGTCGTTGCCGAGGTTGCCGTAGACCAGGTCGTTGCCGCCATCGCCGCTCAGGCTGTCGTTGTCCTTGCCGCCCACGACCCAGTCGTTGTCGGGACCGCCCGAGACCGTGTCGTTGCCGGCGTTGCCGTTCATGTCGTCGAAGCCGCCGCCGCCGCTGATCCGGTCGGCGCCGTCGCCGCCGCGCAGGTAATTGGAGCCACCGGACTCGACGATGATGTCGTTGCCGGACCCGCCATCGACCGTGTCGTTGCCCATGCCGCCCACGAAGACCTGATCGGGATCGGCGGCTTCCCGGGGCGAGCCGTTCCACCGGCCCAGCGCGTCCAGGCCCTTGTCCACCGCCAGCCCGACCAGGGTGTTGCCGGCCGGAACCGCGACGGTCACGCCGTTGGTCAAATATTCGCTGGCGACGTTGTCCCGCGAAATCAGCCGCTCAACCTCGTTGACGGCGATCCACGACCGGTTGTCGGTGTAGCCGATGACGACGTTGTTCGCGATTTTCACGTCGCTGGCGTGACCCACCGCGATGCCGTTGTAGAGGCCGCCCGAGATGACGTTGTTGGTGATCGTCACGCGCTCGTAGGGCAGCGTGCCGACCTCGTCGCGCATGAAGATGCCCTGCGCCATGCGGCCCGCGCCGCGGACATAGCTGTTGCCGGTGATGACGATGTCGTGGGCCGCGACCTTCTGGTCGGTGGTCCAGAACTGGATCGCGTCGGGGTGGTCGTCACCGACCGGATAGATGTCGCGGATGGTGTTGTCGGCCACCGTGATGTTCGAGCCGCCGCCGCCGCGCAGCGCCTGGGCGCGGATGTCGTGGAAGCTGTTGTTCAGGAACACCAGGCCGTCGTTCGTGCCGTAGTGGGTTATCCCCCACAGCAGTTGCTGGAACTCGGAGTTCTCGACGCTGACGCTGGTGCTGTTCTGGATCAGCATGCCCCAGGTGTCGGTGTCGGAATTGCCGTCCAGGACGCCGTGCACGCTGATGCGGTTGAAATGGATATCCTGGCTGCTCTGCACCTCGAACGTGGCGCTGGCGTCGCGGTTGAATTCGATGTTTTCGAAGGTGATGCCGTTACTGCGGCTCAGCGTCATGCCCGTAAAGACCGCCTTCTCGCCGGGCGCCGAGGCGATGGTCACATCCTGCGAGAAGCTCAGGTTGCTGAGGCGCATGGCGCCGTACGACCCACCGGCCAGCAGGATGGTGTCCCCGGACTGTGCGCTCGCCAACGCGCTCTGCAGCGCGGATGCGCCGCTGACGGTGGTAATCATGGGTATCCCCCGCTACTCCCGGCCGAAGCCGGGTACGCGACCCGAAGGCCAGATTACGCAACACAGCCCGCAAATGCGGCCAGAACCTGAATCCAAGTCGGAATTCGACATACTGCGCGCAGAGGTCGCAGCTTGGCCACAGACTGTAGCTATACCGTAAAATAGATTGGTGAACGAGTTCCTGGCGCCGCCGAATCCGTCGCGGTGACTGCTGCCGCTCAAGCTTAATCGCCAGGCGCCGCGTGGCGCGTCGGCGATCCTTCGCAAACCGATCATTCTTCCCGACCCAGGCCGCATTGCCCAAGCCGATACGGAAGCTAGACCATTGGGGATGCGACGGGCGCGTATCGAGCGCGCGGGTGCGCCCATCGAAACGATGGCCTGACGCTAAGCGTCCAGCGTGTCCTGGGGAATGGTGGAGCCGAGCGGAATCGAACCGCTGACCTCCTCATTGCGAACGAGGCGCTCTACCAACTGAGCTACGGCCCCAGGAAGGCGCGGAATAACTCGATTAGCAGGCCGCGTGTCAAGCGCCTCGACGCGCCATCGCCTTGCCAGCGCCGTAAACGCCGGTAGAACGCAACCGTAGAAAAGGGTTCTAGATGGCGGCGTTGATCGATTTTGCCTTCACGGTGCTGCAGGCGCTGATTCAGATTTTCATCTGGGCCGTGATCGCGAGCGCCATCCTGTCATGGCTGGTCGCGTTCAACGTGATCAACCTGCGAAACCAGTTCGTCTACAACGTGGTGCGTTTCCTGGACGCCGTGACGCGGCCCGTCCTTCAGCCCCTCCAGCGCATCATTCCGCCGCTGGGCGGCATCGACATTAGTCCCATCATTCTGATTCTGGTGCTCAGCATCGGCAGCGCAAAGCTGCTTACGCCCCTAAAATACTACCTGATTTCAATGGTTTCGGGCGGCTGACGCGCCTCACCGTCCGCGTCGCGCCGCGCGGCGGTCGCGACGCTGTAGAGGGCTGGATGCTGGACGAGGCCGGACGGCCCGTCCTGAAACTGCGGGTCAGCGCCGCGGCGGCCGAGGGCGCCGCCAACGCCGCCGTCGTCGTGTTGCTGGCCAAGGCGCTGAAGCTACCGAAGTCGGCTGTCAGAATCGCGAGCGGCGAGACGGCCCGTGTGAAACGCCTGGAGATCGAGGGCGCCGAGCCGGCCGACCTGGCCCGGGCATTCGGTCCGGAACCAGACTTACGGTCGGACGGTTAGAACACCGATCGCCCAACGACTTGCCTGTCGGACAAGGACGATCCGGATCGGCCCGGCCCACACCCTGGCATCCCCCCCGACCAGGTCGGGCCGATCCCCTCTCCCTTCGCCACCCCGGCTTTCCCTTGCTAAGTTCCGGCCCATGTCCAGCGCCAACGGCTCGCAAAGGGCCGACCTCGCCCGCCTGATCGCCGACGCCCGCCGGGTTGCCGTTTTCACGGGCGCGGGCATCTCCACCGAGAGCGGCATCCCCGACTTCCGCAGCCCCGGCGGGGTGTGGAGCAAGATGAAGCCGATCTATTTCCAGGATTTCGTGTCCAGCGAGGAACGCCGCCGAGAAGCCTGGGAACGCGCCTTCAGCGGCCGGGCCGGTTGGGTCGGCCGCGAGCCCAACGCGGGCCACCTGGGCGTCGCCCGCCTGGTCGCCCAGGGCAAGGTCGGCGCTGTAATCACCCAGAACGTCGACAACCTGCACCAGGCCTCCGGCATTCCCGCCGAGCGGGTCATCGAGCTGCACGGCAACGCCAGCTACGCCACCTGTCTGGAATGCGGGCTGCGGCACGAGTTGGACGACCTAAAGGCCCTGTACGAGGCCACCGGCGACCTGCCCGCCTGTCGGTCCTGCGGCGGCATCGTCAAGACCGCCACGATCTCGTTCGGCCAGTCCATGCCGGCCGAGCCGATGGCGCGGGCCGAGGCCGAGACCATGGCCTGCGACCTTTTCCTGGTGCTGGGCTCTTCCTTGGTCGTCTACCCCGCCGCCGGCTTCCCGGTCATGGCCAAGCGCAACGGTGCGACTCTGGCGATCGTCAACCGCGAGGCGACCGATCTAGACTCCCACGCCGACCTGGTGCTGCACGATGAAATCGGCCCGGTGATGACCTACGCGGCGCCAGCCAACTAATTTCGACCTTCTGTCGTTTCGTCACACACGCGCCTTGTTCTTCGGGCTAAGCGCTCGGCCGGATTCTCATCGGAGCTCTCTGTGATCAGACCTGTCGTGGCGGCCAGCCTTGTCGCCGTCCTTCTCAGCGCCTGCAGCCAGGGCGGCGGCGCCAAGTCCGCGTCCAACGACCCCTACGCCGGCCTCGACACCCAGATCGTGGCCTGGCGCACGGCCATCGAGGCCGGCCACACCGCCTGCGCCACCAAGGTCGAGGGCAAGGGCTGCCAGGACTTCCAGGTCATGTGCAAGGCGATGCAGGACATCAGCGCGGACGAGACCGCCAAGGGCGTGAAGGCCAAGGTCGTCGCGGCCATGACCTTCGCCGGACGCAACGCCGACGGCTCCACCGGCAAGTCCGGCTCGTCCTTCGCCAACTTCTCGAAGACCGGCGACACCTGGACCCGCACGGAAGCCAAGCCCGTGAACATGACCACCTGCGCGACGCTCTAGCCGCCGCGGGTTCCCACGACCTTGCGCACCTGCGCGGCCTGACGGCGCGCCACGGGCACCTCGGCTCCGGATTGCAATACCACCGCGGCGGGGCCGCCGGCGCGGCGCGCCAGACGCACGATCCGGTCGCGGCGCACCAGGGCGCCGCGATGCACGCGCAGGAAGTCGGCCGGGTCCAGCTCGGCCTGCAGCTTGCGGATGGCCTTACGGACCAGGAAGCTGCGGCCCCGGCTGTGGATCCGCACATAGTCGCGCTCGGCCTCCACCCAGTCGATCAGGTTGACCGGCAGGCGCAGGCGATCGCCACGATCCGGCACCCAAATCTCGTCGGCGAAGCCGCTCTCGGGCGTGTTGGTGTCGGCGGCGCGTAGCGCGGCCACCACCTCTTCCAGCTCGGCGATCCGCGAGGTGGCGGCGCGCGACCGCAGACGCACCCGCGCCCGCTCCAGGGCCTCGTGCAGCCGCTCGAACTCGACGGGCTTCAGCAGATAGTCCACGGCGGCCAGTTCGAAGGCGTCCGTGGCGAAGCGGCTGAAGGCGGTGACGAAGATGAACGCCGGCGCCTCGGTAGGATCGATCGCACGGGCCAGGTCCAGTCCCGACAGCCCCGGCATGCGGATATCCAGCAGCACGACGTCCACGCCGCCACGGCGGATCAGCGCCAGGGCATCCTCGCCGTTGGTCGCCTCGCCGACGACCTCGACGTTGTCCGCCTTGTCGATCGCCATCTGCAGACGGCGGAGCGCTGGCGGCTCGTCGTCGACGAGCGCCACGCGAAGAGGCCGGTCGACCGGCGCCGTGCTGCCTTGGATCATGCCCGCTCCAGGGGGATTTCCACCGACGCCAGGAAACCGTGCGGAAGCCTGGGCCCGCAGGTCAGTTGCGCCGTCTTGCCGTAAATGAGGTCCAGCCGCCGGCGCACGTTCTCGAGGCCGAGGCCCAGCTTGGGCGGCGTCTGGCCCGAGCCGTTGCCGCCGTCGTCGGCCACCGTCAGGCGCAGGCGCCCGTCGGACGCCTCGGCCCTGATCTCGATGGTCACCGTCGCGTTCGAGCGCGCCACGCCGTACTTCACCGCGTTCTCGACCAGCGGCTGCAGGATCAGGCTGGGGGCCAGCACGTCGCGCAGATCCAGCGGGATGGTCTCGACGTAGTTCAGCCGGTCCTCGAAGCGCGCCTGCTCGATCAGCAGGTACTGGCGCTGGGCCTCGATCTCGTCGGAGAGCGGGCTCTTGTCCGGCATCTCCTTTTCCAGGGTGTGGCGCAGGAAGCTGGAGAGCGACAGCACCACCCGCTCGGCGCGCTCGTTCTCCTTGGCCAGGATCAGCGACGACAGGGCGTTCAGGGTGTTGAAGAGGAAATGCGGATTGATCTGGTAGCGCAGCATCCGGTTCTGCGCGTCCATGGCCAGCGCCTGGGACGCCACCAGCCGAAGGTTCTTCTCCTTCAGCTCCTCCTCGTACCGGATCGCGAAGTACAGCGCGCACCACGAGATGAAGGTCCAGAAGAACATCGAGGCCGTGAAAGCGATCGAGATCGGCGACAGCGGCTCCACCCGCCACATCGGGAAGATCATGTAGAACGCCGTGTAGTTCAGCAGCGAATAGGCGAACCCGCCGATCACCGAGAGCAGCACCGCGGCCACGATCCGCCGCCACATCGGATGTTCGGCCAGGGCCGAGAGGATCTTGCCGATCAGCAGGCAGGCCAGGAAACCGAACACCGCCATGCCCAGACGGCGCAACGCCATATGGCCCGCGTGCGGCATCGGCTCGGCCAGCATCCGCGCGGTGACGATCAGATACGTCAGCGCCCACAGGACGACGTTGGCGACCAGGTAGTTGTTCGGACGCGGCAGACGCATGCACCATTTCCCCAGAGCATTCCCGCCGGGGTGGCGGCCTGGGCGGCGGAGAAGGCGCTGCGCCTCAGGAACATGGGCGATCCGGGGGACCATCCGCGTCACATTCTGTAGAATTCCGGTGACAGGCCAAGGCCGCTTGTCGACGCGCCGTCGCCGTTCGCCGCAAAGAACCCCGTTTGGACCGCCCGTTGGCGCCCTTCGCCGCATTTCGCATGAAGACATCCGCCACCCGGTCATCTTGGCTGCGCGGGGTCCAGGTCACCGCATGTTGCTTCGAGGAAAATGATCGTGCCGGTACGACCGCCATCACTGAGGGCCATCGCGGCTTTCGAGGCCGCGGCCCGGCATGAGAGCTTCACCAAGGCCGCCGACGAACTGAACCTGACGCAGAGCGCCATCAGCCATGCGATCCGGTCGCTGGAGCTGCGGCTTGGCGTCGATCTCTTCGACCGGTTCGGCCGCACGGTGGCCCTGACCGAGGCCGGCCGCACCTTCGTCAGCCGTCTCCGGCTCAGCCTCAACCTGATTTCCGAGGCGTTCGAAACGCCCGCCCGGCCCGGCCGCGCTCGCCTGGTGATCGCCGCCACCGCCGGTATCGCCGAGCGGATCCTGGCCAACCGCCTGCCGGGCTTCCTGGCAGGCCATCCCGACCGGGAGCTGGAGCTGCGCACGGTCACCGGCGCGGCGGAAGTCAGCGCCGGCGAGGTCGATGTGGCCATCCTGTATGGCGCAGGGGCCTGTGCGGGGCTCACCCAGCGCCGGCTGGCGGGCGAGGCGCTGTTCCCCGTGGCCGCGCCGGCCGTCGACCTGCCGCGTCGTCCCGAAGACCTGGTTCACGCGCCGCTCATCCACCAGCCCGAGCACCCGTGGCGAATGTGGCTGGAGCAGGTGGGCCTGAGCGACCTGCCCACCCATGCGACGCTGACCGCC
The DNA here is from genome assembly GCA_018821435.1 of Alphaproteobacteria bacterium. Taxonomy (GTDB): domain Bacteria; phylum Pseudomonadota; class Alphaproteobacteria; order Caulobacterales; family Caulobacteraceae; genus Phenylobacterium. Next base: position 136,320 of record JAHJME010000042.1, read on the forward strand.
GACAGCCCCCTGGCGGCGCTGGAACTGGCCCGCAACGGCGCGGGCATCTGTCTCGCGCGCGGTCTGCTGGTTCGCGAGGATCTGCGCGCCGGCCGCCTGGTGCGCCTCTTCGACGCCGAAGCGACCCTTCGCGAAGACTACACCGCCGTCTGGAACCCGGCCTCGCCGCGCGCCGACGTCATCCGGCCCTTCGTGGACTGGCTGGCCGACGGCCTCGACGCCGGGCCGGCCGCCGCGCCGGCCCTGCACGCCGCCTAGGCACGGCGTCACACCCGCGACGCGCGATCCCTGATACAGCAACGCCCGCCGGCCTCGCGCGTTGGCGGGGCCCGGGGGACGCATGCAATTCCAGATCCAAGCCGAGATGACCTATGACTTCGCCGAACGGTGCGAGGTCCTGCTGCTGCTCGAGGCGGCGCATGGGCCGGACCAGACGGTGCGGCGCGAGCGCCTGGACCTGAACCCCGCCGTCGACGTGGCCCGCCTGGACGACCCGTCGACCGGCGAACGCCGCGCGGTGTTCGCCGCTGAAGGGCGAGTCAGCTTGCGCTATGACGCCGATGTGTCGGTGTTGGACCGGGACGCGACGCTGGAAGGGTCGGCCGCCCTGGCGATCCGCGACCTTCCGGGCGATGTGCTGCGTTACCTGCGCCCCAGCCGCTACTGCCCGTCCGACCGCTTCGAAAGCTTCGTGCAGCGTGAGTTCAGCGACCTGTCGGGCGGCGGCAAGGTGGCCCGGATGATGGCCTGGATCGCCGGCCATGTGGACTATCGCGCCGGCGTCAGCGACGCGACTTCCACCGCCCAGGACACCTTCGTCGACCGGGCCGGCGTCTGCCGCGACTTCGCTCATTTGGCCATAACCCTGTGCCGCGCCGCCGACATCCCGGCCCGCGCCGTGAGCGCCTATGCCTGGAAGCTTGATCCGCCGGACATGCACGCCGTCGTTGAGGTCTATCTGGGCGGCCGTTGGCGCCTGATCGACCCGACTGGCCTGGCGCCGATTGAAGGTCTGGTTCGCGTGGCCACAGGCCTGGACGCCGCCGACATCGCCTTCATGACCATCTTCGGACAGGCCGAACTGGTCTCTCAGTCGTTCGCGATCCGGGAAGCTTAGTGCGCGGGCCGCCGCGGCCGTGGCGTGGGCCGCGGCTCGTAGTATTCGGCCAGGCTTCGATACTCGGCCGCCACCTGTTCGAACTGCTCGCGGCCTCGACCCGACGCAGTCTCGTTCGCCAGGCGCTGAACTCTGTCGGCTTCCGCCCGATAATACTCGTTACGCCGCACGCCGGGTTTCCTACAGCCTCTGCCATGGGAATTGCCGGGCGGGCGGTGGGTTCCGCAGGGCGCAAAGAAAAGGCCCCCGCTCGCGCGGGGGCCCAGGCCGAGATCGAGAGGGATCTCTTTAGAAGTCGGCGGTCAGGCCGATGAACAGGTAGCGACCGAAGCTGTCGTAGACCTGCGGCCAGGTGTTGCCGTTGCAGGGACCGCTGGGGCAGTTGGACGAGCCGGTCAGCGGCGGATCCTTGTCGAACAGATTGTTCACCCCGGCGCGGAAGTTGAGGTTGTCGCGCATCGTCCACGACGCCGTCAGGTCGAAGTAGTCCCGCGAGGCCAGCGTCTTGTCCGTGGCGTATTGGATGCCCGGATTGTTGAGCTGCGGGTGGTCGTCGTAGGCGTCCAGCGTCACCTTGTCGAAGTGGCGCCATTGCAGGCTGACCGAGAAGTTCTTGAACCACTCGCCGTACTCCAGCGGGGTGGCCCAGGTGACGCGGGCCTTGTGGCGCCACTTCGGGTTCGGGGAGGTGAAGCCCGACGAGACCGAGCAGATCGTGCCGTAGAGGCCGGCGCAGTCGAACGCGTCGTCGCCCGGCAGGGCCTGCGCCTCCAGCTTGTCGAGATAGGTCCCGACGAAGTTGAAGGACATGGAGCCCATGTTCTGTTCGTCCAGGTTCAGGCGGTAGCCGACGTTCATGTCGAAGCCGGTCGTCCGGATCGAACCGATGTTGACGGTCTGATCGTCGACGAAGCCCTGGTTCGACAGCCAGATCGAACCCTGGGCGTCGCGGTTGACGAGCGCGCAGAAGCTGCGGTCCTGCTGGCCGACGCAGCGGTTGATGATCACGTCCGCGCCGATGTTCGAGATGTAGTCCTTCACCTTGATATCGAACCAGTCGATCGAGGCGTTGAAGCCGGGCAGGAAGCTCGGCTGTAACACCAGGCCCAGCGTGTAGGTGTCGCTGGTTTCCGGATCGAGGTTCGTATTGCCGGCGAAGCGGCCGTTGTACTGGGCGGCCGGGTTGGCCTCGATGGCCAGCACCTGGGCGGTGGTCAGGTTGAACAACGAGGCGCAGCGCGCGACCAGCGGGTCGTTGGCCGCCAGGCCGGCGCAGGGGTCCTGCGTGCCGTCCAGGGCGACGTTCCGGGGGCTGAACAGTTCCAGGATGTGCGGCGCGCGGACGGCGCGGTTGTAGCCGCCGCGAACCCGCAGGCCATCGACGGGCTCCCAGTCGCCGGCCAGCTTGTACGTCTCCGTGGTGCCGACCGAGGAGTAGTCGGAGTAGCGGAAGGCCGTTTCGAACGTCAGCGACTTGGCCAATGGAGCGTCCTGCAGGATCGGCACCCGCGCTTCGGCGAAGACTTCATAGACGTCGAACGAGCCGTTGACCGGCGGGTTGGCGCCGCCGGCGCCGTTCAGTTGACCTGACGCCGCCACGAAGTCGGCTTGGTAGTCCATCGTCTCGCGGCGGTACTCCGCGCCGATCGACACGCCGACGCCGTCCTTGGCCCACGGCATCTTCACGCCGTACTCGGTCAGGTCGCCGCCGATGTTGAAGTTCACCACGCGCTCGAACAGGTTGCCGGTCTGGGTGGCCGGGGTTTCCAGATAGTTCAGCGCCGCCGGGGTGACGCCGCCCAGCTGCATGATGTTGTAGGGCACGCAGGCCAGGTCGGTGCCGTTGACCACGGAGGCGCAGGTCGGCACGCCGTTCACCGAGACGACGTTCAGCGCGTTGTTGATCGCGCCGGTGCGGAAGAACCCGGTCTGGATCTGGCCGAACGACACGCGGCCGTACTGCATGGCGAAGTCGTAGTTCCAGTTGTCGTTCAGCGCGCCGCGCATCCCGACCACATAGCGGTATTGCTGGTGCTGGGTGGTGCCCTGACGGCCGCCGCCCTCGACGTTTCGGCGGGCGATGGTGCCGGTGAACGTGCCGCCCGGATTGGTGGCGCAGGTGCCGCCGCCCGACGCCGCCGTGGCGCCGAGCAGGCCGCGCTGTTGGGCGGAGAGGAACGGGTTGGCGCAGTTCACCGAGAACGTGCCGGCGAAGATACCGCCCGCCGCGATCTGGTACGTGGACGTGTCGTCCATGAACATCACGTCCATGTAGGCGGTCGCCCAGTCGTTGATCTCATAGTTGGCGAAGGCGCCCAGGACGTAGCGGTCGTCGGGGCGCTGGTAATAGTTCTGCGGGCCGAAGTTGAAGACGTCGCGTGCGGCGACGCGCGGGCGGAACGTGTTGCCCGGGCCGGTGATGTCGACGACGTTGGCGCCGAAGCGCGCCGGGAAGGCGGTGCCGGAACCGCCGCAACCGGCGGCGGCGAAGGTGGCGCCCGAGTTCAGCGTACAGGCCGAGAAGTCGCGGTTGCCCTGGAAGATGGGCTCCACGTGGCGGTAGCCGGCGTAGGCGGTGACATTGCCCTTACCGTCCGGCGAGTTGACGCCGAGGATCAGCGTGACCTGCGAGCTTTCGCCGTCACGGACGTTGCCCTTCGGGAGCCTGAAGAACTCGGGGCTGGCGGCGGTGGCCGCCTTGGCGCGCACGACGTCGGCGATCGCGTTGCCGTTGTCGTGTTGATAGAGCCCGTACTGGGCGTCGACCCGGATGCCTTCGAAGTTGCGGGACATGATGAAGTTGACGACGCCGGCCACGGCGTCGGCGCCGTACACCGCCGAGGCGCCGCCCGTCAGCACGTCGACGCGCTCGATCAGCGCCGAGGGGATGAAGTTCAGGTCGGGGGCCAGCGAACCGCCAAGGGTGTTCGGCGTGCCGGGCATCAGGCGACGGCCATCGATCAACACCTGGGTGCGGGTGGCGCCCAGGCCGCGGAGGCTGACGGTCGCCGTGCCGGTCGAGCCGTTGGACAGCGCCGAGCCCTGGGCCGCGAAGGCCTGCGGCAGGCTGTTGATCATGTCTTCCACCCGGGTGACGCCGGCGCCGCGGATGTCGGCGGCGCTCACGGCCGTGACCGGGCTGACGCTTTCCAGGTTCGGCGACGGGATGCGGGTCCCGGTCACGACCACTTCGGAAACTTCGTCGGCGCCGCCGGTCTGGGCGGCGGCGGGTGTCGCAACGCCCAAAAGGGCCACCCCACAGATCATCGAAGACGCCAGAAGGCGCTCGCGCGTTCTCTTGATGCTCAAGGTCTAAATCCTCCAGCGGCCGGCGGCTCTTGAGCCTCGGCCGATCCCCACATGAAAGGCACGGCCCCCAACGCAGCCGGAGGAGCCGACTGCGCGCCCGAGCGCCGCTGGAGAAAAACTATTGTCGCGTGCAGCCGACCTTTACTGAATTTGTCTTATGCGACCCATGAATTTACCTCATGTGAGGTTCGCCAAAGTTCGCGAAGCCGTCCGCCGAATCAATCTAAAAAGTATATAAAAACAACACTCTAACTCGCACCTGATCGCGACCTTGCAGCCGCCTGATCTGCGCGAGCGCCAGATCATCGATGAAGTCGTTCCTGGCAGAATGTTGCAAAAAGAAAACAGCGGTTGACCATGGTCACAATTGTCACAGCGAGGTGACACATGAAATCACTTCATGTGAAGTATGACGAGAAGTCGTCACCGACTTTATTCTACGCGGTCTAAAGTCCTCGTGCGCCGGGACCCAACCCGGCGGCCTCGCCCCGGGACGGACGCCATCATGACCGCAGTCGCCTTCGAATTCGCCGCCGGCGGGGTCCCCGCGCGGGCCGACGCGACGCAAGGATCGCCCCGCGTGCTGTGGATCGACGCGGACGCCGTCTCCATCGAGCCCGGCCTGGACATGCTGCGCCGCCACGGCTTCGAGGTGGAGCGCGCCGACTCGGCCGCCGAGGCTCAGCCCACGCTGGACGCCCGCGGCTGCGACCTGGTGATCCTGGAGACCGCTCTGCCCGACGCCGACGGCCTGGCGCTGTGCCGCAAGCTGTCCGAGGCCGAGACCGCGCCGGTCCTGGTGGTGGCCCGCGCCGCCGACACCCTGGACCGAGTCGCCGGCCTGGAGTTCGGCGCCGACGACGTCCTGCCGAAGACCACCCACCCGCTGGAGCTTCTGGCCAAGGTGCGCGCCCTGCTGCGCCGCGCCGCCCGCCAGGCCCGCCACACCGCCCAGGCCGAGCTGGAAACCTGGCGCTTCGACGCCGAGCTGGGCTACGTCACCGCGCCCTCCGGCCGCACCGTGCGGCTCAGCCCCGCCGACGCCGCCCTGCTCCGCGCCCTGGCAGGCCGTCCGGGGGTGGTGCTGCACCGCGACGCCCTGGTGGCCCTGCTGCACGGCGACGGCGCCACAGCCGGGGGCCGGTCCATCGATGCGCGGGTCGCGCGGCTGCGCCGCACGCTGTCCGCCTGTGACGGCGCGGGCGACATGATCAAGACGCTGCGCGGGGGCGGCTACCTGTTCCAGGCCCAGGTCACGCCCCGAGGTGGGATGGCGGCCTGAGCCCGCCGCGGGCCGCCGATCAGGTAAGGTAGTCCATGAGGCTGGGCTGACCCGTCGTTTCGCTTCCGCCGCCGTAGAGCCCGCCGGCCAGGCTGGCGCCCATCGAGGTCAGCTTCTGCGAGGTCTGGTAGTTCTGGACCAGCTTCGCATAGAGCTCGGGGGTCCAGCCCTGGGCCTCGCGCTCCTCGGCGCTCATCCCGGCATAGCGCGCGATCAGGTCACGTCCCAGCGTGGCGGAGCTGCCGGCGGCGATGTTGGAGCCGTAGGCCTCGGTCATCCGCTCGTTGGTCCGGTCGCGCATCTCGACCTGGGCGGCGCGGGTCTCGGCGGGGGAGAACAGGCCGCCCTTGTTCAAGGCCATGGCCGCCAGCGCCCGATCGTCGAAGTCGGCCAGGCTGATCGCGGCGTCCGGATCGCCGGCCTTGGCGTACTGGGCGTTCAGCGCCGCGCGCACGTCGTCGGCGACCTTGGTGATGTCGCGTGGACCGACGATCGGCGTGTCCTCGGCCTGCGCGGCGATATAGGCCGCCACCGGATCGTTCGGCAGCTTGGGCGCGACGCCCGGCGTGGCCGTCGCCTGTTCGTAGCCCTTGGCCAGCACCTCGCGCTGGGCGATCCACTTGGCCGAGGCTTTCTCTTCCGGACCGGCCTTGTCCAGGTAGGCCAGGGCCGCCTTGTAGATGCCGGCGTAGTCGCCTGTGATCCGGCTGGCCGCCACGGGGCCGGCCAGGGTGTCCTCGAACTGGAACGCCATCGTCGCCGACGCCAGCGTCTGCTCCGTCGCGGAGAAGCCCCCACCGGCATTGGAGGCCACGGCGAACAGGCTGCGGCGGTCCAGGCCGCCCAGATCGATCGTCGCGCGCCCGTCGATGATGGCCACCTTGGTGTTGGCCTGGGCCAGCAGCTTGTCGATGGCCGACCGCGCCGCGGCCGCGATGCTGGCGATGGTCGGGGCCTCCGCCTGGGCCTTCAGGGCCGCCTTGGCCGCGTCCGACAGGGTGACCTTCACGGCGCTCGCGGCGGGGGCCGGCGTCGAGGTCGCCTCGCCCTGCGGCGCGGCGGGCGTCGGCGTTGGGACGGGGGCCGGCGCCGTGTAGGTCGAAGCGTTGGCGGCGGCGTAGGGAAGCGAGCTGATCGACGTCATGACGCGGGTTCCCGGGGGCTTTGACAGCCTTAAGATGCAATCGTCGGGCCAGGAGAAATGCGCCTGTTTTCAATGGCCCGGATCGTTAACGGCGCCTTCTGCCGAGTCACCGGCGACACCCCATGCGTTTTTGCCCAGTGGGCCGGCCAGGCCGCCGTGAACGGCTCCCCTCGGAAAAACCACCGTCGCGCTAACCCCCTTTGTCGGTCGGCTGCGTAGATCGTCATGCAAGGGCCAAGGGAGGCATGCGTGATGACGACAGCAAAGCAAGCGGTGACGGGCGTGCGACGTCGGGCGATCCTGGCGACGGTGCTGGCGGCGGTCGGGTTCGCCGGGGTGGCGGAGGCCCAGGTCGCCGAGGATCTCGTGAACCTGACGGTGGTCGATCAGGACACAGGCCAGCCGTTGCGGGTGTGGCGACACAAGGGGCGCGCCTATGTCGCCGGCCAGCCCGGCGCCCGCTACGGCCTGCGCGTCACCAACAACACCGGCGCCCGCCTGCTGGTGGTGATGTCGGTCGACGGGGTCAACGTCTTGACCGGGCAGACGGCCGGCTACGGCCAGCGCGGCTATGTGTTCGATCCGTACCAGTCCTACGACGTGAGCGGCTGGCGCAAATCCGATTCCGAGATCGCGGCGTTCAACTTCGCGCCGCTGCCGAAGTCCTATGCGGCGCGCACAGGCCGCCCCGGCGACGTGGGCGTCATCGGCGTGGCGGTCTTCAAGGAGCGGATCGTCCTGCCCGCGCCGGCGCCCATGGCGGCGGAGTCCAGGTCGTCGGCGCGCGACGACATGTCCGAGATCGTGGTCACCGGCTCCCGCGTCGCGCCCTCAGCCCGCGCGCGGTCCGAGGAAAAGCTGGGCACCGGACACGGCGCGCGGGAACGCTCCATCGTGACCGCCGTGGCCTTCGAGCGGGCGACCGCCGCCCCGCAACTCGTCCGACAGATCGAGTACGACACCTACGACAACCTCGCGGCGCTGGGCGTGATTCGCCGGCCGCAGGCGCCGGAGCCCAGACCCCGGCCGTTCCCGGCCCCCAGGACCGGGTACGTGCCCGATCCGCCGGGCATGCCTTAGGCGTTTGCGCGTCGGGCCGTGCAACCGCTAGGCTTGGTCTTGATGGAGTCGGACCCGGCAAGCGATGCTGTATTGCTGCGGGCCCACGGCGCCGGCGACGCGCACGCGTTCGCGCGGCTGTACGACCGCTATGATCGCCCCTGCTTCCAGTTCATCCGTCGCCTGCTGGGCGCCGCCCACGCCGACGCGGCCGAGGATCTGCACCAGGAGACCTGGATCGCGATCGCCCGGAACGCGGCCGCGTTCGACCCCGGCAAGTCGAGCTTTCCGGCCTGGCTCTTCACCATCGCCCGCCGCAAGGTCTGGGATCACTTCCGTCGGCAAAAGGTCGCCGTGCTGGCGTCGGCCCAGGACGATGCGGCGGCGATGATCCCCGACCCCGGCCAGAGCCCGCTGGAACAGGTCCAGTCGCGCGAACTGGCCCAGGAGATCGTCGCCGCCGTCGACGCCTTGCCGCTGGAACAGCGCGGCGCGTTCGTCATGTTCGCGCAGGCCGGCCTGTCGCTGGAGGAAATCGCCCAGGTCACCGGGGTCGCCGTCGAGACGGCCAAGAGCCGGTTGCGCTATGCCCGCGCGAAGTTGAGACAGTCGCTTGCTGGCGAGAGGTCGGCCCATGTCTGATCACGATGCCAAGCCCGATCCGATGGACCAGGCCTATGCCCAGGCCGAGGCGCTGCTCGACGACGACGACGCCCGCGCCGCGCGCCGCGCGCGGGTTCTCGCCGCCGTCGCGCAGGCGGCGCCAGATC
>JAHJME010000043.1 GCA_018821435.1 Alphaproteobacteria bacterium
CTGGCGGCGCGCCGCGGGCCACGGCTGCGACGTCCCGCCACAGGCCGGCGCGGCGCATTCATTTCTGTAAACCAAGGCGCTTCACCGGAGATTCCGAACTTGCGCCCTAGGGTCTTCGGATCGTCCGAGAGAGTTGATCGCCGTGTCCGCAGCCGTCCAGTACGCCGAAGCCGAAGTCATCGACCGCCCGCCCATCGCGGGCGCCGCGTCCCACGCGCCGATCGCCGGCCGACTGGCCGTCGCGCGCGGGGTGATCGAGGGCAAGTTCCTGGACCTGGGCATGACCCTCGAAAAGTCGGTCGAGGTGGTCGGCGGACTGATCGGATCGTTGGACCAGCTCACCAGCCTGTTCAACGCCGAGGCCGTCGACACCGCCACCGAGAAGCTGTCCGAGGCCGCCGCCGCGCTGAGCGGCCTGGCCGGATCGCGGACGGGCCATCGCGAGCGCTGCCATGGGCTGGCCTCGACCAGCCGCGTGCTGGGCGTCCACATCGCCGACATGCAGCAGGCGCTGCGCTACCTGCGGGTCTTCGCGGTCAACATCAAGGTGACGGCCGGGACCGTGCCGGGCGCCTATGTGGAGTTCGAGGAGTTCGCCCAGGAGATCTACAGCGCCATCAGCGAGGGCCGCGTCCAGCTGGACGAATTCGGCCGCGACCTGAACAGCCTGGGGACCCTGATCGGCACGGCGCTGAACCACGAGACCGACCTGGACGACCGTTGCGCCCAGGTGCTGCCGGCGGTGCCGCTGCAACTGGCCGCCGACGCGGACACCCTGGCCCAGCATCACAAGCGGGTCGCCGCCGTGGCGGCCGAGGTGGGCGCCATCGCGCGCGGCCTGCAGGGCAAGGTGGCCATGGCGCTGTGCGGCCTGCAGATCGGCGACACCGCCCGCCAGCGCGTCGAGCACGTCGAGACCAGCCTTGAGATCCTGGCGCGTCGCCGCGCCGTCGGCGAGGCCAACGCCGCCGCCGACAGCCTGGTGCTGGCGATGCTGGCGGCCCAACTGGACGACACCGCCGACAGCTTCGACCGCGAGGTCGAGAAGATCGCGCACAGCCTGGCCGGGGTGGCCGGCGACGCGCACAAGCTGCTGCAGCTCCGCGACGCGGCGCGCGGCTCGGGCGGCCGGGGCGACAAGACCGGCGACCTGGCGCGGCTGGAAGTCAGCCTGGGCGAGGCGATGTCGCTGGTGCAGGAAATGGGCGCCGCCGAGGCCGCGGCCCTGGAGGTCGGGCGGACGGCCGAGACCACCGCCATCGGCCTGGCGCAACGCATCAACTCGATCCGCACCATCAAGGCCTCGATCCACTCGATGGCGCTGAACGCGAACCTGAAGTGCGGCCGCCTGGGCGACGCCGGCCGGCCGCTTAGCGTGGTGGCCGTGGAACTGCGCCAGTATGCCGACGCGCTGGGCGAAACCGCCGGCCAGGCCGAGGCGATCCTGGTCGAGCTGGGCGGCGGGTTCGAGACCGACGCCGACGCGGGCGGCGGTTCGGCCGCGGTGGGGGAGCTGCTGGAGACGGCGGCCGCGCCGATCCGCGAGGCCGAGCGCAAGGTGGGCGTCGAGCTGGCCGAGATGGCGGCCCAGGGCGACGCGGTCATCCAGGTGCTGAGCCAGGCGACGTCGCGACTGAACTTCCAAGCCGAGGTGAGCGGCGTGCTGCTGGCCGCCGCGGACGGCTTGCGCCCGGCCGACCCGGCCGCGGCGGAAGACCTGGACGATGCGGCGGTCGTGGCGCTGACCGAGGTGATGGCCGAGATCGGCAAGCTCTACACCATGGCCCGCGAACGCCAGATCCATGCGGCCTACGCGCCGGCGGCGGAGAGCTAGAACCTCGCCTTACCCATCCCCGCGTATGCGGGGATGAGTAGCTGAGGTGCGGCGGCCTACGCCGCCATCGCGCCTAGCCGCAGGATCTCGCCGGCGATGCGGCCCAGGGGCAGCACCTTCATGGCGGCGCCGCGGGCGATGGCTTCCTTGGGCATGCCGAAGACGATGGAGGTCGCCTCGTCCTGGGCGATCGTATAGGCGCCGGCCTGCTTCATCTCGTCGAGGCCGCGGGCCCCGTCGTCGCCCATGCCCGTCATGATCACGCCGACGGCGTTGGAGCCTGCCGCGCGGGCCGCCGAGCGGAACAGCACGTCAACCGAGGGGCGATGGCGGGAGACCAGCGGACCGGTCTTCACCGTCACATAGTAGCGAGCGCCCGAGCGCTCCAGCAGGGTGTGCATGTTGCCCGGCGCGATCAGCACGCGGCCGCGCAGCACGGCGTCGCCGTCGGCGGCCTCCTTGACCTCGACCGCGCACAGATCGTTCAGCCGGCGCGCGAAGGCCGCGGTGAACTTCTCGGGCATGTGCTGGACGATGACGATGCCGGGGGCGTTGCTGGGCAGGGCCTGCAGCACCTCGCGCAGGGACTCGGTGCCGCCGGTGGAGGCGCCGATGCAGATCACCGTCTCGGTCGTGCGGGCCATGGCGCGCACGCCTTCGCGCGGCGGCGGCAGCATGGCGTCGGCGGTCAGCTTCTTTTCCGGCGTGCGGCTGAAGGCCTGCGGACGCGGGGAGCGGGCGGAGACGCGGGCCTGGGCGGCGCCCTTCACGGCTTCGCAGATCCGGGCCTTGGCTTCCTGCAGGTGGTCGGCGACACCGATCTTGGGCTTCAGGATGACATCCACGGCGCCGGCTTCCAGCGCCTGCATCAGGGTCTCGGACCCCTCCTCCGTCAGCGACGAGCACATCACCACCGGGATCGGGTGCTGGCTCATCAGCTTGCGCAGGAAGGTGATGCCGTCCATGCGCGGCATCTCGACGTCCAGGGTGATGACGTCGGGGATTTCCCTGGCGATGGCGCGCGCCGCCGAGAAGGGGTCGGAGGCCGAGCCGATCACCTCGATGCCCGGGTCCTCCTGCAGCACCGCGGTGAGGGTCTGGCGGACGGTGGCGGAGTCGTCGACGATCAGGACGCGGACCTTGCGGGTCATGCTCAGATCCTCTGGAAGACGGTGCCGGACACGGTGCGGACGGGCAGGTCCACGCCGACGATGGTCTCGGAGTGGCCCAGGAACAGGTAGCCGCCGGGCCGCAGGTGCGAACACAGCCGCTGCAGCACCGCCGCCTGGGTCGGCTTGTCGAAGTAGATCAGCAGGTTGCGGCAGAAGATCATGTCCAGCTCCTTGGGCGCCGCGTACTTGGCGTCCATGAGGTTCTGGCGGGCGAAGGACAGCTTGGCGCGCAGGTGCGGCGCGATGCGCACCACCTTTTGCGATTGATCGCGCGGGACCATCACGTGGCGCTGGCGCATGGCGATCGGCACCGGCTCGATCATGGCGCTCGGGAAGATTCCGACCAGCGCCTCGCCCAGCACCTGGGTGCAGAGGTCGGTGGCGTAGATCGAATAGTCGAGGCCGCGATGCTCCTGGCAGTAGTCGTCCATCAGCATGGCGATCGTGTAGGGCTCGGCGCCGATCGAGCAGGCCGAGCTCCAGATCTTGACCTGCCGGCGACCCTCCTTCTGGAAGCCCGGCAGCGCCCTGTTCACCAGGAAGTCGAAGTGGGCCGGCTCGCGGAAGAAGTCGGTCTTGTTGGTGGTGACCACGTCGATCAGGTGGATGGCCTCGGCCTCGATGCCGTCCCGGTCGAACAGGAAGGCGCAGTATTCGTCGAGGCTGCTCATCCGGTGCTCGCGCAGCCGCCGGCGCAGGCGGCCTTCCAGCATGGTCTTCTTGGTCGGCGGCATCTTGATGCCGCTGTAGCCGTGGATGAATTCCGACAGGCGGCGGAAGTTCGCCGCGCTGAGGGTGTCGTTGGCGTCAGGGACGTAGGCGAGTTCAGCCGACACGGGCGGTCATCCGTTCTGGAGTGAGGTGGGCCGTTCAGGCCGCGACGTCGGCCACGGCCGGCAGGGCCGCGGCTTCCTGGGTCGTCAGCAGGCGGGCCAGCTCGAACAGCACCACGAAGCCATCGTCACGACGGACGACGCCGGCGATGTAGTCCGAGCGCCAGGCGACGCCGATATCCGGCGCCGGCTCGATCTGGTCGGCCGAGACCGACACCACCTCGATCACCCGGTCGGCGACCAGGCCCAGCGAGAGCAGCCGGCCCTCCAGCGGGATATCCAGCACCAGGATGCGGGTGCTGGGTCCCGGCGGGACCGTCGGCAGGCCCAGCTTGGCCCGCAGGTCGATCGTCGCCGTGCCACGGCCGCGGACGTCGGTCAGGCCCAGGAGGTAGGCCGGACCCTCGGGGATCGCGAAGGGTTGCCGGTAGTCCAGGATCTCGCGGACGAACTCCACGGGCACGGCGAAGACTTCGGCGCCGAGGCCCAGGGTGACGTACTGCGCTTCAGCGGCGGGCATCTCAGGCATACTCCCGGAAGGCTTGGTCCTGCTCGTCCGGACCGCCTTGCGCCATGTCCAGGGCGAAGCCCTTGGCCGCGGCTTGCTGGGCCTTCACCGATCGGGCGGCGGGACGCGCGGGGGCGCGGACCAGAGCCGGTTTGCGGACCGGCGCGACGGCGGCCGGGGCGCGGCCCTGACCCGTCGCATCGGTGCGGAAGAAGGCGATGGAGACCTGCAGCTCTTCGGCCTGAGCGGCCAGTTCCTCGGACGTCGAGGCCATCTGCTCCGAGGCGCTGGAGTTGGTCTGGGTGACCTTGTCCAGCTGCTGGATCGCGTCGTTGACTTGGCTGGCGCCGATGTCCTGCTCGCGGCACGCCGCGCTGATCTCGGCGACCAGTTCGGCGGTGCGGCGGATATCCGGCACCAGGCGGGTCAGCATCTCGCCGGCCGACTGCGCGGCCTTCACCGTGTCGGTGGAGACGGCGCCGATCTCGGTCGCGGCGGTCTGGCTGCGTTCGGCCAGCTTGCGCACTTCCGACGCCACGACGGCGAAGCCTTTGCCGTGTTCGCCGGCGCGGGCGGCCTCGACGGCCGCGTTCAGGGCCAGCAGGTCGGTCTGGCGCGCGATCTCCTGCACGATGGTGATCTTCTCGGCGATGGTCTGCATGGCGCCCACCGCGCGGGCGACCGCCTCGCCGCTCGACTCGGCGTCCTTGGCCGACTGTCGGGCGATCTGTTCGGTCTGCGAGGCGTTGTCGGCCGTCTGCTTGATGTTGGCGGCCATCTCTTCCATCGAGGCCGAGGCCTCTTCCACGGACGAGGCCTGCTCGGTGGCGCCCTGGCTCACCTGCTCGGCGGCGGCCGACAGTTCCTGGCTGCCCGACGACACCTGGTCGGAGGCTTCAAGGGCGTTGGCGACGACGCTGCGCAGGCGTTCCACCATGCGCTGCAGCGCGAGGCCCAGGGTGTCCTTGTCGGACAGCGGCTTGGGCTGGACCGTCAGGTCGCCATCGGCCACCTGGTCGGCGAGGGCGGCGGTGGCGCGCAGGTTGGCGGTCATGCGATTGACCGTGTCGACCAGGTCCTTGATCTCGTCGTCGGTGGTGACCGTGATCGTCTGGTTCAGATCGCCGACGGCGACCGCTTCGGTCAGGTCGGAGATCTTCTTCAGGCCACGGCTGATGGTCAGCGAGAGCCAGGCGGCGGCGCCGACGGCGATCAGGAAGCAGACCGTCAGGATGCCGATCAGGGCGTTGCGGGCCAGCGCGTAGTCGGCGTTGCCCTGGGCATCGGCCGCGGCGAGCTGGGACTTGGACAGATCGACCAGCTCGTCGGTCTGCTTTGAGATCGCGTCGTTGACCGTACGCAGGTCGGTCTGCATCAAGCGCGTGGACTGATCGATCTGGCCCTGCTGGATGAACTGGCGGATCTGGCCGTCGACGACGACGAACTTCTCCCACTCGGTCCGCACCGCGACCCACTTGGGCTTGCCTGCGGCCGAGGCGATGGCCTCGGAGGCGCCGAGCACCTGTTCGAACTGCTTCTTCCAGGTGTCGGCCTTGGCGTTCTGGCTGGCGCGTTCGTTGGCGTCGTTGGCCAGGGCCATGTTCTTCTGGGCGCGGCCCACCTGAAGCAGGGCGATGCTGAGCGCCTGGGCGTTCTCGAGCCGCTTCACCGGCCCCTCGATCATCGCGGTCTGCGCGTTGTTGATCTTGTTGAGCTGGACGATGCCGAATGTCGTGGCGCCGACCATCAGGACGATGATCAGAGCGAACGCGATGCCCAGCTTGAGCTTGATGGTGAAGCGCATGGTCGGACTCCTGGGGCCCCAGCCCCGCAAGAGAATTCAGAATGGGCGCGGAGCTGTGCCCCGCGCCCGATGAGTTAGGTCAGGCGTACTCGCGGAAGGCCGCGTCCTGGTCGTCGGGGCCGCCCTGGGCCAGGTCGATGGCGAAGCCCTTGGCCGCGGCCTGCTGCGCCTGGACGGTCCGGGCCGCGGGACGCGCCGCCGGACGCGGAGCCGGAGCCACAGCGCGGGCGGGCGCGGCGCGTGGCGCCACGACGGCGGCGCGCGTCCTGCCGGCGCCTTCGATCCGGAAGAAGGCGATGGAGGCCTGCAGCTCCTCGGCCTGGGCCGCCAGTTCTTCCGACGTGGACGCCATCTGCTCGGAGGCGCTGGAGTTGGTCTGCGTGACCTTGTCCAGTTGCTGGATCGCATCGTTCACCTGCGACGCGCCGATGTCCTGTTCGCGACAGGCGGCGCTGATCTCGGCGACCAGCTCCGAGGTGCGGCGGATATCCGGCACCAGGCGGGTCAGCATCTCGCCGGCCGACTGCGCGGCCTTCACGGTCTCGGTGGAGACAGCGCCGATCTCGGTGGCGGCGGTCTGGCTGCGTTCGGCCAGTTTGCGGACTTCCGAGGCCACGACGGCGAAGCCCTTGCCATGCTCGCCGGCGCGGGCGGCCTCGACCGCGGCGTTCAGGGCCAGCAGGTCGGTCTGGCGCGCGATTTCCTGCACGATGGTGATCTTGGCCGCGATGGTCTGCATCGCCTCGACCGCACGGTTCACGGCCACGCCCGAGGTCTCGGCGTCCTTGGCGGACTGGCGGGCGATCTGTTCGGTCTGCGAGGCGTTGTCGGCGGTCTGTTTGATGTTGGCGGCCATCTCTTCCATCGAGGCCGAGGCCTCTTCGACGGACGAGGCCTGCTCGGTGGCGCCCTGGCTCACCTGCTCGGCGGCGGCGGACAATTCCTGGCTGCCGGCCGAGACCTGCTCCGAGGCGTCCAGCGCTCCGCCGACCACGCCGCGCAGCCGCTCGATCATCGCGTTCAGGTGGCCCAGCAGGTCGCTGATCTCGTCATTGCCGGTGATTTCCGCGGTGCGGGTCAGGTCACCTTCAGCGACGCTTTGCAGGGCGACTCCGGCGCGGTTCAGGCCACGACTGATGGTCAGCGAGAGCCAGAGGGCGGAGGCGGCGGCCAGGAGCAAGGCCACGGCGGTGATCGCCATGAACATCGTCCGGCTCGTCTCGGCGGCGGCGTCATATTCCTCGCCGGCAGTCTTGAGCAGGCGCTCGTTCAGCTCGACCAGGCCGTCCGAGGCCTTGAAGATGGAGGAATTCACGGCGCGTTGCGGACCGAGCATCAGGGCGATGGCCTCGGCATTCTTGTTGTCGGCGGCCAGCCGCTGGATTTCCGCGTCCAGCGGGAGGAAGCGGTTCCACTCGTCCTTGAGACCTTCCCACTTCGGGCGACCTTGAACCGAAGCGCGTTCGAGGGCGGTCGTCAGCGTGTCGCCGAAGATCTTCTTCTGCGCGTCGATCTTGGCGATCTCGGCCTGAGTCTCCTGAACGCTTTCGGTCAGGACCATGTTCTTTTCCGCCCGCAGGATCTGCAGCAGCGCGACATTCACGATGCGCGCCCGGTCGAGCTGCTTCGCGGGCCCTTCGACCATGCGGTCATGCTGGTCGCCCATGCGGTTCACCTGGACGATGCCGAAGCCGGCGACGCCGAGCATCAGGGCCAGCAGCACGCTGAAGGCGGCGATCAGTTTCAGTTTGATGGTGAAGCGCATGGTCGCTCTCGGGCTTTAGGAAACGGGCTGAAGGGTCGGCGCTGCGGCGCGGGGTTCGCCGCGTTCGGCGAAGATGCAGGCCAGGTCGGGGAGGATGAGAGGTTCGCCGTCACGCCGCGCGATGCGGCTGACGTAGTCCTGGCGCCAGCGCATGCCGATCGGCGGCGCGGGCTCGGTGGCGGCCAGCGACAGGCTGGTGACCTCATGAACCTTGTCGGCCCGCAGACCGACCAGGGTCGCGTCGCCGTCCAGCTCCAGCTCGATCACGACGATGCGGCTGTCGGGGGTGTCGTCGGCGCGGCCCAGGCCGAAAGCCAGGCGCAGGTCCGCCACCGGGATCACCCGGCCGCGGAAGTTCATCACGCCGCTGACGAACGCCGCGGCGCCGGGCACCTCGGTCTCGTCGGGCAGGTCGAGGATTTCCCGGACCAGACCGGCCTCGAGCGCGAAGGTCTCGCCCCGAATGTCGAAGGTCAGGACCTGGATGTGGTCGTCGTTGGCGGCGGTTTCGATCTGGATCATGGGGTCAGCTCGCCACTCGGAATTGCTTCTCGAGGCGTTGGCCCGCCTCGACGAGGTGGGGGACGTCCAGGATCAGGGCCACCCCGCCGTCGCCGAGGATCGTCGCGCCGGAGAAGGTCTCGACGTCGGCGTGCAGCTTGGAGAGCGACTTGATGACGGTCTGGTGGTCGCCGATGATCTGGTCGACGACCAGGCCCACCCGGGCCTCGCCGGTCGAGACCACGACCACCTTCTGGTGCGGACCGACCTCGGCCGTCGTGCGGAACAGCTCGCGCAGGCGCAGGAACGGCACGAACTCGTCGCGCAGCGAGATCAGGCTGCGGCCGGCCGAGCGGGCGTCCTGCTCGGGGCTGAGCTCGACACACTCCTCGACAGCGGCCAGCGGCACCACGTAGCGGCCGTCGCCGACGCGGACCAGCAGGCCGTCGATGATGGCCAGCGTCAGCGGAATGCGCAGCGAGACCTGCGAGCCCTGACCGGGGACCGAGGTGATGTCGATGGCGCCGCGCAGGCTCTCGATGGTGCGCTTGACCACATCCATGCCGACGCCACGGCCGGACAGATTGGTCACCGCGGCGGCGGTGGAGAAGCCCGGGGCGAAGATCAGGTGCAGCAGTTCGGCATCGCTGAGCGTGGCGCCGGGGGCGATCAGGCCGGATTGCTCGGCCTTGGCGCGGACCCGCTCGCGGTCGATGCCGCGGCCGTCGTCCGAGACGGTGATCACCACCTCGGCGCCGGAATGGCGGGCGGACAGCGTCAGCTTGCCCGTGGCCGGCTTGCCGGCGGCGGTGCGCTGCTCGGGGGTTTCCAGACCGTGGTCGGCGGCGTTGCGGATCACATGGATCAGCGGGTCGGCCAGGCGTTCGATGATCGTCTTGTCGAGCTCTGTGGTCTCGCCCTGGGTGATCAGGTCGATGGACTTGCCGGTGTCGCGCTGCAGGTCGTGGATCAGGCGGCGGAAGCGGCCGAACAGGTTCGAGATCGGCACCATGCGCACGACCATCATGGTGTCGCGCAACTCGGCGGCGAGGCGTTCGACCTCCTCCGAGACCGAGCGCAGGGCCATGTCGGGCGAGTGGGCGGCGATGGTCTTCAGGCGCGACTGGGCGATGACCAGCTCGCCGACCCGATCCATCAGTTCGTCCAGGCGCTCGGCCGGGACGCGCAGGGTCGAGTCGGCCTTCTTGGTTTCGGCGGCGGGCGCGGCGGCCGGGGCCGGGGCGGCCGCGACGGCGACCGGCTCGACGATGGCAGCCTCGACGACGGCGACGGCCTCTTCGGCCGGCGCCTCGACGGCGCCCGTCTCCACGATCTCCAGGACCATGTCGTCCATGACGAACAGGAAGACGTCCTCGATGGACGAGCGGCTGACCTTCGGACCGGCCAGGGTCACGTCCCAGGCCAGGTGGCAGTCGGTGGGGTTCAGGTCGTCGATGGCGGGTACGGCCTCGGTCGAGGCCACGATGCGGCAGTCGCCCAGGTCGCGCAGCTCGGCCAGCAGGCCCAGCGGATTGGTGCCGTTGGCCATGGCGTCGATGGGCAGCGAGAAGCGCACGCGCCAGGCCTTGGCGACAGGGGCGGCCTTGGCGGCGGGCGGCGCGGCGTCGCCGGCTTCCAGCACGCGGTGCAGCTCGGCCAGCAGGGCGTCGCCCACCGCCGGATCGGGATCGCCCTCGACCAGCGCGCGCATGTGGTCGCGGGCATTGAGGACGCAGGTGATCAGTTCGGGCGTGGCCGGGGCCAGACCCTTGCGGACGCGATCGAACGCGGTCTCGCAGTGGTGGGTGAAGGCGGCCAGCGCCTCCATGCCGAACATGGCGCCCGACCCCTTGAGGGTGTGCAGGCTGCGGAACACGGCGTCCACCAGGTCGCGGTCGTCCTGGCGGTCGGCCAGGTCCAGCAGGCCCTGCTCGATGGCCTCGAGCAGCTCGCGGGCCTCGAGCCGGAAGATCTCGGCGGGATCCTGCAGGTTCACTTGGTCAGCACCTTCTGCGCGATGCGGACCAGCTGTTCGGGATCGAAGGGCTTGGTCATCCAGCCGGTGGCGCCGGCGGCCTTGGCCTGGGCCTTCACGTCGCCGTCGGACTCGGTGGAGAGGAACACGATCGGCGTGCCAACCACTTTGCCCCGGGCGCGGAGCTGCTGGATCATGGTCAGGCCGTCCATGATCGGCATGTTCAGGTCCGTGATGATCAGGTCGAAGCCGCCGGCCTCCGCCTTCTCCAGCCCTTCCGAGCCGTTGACGGCCTCGGAGACCGAATAGCCCGCCGAGCTGAGGGCGATCTTGATCGCCTGGCGGATGCTGGCCGAGTCGTCGACCGTGAGGATGGAGGCCGTCATCAAGCTACTCCCGCATAGGTCCAGAATTGCAGTCGGTCGGTGTCGGCCCCGGCGAGGAAGCCGCCGCGGTCGAGCACATCGCGCAGAGCGCCCTCGGCGGGCTGGGCCAGGCGCACTGTTCCGCCCTGCCGCGCGCAGGACGCGCGGGCGGCCTCGATGAGCTGTACGAACGAGAGGTCGGCGGCGGTGACCTCGGCGATGTCGACCACCAGGTCGCCGCCAGCCGCGACGGCCGCCGAAAGGCGCGTCCAGGCATCGATCACATGCGGAATGGTGGCCGGGCCGGAAAACGCGATCGCGCCTTCGTTCCCGCCGTCAAGTATATCGCCCAAAGCGTGCCCTCAGAATCCGGGCGATCTCAACGCAATTGCGCCTCGCCCATCGACACTGAGATGCTAGAGATACCGTATTGTTACGGAGTTAATCGACGCATCTAGGGTATATAGTTCAATAAACAACGATACGTGAGCTTAGTTGTTGGAAGTTACGTCGCCATTATTCCCAGCTTACAATTATAATTCCCAAGTTTGGTATTAGATTTCACCTGCGGCGCGGTGACGCACCGCAGCGGCATTCGGCGGGTCCCGTCCAGAATTAACCCAGGCGCTCAGCCACAAGTTGTCCTGCGGCGATCGGCGAATGCATGGCGCGCCGGGTTTGGACGAACAGGTTCTCTCGAAAAGCCGGGTCTATGGACAGATCGGCCCGCGACCTGCGCCGCGAGAAATGCAGCGCCTCAGACCTCGGCCGGCCCGACATAGGCCTCGGCGAAGGCCATCTGCGCGGCGCGGGAACCGGCCAGGACGTCGAACTCCGCGCGCTGCAGGCGCCGGTCGAAACCGTCCGCGCCGGGAAACCGATGGGTCAGGCCGGTGAACCACCAGGAGAACCGCGCCGCCTGCCAGACGCGCCGGAGCGCCGCCGGGCCGTAGGCGTCCAGCGCCCCCTCCCCGCCCTCGGCGTAGAACGCCAGCAGCGCCTCGGCCAACCGGCGCACATCGGCCACGGCCAGGTTCATCCCCTTGGCGCCCGTCGGCGGAACGATGTGGGCGGCGTCGCCGGCCAGGAACAGGCGGCCGAACCTAAGCGGCTCGGTCACCGTGCTGCGCAGGGGGGCGAGGCTCTTGTCGAACGACGGGCCCCGGACCACGCCGGCCGCTGCCTCCGGCCCCAGCCGGCGCTCCAGCTCGTCCCAGAAGCGGCCGTCCGGCCAGTCCTCGATCCGCGTGTCGAGCGGGCACTGGAGGTAGTAGCGGCTGCGGGTGGCCGACCGCATGCTGGCCAGGGCGAAGCCGTCCTCGTGGCTGGCGTAGATGAGTTCCGGCGCGGCGGGCGGCACGTCGGCCAGGATGCCCAGCCAGGCGAACGGGTAGCTCCGCGCGTGAGTGACCAGCACGCCCGGCGGAACGCTGGCGCGAGATACCCCGTGCTGACCGTCGCAGCCGGCGACGAAATCGCAGACCACGGACTGCGCCGCCCCGTCCTGGCCCCAGCGCACGGTGGCCGCCGCACCGTCCAGGCCCTCCAGCGCCACGTCCTCGCAGCCGAAGATCACCGGCAGGCCCCGCGCCTCAGCGGCGTCGAACACGTCGCGCATCACCTCCTGCTGCCCATAGACCGTGACGCCGCGCCCGCCGGTCAGGGCCGCGAGGTCGATCCGCAGGACGTCCCCGTCGCAGGCCAGGCTGACGCCGTCATGGACCAGCCCCTCGGCGGCGAGGCGCTCGCCCACGCCCAGGTCGCGCAGCGTCTGGACCGTGCCATGTTCCAGCACCCCGGCCCGCACCCGGCCCTCGACGTAGGCGCGGCTGCGCTGCTCCAGCACGATGAGGTCCACGCCCGCGCGGTGCAGCAGATGGCCCAGGACCATGCCCGCCGGCCCCGCGCCTATGATCGCCACCTGGACCCGCATGGCCGCCAACCTCTCCGAGGCGCCGTCCCCGCGCAAGCCGAGGATCACCCCGCGTCAGTGTTCCTGGGGCGGCGCTGGCGCGGTACACCGCCCCGAACGGATCCAGCCTTGAGGAGAGCGCGACTTGAAAGTGGTGATGGCGGGGCAAGGCGCGTTCGGGGTCAAACACCTGGAGGCCATGCAGAAGATTGACGGCGTCGAGGTGGTCAGCCTGGTCGGCGGCAGCGCCGAGTCGACCAAGGCGGTCGCCGAACGGTTCGCCATCCCGCACTGGACCCTGGACCTGGGCGAGGCCCTGGCGCGGCCGGGCGTCGACGCCGCGATCCTGGCCACGCCAACCCAGATGCACACCGCCCAGGCCATCCAGTGCCTGGAGGCCGGCAAGCACGTGCAGGTCGAGATCCCCATGTCCGACAGCCTGGCCGACGCCGAGCGTCTGGCGCAGGTCGCGGCCAAAAGCGGCAAGGTGGCGATGGCCGGCCACACGCGGCGCTTCAACCCCTCGCACCAGTGGATCCATCAGCGCATCAAGTCGGGCGAGCTGAAGGTCCAGCAGATGGACGTGCAGACCTACTTCTTCCGTCGCAAAAACCTGAACGCCCTGGGCCAGCCGCGGAGTTGGACCGACCACCTGCTGTGGCACCACGCCGCCCACACCGTCGACCTGTTCCACTACCAGACCGGCGAGACCTGTTCGGTGGCGCGGGGCGTCCAGGGGCCGATGCACCCGGAGCTGGGCATCGCCATGGACATGTCGATCCAGATGAAGGTCCCGTCCGGCGCGATCTGCACGCTCTCGCTGTCGTTCAACAACGACGGGCCGCTCGGCACCTTCTTCCGCTACATCTGCGACAACGGCACCTACATCGCCCGCTACGACGACCTGGTGGACGGCAAGGAACAGCCGATCGACGTCTCCAAGGTGGATGTGTCGCTGAACGGCATCGAGCTGCAGGACCGCGAGTTCTTCGCCGCCATCCGCGAGGGCCGCGAGCCGAACAGCTCGGTGGCCCAGGTGCTGCCGGCCTACCAGGTGCTGGACCGGGTCGAGCGGAGCCTGCTCTAGCCCGACGCCGCGCGGCCCGCGCTCAGCTCTCCATGTCCTGGCGGATCGTCCGGCGGCTCAGCCAGAACAGGATCATCGGCAGGATCATGATCGCGGTGGACCACAGCATGGTCGAGCGGATCGCCTGGGCGTTCACCGCGCCGCAGACCGCCTTGGCCTGGCCGACCGCCGCACGGCACGCCTCCGCCGACAGGCCCACGCCGGCCAGGTCGTGGTTGGTCATGGCGTCGTTGGCGATGCCGAACAGGGTCGGGCCGCCGCCCATGCCGATCATGTTCATGACGAACAGTAGCACCGCCGCCGCCGTCGCCCGCATCCCCGGCGGCACCAGGCCCTGCACGCCGCCATAGACCGGGCCGTACCAGAGCGCGTGGCCGATGGTCGGCACGATCAGCAGGCCGAACGCCAGCGGTACATTGGCCGTGGACAGCGCCCACCACAGGATAGGGGTCGACAGGATCGGGAACAGCGCCGGCAGCACGCCGTACCAGCGCAGGTCCTTGGCGCCGTATTTGTCGGCGAACCAGCCGCCGACCAGCGATCCTATGATGCCCCCCGCGCCCGAAATCAGGCCCAGCGACGTGCCCAGGAACCCACGCGGCTGCATGCCCACGCTGGCCGCCAGCTGGGTCAGTTCCGGCGTGTAGCCCCGCAGGAAATACGAGGCCAGGAAGTGGGAGTGGGCGTAGGCGACCAGGGCATACAGCGCCGAGCCCAACGCGAAGAACCAGAACGTCGGCTTGCGCGCCAGCACCCGCAGCACCGCGCGCATCGGCACATGCTCGGCGGCCCGCGCCGCCAGCGCGCCCGCGCTCTTCAGCGCCCGGCGCGGTTCCTTCAGCGTCAGCAGCGCGACCAGCGCCAGGACCAGGCCGGGGACGCCAGCCACCAGGAACGCCGTGCGCCAGCCGTAGCTCTCGGCCACCACCGCCCCCAGGCCCATGCCCAGCATCACCCCGATGGGACTGCCGATGGCGTAGATCGACAGCGCCACCGCCCGCTTTTCGCGCGGGGTGTACTCGCTGAGCAGCGAGTGGGCCGTCGGCGAACAGCCGGCCTCGCCGACGCCCACGCCCATCCGCGAGACCACCAGGGTGGCGAAGTTTTGCGCGAAGCCGCCCAGCAGCGAAAAGCCGCTCCAGATGGTCAGGGCCAGAGCCAGGATTTTCGGCCGGTCGCCTCGGTCCGCCCAGCGCGCCACCGGGATGCCCAGCACGGTGTAGACGATGGCGAAGTAGATCCCCGCCATGGCGCCCACCTGGGCGTCCGTCAGGTTCAGGTCTTCCTTGATCGGCTCGATCAGGTTGGTGATCACCATCCGGTCCAGGATGTTCACCGCATTGACCGCCATGAGCAGGATCAAGGCGTAGGTGCGATAGCGCGAGCTGACGACCGGCGTCTCCGACGCCTCTGCCTTGGGCGCGCCTCCGATCACAGCTTCCGTCACGACCCTACCCCTCGATTATGTTTTTCGCCGCCCGCTATCGGACGGTCGCCGGCCAGTACTTCGCCTTGAGCATCTGCTTGGAGAGCTTGCCCGTGGGCAGCCGCGGCAGCGTCTCCATGAAGTCGAAGCTGCGCGGGATGGTGTGCTTGGCGATCTGGCCGGTCAGGAAGGCCGTGAGTTCGGCAGCCAACGCGGGCGAGGCCTCGACGCCCTTGGCGGGCTCGACGATCGCCTTCACCTCTTCCCCGAAATCGGGATTGGGCACGCCGATCACCGCCACGTCGGCGACCTTCGGGTGCAGCACCAGAGCGTTCTCGATGGCCTGCGGATAGATGTTCACCCCGCCCGAGATGATCATGAAGCTCTTGCGGTCGGTGAGGAACAGATAGCCGTCGTCGTCCACGAAGCCGATGTCGCCGACCGAGGTCCAGGTCGGGTGGTCCGGGTGCTGGGCCGAGGCCGTCTTGGCCGCATCGTTGTGATAGGTGAACACGAGGCGCGGCTGCTCGAAGTAGATCTGGCCGATCTCGCCCGTGGGCACGTCTTTCCCGTCCTCGCCGCAGATATGGATGATCCCGGCGCGGGCCCGGCCCACGGATCCCGGACGCTCCAGCCACTCGGCGCTCGTGATGCTGGTCGAGCCGTTGCCCTCGGTCGCGCCGAAGTACTCCTCGATGATCGGCCCCCACCATTCGATCATCGCCCGCTTGACCTCCACCGAGCACGGGGCGGCGGAGTGGACGGCGCAACGGTGGCTGGAGAGGTCGTGGGCGGCCCGTTCGGCCTCGGTCATCTTCAGGAAGCGGACGAACATGGTCGGCACCCACTGGCTGTGGGTGATCCGGTGGCGCTCGATCAGACCCAGCGCGTCGGCCGGCTCGAACTTCTCCATGATCACGGCGGTCCCGCCGAAGAAGTTCGTGCCCAGCACATAGCTGAGCG
This sequence comes from Alphaproteobacteria bacterium, assembly GCA_018821435.1. GTDB lineage: Bacteria > Pseudomonadota > Alphaproteobacteria > Caulobacterales > Caulobacteraceae > Phenylobacterium. Next base: position 16,146 of record JAHJME010000043.1, read on the forward strand.
GCGCGGAGTGATAGAGCGGCGCCGGCGACAGATAGACCATGTCCGGGCCGAAGCCGTACGTCTCCTGGCTGGGCTTCAGCCGCCAGCCGTCCTCGATGGGACAGTCCTGCAGCGGCCGCTTGATGCCCTTCGGCCGGCCGGTCGAGCCGGAGCTGTACAGCATGAAGTCGCCGGCCCAGTTCTCGACGGGACCCGGCGTCGCGGCGGCGATGGCGTCCTCGTAGCGCGCGAAGCCCTCGGCCTCGCCATCGACGATCAGGCGCAGCCGGCAGCCTGGCGCATGGGCCAGGGCGCCCGCCGCCGTCGCGGCCAGTTCGGCGGACGTGACCAGCACCGCGGCGCTGCAGTCGTTCAGGATGAACCCGGCCTCGTCGGCGGTCAGGTAGCGGTTGATGGCGGTGACGTAGATCCCGCTCTTCAGCGCCGCCCAGCACACTTCCAGGAAACGCGGGTTGTTCTCCATCAGGATCGCCAGGTGGTCGCCCCGGCGCAGGCCTTGGTCGTGCAGCAGCCGCATCAGCCGATGCGTGCGATCGGCGAGTTCGCCATAGCTGATCGTCCGGCCGCTGGGCTCGAAGATCAGCGCCGGCTTGTCCGGTGAGATGCCTTGGTGGTGCGACAGAAGCTGCATGGGATTGCTCAGTGGATGAACTCGCCGCCATTGGCGCTGACGGTCTGGCCGGTGATGTAGTTGGCTTCCTGCGACGCCAGGAACGCGACCAGGCTGGCGATCTCCTCCGGCTCGCCGAAGCGGCCGATGGGAACGCGCGTCTTGGCCTCTTCGGCGTAGTTGCGGATCGTCGCGGTGGCCGCAGTGAAGACGCCGCCCGGCGCCACCACGTTGACGTGGATGTTCCACTTGGCCAGCTCGCGCGCCCAGGTCCGGGTCATGGACAGCAGGGCGCCCTTGGCCGCCGCATAGTGCGAGCCGGAGCGGCCGCCGACGGTGCCCATCGCCGAGGAGATGTTGACGATCTTGCCCGCGCCCTGGCGCTTCATCCCCTCCAGGACGATCTGGGTGCAGTGGAAGGCGCCCTTCACGTGGACGCCCAGCATGCGGTCGAGAATGGCGTCGTCCACCTCCTCGATCGGCAACCGGCGGCTGGCGATCCCGGCGTTGTTGACCAGGACGCCGATGACATCGCCGCCGCCCAGCCCGGCCAGGGCCGCGAGTACGGCCGTCTCGACCGCCGCCCGGTCGGACACGTCGGCCACGGCGGCGTGGGCGGCGCCACCCTCGGCCCGGATCGCCTCGACCGTCGCCGCGGCGCCCTCGACGCTCACGTCGTTGACGATCACCGCCGCGCCGCGTTGGGCCAGCAGCACGGCGCAGGCGCGGCCGATGCCGGAACCGGCGCCGGTGACCATGGCGACCTGGCCGTCGAAGGGACGTGGGCTCATGCGGCGTCCGCCTTCTTGATGCTGACCGTCACGATGCCCAGGGCATAGAGCTTGCCGGTCTCGTCGACGACGCGGGCGTTACCCACGGCGGTGGTGCGGCCGAAGTGATCCAGTTGACCCCGGGCCGTGAGGTTCAGCTTGGCCGGCGCGGCGCGGATGTAGTTGACCTTCAGCTCGATGGTCACGGTGCTGTCGGTGTGGCCCAGACGCGTGCGGGCCGCCTGGACCACGGCCGAGTCGATCATCTGCGCGATGGCGCCGCCGGCCGCGTCGCCGCGCCGGTTGGTTGAGCCCGGCGAGCCGTCGAACACGATCACCGCCTCGCCGTCGCCCGGCACCTTCAGCTTGAGGCCCAGCGTCCGGTGGATGGGCGAGGTGTCGTAGTACCCCTCCATCTCATCGTAGTGCTGGCGGCTCATCGCGGCGGCGCTCATTGCGCGCCTTCCTTGGCCTTGGCGTCGAGGAAGGCGGCGGCCTGTTTCTTGGCCGCATTGGTCTGGCGCATCAGGCGGGTGACCCGGTCGGCCGCGTGGGCCGAGACGCTGTAGGGCATCTCCTGGTTCTCGTAGAAGAACCGCTTGGTCGTGTGGATCGCCATCTCGTTGTACTGCGCGACCTCGCGGGCCAGGGCGTAGGCCCGGGCGGTGACGTCGGCGTCGGGCGCGATCTCGTTGATCATGCCCAGTTGCAGGGCCTCGGCGACCGGGATCCGGCGGCCGGTGATCACCAGCTCGAACGCCTTGCGCATCGGCACGACAGCGGAGAGGCCAATGAGGGCAAAGGTCGCAACGAGGCCGTGGTGCACCTCGGGATAGCCGAACTGGGTGGTCTCGCCCGCCACCACCATGTCGCACGACATGGCGATGCTGGCGCCCAGGCCCAGGGTCGGGCCGTTGACGGCGGCGATCAGCACCGGGCGGGTATTGCGGTAGAGCGCGGCAAGGTCGACGGCCATCGACGGCGGGGCCTTGGACTTCACCGGGTTGGCGACTTCGTTCAGGTCGACGCCGCCGCAGAAGTTGACGCCCTCGCCGCGGATCACCACGGCCTTCAGCGCCTGGACCTCCAGCGAGCGCAGGGTGTCGTAGAATTCCACGAACATCGCGTTGGTGAAGGCGTTGCGCTTCGCCGGCCGGTTGAAGACGATCTCGCCGATCCCCTCCTCGATCTGGTTGAAGACGATATCACTCATAGATCCTGGCTCCTGGTCGCCACGATGAGCGCGTCCACGGCGACCACGCCGCGTCCCTTTCCGCGCACCATCAGAGGGTTGATGTCGATCTCGCGGTAGTCGGCCGCGTGGGCCGCGATGAACCGCGACAGCTCGGCGAGTGCGGCGGCCGCCGCCTCCACGTCGCAAGGGGGTTTGCCGCGCGCGCCCAGCAGCAGGGGGGCGCCGCGCAGGCGGAGGATCATATCGCGCGCCTGGTCGACCGTGACCGGCGCCGGCGCGAACTGGGTGTCTTTCAGCACTTCGAGGAAGATGCCGCCGACGGCGACCATCACCGACGGGCCGAAGACGTCGTCGACGACCGCGCCCAGCGCCAGCTCGACGCCCTCCTCGCGGGGCTGCAGCACGATGGCCGCGGCCGGATCGGGCAGATGCGCGCTGGCGTCTGAGAGTTGCGCGTAGGCGGCCGCGACCGTGTCCGCGCCCAAGGGGCCGACCACGCCGCCGATCTCCGTCTTATGGGCCAGCCGATCGCCTTCCAGCTTGAGGAAGACCTGGCCGCCCAGGTCGCGCTGCACGGCCACGGCCTCGGCGGCGCTTTTCACCGGCCAGATCTGCACCTGCGGCAAGGCCTTGAGGCCGGACAGGATCGCGCGGGCCTTCTCGCCGGCGATCACGTCGCGATGGCCGGCCGACGTGTGCGTCTCAAACACGTCGGCCGGCCTGGCGCGCGGCGCAACTGCCCCCAGCGCCTGCGCCAGTCGGGTCGGCTCCTCGAACCAGAGGACGCCAAGATCGCGAAGTTCCGCCTCGAACTCTGGTGTCGTCAGGCCGCAGCAGAACACCGGCTTGTCGCTCGCGGCGACGAAGTCGGTCAGGCTGTCCTGGACGATGGCCTGCACGTGCTCGGCCATGCAGGCGTAGGAGAGCCAGATGGCGATGGCGTCCACCGGCTGGGCGTCCATCCACTGGAGCGCCGCTTCGAACGAGCGGCGGCCCTTGCCGAACAGGGCGTAGACGTCGAACGGGTTGACGAAGTGGGCCGGACCCAGGGCGGCGATCTGCGCCTCGGTGGGCGGGACAGTCGCGGCGGGCACATCCAGGCCGAAGCGCTCGGCGGCGTCCAGGGTGACGATGGCGTACCCGCCCGACGGCGTGACCACGCCCAGCCGCCGGCCCCGCGGGATGCGTCCGGCGCTGGCCAGGGTGACCGCGTCGACGAACTGGGTCTCGTCCCGCACGACAATGGCGCCCGCCGCTTCCAGGGCGGCCTCGAAGATGGCGGCGTTGCCGGCCAGGCTGCCGGTGTGCGACGCGATCTGGGCGGCGCTGGCCGCGGACCGGCCGGTCTTCCAGAACACCACCGGCTTGCCCATGGCCACGGTGCGTTCCACCGCGGCCATCAGACGGCGACCGTCGCGGCAGCCTTCCAGGATCAGGGCGGCGCAGGCGACCTCCGGATCGTCGGCGGCCCATTCCAGGCACTCGGCCGCGTCCACGTCGAACTCGGCGCCGGTGTCGATGACGTACTTGGCCCCGACACCCCGGCCCCGCAGCTTGGCCGAGCCGAAGTAGAGGGTCAGCCCGCCGCTCTGGCCGATGGCGGCGACGTTGCCGGGCAGCTGGGGCAGGTTGATGTCGGTGGCGATGGTGGCGAACACCCGGCCATTCACATCGCGCGACCCGACCGTGTTCGGCCCCATGACCCGCAGGCCGCAGGCCGCCTTGGCCTCGGCGATGGCCGCGTGCAGCTCCGCGCCCAGCGCGGGATCGGAGAAGCCGTCGGCGAACACCAGGGCGGCGCGGACGCCGCGCACGCCGCATTCGCGGATCGCGGCCGGCGTGCGCTCGGCCGAGACGCAGATCAGCGCCAGGTCGATGTCGCCCGGCGCCTCGGCCAATGACGCGTGGCACGGACGCTGCCCGATCCGATCCTGACTGGGGCTGACGCAATGGATCGCGCCGGCATAGCCGGTGGACTCCAGGGTCGCGAGCACCCGGCCGCCGGACCGCGCGCGGTCGGCGCTGGCGCCAACCACGGCGATCGACCGCGGCGCGAAGAACGCCGCCAGGTCGCTCGGCTGAGGATCGGAAGACGGCGTCGCCGCCCGCAGCGGGATCATTGCGAGGGGCCGACCTGGGCGTGCGGGACCATGTCGGCGATGACGCCCAGCTTGATCAGCCCGGCGATGTCGTCGTCCGTCCGACCGATCTCCTTGACGATCTCCACCGTGTGCTCGCCGAAGCGCGGCGGTGGACGACGGATGCTGGGCGGGGTCTTCGACATCTTCCAGGGCAGATTCAGCGCCGGCATCTCGCCCACGCCCGGCGCTTCGTAGGATTGCACCATGCCGCGCGCCAGCGTCTGCGGATGGCTGAACACCGCCGCCAGATCGTTGATCGGACCGCAGACGATGGCGTTGTCGTCGAACTCCTGGCGCCACTGGGCCGCCGGCTTGGCCAGCATCGCCTCATGGACCATCGGATAGAGCACCGCCTCGTTGGCGACGCGGGCGAAGGGCGTGGCGAAACGCTCGTCCTCGACCCACTCCGGCTTGCCCAGCAGGCGGCAGAAGTCCGGCCACTGGCGCTGGCCGGGCACGGCCTGGAGATAGACCCCGTCCGCGCACTTGAACGCCGCCGATGGCACACGCTGCGGGTTCTCGGTGCCGTGGCGCTCCGGGACCTTGCCGGTCATCAGGTAGCGGGTGCCGATGACGGACAGCATCGAGACCATGATGTCGAACATGGCGAGGTCGATGTGCTGTCCCTCCCCCGTCCGCTCGCGGTGGTAGAGGGCGCCCAGCACGGCGGCGAAGCCGTAGATGCCGGTGGAGACATCGGCGATGGGGGCCATGCTCTTCACCGGCGTGCGGCCGTGCTCGCCGGTGATGCTCATGAAGCCGCTGCCGGCCTGGAGCACGGGGTCGTAGCCGCGCTTGCCGCGGTCGGGGCCGGTCTGCCCGTAGCCGGACACCGAATGATAGATCACCCGCGGATTGATCGCCCGGATCGCTTCGTAGCCGACGCCCAGGCGGTCGGCCGCGCCGGGGGTGAAGTTCTGCATCACCACGTCGGCGCCGCGCGCCAGCTCCAGGATGATCGCCAGGCCCTCAGGCCGCTTCATGTCGACGGCGATGGTGCGCTTGGAGCGGTTGTTGGTGGCGTAGTAGCCGCTGAGGCCCTTGTTGAACGGCGGCCAGACCCGGCTCTCGTCCTTGGCGCGCGGATGCTCGACGAAGATCACGTCGGCGCCGAACTCGGCCAGCATCATCGAGGTCAGCGGACCGGCCACGCCGCGCGACAGGTCCAGGACCTTCACGCCGGCGAACATGTCCTGCGGGGTCTCTGTGGTCATGACGCAAGCGCCCTCTTGCTACGGCCGAACTTCCCCAGGCGGCCGGGGAGCGGATGGCCAAGTTTCTCCTCGAGGAACCGGTAGGCCTCGAGCACGATGTCCAGATCGACCCCGGTCTCGACGCCCGCGTCCTCGCAGAGGTGCAGCAGGTCTTCCGTCGAGATGTTGCCGGTGGAGTTGCGGGTCTGCGGCGAGCCGCCGATGCCGCCCACGGCGCTGTCGAAGCGGGTGGCGCCGGCGTCCATGGCGGCCAGCACATTGGCCAGGCCGAGGCCGCGGGTGTCGTGGAAGTGCAGCGACAGCGGACTGTCGGGGAAGGCGCTGAGCGTGTCGCCGACCAGCCGGCCGACCTGCGCCGGTCCGGCCTCGCCCGAGGTGTCGCCGAGGCAGACTTCGTTGGCGCCGGCCTCGTGCAGGCGGCCCATCAGACGCAGCACCCGGTCGAAGGGGATCTCGCCCTCCACCGAACACCCGAACGCCTTGGCGACCACCGCGATGACGCCCAGGCCGTTGGCGCGAGCTTCCGCCACCGCCTCGGCGGCGGAGGCCAGGTTGTCGTCCTGGGTGCGGTCGGGGCGGTAGTCGGCGAGGCTGGCCGAGATGAAGACCGAAACCACCGGCATGTCGGCGTCCAGCGCCCGGCGCACGCCCGACAGGTTCGGCACTGTCGCGTCGTAGATCGTGCCCGGCCGGCGGGTGATCCCGGCCATGATCTGAGCGGCGTCCGCCATGTGCGGCATCGCCTTGGGGCTCACGAACGAGACGGCGTTGATCTGCGGGAAGCCGGCGTTCGACAGCAGGTCGACGAACGCTACCTTGTCCGCCGTGGACAGGTGCGTCGTCTCGGCCTGGAGGCCGTCGCGGGGCGACACCTCGCGAAGGTGGATGCGGCTGGGGTAGTGCAAGTTTCCGTCCCGTTTGTTCGTTTATCGAACTTAATCACAGATAACGAACAAAGACGTAGCGGCGGTGTTTTCAGCCGTCAAGGCCGGCCGGAGCCGTTTCGAAAATTCGGGATGTCGTCCGGGAAAGCCGCTCGCCGGGTCGGCGAGCCGGCCCGCGCTACGCGATGAGCTGTTGCAGACGCCGCTGGATATCGAGCATGAGCGGCAGGAATTCCGTCAGCATCCGCTCGACCGAAACGTGGCGCGACACCACCCCCACATTGAGGCCGGCGGTGACCTTGCCGGAGCCATCCACCAGGGGCACGGCGATGGAGCGCAGGCCGCGGCCGGTCTCCTCGTCGTTGATCGAGTAGCCCTGGTCCCGGACACGACCCAGTTCCGCCATCAGATCCGGGATCTCGGTGAGCGTCTTTTCGGTCGTCTTCGGACGCTCGACGGATTCCAGCAGCGTCCGGGCCTTGTCCTCGGGCCAGCTGGCCAGGATCACCCGGCCCAGCGAAGCGCCATACGCCGGCAGCCGCCCGCCCACGCTCCGGCTCACGGTGAGCGTGCGTCCGGAATCGATGGCGCGCGCCAGATAGACGATCTCGGCGCCGTCCAGCTTCGCCACGGCGCTGGTCTCGCCGATCTTCTGCGTCAGTTCCTCCAGGAAGGGCTGAACGATGCTGATGAACGGCGTCGACGACAGATAGGCGTAGCCCAGCCGCAGCATGCGCGGCGTCAGCGAGAAGAACTTCCCGTCGTACTCGGCGTAGCCCAGCCGGGTCAGGGTCAGCAGGCACCGGCGCACGGTGGCGCGCTCCAGCCCGACCCGCTCGGCCACCTGGCTGATCGTCAGCCGCTGATCCTGGTCGCCGAAGACCTCGATCACCGCCAGGCCCTTGGCGAAACCCGCGATGAACTCCGGGTCCTGCTCGGCCAGGATGCTGGCGTAGGGGAACGTCTTCTTCATGCCTCTCCCTCGGGTCGCGGCGTCCGGCGCCGTCCGACTCCAGGCGCGCCAGCGATAGCACAACCGCGCCGAGCAACGTCCATCAGCACGCCCAAATGACCTTTCGCACGCCCTGTTGACACACGGCGACGGTTGGTATGTTGTTCGTTATCTGGATTATTGTTCGATTATCGCACAAATGGCAAGCCCTGATCAACGGGCTGCAGGCGACCGGGGGAGGACGACTTGAGTACATCCATCGATACCGAAGCCCCCGTGCTGGCCGCGCGTCACGGCGCCGTCGCCGTGATCACGCTGAATCGTCCGCAGGCCCGTAATGCGCTGAATCGCGCCCTGCTGGCGGCTCTTCATGAACATCTTCGTGACGCGGTGGCGGACGACGCCGTCCGCGCCATCGTGCTGACCGGCAATGGCCCGGCGTTCTGCGCCGGCGCCGACCTGCGCGAAGCGCTGGGGACGCCCGAGGGTCCCGACGGCTTCTGGCAGCAGTACGACCGCTCGGGCCAGTCGTTGGAGCTGCACCGCCTGCTGCCCAAGCTGCCCAAGCCGGTGATCGCCGCGGTCAATGGCTTCGCGCTGGGCGGCGGCTGCGGCCTGGCCATGTCGTGCGACCTAGTGATCTCCAGCGACCAGGCGACGTTCGGCTATCCGGAAGTGGCCCAGGGGCTGGTGGCCGCCATGGTGATGGTCAGTCTGAGCCGCATCGTGGGCCGCCGCCAGGCGCTGGACCTGCTGCTGACCGGCCGCCGCCTGACGCCGCAACAGGCGCTGGAGCTGGGCCTGATCAACCGGGTCGCGCCGCACGACGACCTGCTGTCCCAGGCGATCGCCTATGCCGACGAGGTCGCCCGCCACAGCGCCAACGCGCTGCGGATGACCAAGTCGCTCTACTACAATGTCGCCGAGCTCGATCTGGACCGCGCCCTCGACTACGCGCGGGACTTCAACGCGATGCTGCGGCAGACCAAGCCCGCCGCGGCGAGCGCGTTCGCCGGCAAGGCCAAGTCATGAGCGCCGACCTGCTCCAGGTGGACGTGAGCGGCGGCGTGGCCACCGTATCGCTGAACCGTCCCGACGCGCTGAACGCATTGTCGAACGGCCTGCTGCAGGCGCTGGTCGACACGTTTGCCGCCCTGGACGACGACGCAGGTGTGCGCTGCGCGGTGCTGCGCGGGAACGGCCGCGCGTTCTGCGTGGGCGCCGACATCAAGGAGCGCGGGACGATGTCGCTGGACGACGTCCGCGCGCGTCGTCGCCTGGCGCCCCTGGCGTTCGGCGCCATGCGCCGCTTCTCCCGGCCCGTGGTCGCACAGGTGCATGGCTACGCCATCGGCAGCGGGCTGGAACTGGCCCTGGGCTGCGACTTCATCTTCGCGGCGGGCGATACCGCCATGGGTCTGCCCGAGACCGCCAAGGCCTCGATCCCGGCCGGCGGCGGGACCCAGATCCTGCCTCGCCTGATCGGCGCCGCCCGCGCCAAGGAGCTGATCTTCACCAGCCGCCGCTTCACCGCCGAGGCCGCCGAACGCTGGGGCATGGTGAACCGGGTGACGCCCGCCGACGCGCTGGACGCGGCGGTGCGCGAGCTGACCGACGAACTGGTCGCCGTCTCGCCGACGGCGCTGGCCACCGCCAAGCGCGCCATCGACCTGGGCCTGACCACCGACCTGGAGTCGGGGCTGCATGTCGAGGCGGCGCTCTACGAACGCGTGCTGACCTCCGAGGACCGCAAGGAAGCGGTTGCGGCGGCGGCCGAGAAACGCAGCCCCCGGTACGTGGGCCGCTGAGACGAACACAGACAAGAACGCCGCGCCGGACTCCGGCGCGGCCATAGGGAGGGGACTATGACGACTTACAGATGCTGGCTCCTGGCGGGCTCCACCACCTTGGCCATGATAGCCATGGCCCTGCCGGCCGCCGCCGCGGACGAACCCGCCTCGGTCGAGGAGGTCGTCGTCACCGGCTCCTTCATCGCCGGCACGCCGAAGGACTCGGCCATCCCCGTGGCGATCATCGGTCGCGACGAGCTGGAGAAGCGCGGCTCGCCGTCGATGCTGGACATCATCAAGACCCTGCCGGTCGTCGGCGGCGTCCTGGGCGAGACCAACAACTTCAACACGCTGTCCCAGGGCCGTGGGGGCGGCGGCACCATCAACCTGCGCGGCCTCGGGCCGCAGCGTACTCTGGTGCTGCTGAACGGTCGCCGGTTCGCCGGCTACACCGCCGACACCAACCTGATCCCCGCCGCCGCCATCGGCCGCGTCGAGATCCTGAAGGACGGCGCGGCGGCGACCTATGGCTCGGACGCCATCGGGGGCGTGGCCAACTTCATCACGCGGACGAATTTCGAGGGCCTGGAGCTCCAGAGCGAATACCGCCTGATCCGCGGCGCGGACGGCGGCGGCGACTACACGGCCAGCGCGGTCTACGGCTGGGTCGGCGAGACGTCGAACCTGATGGTGAGCGCCGGTTATCAGCACCGTGGCGAGCTCAGCCCCGTCGATCGCAAGTGGGCGCTGCCCACCTACTTCGAGAACCCTTCGGCCTGGTCGCCCAGCGGCAACCCCGGCGGCTGGACCGTGCGCGGCGGGCCGGCGGGAACCGGCGCTTCGCTGGGCTTCGTACAGGACGCCAACTGCGCGGCCACGGGCGGCGTGGCGACCTTCACCGGAACGACGCCGGCCTGCTACTTCCAGTACCTGCCCTTCGACAACCTGGTGGAAGAGCAGGACCAGTACCAGCTGTACGGCGAGTTCAACGCCCGCATCGGCGACACCGGCAAGTTCCACGTCGAGGCGCTGTACACCCAGACCTCGCAGCCCGACGTCCGCGCCTCACCCAGCTTCGCGGCCACCTCCGGCCCGAACGGCCCCGGCGGGACCAACGCCTTCTACGTGCCGTCGAGCAATCCGGGCTTCAACACCTTCCTGACGCAGACGGGCAACGCCGCGCTGATCGGCACGGCGCAGAGCGCCACCGGCACCCTTTGGCGTCCGTTCGCCCAGGGCGGCGACCCGGCCACCGGCGGCCTGGGCGGCCAGACCGGCAGCCGCAAGAACGAGGAATTCCGCGTCTCAGCCAACCTCAAGGGCGAGACCGGCTACTTCGGGATCAACTACGACCTCGGCGCCACCTATATCCGCGAGAAGCAGGACACCCGCGTCACCGACATCCTGATCTCGCGCCTGCAGTCGGCCTTGAACGGCCTGGGCGGCCCGGGCTGCACCGGCACGACGCCCGGCGCGAACGGCTGCCAGTACTTCAACCCGTTCTCCAACGCCTTCCCGAACAACCCGGCCCTGGGCTTGGCCAACCCCGGCTTCACGGCCGCGAACGCCAATTCCACGGCGCTGGTGGCGTGGCTCTATGACCAGCAGTCGCTGCGCAACGACCAGGAGACCGTCGTCCTGGACGCGGTCTTCAGCGGCAAACTGCCGATCACCCTGCCCGGCGGCCAGATCGGCTGGGCCGCGGGATCCCAGTACCGCAAGGTTCACTACCAGCAGCTGATCGACAACCCGCTGTTCAACGCGCAGATCACCCCCTGCCCGACCATCGGCTCGACCAGCTGCGCCTTCCGCACCGGCCCCTACACCTTCCTGGGCCAGAGCCTGCCGCTCAGCCTGGAACAGAGCGTCTACGCGCTTTTCGGCGAACTGAACCTGCCGATCACCGAGACCCTGAACGCCCAGGTCGCCGCCCGCTACGAGGACTACGGCGGCCTGACCGGCTCGACCTTCAACCCACAGGTCCGGGCGAAGTGGCAGGCGACTGACTGGCTGGCGGTGCGCGGCTCGGTCGGCTCGTCGTTCCGCGGCCCGACGGCGCAGAACGTGGCGCCGAAGGGGACCACCGGCCTGACCGGCATCGCCGCGGCCGGCAACAACTCGCGCTCCATCGACTTCTTCGGCAACCCCAACGTGGGACCCGAAAAGGCGGTGACCTACAGCGTCGGCGCGATCGTCCAGGTCCAGAACCTCGCCGCTACGGTGGACTACTGGAACTACCGCCTGAAGGGCCAGATCACCGACGTTCCGGCCAACGTGGTCGCCACGGCGGTCGCCGGCATCGGCAACGGCAGCCAGGTGGTGAACTGCGCCAGCGCGCTCCGCTATCTGATCACCTTCGACAACGCCAACGCCTGTGTCCAAGGTGTCACCCGCGGGACCAATATCGCCCGCGTCCGCTCCGACATCACCAACGGCCCGACCATCCGGACCGACGGCATCGACATCGACGTGAACTACCGCTTCGACGCGGTGTTCGACGGCGCGCTGGACCTGGGCGGCAACGTCACCCACGTGATGTCCTACAAGCAGGATGCATTCGTCTACGGCGGGATCACGGTGACGCCGGCCTACGACGCGGCGGGCTTCACCAACTACGACCGCACCTCGCAGACGATCGCCAAGTGGCGCGGCCAATTCTACGCCGACTACGCCCGGGGGCCGCACAACCTGCGCTGGACGATCAACTACACCAGCGGCGCCGACGACAACCGTGGACCCACCGTCGTCCAGACCGGATCCTCGACCAACTGCACCGTGGCCAACGCCCAGGCCGGCACGGCGATCAACTGCCTGCTCACCACCGACGGCCTGCACGTGAAGTCGTACATCAGCCACGACCTGACCTACCGCGTGGAACTGCCCTGGGACGTCACGGTCACCGCGACCGTGCTGAACGTCCTGGACCGCAACCCGTCCAAGGCGCGGCTGGTCCTCAACTACGACCCCTTCCTGGGCAACCCCATCGGGCGCTCGTTCAAGCTGGGGCTGAAGAAGACGTTCTAGTTCGACCGGATACTGCGGGGCTCACCCGAGCCCCATCCATTTTTCCTCCCGCGACCGGGCGTATTTCTCCCGGACCTCCTGGGGCGCGTTCTTCGGAACGCGCCCTTTCTTTTTGACTACGCGCGATCGGACCGGCACGAGATCGGGCAAGCTCCGAAACACAGCAGCAGGAAACGCCACATGAAGACCCGGATCACCGAACTGTTCGGCATCGAGCACCCGATCGTCCAAGGCGGCATGCACTTCGTCGGCCTGGCGGAGATGGCGGCCGCGGTGTCGAACGCCGGCGGCCTGGGCATCATCACCGGCCTGACGCAGCGCACCCCCGAGCTACTGGCCAAGGAAATCGCCCGCTGCAAGGAGATGACCGACAAGCCGTTCGGCGTGAACCTCACCTTCCTGCCCGCGATGAACCAGCCGGACTATCCCGGCTACGTGAAGGCGATCATCGACAGCGGGGTGAAAGCGGTCGAGACGGCCGGCAACAACCCCGCCAAGTGGCTGCCGGCGCTGAAGGAGGCCGGGGTCAAGGTGATCCACAAATGCACCTCGGTCCGCCACTCGCTGAAGGCCGAGTCCATCGGCTGTGACGCGGTCAGCGTCGACGGTTTCGAGTGCGGCGGTCACCCCGGCGAGGACGACGTGCCGAACTTCATCCTGCTGCCCCGGGCGGCCGAGGAGCTGAAAATTCCGTTCGTCGCGTCGGGCGGCGTGGCCAATGGCAAGCAGCTGGTCGCGGCCCTGGCCATGGGCGCCGAGGGCATCAACATGGGCACCCGCTTCATCGCCACGAAGGAAGCGCCGGTCCATGAGAACGTGAAGCAGGCGATCCTGGCGGCCAGCGAACTGGACACCCGCCTGGTCATGCGCCCGCTGCGCAACACCGAGCGCGTGCTCAACAACGTGGCCGTCGAACGCCTCCTCGAGAAGGAGAAGGCGCTGGGGGCCAACCTGAAGTTCGAGGACATCATCGCCGAGGTCGGCGGCGTCTATCCGCGCATCATGCAGGACGGCGAGATGGACGCCGGCGCCTGGTCCTGCGGCATGGTCGTCGGCCTGATCCACGACATCCCGACCTGCAAGGAGCTGGTCGACAACATCATGGCCGAGGCCGACGCCATCATCCGCGGTCGGTTGGCGCAGTTCCTGTAGGCGCACCGCCACCCAGCGCGCGATAGAGCTCGACCCGGTTGGCCGCGCGGGCCAACTGGGCGGCGAGCAGGGTCTGGCGCGCGGCATAGAGGGTGCGCTGCGCGTCGAGGAGGGCCAGGTAGCTGTCCACGCCGCGATCGTAGCGGGCCTGGGTCAGGCGCTGGGTCACCGTCGCGGCTTCGACCAGGCGTTCCTGAGCGGCGATGCGCTCGTTGATCGTGGCGCGGGTGGCCAGAGCGTCGGAGACCTCGCGGAATGCGGTCTGCACCGCCTTCTCGTACTGGGCGACGGCCGCGTCGCGTTGCGCCTCGGCGCCCTTCAGGTTCGCGATATTGGCGCCGCCGGCGAAGATCGGCAGCACGATCTGCGGTGCGAAACTCCAGGTGCGCGTGCCCGAGCCGAACAGGCCACTCAGGTCCGGGCTGACCGACCCTTCAGAGCCGGTGAGCGTGATGCGCGGGAAGAACGCCGCGCGGGCCGCGCCGATATTGGCGTTGCGGGCCTGCAGCGTATGCTCGGCGGCGCGCACGTCGGGGCGACGGGTGAGGACCTCCGACGGCAGGCCCGCCGGAATGTCGGCCAGCACGCCCACGGCCTTCAGGTCGCCCTGCGGCAGTTGCGCGGCCGGAACCTCGGCGCCGACCAGCAGGCGCAGCGCGTTGCGGTCGCGCTCGACCTGGGCCTTGGCCACGGCGGCGTCGCTACGGGCCTGTTCGGCCAACGTCTCGACCTGGCGCAGGTCCAGCTCGGAGGCCGCGCCGGCTTCGAAGCGCTTGCGATTGAGGTCGAGGCCGGCCTCGCGGCTGGCCAGGGTGTCCAGCGTGATCGCCAGCAGATCCTGGTCGGCGGCCAGGGTGAGGTAGGCGTTGGCGACCTCGGAGATCAGGCTGATCTGCACCGCGCGCCGGTTCTCCTCGGTGGCGAAGAACGACTGCAGCGCTGCGTTGCTCAGGCTGCGGACCCGGCCGAACAGGTCCAGCTCATAGGCCGAGAAGCCGGCGCTGACCGTGTACTGGTCCAGCTTGAAGCTGCCGGTCTGGCCGGGGATGGCGGCGCCCGCGGGCTGGCTGCTGCGGGTGTAGCTGCCGTTGGCGTTGATGCCGGGCAGCAGGTCCGCGCGCTGGATGCGGTACTGGGCGCGGGCCTGCTCGATGTTGGCCACCGCCACGCGCAGGTCGCGGTTCTGCTCCAGCGACAGCGCGATCACCGCCTGCAGGCGCGGGTCCTGGAAGACGTCGCGCCAGGCCAGGTCGGCGCCGGACACATTCGACGTCTCGGTCGGCGTCGAGGTGGGCCAGCTAGAGCCGACCGGCAGGACCGGCCGCTCATAGCGGGGCGCCAGCGTGCAGCCGCCAAGCGCCGTGGCGGCCATCAGGGCCACGAGGAGAGAACGCATCTCAGACAGCCTCTTGGGGCGCGGCCTCGGGCGGCGCTTTGGGGTCGGCCTTGCGGCCGAGGTGGCGCTGCACCAGGACGAAGAACAGGGGCACGAAGAAGATCGCCAGGGCCACGCCCGAGACCATGCCGCCGATCACACCGGTGCCGATCGCGTGCTGGCTGCCCGAGCCGGGCCCGTTGGAGATCGCCAGCGGCAGCACACCGAAGACGAAGGCCAGCGAGGTCATGATGATCGGCCGCAGACGGATGCGGACGGCTTCCAGCGTCGCATCGATCAGGCTGGCGCCGCCCTCATGACGATCCTTGGCGAATTCCACGATCAGAATGGCGTTCTTCGCCGCCAGGCCCATGGTCGTGAGCAGGCCCACCTGGAAGTAGATGTCATTCGATAACCCCCGCAGCGAGGTGGCGAGCACCGCCCCGATGACCCCCAGCGGGATCACCAGGATCACAGACAGCGGGATGGTCCAGCTCTCGTACAGCGCCGCCAGCAGCAGGAAGACCACGATGATCGAGATGGCGTACAGCGCCGGCGCCTGGGCGCCCGCTTCCCGCTCCTGAAGCGACAGACCGGTCCACTCGTAGCCGATGCCCGGCGGCAGCTTGGCCGCCAGTTCCTCCATCTTGGCCATCGCCTGGCCCGAGCTCTGGCCAGGGGCCGGTGAGCCTTGGACATTCACGGACGGCAGGCCGTTGTAGCGCTCCAGACGCGGAGAGCCGACCGCCCAATGGGTCGAGGCGAAGGACGAAAACGGCGCCATCTGGCCCGCGCCGTTGCGTACGTACCAGCGATCGAGGTCCTCGGGCGTCATGCGGAATGGCGCGTCGGCCTGGACGAAGACCTTCTTCACCCGACCGCGGTCGATGAAGTCGTTCACATAGCTGCCGCCCAGCGCGGTGGAGAGGGTCGCGTTGATGTCGGCCGTGGTCAGGCCCATGGCGCCGGCCTTGGCCTGGTCAACATCGATGACGAACTGGGGCGTGTCGTCCTGGCCGTTCGGGCGCACGCCCACCAGGGTCTTCTCGGCCCCGGCCATTCCGAGCAACTGGTTACGCGCCGCCATGAGGGCTTCGTGACCGACGCCGCCGGTGTCCTGGAGCTGGAAGTCGAAGCCGGACGAGGTGCCCAGTTCGGGCACCGCAGGGGGAACCACGGCGAACACCTGGGCGTCGCGGATCTGGCCGAACTTCTGCATCGCGCGCTGGGCGATCGCCTGAACCTTCCGGTCGGAGGCCTTTCGCTCGCCGAAGCCCTTCGTCCGTACGAAGGCCAAGCCTGCGTTCTGGCCGGCGCCCGAGAAACTGAAGCCCGAGATGGTGAAGACGGCCTCGACCGACTCCGCCTCGTCCTTCAGATAGTAGTCGGACACCTGCTTCAGCACCGCCTGGGTGCGTTCCTCGGTGGCGCCCGGCGGCAGCTGAACCAGGGTGATGATCTGGCCCTGATCCTCTTCCGGCAGGAAGGCCGTCGGCAGGCGCATGAACAGCAGGGCCATCACCACGACGATGGCGGCGTAGACCGCCATCCAGCGGCCGCCCTTGCCCAGCATCGACTGCACCTGGCCCTGATAGCGGTGGCTGGCGTGATCGAAGTTGCGGTTGAACCAACCGAAGAAGCCGCGCTTGCTGGTGTGGTGATCCTTGTCGGCGGGCTTGAGCAGGGTCGCGCAGAGCGCGGGCGTCAGCACCAGGGCGACCAGCACCGACAGCGCCATGGCCGTGACCAAGGTGACCGAGAACTGGCGATAGATCACGCCCTGCGATCCGCCGAAGAAGGCCATGGGCACGAACACCGCGGCCAGGACCAGCGCCACGCCGACCAGCGCGCCGGTGATCTCGTCCATGGATCTTCGCGCGGCGTCCTTGGGCGAAAGGCCCTCCTCCTGCATCACGCGCTCGACGTTCTCGACGACCACGATGGCGTCGTCGACCAGCAGGCCGATCGCCAGCACCAGGCCGAACATGGTGAGGGTGTTGATGGAGTAGCCGAACACCGCCAGCA
Source organism: Alphaproteobacteria bacterium (assembly GCA_018821435.1). Taxonomy (GTDB): domain Bacteria; phylum Pseudomonadota; class Alphaproteobacteria; order Caulobacterales; family Caulobacteraceae; genus Phenylobacterium. The sequence continues at coordinate 33,278 of JAHJME010000043.1, forward strand.
CCCCGAGGGTGCCCAGCAGGACCACCGGCACGGCGATGGTCGGGATCAGAGTGGCGCGCCAGTTCTGCAGGAACAGGAACATCACCAGGAAGACCAGGACCACGGCCTCGACCAAGGTCTTCACGACCTCTTCGATCGACTGCTTCACGAAGGGCGTGGAGTCGACGGGGATCGTGTACTCGATGCCAGGCGGGAAATCCTTGGACAGCTCGGCGACCTTGGCCTTCACCGCGTCGGCGGTCTGCAGCGCATTGCCGCCGGGGGCCAGCTTGATGGCCAGGCCGGTCGCCGACTTGCCGTTCAGCTTGGAGAGCGAGTTGTAGTTCTCGGCGCCCAGCTCGACGCGAGCCACGTCGCGGAGATAGACGTGCGTGCCGCCGCCGGTGTCCCTGAGGATAATGTTTTCGAACTGCGCCGGCGTCTGCAGGCGCGCCTGGGCGCTGATGGTGGCGTTCAGGACCGTGCCGGGCGTGGACGGCGTACCGCCTAACTGGCCGGCCGAGACCTGGGCGTTCTGGGCGCGGATCGCGGTGATCACGTCGGCCGGGGTCATGCTGCGCGCCGTCAGCTTCTCGGGGTCCAGCCAGATGCGCATGGCGTACTGCGCGCCGAAGAGCTGCACATCCCCCACGCCGTCGACGCGACTGATCGGGTCCTGCAGATTGGCGGCCATGTAGTCGGCCAGGTCGGAGTTGGTGGCTTTGCCGTCGCTGGCGACGAGACTGACGATCAGCAGGAAGTTGCGCGTGGACTTCACCACGCTCAGGCCCTGCTGCTGGACCTCCTGCGGCAGCAGGGCCGTGGCCGTCTGCAGCTTGTTCTGGACCTGCACCTGGGCGATGTCGATGTCGGTGCCGCCCTTGAAGGTGAGCGTGACCGTCGCCGAGCCCGTGCCGTCGCTGGCCGAGCTGATGTACTCCAGGCCGTCCAGGCCCTTCATCTTCTGCTCGATGACCTGGGTGACGCTGTCTTCGACGGTCTTGGCCGAAGCGCCGGGATAGACGGCGTTGATCGCCACCTGCGGCAGGGCGATATCCGGGTACTGGGCGATCGGCAGCGAGGAGATCGAAAGGGCGCCGGCCATCATGATGACGATGGCGATGACCCAGGCGAAGATCGGCCGGTCGATGAAGAAGCGTGAGATCATGACCTGGTCCTAGCGCGCCGTCGCGCCGATGACGGCAGGCTTCACCGCGCCGCCCGGACGCACCTTCTGCAGGCCCTCGACGATCACCCGTTCGCCGGCCTTGAGGCCGGCCGTGACCAGCCACTTGTCTCCCACCGTGCGCGAAACCGAGATCGGGCGCAGCTGCGCCTTGCCGTCCGCGCCGACCACATAGACCGTCGCCCCGCCCTTGGGATCGCGACTGACGCCGGGCTGCGGCACCAGGATGCCGGAGGTCGCCACGCCCTGGTCCAGCCGCGCGCGAACGTAGAGGCCAGGCAGCAGGACGCCGTTGGGGTTCGGGAACACCGCCCGCAGGCCCACCGACCCGGTGCCCGCGTCCACGGTGATGTCCGAGAACGCCAGACGGCCGGCGATCGGGTAGAGCGAGCCGTCCTCCAGGATCAGCCGCACCTGCGCCGAGGTCGGGGGGCCCACGGCGCCCTTCGCCATGGCGGCGCGAAGCTTCAGCAGGTCTGCGGCGGACTGGGTGACGTCCACATAGATGGTGTCCAGGTTCTGGACGGTCGCCAGGGGTTCGACCTGGTTGGCGGTGACCAGGGCGCCCGGGGTCACCGAAGACTTGCCGATCCGGCCGGAGACCGGGGCGGCGACCTTGGTGTAGTCGAGATTGATGCGCGCTTGCTGCACCGCAGCACGCTGGGCCTGGACGTTCGCGGCCGCCGATTGCGAGGCGGCCTGGGCGTCGTCGTTGTCCTGCTTGCTGACGGCGTTGATCGCCACCAACTCCTTGTAACGGTCGGCCTTCAGCTTCGCCGAGGTGGCGGTCGCCTGGGCTTGGGCCAGGGCGGCGTTGGCGCTGTCGAGGCTGGCGCGGTAGGTCGCGGGATCAATCTGGTAGAGCGCCTGCCCGGCCCGGACGTTGGAGCCCTCCTGGAACAGACGCGCCTTGATCACCCCGTTCACCTGCGGCCGCACCTCGGACACCAGCGAAGCAGACGTCCGCCCGCTCAGCTCCATGGTCAGGTTCACGGGCTCGGTCCGGACGACGATCACGCCGACCGGTGCGGGCGCGTTCGGATCGGGTCCGCCCGGCGCCTTTGCGCCGCAGGCCGACAGGAGAAGAGCCAGCGCGAGGGCGCCGCCGGTGGGGATAAATCTGCGCATTTCAGTACCCGGGAGCAGGAATATCGAGGGCCGTGGCCTTGACAAAACCCTGCAGAGACACAATGAGAATGAACGTTCATTCTCAACGACCTGACTAAAGGGACGCTTCCTCTAAGTCAATCCAGTACAGGTGGATTTTGTTGCAACGCACAATGGCTTTTTATGAGTGACCCCGCCGGCAAGCGGATGGACGTGGAGGCGCGTCGCCAGCAGATCGTCGATGCCGCCTCGGCCTGCGCCCGCCGCTCGGGCTTCCACGGCGCCAGCATGGCCGAGATCGCGCATGCGGCCGGCATGAGCGTGGGACAGATCTACCGCTACTTCGAGAACAAGGAAGCGATCATCGCCGCCATCGTCGCGCGCGACATGGCCGAGATGCGCGACCGATACACCGAGATCAGGGACGGCGACCTGCCCGTGCTCGAGGCGATCCTGACCAAATGCTCCACCGCCATCGACGAGTTGTACGAGGCGGAAAGCGCCGCTTTGACCCTCGAGGTGGTCGCCGAGGCCGCGCGCAATCCCAATGTCGGGGCCATCCTGCAATCCGCCGACGCCGAGGAGCGCCTGATGCAGCAGGAGTTGCTGCGCGAGGTCATGCCACCCGGATGCGACGAGGCCGAGCAGATCGCCCGCGGCGAGGTCATCAGCATGCTGTTCGAGGGCATGACGATGCGCGGCGTGAACAACCCCAACGGGGATCGGGCGGCGATCTCGCGGGTTCTGCGCTCCACCCTGCGGCATCTGCTGTCCGAGCCCTGCGACGACCGCACGAGCTAGGGTGTGACGCAGGTGTGACAGGACTCCTCTGGTCAAGGCGCAAACCTTGGCGCATGCTCCTGTCTTCGCGGATGATCTGCCCTCGAGAGCAGACCGGCGCGAAGGAGGAATTCTTGGATGTCCCTGCACGAGCCCGCACACCGTCACGCACCGAAGACCCTCGCGGAAGGCGCCGTATGCTTCACCTGCGCATTGGGCGCCCTCGCCGCCGCCGCGGTGGTGATCCAGTGGGCCATGAGCCTGCTGGCCTGACCCTACGCCGTTAGGCGCGAGGGTCGCGGGCTGGGACGATGCTCCGCGCCCGCGCCCGACGCTAGAAGGCGGAGCGGAAGTTCACCATCAGCTTCAGCGGACGGTTCCCGCGCCGCGACGAGACGTCGTTGACCGCCTTGGCGGCTTCCAACTCGACGATCGCCTTCGGGATCACCGCCAGACGAACGCCGCCGCCGACCGAGGCTACCTCGTCGTCACGGAAGGGCGAGCGCTTCGAGGTCTGGGTGACCTGGCCGTAGTCGGCGAACACATAGGCTTCCGAACCGGCCAGGGGCTTGGCGGTGGCCGGACGGCGAAGGGCGAATTCCGCCGAGGCCGCATAACCACTATCACCGCTGATCACCGCCGAGGCGAACGCCCGGCCGAACTGCGCCCCACCCACCGCGAACTTCTCCGAGGCCGGAAGGCGATCACCGGTGTACTGGCCTGCCGTCGCCAGGCGCAGCGCGTAACGCTTGCCGTAGATGGCGCGGGTGAACTGGCCCGAGACCTTGGTGAAATCGGCCTGGCTCTGGGTCGGGTCGGCCATGCGGGCGCCCAGGGCGTCCAAGCCCTTGCTGAGCGTGGCGTTGGCCGTGGCGACGGTCGTCGCGGTCTGGGAGGTGTAGGTCGCGCCGACCCGGAAGGTGCGCGTCCGCTCCTGGCTGATCTGGCGACCGAACAGGGCGTTGTCGCTGTTCAGGCCGTCCAGGCCTGCGGTGGCGTAGAGGTTCTTCTGGTTCGAACGCAGCACCGGATGGACGACCGTCAGGCCGGCCGTCTTGGCCGTACCCTTGAGGTCGAAACCGTTCAGGTCGGGCTTGGTGCGCAGATAGCCCACGTTGGCGGCGATCGACGTGCCGTATTTGCCGACCCGCTGGCTATGGCCGACGCCGACGTACTGGAAGCGCTCCAGCTCCGTCGGGAAGGCGAAGGTGATGTCGGTGCGGTCGCCCTCGCGGAACAGGCTGTTCACGTGGCCGCCCAGTTCGACCTGGGTGCTGCCAAGCATGGACGCGCCACGGCTGTTGACGGCCAGCGTGCCCTCGAAGCGGCGGGTCTTGGGGGTAACGGCCAGGCGCACCGCGCCCGGCTTGTCGCCCTGCAGGATCTGGACGTCGGGCTGGGCGCCCGGAATGTCGCGCATCAGTCCCAGCTGGCGCTCGAGGGTGGACTTCAGCAGCGGCTGCTGGGCCTGCAGCGCCTCGGCGTAGAGGCGGCTGAGGTCGGAGGGCGGGCGGCCGGGCTGGTCCTTCAGGTCGACGGCCGCAACGTAACCCTCAACCACTCGGACGCGGACCACGCCGTTCGCGAAGGTCTGCTGGGGCACAAGGATCGTGTAGAGCGCGATGTCGGACCTGGCGTAGACGCCGCCCACCGCGTCGGAGAGCTTGATCAGGTCGGCGCGCGAGACCTTGCGACCGACGTAGGGCTTCGCCGCGTCGGCGAACGGCGCCTGAGGCAGGGACGAGCCCGCCACCTCGAGCCGTTGGAAGACGAAGGCGTCGACGGCGCCTGGATCGCCCCGGACGTTCCCGGCGGCGACGGCGGTGCTGGGGACAGCCGCAGTCGCCGCCGGCGCCCGATCGGGCCGGCTGCGGTCAATGATCATCGACCCGCTCTGGGCCTGCGCCGCGGCGCAGACGAAGAGCCCGAGGAGGAGGGTCAGCAGCCCGATAAGTCGTTGCATCGGAAAATCCGTTAGTGGCGGAAAAGGCCGAGGCCGGTGGCAGGGAGGATCGCGGTCACGGTCGTGACGACCGGCGCGACGACGGGCGCGACCACCGCGGTAACGATCGGTGCGATCACCGGGGCCACGACAGGGGCGACCACGGGGGTGATCACCGGGGCCACGACCACGGTCGGGGAGGTGACGACCGTCGTCGGGATGATCGCGGTCACCGTCGGCGCGACCACCGCCGTGGCCGTGGCCACCGTGGTGTTCACCGTCTGCACCGTAGTCGGGACCAGGGCGTTGATGGTCGGCGCGACCGTGGCCACGGCGCCGGTCAGGGCCGAGTTCACGGCGCTGGTCGCCGCGGCCGAGCCGGCGTTGACCGTCTGAACGACCGTGGGGATCAGTGTGTTGACCGTCGGCGTGACCGTGCCGCCGCCATTGACGATCGGCGTAACCAGCGCGCTGGCGCCGCCGAGGGGGTTTCCGCCGGAAAGGACCGGCGCGACCGCGCCGTTGATGGCGCCCGCCAGGCCGCTCGCAGCCGAGCCGCCCGACAGCACCTGGTTCACCGTGCCGGTCGCGCCGCCGACAACGGTGGTGACCGCGGCGCCGAGATCGCCGCCGGCGCCCGTGGTGGGCAGCAGCGAACCGACAGAGACGGAGACGGGCTGACCGTTACTGGCGAGGCCGGCGGTGACCAGCGTGCCCTGGGTGGGCTGGGTCGCGCCGACGTTCAGGCCGACCAGGGCCGTACCGCCGCCGGTGACCGAGCCGGCCGCCGTCTGGACGCCGACCAGTGTGGTGGCGGTTCCGTTCGTGGCGAGAGGCGTCGCCCCATTGGTGGGCGTCCCCAGCGCGATGGTCGCGGTCTGGTTGCCGCTGAGCACATTGACGGTGGCCGCGCTGCCCTGGCTGGGCTGGGCGGCGGCGACGTTCACCGCGACGGGCGTGGTCGCGCCGGAGCCGGTGACGGTCGTGCCGCCGATATTGACGGTGGCCGCTTTGTCGACGGTGGTCACCACGCCGCCGGCCACTTGGCCGACCGCCGTGCCCACTTCACCACCGAGGCCGCTCGCGGCTTGGCCTTGCAGACCGCGGTCGGTGTTGACCAGGGTCGTGCCGACCTCGTTGGCCACCTGTTGGATCAGGCCGCCGGCCGCCGGCGTGGGGGCCACTTGCTGGCCGGTCACCAGGACGGCGTTGCCGGTCACCGCGAGCAGGCCGCCGGTGAGATCCTTCGCGAGATCGGCCGTGTCGGCCAGGGTCGAGGCTCTGCCGGTCTTGGGGGGCGTGGACGGCTGGCCGCCACCGCCACCGCCACCGCCACCGCTGCCGCCGCCGCCGCCGCCGCCGCCGCCGGAGGCCGCATCTTCCTTGCTCATCGGCGGTTCTTTGATCACGCCGGACTTGGCCACGGTGGTTGTCTCGGTGGCGGCGCTGGACGTGCCGGCGCCGTCGCCTTCGGCGGGCGCGCCGGCGGTGGCCGAGCCCGCCGCGTAGAAGCCGTGGCCGCCGGTGCTGCAGGCGCCCAAAGTCAGGAAACTGGCGAGCACAACGCCGCGTAGTTCGGTCTTGAGTTGCATGACGAGGACCCCGCTAATTGTTTCGTTTAGTTGTGCAACTTGAGCGCGACGAGCCTTAAGAATTTGTGTTCGAATATCGATGTTTCCGGCGACACCCGGGCAATCACCGCCCTCGTACGGAGAGCGTAATCCCAACGTCGCGCCAATCCGACGCAGCTACTCATAATGAGGCGGCGGCGCTGAACCGTTACACCCCTACTGGTTGTTTTCAGTAGGTGATGAGGATGCCGGGAGCATCGGTGTAGTCGCCGACCCGAACCCCCTGCCCCGCCGGGATGCGGCCGTAGACGTAGACCGTCTGGCCCACGCCCATCTGCGTCAGCAGGTAGAGCTGGGTCTGGGAGCTGGTCCACGGGCTCAGGTAGAGCGCGTCAACGTAGAGCTGATAGTTGAGTGTCTCGGTCCCGCCTTGGCGCGTCATCCGGCGGGCGGTCACCGAACCCGAGCCGCCGGACTGAACGTTCAAGCCGTACGAGAAGGCCAGGCAGTCGAAGCCGGTACAGGTGCACTTGACCGTCACCTCCCCCCGGCCGGTCTTCGGACCGGAGTCGGAGGACCGATAGGCCCCGAACGCCACCGGCAGGGTCGTCACGGTGCAGCTCAGCGACGCGAGCGCGAGGGTCGGGATCATCAGCGCCAGCGCGCCGAAGCCCCCCGCCAGGATCGCCCGCAGCACAGACCTGGGGTGGAAGGACGCCGCCCGGCGGAGCCGCCGGCGCCAGGCGGAAGCGGCAGGCGCCCTCCGCCAGCTCGATTTCGATGACATTCTCGCTCCTCACATCCTCGAGGTAGATCCAGCTGTCGAAGCCCACGAAGCCCGCGGGGCGGCCGTTCAGGCGCACCGGCGCCCCCACGGGCAGGTGTCGGCCGGTCACGTCCGTGACCTGGGCCTGCAGGTTGACGGTCCGGCGGATCGGCAGGCTGACCCGCACGGCGCCGCGCCGCCTGGGCCGGATGACGACGTCCTCCGTGGCGATGCTGGCGTCCATGTCGACGCTCTCGGCGGCGATCTCGATGCGGCTGGACGCCTGCGCCGGCAGATTGACCAGCAGCAGGGAGCCGTCGCGGCCGGTGCGCCCGGCCGATCGGTTCTCCACCATCAGCTCCACGCCCGGCTCGCCGGTCTCGACCAGGGCGACGGCGTCGCCACTGGACCGCGCCAAGCGCGGCCTACCGCCCAGCCAGACCACAGAGCCCGAGGCATAGGCGCGCAGCGACGCGCCCTGGCGGTCCGCCGCCACGCCCAGCGCGGCTTCGCCCACCGGCGAGACGTAACGTACCTCTCCGTCTCCACGCATGCGTCCTGTGTCGAGGGATCGGTCGCCCCCCGCACGCCAGCCCCAGCCTTGGCCATCGGGTGGCGGTTGAGAGGCCTGCGCGGTGACCCGACCGCCGCCGGCGCTGTCGATACTGGCGGACGCCAGACCGCTCCCGCCGCCAAGCGGCGCGGTAAAGCCGAACGCCACCGTGCGGCCTCCGTAGCGGTCGCGGGCGAAGGTGGCGCTGGCGTAAAGGTTCAAGCGGCGGAACTGGCCGGACCAGGCGGCGGTCGCCAGCCCATATTCCTCGCCCCGACTGTCGCGGCGGTTATAGGTCAGCGAAAGATCGCCCCAGCGGTCGCCGCGGAGCGCCCCGCCCACCTGGATGTCCTGGCCGGGCGTATCGTCGGGTTGTCGTCGGCCCAACTCGCGGAAGCCCGCCGTGCGCCCCTCGTAGGTGGCCCACAGCCCGTAGGCGGCCGCCTCGCGACGCGCGGAGACCCGCAATCGGGCGCCCTGGCCCGCCTCTCCGTCGGAGACGTCCAGGGCCGCGTTCAGCAGGACGGCGCGCTTAAGCGCCGCGACAGCGCCCACGCCGGCCGCCCGTAGCTTCCCGGTCACCTCCCCATGCGTTTCCAAGGTGAGGTTGTTGGTTATTCCGCGCCGGAATCCGAAGGCGGCGAAGGCCTCGGCATAGCGGTCGTCGACCGTGGCGTAGCCTTCGCGCAGCCAGCCGGCGTCCACGGCATAGTCGTCGGCCCCCGCCCTCAGGAGGCTGGAGGTCGTATAGAACGGCCGCGTGACCACCGTTTGCCGGCCCAGGGCGTCTGTGACCACCAGGCTGAGCTCGCCGCGGCTGTTCACCATCGGCGGCGTCTGCACGGTGAAGCGCCCGGGATCGGCGGTCGCGCGATAACGCCGCACGCCGTCCACGAACAGCTCCACCGTGGACGGCAGGGCCGCTTCGCCGGAAATCTCGATCAGCGGCTGGGTGAAGAGGTCGGGTCGCAGGCCGGAATCCGACGCCAGCCGCACGCCCGCCGCGCGCACGGCGCGTCCGGACGACGAATTGCCGGAGACGAAGTCGCCGATCGTCAGGCTGCGACCGCGATCGTAATCGTCCAGGACGAGGTTGGTCTCCAGACGCCGATAGGCGACACCACGGCGCGTGGCCGTGGCGACGAAGCCGTTGGTCACCACGCCCATGGGTCCGAAAATGCGCGCCTGGCCGCCGGCCCAGCCGTTCGAGCCCTGGATATTCACCGCGTAGTCGATCGCGGCGCCCCACGCGGCCGGATCGGGCCTCGCATACGCCGCCTGGGCCACCCCCAGCGTCCGGTGCGGCAGCAGCGCGGCGTCGGCATCGAGCGCGACGGCCTGGTTCTGGGTGTCGATGCTGTATTTCAGGCCGGGAACGCGGGCCAGTTCGACCGGGCTGTCGCCATTGGCGCCGGCGGGGGGATCGACCTGCAGTCCCAGCCGCTTCAATTCACGCCACGGGACGAACAGCGCATTGCCCGATCGCTCGAAGCTGACGACCGCGCCCGTGTCGGCGCCGTTCAGCGAGACCGAGGCGAACATCGGGTCCGCGCGCGCGGGCATGCAGGCAGCAAGGGCCGCAGCCGTGGCGATCGCCAGGCGTTTGATCCAGCCCCGCATGATGGGTCAGTCCGGGCCGATCTCGGCGCGAATGTTGCCTTGATCGGTGACGGCGGTCACGACGATCCGGCTGGAATTATTTATGTTTTTCAGACGCCAGGCGCGTTCCTGCCCCGCCAGAACGTAGCCGGCCAGGCCGCGCTCCACGGATTGTGACCCGGCCGCGCTTTCCAGCCCGAGCTCGGTGACGCGCAGGCGACGATCGCCGGCGTTGCGCGCCACCAGCAGCGCCCCCTCGGGGTCGTGCTCGATGCGCCAGGCGACGGCGGTCTTCCCACCGCCATCGGGCGACAGGAACAGCGGCAGCGCCATTCGCACCGGCATGCTGATCCCACCCTCCGGCGGCGCGGTCTGGATCTGGTCGACGAACAGCCGGTAGGCCATTTCCCGTGTCGGCGTGACGCGGGCCGCAAGCCGCACGACCTGGCGGGCGCCGGGTGCGAGTTCGAACATCGGCGGGCTGAAGCCGATGTCCTGGGTCGGCGCATAGTGCTCTTCCGTACCGCCGCCGGCCCAGGCGAACACGCGAAGCTGCACGTTCACCGGCTGATCGCTGGGGTTGGAGATCTCCAGCGTCCGCGTCGGGCGCTTGGCCGACATCTCCAGCAGCACCGGAGAGACCGAGAGCGCGCCCGCCTGGGCGACGCCGCTGCCCGCGAGGAGCAACGCGCCGGCCACGAGCGCCGGGATGGCTCGCAGGATCATCGCGAGCCTCAGTAGTAGAGGGTGATCTGAACGGAGTCGGCGTAGGAGCCGCTGGCCGCGGTCTGCGAGGACGGGATAGCCCCGTAGACCAGCACCGGCGTAGCCGCGATGCCCAGGCCCAGGCCCGCGGCGCGGTCACTGGAACCGGTGTCGCCGAAGCGCGCCGTCATCAGCAGGTCCTTGTAGAGTTCGTAGCGCAGGTAGTCGCTGGTGGCGCCGCGACGCAGCCGCCGGTTGCCGCCGCTGACGTTGGAGCCGTCGCCCAGGCCGACCGAGAACGACGTGCCCAGCGTGCAGGTGACATTGATGTTGGTGGTCACCGGGATAATGACGCCGCTGTTCGGGTTCACCGCGCCGAACGTCAGTGTCGAGTCGGCGACGGAGCAGGCGTCCGACACGGTCGCCTGAACCGTCAGCGTGCCGGTCGCGGTGGCGGCGTGGGCGGCGCTGGAGCACGCCACGCTGGCGGCGAAGGCGGCGATCGCAACAGTTTTCTTCATGGTCCAACCCCCTTGGTCACACCCCATTTAGGTGTGAAATGCCCCATTAGATTGTGGGCAAGTGGGTTAAACATGTTTTACGTCGACTGCGGCAAACACGCACAGAAGACGTTTTCCGGGTCAGTCCGCGGCGAGCGCGGTCACGATCCTGAGAACAGACGCCCTGGTTTCAGGCGAACTGATCCGGTTGAAAGCATCGAGAAGGCGCTCTGCTTCCGTCGAACTTGCCGGCGCGGCGGCTTCACCATCGACGCTGCGCAGGATTTCGGTCGGGGTGGTGTTCAGCGCCTCGGCGAGCTTGATCAACATCAGAGCCGAGATTCGGTTGGCCCCGTTCTCGTACTTCTGGATCTGCTGGAACGTCAGGCCGACTTTCGCACCGAGGCCGGCCTGGGTGTCGCCCAGCACGCGTCGCAAGTCCCGGATGTGGTGTCCGAGCGCAACATCGAGTTCGCCGTTTCGCGGCTTGTGCTTCTGGGTGGCCATCAACGCAGCGCCTGCGGACGCTGTGTCGTCCGGGGAATGAGAATCCCTATCTAGCGGAAGCGAGTGAACCGGCCCACCCCACGATGACCAGGGGTTGTAATTTCACCCGGAAATTCGCTTGTCGAGGCTGCGGCCTGTCGCAAAAGGTCAAGCAATCCGTCGGTGTCGAGCAGTTCACCCAGCTCGGTCATGGCCCGCAATCGCATCGCCGCCTCCGCGCTGCTGTAGTCCGCGAGCGAGGCCTCGAGGGTGCTCAGTTCCGCGGCGAGTCGTCCTGTGGTCCGAGCGGTCGAGATCGACATCGGTGCGCCCCTCCTGGCGTCTGCAGAGCGTATGCAGGCCGAAGTTAACAACAATCGAAGGGCGCAATCTGACGCACGAAACTGCAAGGTTGTAATTGCCGCTCACACTCGGCGGTGGAATGGCCTGAGCCGCCACGGCGGCGCCTTATGCGGGCCGATTGTCCTTCATCGCGGGTGCGACGACGGCCACGACCGCGGCGGCCAGGCGACCGATCGCCGCGGGTTCGTAGTGACCGACCGCGCGCCAGTAGAGCCAGGTCGAGGCGTTGAGGTAGAAGGCGTTCAAAGCTAGGTCGAACAACGCCGCGTCAGGCCAGTCGGAGCCCAGCTCCCGCAGCCGCTCGGTCAACGCGCCGGCCATCTCCTGAGCATGGCCGGAAGCTGCCTGCGACAACAACGCAAAGTGGTAGACCGCGTCGAAAAGCGCGAAGTCGAAGCCTAGTTCAAGCTCGCGGCGCTTGATCGCCACGACCCAGCCGGTCAGGGCGGCGCGCCAATCCTCGCCTTCGGGGTGGGTCTCGGCGACGAACGCCCGCAGCTCGGCCAGCCGACGCTCGTACAGCGCCAGGATCACCGCCTCCTTGTTGGGGAAGTACTGGTAGAGCGATCCCACGGCCACGCCCGCCTCGGCGGCGATGGAGGTGGCCGTCGTCGCCACCGCGCCATCGCGGCGCAGCACGACGTGGGCCGCGGCCAGGATCTTCTCGATGCTCAGCAGGGCGCGCGCCTGCAGCGGCGCCTTGCGGGGCGAGAGCTGGGTGGTGCGTGGGGTCACTTGCCCCCTCGACGATCCAACGCGTCGGCCACGCCCTTGTAGAAGGCCAGGGTCTCCTCGGCGCGGGGGCCGTCGCCGGCCGCCGGCCAGGCCGCGGTCTTGACGATCACCAGGTCGCGCTTGGGGTCGACGATGAGGTACTGGCCGTAGATTCCGATCGCCACGAACACGCCCTCTCCGCCCGGCGCCAGCCACCACTGATAGCCGTAGCCGTAGGGCGTATTCGTGCCCAGCGCGCCATAGGCCACCTGCGGGCGGTTAGGCCGCGTCGCCGCCGCCACCCAGTCGGACGGAACGATCCGTTGCCCGTTCAACTCGCCCTTGCGGGCGAACAGCAGGCCGAAACGACCGTAGTCCCGCAAGCGGGCCAGGACGCCGCCCGCCGCGACCTCGTGACCGGTCGATCCCGGCGCATCCAGCAGCCAGCGGGCGTCGCTCTCGGCCCCCATCGGCGCCCAGACCTTACGCGAGAGATAGTCGGAGATCGGCTCGCCGATCGCCTTGGTGAGCAGCGCGCCCAGCACTTCGGTGTCGGCGCTGGCGTAGTTGAACTTCGTCCCCGGCTTGCCCGCCGACGGGAAGGCCCGGGCGAAGTCGTAGAGCCCGCCCTGGTTCGCCGCGAAGACGCCGATGAACCGGGCGATGGGCGAACCGGGCCGCGCGTAGCCTTCGTCGAAGCTGGTGCCCGACAACATCTCCAGCAGGTCGCGGATGGTGGCGATCTCATAGGCCCCGCCCTTCACGTCGGGCAGGTATTTGGCGATCGGATCGTCCAGGCTGGCGATCTTGCCCTCGGCCAGCGCCTCGCCGATCAGCGTCGAGACGATGGACTTGCCCATCGAGAACGAGACGAAACGGGTCTGGGCGTCGGCGCCGCGCGCATAGCGCTCGTAGAGGATCGTCTGCCCCTTCAGGATCAGCAGACCGGTAGCCTGGTTTCCGGCCATGAAGTCGTCGACCGTGCGGGTCTGCCCGCCGACCATGTAGGTCGGGACCAACGGTAGCGCGGCCGGCGTGAGCGCCAATAGCTTTCCGCCCGCCGCGACGCGCCGGGAAGGGAAGAGCTCCTCCATATTGGTGAAGGCCGCGGCGTTGTAAGTGGGCGACAGCCAGGTCTGCCGGTTGCCCACGTCCGTGGCCGCGTGGGCAGACGCGACCCAGGCCGCCGCCGCCAAAGCTCCAAGCATCAACCGCATGTCTTCTCCTCCCACCCATTTTTATGAATACGAATTCATATTCACTCTGACCGCCCTGTCCAGCGCGATGGTGGCGCCGTCCGGGCTCAGGGCTGGACGCTGGCTGGAAGCGAGAGGATCACCCGCAGGCCACCCTGCGGCGAGCGGGTCAGGACGAGGCTGCCGTCATGGAGTTCGGCCAGTTCGCGGGCGATCGACAGCCCGAACCCATGGCCCTGCTGCTGTTCGTCCAGCCGCTGGCCGGGCACCAGGGCGGCGACGGCGGCCGCCTCCGACAGCCCCGGGCCATCGTCGTCGATAGTCAGGACCACCAGGCGGCCGTCCTTGCGCGCCGTGATCTGAACGGCGCCCGCCGCCCACTTGCAGGCGTTGTCGAGCAGATTGCCGGCCATCTCGTCCAGGTCCTGCGGGTCGCAATTGACCTGCAGGTCGGCCGGAACATCCAGCGTGAAGCCGATCGCCTTCGCCGCATGGATGCGCGAGAGCGCCACGACGAGATCGTCCAGCCTGGGGCGAAGCGGGATGGAGGGCTGTCCCGGCGCGCCGGGCGACGCGGCGCGGGCGCGACCCAGGTGATGGCCGATCGCTCCATCGATCTGGGCGATGAGGGTCGCCAAGCTGCCGCCGGGATCGCGCCCCGGCTCGGCCAGCCGCAGCGACAGGGTCGCCAGCGGCGTCTTAAGGCCATGCGCGAGGTTCGAGACATGGGCGCGGGCCTTGGCCAGGGCTTCTTCATTGTGATCCAGCAGGACGTTCAGTTCCGTCACCACCGCCGTCAGCTCGCTGGGCTGCGGGTCCGTCACGCGCGACTGCTCGCCCGCCCTGACCCTGGCCAGCGACTGGGCCAGCCGGCGCAGCGGCCGCAGGCCAAGCTCCAGCTGCGCGATCATCGCCAGGAGCAGGCCGACGCCCAGCACCGCCAGCGACAGCAGCAACGGCTTCAGCGCCTGTTCGCGCATGCGGTCGCGGACATAGCGCGGGGCGCCCGCGGTGACGGTCACGGGGCCGGTTGTCGTGTCGATCCCGGCGCTGCGGAAATAGAAGGTCTCGGTCTCGCCGCTGCGGAACCGGCGACGATGCCCATCGCGCCCGCGCCGGTCGTCGTCGCGAGGGCCGCCGGCGTCGGAGCCGCGTGGGTCGCCCTTCGGCCGATCACGGCGTTCCGGCGGCAGGGCTGCTTTGGGGTCCAGCGGTGTCACCGTCGGCGACTGCAGCTTTCCGGTCGGTCCGGTGATGGTCCAGGCCCACCCGCTGCCCGGGCGGGCGAAGGGGCCGACGCTCTCGATCCTGTCCCGGGTCAGGGTCCCGTCGGCGCCGACCGCCTTCGACAGCAGGGCGATCTGAGCTTCCAGGCTCGCGTCCACGCTGCGCCGCGCGAACCGGTCCAGGGCCGAGGTGACCGTCAGGCTGGCGATCACCACCGCCACGGCGGTGAACAGCATGCCACTCAGCAGTAGCCGGCCGCGAATGGAGTTCAGCGCGCGCATCAGGCCTCGCCGGCGGTCAGCCGATAGCCGCGTCCACGCACGGTCTCGATCATGGCGTGGCCGATCTTCCGGCGTAGCCGTCCGACGATCACCTCCAGCGAGTTGGAGTCGACGCTGGCGTCGCCTTCGTAGAGCTGTTCCAGGATGTCCATGCGCTCGACCACGTTTTCCTTGCGCAGGATCAGGCAGGACAGCACCCGCCACTCGAAGCTGGTCAGCCTGAGCGGCATCCCGTCGAATTCGAAGCCACCCAGTTGCGCGTCGTAGTTCAGGCGGCCGCAGGCGATGCGCGGACCCGCGTGGCCGGCCGACCGGCGCACCAGCGCGCGGATCCGCATCACCAGCTCCTCGATGCGGAAGGGCTTGGTGAGGTAGTCGTCGGCCCCGGCCTTGAACCCCTCGACCTTCTCGGACCAGCCATAGCGGGCGGTCAGGATCAGGACGGGCAGCACCCGCCCCTGCTCGCGCCAGCTTTTCAGCACGCTCAGCCCATCCTGCTTCGGCAGGCCCAGGTCGAGGATGGCGGCGGCATAGGTCTCGGACGCGCCGAGATGGGCGCCGGTCTCGCCGTCGGCGGCGACGTCCACGGCGAACTGTTCGTTGCGAAGCGCCTTCGCGAGGCTCTCCGCCAACGGTCCGTCGTCCTCGACCAGCAAGATGCGCAACGCGTGGTCCTCCTGCCCCCTCCATAGCCCACCCAAGCCAAACCGAACCTGAACCGGCTCGTTCAGGGTGGGTCGGGGACAGTGCGCTATGAGCTCTTCCAACACGCCCGAATCACCCTGTGCCGAGTTCGCATGACCAGATCGCTTTCCCCCCTCCAGCGTCGCCTCTCCGCCGGCGTTTCGGCCCTGGTGCTGGTCGCCCTGACGACACCGGCGTTCGCGCAGGACGCCGTCACCTCGGCGCCCAAGGCGGCGGCGCAGGCGCATCCGGACGACGAAGCCTTCGAGGTCGATGAGCTGGTCGTGACGTCGTCGGCCAAACCGCGTGGGTCGGTGATCGGCGACATTCCGCCCGAGATCACCCTGTCGCCGCGCGACATCCGCGCCTACGGCGTCAGCAATGTCTCCGAGCTGATCACCGCCCTGGCCCCGCAGACCAGCAGCGGCCGCGGCGACGGCCGTCCGGTGATCCTGGTCAACGGCCAGCGCATCTCCAGCTTCGTCGAGGTCCGCGACCTGCCCACCGAGGCGATCATGCGCGTCGACATCCTGCCCGAGGAGGTCTCGCTGAAGTACGGCTATCGGGCGGACCAGCGGGTCATCAACATGGTGCTGCGCCCCCGCTTCCGCGCGGTCACCGCCGAGGCCGGCTTCAAGACGCCGACCCAGGGGGACGGCGAAGTCTACGAGGCCAAGCTCAACTCGCTGCGCATCCAGCAGGAGACCCGGCTGCTGCTCGACGCCAAGGTGTCCAAGAGCCAGCCGGTCCTCGAGAGTGACCGCGACATCGCCAACACCACCGGCGACGCCAATTTCCGCAGCCTGTCGCCGGACTCGGAGAGCGTCACCCTGACCGCGACCTACAACCGGCCGATCCGGGAGGGCGTCGCGGGCGGCCTGAACGCGTCGTTCGACGCCAGCCGCAACGAGAACCTGCTGGGCCTGCCGCTCGGCTCGAATCTCACGTCCACGTCGCTGGCCGCGCTGGCCGACCCCAGCGCGCTGAAGCGGGTCGCCGACGCCGTCGCCGCCCACGCCGGCGGGACGATGAACGGGGCGATCAAGGGCTGGAGCTGGTCGCTCACCGCCAACGCCGACCACAGCGACACGCGGACCACGACCGACCGCCAGGTCGCGGGCGTCGCCTTCACCGACAAGTCGCGCTCGGTCGCCCAGTCCGGGGATGTGGAGCTGGTGACCAACGGCGTGCTGGCGCGGATCGCCGCCGGCGCGGTCTCGACCACGCTCAAGGTGGGACTATCGACGTCCAGCTTCGACACTCGCTCGTTGCGCGCCGGCGTGGTGCGCGAGGGCGACCTGTCCCGCGACACGGGCAGCTTCCAGGCGAACCTGGACGTGCCGCTGACCAGCCGGACGAAGGACGTGTTCGCGGCCATCGGCGACCTGTCCGGCAACCTGAACGTCGCGGTCGACGACCTGTCGGACTTCGGCACGCTCACGACCTACGGCTATGGGGTGAACTGGACGCCGATCAAGCCGGTGCGGTTCATCGCCTCCTTCACCGAGGAGGAGAACGCTCCCACCGTGCAGCAGCTCGGCGCGCCCGAGCAGGCCACGCCCGGCGTCCGGGTCTTCGACTTCCGCACCGGCGAGACGGTGGAGGTCACCCGCATCGAAGGCGGCGCGCCGGGCCTGCAGGCCGACAACCGTTCGGTGATGAAGCTGGGCCTGACGCTGAAGCCCTTCGAGAAGACCGACGTCACCTTCTCCGCCGACTATGTGCAGACCCGGATCAAGGACGTCATCGCGTCATTCCCCACCGCCACCAACGAGATCGAGGCGGCGTTCCCGGAGCGCTTCCTGCGCGATGCGTCGGGTCGCCTGATCCAGATCGACAGCCGACCGGTGAACTTCGACCACCGCGACACCGCCCAGCTTCGCTGGGGCTTCACCTTCCGCATGCCGCTGGGTCCGACGCAGCCCGCCGGGGGGCAGCCCGGACAGGGCCGACCGGCCGGCCAGCAGGGGCAGGCGGGCGAACAGCCGCGGCGTCAGGCCGCCGCTGGGGCCGCAGGCAA